>NZ_JACYUT010000001.1:0-1673082 GCF_014841915.1 Pseudomonas sp. CFBP 13727
CAGAGGTTGTCCATGGTTGCCAAGGATGTGTTTCCCGTAGGAGCGGTCAGCGGCCGCGAAAAGGCGCCGCCGATGGGCTGATGCACCTCGGCCCCCGGTTCGCGGCCACCGATCGCTCCCACAGGAGGCCTGTCGTGGCCGGTGTGACAGCGTGCCGCAGTGCCACCGCGCACCGCTCTGGGCCGTGCGATTGCGCAGACGAGCGGGCTTGGTTGTCATACATCTGCGCCTCCGTGCGGTTTACAGCGCCCAAGCAGCTGCCTAAAATTCACCCCAAGCGTCGGGGCCTGACCGGTCGACAGCACGCTACCCATAAAAAAAGCCCGTCCAAGACGGGCTTTTTGCGTTTCCAGCGCGCCTTTTTCCAGGCTGCCGCTCACACATCGCCACCCACCGAGGCCTTTTTTCCATGTTGCGCCTGTTTCTGCTGTTGCTGTCCTATTGCTACAAACGCGTCACCACCAGCCTGGCCTCCATGCGCGATCAGCGCATCGAAAACGCCTACTCGACCTATGAAGAAGCCGAGGAGGGTGGCCGTTGGTCGTGGTTGACGCTGCTGACCATCGCCGTGCTGAGCTTCTATATCCTCGGCAGCCTGGGCTTCTACGCCAAGGTGCATATCTGGGACGCGCTGTCCGAAGATCAGAAAAGCATGGTCATCGAGTCCATGGCCGCCAACCAGCAGATGCTCTGAAGCGGCCTTGCGCTAGACCACCAGCGGCTGCAGCGGATAGACCCGGTTGCGGCCCGAGCTCTTGGCCCGGTAAAGCGCCTGATCCGCCGCTTCCACCAGGCTCTGCGCGCGTACGTCCGGGTCGCTGTTGCGCCACACGTGAACACCGGCGCTGATGGTTACGATTCCCAGGTCGCTGCCCGCATGGGCAATCGCCAGCGCGCGCACCGCCAGCAGCACCTTTTCGGCGACCTGCCAGGCACCGGCCTCGTCACTCTCGGGCAGCAGCACCAGAATTTCCTCGCCGCCGTAGCGCACCACCAGGTCCCCCGAACGGCCCACACAGCTCAGCACCGCCTGGCCCACGGCCTTGATGCACTCATCCCCTGCGGGATGTCCATACAGGTCGTTGAAGCGCTTGAAATGGTCGATGTCGAGCATGATCACGCCCAGTGGGCGGGCGTTGCGTCGCGCCCGACCGATCTCGTCGGGCAGCGCCGCGTCCAGCTGGCGGCGGTTGGCCAGGCCAGTCAAGCCGTCCTGCATCGCCAGCTTCTGCAGCGCGGCGTGGGCATTGCGCAGTTCCGCCTCGGTGCGCAGGCCATGGCGAATCTGCCGGATCAGTGTCATCGCGCATAGACCCAGGGCTATCCCGACCACCAGCACGAAGACTGCCGAACGCAGCAGGTTCTCGTACCAGTTGGCCAGCAGTGACGACTTGGATTCGGCGGTTTCCAGCACCAGCGGGTAATTGCGCAGCGCCTGGTAGCTGTACATCCGCTCGACATCGTCCACCAGCGAGCGCTGCATCAGCGTGCCATGGCTGGATTGCGGCAACATCTCGCTGAAGATCCTGCCCTTGGCCATGCTGCTGCCGATCACGTTCTCATCGAACGGGCGGCGCAGCAAAATGGTGCCGTCGTTGAGCAGCAGGGCGATGACCCCGCGCTCGTCCAGGTCGAAGCCGGCGTAGAACTGGTTGAAATATTCCACTTTCAAGGTAGCCAGCACCACGCCGGCAAACTTGCCGTCGGCACTGCTCAGGCGCCTGGAGACAGGAATCACCAAGGCGTTGGTGGAACGACTGCGAATGACCGGCCCGACATGCACCCCGGGGTCGGGATTGTCCTGGTGAAAGCGGAAGTATTCTCGGTCGGCGTTGTTGATGCCTGGCGGATCTGCGAGATTGGAGCTGGCCACCCAGCGCCCTTGGCTGTCATAGATGAACAGCCCCTGCAACTGCTCCATCGAGCGCGTCCAGCCCTGCATCAGGTTGCGCAGACGCTGCACTTCGGCAGGCGCCGTGCCGTCGACCTGGATGCGCTCGATCAGGCCCAGCAGTACCGTGTCCGATTGCTTGATGGTGTCTTCGGCATGCTGGGCCAGCGAGCGGGCCAGGTTGGACGTGGTGATCTCGCTGACATGCATGGCCTGCGCGCGCGCGGTGAGGGTCTGCCATACATCCAGCACGATCAGCGAGACGACTACCAGCGCCACGAAGAGGATAGCCATGCGCTGGGCCGAACTGTCGGACTTCAGGGCGGGTCGATACTGTGCGTCGTCTGGCATCAGGGGCTTCTTGATCGGCAGGTAGGTGCAGTCTAGTGGGTTACGCTCAGCATACAACCGCTGTCTGCGATGCAGGCCTGTGTGGTTGTAATCACCTTGGAGCAGGTTGTACGATGACCTTGGTCGTCCATCATACGGGCTGCGTGGCGTCGTTGCGCCACGCCTGGCTTCCATAACAATTTCAACGATGCAAACAGGAGGTTTCATGACACAGCCATCGACCCGCGACGTTCCCGTCTTGATCATTGGCGCGCTGCTGCCCAGCCTGCAGGAGGCCGTGGAAACCCACTTCGACGCGACCCGCTTTTGGGAACTGCCCGATCAGGACGCCTGGCTGGCGCAGCACGGCGAGCGAATCAAGGCGATCGTCACCTCGGGTGCCCTGGGCGCCAGCAGCGAAGTGATCGCCCGCCTGCCCAAGCTCGAGGCCATCTTCAGCTTCGGTGTCGGCTACGATTCGATCGCCGTCGATGCCGCCCGTGACCGCGGCATCGTGGTCACCAACACCCCGGCGGTGCTGGATGATTGCGTTGCCGATACGGCCATGGCCCTGACCCTGGATGTGATGCGCCGCTACAGCGAGGCCGACCGCTTCGTGCGCGCGGGCAAGTGGACCCAAGGCAAGTTTCCGCTCGCCAGCAAGATCGGCGGCAAGAAGATCGGCATCGTCGGCCTGGGCAACATCGGCGAGTCCATCGCCAGGCGCGCTGCGGCGTTCGACATGCAGGTGCTCTACCACAATCGCAAACTTAAGGCCGGTGTCGCCTACCAGTACTACGCCGACCTGGATGCGATGATCACCGACTGTGACGTGCTGGTGCTGGCGGTGCCCGGTGGCAAGTCCACCGAAGGCCTGATCGATGCCAAGCGCATCGGCCTGTTGGGCAGCAAGGGATTCCTGGTCAATATCGCCCGCGGCAGCGTGGTCGACCAACCGGCGCTGATCGAGGCGCTGCGCGAGGGTCGGATTGCTGGCGCCGGCCTGGATGTCTATGAAGACGAGCCCAATGTGCCCCAGGCGCTCATCGACCTGCACAACGTCGTCCTGCTGCCACACCTGGCCAGCGGCACTCACGAGACACGCCAGGCCATGGGCGACCTGGTGTGGAGCAATATTCAGGGTTATTTTCACGACGAGCGCAAAGTGCTGACGCCGGTAGGCTGATACACATCCGAAAGCTGCCCGCGCAACGCGGGCATGCCGATGGTTGCTTGTTTGCTAGTTTGCACCGGCGCCGGCCGCCCTGATCGGGTGCCCGGCGCAGGCAGACGGTCAGGCGGCGCCAGCCGTCTCGGCCGGTTTGCTCGCCGCGCGACGCAGGGCGATGGGCGCGCTGGGCAAATGAATATCAGGGTTCGCCACCCCGCTGGGCGACAACTCATGGGTCATCTCGAACTCCGCCCGCACCGACCAGCCACAGATCTCGTTCGTACACTGCAGGTACGCCACGCGCAGGAACACATGGGTGCCCTCGCTGGTGCGGATGCGCATTCTGTTCTTGCAGTGAGGGCAAACCATCTTGTAAGTGCTCATTCTTCAAACCTTATGACCCACGCCGTGCTCGTACCACTGAGACACCGGGATCAACTACAAAATTTTAAGTAAGTCTTCCTTGAGTGAACTGCTGGCGCTACCTGCGTCTTGCCTTTGCACAACGGGCGGCTAAATACAGTGAGTCTGAGTAGCCACGCCATGTAGGAAATTTCGTTATGATGTATGTAAGTTGTAGGGCTGCATCTTGGATATCCTTGATTTATGAACTAGGGTTAATATTAATATGCAATTCGAATAAATTAATATACTCAAATTGAGTGGGTCAAGCGGAAGTTCCCAACGTGTGTACCTCTGAAACAACCGAAGTGCTGAATCGGCTCAAGCATCTGTTGGCGGCTTCCAACGACGCAGCGCTGGCCAAGGCCCTGAGCATCAGCCCGCAAACCCTGGCCAGCTGGCGCGCTCGCTGCAGCATTCCGTACGCGTTGTGCATGGACCTGGCGCGCACCGACGGCATTTCCCTCGACTGGTTGCTGTTGGGCCGCGGTGCCATGCTTCTCGAACCACAGACGCTGCTCGCCGACGATGCGGTGGTTGCGGTGCTGGCCACCCTGCAAGGGCTGTGTGCCCAGGACCTGGAGCATGTTCACCAGGTTGCGCTCGAGCGCAAACGGCTGCGTGAGCTGGAACGGGAAGTTGCCAGCCTGCGGCGCTCGAACTGACGGGCTCAGGAACCTCTGAAACGCCGCAGAATGTCCTCGATGTCCAGCCCCCGAACCCAGTCTCGCAACTTCACGCTCAGCGGAATCACCAGCAGTGCGCAGCCGAAAGCGGCAATGCCCCCGGTAAGTTGCGGTACCTGATCGTGCACCATTGGCGCGAACAGCAGACCGACGCCGGCAGATAGCAGTAAGTTGGTCAATTTGCGCGTGCAGCTCGCGCCTTGTTGTCGGCTGATCACCAGGCAGGCGCCCAGTGCCGCGCCCAGCAGGTTATCGAAGGCTGGCCAGGAAGCTGACGCACCCAGTGCCAGGCCCGATGCCGCGGCGGCGCCAGCGACCAGAGTGTCCTGGTTCATGACGCGTCCCCCGGGGCCGGTGACCCGTCGCAATGGCACGATCCGTATTGTTCAAGCACTTGGCACCTCGCCTCGGGTCTGGAGCCGCAACCAGCGGCACTGGACCCATCCTCGCCCGGCGACTCTCAAGGCTCAAGGATCGAGCCTTGTAGGAAAGCCGGACAGAGGTACCTTGCTTGAGCGGTGCAGATGAACTCAGCCGATGGTCACGGCGGCGTGAGCCTTTTCCAGCAGGCGCTGGTTGCGCGAGGACAGCTGGCGCAGCTGGAGCTGCTTGCCGAACTTGCTGTAGCGGGCGGCGAGATTCTCCATGGTGGCGATGGCCGAATGATCCACCAGGTGCAGATGACGACAGTCGATGTAGACCTGGTCCGGGTCGTTCTGCGGATCGAACAGTGCCTGGAAATGCGTGGTCGAGGCGAAGAACAATGTGCCGTGCGGGGTGTAGACGCGTGCCTCGTCGCTGTCGTGGACATCGCTGCGCATGTCGCGCGAGTGCTGCCAGGCGAAGGCCAGCGCCGCGATCAGGATGCCGCACAGCACGGCAGTGGCCAGGTCTGTGAACACGGTGATGATGGTCACCGCAATGATCACCACGGCATCGTTGGCGGGCACCTTGCCCAGCACCCTCACCGAACCCCAGGCAAAGGTCTGCTGCGCGACCACGAACATCACCCCGGCCAGGGCGGCCAGCGGGATGCGCTCGATCAGCGGTGACAGGAACAGAATGAACAGCAGGATCATCACCCCGCTGACGATCCCGGACAGCCGCCCGCGGCCCCCGGAACTCAGGTTGATCACGGTCTGCCCGATCATCGCGCACCCTCCCATGCCGCCGAACAGGCCCGAAGTGATGTTGGCCACGCCCAGCGCCACGCATTCGCGGTTGGGCTGGCCACGGGTCTCGGTGATCTCGTCGGTGAGGTTGAAGGTCAGCAAGGTTTCCAGCAATCCGACCATGGCCATCAGCAGGGCATAGGGGGCAATGATTTTCAGCGTCGCCAGGTCCAGCGGGACGCTGGGCCACTCGAAGCTGGGCAGGCCGCCGGCGATGGTCGCCATGTCGGCCAGGGTGCGCGTGGGCAGGTGCAGCCATTGCACCAGCAGACTGACGCCGATGATCGCCACCAGCGCGCCGGGTACGGCCTTGGTCAGCCGCGGCAGCAGGTAGACCACGGCCATGGTCAGCACCACCAGCCCGGTCATGATGCCCAGCTCACCGAACGGCAGCCATTGGCCGTCGTGGGTCTTGAAGTGTTCGAGCTGCGACATCGCAATGACGATCGCCAGCCCGTTGACGAAGCCCAGCATGACCGGGTGAGGCACCATGCGCACCAGCTTGCCGAGCCGCAACACGCCGAAAATCGCCATGATCAGGCCGCTGAGCACGACGGTGGCCAACAGGTACTGCACGCCGTGCTGTACCACCAGCGCCACGATGACCACGGCCATCGACCCGGCAGCGCCGGAAATCATCGCCGGTCGGCCGCCCAGCAACGCGGTGAGAGTACAAATGATGAAGGCGCCATATAAACCCATCAATGGGTTGACCTGGGCCACCAGGGCAAAGGCGATGCACTCAGGCACCAGCGCGAAAGAGGACGTCAGGCCAGCCAGTACGTTACGGCGTATATCGGTCAAGGACATGCAATACCTATCAGCACAAACACCCCGCGGCTTGGCAGCCGTGGGGTGTGTCTAGCGTTGTTTTGGGAGACGATCAGTTTAACAGGTGTTGCGGGGTGTGTCTGTCGAGCGCCCGAGTCACGCGCCCATGTCGAAGGTGTCGGGGTTGGGGCCAAGCCGCCCGGTCTGCGGGATGTGGGCGATAGCCTGCATGTCCTGCTCGTCGAGCACGAAATCGAACACGTCGAGGTTCTGCGCGATGCGCTCCGGGTTGCTCGAGCGCGGAATGACCACGTGCTGGTTCTGGACATGCCAGCGCAGGATCACCTGGGCGGCGCTCTTGCCATGCTTCTCGGCGATCTGCGACAGAACCGGCTGGGAGAGCAGGGCGCCGCCCTGGCCCAGTGGGCTCCACGACTCGGTCACGATGTTCAGGCCCTTGCAGAATTCGACCAACTCGATCTGGGCGAAATCGGGGTGCAGTTCGATCTGGTTGACCGACGGCGTCACCCCGGTATCGGCAATGATGTGCTGCAGGTGCTCTGGATGAAAGTTGGACACGCCGATAGAGCGCACGCGGCCTTCTTCCTGGAGCCGTACGAAAGCTTTCCAGGTGTCGCGGTAGGCGGCCTTCTTGGGCAGCGCCCAGTGGATGAGGTACAGGTCGAGCTGCTCCAGGCCCAGCTTGGCCATGCTCGCGTCGAACGCGCGCAGGGTGCTGTCGTAGCCCTGGTCGGTGTTCCACAGCTTGGTGGTGATGAAGATTTCGTCGCGTGCCAGTCCGCTTTCGGCCACGGCGCGGCCGACGCCGGCCTCGTTGCCGTAGATCATGGCGGTATCGATGTGGCGGTAGCCGGCCTTGAGGGCGGCCACGCTCGACGCGTAGGCCTGATCGTCATCGAGTTGCCAGACGCCCAGACCCAGTTGTGGAATCTGCACGCCGTCGTTGAGGGTGATCAGTGGTGCATGTGGCATGGGAGGTTGCTCCTGATAGCGGTGAGTCGATGGGGATGTCGACCCGCCGCTACCCGGCATAGTTCACGCCAGCAGCGCTAGACGAAGAGCATCGCCGGCTGCTCCAGCAGGCGTTTGACCGCCTGGATGAAGCGCGCCGCGTCCATGCCGTCGACCACGCGGTGATCGAAGGAGCTGGAGAGGTTCATCATCTGTCGGATCGCGATCTGGCCATTGACGACCATGGGCCGTTCCACCACGCGGTTGACGCCGACGATGGCCACTTCAGGCCGGTTGATCACGGGTGTCGACGCGATGCCGCCCAGGGCGCCCAGGCTGGTCAGGGTGATGGTCGAGCCGGACAGCTCGTTGCGCGCCGCCTTGCCACTGCGCGCGGCATGGGCCAGGCGGTTGATTTCCCCTGCCGTGAACCACAGGTCGGCAGCTTCGGCATGGCGCAGTACCGGCACCATCAAACCGTTGTCGCTTTGCGTGGCGATGCCCATGTGCACGGCACCGTGGCGAGTGATGACCTGCTGTTGATCGTCGTAGTGCGCATTGATCTGCGGGAACTCGCGCAACGCCACGACCAATGCCCGGATCAACAGCGGCAGCAGGGTCAGCTTGCCGCGGCTCTCACCGAACTGCGCGTTGAGGTCGGCGCGCAGCGACAGCAGCGCAGTAACGTCGATCTCCTCGACATAGCTGAAATGCGCCACCTGCCGCGTGGCTTCCTGCATACGCTGGGCGATCTTGCGCCGCAGGCCGATGACGGGGATGCGTTCCTCGTCGATTCGCGGCGTGCCGGTTGTCGCCTGTTGCGCGGTGCGGCTGCCACTCAGGAATGCGTCCAGGTCTGCATGCCGAATGCGCCCGGCAGGGCCGGTGCCGCGCAGCCCGGCCAGGTCGATGCCTTCGTCGCGCGCGCGCTGACGCACGGCCGGCGAGGCCAGAGGCCGCGAGGTCGCTTCGGCGGTGGGCTTGTTGCAAGCGGCCCTGGCCATCGGTACGGGGTTCGTCGGCGCGCTGCCCGGTACAGCCGCAACCGCCACTTCGACGTCGTCGCTTGCGTCCACGGCTACCGGGGTCTGGGCCTCGTGATGATTGCCGGTGCCCTGAACCTCGATGCGGATCAACTCGGCCCCTACCGCCATGACTTCACCCGGCACGCCCCCCAGGGCGACCACGGTGCCGGCCACCGAGCTGGGAATTTCCACGGTCGCCTTGTCGGTCATCACATCGGCCAATACCTGGTCTTCACTGACGGTGTCGCCGACCTTGACGAACCATTCCACCAGCTCGACCTGGGCGATGCCTTCGCCGATGTCCGGCATACGGATTACATGCGTGCCCATTCAGACCTCCATCACACGTTGCAAGGCAGCGCCGACACGCGCAGGGCCTGGGAAATAGGCCCATTCCTGGGCGTGCGGGTACGGCGTGTCCCAGCCGGTGACGCGTTCGATGGGCGCCTCCAGGTGGTGGAAGCAATGTTCCTGCACCAGCGCCACCAGCTCGGCGCCGAAGCCGCAGGTGCGGGTGGCCTCGTGGACCACCACGCAGCGTCCGGTTTTCTGCACCGAAGCGACGATGGTGTCCAGGTCCAGCGGCCACAGGCTGCGCAGGTCGATCACCTCGGCGTCGATCCCGGTCTCCTCGGCGGCGGTGACCGCCACGTAGACGGTGGTGCCGTAGGTCAGCACAGTGACTTCGCTGCCCGGCCGCACGATGGCGGCGCTGTCCAGTGGCACGCTGTAGTAGCCCTCGGGTACCGCGCTGGCGGCGTGCTTGGACCACGGCGTCACGGGCCGGTCGTGATGACCGTCGAAGGGGCCGTTGTAGAGTCGCTTGGGCTCCAGGAAAATCACCGGGTCGTCGTTCTCGATCGCGGCGATCAGCAGCCCTTTGGCGTCGTAGGGGTTGGAGGGCATGACGGTGCGCAGACCGCAGACCTGGGTGAAGATCGCTTCCGGGCTCTGGCTGTGCGTCTGGCCGCCGTAGATGCCGCCGCCGCAGGGCATGCGTACGGTCATCGGCGCGCTGAACTGCCCGGCCGAGCGAAAGCGCAGGCGCGCGGCCTCCGATGCCAGTTGGTCGTAGGCGGGGTAGACGTAGTCGGCGAACTGGATCTCGGCCACCGGGCGCAGGCCATAGGCACCCATGCCGACCGCGATGCCGACGATGCCGCTCTCGGAAATCGGCGTGTCGAACACTCGCGAGCGCCCGTACTTGGCTTGCAGCCCTTCGGTGCAGCGGAACACCCCGCCGAAGTAGCCGATGTCCTGGCCGAAGGCGACCACGTTGGGGTCGCGCTCGAGCATGACGTCCATGGCCGAACGGATGGCCTGGACCATGCTCATGATGGCCGTGCTGTTTGCTTTCTCGACCGGTGTTTCTGTAGGCATATTCATGATGTCAGGCTCCCATCTGCTGACGTTGCCGACGCAGATGCTCGGGCATGTCCTTGTACACGTCTTCGAAAATGGTCGCGGCGCTTGCGACCCGACCACTGACCAGCGTGCCGAATTGTTCGGCCGCCTTCAGCGCTGCAATGACCTGTGCCTCGATCTCGCTTTCCAGGGCGGCGTGGCGCTCTTCGCTCCAGACACCGGTAACGATCAAATGCTGCTTGAGGCGGGCGATCGGATCACCCAGCGGAAAGTGCTGGCCATCGTCGGCAGGGCGGTATTTGGAAGGGTCGTCGGAAGTGGAGTGGGGGCCGGAGCGGTAGGTGACCCATTCGATCAAGGTCGGCCCGTGGTTGCGCCGAGCGCGTTCTGCGGCCCAGCGCGAGGCGGCGAACACCGCGAGGAAATCGTTGCCGTCCACCCGCAGCGAGGCTATGCCACAGCCCACGCCGCGCCCGGCGAAGGTCGTGGCTTCACCGCCAGCGATACCCTGGAACGACGAGATCGCCCACTGGTTGTTGACCACGTTGAGGATGACCGGCGCGCGGTAGACGTGGGCGAACGTCAAGGCGGTATGGAAGTCGGCCTCGGCGGTGGAGCCGTCGCCGATCCACGCCGATGCGATGCGCGTGTCGCCCTGGATGGCCGAGGCCATGGCCCAACCCACCGCCTGGACGAACTGGGTGGCCAGGTTGCCGGATATGCTGAAGAAGCCTTCGTTTTTGTACGAGTACATGACCGGCAACTGGCGACCCTTGAGCGGGTCTTTCTCGTTGGAGAACAGCTGGCAGATCATGTCCACCAGCGGCAGCTTGCGCGCCATCAGGATGCTCTGCTGGCGGTAGGTGGGAAAGCACATGTCGTCGGCGCGCAGTGCCAGCGCATGGGCGCTGCCAATGGCTTCTTCGCCCAGGCTCTGTATATAGAAAGACATTTTCTTCTGGCGCTGGGCGGTCACCATCCGCGTGTCGTAGATGCGCGTGGTGAGCATGGCGCGCAGGCCGTCGTGCAGCACCTGTTCGGGAATGTCTTCGGCCCACGGCCCCTGCGCCTGGCCGTCCTCGTCGAGCACCCGCACCAGGCTTGCGGCCAGGTCGGCGGTGGCTTGCGGGTCGACATCGACGGCGGGCTTGCGCACAGCGCCTGCGGCGCTCAGCTGCAGATAGGAGAAGTCGGTCTTGCAGCCGGGACGGCCGCTGGGTTCAGGCACATGCAGCCTGAGGGGAAGATAGTCGTTCACGTCGTCACTACCCTTGATCTTGTTGTTGTGGGTGCAGCGTTGGGGTTGAGTCTAGTCGGCGTTTGCCGACCGCTCGCAATGCAGACCCCTTGAAACCAATGCTACGGCGCGGCGCAGGCAAAATCATGCCGAAAACGGTAAACGGCGTCAGCGCAATTGCATGAATCATGCGCTTTTGATCCGCTTTCGCAATGATTCATGCCGAGTCAGCAGTGGTGTTTCGGCAGGCCCGGAAACGCAAAAACCCGCCGAGGCGGGTTCTTGTGGTTGCAGCGGGGCGCGTGTCAGCCCAGGACGGCTTCGGCGCCTGTGAACAGCGGCTGTGCAGCGGAGCGCCCAGTCACCAGGGACAGGTCCTCAACCAGGATGCGAGTGCCCCGGCGTTGTTGCAGCACGATGTCCAGCGCGCGGCTGGGCTGCAGCTCGACGTCGTCGAAGGTGATCATCTGGCCCGGCTCGACGGCGCGCTTCATGACCGCGTGGCTCATCAGGCCGATCGGTACGTGGTCCTCGTGACGGTCGATGATCACGCTCTCGCCGCGCAGCTGGAAACCGCCGATGCCGCGGCTGATCAGCTCGCCTGCCGGCATGGCATGCTTGGCGATGGCAGCGACGCCAACGGTGGGGTTGGTCGAGTTGTTCAGCAGAATGCCGCCGCCGTTGAGTACGCGGCGCAGTGTCTTGCCGACCTCCAGCGAACACAGGTGGAAAGGGCGCAGCAGGGCGTAGTAGGGGCCCGCACCCAGCTTGAGGTACTGCAGCGCCTGGCTTTGCACGCGGTCATGGCGACCGACCAGGAACACACCGCCGGCAGCGTAGCCGCTGGGAATCACGTAGTCGACGATCGACTGGCCCAGGCTGTCGGCAAGGGCGCCCAGTATGGCCGAGCTCTCGTCGAGGTTGGTCGAAGGCAGGCCTTCCATGCCCTGACGGGTAATGGTCGCGCCGAAACCGTTGGCCACCAGCGCCTGTTCGATCTGCACCTTGGTGCCATCGGTGAACGAGGTGGTCTGCTCGATGCTGATGCCCTGGCGGGACGACCAGTAGGCCATGTCCTCGTGGCTGGGGTTGTGGTTCAGGTAACCCTTCATGTTGCCGTACACCAGCGGTTCGAAGCCCATCATGATGGCCTCTTCACGCAGGGCTGCCAGCGAGCCGGGCTGATCGCCCTCGGCTTCGGTGATGAAACCCTTGCCGGCCAGGTACGAACCGGTGGTCACCTGCAGCTCGGCGTTGACGGTGATGACCCGCAGGCCGGCACTGAAAGCGCGCTCGATCACCACGGTGCCGTGGCACACATCGCCGCTGCATTCGATGATCAGGTCACTGTGGTCGATCAAGTCGTCGAGCGAGTTGGTGAGTACGCCGTCCAACGGAAAATTCGCCAGCTCACGCACCGGGCGACGGGTCAGGACCCGCGTCACCTGTACGTCCTTGTAATGTTTGGCCAGAAGCAGAACCAGCGCGCGTGCAATCATGCCGGTACCGCTAACACCGATTCTGGTAACAGTCGTTTTGTCCATGGGGCGCACTCTCGAAAAGTTGAACAGCAGGAAACAGCTAGGCACAGCAGGCCGTCCGCGATCCTTGGTCAGGGACGGCGCCTGGGGTGTGCAGGTCCATCAGGGCAAAGCAAAATCCGGGTAAAACGTCATCAGCGCAGCGGGAACGTCGAACTCATGCCCAGCTTCGAGTTCTCGCCGTCGTGAATGGCTCGCTGCAGCAGCGCCAGGCGATCCTGGGCATTGCGGCGACGAGCGAAGTAAGTCAGCAGCGAATTGAAGATCTTGCGGTTCAGGCGGTACATCAACGGTGATGCCAGCCACACGTGCTTGTCGAACCAGGCCTGGTTGCGCGCCGAGTAGTAGGCGCGAAAATCCGAGTTGCCCAGCAGGAACGATTCATAGATGTTGCGAGTGTTGGCCTTGTTGTTCCAGGAATCCTCCAGCTCGTCGATGACCGCATCGGTGAGCAGATAGAGGTGCCCGCCGTTGGCAGTGATACGCCGGGTGTATTCGGTGTCGTCCACGTACAGGACCAACTCGCGGCGCGGCACGCCGATGCTTTCGTACAGGCTGCGATGGCCGAGCATGCCGCCATAAGGCGCGAAGGGCAGGCTGAGCATGGCCGCCGGTTTGCTGCGACGCTTGCCCCAGGGGCGACGGCGCCACAGTTTGTAAGGGATCTGCGCAACGTGGAAACCGAAGTAGCTCGAAGGCCGCTGCGTGGCGAAACGCAGTGGTACGCCCTGGGCGATGTCCTCCTGCTGGCCGGGGCGGAAGCCCAGCACGGCGACCTGGCTGCTGCCGTGCACGCCTTCCAGGCGTTTGAGCTCTGCGTGCAGCAGCTCGACCGCGGCCGGCGTTGGCGTGTTGTCGTCGTCCATCATCCAGATGTACTCGGCGCCATTGGCCAGCGCGGCTTCGATGCCCACTGCGTAACCATTGGCCGAGCCGCTGTTTTCCGCCAGCTGTATGACCCGCACGCGTCCCGGCCAGCGCTCGGCGAGCTGGTCCACCGGGGCGGTTGCAGCGTTGCTGACGATCAGTACTTCGTCGATGTCTGCAAAGCTCAAGGCATCGCCGACCAATTGCTCGAGGTAACCCAGGCGATCGCCGTAGGTCACGGTAACGATGGTCGTCCCCTCTTTGGGGCTCTTTTGCTCACCCGAGAACACTTCCAGGTAGGAGTAGCCATCAATGAGGATTGTCGAGTGTTGTTGCCGAGTATCGACCATGTGGATGCCTTCGCTTGAAAAGAGGAGGGGGTTTGCACCGCCCGTTGGTTAATGCTTTTTTCCGCGTGCTGCAGCGGAGCGCATTGAAACGAGTTTCAAGCGAGGCGAAAACTCTGCATGTTCTGTACTTGTGCTCGACATTTCTGTGCCCCATTCCATTTCGAGTTCAACTCTGTCAATCCGGATCCGTCAATCTGAATCCGTCAATCAGAAGTTAAAGCTACCGCCGGTCCATGCAACGCAGTGGGCGTGGTGTTTCATTTATTTGAATGGCGCTTTCACCGGAACCGGCTAGACGCTCTTCTTGCCTTCGGAAAGTCTCTGGAACGAGGTTTCATGGGCGTTGAAGCGAATTTAAGGTGGTGCTGGCATGTAAGTCAATGCAGCGAATCATGATTTTTGACAAAAATTTTACATTTGCCTTGTTTTTCGCGTAGGTCATTGATTTATATAGCAGTCAATGTTCTGTCGTGGCCATCTGTCAAGAATCCGTGCGCCAAATCAGGCGCGTCAAAAAACTAATTGGCTGTATTTCAACGGCTTTAACAGGGCGGCTTGCGATAAGAACTATCTTCTTGTTGGAAGACTTGCGCAGCGCATAAGTTTGCGACATTCTTCTTTCCGTTCGTCAGGGGCAGTGAACTTTCTTCGTGCCCCGTTAAAGTACCGTTTTCCTACTGCCCCGTTTCATGAATCTGCCACCAGCCGGACATGTGCGCGGGGCGTCTGGCCGTGTGCGCATCTGGACGACCGTTTGTTCCGAAAGACTTTTCAATGTCGCGCCACGTGTGGGGTATTACCGATGTTGTTCAACTCGATGGTCTTCATCGCCGGGTTTCTGCCGGTGGTCTTGCTGGGGTTCTTTCTGCTTGCCGGAACGGGACGCCAGCGCCTGGCTGCCATATGGCTGACCTTGGCGTCGCTGGTGTTCTACGGCTGGTGGAACCCCGCCAACGTCCCTTTGCTGCTGGGCAGCATCGCCTTCAACTATGTACTGGCCGGGCAACTACTGCGTACGCGTTCCAAAGCACTGTTGATCATGGGTGTCAGCGCCAACCTGGCGTTGTTGCTGTATTTCAAATACACCGGTTTTCTGTTCGGCAACATCAATCAAGCGTTTGGTCTGGGCTGGACACTGCAGAACATCACTCTGCCGCTGGCCATCTCCTTCTTCACCTTCCAGCAGATTGCCTACCTGGTCGACACCCATGACGGCGAAGTGGTTGAACATGACTTCGTCAACTACTGCCTGTTCATCACGTTCTTTCCGCATCTGATTGCCGGCCCTATCACTCACCACCGGGAAATGCTCGAGCAGTTTCGCCGTGGCGACAACTTCCGTCCGCAGCTGGTCAACCTGTCCATTGGCGCCAGTATCTTTCTGATGGGCCTGTTCAAGAAAGTCATCATGGCCGACCCCATGGGCGAGAAGGCCGCTCCGGTATTCGCCATGGCGGCAGACGGAACCGTACCCGCCCTGCACGAGGCCTGGATTGGAGCGTTGAGCTACACCCTGCAGATCTACTTCGACTTTTCCGGTTACACCGACATGGCCATCGGCCTGGGGCTGCTGTTCGGCATCAGCCTGCCGGCCAACTTCAACAGCCCGTTCAAGGCACGCAATGTCATCGACTACTGGTCGCGCTGGCACATGACCCTGACCCGCTTTCTTACCAGCTACATCTACAACCCGATCGTGCTGCGCATCGCCCGTCGACGCATGGCGGCAGGATTGCCGATGCCCAAGCGCGGCAAGATGAGCCTGGGTACGTTCTGCATGGTGGTGGCCTATCCGACCGTGCTGACCATGTTCATTTCCGGCGTGTGGCACGGCGCGGGCTGGCAGTTCATGGCGTTTGGCCTGGTGCACGGCTTCTACCTGGTGGTGGCGCACGGCTGGCGCGCCTGGAAGGCTCGCCGGGGCTGGGCCGTGGACAGTGATCGCTGGATGCACCGGATACCGGCCGTGCTGCTGACCTTCACCTGCGTGGTGGTGGCCATGGTGTTCTTCCGCGCGCCGACCCTGACCAGTGCCCTGGCAGTACTGGGCGGTATGCTCGGCTTGAGCGAGCTGCCGGCACAACTGGCGGCCAACCACCTGCGCAGCCTGATCATGATCGCCGCCTTGCTGGCGTTCGTCTGGACGCTGCCGAACATCCAGCAATGGATGGGCCATTTGCGCACCGCCCTCAACGCCAAGCCGGAGCTTCACTGGTTGCAGCGCCGAGTGCCGGCCAGTGCCTGGCAACCCAGCGCCACCGTTGGCGTGGGCATCGGCGTGCTGGGCTTCTTCGCGCTGGCCACGGCGTTCTCGGTTGCCCCCAGCGAATTCCTTTACTTCCAGTTCTGATCAATCGCCCCGTTCTGATCAATCACAAGGTGCCGACCATGGAACAGTTAGCCTGGCTTGCCCAACACCCCGACCTGGGTGCGGCGATTTCCCACGCCAAGTCGCTGAGCGATCCTCTGGCGCGTCTGTATGAAACGGCGAGGCTGGCCGCCTACCGTCGCGATTTCACCCAGACGCTGCGCCTGGATCGCCTTGCGCAGCAGGGCATCGAGCTGCTCGTTGGTGAAGGTGAACAAAGCGTACCGGGCTTCACCGCGTTGCGCATGGCCGTGCTGGCGTCGCATACCGTGGACCATTTGCTGCCGGGTATCCGCGTCGCCGCGCTGCAGCGTCAGGTCGGCGTGTCGGTGTACCTGGCGCCCTATGGCCAGTATCGCCAGGCGTTGCTCGGTGATGATCCCGCGCTGAAGGCTTTTGCCCCGCAGGTCATTCTGCTCGCCCTCGACGCCATGGATTCGCCACCCAGTTGCGCCCTGCATGCCAGTGCCGAAGAGGCCGAAAACGCCGTGCAGGCGCGGGTTGAAGAACTGCGCCTGCTCTGGCGCCAGGCCCGTGCTCGCTACGCTGCACAGGTCATCCAGCAAACCCTGGTGCCCGCGACCCCGGCGCTGTTTGGGCACTTCGACGCGCTGGTGCCAGGCTCGCCGCGCGCCTTGCTCGAACGGCTGAACAACGAGATCCGTCGTGCCGCCCGCGAAGACGGCGTGTTGCTCATGGACCTGGCCTGGAGTGCCGCCGGTGGCCAGTACGGCGACGGCCTGGCCAACCCGGTCCGCTGGCATCAGGCCAAGCAACTGGTAAGTCCGATCTGGGCACCCTTGTATGGCGACCAACTGGCGCGCATCGCTGCCGCGGTGGTGGGTCGCTCGCGCAAGTGCCTGGTGCTGGACCTGGACAACACCCTGTGGGGCGGCGTGGTGGGTGACGACGGGGTCGACGGCCTGTACCTGGGGCAGGGCAGTGCCACCGGTGAAGCCTTCCTCGCTTTCCAGCAGTACGCGGCGCAGCTGGCGCGCCGCGGTGTGATCCTGGCGGTGTGCAGCAAGAACGACATGCAGGTAGCCGAGGCGGCGTTCGATCATCCGGAAATGGCGTTGAAGCGCAGCGACATCGCCGCCTTCGTGGCCAACTGGGAAGACAAGGCGAGCAACCTGCGGCGCATCGCCGAGCAATTGAACATCGGCTTGGACAGCCTGGTGTTCGTCGACGACAACCCTGCCGAACGCGACATCGTGCGCCGCGAATTGCCCCAGGTGGCAGTGCCAGAGCTGCCCGATGACGTCGCCGACTACCCGGCACGGGTGGCTGCCGCGGGTTACTTCGAGGCCATTGCCTTCACTGCCGACGACAGCGCCCGTGTCCAGACCTACCGGGCCAACGGCGAACGCCAGGCGGCGCTGGGTCAGGCCACTGACATGGCCGGTTACCTCAAGGGCCTGGAAATGGTCATGCAGGCGCGGCCCATAGGCACTGCGGAACTGGCGCGGGCGACGCAGCTGATCAACAAGACCAACCAGTTCAACCTCAGCACGCGGCGCTACAGCGAGGTGCAGGTGCAACAGTTGGCAGACACTCCCGGCGCGGTCGCCTTGAGCCTGCGCCTGACCGACAAGTTCGGCGACAACGGCCTGATCAGCGTGGTGCTGGCGCGCCCCGACACCACTTGTGCCGACGACGAGCTGTTCATCGACACCTGGCTGATGAGCTGCCGTGTGCTGGGCCGCCAGGCCGAACAGGCGGCCCTGCAGGTACTTGCCCAATACGCCGCTACCGCCGGCTACAGCGCGTTGATCGGCGAATACCGCCCCAGCGAGCGCAATGCGATGGTCGCCGAACATTATCCGCAGCTGGGCTTCGTCCATGCGCCGAACCCCGATGCCAGTTCGCCGGCCACGCTGTGGCGTTACCCACTGAACGCGTCTTCCACGTTCAACCATCACATCGAGATCCGCCATGACTGAAACCACTACCGTGTTGCACGAACTGACCGACCTGTTCCGTGACCTGTTCGACGACGAAGGCCTGGTGCTGAGCAGCGACACCACGGCCGATCAGGTCGAGGGCTGGGACAGCCAGATGCACGTGATGCTGATCGTCGCCGCCGAGCAGCGCTTCGGCATCAAGTTCCGCACCGCGGAACTGGAGTCGTTGCGCAACGTCGGCCAATTCACTCAGTTGATCGAAAGCAAACTTTCCGGGAGTTGACCGATGCAAACGACCGCACAGCCACACGCATCGCCGCCTGCGGGCGCCGCGATGGGCCCTGCCTACCTGATCTGGATGGGTGTCGGGCTGTTCGGCAGTCTGGCGCTTTTCGCCGGCTTGATTCTGGGGCTGCGCGCCACCGGCAACCTGCCGCCGCCGGCGTTTTCCAACAGCCTGTGTGCGGACGAAAAGCTCTCGTTCATGCGTGAGCACCCGGCGCAGGCGCCGAACCTGCTGGTGGTGGGTTCGTCGGTCGCGTGGCGGCACTTCGACGGCCAGACGGTCGCCGACAAGGCCCCTGGGGTGCGGCCTCTCAATGGTGCGTTCTGCGGACTGCGCGCCAACCAGGCGGTGTACGTCGCCAACTGGCTGCTGGACCGCGAAACCACCGTCGAGCAAGTGCTGATGATCGTCGACCCACTGGACTTCGCGGGTTGCAGCACGGTTGCCGCGGCCGTGTTCGACCGCCGCGACGCCGATGCCTATGTGTACGGACAGGGCTCGGCCTGGCTGCCCTACATGCGCTACTTCACCCCCGGCTCGCTGCTGCGCAACGCACGCACGGTCAAGGCCCAGCGCGCCGGGCAGGTCGAGTTCGACCCGTTGGTGTTCAACCGTTACGGCGACGGCCCGCTGGACACCCGCAATTCTCGCGCGCTGCTGTACGGCCAGCCCGACGCGCTCGACCCGACCTGCTTCGCCGCGCTCGACAGCCTGGCCCAGCGTCTCAAGCGCGAAGGGCGGCCTTTGACCGTGGTGGCGACTCCGCTGCATCCGCAGTGGAAGGCCGAAAACGATGGCGACGGTCGCCTGCTGGCCGCGTTCGACAGTGCCCTGCGCCAGACTCTGGATCGCAGTGGCGCGCAGTTGTGGAACGCCGATACCGAATACCAGGTCAGCGAAACCGCCTTCGTCGATGCCATTCACTTGCGCTGGAGCGCGGCTCAGGCGCTGTCCGTCGACCTTGCGGCGCGCCTGGCGCCGGTTGCCGAGGTGGCGGTGGTGCAACGCCAATAGCCGTCGCCACGGGCTGTTGGGAGGGGAGCTTCGGCGCTGAAAATAACCGTTCACATTCCCCCGAAACGTTAAAAACCTGTCATGTCTCGGCCCTGCTAGTCTGCCCGTACGCACCCCACGGACAGCTGCACCATGAAGGCTTGGGCCGTTCCCCTGATCGCGCTGTGCTACAGCGCTTCGCTCGACGCTCGAACGCTGGCGTTGACCGAGGCCGAGCGCGGCTGGATTCGTGACCACCCGGTGGTGGAGTATGCGGTGGATCCCTACTGGCCCATCGAGTACGTGGAAAATGGCCAGCATCAGGGGCTGACCCGTGACTACATCGATCATATCCAGCGCACCACCGGCCTGCGTCTGGTCCGCGTGCCCAGTCCCGACTGGCAGTCAACGCAGCAGAGCCTGGCCAGCGGCCGACTGATGCTGGCTTCGGCAGTGTCCGAGCGTTTGCTCGACGCACAGCCACGCAGCCAGTTGTTGTTGAGCCAGCCGTATTTCTTTGGCGCGACGGTGGCGATCACCCGCGCCGGCAAGCCCATGCTGTTCACTGCCGGCCGCCTGGCAGGGCAGACCGTGGCGGTGAAAGGCGGTGGTGGCTATGAACACTACCTTCGCCAGCACCATCCCGACGTTCGCCTGCTGTTGCTCGGTGATGCCGAACAGGCCCTGGCCGCGGTGGCCGAACAACGCGCGGACGTGGCAATCGGTCTGGACGCCGTGCTGCAACCGGTGTTGCGCCGCAAGTATGCCGGTCGCCTGCACCTGGCCGGCGTGGTGGCCGACATGCCGGTGGTGCTGGCCATGGGCGTGACACCCAGCGAGCCGCTGTTGCGCGCCATCGTCGACAAGGCGCTGGACAGCCTCACCTCCAAGGCCACCGATGATATCTATGACCGTTGGTTGGCGCAGACCGATTTCGGCGCACCCACCTGGCAGACCCTGGCGCAGTATTACTGGCTGGAAATCGTCGTCGGACTCGGGCTGTTGCTGCTGCTCGCCACCCTGGCCCGCCGCGCTCGCGTGGCGCAACGCCGCGCGCAACGCAGCGAACGGCGCATGGCGCGCTTTTTGGCCATGCTCGGCCACGAGATTCGCACGCCGATGAATGCGGTGCTGTCGGCCATCGAACTGTTGTCCCGCAGCCATCTGGGTGCCCGTGAACAGCAGTGGGTTGGCCTGGCCAACGATTCGGCCGTGAATCTGCTGGAGCTGCTCGACGACATTCTGGAGATCACGCGCCTGGACGCCGGCGCGGTACGTCTGCACCTGCAGCCCACCGACCTGGCCGCGTTGGGCCGCAGCGTCGCCGAGCTGTACCGCCTGGAAGCCGAGCGTAAAGGCCTGCGCCTGGATTACCGCGCGCTGGGGTTCGATCACACGCTGCTCGGAGTCGATCGCCTGCGCGTGCGGCAGATTCTCACCAACCTGCTCTCCAATGCGGTCAAGTTCACCCACCATGGCCAGGTCAGCCTGGCCCTCGAATGCCGCCCCACGGCCACGGCCACGGCCAAGGGCGCAGGCGGATGGCTCGAGATCCGCGTCAGCGACAGTGGTGTCGGCATCGCGCCGGATCGCCACAACGCTGTCTTCGAAGCATTCACCCAGGCCAATGGCAGCACGACCGAGCGCTACGGGGGCAGCGGCTTGGGTCTGGCCATCTGCCGCGAGCTGATCCAGCTCATGGGTGGCAGCATCGCCCTGCACAGCGAAGTGGGCTGCGGCACCGTAATCAGCTGCCGGTTGCCGGTGACGCTGCAAGCGCTGTCGCCGACACTGGCAACGGCGCTGCCTGCCGCTGCGGTGGACACGTTGGTGGCGCTGCGCAAGACGGTACTGGTGGTCGAAGACCATGTGCTTAATCAACGTGTCATCGCCCAGCAACTGGAATTGCTGGGCTATCGCTGCGAAGTGGTCGGGAGTGGTACGCAGGCCCTGGGCACCCTCAGTGCGCATGACGATTTGGGTCTGGTATTGCTTGATTGCCAGCTGCCGGACCTCGATGGCTACGCCCTGGCCCGCAAGATCCGGCAGATACCCGGCGGCTACGGGCACGTTCCCATCGTCGCCATTTCCGCCGCCAGTGATCCCGAGCACGTGCAGCGCTGCTATGCCAGCGGCATGAACGATGTGTTGCTCAAACCTTTGCAGCTGTCGGAGCTGGCACGGGTCTGCGGCCAGTTCCTGAGGGTCGCCGAGCGATCGGTGGCGCCGCTTGCGCCGGCACTCGATGCAGCGACCCGGCGAACGATTGAGCAGCTTCTGGTTACGACCTGTCGAGACGATTTGCGCGAGCTGACCCAGGCCTTGCACGAGCAGCGCCTGCAGGCGGCCATCGGCCTGGCCCATCGCATGGAGGGGGCCGCGCGCATGGCGGGCGCGCTGATGCTGGCCGATGCCGCAGAGCACCTGCAGCAGCGCCTGGAAGCGTGGCCGCTGCCGCGCGAAGCCTGGCAGCACGGGGTGGATGAGGTCTACCGGGCACTGGATGACATCGACAAGCTGCCATCGCCATGAGCTTATATCCGGACATGGAGTGCGAAGATTGATTCTGCAGACCTATAAGTGCTAATGTTTGATCTGTAGATCATAAAAAGGGCCTGACCATGACTGCCTCGCTGCAAACCGCCGAGTTCACCCGCGACCAATGCGTGGCGGGTCTGCGCACCGCCTTGCGCATTCTGGACAAATGGAATGCGTCGGGCGAGCAGGCCTGCAAAATCCTGCGCATCTCGCGCAGCACCTATAGCCGTGGCCGGCAGGGCGATGCCCAATGGTCGGTGAGCCTGGACATGGACCAGATGCATCGCATCAGCTTCGTTCTGAACATTCACGCGGCCTTGCGCACGATCTTCGATAACCCGGAAAACGTCTATGGCTTTGCCAACATGGAGAACGCCAACGCTTTCTTCAACGGCCGCAAACCGCTCGAGGTGATGGCCCAGGGCGATTTCATCTCACTCTACGAAACCTTTCGTCGAGTGGACGCCTTGCGTGGCGCGCAATGGTGACGGCCGCTCGATTGCCTGCCGTGGCCGGTGCTGCCGTGCAGGCTTATCGCCTGGTGAACTCGCGGTTTCCGCCCATCGCGCTGTTCGACGATGTCGCCGATGCCGATGAGTTCGACATGCTCTATCGACTCCAGGCGCTGACCAATCCCAGGCTGCAGAACGAGGTCGGCGCATTGCAGCTGATCCCCCTGGATCAGATTCCGTTCGGCATCGTGGGTTGTTCCTACGCCACGGCGCCGTTCACCCATGTGAATGCCGATGGCTCGCGCTTCAGTGATGGCAGCTATGGGGTGCTGTACCTGGCCGATACGGTGGAGACGGCGATTGCCGAAGTGCACCACCATCAGAACCGCTACTGGGCAAAGGTGGCCGGCTTGAACTACGAGCGTTTCGTCTTCCGCAGCCTGGTCTGCGCTTTCAATGATGCCGCTTGCCGCGATGCCACCGGGCTGTCGTTGCAAGACCCGGTCTACGCCCCGGACGACTACAGCGCCGCCAATGCGCTGGGTGCGCACGTTCGGCAATTGGGCGCCACGGGCTTGCTATACCACTCGGTACGCTCGCCGGGCAGCCATTGCTGGGCATTGATGACGCCCAGGCCTGTTGCCTCGATCATTCAGGCGGGGCACTACGAAATGATCTGGAACGGCGGGATCACCAGCGTCAACCGGATTTCCAATCCCTAGCGGCGTACCGTTCGCCCGTCATTGCACCCAGTCAGGTTGAACCCGTGCGGCGTCACCGGGCTCTGAACAGACACTGTTTTCAATCCCACGGGTGCCCCATGATCCAAATCAACAGCTACACCACCGTCAAACGTCGACCACGGGTACCGCACGACATATTCGCCCACTACTGGCGCGACGTGCATGGTCCGCTGTGCGCACGGCTGCCGGGATTGGGCCTGTACATCCAGCACCATCTTTCCCGCGAGCAGGATGCCCATCTGTGGCCGCTGGCCGAAGGTATCCAGGAAATCAGCGACTACGAGCTCGACGGCGGGGTAGAGATCGGTTTCCTGTCTGCGGCTGACCAGAAGCAGTTCCAGGACGCCAGCTCGCTGTTGTTCAGCGACGAACAGAACATGTTCGAGGAAACCCTGGCCTATGATCTGCCCGAAGGCTCGATCAATCTGGTCAACCGCACCGGCGACGAAGTCATGAATGGCCTGGATCAGGCCGATCGCATTCACCTGCACCTGAGCCCGCGCGGCACCCTGGAAAGCCTGCATCAGTACCTGCGCGACAAGCTGGGCCCGCTGCTGGCAGCCAGCGATGCGGTGCTCAAGGTGCGCCTGCACCTGTGTGCGCCCTTCGAGAACGATGGCATGCACCCACCGGCCCCGGATGTGGCGCATAAGGCGACACCGGTGCGGGCACAGCTGGCCGTGCTGGAGATCGCCTTCGTCAGCCCGCTGGCGCGTCGACGGTTTTACCAGAGTGACGAGTTCCAGCAATCGCAGGCCGAGCAGGCTCGGCATATTGCCCAGCTCAAGGCGTTCGCCGTGTCGGGGGTGTACACGTACGTCCATGACGGCAAGATCACCACGGCAGGCCTGCGGGGCAGCCGTGCCGCAGAATTGATCGATTACCTGGGCGCCACCAACCAGCTTACGTCGGATGTAAGCGCGTTGTTCGTACAGCATCCGAGCTGATAACCCGAACTCCGGATGCACGAAAGCTCCTCTTTAGCCCTATGCCAAGGAGGAGCTTTTTTTTTGCCTTACTTGTTGGCCAGGGCCGAGTAGCTGTTCATCAGGTTGCGGTAGTTGGGTATGCGCTGGGACAGCAGGTTGCCCAGGCCTTCGATATCGTTGCGCCAGTCACGGTGCAGCTCGCACGCCACCGAAAACCAGTTCATCAACTGTGCGCCCGCTGCCGACATCCGTGCCCAGGAAGCCTGCTGCACGGTGTGGTTGAAGGTGCCGGACGCATCGGTGACGACGAACACCTCGAAGCCTTCGGCCAGCGCCGACAGGGTCGGGAATGCGACGCACACATCGGTGACTACGCCTGCGATGATGATCTGCCGGCGGCCGGTGTCCTTGATGGCAGCGACGAAGTCTTCGTTGTCCCAGGCGTTGATCTGGCCGGGACGCGCAATGTAGGGCGCGTCCGGGAACATCTCCTTGAGCTCTGGCACCAGCGGCCCGTTCGGGCCTTGTTCGAAGCTGGTGGTGAGGATGATCGGCAGCTCGAAGAACTTGGCCAGGTCCGCCAGGGCCAGAACGTTGTTCTTGAACTCGTTCGGCGTGAAGTCCTGCACCAACGAAATCAAGCCGGTTTGATGGTCGACGAGCAGAACTACGGCATCGTCTTTGTTCAGGCGGTTGTAGGTCGTGTGGGTCATGGTCGGGTCCTCTCGGTTCGCTGGGGGTGTGTTGAAACTGAGGCTAGACTAGCTTCGACCCTGGGGAGGATAAATCGGGTGGACAGCGTTTCACTGTCCACTACCGGGTGACAATCAGCTGATCGAGCCATTCTCCGGGGCGGGGCTGGCTTCGCCCTTTTCGTTGATCAGCAACATGCTCTGTGGCGCCGACAGCGCTACGCCCATGGTGCGCAGGCGGTCAAGGATGGTGAACAGCAGGTCGCTGCGCGCCGTTCCCACCGAACGCGGGCTGTTGACGAAGCCGCTGACGCTGATCAGCAGGCCAGCGCTGGTCAGGTCCTTGAAGGTGACCGACGGAGCCGGCTCGGCCAGGACCGCTTCGTGCTCGGCATAGGCAGTCATCAACAGCTCGCGGATCTTCAGCACGTCGGTGTCCAGCGGCAGGGTGAGGGTGATGCCCACCACGCCCAGCGCGTTGCCCATGGTCACGTTGCGCACGTTCTGGGTAATGAACTGCGAATTGGGCACGATCACCGTCGAGCGGTCGCCCATTTGGATTTCCGTGGCGCGCACGTTGATGCGGCGGATATCCCCCTCCACGCCAGCCAGGCTGACCCAGTCGCCGACCTTGACCGGCCGCTCGGTGAGCAGGATCAACCCGGAGATGAAGTTCTGCACGATTGCCTGCAGGCCAAAGCCGATACCGACCGACAGCGCGCTGACCACCCAGGTCAGGTTGGTCAGGCTGATGCGCAGCGTCGACAGCACCGCGATACCCAACAGCACGAAGCCGATGTAGCCGACCAGGGTCACCAGCGAGGCGCGCATGCCGGCGTCCATGTTGGTTTCCGGCAGCAGGCGGTCACCCAGCCAGTTCTTCAGGACACGGATGCTGAACAGACCGCCGACCAGCAGCAGCACCGCAATGAGGATATCGCCCGGCACGATGTTGAAGGCGCCGAGGGATTTGCTGCCCACGTCCAGCCGGGCGAAGCTGGCCAGCAGTTCGCTGGGGTTCGATCCCGACGGCATGAAGGCCAGAATCAGCGCAACGCACAGCAGCAAGGTTCGGCCCACGCCGGCCAGCAGGGTACTGGCCTGGGCCTGATGCCGTGGCGACAGCCCGAGCATGGCGCCCAGGGCCTGGCCGCCGGACTGCTTGGGCGAGAGCAGGGTTTCGCAGATGTCGACGAAGAACACCGTCAACAGGTACGCGGTCGAGGTAACCAGGCTGATCCACAGCAACTTGACGGTCAGTACATAGGCCAGCGTCAGGTAACCGCTCAACAGCCCGAGCACGATGATGCCGATCCACACCGAGAGGATGAAAGGAATCAGGCCGACGAAGCCTGCGGTGCGCTCGAGAGTGAAGCGGCGACGCGTTTGGCGCACACGCACCAGGCCGTAGACGAAGATCGACGCCACCAGCAGCGCGGTCAGGCCGTTGACCGCGACCGACAGCGCCAGGCTGCTGGCGATCACGCTGTTGATCCGTTCGAAAGTGCCGGTGAACATCAAGGCCAGGGCGAGCACGGCTGGCAGGTTGCCAATGGCGCTGGCGATCGGGTCGGGAATGTTGGGCAGGCGCCAGGACGGGTTGGGCAGCATCAGCAGGGCGCGGCCCATGCCGACGATGAAGGCGCAGAACAGGATCAGCGTCTGCACCTGTTCGATCAGGTTCAACACATTGGCGCTGGGTTGCGAATGGCTGACGATGCCCCACTGCAGCAGCGAGGTCGCTGCGCTGATGGTCAGCACCGTGGTCAGCCCTGTGGCCATGGCCAGCGTACTGCGGCGCAACCGACCTTCGGGGAACCAGCGAATCATGGCCCGCACCAGCAGTCGCTCGATCAGCCGTCGGGCCACCACCCATATCAGCAGGGCGCCCAGCACGATCGTGATGAACGTGCCGCGCGAGCCGGGTGCCAGGGCGCTGTCGAAGACTTGAGAGACGTCCTGCCACAGGCTGCCCAGCTTTCTGACGTCGTCATCGGTGGGCTGGATCAGGCTGGACCAGAACGCGGAGCTCAAGGGGCTGGCGGACCGGGTGCTGATCTGGGTGTCCAGCAGGTTGCGCCGCAGGTTGAGGATCTGGATCGCCAGGTCACCGGCCGAGGTACTCAACGCCGTGGTATCGGCCTGGTCGGTGGTCAACGCCTTCTTCTGGTTGGCCAGCGTGCGGCGCTGGGCCGTCAGGGTCTGCGGCTCCTCCGGTTGCGCTGCGCCAAGCACGTTGAGCTGGTCATCCAGATGCCCCATGTCCACGCCCTGGCGAGCCAGCAACGCATCGGCCTGACGCTGCACCTGCAGCGCTGCCTGGCGCAGGCTGGCAAGCAGGTCATCGTTGGCGGCAGTCGAGACCTTCTGGCGAATCTGGTCGAGCTGGTCGCTGAGCTGTGCGGGTGTGGCCAGCACTTCGACCGGGGCGCTGGCGGTATTGGCCGGCGGTGCCGGGGCAGGCTCGGCATGGGCGGGCAGGGTGGCCCACAGGCACAGGGCCAGCAAGCCCATGCACCAACGGTTGATCATGGAATGCCGCATGTTCGGATTCTCTTTGAGCGGTTGCCAGCTCCGGCGAGCAACCAGGCGTAAAAATGATGAAGGCCTGAGCCATGGCAACAGGCATCGCCTGCGCTGGCGCCGGGCGAGGTTACAACAACTCGATGAGATTTACGCACGCGTCGTCCGCGAAAGAGTCACTGCCGGTCGTCGGATTCATCAAACCGTAACAAAAGCTGTGCACAGTTCCGTTGCCCTTTATCTCAGTGAGTTCCTTAGATGAAAAGTTTGATGAAGTCTGCCGCGCTCGCCGTTGCCGTTTCGCTCAGCGCCAGCTCCATGGCCTTCGCTGCCGAAAGCGTCCGGCTGACCGGCTCCGGCGCCAGCTTTCCGGCCCCGATCTACCTCACCTGGTTCAAGGACTTCAGCAAGAAAACCGCTGGCGTTACCGTTGACTACCAGTCCAAGGGTAGCGGTGCGGGCGTACAGGACTTTTTGAACAAGACCGTCGATTTCGCTGCCAGCGACTCGGCCATGAAAGATGAAGACATCGCCAAGGTTGCCGAAGGCGCGCAACTGCTGCCGATGACCGCGGGCGAGATCGTCCTGGCCTACAACCTGCCGGGCAGCCCCAAGGGCCTGAAACTGCCGCGTGAAGTCTACTCCAACATCTTCCTGGGCAAGATCACCAAGTGGAACGATCCGCAGATCGTCGCTGCCAACCCGGATCTGAAACTCACCGACATGCCGATCACCGTGGTCGTGCGCGCCGACTCCAGTGGCACCACCGCAGTGTTCACCAAGCACTTGGCAACCATCAACCCGGCGTTCAAGCAGACCCTGGGCGAGGGCAACACCGTCAACTGGCCTGCCAGTGACAAGTTCATCAAGTCGCCCAAGAACGACGGCGTGACCGCCACCGTTCGCCAGACCCCTGGCGCGATCGGCTACATCGAGTATGGCTTCGCCAAACTGGCCAAGGTCGACTTCGCCGAGCTGCAGAACAAGGCCGGCAAGTACGTGGTACCGAATGCCGAAAGCGGCGCCGAAGCCCTCGCTGCGGTGAAGATGCCGGAAAACCTGGTGGCCTGGCTGCCGGATCCAGAAGGTGAGAAGTCCTACCCGATCACCACCTACACCTGGATGATCTTCCGCAAGCAGAACGAAGATCCCGCCAAGGCCAAGGCCATGCGCGACATGATCGAGTACAGCCTGACCGAAGGCCAGAAGATCGCCGATTCGATGGGCTACATCCCGTTGCCGCCGTCGGTCGTCGAGCAGGTTCGCAAAGCCAGCGCCAACATCCAGTGACATGCGCAAGACCTCTCCCTTCCAGGCGTCGCCGCCGGGTCGGGCGGGGTCTACTTCCACACCCCGGAATTAATCAATGAACAGCCCTTTCGTTGTACCGGATAACCCGGACTCAGCCTGCCAGCCGCCTTCGACGAAGGACTTTCTGGTCGATCGCACGTTCCGTGCGCTTGCGCGCGTCGGTGTGGTGCTGATTCTGGCCGTGGTATTTGCCCTGGTATTCGAAGTAGGGCGCAAGGCACTGCCCGGCATGGAAAAACACGGCTTCGACGTGCTGTTCGGCACCGTGTGGGATGTCAACCAAGGCAAGTACGGCATTCTCCCGGCCATCTGGGGCACGCTGTACAGCGCCTTGATCGCCCTGGTCATCGCCGGTTTCTTCGGCATCAGCATGGCGATCTTCCTGACCCAGGATTTCCTGCCTGCCAAGCTGGCGGCGGTATTCCGCACAATCGTCGAACTGCTCGCGGCCATTCCAAGCGTCGTCTACGGCCTGTGGGGCATCTATGTAGTCATCCCGGCGATTCGCCCGCTGACCACCTGGCTGCACACCGAACTGAGCTGGATTCCCTTTTTCGGCACATCACTGAGCGGGCCCGGGCTGCTGCCAGCTGCGCTGGTGCTGGCCATCATGATTCTGCCGACCATCGCTGCGGTGTCCCAGGACGCCCTGACCGCCGTGCCGATGAAAACCAAGCAAGCCGCCTACGGCATGGGTACTACCCACTGGGAAGCGATCCTGAAGGTCATGGTGCCCTCGGCGGCAACCGGTATCTTCGGTTCGCTGGTACTGGGCCTGGGTCGAGCCCTGGGTGAAACCATGGCCCTGGCCATGCTGGTGGGCAACGCCAACAACATCTCGCTGTCGCTGTTCGCTCCGGCCAACACCCTGGCAGCGCTGTTGGCACTGAACTTCCCGGAGGCCGGGCCCAGCGAGATCGAAGTGCTGATGTACGCGGCACTGGTGTTGATGCTGATCACCCTTATCGTCAACCTCATCGGCTCCATGCTCATGGTCTACGCGCAACGGGGTAGCAAATAATGACAAGCCTGAGTACGCCTACCGCCGCGTTGCCCAGCCTGCAGCGCAAGTTCGAAGGCCGCGCCCTGCGCAGCCTGGTATTGACCACACTGGTCTGGAGCGGCGCGCTGATCGCCAGCGTGCCCCTGCTGTCGGTGCTGTACATGTTGATCACCCGTGGCGGCGCGCGCCTGAGCCTGGAAGTGTTCACCGAGCTGCCACCGACCGGTTTCGAAACCGGCGGCGGCTTCGGCAACGCCATGGCCGGCACCTTCGTGATGGTCGGTATCGCGGCGGCGATCGCGGTACCTGTCGGCATCATGGCAGCGGTGTTCCTCGCCGAGCTGGGGCCCGACAGCAAACTGGCCAACGCCGCGCGATTCGCGGCGAAGATGCTCACCGGCCTGCCGTCGATTCTGGCCGGGGTGTTCGCCTATGCGCTGGTGGTGATGACTACCGGTACCTATTCCGCGCCTGCGGGCGGGGTGGCCCTGGCCGTGCTGATGCTGCCGATCGTGGTGCTGACCGCCGAGGAGTCCATGAAGATGGTGCCCAAGGTGATGAAGGACGCCGCCTATGGCATGGGTTGTACGCGCTCGCAGGTGATCTGGAAGATCATCCTGCCCACCGGCATGCCGGCGATCCTCACCGGGGTCATGCTCGCCGTGGCACGGGCTGCGGGCGAAACCGCTCCGCTGTTGTTCACCGCGCTGTTCAGCAACTACTGGATCTACCACGAAGGCAACCTGGCGGTGATGAACCCCACCGCGTCGCTGGCCGTGCTGATCTACAACTTTTCCGGCATGCCCTTCGACAACCAGTTGGAGCTCGCCTGGGCGGCCTCCCTCGTGTTGGTGATGATCGTGCTGTTTGTGAACATTGTCAGTCGTGTTTTCGGCAAGCCCAAGTTCTGAGAATGGGAGCACCTATATTGTGAGTGTACTATCCGTGCAAAAAGCCGTCCCGTTCGCGACCCAGGCACCTGTGGTCATGGACTGCAAGCTCGACAAGATTTTCTACGGCAACTTCATGGCCGTGCGCGACAGCCACGTACCGATCGAGAAGAACAAGATCACCGGCTTCATCGGTCCCTCGGGTTGTGGCAAGAGCACCGTGCTGCGCAGCCTGAACCGCATGAACGACCTGGTGAAGGGCTTCCGTTTCGAAGGCCACGTGCATTTCCTCGGCCAGGACGTGTATGGCAAGGGCGTGGATCCGGTGGTGGTGCGCCGTTACATCGGCATGGTCTTCCAGCAGCCCAACCCGTTTTCCATGAGCATTTTCGACAACGTCGCCTTCGGTCTGCGTCTGAACCGCTACAAGGGCGACCTGGGTGATCGGGTCAAGCATGCGCTGCAGGGCGCGGCGCTGTGGGACGAGGTCAAGGACAAGCTCAAGGTCAGCGGCCTGTCGCTGTCCGGCGGCCAGCAGCAACGCCTGTGCATCGCCCGCGCGATTGCCACGGAGCCTGAAGTGCTGCTGCTCGACGAACCCTGCTCGGCCCTCGATCCGATCGCCACGCGCCGCGTCGAAGAGCTGATGGTGGAGCTCAAGAAGGACTACACCATCGCGCTGGTAACCCATAACATGCAGCAGGCAATACGCGTCGCCGACACCACCGCGTTCTTTTCGGTGGACATTTCCCAGGGGACCCGCACCGGTTACCTGGTGGAGATGGGCCCGACCGCGCAGATCTTCGAGAACCCGCGCGAACAGATGACTGGCGACTACATCAGCGGCAAGTTCAGCTAGACAACGGCAGGATGCCGTTTCACCCATCGAGTCCAGGAACATTCATGTCTGCAACGCGTCGTCTTGATCTGCCCGCCATCGAAGTAGCCCTGCGCGAAGTGCAGGGCCGCTTTGCCGAGCTCAGCGAGCACTTCACCGAGCAGCGTGATCCGTTGACGGACGAAGTGGTGGAGAACGTCCTGGCCGGCTATGCCCTGGTCGACGAATACGTGGCAGCAGGGGTTGACCTGTTCGACCTGCAACAGGTGAACCTGATGCTGGAAATCAATGCCACCGTGCTGTGCGGGCGTGATCCGGCGCGGCGTGTGGAGTTTGCCCAGCATCTGGCCGCCACCGAAGAGCATTTCTTCAACAACACCGAAGGTGGCATCAAGGATCTGTACAACTGGTACTGCACGTACCGCAGCGAGTCGGTGTGGAAGCGCGCCGCCGGCGTCTACGTGCGCATCCTCAGCAAGCCGCAGCTGTTCATCGAAGGCAACAATCGCACCGGTTCGCTGATCGTCAGCTATCTGCTGATCCGCGCCGGGCTTCCGCCTTTCGTGCTGTCGTTGGATAATGCGCAGGGTTATTTCAACCCTTCGTCGGTGATCCGCAACTCCGCCAAGCATGGCGTCAAGGCGCTCTACGAATTGCCCAAGATCAAGAAGAAATACGCCGCCTTCCTCGAAGAGCAGGCACCGGACCCGAAGAAGTTCTTCCTCAGCCACAAGCAGCTGGCCATGCACGAGGGCAGGGGCCGATGAATCAGACACACCGCGCTGACGGATGCGACCGCAGCGCTTCAACCCAAACGTCGCCCAATCCGATGTGGCAAGCGATCACAGGTCTCAATCCGATGAATCCGTTCAACCGTCCGCGCGTGCGTATCTCGTTCGACATCGACGACACCCTGGCCTGCCTGCCCCATCACAGCGAAGCCGAACAGACCTGGCTGCCGGCCTTCGTGCACCGCTGGCTGGGCGAGCCGCTGCGCATCGGTACCCGCTCGCTGACGCGGGAACTGCGTCGTCAGGGCTGCAGCATCTGGGTGTATACCTCTTCCGGGCGCACACCGGCCTATATCAAGCGCTGGCTGTTGCTGCACGGTATCCGCGTGGACGGCGTGGTCAACAGCGAAGTCCACAGCCGCGCCCTGGCCAGCCATGGCATGAGCCTCTCGCCTTCGAAGTTTCCGCCGGCCTTCGACATCGACCTGCACGTCGACGACTCCGAGGGCGTGCAGAGCGAAGGCCACGAGCATGGTTTTCGCGTGGTCGTGGTGCGCCCGGATGACCAGAGCTGGACGCACCGCGTGCTCGAGGCGGTAGCCACGGTCCAGGCGCAGCTGGCGCGACAGCAGACGCTGCGCCACAAACAGCCGGTGGGGCAGATTTCCCAAGCCTACTCCTGAGCTATTCCAGCGCCGCAACCTGGCGCTAGGCAGATGCATCCTGGGACCCGCACAGACGGGTCACCGCGAATGCATCCGGGTCCAGGTCCTGGTACTTCTTCATGCGCCGCCACAGCGTGGTGGTACTGATCTGCAACAAGCGGGCGGCCTGTTCGCGGTTGCCCCGCACGCTGTGCAACGCCTCGAGCAGGACCTGCCGTTCGCTGCGGTTCAGCGTCGGCGGTGCTTGAGGTAGGGGCTGGGCGGGCGAAGGCAGGTCTACCAGCGCTTCTTCCACCCACGCCCCGTTCATTTCGCGGCCCTGGCCCATGACCGCCAGGCGCTCGACGATGTTGCCCAGCTGGCGAATGTTGCCTGGCCACTCATGCTCGCTAAGGCGCGCCAGCAGGGCTGCTCCAGGAACGGCGGCTGGCATGCCGAAGCTGACCAGCAAGTGGGCCACCAGTTCGGGAATGTCCTGGCGCCGTTCGCGCAGGGCAGGCAGCTGCAGCTTGAGTACGCAGATGCGGTAGAAGAAATCCTCGCGGAACAGCCCCTGCGCCACCAACTGCGGCAAGCGCTTGTTGCTGGCCGTAATGATGCGAATGTCCACGGGCGTGACCTTGTCGTCGCCGATACGCACTACCTTGCGCTCCTGCAGCGTGCGCAACAGCTTGAGCTGGATTTCCGCCGAGGTTTCGCTGATCTCGTCGAGAAAGATCGTCCCGGTGTGGGCCAGCTCGAATACCCCGGCCTTGCCCTCGGTCAAGGCGCCGGTGAACGCCCCCTTCACGTAGCCGAACAGCTCGCTCTCCAGCACGCCGGGGGCGAAGGCGGCGCAGTTGATCGCCACGAACGGGCCATGGCGCCGCTTCGAGGCGTTGTGGATACTCTGGGCGAACAACTCCTTGCCGGTACCGGTTTCGCCTTCGATCATTACCGTACTGTCCACCGCAGCGAAGGTCTGCGCCAGGCGCTTGGCCTTGGCCAGTGCCGGGCTGCTGCCGATGATCGATGCGAAGGTATTCTCGGCCACGTGCTGGCGCGCCAGCTGACGGCGCATCTTCTGCTCGATGGCCTTGATTTCGGTCTGCTTCTGCAGGGTCGCGACGGCGCCGATCACCTGGTCGCCCAAGGTGATCGGCGCGATGCTCAGGGTCAGTGACAGGCGCCCCAGGTTGATCAAGGCACCGCGCACCGCTTCGGCCTTGCCCAGCACACGGCCGAAGTAGTCCTGCGCCAGCAGGCCGGCCACATTGTCGCCACAACGCACGCTGCCCAGGTAGTGGGTGGCAACGCTGTTCATGTTGGTAATCACGCCGTGGCTGTCGATGCTGAAGATGCCTTCGGAGACACAGTCGAGGATGGACCGGATCATCTCGTAGCGTCCCTGCAGCTCCAGACGCTTGTGCAGTCGTTCCTGCTCGATGCGCAGCAGGTGCAGGGCTTCGTCGATGGCATCGAAGGCGGCGTCGGCATCGGCGTCGGACATGATGTAGTGCAGGCCGCGAGCTTTGACGGCCTGCTCCAGGGACAAGCCGCCGATAGCCACCTCGATACCCTGTTCCTGCAAGCGGTCCAGTTGCGCGTCGGTGCTTTGCGCGCTGCCGAAAGGGTCGATCGGGCAGATGGTCACCGCTGGCATGAACGGGCTTGCCTTCGCAAGGATCGCAGCATAGCCGTCGGAGGTGGCCAGGAAGGCGATGCGGTCCGACACCACCAAGGCTTTATGGTAGGCATTGATGCAGTCGAAGAACGTATGGCGCACCTCCACGATCGGTACCTGAAAGTGCTCGCGCAGCACGCTGGCGGTCTTGCCACGGCTGATCAGGACGCTGGCACCTTCGTCGATCACCCGTTGCGCCATCAGTACCGCCTGATGTTGCGCGGCTTCCACCACGGCCACGTGCAGTCCACGTTTCTCCAGCACCTGATTCATCACCGCGGTAAGGGTCGTGGACGGAGAGATGACAGCCAGTTTGCCGAGCATGGAATCGCTCCTGGTGGATGGGCAGTTGTTGGAGCGTAGTCATTGCACGCTAAAGGCTGATGAAAGGTTTTGCAATGAAATGCAATGCTGCTGCAATGCAATCGTTAAACCGTTCTGGTGCTTTGTTGCTGCAAGTCATTGATTGAAAAGTGTAAAAGAGTTCTCTTCGGAAATTGGCACAGGCCTTGCTCAAACCTAATCAATAACAATACAAACAAGGAACACGCTGATGGAACTGCTTTTCATCGGGTTTGGCGAAGCGGCCTACCACCTTGCCACCGGTTTGCGCACTCAGGGCGATCTGCAGATTGGCGCCTTCGACGCCCAGGCAGATGACCCCCAGCGCGGCGCGACGATCCGCCAGCGCGCCGAGCACGCTCGCGTAACACTCTTCGATTCGCTGGAAAGCGCCTGCCAGGGCGCACGTTTCGTGGCCTGCCTGACCAGTGCCAGCAGCGCACTGGCCGTGGCCGAGCGCGTGTTGCCGCTGCTGTTGGCCGGGCAGACCTATGTCGACATGAACTCGGCCGCGCCCACCGTCAAGCAAGCCATCGCCGCGCTGCCCAAGGCCCCCGGCGTGACCTTCTGCGACGCTGCAGTGATGGGCACGGTGCCTGGCAACAACCATCGCGTACCCATGCTGCTGGCCGGCGAGGGTGCACGTGCGTTCGCCGACGCGTTCACTCCCTATGGCATGCAACTGACCGTGCTGGACGCCGAGGCCGGCGCCGCGTCGGCGCTCAAGATGCTCAAAAGCGTGGTGATGAAAGGCCTGCCGCAACTGCTGCTCGAAGCCTTCCAGGCAGGGGAGAAGTTCGGAGTGCTCGACACGCTGGTCGATTCCCTCGGCGAATCGCTCAACGGCAAGACCGTCGAGCAACTGGCCAACACCTTCACTGCGCGCACGCTGATCCACGCCAAACGGCGCAGCGCCGAGATGGACGACGTGGTCACCACCCTCGAAGACGCCGGGGTCGACGCCACCATGTCCAGGGCCAGCCACCAGCAGCTGGAAAAGCTCGCCGCCACCGACTGGCAAACCCTGCTGGGCGCCGATGGCAGCGATCTCGGTTACCGCGACGCCATTCGCCAGATGGTCAAACACTCCTGAGGAAGACGCCATGAATACCGAACACTACCTGCCCCTGCCCGAGCTGATTCCCCAGGACCTGCTCGACCGATTCCGCAAGCTCAGCCCCGCACAGCTGTGCGATGGCATGGCCAAGCTCGGCATTGCCCGCAACGGCGCCATGGACGCCGATCTGATGCCGCTGGACGACCGCAAGGTCATGCTCGGCACCGCCTACACCGTGGACACCGAAGATGGCGACAACTTTCCGATCCACGTGGCGGTGTACCAGGGGCAGCCTGGCTATGTTCTGGTGGTCGCTGGCAAGGGTTATCCCGGGCGTGCGTACATCGGTGATCTGATGGCGGGGGCGGCGCAGGCCGTTGGCCTTGCCGGGCTGGTCATCGATGGTTGCGTGCGTGACAAGCTGCCGCTGGCCGAGCTCGACATTCCTGTGTATGCCAAGGGTTTCATGCAGCGCAGCCCCGGCAAGCAGGGGCCAGGCAAGATCAACACCACTGTTACCTGCGCCGGTGTGGAGGTGGCCGCCGGTGACCTGGTGTTCGGTGACTACGACGGTGTCACCGTGGTACCGCGCGCGCGGCTGCTGGAAGTGCTGGAAGCGTCGGAAAAGAAAAGCATCTATGAAGAACAGCGTCGCGAGGTGATCGACCAGTACGTCCGCTGCCGCGACAACGGCGAGCCACTGCCGGAGCTGGCCCCTGACTGGGTCACCCGGTTGCTGCAGGGCCAGTAGGGCCCCGCAGGCTCGGTGGCCAAGACCGAGCCTGCGCAACAGACGCTGCCTCTCTCGATAAAAATAATATGTGGAGACGTTCGGATGCTGACCATTCTGGGCTATACGTTGATCACCTCGTTCCTGCTGCTGGTGATCAAGCAAAAACTTTCGCCCTTTACCGGCCTGATCGTGGTTTCGCTGGCGGTCGGCGTGCTGGTGTGCCTGCTCAGCGGCGTGCCGCTGGACATGATCATCAAGTGGATCAAGGAAGGCCTGTTCTATTCCCAGGGAGCGGACGGCAAGATCTCCCTGGGAACGGTGAACCCCACGGTGATGATTCTTTTCGCGGTGCTGTACTTCAGCCTGATGATGAACGTGGGGCTGTTCGATCCGTTGTGTACCTACCTGATCCGCAAGGCCAACGGCGACCCGCTGAAGATCATTCTGGTGACCGCTTTCACCTCGTCGGTAGTGACCCTGGATGGCGACGGCACCACCACCATCCTGATCATCACCACCGCCTTTCTGCCCTTGTACAAACAGATGGGCATGAAGCTGTCCAACCTGGCCATGCTGATCATCCTGCCTTGCGGGCTGGGCAATTGCCTGCCGTGGGGTGGGCCGCTGGCGCGCGCAGCCGCAGTGCTCAACCTTGAGGTGAACACGCTGTTCGTGGCGATCCTGCCGATTCTCGGGGTGTCGTTCATCTATGTGTTCGGCATGGCGTACCTGATGGGCATCAAGGAGCGCAAGCGCCTGGGCTTCGTCGCCGGCGAGAAAGTCATCGTTACCCCGCAACAGATTGCCGAGATGGTCACGGTCATCGAAGACCACGACAAAGAGCTCAAGCGGCCCAAGCTGTTTCTCTTCAACCTGGCGTTGACGGTGGGCATGCTGGTGATCCTGATCGCCGGCTGGGCCAGTGGCGCGGTGGTGTTCATGCTGGGCACGGCGCTGGCGCTGACCGTCAACTACACCGCGGTGGAACAGCGTGAGCGGATCACTGCCAATGGCGGCGATGCGGTGGCAGTGGCTTCGATCATTCTGGCGGCAGGGTGTTTTCTTGGGATCTTCAATGGCAGCGGCATGGCGGGTGCGGTGGCCGAGCACATGGCCAGCCTGATTCCCGAGTCGATGGGCAGCCATACGGCGTTGATCTTTGCGTTCCTCGGCGCCCTGGCCTGCTATGCGTTGCCGGTGGACGCCTATTACTTCGGTATCCTGCCGGTGGTCGCGCCCATTGCCTACAGCTTCGGCATCACGCCCACTGAAATCGGCGTCGCCTCGTTCATGGGCCAGGCGCTGCGCTACGCCAGCCCTACGGTGGCCTGGCTGTTCCTGCTGATGAACCGCACCGAAATGACCTTCGGCGAATACCAGAAGGAGTTCTTCAAGTGGTCGTTGCCGATGTTCGGGATCTTCCTGGTCACGGCCATCGTCACCGGTCAATTGCCAATCGGTTGAGGCTGCCCATGGACGTTCACCGCGCCGACGGTGAACGTCGATTAAACGGCTGTGGCGGGCGATGGTCTATTGGTAGACATCAAGTGCAGGGGTGTAACCTGCGCACTGACTTTGCACGGGTTCAACGCGTTCGGCATGATTGACCAATCGCGGGCCAGCGTAGCGCGATGCGCTGGATCGTTGAGTCAGGTACCGTAAATGAAAAGGGCCCTAGATGATCGATCACCTTGACCACATCGTCCTCACTACCATCGATCTGGAGGCCTGCAAGGGTTTCTACATCGACGTGCTGGGCATGCGACTGGAAACCTTTGGGGAAGGGCGCGTGGCGTTTCGCTTCGGCCATCAGAAAATCAATGTGCATGTGCGGGGGCATGAGTTCGAGCCCAAGGCGCACTTGCCTGTGCCCGGTGCACTGGACCTGTGTTTCATCGCCAGTTGCAGCCTGAAGCAGGTGATCGAACGGCTTGAGGGTCATCCGTGGCCCATCCTCGAAGGGCCGGTCAAGCGCACTGGTGCCGCCGGCCCCATTCGCTCGGTGTACGTCCGCGATCCAGACCTGAACCTCGTCGAGATATCCGAATACCTTCAAGCGCCTTCAGCCTGATACACCGCGCCGGCCTTTTCGCGGCCACAGACCGCTCCTACATGCACACCGTGCATGTGCCCCGTGGGTGTGCCTCCCTGTAGGAGCGGTCATGGACCGCGAAGGGCGCACGCCAATTTCCCTGACACACCACGCTGCCCTCCTGTAGGAGCGGCCCGTGGCCGCGAAGCGCGCACCCCGGTCTACCTGACACACCGCTTCAACGCGACAGCAGCTGCTCAACTTCTGCGCGGCTGGGCGCATAGGCCCCGGCATTGGCGCAGGACACCGAGGCACAAGCCGCAGCAAACGCCAGCCGTGCCTGGGGGGCTTCGATACCCAGCAGGCTCGACGCCAGCCAGCCGGCCATGCTCGCGTCGCCGGCGCCAACGGTGTCGGCTACTTCGACGGCGATTGCCGCCTGTTCGACCTTGCTGTCGAGCGTAAACAGCACCATGCCCTCGGCGCCGCGGGTAAACAGAACCTGTGCCCCTTCATTCATCTCGCGCAACTGCTGCAGGGCCTGCTCTTCGCTCAAGCCAGGATAGATCTGCCGCAGATCCTCATCGGACAGCTTGATGATGTCCGCCAGCGCGACCATGGCGGGGAACGTCACCTCGCGGTATCGAGCATCCATCAGGTTGCGCCAGTTGGGGTCATAGCTGATCAGCTTGCCGTGCTGCTTCACCTGCCGAGCGACCTCGACCAGCCTGTCACCCAGCGGTTGTCGGGCCAGGCTGATGCAGCTGAAATGACACAATTGCGCAGCCGCCAGCCACCCCGAGGGCAACAGCAGCACATCGAAATGCAGATCGGCCTCACCGGCGAAAAAATAGCGGGGAGGGTGGCTGGAAGGCACGATCGCCACCAGTGGATCGGCCTCGGCGCGCTGCAGGTAACGCAGGTCCAGCCCGGCAGCTTCGGACTGTCGGTACAGCTCATCGCCCAGCGAATCGGTACTGATCGACCCCGCGAACGCCGTCGATACCCCCAATCGGCTCATCGCCCGCGCCACGTTCCACGGCGCGCCGCCTGGATAGCCTTGCCAGCGACCGGGCGTGGTCTGGACCAGATCGGTGAGTGCTTCACCGAACACCACCACTGAAGGTAACTGCATGTCGATTCTTGCTCCTGTATGGGTCAGACGGCTGTAAGACGTCGATACTCGCTGGGCGTCTGCTGCATCTCGTGGCGAAAGTGCCGGTTGAAGTTGGACAAGTTCTCGTAGCCGACTTCGAAGCAGATATCGGCCACCGATCGCTGGGTCTGGGCGAGCAGCCTGCAGGCTCGCTGGACCCGCAGCTTGCGCACAAGGTAGATGAAACCATGGCCGGTCATGCGTTTGAAAAAACGCTAGAAACCCGCCTCGCTCATGCCCAGCTGCGCGGCGATCACCGACATGCGTACCTCGGCAGTCAGTTGCCGGGTGAGGTAGTCGAACGCCTGATTGATACGCTGTGTGCTGTATTCGTCGAGGGACGGGGAATAACAGGCGCTGGCCAGAACGCGGAATTCACTGGCCGGCGCGTTTGCCAAGGTATCGATGAGCTGCAGGAACAGCGTCAGGCGCCTGAGGCCATTCGCTTGCCCTATACGTTCCAGCAGGACCGCTGCCTCGACCGCTGTCGCCGCGTGAAACTCGATTCCGCGCTGAGCTCGGTCGAACAGGCCTTTGAGCTCCGCCAGTTCGGGCCACACACTACGACACTCCAGCAGCGTGGTGCCGTCGAACTGCAGTACGACGTCGCGAGCGACCAACCGTTCACCCGTTGCCAGATCGCCCATCCAGTCGTGGGGCAAACCGGGGCCGATCAGTGCGACGTGACCGGGTCCGAAGGGGCCGATGTAATCACCTGCCACCAGCTTGCCGCTGCCTTGCCGGATCAAATGAATTTCGAACTCGGGATGATGGTTCCAGCGTGCCAGGGAATAGGGGTAGTCATGCTCGTACCAGCGAAAGGTCTGGTCTGGTCGTGCCAGGATCACTTCCAGATCTGGCTGACGGTACTCGAACACAGTGGCGCGGTCATCAGGCATCGAGTGCCCCTTTTATCGTTGTTTTTTTCATGATTCTGCAGGTCGACGGGTTCAACCATACTCTGAAATCCCGCTCCATCGGTAGCCCGTCAATGACAGCGTTCCGATACTTTTTTGCCTCGAAACCCAACGGTGCGAAAAATCAAAAAAGTACCGATCGCCCATTCGCCGTTCGTTTGAGTACAGATCGGGCAGCTGCTTTACTCGACCTGTCGCTGATCCAACGGCTCGGCGCACCAGAACAATAACAACAGCTCCGGTCGAACCGGCTGGACGCGGAGAACTTCATGAAGATTACCAATGCGTTGATCCTGTCCGCGAGTGTTTCATTCGCCGTCGCCGGACAGGCCGCTGAGACGTTGACCATTGCCACCGTCAACAACGGTGACATGATCCGCATGCAGCGGCTGTCCAAGTTCTTCGAACAACAGCACCCCGACATCACGCTTAACTGGGTCGTGCTCGAGGAAAACGTGTTGCGGCAACGCTTGACGACCGATATCGCGACGCAGGGTGGCCAGTTCGACGTGCTCACGATCGGTACTTACGAGACGCCACTGTGGGGCGCAAAAAACTGGTTGGAACCGATGAAGGATCTGCCAGCCGACTACGACGTAGACGACATCTTTCCCGCCGTCCGCCAAGGCCTCTCGGTGAACGGCACGCTGTACGCGTTGCCGTTCTACGGCGAAAGTACGGTCACCTACTACCGGACCGACCTGTTCAAGGCGGCCGGGCTGACCATGCCGCCAGCGCCAACCTGGTCACAGCTAGGCGGTTTCGCGGCCAGGTTGACCGATGCATCCAAGGGCCAATACGGTATGTGCCTGCGCGGCAAGGCTGGCTGGGGCGAGAATATGGCCTTGCTCAGTACCTTGGCCAATGCCTTCGGTGCGCGTTGGTTCAACGAGCAATGGCAGCCTCAACTCGACAGTCCCGAGTGGAAGGCGGCTGCTACGTTCTATGTCGAAACGCTGAAGAAGTACGGGCCGCCCGGCGCTTCGAGCAATGGGTTCAACGAGACGTTGGCGTTGTTCAACAGCGGCAAGTGCGCGATCTGGGTCGACGCCAGCGTGGCCGGTTCCTTCACCACCGACAAAGCGCAGAGCAGGGTAGTGGACAGTGTTGGTTTCGCTGCGGCGCCCACTGAGGTGACCGACAAGGGCTCATCGTGGTTGTACGCTTGGTCGTTGGCGATTCCCGCCACCTCTCGGCACAAGGACGCGGCGAAGGCGTTCGTCACCTGGGCGACGTCCAAACAGTACATCCAGCTGGTCACCGACAAGGACGGTATCACCAACGTTCCGCCGGGCACTCGCATGTCGACCTACAGCGACGCCTACCTGGCAGCGGCGCCGTTTGCTCAGGTCACCTTGCAGATGATGCAGCATGCCGATCCTTCGCAGCCTTCCGCCCAGCCTGTTCCATACGTGGGCATTCAGTATGTGGTAATTCCCGAGTTCCAGTCGATCGGTACATCGGTCGGCAAGCTGTTCTCCGCCGCGCTCACCGGACAGATGTCCGTGGATCAGGCCTTGGCGTCCGCTCAGTCAACGACCGAGCGCGACATGAAGCGAGCCGGTTATCCCAAGCCCTGAAGCCCTTGTTTCCACGAACTCGAAGGTTGACTCGATGAACCGACTAAACGGTAAAAGTGCACTGATCACTGGCTCTGCGCGAGGCATTGGTCGCTCGTTCGCGCAAGCGTACATACGTGAAGGTGCCATTGTCGCGATCGCCGACATTGATCTGGACCGAGCCCAGGCAACGGCTATCGAACTCGGCCCCCAGGCTTACGCGGTGGAAATGGACGTCACCCAACAAGCTTCCATCGACCGAGCGATCGCCAGTGTGGTGACACACGCGGGCAAGCTGGACATTCTCGTCAACAACGCGGCGCTATTCGACCTGGCGCCCATCACCGAAATCACCCGGGCGAGCTACGACAGGCTGTTTGCGATCAACGTCGGGGGAACGCTGTTTACCCTGCAGGCGGCCGCGAGGCAGATGATCGGCCAGGGGCACGGGGGCAAGATCATCAACATGGCCAGTCAGGCAGGACGGCGAGGTGAGGCTCTTGTAGGTGTGTACTGTGCGACCAAGGCGGCTGTGATCAGCCTGACCCAGTCCGCCGGCCTCAATCTCATCAAGGAGCGGATCAACGTCAATGCCATCGCCCCGGGGGTGGTCGAGGGTGAACACTGGGATGGCGTCGACGCGTTGTTCGCCAAGTACGAAAGTCGCCCACTGGGCGAGAAAAAGCGTCTGGTCAGCCAGGAAGTCCCCTTCGGTCGCATGGGCACGGCCGAGGACCTGGTGGGCATGGCGCTCTTTCTGGCAAGCGACGAAAGCGACTACGTCGTGGCCCAGACCTATAATGTCGATGGCGGCAATTGGATGAGCTGAAAATCTCGCCCTGGGCAGTCATCGCTCTTGGTCAGAACGTATACGCCACGCCCGCCTGAACCGTACGCGGTGCGCCAGGATACGCGTACGTGTTGAACGCGCCTTCGTCGTAGCCCTTGTTGAACACATTCTGCAGTTCCAAATTCAGGCGAACGTGATCGTTCACCTGATAGAAACTCAGCAGATCGACCACGCTGTAGCGCTCCATGGTGTAGGTCTGGGCTGCGGTCTGTCCGGCGCGGTCATCGATGTATTTCAAACCTACGCCCAGGCCCAGGCCTTTGGCTGCGCCGTCCTGGAACTCGTAGGTGTTGAGCAGGCTGAAGCTGTTGCGCGGAATGTTGGCAAGGCGGGTGCCGTTGGGCAGGTTGTTGTCGTCGGTCACCCTCGCATCGACGTAGGCGTAGCCGCCGATCATCCGCCATTGTGGCGTGAGGTTGCCGGCGATGGTGATGTCCAGGCCACGGCTGGTGACTTCGCCGGCCGCGACGCTGTAGGTCGGGTCGACCGGATCACGGGTGAGCACGTTTTCCTTGACGATGTGGTAGACGGCGCCGTCGATGCTCAGCTGCTGATCGAGGGCTTCCCACTTCATGCCCAACTCGTAAGACTTGCCTTGTTCCGGATCGAAGCCGCCGCCATCGCGGCTTGCACCGCTATTGGGTTTGAACGACCGCGCGGTGTTGGCATACAGCGCCAGCGTATCGGTCAGGTCGTAGATCAAGCCCAGCCGTGGTGTTGCCGAGGTCTGCGAGGCCTTCCAGTCCACAGAGCCTGGCAAGCGGTTGTCGTAGTCCTGTTCGAAGCGCTCCAGACGCACGCCTGCGAGCACTTTGAAGCGCTCGGTCAATGCGACCTGATCTTGAATGAACGCGGCCCAGGTTTTCAGGTTTTCCGTGTCGTGGGTGGTGGTGCGGGTGAGGGCCGGGCGTGGCTGACCGAGCACCGGGTTGTAGAGGTCGATGGGGTAGGTGCCCGCTGCGGCCGACGAGCGCTGGATGATCGAGCGGTAGTCGTAGGCTTCATACTCTACGCCGGCCAGCAAGGTGTGGGAAAACCCTGCGGTATCAAAATGGCCGGTAAGGTTCAGCTGATAGTCGCGGTCGGTCCATTCCAGCTTGCGGTAGTTGAAGTTGCGCTGCAGGGTACGGCCATCCAGCGGGGCTGCGTTGGCTTCGACCGCATTGCCCGCAAGGCTGCCGTCAAGCCACTGCATCCCGCCGGCCAGGGTCCAGTCGTCATCGAGGCGGTGCTCGAACCTGAGTTGGGCCATGTCGTTGTCGTTGTGGAGCAGGTTGTCACGGCCTTGCTCCCAGACATTGGTATCGCGCGAAGCGCTGCCCCGCTGGGTAGCGTAGCGCGTCAAGCCGCGATCGAGCGGGTGGTTGTTGCGCATGAAATCGCCTTCGAAAACGATTTTGGTGGTGTCGCTGGCTTGCCAGCTGAGCACAGGCGCGATGTCGTAGCGTTCGGTTTCCACATGGTCACGAAAGCTCTCGCCGCCTTCGCCCAACACGTTCAGCCGATAGGCCAGGCGCCCATCCTCGCTGAGCGGCCCGCCGGCATCCAGCGTGGCGCGGTGCATGCCCTGATCGTTCAGCTGGCTGCCAATCGTCACCTTGCGCTCGGCCAGCGGTTGCTTGCTGACGACGTTGAAAGTGCCGCCCGGATCACCGCGGCCATACAGGCTCGTCGCCGGGCCGCGGATCACTTCCAGGCGTTCCACGGTATTGGCGTCCGGCGCATTGGGGTAGCCGCGATTGATTGGAAAACCGTTGCGGTAGAACTCGCCCGTGGTGAAGCCGCGTACGGTGAAAGTGGTCAGGCCCTGACCACCGAAGTTGTTGGCGCGGCCGACGCCCCCTGCGTAATCCAGCGCGTCCTGCAAGCGAGTGGAGGCGGTGTCTTCCAATACGTCACGGGGCACTACGCTGATCGACTGAGGCGTCTCGTGCAGGGCCGTGTCGGTGCGCGTCGCACTCATCGAACGGGTGGCTTTGTAACCCGTGACCGGACCGTCCGCGCGCTCATAGTCACTGTTGGCCTCGATGTTCACCGCTTCGAGCTGGAGGTTTCCGCTGGCTTCGACGGGTTCAGAGGCCCAGGCAGACACCGGGGCAGCTTGCAGCAGGCACAGCGAAAGTAACGTGCGACGCATGGGTTCATCGTTCCAGGCAGGGGAGGCTAGCGAAATGGCAGCGGATTCTATCCGCAAACGATTCGCATTGACAGTTGCTGGCTTCGAAGCCTTGCTTTAGACAGTCGTCAGTATTTCCGCCAGCCTGGTGTGCTCCCAGGTACTTAGAAGCTCGATAGGGTCGGTGCCGTAGTGGTGGGATGAATCGAAGAGGTAGGTGCGGCCGTCCGGGCTTTCACAACGCTCGCAATGAAAGCGCCCGTTTTCATGGTTGTGAAAGGTGATGATCCAGCCGTCGGCGCCGACGGTCATCGCTGTGCCGTAGGGATCGGCCCAATCCGTTTCGTCGAGGCGGTGCAAGGTGCGAATACCTAGCGCAACGTCACGAAGCAGTTGGCAAGTTTCTCGTGCGGAGAGGGCGTCGGCGGACACTTGAAGAGCCTGATCAAAGTGAAGAGCAGTTTTATAGGCGATGCAGAAGGGGCCGGCAACCTCGTTGAATTAACCGTAAAACCATAGATAACATCATGACGCGCCGTCGCACATGGTTTCCTCCGTGAATCTTCCGCAAAGGTGATCAGCTAGGAGCACCAAGCTGCTTTGCTGCGTTCACCAGGATGCCTTCAGCCATAATTAATAACATCATGACGAGGCCCCGCTACGAGTTGCTTTCATTTCCGTATTACCAAGCTAGTGATCACCAAGTGGGGCAGGGTGCCAGGCGCAGGTTTTAATTCAATGTGGTCAGGTCGAGAGGGGAGTGGTTAAGTGAACATCTTTACCACATCATGATGTTATTAATAGACAGCACGGCGTCAGCCTTCCTTGCTAGCTGGCTTTAACCGTCAACTCCCTAGCCCTCTTCAGCTGACTTTTTTTGCAGAGGCCCATAAACCCGATGCTTATCCTTGTAACGATAGAGATTCATTGCCTCCACATAAGGCTCTTCCTCCAGCAACGCCAGACGGGTGTTCTTGCGGATCACAACTTTAGGTTCGTAACTTGAGAGCGGCTTTATCTTGGGCGGTGCGATACCCGTTTCATACACGAAGGGCACTGGCGCGATGATGGGTTTGACCTTCGAGTCGCCGTTCCTGACCCGTGCACGAATATGAGGCTGCACCAAGCGGCGAATGGCAACCTGTTCTTGCGGGTCCAGCTTGCCCAGCATGTCGATGCCGTAGACGAGAGCATTCTCGGCAGCCGCTTCCGAGGAGTGGTGCACCGTTGCCTGTTTGTCATGATATTGATCGAGCAGCTCGTGCCACTCTTGCAGCAGATCACCGGCCATCTTGCGGGCGCCGGACGAGCCGGTGTCATCCCAGTAAAAGTTGATGTCCGATGGCGCAGTGAGCACGTTGGTCAGACGCAGGGCTTGCTTGGGCACGATGCCATTTCCGCTGCCTTTGAAGCGGTTCCACACGTTGCGGCGGTCGTTGGTTTTGTCGATGGCACCGATCAACTTGCCCAGTTCGACACGCGTCGCATTGGTCTGCAGGATCTTGTCGATGGCAGTGCGGGGCAGGGCGATGGCACCAGGCACGCGCAATGTTTCCCGCGGGTGCTGACCCACTTTGACCCAGATACTGGTCAACGCCTCGAACGCCGCCTGTACCGCCTCGTCACCTTCCAGTACACGTACTTCTATCGGTTCGTTACGCACCGCGTCCTCAGGCCTGAAATCCAGACCAAACATGGCATCGACACGTACGTGGTCTGCTGCAGTTCGCAATACTTCGCCCAAATCGGTCAGTTCGGCCTGAAGCCTGTTGACCATGGCGATAGCTGCGCTGGTCTGGCTGAGATGAAGATCCATGCGTATGTCCGGATAATGGGCAGGTGCGCTATTCTAGCTGAGCACTGTATCTTTATACAGCTCTGTCGGTTGGCTACCCAGTTAGTCCGTGAACGTTGCCATGGAGAGGGTCTTGAAGAAAAGTGAGTTACCGGTAAAGCACTGCGTCACCTGTGGGCTTGCGTTCACCTGGCGCAAGAAATGGGCGCGCTGTTGGGACGAGGTCCGCTATTGTTCGGAACGTTGCAGGCGGCAGAAGAAGCCGGTTCCCGGTGGTTGATGTTTCAAAGCCCGTGTCTGTCACCCGCTAGCGATATCACCATTGGGCACGCCAGCGGTGCTCTGCCGAACGACCAGGCTGTGGGGCAGCGTTACGTGCCGCACTTCAAGAGGGCGTTTCTCGATCAAACTGATCAGCATGTCCACCGCGTGCTGGCCGAAGCACTCGGCTGGCTGAGCGATGGTCGTCAGCGGTGGGTCGCAATAGGCAGCCAGTTCGATGTCGTCGAAGCCGGCCAGGGAAACATCCTGGGGAACTCGCAGGCCCATTTCCTTGATGCGCTTCAATGCGCCAATGGCCATCTCATCGCTTTCACAGAACAATGCAGTAGGGCGCTCGGGCATGCCGAGCAACTGCAGTGCTCCGTTATAGCCTGCTTTCAGGCTGAAATCCCCTGGGCAAATCAACTTGGCATCGGGTGTGATGCCCGCTGCACGCATGGCTGCCTCGTAGCCCGCACGCCGATCACGGGTCAACGGGCTGGTGGCAGGCCCGTTGATCAAACCCACACGTCGGTGGCCCAGGGCAAGCAGGTGTTCTGTGACCGCTCGCGCAGCGCCATGGTTATCCAGGCTGACGGTGGGATGACGGCCCCCCTCGAGTATTTCGCAGGCGTTGACGATAGGGGGCAGGTCGGCTACGTGGGTAGTCGACGCGAATGGATCGTAGGCGCGCAGCTGCAGGACGCCGTCGGCTTGATGGGCGTGCACCAGGTCGGCATATTCGCGCTCGGTCGCTTCGCAGCCCAACGTGTCGCACAGCAATACGCGATAGCCCGCCGACTGGGCAGCTTTCTGCGCGCCGCTGATGACACGAGCAAAAAAACTGTTAGCAATATGCGGCACGAGGATGACCAGGTTGAACGTGCGTCGCGAACGGAACTGCACGGCCATCAGGTTTGGCCGGTAACCGGCCTGTTCCACTGCAGCATTGACCCGCTCGCGCGTTGCGAGCAGTACCCGTTCGGGCGACTTCAGCGCCCGCGATACCGTAGCCACCGAAACGCCGGCCAGCCGCGCCACTTCACGAATATTCGACACGCCTACCTCGTCCCCGGTAATCCCGACGCAAAGCTTACCTCAGTTTGCCGCTGCCTCCGGTACCGCGATGATCCGCCCGATGGTGTTTGACAGGGGACGCGCTGGCGCCTAGATTCCTTGAATGAATGTAACCGGTTACATCGCCAGGTCATTGATTGCTGATCTGACCAGTGCTGAGCCGATAAGAATCTAGAGGCTGGATGTCATGCAAAAAACCAGAATGGGTTTCGTCGGTGGCGGGGAAGGGTCGTTCATTGCCCTGGCACATCGGCAGGCGGCGGCGCTGGATGGGCGATTCGATCTGGTGTGCGGTGCTTTCAGCCGCGATTCGCTGAACAATCAGCGTACTGGAAACGCGTTGGGGCTCGCGCCACAGCGCGTCTATGGCGACTGGCGGGAGATGATCGACGCCGAAGCGCGCCTCCCCGAAGACCAGCGCATGCAGTTGCTGGTCAACGTCACGCCCAATCATCTGCATGCGCCCGTTGCACAGCGCGCGATCCAGTCAGGCTTCCATGTGTTCAGCGAAAAACCCGCCGCTTTGAACTTGGCCGAGCTGCAGGCACTGGACCAAACCCTGGCCGGCAGTGACCGGCTCTATGGCCTTGCCCACGTATACCTCGGTTACCCCATGGCCTGGGAAGCCCGCGAGCTGGTGCGCAATGGCCTCATCGGTGCCGTGCGTAAAGTCATCGTCGAATACCCGCAAGGCTGGCTCAGCCAGGACATCGCCAGCCAGGGCAACAAGCAGGCCGACTGGCGCGACGACCCGGAACAATCCGGCATTGGCGGCTGCATCGGCGACATCGGTACGCATGCGTTTAGTTTGGCTGAATTCGTTGCCGACCAGCAGGTGTACTGCCTCAGCGCCATGCTCGGCTCCCATGTCGAAGGTCGCCAACTGGACGACGACGTCAGTGTGCTGATCAAGATGAGCGGCGGGGCCAGCGGAGTTCTGATCGCCAGCCAGGTCTGCGCCGGCGAAGAGAATCCGTTGAAGATTCGCGTCTATGGCGAGTTAGGCGGGCTGGAATGGCGGCAGGAAGAACCGTCCAGCCTGATCCACCGTTCGCTGGACCAACCCATGCGCATCCTGCGCTCAGGTCTTGGGCAACCCTGGCTCAGTGCCGCCGCCACACGCCGGATGCGTTTGCCCGCAGGGCATCCCGAAGGCTACCTGGAGGCGATGGCCAATCTGTACGTGGATCTTGCCGACGCCATCCAGGCGGGTGTGGCCGGCAACCAGGTGCCGGGCGTACCCGGCATGGACATCGGCCTGCGTGGGATGGCCTTCATCGAAGCCGCACTCATCAACCACCGCGGCGACGCCAAGTGGACCGAACTGATCTGTCCCTCTTCCTCACGGAGTACCGCACAATGAACCTTCCTGCCGAGACGGGGCTGCGTGGCCCAGGTATATTCCTGGCGCAGTTCATGTCGCCCGAAGCGCCCTTCGACAACCTGGCCAACATCGCTGGCTGGGCTGCGTCACAAGGTTACAAGTCGATCCAACTGCCCACGCTAGGCACGCGCTACATCGACCTGGAGCGTGCAGCGCAAAGCCAGGCGTACTGCGACGAGCTCAATGCCGTCTGCGCCAAAGCCGGCGTGCAGATCAGCGAGCTGTCGACCCACCTGCAGGGTCAACTGGTCGCCGTGCATCCTGCCTTCGACGCGGTGTTCGACGAGTTCGCCCCGGTGCATTTGCGTAATGCTCCACAAGCCCGCACCGAGTGGGCCATCGAGCAGCTCAAGCTTGCCGCACAAGCCAGCCAACGCCTGGGCCTGACCGCCCACGCGACCTTTTCCGGCGCCTTGCTCTGGCCCTATGTCTACCCGTGGCCGCAGCGGCCCAATGGTCTGGTCGAGCAGGGTTTTGCCGAGCTGGCCAGGCGCTGGTTGCCGATTCTCGATTGTTTCGAAGAGGCCGGTGTCGACCTGTGCTACGAGATTCACCCCGGTGAGGATCTGCACGACGGTGCCTCGTTCGAGCGCTTCCTGCAGGCAGTCGACCACCATCCGCGTGCCGGCATCCTGTATGACCCCAGCCACCTGCTGCTGCAGCAGATGGACTACCTGGGTTTCATCGATCGTTACCACGCGCGCATCCGCATGTTCCACGTCAAGGACGCCGAGTTCCGTCCCGATGCCCGCTCCGGCGTGTATGGCGGCTACCAGGACTGGGTCGATCGGCCGGGCCGCTTCCGCTCGCTGGGTGACGGCCAGGTGGACTTCAAATCGATCTTCAGCAAGTTGACCCAGTACGGCTTCAACGGTTGGGCCGTGCTCGAGTGGGAATGCTGCCTGAAGGATTCGGCGCAAGGCGCAGGTGAGGGTGCTGCCTTCATCGAGCGACACATGATCAAGCGCACGCAACGCGCTTTCGATGATTTCGCCGGCGTGTCCGCCGACGTGCAATCCAACCGAAGATTACTGGGTTTGCCCGAAGACTGAACCGCCCAAGCTTTCGACCGACACCTGCCATAACAATAAAACGGTGAGCGCAATGAAAACGATGAACGCCCGACTGAGCGTGATGATGTTCCTGCAGTTCTTCATCTGGGGTGGCTGGTTCGTCACCCTGGGAACATTCCTGGCGACGGGCCTGGGCGCCAGCGGCAGCCAGATCGGGCTGGCATTCTCGACGCAATCCTGGGGAGCGATCATTGCGCCCTTCGTCATCGGTCTGATCGCCGACCGCTGGTTCAACGCCGAACGTATCCTTGCCGTGCTGCACTTGCTGGGCGCGGTGCTGTTGTATCAACTCTATCGTGCAGCGGATTTCGCCGCGTTCTATCCCTATGTCCTGGCTTACATGGTGGCCTACATGCCGACCCTGGCCCTGGTGAACTCGGTTGCCTTCCGCCAGATGAAAGAACCGGCTCGCGAGTTTTCCCGCATCCGGGTATGGGGCACCATCGGCTGGATCGTCGCCGGCGTGGTGATCAGTATGGTTTTCGCCTGGGATTCTGCTCAAGGTATCGCCGGTGGCGCACTGCGTAATACTTTCCTGATGTCGGCCGTCGCTTCGCTGCTCCTGGGGCTGTACAGCTTCACCCTGCCCAGCACGGCACCTTTGCAGGCCACCAGCGAACGCAAGGGACTGAGTCAAGTGCTGGGCCTGGATGCTTTGGGGCTTCTGAAGGACCGCAGCTACCTGATCTTCTTCCTGGCCTCGATCCTGATCTGCATACCACTGGCTTTCTACTACCAGAACGCCAACCCGTTCCTGGCCGAGATCGGCATCGCCAATCCCACCGCGAAGATGGCCATCGGGCAAGTGTCCGAAGTGCTGTTCATGCTCCTGCTGCCGCTGTTCATTGCCCGCTTCGGCATCAAGATCGCGCTGCTGGTCGGCATGTTCGCCTGGGTGCTGCGCTACTTGCTGTTCGCCTATGGCAGCGGCGGGGAAGAAGTCGCCATGCTGCTGATCGGCATCGCGTTGCATGGTGTCTGCTACGACTTCTTTTTCGTCTGCGGGCAGATCTACACCGACGCCAAGACGCCTGAACGCTTCCGCAGCTCGGCACAGGGCCTGATCACCCTGGCCACCTATGGGTTGGGCATGTTGATTGGCTTCTGGGTAGCGGGGCAGGTGACCGATCACTATGCAACGGGCATGCAACATGACTGGAAAAGTATCTGGCTGTTCCCGGCGGGCTTCGCCGGGGTGGTGTTGCTGGGCTTTGCGTTGACGTTCAAAGCCAGGCCCAGCTGAACACCTGGCGCACTCTGGGAAAAACGACGCGCTATCAACCGGTCATCTGCGCCAGCCAGTCTTGCCGCATTTGCGGTACCGATTCGACAAGGCTCTGCGTGTAGTCATCGAACGGTGCGCTGAGTGCTTCAGCAGTGGGTCCTCGGTGAACGATACGGCCGTTGCGCAACACCGCCACCTCATGGGCAATCTGCTTGGCGACGTGCAGGTCGTGGGTGATGAACAGGTACGACACGCCCGTTTCGGCTTGCAGATGCCGCAGCAATGCCAGAATCTCCTGGGCAACCAGCGGATCCAGCGCCGAAGTGGGTTCATCACAAATGATCAGTGCAGGCTCGGCAGCCAGCGCGCGTGCAATGCATACGCGCTGTTTCTGCCCCCCGGAAAGCGTGTGCGGCAGTCGCTTTGCGATGTCTGCAGGCAGGCCCACCTGGCCCAGCAATGCGATCACCCGCTGTTGCCGCAGCTGTCGGCTTGACCCGGTAAATTTCTGCACGGCGCGATCGAGCTGATCGCCGATCGACATTCTGGGATTGAGCGCACTATCGGGAATCTGATGGACCAGCTGGACCTGCTGCAGGTGCTGGTGGGCACGCTGGCCGAGCGTCAACGGCAGCGCCTTGCCGTTCAGCGTCATCGACCCGGCAACGTCCGTGAGCAATCCGCAAATGGCTCTACCCAAGGTCGACTTACCCGATCCTGATTCGCCGATGAGCGCCAGCGTGCAGCCTCGCCAAAGACGCAGTGAAACGTCGTCCAATACCGGCCGATGGTGATACCTGGCGGTCAGTGAGCGGATGGTCAGCAGTTCTTTCTGCGCCAATGGAGCAACGCCTGGACCGCGAGAAGTGCATCCGGCATCGAGCAGATCCCGGGTGTAGCGCTGCGTCGGCCTTTGCAGAATCTGCTGCGTCGTCCCGTGCTCCACGCATTGGCCATGACGCAACACCATGATGCGGTCGGCCAGTTGTGCAACCACGGCCAGGTCGTGGCTGATGTAGATGGCGGCTACACCTGCCCGGCGGATGACCTGCGCAATAGCCTGAAGAATGCCCAGTTGCGTGACGACATCCAGTGCGGTTGTCGGCTCGTCGAAGACGATCAGCTCGGGCGAACTGCACAGCGCCATGGCAATCATCGCGCGCTGCAGCTGCCCGCCCGACACCTGATGCGGGTAACGTGTGTAGAACGTTTCAGGCTCCGGCAGACTGAACTCGGTGAACAGCTGCAGTGCCCGCGCCTTGGCCGTGGCCGCATCCATGGGCCCGTGCAACTGCGCAGCTTCGATCACCTGGGCACCGATGGTCAGGGCCGGGTTGAAGGCCGATCCAGCCGATTGTGCGACGTACGCAATGCGCCTGCCGCGAATCCGTCGCAAGCCAGGTTCGGCAAGGCGCAGCAGGTCCTGCCCATGGAACAGGACACCTCCGCCTGCCAGCGTCATACCTTCACGCAGGTGACCCAGGGTCGCCTGGCCGACAGTGGATTTTCCCGCACCGGACTCGCCGATCAGACCCAGCACTTCTCCGGCATTGAGCGTGAAGGACAGGTTATCGACCAGCATCTGCCCAGGCTCGCCTCTGGCGGCAATTCGTAACTGGTCGACGCACAACAGTGGAGGTGCAGAGGCGTGGGTCGAATCAGTCATGGTTGCGCGCTCCCCACTGGCGTGTGTTGCCGTTCAGCAGCCAATCAGCCAGCGCATTGATGCACAGCGCCAACACGGCAATCGCTGCACCCGGTATCAATGCGGCCCACACACCGAACAACACACCGTCCTTGTTATCCCGGGCCAATCCGCCCCAGTCTGCCGTAGGGGGCTGAATGCCCAGCCCGAGGAAAGACAACGCGGACAGAAACAGCAGAATGAAAACGAAGCGCAGGGCGAATTCCGCGATCAGGATGGGCAGGGCATTGGGCAGAATTTCCCGCAGCAGAATCCAGGCCATGCTTTCTCCGCGCATGCGCGCCACGTCGATGAACTCCATGGCGGCAATATCCGCCGCCAAGGCACGCGCCACGCGCAGAATGCGAGTGGCCTCCAGCAGCCCGAGCACCAGAATGATCACAGCCAGGGTCTTGGGCAGCGTTGCCAGAATCACCAGCGCCAGTATCAACGTCGGTATCGCCATCAGCACGTCGTTGATACGCGAGATCAGTTGGTCGATCCAGCCCCCGGCAGCTCCAGCGATGAAGCCCAGCGTCGTTCCCCCGACGAACGCCACCAGAGCTGCGGCGGCAGTCACCGACAGCGACGTGCGCGTGCCCCAGATCAGCCGCGACAGCAGGTCGCGGCCCAGATTGTCGGTGCCCAGAGGCGCCAGCGTCGACGGGACATCCCAGGCTGTGCCAATCACCTGGTCGGGAGCATGGGGCGCCAGCCAAGGCGCGAACAAGGCGACGGCCACGAACAGAACCAGACCGACGATGCCGGGCAGGTGAACGATTTTCGGTGCGGGCATGGATTATTTTCCGTGGCGTAGACGGGGGTTGGTCAACAAAGCGATCACGTCGGCGAACAGATTCAGCAGGATGTAGATGGCTGCCAGCACCAGCGCGCACCCCTGGACCACAGGCACGTCCCGTTTGCCGATGCTGTCGACCAGGTATTGGCCCAGGCCGGGATAGACAAAAACGTTTTCCACGATCACCACGCCCACCATCAGGTAGGCCATGTTCAAGACGATGACGTTGATGATCGGGCCCCAGGCATTGGGCAAGACGTGCCGCCACAAAACCCGCATGGGTGAAAGCCCCTTGAGCACGGCGGTATCGACGTAGCTGCTGCGCTGGGCATTGAGCAGCGCCGCTCGGGTCATGTTGCTCATGTGGCCCAGCACGGCGAGTACCAGCGTGGCCATGGGAAGTGCGATGGCTGTCAATCGGTCCGAGAACGGCATCCCTGCCTGCACGCTGCTGTTGCTGGGCAACCACGCGAGGGTCATCGAAAAGATGAAGATCAGCAGGTAGCCGGAAAAAAATTCGGGCAAGGCCACTGTGGTGCGACTTGCCAGGCTCAACAGGCCATCGACCCAGCCGCCATGGAAACGTACCGAAACGAACCCCATGATCAGCGCCAGCGGTACCGCGACCAACGCGGTGATGCCTGCCAGGAACAGGGTGTTTTGCAGCCGTTCCAAGAGGGCCGTAGAGATGGTTTCCCGAGAGCTCAGGCTGACGCCGAACTCACCTTGCAGCACCCCACCCAGCCACTGCACATAACGCCAGCCGGCCGGTTGGTCCAGGCCCAGTTGCAGCTTCAGGGCCTGGATCGCCGCAGGGGTTGCGGACTGACCCAGAATTGCGGTTGCCGTATCGCCCGGTAGCAGGTTCAGGCCGATGAAAATCAACAGCGAAGTCGCCAGCAGCATGACCATGCCGACCGCCAGGCGCCGCGCAATCATGCTTGCCAGCGCGCCTTGCCCCCCTGCGCGAGCGATAACCGAAAGTGTCACCGACATCGACTTTATCCTTCCAGCCAGACTTTCTCGGCGGCTCGGTTGCCACTGAGCGGCACCCCAGGCACCGACGTGAAACCCTTGACGTTCTTGCGCGTGGCTGCCAGCGCATCGGCGTACAGCGGGATGATTTCACTGCTCTGCTCGACCAGCATCACCTGGATGTCGTGGTAGATCTGCCGGCGTTTGTCTTCATCGGTTTCGCCACGCGCCCCTTTCACCAACTGATCGAAAGCCGGGACTCGCCAAGCGGATTCATTCCAGGGCGCCTGGCTGGTGAACACCATGGACAGCAATGCATCTGCAGTGGGGCGTGCCCCCCAATTGGAGGTGCAGAACGGCTTTTTCAGCCAGGTATCGGTCCAGAATGCGTCGTTTGGCACCCGTTCGATGCCCAGGGGAATGCCAGCCTTTTGCGCCGACTGTTGATACAGCTGAGCCGCATCCACCGCCCCTGGAAAGCCCGCGTCTGCCGCGAAGAGCGTGAGCGGGCCTGCGAACCCTGCTTTTTGCCAGTGGAAGCGCGCCAGATCAGGGTCGTAAGGTCGCTGGGGAATATCCTGCGCGAAGTACCGGTTCGATGGGAAGACTGGATTGTCGTTGCCCAGCGAGCCATACCCGCCCAGGACCGTGTCGATCAACTGTTGCCGGTCTATCGCGTATTTCAGTGCCAGACGCCCATCGAGGGAATCGAACGGCGCCACGTGGGCCAGGCCGGGCAGGGTGAATATCTGGCTGTCCTTGTCCCGCACCAGCTGAATCGAGGGCAGCTTCTCGATGCGCCCGACTATCCGCGGATTGACCCGATTGATGATCTGCACGGAACCGCTGACCAGCGCCGCGACCCGGGCGGTCGAGTCATTCATGGCCAGGGTTTCGACGGAGTCGACATGGCCGCGTGAAGGGTTCCAGTGGTTGGGGTTGCGCTTGACCAGCATGCGCACGCCCGGCTGGAAGCTTTCCAGAATGAAGGCGCCGGTGCCGATGGCTTTTTCGAACGCCTCGTTTTCGGCTGTGATCACGAAATGCACCGCTGACAACAAGGCGATGAACTCGACGTTCGGCTCCGCCAGCGTGACAGTGACCTCGTGATCCGCAGTGGCTCTCAAGCTCGTGACCGGGTCCAGATAGACCTTGACCGGGGAGGACGACTTCTCGTTGCGGTGGTGGTTGAGCGACCAGACCACGTCCTTTGCACTCAAGGCGCGTCCATCATGAAAATGCACGCCTTTGCGGATGTTCAGGACCCACTTGCGGCCACCGTCATCGCTGGACCAGGATTCGGCGAGTGAAGGCACGATTGCTCCGCTATCGTCGACTTCAACCAAAGCATTGAACAGCTGACTGCCGGTGAAATACATCCAGCTTTCGAACCAGAAGGCCGGATCCAGGCGGTCTGTGGTCGACGCGTTGTCCAGGCCGATTGTCAGGTGGCCGCCTTTTCTGGGGCCCTGTGGCTCCTGCGCGAAGGCATTGGCCAACGGCCAGGCGGAGGTCATGGCCGCTGTCATCGCGGCCGCTCCGGTACCCTTGATGAACGAGCGACGATCAAACATGCAGGGCATCCTGGGCAACGGGTACGAAGTCGGAGCCGGCGAGGGCGGTCGACAGTGCGCGAATGTGTTCCGGACCGATGCCACAGCAACCGCCGACGATACTGGCACCCTGATCGACCCACTCACGCGCCCAGCGCAGGTAATCCTCCGGCTGGGTGTCGCGGCGCAGTGCGCTGATGCCAACGTTGGCACCCTGTTTATGGTCCGACGGTTCGAAGGCATTGGCATAGATGCCGAGCGGTAAACTGCTGTGTGCGCCAGCCTCGAGCAAGGCAGCGCTCATGACTTCCGGCGGGCTGCAGTTGAACAGCACCGAAGCCGCGCCCAGTTCGACCGCCGCCAACACGGCGTCGGTGATGCTTTCGCCAGATCGCAGTCGAGCCTTGCCCTGGGCGTCCAGCGCGTCATCCAGCGTGAAGGAAAACCAGCGTGGTCGCGGGTCGTGTTTCAATAACTCGGCCACTAGCCTGACCTCGACAATGGAGCTCTGCGTCTCTGCCAGCCATAGATCGACATGCTCGCTCAGCGCGTCGATCAGCACCCGCAGGACCTTGCCAGCCTGCACCGGCTCGAACAGATCCGGGCGGTACGAGCCAAGCGGGGGAGGCAGCGACCCGGCGACGCGAACGGCGTGAGGACTGGCATCGGCAGCGACACGGGCGAGGGTGCCCGCCCGCTGCGCCAAAGCGGTGCCGTCGTTCTCGAACCGCGCCTCGCCGATATGGAAGGGCACCACGGCATAGCTGTTGGTGGAAATGACCTGCGCACCGGCAGCGATGAACGCGTCATGCGCCTGGCGCACATATTCCGGGGCTTCGATCAGCGCCAGTGCAGACCACTCGGGTTGACGAAACGGTGCGCCGTTTCGCGACAGCTCTCGGCCCATGCCGCCGTCGAGGATTTGAATGTGTTTTGCCATCGTATTCACCAGAGCGCCAAAAGATGGCCGTGTTGTAATGGACACTCAGCCAGGTACCCTCGACCGAGCAATCACGAAGAACGCACTTGAATGCAGCTTGCCAGTCAGGATTTTCAACCAGACAAAACGAGCGTCGAGGTGCAGCGTCCTTAGATTAAATCGCACTATAAAAACCATCGCAACGATCACAATGGAATAGACTGCTCTGATTCAGATATATATTTTCCAACTGTTTACGGAGCAACAGTCATTCAACAGTATGACTTCGACACTCACCCCGGCATGATGGGCAGTGACATCTGAGAGCAAATGAACCGTATATCAATCGTTACGTGAACAATGAATCTTCCATTATTCGTTTCTCTCGACGGGCCCAAGGGCACCGGTAAAACCACGCTGTTGGAGGCCGTGACCAAAATATTGAGGGCCGACGACAAAAAAGTGATCCGGTTATGCGAGCGCAAGAGCGATCCCTTCAGGGCTGAAACCATGATTCTGGTCAACCAACTTGCGAGAAGTCCCCGTGAGGTTCTGGAGTGGGAGATCTGTGAGCGTTTTGCCCAGAGCCGGGCCTGGATCTCCCAGCACGTGCTGACCCGGCAACCACGCGACAGCATCATCCTGATCGATCGCTGGTACCCATCGGAGGCCGCATTTCGCCGGATGGTCCCATTCGCAGACATTCTGCAGCTGAACATCGATCGAAACGTGCGAGTGCCGGACCTGCATGTCGGGGTTATCACAGACCCGGATATTTCATGGGCGAGGGCAGCTGCACGACGGCGCGGACTCAGCAGTACGGTGATCCACACGCTGCAAGAACATGTCGATTGTACCCAGGCATTCGGGCGGGCGATTGCAGATCACGGCTGGGTTTGCTGCCGTAATGACGGCAGCGTCGAACAGGCAGCGATTCAGGTGGTTGCCGAGGTTTACAAGGTCCTTGGCATGGAGTGGCCTGGGAAAAGCTATGGGGTTGGTTAAGTGGGTTGTCGTGGCACATGGCACGTGGGCCGTCCCTCGAAAGGGACGGCCGGAGGATACCTGAGAGGTTACTGCACGGTGCCTTGCAGGGTAGGGCCAGGCGTTGCGCCTTTGCGGCGAGTGAGTCGCTTGCCTAATTGCACGCCCGGCATCTCGACATACTTGTAGGTCAATGTCGAGACCAGCAGTACCGCCGCCAACTGCAAGACGACAATGCCGTTGTCGAGCCATATGCTGTGGGTCGAGATGTACTTGACCATGTTGGGCATGTCATGGCCCTGCAGGGTCTCTGTCAGGTCGGTGTGCAGCACTTTCGACAGCACGATCACGGCGCTCTTGAAAACAAACAGAATGGCTGCGTGCGTCAAATAGATGGAGAACGACAGGGCGCCCAGCCAGACGAAAAAGCGCTGGTGCAGCAGTCGCGAAACCACGCCGCGCTCGAACGCAAATACCAGAATCAAGACACAGAACAGCAGGCTGGCATACACGCCCTTGTGATCGATGTTCGACACCAGCAGACGATAGCTGCCCAGCACCAGGGCAATCTCCAGCAGATTGAAGTCCACGGCGTCCAGGTCCAGGTCCTTGATGCGATCGTAGAGCACGTACAGGCATGCACCGGCGAAGAAGCACGAAGCGCCGCGGAAGATTTCCAGCTTCAGCCAGGATTCACCATTCCACAAGGTGATGAAGGCCGCCAGAGACACCATTGCGAAGACCTTGACCTTGCTGGTGCGCGCCAGCACTGCCATGACGCCAAATATCAAGTACAGGTAGTACTCGATGCTGATACTCCAGGAGGGGTAATTGAACGAGCCGGTCATGGCGCTGTTCAGCCAGGATTGCAGCAGGAGCAGGTTGGGTAGAAATTCGTCCATCGAAGTGGCGCCACTGAACGCCGGTTCGTTGAAACTGAAGCCTTTCCTCTCAGCCAGCGAGCGACCCATTTCCAGCACTAGGTAAACGCCCAACATGGTCAGGTGCAGGGGATACAGGCGAGCCGTACGACTGATGAAGAAATTTTTATAATCGGTCGCGTTGTTCAAACGCTGGCCATAGGTGTGAAACAAGACAAAACCACTGAGGATAAAAAAGAACTCCACAAGCAGGAAGGCGTTCTTGAAAAACTCGAGTTCGGCAATGCTTTGCACCACGTAAGTGTGGAACAGCACGACGGCAACCGCGCAGAGGCCGCGGAAACTGTCGAGTACGACAAATCTTTTCATGGGTAGTCCAGGGCGTTGTAAGTATTGCTACCCGGTGTCATGCCGAAGAGGCATGGCCCGTAGCCATCACACGAGCTAAGCTAAAGCAAGTCATCGGTAGGCACAAGGGCAATTTGGTCGATTCTATAGGCCAGGTAAAAAGTATGGATCTGACCAACAGCGCCTTCTTGGGATTGAGCAGGCCGCCGTTCTTCTGGATGCTCCTGAATCAATGCTTTGCCCAACCTGTGTCAGTCATTTTGTGGAGAAGTAGATCCCTGTATAGCTTAAGAGTCGGTACAAGCAGTCAGTGACCTCCAAGAGTTTTCGTCGAGTATCAAGCACGACTTATCCTCTATGGATCAACGAGTAGCGGCTAGGGGAGTGGCCCCATCGGCTCAAGCTCACGTATGAGGTCAATGAGCAGGCGCAGACCAACAGGTATCTGTCTGAAACTTGAGTAGTAAATGTGAAAGCCTGGGTCATAGTGAGTCCAATCCACAAGGACCCGCTGCAGAGATCCTTCCGCAATCTGCCGCTCGACTACCTTCTGCGGGACGTACATCAAGCCTACGCCGCGCATAGCCATCGCCACACCGACGCGACCCTCATCAATAGTGATGGGCCCCGGCACATCTATCTCCATCTGCTGACCGCCTTTCGAGAACTGCCAGTGGTAGATGCGTGCATTGCCCAGGCGCACACGCAGACACCGATGATGGTCCAGGTCGTCCGGATGCATCGGAATTCCGAAACGCTGCAGGTAATCCGGCGCGCCAACGACGGCCCAAGCGACATCGGGAGAGAGTCGCTGGGCGATCATGTCTTCGGGCACCGTCCCGCCGTAACGTATCCCCGCATCATGGCCGTCACCAATGACATCTACCATTCGATTCGTGACGGTGAGGTCAACCTCTATATCCGGATAGCGATCAACGAAGACTGGGAGGACCGGGCCGAGGATGAGTTTCGCGCCGTCGCTCAAGACGTTTAGTCTGATGCGTCCGGCAGGCTCGTCGCGCAGCCGGTTCAGGGCCTCCAGCGCCTGACCGATATCATTTACCGGCGCGCTGATGAGGCCCTGCAGCTCTTCGCCAGCTGCCGTAAGCGTCACGCTTCGTGTTGTGCGGTTAAGCAGTCGAACGCCCAACCGTGTCTCTAGCCCTTTCATGGCATGGCTTAGCGCAGACGCGCTGATCCCCACGTCCAGCCCAGCTTTCCTGAAGCTCTGGTGCCGAGCGATGGCAAGGAAATAAATGATATCTGCCAGGTTCGTGCGGCTCAGCTGCATTGATGACTCCGATGGTAAAGCGTTAAGGTCAGCCGACTTCCGGCAAGTGGTCAATCAGCTTATCGAGCGTAATGGGATAGTCACGGACTCTAATGCCGGTCGCGTTATAGATAGCGTTGGCAATCGCCGCAGCGGCGCCAGAAATACCTAGCTCGCCGACGCCTTTAGCCTTCAACGGCGTGGCATAGGGATCAACCTCATCCAGGAAAATAACCTCCTGATGGGGGATGTCGGCATGTACCGGCACTTCATAGCTGGCCAGATCGTGATTAACAAAAAAACCTAGGCGATGATCCACGACCATTTCCTCCATGAGCGCAGCACCGGCGCCCATGGTCATTCCCCCGATGATCTGACTTCGTGCCGTTTTTGGATTGAGTATCCTGCCCGCTGCGCACACTGCCAGTTGACGACGAATACGGATCTCGCCAGTGGCAGCATTTACTCCAACCTCAACGAAATGGGCGCCAAAAGTTTGCTGAGCGTACTCCTTGGCGAGGTCGCCAAACTCCATGAAGTCTTCGGACACCAGCTCGCCGTTCTTTGTCGCAGTGGTCAATGGCAGACTTATCGACCCTTGACGAACGTGGCCAGCGACAAATTCGGTGAGGGTCGGATCAAGGCCCAGCTTCATCGAAACGGCTTCCCTGAGCTTCACACAAGCAGCGTAGACGCCTGCCGTAGATGAGGCAGCGCCCCATTGACCGCCCGAACCGGATGATTCCGGGAAGTGCGAGTCGCCCAAGTTTACGTTTACCTTGTCCATATCCACGCCCATCATTTCCGCAGCAGTCTGGGCAATAATCGTGTAAGAGCCGGTGCCGATGTCGGTCATGTCAGTTTCGACGGTGACTATGCCTTCGCGGTCAAGCCGGACTCGAGCAGCGGACTTTGTCGTAGGTGCACCTCGGATCGCGGAGGCCATTCCCAAGCCAACCCACCATCCGTCACGGAGTTCTTTGGCCGGATGGGTGTTACGTCGCGCCCAGCCGAAATGATCAGCCCCCTTATTCAGGCACTCTACTAACTGGCGTTGAGAGAACCGGCGATCCGGCTGCTCGGGATCTACTTGGGTGTCGTTGATAACACGAAATCTTACGGGATCCATCCCCAGTTTCTCTGCCATCTCGTCCATGGCAATCTCCAGAGCCATCATGCCCGGCGCTTCACCGGGCGCACGCATGGCGCTCCCTTCAGCAAGGTCGAGTTGGGCAAGATAGAGGCGGGTCATGCGGTTAGCACCCGCATACAATGTTCGGGTCGATGCGGTGGCGGCTTCATTGCGCCCACCTCGCAGATTGCCCGACCAGCTCTCATGACCAACGGCAGTGAGCTTGCCGTCGGAGTTGGCACCGAGCCTGATTCTTTGAATCGTCGCAGGCCTATGGGTCAGGTTGTTGAACATAAGCGGTCGGGGAAGTGCGACCTTCACCGGGCGTCCAGCCTCTTTCGAGGCAAGAGATGCCAATACCGCGTCGCACAAGATAGTGCCTTTGCCGCCAAAGCCGCCGCCGATGTAGGGCGAAATGAGGTGAATGTTCCCTTTGGGAATCCCCAGTGTTTTAGCCAGGTCTCTGACGCCCCAATTCATCTGTTGGATCGACGTCCAAAGCGTCAGTTTGTCACCCTGCCATTGAGCAATGGTAGCGTGAGGTTCCATCATCGCGTGCGCATGATCCGGAGTGGTGTAATGGCCGTCGAGTGTCACTGCGGCCTGCGTAAATGCGCCTTCAAAATCCCCGATCTCAGTGTGTGGGGGAGGGCCAAACGCGCCCGCCGCTGGCGTAGTGGCAGACGCTCGCTGTGCTGAGAGGTCGTAGGCGCCAGTTTCTCTGACGTAGTAGACCCTCAGCAATGCCGAAGCCGCCCTGGCTTGTTCGAACGTCTCTGCCACGACGATTGCTACGGCTTGGTGATAGTGATCGACTTTCGGCCCGGCAAGTGCCCGATCAACGTAAAATTCACCCCTGTCCAATTGACCTGCATTTTCGTGGGTGACGATGGCGATGACACCGCTGGCTTGCCGTGCCTCGCTTGAATCGATAGACGATATCCGACCTTTGCCGATTGCCGAGCCGACAACATAGCCGTAGGCGGGAGGGCTTAGTGCGGCTCGTTGTTCGTAAGCATAGGTGGCTGTGCCGGTCGTCTTCAGTTTGCCCTCAACACGATCCTTTGGCTGACCGATCACCTTCATCTGATCTATCGGGTTTGTGCTCGCGGGCGTATCAAACTTCATTAGGCATACTCCTGGTCAATCGACCGCAGCCGTGCGAGGCCGTTGTGAAGAAGACGAACTGGACAAAGCCAGACCGATCGTCCGTTCCGCCAGTTTGATTTTGAAAGCGTTTTGGGTAGTTGGATTAGCGCCAGCCAGCAAGTGTGTTGCTACGGCTTTAGCGCCGTCAGGCATAAAAGCGTCGGCCGCTTCACTTCGCCAGGGCTTGTATGAGACACCCCCAAGGGCTAGTTGCCCCGTCCCATCGGGCAGCACGATCGCAGCGACTGAAACCAGCGCAAACGCATAAGACGCACGGTCACGAACCTTGTAGTAGATGTGCTCGCCGCCAACAGGCTTGGGCAAGGTCACAGCGGTAATCAGCTCGCCTGGCCCAAGGACGTTTTCGATATGAGGGGTGCTCCCTGGGGCACTGTAGAGGTGGTCGATCTCAATCGTTCTGACGTGACCGTCTGAATTGAGTGTTTCTACCTTGGCGCCCAATGCTCGCATCGCCACCGCCATGTCGCTGGGATGGCTGGCAATGCAGGCATCGCTGACACCTATGACCGCTTGTTGCCGACTGGCACCGCCCATTGCAGAGCAGCCAGTTCCCGGGCGACGCTTGTTGCAGGGCTGATTAGTGTCGTAGAAGTACGCACACCGGGTGCGCTGTAACAGATTGCCTGCCGTCGTGGCTTTGTTGCGCAATTGTCCTGACGCGCCGGCAAGCAGCGCCCTGGAGAGGACGGCATAGTCTCGACGCACCTGTGGCGCAGCCGCCAGATCAGTGTTGCGCACCATGGCGCCAATCCTTAGCCCGCCTTCGTTCGTCGCGGTGATTTTGTCGAGCGCCAATCCGTTTACATCAATCAGATGCTGCGGGGTCTCGATCTCCAGTTTCATCAGATCGAGCAAATTGGTACCACCGGCGATGAATCGGGCTCCCTCGTGGCTTACGCAAGCGTTAACCGCTTGCTGCATAGATGCGGCGCGTTCGTACGTGAAGGACTTCATGCCTCGCCTCCTGCTGATTCCTGGATGGCGTCGACGATGTTGGAGTACGCACCGCAACGGCAGATATTCCCACTCATGCGCTCCCGGATTTCGACGGCGCTGACTTGGCTCTTGGCAATCAGATCACCGCTGACGTGACTGGGTATGCCGGCTTTTATTTCTTCAAGCATCGCGACTGCCGAGCAGATCTGGCCAGGCGTGCAGTACCCGCACTGGTATCCGTCATGCTTGATGAACGCTGCTTGCAGTGGGTGCAGGTTGTCCGGGGTACCGAGGCCTTCAATGGTGGTGATGCTGTCGCCTTCGTGCATGACCGCAAGTGTCAGGCACGCGTTGATTCGTCGACCCTCAACGATCACCGTACAGGCGCCGCACTGGCCGTGGTCACAGCCTTTCTTGCTGCCCGTCAGATGCAGCCTTTCTCGAAGGGCGTCCAGAAGCGTGGTGCGGTTGTCGACATCCAGGGCAACTCGCCGCCCGTTGAGGGTAAACGTCACATGACTGACTGGCGGAGTTTGCGCTGTCGATTTGATATTGGCGGTCGCTTGGGCGTGATCGACCTTTGCCAAAACCGCAGTGACCGCAGTGCCTGCGGTGCCAATGAGCACTTGTCGGCGGGACATCTCTATTCCCGCTCCGGATGCGGTGGGATTTTCGGGGTTCATGAACGTCTCCGATCGCAATGTGTGTGGCATAAGCGGGTATCAGTTACTGATGACTTACCGGCGCACGTCTAATGTGAGGGCAATGACGGCACGCAGTGCCGTATTTTCATGACTAGAGCCTATGGCACTGCGTTCTAGCTGATAACTGCGATTTTAAGGATGAATCCATGAGTAGCTCTCAGTAATGTCCACAAAGGCCCGGAATTGGCGGGTATTAAGGTATCGGGGATTGAATACAGCTGCCGGCCGCGGCTTGACCACTCCTAACGGTTATCTGGTTTAATCAGGGACAATCGTGAGCGATGGCTGAGGCAAGGCTTCGCAGTCCTTCATCAGAGAAGTATAAATGCGAATATCGATCCTCAAGGCCATGTTTTTTTAGTGGTGTTTGGGTGGGATCAGCGGTTGCCGCACTACCTTCTGAGCAAATTGTGCGTATTGCGCAGCTTGTCATCGATCCTTCTCAACTGGCGGCTTGTCAAGTTGCCGTCAAAGAGGAAATGGCCGACTCCGTCCGTCTTGAACTGGGTGTGCTGACTCTCTACTCAGTTGCAGAAAAAGGACACCCGAATAGGCTCCATTTCTTTGCAATCTAATCGGATGGAGCGGCATATCAAAGCCATATTGCTTCACCGCATTTTCAAGAATACGTGAAAACGACTCAGTCGATGATCCTGTCTAAAGAGTTGATCGAGACCTTCCCGGTTTAACTCAGCATTCAGCCGGGTCGATGATAGATCTGTTCGAACTGACGGGTCATTAGGGAGTCGTGCGCAGAGCCAAGTTTTTTCAAATGGGGGAAATGTGATGAAGAGTTTAAGAGTGATGGCGCTTGCAGCAGCGGGTCTTGCGTTTGTCTCAATGAATAGTTTTCAGGTAATGGCGTCTGAGGCTTCGTACGCACATGCCCCGGCCTACTATGTCGGCGAGTTTGAAATTACCAATCCAGAAGGTATGAAGCCTTACAGCGCAGGGGTTGAAGCCACCTTCAAACCCTATGGCGGGCACTTCGTCGTGCGTGGCGGCAAGACTATTTCGCTTGAGGGTGTAGCGCCGAAGCGGCGACGCGTTGTTATCGAATTTGAAAGCATCGAAAAGGCCCAGGCTTGGTACAACTCTGCGGAGTACACCGAACTCAGGAAAATCCGCCAGCGATCAGCTAACACAGATGTTTACTTGATTGAGGGAGTCCCAGCCCAATAACTCACTCCTAACCCAGGCGCCGCGTGAGCAGCCACTCGTGTTCAACGCGGCCGCTGGGGAAGGAAGTAATACTAAAGCCACATGACTGCTTTTGCGTGGCAGACACTGCAGGACTAAATCTGCCGTAGGCTATAAAAAGGCGCCGCTACAACGCTCCGCCTTCCAGTATCATTTTACGGCGGCCCACGTTCGCAAGCCCCGACCAGCTATCTTTACCCATCCCTTTGCATCTGAGGTTTTTGTCGGCTCGTGAACACCTCATGCACTACCGGCACGGCGGTGAACACGTTGGGCCACCCGGCGTAGAAGGCCAACTGAGTCAACATTTCCGAGGCTTGAGCCTGCGTCAGTCCGTTATCCATCGCGCGATTGAGATGAGCGGCCAGCTGAGCGACTTGTCCCGTGGCGATCAGGGCGCTTACGGTGACGAGGCTTCGATCACGTGGGGCCAGGCCTGGGCGCAACCACAAGTCGTGGAACAGAGAAGCGCTGGTGTAATGAACAAGACCCGCAGACACAGGCCCTACATTCTTATCGACATACGCCGTACGAACCTTTTCGGAAGCCTGGTCGATAGCGAGTAGGGGAGGTGAGGCAGGCGGCAATTGATCCGGCGTGATCCCGCGCCGGGTGAATACCTCTTTGGTGACAAGAATCGTAGCGGTTGCGTTGCCCCAACCGGTATAGAACGCCAGGTGGTTGATGACTTCGGAAATCTCCGAAGGCTTGACGCGGTTGTCCAGTGCCAGATTCAGGTGATACGCCAACTCGACCGTTTGCTGCTTGGAAATCAGCACCGCCAGTGTGGTTAGGCTGCGATCGCGGGGCGATAAGCCCGGGCGTTTCCACACCTCACCCAGGAGGGTGATCTCAGTGTTATGAGCCAGCGCGGGAGATACTGCACGCATGTCCTCAAGAGTCGGCACTTCCGGAGAGCGATGTGCGGACATGGGGTCTTTGGTCGAGCACGCGACCAGTAATAGGGTCAGGCAGGCGACGCCTGCTTTTGCCCAGCTCATCGGGAAGCCTCGTACTGCGCTTCGCTGACCAGTTCCATCCACTCGACGTTTTTCCCGTCGACAGCTTCCTGGATGGCCATATGAGTCATCCCTGTAATCGCGGTGGCCCCATGCCAATGTTTGACGCCGGGCGGTGTCCAGATGACGTCGCCTGGTTTGATAACGATCTTCTCTCCGCCTACCTGTTGTACCCAGCCGGTACCCGCCGTGACTATCAAGGTTTGGCCTTTGGGGTGGGTATGCCAGGCTGCTCGTGCTCCGGGCTGGAAAATGACTGCGCCTGCCGAGACAGTCGAGGGTGCGCGTGCCGGAAAGAGAGGGTCGATGCGCGCGTTTCCAACAAAGTTGGCTGGCGCTCCCATCATCGAAGGTTGTTCACCATTTCGGGTGACGGCCATTACCTGATCGTTTGGAATCTCGGCGCTATGGGCAGAGATGGCGGTACACATCACTACGGCCAACGAAGACGTCTTGATAAATCCTCTCATAGACAAGCTCCTGCTAGTGGGCGTTCAAGCGCACAAGCTAGATCAGCATTGCCTTCTGTACTACCACCAAAACCAACATGATCCAGTGAGCCGAGCTCAGCAGTCCGAAAGTTATCCGGGCGGTCGCTCTACCCCGGCTCTCCTAACATTAATGAGTGCTGCTCAGTAGAGCATCCCACTTACGCCCGGTATTCAAGGGCTGACTCAGTGGTTAGTTTTAGCACACTCGAATTTTATACGTATGTCAGCCACCGCAACCGTCGCTGAGGAGGAATCAAATATGAGCACTCGACTACTTCCAGGCATGGCATTGAGCTCGTTGTTTATCTGCAGTGGCCTCAGCACTGACGCCGCAAGCGCGGATGCGGTCAGCACATCGCAGCAAAAGGAGGCACCCATGAGGTGGGATCAGCGCGAGCTTGGCAGTATCGTCAAAGCAGACGATTTACATATCTCGGTATTTCGACAGGACATGGTGAACTATGGTACGCCGACATTTATATGGTGCATTGAGGTGGGAGGTGACCTCTATGTGCGTGCTTACAACGGCGTTCAGTCCCGTTGGTACCAGGCTGCACTTAAACAAAGGGCCGGTAGGATTATCACAGCCGGCAAGACGATCGACGTCAGGTTTGAACCGGTTAGCGGTGACGTCAATGATCCCATCGACGACGCCTACCGAGCCAAGTACAGCACCAGCAGCTATCTGGCTCCTATGATCAGCGAGCGCTCGCGAGCTGCGACTCTTCGAATTTTTCCTGAAGGCAACGCGCGGTGAGAGAAATAGCATTGGCTGAGCCTCGTTCTGGAGAAACGCAAACGGGGCACGAACCGCAGCACGGCATCCGGATTCTGTTGATCCTCAGTGCCTTGTTGGCCTTCGCGTCGATTTCTACCGACCTCTATTTGCCAGCAATGCCAATTATGGCGACCTCTTTAAACACAGACGGCGGCACGATGGCGCTGACCGTGAGCGGCTACCTGGCTGGGTTCAGCGCAGGGCAACTGTTCTGGGGGCCGTTCAGTGACCGCTATGGCCGAAGGCTGCCTGTCGCGCTTGGCTGCTTGCTCTTCATCGCGGGATCCGCCGGCTGTGCGCTGGCCAGTGATGGCACCACCCTGGTCGTCTGGCGTGTGGTGCAAGCATTAGGGGCCTGTGCCAATGTGGTTCTGGCACGGGCCATGGTGCGTGACCTTTATGAAGGCCGGCAAGCCGGCCAGAAAATGTCCACCTTGATGACCATCATGGCGGTCGCACCACTGGCGGGCCCTACGGTTGGCGGGCAGATTTTGCATTCGTTCTCCTGGCAAGCCATCTTCTGGACCCTGGTAGTGCTGGGGGTGGCCACGCTAGCTAGTCTGGTACTTTTACCCGAAACCTTACCAGCCACCCGGCGCAGCCACACTTCGCTACAAACCATCATCCAGCGTTATGGATTGCTGCTGCGCACGCCCAGGTTTCTGGCCTACGTTGCCACTGGCGGGTTTTTCTACGCGGGTACTTTCGCCTACATCGCGGGCTCGCCCTTTGCGTACATCGCTTACCACCATGTTGATCCGCAGTGGTACGGCGTGCTGTTCGGCGCCGGCATCATTGGGCTTATGGTCACCAATCAACTCAATGCTCGATTGCTCAATCGCTATGACGCCGACGCAGTGCTGTTTGTGGGCGGGGTCATCTCGGCCAGTGCCGGAGCCTTGATCGCATTCACCACCTGGGCTGATTGGGGCGGACTGCCGCTGCTCATCTGTGGCTGTTTCGTGTTCGTCACCGCCACAGGCTTTGTTCTCGCCAACGCCATCACGGGAGCATTGAACTGCCTTCCCCAGTTTTCTGGCACTGCATCAGCACTCGCCGGCGCTATGCAGTACGGAGCCGGTATTTTGGGCTCAGCACTGGTGGCGAGGTTTGCCGATGGCACTCCCTGGCCCATGGGCTCGGTCGTGGGCATTTGTGGCTTTGGCTGTCTGCTCGCCGCAGCCTGCGTGCTGTGGGCACGTCCTGTATCTGATCACCTTTAAAGTTGAGGATCTTCGATGAGTTTTTCATTTGAAAACCAAGTTGCACTGGTCACAGGTGCAGCCTCTGGAATTGGTTGGGCAACTGCCAACGCGTTCGCTCAGCTATGTGACAGGGCAATCCATTTCTGTGGACGGCGGTTTCATCATGCGTTGACCTCCGAGCTTCGCCACGCCCGCTTGTAGCCAGTCAATGCCACGAGTGCCAACGCTCACCACAATATCAAGGAAATGATCTATGCCAGAAATGAAGCTGTCCAGGACACCCCGTGCGCTGCTTATCGCACTGGGCGTAATTACCTTGCTACCAGGGTTGTTCATGCTCATCGCTGGAATCTATCTGATTACCTTGGGGGGCTCCTGGTACTTTGCGGTGGCAGGCTTGGGCATGACCGCATCCGGGGGACTTCTTTTACGTGGGCGTCTGTCAGGATCGTTGCTTTATCTTGCCCTGTTCATTGCGTCTATAGCGTGGTCGGTATGGGACGTGGGTTTCGCATTTTGGCCTTTGTTTTCAAGGTTGATGGCGCTGGCTGCCTTGGCTTTCCTGATACTGCTAGGCACCCCAAAGCTACTTTCTGGCGGCACGCCTTTGGTGGCCAGGCTTTCATACGCTGGCGCGTTTGTTGTTGCTGCCGCGCTCGCGGGAACATTCTATGCAGCACTGCAGCCGCAGCCTATTCAGACTGCTGACGCTGCGCCGAGTCCAGTCCCCGGTAAAGCGGTTGGCACAGTCGAACCTGCCGCCGACTGGCGGCACTTTGGGCGTACACCTTCCGGCACCCGGCACGCTGTTTTGGATACGCTCAACCCGCTGAACGTAGCTGACCTCAAGGTTGCCTGGACATACCGAACGGGCGAGATCCCTAAGGGGGTTAAAGAAGCCCATGTCGTGACACCACTGCACGTCAACGGCATGCTTTACGGCTGCACTCAGTCCAGCCAATTATTTGCCCTAGACGATGAGACGGGGAAGGAGATCTGGCGCCATGACCCCAAGGTTGAGGCCAACAACGTGTACCCACGCTGTCGTGGCGTGGGTTATTCCGAGGACACCGCTGATGTAGCAACGACGGACACCCAAGTACCTGTGCCGGCTTGCGCGCGTCGGATCATAGCTACAACGGTGGATGCCCGCTTGATCGCGGTGGACGCTCAGACGGGTGAGACCTGTAAAGGTTTTGGTGACAATGGCAGCGTCAGCTTGCGGATTGGCATGGGGAGCCCGGACAAGGAACTCTATTTTCCGACTGCAGCACCCACCGTTGTCCGAGACTTGGTCGTGGTCGGTGGGCTTGTGTGGGACAACCAGAAAACGGGGGAGCCGTCCGGTGTCGTGCGTGCCTTCGATGTTCGTTCCGGTGCGTTGGTCTGGGCATGGGACTTGGGTAACCCCGCAATTACCCGCAAGCCTCCAGAGGGGCAGAGCTATACGCCAGGTACACCGAACGTGTGGTCGATACCGGCTTTTGACGATGAGTTGGGGTTGATCTATCTGCCAACGGGGAATGCGACGCCTGATTTCTGGGGCGGCCATAGATCTCCCGCTGATGACCAGTATTCGTCGTCCATCGTCGCACTTGACATCGCTACAGGCCGTGAGCGCTGGCACTTTCAGACCGTGCATCACGATCTATGGGACTATGACGTGCCCTCCCAGCCAGCCCTTTATGATGTTCCGGACGGCCACGGAGCTATGGTGCCGGCGTTGATCCAGACGACCAAGCGCGGGCAGATCTTCATGCTTGACCGGCGAACCGGTAATCCGATCGCCAACGTTGAAGAGCGGCCTGTGCCTCAGGGAGCTGTTGCGGATGATCGCAGTTCACCGACCCAGCCTTATTCAGTAGGCATGCCCACAATCGGCACTGAACCGCTTAGCGAAAAGCGTATGTGGGGCCTCACACCGATAGACCAACTCATCTGCCGAATCGAGTTTCGCAAAGCACGCTATGAGGGCGAATTCACGCCGCCCAGTGAGCGCCTGACGATTCAATACCCGAGCTGGCTGGGTGGTATGAATTGGGGTTCGGTTTCAATCGCTGAGAACCTCGGCTATCTGATTGTGAATGACACCCGGGTTGCCATCTGGAATCGCATGATCCCCCGCAAAGCCTACGACGAAGCAAGCGTAAAAAATGGTGGCCACGAGGGTAACGCTCCGCAGGCAGGCACGCCCTGGGGTATCGAGATGGGGCGTTTCCTGTCGCCCTTGGGTATTCCTTGCCAGGAGCCACCCTATGGGACAATCAGCGCTATCGATTTGGCAACGCGCAAAGTCGCTTGGTCAACGCCGCTAGGAACAACTGAAGACACTGGTCCTCTGGGGATCGCCACACACTTGCCCATGCCTATCGGCATGCCCACACGTGGAGGGCCGATAACAACCTCTACAGGTCTGGTGTTCATTGCAGCGTCGCAAGACTTTTATATCCGCGCGTTTGACGTGCGCACCGGCAAGGAGTTGTGGAAAGGGCGCCTGCCTGTTGGCGCGGAAGCAACGCCGATGACTTACATCTCTCCGAAAAGCGGCAGGCAATTTGTGGTTATCAGCGCGGGCGGAAACTCCGCCACGACTTCAAAGGGGGATTACGTGGTGGCCTACGCACTACCTCGATGATGCGCGAACCCTGCGCTACATGAACTGAGTGAGCCACACGCTCAATTGGCAGCGCAGGCAAATACTTAGTCGTTTAACTCTTGTAGCGGAGCGCATTGACTATCAGTGCAAAGGCTGGCAGTGACTGCCTGCGGCTCGGATAATATAGGTGATATCCAGGAAAAGTTGGCGACCAGTCTTCAAGAACACGGATCAACCGACCATCCTCGACATATGCCTGGACAAGATCCTCCGGTGCATATGCCAACCCGTATCCTTGCAGAGCGGCGGCCATTATTTGGGGTGAATTGCTAAAGATCATCTGGCCAGACACCTGAACCTGTAGCGCCTTGCCGGCCTTGGAAAACTCCCAGGCATACAAACCACCATGAGTGGGCAAACGCAGGTTCGCGCAGTTATGAGTTGTCAGGTCTTGGGGAATCTGTGGTTTCGCACGATGAGCAAAGTAACTCGGCGCCCCCACCACAGCCATTCGAAAGTCAGGGGAAATCCTGACTGCGATCATGTCCTTTGCCACTTGATCGCCTATACGCACTCCGGCGTCGAAGCGTTCAGCGACGATATCGATTAACCGGTAGCCGATGTTGATCTCTAGAGTCAGATCGGGATATTCCGGCAGCAACCTAGAGAGTTTCGGCCAGAGAATGGTAGATGCCGCATGGTCGGGCGAGGTGATCCGGATAGTTCCGGCCGGTTTGTCACGCAGCTCTCCTAACGCGGCAATTTCGGCTTCTATCCCCTCGTAGTAGGGCACAAGGCTCACAAGCAATCGCTCGCCGGCTTCGGTCGGCGACGCGCCGCGTGTGGTTCGAGCCAGCAAGCGAATACCAAGACGTTCCTCAAGACTGCGAATGCTATGGCTAATAGCAGATTGGGACACGCCCAAATGGGCCGCAGCCTTGGTGAAACTGCGCTCGCGCGCAACGGTGATGAACACCGCAAGGCTGTTGAAATCGTTCTGTGGCATTATGAATTAACCTCATACCGGTTATCGCAGTATGCCACTTCTTTAATGGGGGAGATGTTTATAAAGTCGCTGCATCCCCAATAACCAAACAATTTGTGGGTTGATTTCCAACACCCACAAAAGGAGATGGATGATGCATAAGCGCAAAATCGGCAGCAACGGCCTCGAAGTGTCAGCCATTGGCCTGGGCTGCATGGGCCTGACATTCGGCTATGGCACCGCCACTGACAAAGCGGACGCAATCAAACTCATCCGGGCGGCCTTTGAGCGTGGCGTCACCCACTTCGATTCGGCAGAAGCTTATGGGCAAGTCAACGAAGAAATGGTTGGCGAAGCCGTTCAACCATTTCGCGAGCAGATCGTCATTGCGACAAAATTCGGTTTTAAGGGCGGCACTCCCGCCGCAGGGCTGGACAGTCGACCTGAGCGCATCCGCCAAGTGGCGGAAGAATCACTCAAGCGCTTGAAGACCGACTGCATTGACCTGTTTTACCAACATCGCGTCGATCCAAACGTGCCTATGGAAGATGTTGCCGGGGCCGTGCGCGACCTCATCACCGAAGGCAAGGTCAAGTACTTTGGCATGTGTGAAGCCGGCGTAGATGCTATCCGTCGCGCCCATGCGGTGCAGCCGCTGTCGGCACTTCAAAGTGAGTATTCAATGTTCACCCGTGAGCCTGAACAGGTAATTATGCCAACCCTCGAAGCGCTCGGGATTGGCTTCATTCCCTTCAGTCCATTGGGCAAAGGTTTTTTGACCGGGAAAATTAATGCCGGCACGACCTTCTCCAACGGCGATGTCCGGAACAATCTGCCTCGTTTTGCTGACGGTGCCCGCGAGGCCAACCACCATCTCGTCACCCTGATCGGTGAAATCGCCCACCGCAAGCAAGCCACCCCCGCCCAGATTGCGCTGGCTTGGCTGCTGGCACAAAAGCCGTGGATTGCGCCTATACCAGGTACTACCAAGCTGCATCGCCTTGAAGAGAACGTAGGCGGAGCAACCGTGGAGTTGACCGTAGAAGACCTTCGCGAACTTGGTGAGGTTCTGGCCGAGGTGCCTGTACAAGGTGAGCGTTATACCGCGCAAATGATGAAAACCATCAACCGTTAATCGTTCTTCAGCGCCTGACGGTGTTTCTTCGGGGCACCGTCACACCCTCGTTTCCCAGTTATCTGGACGGTGCCAAAAGAAAGGCCCCTCATCGCCCTTGGCTTGCGCGATGCTCGCTAGATCTCGGTGCCGGTTACCACGCCCAGGACTGCGTGTTTATTCATGGCGAGAACTAATACCCGACTGAAACGAACTACGAGTGGGCGGAAACCGTTCAGGATTTCTCTCGCGTGGAGGATTTGTCTACCATTTTCAAAGGCAAGCTGATGCTGGCGGTAGAAAACACCCCAAGGGCTGGCGAAATCACCCATTGCGCGCAGGATTTAGCGTTGAAGCTCAAGAGGTAAACGGGCAGGGGGCCTTTCTGTCGTCAAACTTCCTAGTAATGACGCTGGCGGCCCGGAACGTCCAATGGATTTCAGATCGACTATTCAAAAGCTAGGTGCACGCTAGCGACCCTTGGGGGGGCGCCTCATTGATCCATCACTGCGGCCGACGTAGAGGAGGGTGCCAGGCCATAGGCTCAGATAGCACGGTAGGAGGCGAACCAGTCGCTTCGGTTCCCATGCTTTGACAATCTACTCTGTACACCTCAGTAAGTCTGAAACCAGTGGAATTTGGATATGTCTTGGCAAATACCGATATCTGGCCAAACACTGTCGTTAGACCCGACATCCTGCGAGACGAAGCTGTTGGGAATAAGACCTGCGCGCTTTGCCGATTCTTTTCGATGAGGCTGCCGTAACCATAAGCATCGACGCCGCGCATCAAATCCGATGGTGTTTAGAGCTCAGACCTGGATCATCGCCAGAGAGAGTCTGTCGGATGATCGGACGCCATAGCGGATCAAGAGGCTTGGCTGCAAAATTCCCCCGAGTCTTTTTGGAATACCGACTACAGCCCGGTGTCGTGACCCAGGCAATGGGCGGTCTCATGATGAACTCTATAAAAGCTCATGCGTCGGCGCTGCCCCAATCAGCCAAGGCTATCCTTCGGATTGACCAACTCCAGTGCATCATCGACTCTATGATCGGGCAAAGCATCTTGTGGTGACGATCTTGGAATCCAGTCTGCTGGGTTAGCCAAGTAACCAAGTCATGGCTGCCAGGTCAGCCGGGGCAGTGCAGAGGGCCTAAAAACGTCATGGGGGATTCATCGTGGAGACTCATGACGAGTGGGCGCTGAACGGTAAGCCAGTTCCTCATAGAAAGCCTACACTTATGCTATTTAACATAATATACATTATGCGTAATACGGTATCTTGCAATCCCCACAGCAGGGTTGGCTCTGCAAGCCAGGGATCGGCCTTTGCCATGAACCTGCCATTCGTGCGGTCCAGCTACGTCCATCCCTTGGCTTGCGGAAACTACGCTCACTAGACGCTGTTGGGCTGAACCCTCCTGGTTGCCTGAAGGCTTTTCACCTGTGCAAGCGTTCTATGCCCACATTCACAATACGTAGCTGCAGATCAATCCATGCCTTGCGTGGTAATCAACAAGCTTGGCATGCGCGATCTGGGATCATCGCTTGTCCGCCAGGACATGCAGTCCTCCATACTACGTACCGTCTGTTCAGCTTGGTCCAGCGATGGCCGCCAGGCTACAGGATGCGTTATCAGACACCTGAACCGGATGAGCCAAAGCCATGCGCAATCGCTCACAACACGAGCCCTATGCGTTGATCAGCCAGCTGCACGAACGCTGTGGAGTGTTCGTTCCATACGACGCAAACAACCCTTGACCAACCGTGCTGGTCAGGCCAGGGGAAATTTGACGCCGAGATACTGGGCGGTTTTCTGATTCTGCCGCTTGGATGGCTAACCGCCTGAATGCTAGCGGCTTGGCGTGGATCAGCCAGTCGGCGTCAGCGACATCAATAGAGTGGAAAGCACCCTATCATGATGCTAAAATCGGGTAAAACACGCTAACTCTACTAAATAGTCATTTAGTAGAGTTATGCTGTTAGGCTGAGTTTGCGCTGTGGCCTCTTGGATGTACTCCTACCCCCAAAATTGCAGGTGCGACATGGGGTGCTAGACTCACCCCGAGTCAGTTGTATGGATATCTGCTCAGCCGATTTTCTGGGCATGTCAGTGGTGCGTTGTTGATAATGTTCTCTCCAGTGCAAATGGCTCATACCTTTTTTGAAGAGAGGAATGACTCATGAAAGCGATCTGTACCGCTGCACTCACTGCATTATTGCTGGGCTGCGCCACTAGCGGAGGCAACCCGGCAATGGACGCGCACTCGCTGGCGCCCCCTGGTGCCGCAAAACTCAGCGGTAACGACATTGCCAGCCAATTCGTAGGACGCTCACATCAAAGTGTAACGTCAAATGGTCAATCTTTTTCCGAGATTCTCACAGCCGATGGAGCAGCCAAAATCAATATGACTGGAATGCCTGAAGCTAAAGGGAGTTGGAAGATCACGGGCGATGTGATTTGCGTGACCTATTCGGCGTATGGCGAAGAATGCAACATTGTCAAAGCCGATGAACGATGGTTTTGGTTCGTCGACAGTGTCAAAGGGACAACGAATAATCGTTTTGCTCGCTGATAATGCCGAGAACTAGCTACCTGTGTGAAAAATGGCCAGGCGCCAATGCGCGCTTACGTTATCCATCCTGCCCGGTGAATCATTCACCGGGCATCCACCCTCCTACACGCTCAGCTTCCGACTGAACTTGGTCTCCATCACGATGTGCGAAGCCGTGTGCGCCACGCCCTTGATCATGTTGATCCGGGTCAGCTCGGCGTTGAGTTCGCCCAGTGTCCCGGTGGCCAGGTGAATGATGAAGTCGGACTCCCCGGACACCGCGTACACAGCCTGCACTGCCTCGATCTTGCGCAAGGTGGTCATGACGTCGGTGTAGCTCTTGTTGGTGCAGGAGGTCATGGTGAAGCAGTTGATGGTGGGCTGTATCCGGTCGTGGTCGATGCGCACGCTGTAGCCGGTGATGACGCCGGCTTTCTCCAGCCGCTGGATACGCTCCTGCACCGAGGAGCGCGACACACCGAGTTTGCGCGCCAGTGAAGCGGTCGGCTCGCGGGCGTTGGCTTGCAGCAACGCCAGCAGTTGCCGGTCGTTCTCGGTGAGATTGAACAATGTGCCGGGTGGGTGTGCGTCCATGCCGTGTCGACCTTGCCTGTAAAAGAGTTAGCGCGGCCCTGCGCCGGCGTTTCGTTCCTGGAACTTGTCCATGATCTTCAACCCGGTATACACCAATTGCGCCGCCGGGGGGCCGAATGGGCCCCCGTTCCACTGCAGCCCGTAGCGGTCGAACAAGCGGTAGCGGTCCGATTCGCCGCAGATGGCCTCGGCAATCACTCTCCCCCCGGCCGGCGCGGTGTTCATGCCGTGCCCGCCGAACGATGCGCAGGACCACAGTCCGGGGCCCAAGGGGCCGATGTGGGGCATTTTGTGCCTCGCGTAGCCCATCAGTCCAGACCAGGCCTTGTCGATTTTCAGGCCTTGCAGCTGTGGGTAGACATCGAGGATATCGGCGCTGAGCAGTTGCGCCAGACGCTGCTCGTCTTGCAGGTTGTGGGTGGTGATGTGGCCGCCCCACAGCAGCCGATCGCCATCCACGATACGGTAGTAATCCGAGGCTCGCCGAGAATCGCCGACGGCTTCAGTGGTACGCACTGCCTGCTGCAGGCGTGCGCCCAGCGGTTCGGTGAGCACTACGTAGGTGGCGATGGGCAGGAAGGCACGGTGCAACTTGCCGAATTCCGGGCCGCCGTAGCCGCCGCAGCAGTACACCACATCGACGCAATCGACGCTGCCGTGGGCCGTTGACACTTGGGAGCGCCCGGCTCGGCTGTCGACCTGGAGCATGGCGCACTGCTCATGGATCACCCCACCTTTTTGCTCGATCAGGTCGGCCAGGCCCAGGCAATAGTTCAGTGGGTGGAAATGGAAACCGTGGGTGTCGCGCAGCCCTTGGTGGTAGCGATCGGTATCGAGCAGGGTGCGCAGGGTGTCGCGGTTGAGGTAATCCAGGGTGAAGCCGAAATCTCGCTCCATGCGCTCGCTGAATCGCTGGAGGCTGTCCGCGTTGTCGAAGCGGCTGACGCTCAGCTTGCCCCGGCTGGGTGCACAACCCGGCAGTGAATGCCGCTCAATGGTCTCGCGCACGCTGTCCACGCCTTCCAGGGACAGCTTGAACAGGTCGGCAGCCGTATCCTTGCCGCAGCGCTGCTCGATGGCCGAGAGACCTTCGGACCAGCCTTGCAAGACGAACCCGCCGTTGCGCCCGGAAGCGCCCCAGGCCACCCTCGCCGCCTCCAGCACCACCACGGACTTGCCGCGCGACACCAACTCCCAGGCGGTGCTCAGCCCTGCCAGGCCGCCGCCGACGATGCACACATCGACGCAGACCTTGCCGGCGAGCGGCGGCCGCACGGGTGCCTCGCGCATGGTCGCGGTGTAATAGTTGTCGATATAGCTGAACATGAGGTCCGTCATCCTTCATCGGGCGGGTGCGTGCCGTGTGCTCCCGGCACACGGCACGCTGGCAGGTCACTGCACCTTGGTGAGGTCGGCGCCGTACCATTTTTCGGAAAGTCGCTTGAGGGTGCCGTCGGCTTTCATCTCATCGACGATCTTGGTCAGCGCACCGTTGAAGGCGTCGTCGCCCTTGTCGACGGCGATGGCCAGGGGTTCGTAATAGGCCGGCTTGCCCTCGACCTGGACGATCGGGTAGCCATTCTTGATGGCGGCACTGATGGTCGGCAGTGCGGACAAGGTAGCGTTGAGGCGCACCCCGTTGCCCATGCGCAGGTCGTCCAGCGGGCCCATGCTGTCGCCGTAGGTTTTTACCTCGCCAGGCTCGACGTCGTAGGTGAAGGACGGCACGTCGGCCGCATCGATGGTCAGCCGGCGGTTGATGTAGTCCTCGGACGTGGTGCCGGCCTCGACGCCGATGATCTTGCCGTTGAGGTCGGCGGTCTTGGTGCCGGCGGCGGCCTTGTGCACGGCGAACACGTACGGGGTGTAGTAGTAGACCGCAGGGAAGTCGAGCACCCTGCCCCGCTCACGGGTCGGGGTCATCGACCCTACCGAAATGTCCCAGCGGTTCGACCAGCGCCCGGCGGTGATGATGCCGTACTCGGGCGTGACGAACGCCACCTTGCTGCCCAGGCGCTTGCCGATCTCGGTGGCCACGTCGATGTCGAAGCCCTGCAGGGCATTGTCCGGCCCCAGGAACGATTGCGGTGGCCAGTTGGCCGCCGTGGCCACTTTCATGACCTTGGTCGAGTTGATGCGGTCCAGGGTGGTGCCTGCCCAGGCAACCCCGGCTCCGGCCGTGAAGACGCCGGCCAGTGCGGCGGCGGTGAACAAGCGGGTCAGCGACGTCATGGTGAACCTCCAGAGAGCAGCGGTACGCGGTTATCGTTCTTGTGGCGTGTGCAGCATGGGTGAATCCGTGACCGGTTCCGGCGCGCAGCTCGCGCGCTCAGTGGCTGAGAATCTGCGAAAGGAACTCGCGCGCACGTTCGTGTCTTGGGTTATCGAAGAAATCCTGCGGTTTGGCCTCTTCGATGATGCACCCCTGGTCCATGAAGATGATCCGGTCGGCCACGCGGCGGGCGAAGCCCATTTCATGAGTCACGCAGAGCATGGTGATGCCGTCCTCGGCCAGCTCGCCCATTACGTCGAGCACCTCCTTGACCATCTCGGGGTCGAGCGCCGAGGTGGGTTCGTCGAAGAGCATGATGCGCGGGCGCATGCACAGCGCCCGGGCAATGGCCACGCGCTGTTGCTGGCCACCGGACAACTGGCCCGGGTATTTGTCGGCCTGGTTGCCGATGCGCACGCGTTCCAGGTATTCATGGGCCAGGGCACGGGCGTCGGCATCGCTCAGCCGGCTGACCAGCCGCGGTCCCAGCATCAGGTTGTCGAGCACGGTCAGGTGCGGAAACAGGTTGAATTGCTGAAAGACCATGCCGACCTGGCGGCGTATGCCGGCCACGCAGGCGGCACTGCGGGTGAGCGGGGTGTCGCCGATGATCACCTCGCCCTGCTGAAAGTCTTCCAGCAGGTTCAGGCAGCGGATCAGCGTCGACTTGCCCGAGCCCGAGGGCCCGCAGATGACCACGATCTCGCCGCTGGCAATATGCAGGTCGATATCCTTGAGCACGTGGAACTCGCCATACCATTTGTTCAGCTTGCGCACGCGAACACCGGCCTGCTGGGGAAGATCGTGGGCAACGTTCGATCGATTCATCTCAAGCTCCTGGACGGCTCAGCGGTGGGCACGGTTGAAGTGTTTTTCCAGGCGGGCCTGGACCGTTTCCAGAACGATCGACAGCAACCAGTACAGCACCGCGGCGGTGATCAGCATCTCCAGATGGCGAAACTCCGCGCGGCCCTGGGTGCGTGCCAGAAACATCAACTCCCAGACGCCGATCACCGACACCAGCGAGCTGTCCTTGAGCATGGAGATGAACTGGTTGCCGGTGGGCGGGATGATCAGGCGCATGGACTGCGGCAGAATCACCCGCAACATGGTTTGCAGTGGCGACAGGCCAATGGCCCGCGACGCTTCCCATTGCCCACGCGGAATGCTGCTGATGCCGGCGCGGAAGATTTCGGTCATGTACGCGCCGTAGCACAGCGACAGCGCCAGGATGCCGGCCGGCACGGCACCGACCACATAGCCCAGTTGCGGGATGCCCAGATAGATAAGGTAGATCTGGATCAGCAGCGGCACGCCACGGAAGAACGAGGTGTAGAAGCTGGCGATCGCGATGGCGAAACCGTTGGACGACAGGCGCGCGGTGGCGCCCAGCAAGGCGAGTACGAACGCGATGGCAATGGAGATGGCCGAAACGTACACCGTCGTGAACACCCCTTGGGTGATCATGAAACCGACTTTGGTGGCGATGAACGCGTAGGAAAGGTCGAAGGTGTCGAAGAACAGCAGGAACATCAGCAACAGTTCGCACCACACCGTGATGATCTGCGCCCGCAAGGGGAACCGCCCCAACACGAACAGGTTCAGCACCAGCGTCAGGGTGAAGGTGACAGCCACGGCCACGTCACGGGCCAGCGGTGCGTGCAGGTCCAGCAGGATCGGCGCCATCAGACGGCCGAGGCCGCTCTCGCCGAGGCCGGCGAACAGCGTGACGGCGAAGGTGACGGCAGCCACGGTACCCATGAACGTCAGGTTGTCGGTGGCGCGGGGCTTGACGATGTGGTCCTTGAACATGGCATGGACACCTTTGTTGTTGTGTTTTCATTATGGGCGCGCAAAACGCTGGCGAGCACCCTGCGCTTTGCATTGATTCGATGGTGGATCCGGCAGATTTGGCGGGCAGGCCCTGACAAACGCAGTAAAGCGCGAACGATTCGCCGCTCCGGTGGCATTTTCCACGTCACTGGTACGGCCTGGCTAGGCGCGGTCTGGGCCAACCCCATCGAGGATGAGGCTGCGATAGTGGCCGGGGCTTGCGCCGGTCCACTTGCGAAACGCTTTGTAGAAGGAACTGGCGTCGGCGAAGCCCAGGCGCTCGGCGATGTCTTCGAAGGTCGCTTGCGGCTCGGCCAGCCAGAGCACTGCGCGTTCCCGGCGCACGCTGTCCTTGAGCGCCTGGTAGCCAGCGCCCTCCTCGGCCAGGCGCCGACGCAGCGTGGCCACCGAAGCACCGCACTGGCTGGCCATGGTCTCGATGGCGGGAAACTCTGCGGCCGGCAGATTGCGCAGCCTCTGGCGTATGCGCCAGCCGAGGCTGTCCGGATCGCGGTAGCGCACCAGGATGTTGGCCGGGGCACGGGCAAGAAAACGCCTCAACTCGGTCGCACTGCGCCGCACGGGAATGTCCAGGTGCTCGGCGGCGAAGATGAGCCGGGTGCGGGGTCGTTCGAAGCGCAGGTTGGGCGAGAACATCACCTGATAATCGCCTACGTAGCGAGGCGCCGGCCCGCGCAGTTCCATGGCCAGAATCGGAATGCGCCGTCCCGCCAGCCAGCAGGCGATGCCATGCACGATCATCCAATAGGTGAAGCAGGAAAACGCCCGTTTGGGTTCAGCGCTGTGCTCGTGGATGACGATCTCGGCCAGCGACTGCTGGGTCGCCAGACGCCCGTCGTAGGCGGCCAGCATCAGTGCGAGGAACTCCAGGGCGCGCTGCAGCGCGGCGCCTACCGTGGGCTGATGCATGCAGGCTCGGCACAGAAACGCGAAGCTGCCGCGCCGCAAGGGCCGCGCGTCCATGCCGAAGAATTCGTCGTCGAGCGCCCTGGCCAGTTGTCGCCAGAGCCGAGCGTAGCTGTGCACCGGGATCCGAGCCTGGTCATTGCCCAGCAGCATGGGGTCGATACCCGCCGACTGCAGCAACGGCTGCAGGGGCAGATGACAGTCACGCACGGCTTCACGCACCAGGTGAATCGAGATCGTATCGCGCAGCGATGGAGCGTCGAGCGGGTTTCGGGTCAGGTTCACTCATCCTCGCTAACCGCTTCTGGGCGAAACGGACCGAACGGCCTGTAGGGCACTCATTGCCCTACCCTTGCGGCCGTCAGTTCTAATCCATCCGTTGGCGCCGAGCAAGCATCCTGACCAAAGACCTGCCTAGTAGACGCATTCGACGGCAATGGCCGTTGCTTCACCGCCGCCAATACAGATCGCGGCGATGCCGCGCCGCAGTTTGCGCTGGCGCAGTGCTGCCAGCAGCGTGACGACGATACGGGCACCCGATGCACCGATGGGGTGACCGAGTGCGCAGGCGCCGCCATTGACGTTGACTTTGTGCGCCGGCAATTCCAGCGCTTGCATGGCGGCCAGGGTGACCACGGCGAAGGCCTCGTTGATCTCGAACAGGTCGACCTCGTCCAACGCCCACCCGGTGCTGTCCACCAGCTTGCGGATGGCGCCGATGGGCGCGACCGGAAACAGGTGCGGGGCGTCGGCGAAGGCCGCGTGCCCGTGGATGATCGCCAGCGGTTCGAGGCCACGTGCCTGCGCCTGGCTGCGACGCATCAGCACCAGCGCGGCGGCGCCATCGGAAATGGAGCTGGAATTGGCCGCCGTTACCGTGCCACCCTCGCGAAACGCAGGCCTGAGCGAGGCGATCTTCTCCGGATTGGCCTTGGGCGGTTGCTCGTCGTCGCTGATCAGCAGCGGCTGTTTGTTGCGCATCACTTGCACCGGCACGATCTGCGAAGCGAAGCTGCCATCGGCGATGGCCTGGCGCGCGCGGGTCAGCGAAGCCAGGGCGAATTCATCCTGTACCTGACGACTGAAACCGTGGGCCTGGGCGCAGTCTTCGGCGAAGGTGCCCATCAGTCGTCCGGGTTCGTAGGCGTCTTCCAGGCCATCGAGGAACATGTGGTCGAGTACCCGGCCATGCCCCATGCGATAGCCGTCGCGCGCGCGGTCCAGCAGATACGGCGCGTTGGACATGCTTTCCATGCCACCGGCCACGACCACGCGGGCACTGCCCGCCAACAATGCGTCATGCCCCATGATCATGGCCTGCATGCCCGACCCGCACATCTTGTTCAAGGTGGTGCAGGTGGTAGCGTGGGACAGCCCGGCACCGAGTGCCGCCTGCCGCGCCGGTGCCTGGCCGAGCCCGGCCGGCAGCACGCAGCCGAACAGCACCTGGTCGACGGCACTGGCATCGACACCGGCACGCTCGACGGCGGCGGCGATGGCGGCGGCGCCCAATTGCGGTGCGGTCAGGCTGCGCAAATCGCCCTGGAACCCGCCCATGGGCGTGCGTACGGCACTGACGATAACGATCGGATCTTCATGCATGGGTGTTCTCCCTCGATCTGCCCTGCCCCGGCTCACTTGGCCGCCATGCGCAGCGCGCCGTCGAGACGGATCACCTCGCCGTTGAGCATGCTGTTTTCTATGATGTGGCACACCAGTGCCGCGTATTCGTCCGGCTTGCCCAGGCGCGGCGGAAACGGCACGTCGGCGCTCAGCGCGGCGCGTACGTCGTCGCTCATGCCGGCCATCATCGGCGTCTCGAAAATGCCTGGCGCGATGGTCATCACGCGAATGCCATAGCGGGCCAGCTCGCGCGCCGCCGGCAAGGTCATGCTCGCCACCGCGCCCTTGGAAGCGGCATAGGCTGCCTGGCCGACCTGCCCATCGAAGGCAGCCACCGAGGCGGTGTTGATGATCACCCCGCGTTCGCCCTCGGCGTTTGCAGTGCTCTTGGCAATGGCCTCGGCGGCCAGGCGCAGCAGGTTGAAGGTACCGATCAGGTTGATGTTGATGATGCGGCTGAAGCTCTCCAGCGAATGGGCGCCCTGCTTGCCGAGGATCTTCTCGCCGGCGACCACGCCGGCGCAATTGACCAGGCCGTGCAGTTCGCCAAAGCTGTGCAGGGCCATGTCCACGGCCGCCTGGGCGGCGTCGGCCTGGGTGATGTCGGCTACCGCGAACGCTGCCTCCAGTTCGCTCGCCTGGGCCTGCAGTGCCTCGGCGTTGAGGTCGACCAGCAGCAAACGGGCGCCAGCCCGGGCAAGCATCCGCGCGGTGGCGGCGCCCAGGCCGGAGGCGGCGCCGCTGACCATGAATACCTTGTCTTGAATGTGCATGAAGCTGTCTCCCTGTCAGGCGCTGGGCGCCTGCTGCTTGGCGATTTCCTGGTTGCGCAGGATGAAGCGCTGCAATTTGCCACTCGGCGTTTTCGGCAGCTGCTCGACGAATTCGATTTCCCGCGGATAGGCATGGGCCGCCAGCCGCTGGCGGACGTGCAGGCGCAGGGTCTCGGCCAACTCGGGGCCGGCTTCGAAACCTGCCTGCAACACCACGAACGCCTTGATCACTTCGGTACGCTCGGCATCCGGTTTGCCGACGACGGCGGCCTCGACCACGGCAGGGTGTTCGATCAACGCGCTTTCCACGTCGAACGGCCCCACCCGATAGCCTGAAGTGGTGATGACATCGTCATTGCGGCCAACAAAACTGATGCTGCCGTCCGCATTGAGCTCTACCGTGTCACCGCTCAGGTAATACTTGCCTTTGAACGCCTTGGTCGGCATGCCCAGGTAGCCGCCGAACCAGCACAGCGGCGAGCGTTCGCGATCCACGGCGAGCACGCCCGGTTGTCCGGCTTCCAACTCCTGCAACCGAGCGTCGAGCACCACGATGCGATGGCCGGGCACGGCAAAGCCGGCAGAGCCCTCGCGAACGGGATGGTCGAGACCGTGATGGTTGCACAGGACCATGCCCAGCTCGGTCTGGCCATAGTGGTCATGCACCACCACACCCAGCTGCTCGGCGAACCAGCGGATCACCTGCGGATTGAGCGGCTCGCCGGCACTGCTGGCGATGCGCAGACGGCCGCGCACACCGGCCGCGAAACGTTCGCCGGCCGCAATCAGCATGCGGTACGCGGTGGGCGACCCGGCGAGGTTGGTGATCGCGTACTTGTCGATCACCCGGCACGTGCTGTCCACGGTGAAGCCGCCGTCGTAGAACAGCGTGGCATGCCCCAAAGCCAGCGGACCGGCGACCGCATAGTAAAGCCCGTAGGCCCAGCCCGGATCGGCCAGGTTCCAGAAGCGATCTTCGGCGCGCAATTGCACGGCGTCGCGCAGGTAACCCTTGAACGCCAGCAGCGCCCGCAGTGGCACTTCCAGGGGTTTGGCGGGACCGGTGGTACCCGAGGTACACATCAGCATGAACGGCGCATTGCCATCGAGCAGCGTCGGCGGGCACTCGTCGCTCTGCTGCTGGAGGGCGGTCCAGAAATCCTGTTCATCCGCAATCGGCGAAGCGCAGCCCACGGTCAACACGCTGGGTCGGCATTCGACCTCATCGAGCTTGGGGCGATTGTGCAGGTCGGTGACGACCCAGCGCGCCTGCGAACACTGCAGGCGCTGTTCGATGGCCTTGGGGCCGAAGGCGGTGAACAAGGGCTGATAGACGGCGCCGATGCGCCAGGTGCCCAGTATGGCAATCAGCAGTTCGACAGTGCGAGGCATCAACCCGGCAATGCGATCACCGGGCTTGACGCCCTGGCTGCGCAGAAAATTGCCGAACTGCGCTGCATGGGCCTGGAGTTGTTCGAAGGTGTACTGGGTGGCAACGCCGTGCTGCGACTCGCAATACAGGGCAACCGTCTGCTGGCCGAGGTGGCGATCGCAGCATTCGACGCAGGCGTTGAGCTGATCGAGGGTGCCGTGCAGATCCTGCGCGGCGGTGTCCAGGTAATCGAAAGCCTGGGCGGTACTGGAATAATCGCGCATCACATGTCCCTGCTTGTTGTTATGGGATCTTGTTGATCTGGGCTCGTTGCGACCTCAAGGGCACCGCTCGATAGTGATCCGCGGACGGCTTCGCGACAATGTTGTCAGCGCTCAGGCTGAGTGAGCGGTTTAGCCACCAGGGGCCGGATCAGGTTTCCTGACTCTGCTGCGCCTTGGCTTGAGTGCGTGTTGCTGGATCAGCTGTTGTTCCAGGGTGTCGGCGCGCGCTTGCTGCGCGGTGGCGGCCTGCAACGCCGCCTCCTGCGCCTCGCGGGCACTTCGCAGCTGGGTTTCGAGCTGCTGCAGCGCGTGTTGCCCCTGCTCGGCGGCCAGCGCCGACCGTGCTTCCCTGGCGGCTGCCTGAAGTTGCGCGTCACCGAGCGCGCTGCGGGTTTCCTCCAGACGCTTTTGCAAGGCTTCGAGCTGTTTCTGTTGCTCGCGAGCTTCGAGGTGGCGCGTTTTCAGGTCTTCACGGGCGCGGTCGACCTCACGGTGCGAGCGCTCCTCGACGCCGCGCACGTAGGCCTCCTGGGCCAGGCGATTGTGCTCGGCCTGCTGCCGCTGATCGCGCAAGGCCTGTTGCAAGGCCGCAACATCGGCTTGCAGCTCGCTTCGCGCGCCTTGCAGTTCGACACGCTGCTGCTGCAAGTCTTCGATCTGCACCTGACGCTGCGCCAACAGCTTGTCCAGGTCGGCCAGCCGGGTTGCGGCGTTTTCCCGGGCCGTTTCAGCCTCGCTCACCTGCCGCCGGGCCAGTGCGATATCGCGGCGGGCCTGTTCTTCCACCCCTGCAACCCGCTCGTATTCGGCCGCCAATACTTCGCGCTGGGCCGCGACCGAGTGTTCGACCACCCCTTGGGCGAGCACGCTTGCCTGTTGCCAGACGGCCACGAATGCCTGCGCCACCTCGGCAGGCAGCCCCGGCAGGCGGGTCTCGCCCCGCAGCCGTTGCGCCAGTTGCTCCCACCACTGATCGAGCAAAGCGCCTACTCGCGCCGGGCTACCGCGGCCCAGCTCGAGGCGCACGCGTTCTACGGTCGGCCGCTCGCCGCGGGCCAGCACGGCGTCCGCTGCGGCAAATACGTCGGTTTCCGGTACGCCCACTGCCATGCCACACACTCCACTGTATTAGGTATGATAATAAAAGATTATCCGACTCTAAATAACGAATTCCTAAATTATAATACGTTGAACGTAATGAAAAATACATTTGATGTTGCGCTAATCGAAACCCAGCCCCTGGATCTGCACTTTCTGGCAGAAAACACTGCACACGCGGCTCAAGCGTTCATCGCAGCAGGAACCGCTGCCAACACGGTCCGCAGCTATCGCAGCGCACTGAGCTATTGGTCGGCGTGGTTGAAGTTGCGCTATGGACAGGTGCTGGGAGATGCGCCGCTGCCTGCAGCCGTGGCGATTCAGTTCGTCCTTGATCATCTGGCGCGACCTGTCGAGGACGACAGCTGGAGTCACTTGCTGCCGGTTGCCATCGACCAGGCACTGGTCGATGGCAGAGCCAAGTCCCGCCTGGGTCCTCTGGCCTACAGCACCGTTCAGCATCGGCTGGCGGTGCTGGGCAAGTGGCACCGGGTCAAGGGCTGGGACAGCCCGACCGTTACGCCTGCGCTGAAAACGCTGCTGCGCAGCGCGCAGAAGGCCCAGGTACGTCAGGGCGTGACCGTGCGCAAGAAAACCGCCATTGCCCTGGAGCCCCTGCAGGCCATGCTGGCCACCTGCACGGACGGCGTGCGCGGCATACGTGACCGCGCCCTGCTCCTGCTGGCCTGGAGTGGCGGCGGCAGACGCCGCTCCGAAGTGGTCGCGCTGCAGGTGGGCGACGTGCGTCGGCTGGATGTAGACACTTGGGTCTATAGCCTGGGCGCTACCAAGACCGATACAGCCGGCGCACGGCGCGAGAAACCGTTGCGCGGCCCTGCCGCCCATGCGCTGGCCGCGTGGTTGGCCGCCGCGCCGGCGACTACAGGTCCGCTGTTCCGACGTCTGTACCGTGGCGACAAGGTGGCCAGCCAGGGGCTTGGCGGCGACCAGGTGGCCCGCATCGTCAAGCGGCGGGCCAAACTCGCAGGCCTGGAGGGGGATTGGGCGGCACACAGCTTGCGCTCGGGCTTCGTCACCGAGGCCGGTCGCCAGGGCGTGCCGTTGGGGGACGTGATGGCGATGACCGAGCACCGCAGCGTGGCGACGGTGATGGGTTACTTCCAGGCCGGGTCGCTGCTGGGGAGCAAGGCGGCGGACCTGATCAAGGGCGACGACTAGCTCCAGGCCAAGACAAGGATGTCGCAACCGGATGTTGAAACTTCTGCGGAAACATCGGCTCCGGCGCCGGTCAATAGCATGTCAACGCTGACATTTTGGCTGAACCAGAGCCTTATTCGACCATCAAGGATAATTATCATGACCACTTCCAAGCTGCTGCCCCGCCTCGCTCTTGCTGCCCTGTGCGCACTGAGTGTGCCTGCCTTCGCAGCCCAGACCGACACCAAGGAAGAAAGCGTGACCCTGGATCGTCCGGGCAATGGCATGCACGAAATCAAGGAAGGCGACAAGGTGCCGGATTCCTACAAGCGCAAGGAACTGGCGATCGACCCGGCCAAGCACGGCCTGGTGCAGCCTGAAGAGAATGAACAGTGGGTCGAGATCAAGGACAAGTACGTACGCGTGAACATCCCGAACGGCACCATCGTGGAAATGATCGACAAGTCTTCGGTCAAGAAGTGAGATTTGCGCTCTAGTCCGGGTATTCCAAGATGTCTGGGCCGGTAATGACGCGTTGTTTCTTCGCGGCCGGTGACCGCTCCTACAGGTAGGAGCGGTCTGTGGCCGCGAAACGGGCGACGCGGTCTATCAGGCGTTATGGGCTAGGTGCGTCTGACATAGTGCAACGGTAGCAGCGTGGTCGACTTGATGCGCTCCATGGCAAAGGTCGAGCTGATGTCGGTGATGCCTTCTACCTGGATCAGTCGCTTGTACACAGCATCGTACCCGGCAATATCAGGCACCACGATGCGCAGCATGTAGTCCGTATCCCCTGCCATTCGATAGCATTCCACGACCTCGGGCAGTTCGCCGATAACGGTATGGAAGTCAGCCAGCCACTGGGCATTGTGTCGCTGCGTGCGCAGTTCGGCGAACACCGTCACGGCCACATTCAACTCGCTGGCATCGAGCAGTGCGACCCGCTGGGTGATCACGCCCTGCTGTTCCATCTTCTGTATGCGGCGCCAGCAGGCGGTACCACCCAGACCAATCTGCTCGGCAATGTCTGCCAACGGGCGGGTGCAATCGGCCTGAAGTATCTCGAGGATTGCCATGTCGAACTTGTCCACGGTGGGTCAGGCCTGCTTGAGTGGTTGATAGGGGTAAGCACGGGATGCAATGTTATTCTCTTTTACGGCCACTCTAGGCAAATTCTTTGCTCTAAATCAGGTTGGGCTAGCGTAGAAGTCAATTTTTTTCCCTCCATGCATGGCTAACATAGGCAGCACCGAATCAGACCTGGTCGACACGCCATGCCCGCCCTCCCCGTATACCTGGATTACGCCGCCACCACGCCCATCGACGATCACGTGGTCAAAGCCATGCTCGCCTGCATGGGGCGCGATGCGCTGTTCGGCAACCCTGCATCGAGTGCCCACGCCTACGGCCAGCAGGCACGCCAAGCCGTCGAATTGGCCAGGCGGCAAGTGGCGGAACTGCTCAATGCTCCCGCCGAAGACATCGTCTGGACTTCAGGCGCGACCGAGTCGAACAACCTGGCGATCAAGGGCTGCACCCGTCCGGGTGACCATATCGTCACCAGCGTGCTGGAGCACAAGGCCGTCATCGACACCGTGCGCGAGCAACACGCCGCTGGCTGCGAAGTCACCTGGCTCACTCCGGACGCCAACGGCCTCATCCAACCGGAGGCCGTTGCTCGAGCGCTGCGAGCCAATACCCGGGTGGTGTCGCTGATGTGGGTCAACAACGAACTGGGCACCCTGACCGATATCGCCCGAGTCGCGCAGCTGGTGAAGGACCACGGCGCACTGCTCCATGTGGACGCCGCCCAGGCGGCCGGCAAGGTCGACATCGATTTGTCCGGCATGGCCATCGACCTGCTGTCCCTGTCGGCGCACAAGCTTTACGGCCCCAAGGGCATCGGCGCCCTGTACGTCGGACCGCGAGCGCGACCTTCGTTGCACGCCCAGATGCATGGGGGTGGCCATGAGCAGGGCCTGCGCTCGGGCACCTTGCCCACCCACCAGATCGTTGGCATGGGTGCGGCATTTGCCCAGGCCTCGGCGCAGATGCACGCTGATAACGCGCACATCGCGCAACTGGCCCAGGGCCTGCGCGAAGGGTTGCTGGCGTTGACCGGTGTGACGCTCAATGGCTGCGCGGAGCAGCGGATTCCCCATACCTTGAACGTCTGCATCGCCAGCCCGTCTTTTTCAATGCAGGCCGTTGCTGGCCGTATCGCGGTGTCGTCGACCTCCGCCTGCAATTCGGCAAGTGCCACGGCATCCCACGTGTTGCTGGCACTGGGCTTGAGCCAGGCTCAGGCTGTGAACAGCTTGCGAGTGAGTCTGGGCCGCTACAGCACTCAGGAGGATGTCGACCAGGCCATTGCCGTGATCGCCGCCGCTCTGCAGGCCCCCGCGCCATTCTGGTGAAATCGAGGGTCTGGTAACCGCGTCGTTCTTTTCGCGGCCACAGACCGCTCCGACGGCATGAGCATCCCGTAGGAGTGGTCCGCGGCCGCGAAAAGGGCGCCGCGCAGTGACTAACGTCCCACGATGAAGGGTTCGTAGCCATAACCCGCTCTGGGAGCATCAGAAACTCTCCAAACTACCGTTCGTCGGCTTCAGGGCACCGACGATGGCAATCCGATGCCCAAATCTTCGTACCGATTCCTATAACGGAGAAATACCATGGTCACTCGCACGATCACTCGCTTTGCCCTCGTTGGCCTGCTGTCTGCTACCAGTATGTATGCGTTGGCCGGTTCGGTGCCTCCAGGCAAGGAACCTACCCCTTCGACTCCAAGCACCAGCACCGACACCCGCACTGGCAACCAGATGGGCAACGGCCGCGCAAACGATGCCAACAGCAGCAGCGGCAGCACCACGTCGGGTACCCCGAACGGCCAGGGCACATTCAGCAACGGCACCGGCAACAGCAGCGGCGCCAACAGTGGCTCGATGGGTTCGGGTTCCGGTAACGGCGCAAGCTCGGGCAAAGGTGCAGGCAGCGGCGCAGGCGGCACGAGCGGTAACTGATCCTGAGGCAGACGGGCATCAGCTGCCCCTGCCGTCAGCGTTACCGAAATCGAAGGCGGGTGGGTGTCACAAGGTGCGTACAACCGCATCAGGACATGCCACCCGTTTTCACATCCCTCACATACAGCGTCTTTTTCGGTATTCTTCCGGTCCCATCGCCCCAGTGCGGCGCCTTGCCCGCACGGCTCGATCCCATCTGACCAGGAAGCCTCATGTCCCAGATCATCCTCGTACTCAACGGCCCCAATCTCAACATGCTGGGTTTGCGCGAACCTGCGGTCTACGGCCATGAAACCCTGGCCGATGTCGAAGCCATGGCCGTGCAGAGCGGACAGGAACTGGGCTTTGCGGTCGAATGCCGCCAGACCAATCATGAAGGACAGATGATCGACTGGATCCATCAGGCCCGCCAGCGCGTTGCCGGCATCGTCATCAACCCGGGCGCCTGGACCCATACCTCGATCGCCATTCATGACGCCCTGATTGCCTGCGAAGTGCCAGTGCTGGAAGTGCATATTTCCAACGTTCATCGGCGCGAGGAATTCCGCCATCAATCATTCGTATCGAAGGTAGCGGTGGGCGTCATTGCCGGCTTCGGTACCCACGGCTACAAGCTGGCCATTGCCCACTTCGGCAAACTGCTCGGCGGCAAGACGGCCATCTGATCCGGTTTTTTTACCGCTTTCTGAATCTGTTTTTACTTGCCTCCAACGCTCATAGTCACCTGAACGAAATTTCATTTTCTGGAGGTGTGTCATGGACGGTGTGATCATGTTGACCATCATAACCGCGACCCTGGGTTCGTTCGGTTACGTCATGTACCTGATCCATAAAGAGAGCAAGGAAAACAAATAGGCCGCCGAGTCTGACTCGGCGGCCTGGTCACACTCGCTCGCGAGCATCTACTTGATGAAGTTGTCGACCAGCATGTGCGCCACATCGTCGGCGCGACCGCTGAGCATGGCCTTGGCCGAATACAGGGCCATATTGGACACCTGCGAGAACTCGATCTTCGGTGGCATCACCAGTTCTTCGGGATTGACCTTTACATCCAGCAGCGCCGGGCCAGGATGGTTCAGGAAGCGCTGCACCGCCGCTTCGAGGCTGGCGCCATCGGACACCTGCTCACCGTAGAAGCCCATGACTTCAGCCAACTTGGCGAAGTCCGGGTTGTGCAGGTCGGTGAAGTTATCCAACAAGCCTTCAACTTTCTGTTCGATCTGGACGAAGTTCAATGAACTGTTGTTGAACACCACCACCTTGATCGGCAGCTTTTCCTGAACGGCTGTGAGCAGATCACCCAGCAGCATGGCCAAGCCACCGTCGCCCGACAGCGAAATGACCTGGCGTTGCGGGTAGGCTTTCTGCAGGCCCAGTGCCTGGGGCATGGCATTGGCCATGGTGCCGTGGCGCAGGCTGGTGAGCGTACGGCGCTGACCGTTGGTGTTGATGTGACGCAGCACCCAGACCATGGGTGAGCCACCGTCGGCGGTGAACAGCGCGTCTTCGCTGGCGTGTTTGTCCAACAGGTGGGTCAGGTACTGCGGGTGAATCAGATGCCCGTCGGTATGGCGCTGGTCATGGGCCAGGGTCTTCAAGGTTTTCTGCCGCACCTTCAGGCAGTCTTCCAGGAAGCTGTGTTCGCTACGCTCGGCCAGCAGTGGCAACAACGCCTGCAAGGTCGGCAGGACGTCGCCCACCACCCCCAGTTCGATCGGGTGGCGACGACCCAAGTGAGCGCCTTTGCGGTCGACCTGAACGATCCGCGCATTCTGCGGGTAGAACTGGCCCCAGGCGAAGTCGGCGCCCAGCAGCAGCAGGGTGTCGCACTCCATCATCGCGTGGTAGCCGGATTCAACCCCGAACACGCCGGTCATGCCCATGTTGTATGGGTTGTCGTATTCGACGAAGTCCTTGGCCCGTGAGGTGTGGGCAATGGGCGCCTTGAGTCGGTGAGCCAGCTCGATCAGCTCGTCGTGGGCACCTTCACAGCCGACCCCGGCGTAGATTGCGATCTTCTTGCCTTCGGCAAGAATGGCGGCGATCCCAGCCAGTTCGTCGGGGCTGGGTTGCAGTACCGGACGAGGCTGGTGAACGCTGAACGGGCGGTCATTCTTGACCTCCGCAGCACTGATGTCCGATGGCAGGATGATCACCGCCACTCCCCCTTCGTTCAAGGCGGTTTGCGCGGCCAGGGTAGTCACTCGGCGCGCCTGCTCCGGCGTGTACACCTGTTCGCAGAACACCGTGCAACTGCCGTAGATGGCCTTGAAGTCCACTTCCTGGGGAAAGTCCATGCCCAGCTCGCTGGTCACGATCTGGCTGGCAATCAGCACCATGGGCGCCTTGTTGCGCTGGGCTTCGAAGATACCGTTGATGAAATGCAGGCCACCAGGGCCGCAGGAACCGGCGCAGGCCGTCAGTCGACCGCTGATGAACGACTCTGCGCCCGCGGCGAATGCCGCAGCTTCTTCATGGCGCACGTGGACCCATTCGATCTCGCTGCGCTTGATCGCGTCGGTGACGTGGTTGAGCGTGTCGCCGACGATGCCGTAGCAGTTGCGAACCCCGGCCTGCTGCAGGGTCTGGATCACGATGTCGGCTACTTTCTTGCTGGCCATGGAGGCCTCCTGGTCAAAGAGTCATGCTGCTTAGGCTTGAGCTCGCGCAGGGAGTTCAGCCCGGCTGGTGCCGCCGAGCTGCAACCGCATGACCGGTCGACGACGTTGCCCGGCGCGCAGGATCATGCTTTATTGGCGGCCTTTTTCAGTGTTCAAGGCCATTGCCATGTCTGCTCGCAAGTTGCTCAGCACCGCCCTGCTCGTTCTCGTATCGCCCCTGGCCATGGCCCACGCCCATCTGACCCACCCTGTGCCCGCTGCGGATACCACCGTCGTTGCCCCGGCGCAATTGAGCCTGGGTTTTTCCGAAGCAATTGAACTGGGTTTCAGCCAGGTGAGCGTGACTGCGGCGGACGGCGACGCGGTAGCCTTGCAGCCCTTGGCCAGTGCTGCGGACGATGCGAAGACCCTTGTGATCAAACCTGCCGCGCCCCTGGCAGCGGGTCAGTACACGGTGCACTGGCAGGTCGTGTCGGTGGATACCCACAAAAGTGCGGGTGAATACAGCTTCACCGTGAGTCCGTGACCATGAGTGTATTGATCGCTCTGCGTTTCCTGCATTTCACCAGCCTGATGCTGGTGTTCGGTGCGTGCATGTTTCGCCCGTTGCTGCTCGTGCACCCCAGCCAGATGGGTCGGTTGCGTAACCTGATCGATCCGTTGGTGTGCCTGCTGGCTGCACTGGCCCTGATCAGCGGCGTAGCCTGGCTGTTCGCCGTGGCTTATGAGCTGGGCGGCTCGCTGGACATGGCGCTGGTTCGACGGGTGCTGGCGGAAACCTTCTTCGGCAAGGTCTGGACGCTGCATCTGTTTGCCTGCGTGGCGGTCCTGGTGTGTCTGCGCCTTCCCCATCCGAAACTGCAAGTAGTGGCCAGGCCCTTGAGTGCACTGGCGCTGGCAACGCTCGCGCCGGTAGGCCACGCAGCCATGCTCGAAGGCGCCGCTGGCACCTGGCTGGTGATCAACCAGTTGATCCACCTGCTGTGCGTCGGTGCCTGGCTGGGCGGTCTGATGTTGCTGATGTTCGTACTGGCTCGACCGGGCGACCAAGACTTGCGCGTGGTGCTCGGTCGCTTCAGTGGCGTGGGGTGTGTGCTGGTGGCCGGGATGTTGATAACCGGACTCATCAACACCCGGGCGCTGACCGGGACGTTCCTCCCGCTGCCTGGCCAATCCGGGTTCGCCACAGTACTGGCGATCAAGCTGGCGCTGGTGTTGGCCATGCTCGGCCTGGCCCTGTGGCACCGGCGTCAATTGGCCCGGGGCCCGCTGGACATCCATGGGCTCAAGCGTACCGTTACACTCGAATGGGCATGCGGGCTGGGCGCCGTGGCTGCAGTGGCTTTGCTCGGCACCCTGGCGCCTACGCCGCTGACTTGAGCCATCCCTGGCGCAGACAAAAAAAGGGCCGTGCTCCCCTGCAAGAGCACGACCCTCAAGATCTTTCCGGCTTCAAACTTGACAAGACACCACGGTATAAGACGTGAATGCGTGATCAGTATGCGAGGCGTTTGTTACAGTTTGGCGATGGACACTTCAGTCGATTTCACGAAAGCGATGACTTCGCTGCCAATCTGCAATTCCAGCTCGTGCACCGAGCGGGTGGTGATCACCGAGGTGACGATGCCGGCCGGGGTCTGCACGTCGATTTCCGAGACGACCGGCCCTTCGATGATTTCCTTGACGGTGCCCTTGAACTGGTTGCGTACGTTGATCGCTTTGATGGTCATGCAGTCATCCTCGTTAGACATTCGGTCGCACCGCAGTGCGTAAGGTAGAGATTGCACCTACAACCGGATATTTAAAAAGAATGAATAATGCTTTTTATATGCCTTCAAAGAATAAGCAGCATCAACTTGGTCCGCCTCGCTACTCGGGCTTGGCGAATCGCAGTGCCTGGCGTATGCCCATGACCTCGGCCTCCAGTTGCGGATAACCCTCGGCAGAACCTGCATAGCTGAACCCGTAGGCCATGCCGGGCTGTACCGCTGCGACCAGGGTCTGGGTAATGGCGAGGGTTCCGTTGCGGGTGACCTTGCAGGTGGTCTGCGCAGCTGGGAGGTTGCCCAGCCGGGTCGCTTTGACCTTGGTGCACACGCTCTGGTAGCCGGAGCGGGAAAAGTTGATCTGGATGGCCTTGCGCATCTCCAGCAACACCGCTTCCAGGTTGACCGCATGGTCCTGGGCCAGTGCGCCACGGGTCATCTCGACGATCATCAACGGATCGCCATTGGCATCGGTCTTGGTGGCACGCTGGCGGCTGCCGCTGGGCTGGCCCTGCGCATCGGCCGAGTCGGGCAGGATCTGCACGTCCCAGTCGGCGGGCCAGACGATCACGCTGTCGTCGGCCCACACCGGTGTGCCGATCAGCCAGCACAGCAGCAGGCAGTGGGCGTGGCGCAGGTAGGGCATGGGGCTTCCTCCACGGCAAAAGGGCCGTCAGTCTCGCAGACGCGTGGCCGTAGCACTACGCTAATATCCGCTGTGATCAGCGGCAATCCAGGGAGCAGGCAGCAATGACGCAACGGGTTTTCAGCGGTGCCGGGCAAAGCAAGAACCTGCTGTACCTTGCCTCGGCCAACGGACGCCTGCGCAACACCGACCAGGCAAGCCTGCGCGTGGGTTTCGTGCTGCTGGAGCATTTTTCCCTGGCCGCCTTCACTGCCAGCCTGGACACCTTGGTCACTGCCAATCTGATCAGCCCGGCGGCCTACGCCATTCGCTCCTATGGGCTGGCGCCCGGCCAGGTGATCAGTGATCTGGGCATACTGCTGCAGCCGGATGCGCCACTGATGCCAGGCATGCACGACGAAGTGGACCTGTTGATCATCTGTGGCGGCTTTCGCACGCCGCTGCGGCCTTCCCTGCTGCTCAGTCGAATACTGGCGGACTGCGCCCGTCGCGGCATTGCCCTGGGCGGGTTGTGGAACGGCGCCTGGTTTCTCGGCCAGGCAGGCCTGCTCGATGGCTATCGCTGCGCGGTGCATCCGGAGAACCGCGCTTCGCTGGCAGAACTCAGCCCGCAGATCACCGTCACCCCCGCCAGCCAGGTCATCGACCGCGACCGCGCCACCGCCGCCAGCCCCAACGGCGGCTTCGGCATGATGATGGAAATGATCCGCCAGCAGCGCGGCGAGACCCTGGCCAATGGGGTGGAACACATTCTTGCCTTCGAAGGGCTGCGCTTCAAGCGCACCGGTGGCCAGGCGACCGGCAAGCTCAGCCAGCCGCTGCGCAACATCATCGACCTGATGGAGAGCAATCTGGAGGAACCGCTGTCGCTGGACCAACTGGCCGAGTTCGTCGGCCGCTCGCGGCGCCAGATCGACCGGCTGTTCCAGGACCAGCTTGGCACTTCGCCGCACCGTTACTATATGGAACTGCGGGTCACCGAAGCACGTCGTCTGTTGCAGCATTCGACGCTGTCGATCATGGACGTGGCGATTGCCTGCGGCTTTGTCTCGGTGAGCCATTTCAGCAAGTGCTACAGCGGCTATTTTGGCCACTCGCCCTCGCGTGAAACCCGCTTGGCAGACTGATCGGCTGCGGATGCCGGGGAACCGTGTCGAGCTTTGCCGGTCGACTCCAGTTCATGCCTCAAGCGAGCACCCGACCCATGGAATACGCCCTTCCCGATTCCTTGCTGGCCCGCGTGCCGATGCCCTGGCTCAGTACGCTGATCGCCGCCGCGCTGGCCGTATGCGTCATTCTGCTGATCCGCTGGGTCGGCCTGATCATCCTGCGACGCGTCTCCAAGTCCTTCGTACTGGCGCAGCAACTGGTCGCCCGTGCCGAGCAGCCGACCCTGTGGCTGATGCCGTTGATGGCCCTGCAGGCGGTGTGGACCTCGGCGCCCGACGACCTGCTGCTGATCAATACCGTGCGCCACCTCAACGGCATGCTGGTCACCGCCTGCCTGACCTGGCTCGGCTTGCGCTGTGTCAAGGCCGTGGCTACGACCATGACCCTCAAACACCCGCTGGACATCGAGGACAACCTTGCCGCCCGGCGCATCCAGACCCAGGTGCGGGTGCTGGTGCAGTGCCTCAACGTGCTGGTGCTGATTTTCGGCATCGCCCTGATCCTGATGACGTTTCCAGCGGTGCGCCAGATCGGCACCAGCCTGCTGGCGTCCGCAGGTCTTGCGGGACTGGCTGCCGGCTTCGCTGCCAAACCGGTGCTGGGCAACCTGATCGCCGGCCTGCAGATCGCCATTTCGCAGCCGATCCGCATCGACGACGTGGTCATCGTCGAGGGCGAATGGGGGCGTATCGAAGAGATCACCGGGACCTACGTGGTGGTGAAGATCTGGGATGAGCGGCGCATGGTCGTGCCTCTGCAGTACTTCATCGAGAAGCCGTTCCAGAACTGGACCCGCAGTACCTCCAGCATCATCGGCTCGGTGTTTCTCTGGGTCGACTACTCGGTGCCGCTGGAAGCGCTGCGCGTCGAGACCAAGCGTCTGTGCGAGGAAATCCCGCACCTGTGGGACGGCCGTGTGGTGGTTCTGCAGGTCACCGATACCAGCGACAAGGCGATGCAATTGCGCATCCTGCTCAGCTCGCTGGATTCGTCGCGCAACTGGGATGCGCGCTGCCATGTGCGCGAGCGGCTGATCACTTTCGTCAACAACCGCTACCCCGAGTGCCTGCCGCAGCTGCGCGCCGAAATGTCGACCCGCACGCCGCATCCGGCCAACGAGGACGGGCCGGCCGACGTCGCCCGCCAGCCGCCGGTTTGATTCTCAGCGCCGCGGCGCCCCCTTGGCGGCAGCCTTCTCGTCCTGACGATCGGATTCGAACAGCCGGGCCAGCTCGGCGCGCGCTTCCTGGGCGGTCTGCATGACCTTGGCTTCATCGTCGTAGATCGCGTGCTGGGCCTGCAGCACCTGTTCGTCATGGCGCTTGAAGCGGCTGATCCGCGCATCGGCCTGGGATTGGCTCAAGCCCAGGCCGACCAGCGTTCGGCGGGTGATTTCCAGGCTCGAGTAGTAGGTTTCGCGAACCGCCTGGGCGCCATGGTCGACCAGCCGGTGCACGTGCTGGCGATTGCGCGCGCGGGCGATGATCTTCACGTGCGGGTACAGGCGGTTGACCAATTCGGCGGTCTTGATGTTGATTTCCGGATCGTCGGTGGCGATGACGAAATACTCGGCCTGCTCGACCTTGGCCGCGCGCAGGATCTCCGGCCGCAGCGGGTCGCCATAGAACACCGGCAGGTGGCCGAAGCTGCGCGAGAACTCGATGGACTCCACCGAGGTGTCCAAGGCTACGAAGCTGATCTTCTGCGCCCGCAGGATCCGCGCAACGATCTGCCCCATCCGGCCCATGCCGGCAATCACCACGCGGGGCGCGTCGCTTTCAATCTCGCGGTAGGCGTCCGGCACTTCCACCGGCGGGGTCTTGACCCGCAGCAGGCGTGCGCACAGCAGCAACAGCAATGGCGTGAGCGCCATCGACAAAGTGATGGTCAGCAGCAAGGTGTCGTACAGGCGCGCGTCGAACAGGCCCTGCTCGCGGCCTATCTTGAACACCACGAAGGCGAACTCGCCGCCGGCGGCCAGCACGATACCCAGGCGTACGGCGCTGAGCCGGCCCAAGCCGCCGGCCAGACGCCCGATCAACACCAGCAACGGCAGCTTGATGCCGATCAACAGCAGCGTCAGCCCCAGCACCAGTGCCGGGCTTTCGATCAGCAGGCCCAGATTGGCGCCCATGCCGACACTGATGAAGAACAGCCCCAGCAGCAGCCCCTTGAACGGCTCGATCTGCGACTCCAACTCGTGCCGGTATTCCGAATCGGCCAGCAGCAAGCCAGCGAGAAAGGCGCCCAGGGCCATGGAGACACCGGCCAGTTCCATCAGCCAGGCGGTGCCGATCACCACCAGCAAGGCCGTGGCGGTGGACACCTCCTGCAGGCCAGTGCGGGCGACGACGCGAAACACCGGACGCAACAGGTAGCGCCCACCGACCACCACCACGGCGATGCTGCCCAGCACCCGCAGGCCGTGATCCAGGGTACTGCCCTCGCCTGCATCGCTGCCACTGCCGGCCAGCAGCGGCACCATGGCGATCAGTGGAATCGCGGCAATGTCCTGGAACAGCAGGATGGCAAAGGCCAGGCGACCGTGGGGAGCGTTCAGTTCCTTGCGTTCGGCCAGGCTTTGCAGGCCGAAGGCAGTGGACGACAAGGCCAGGCCCAGACCCAGCACCACGGCACTGTTCAACGGCTGGCCGAAGCCGAGCAATGCCACCGCGCCGATCACCACTGCGGTCAGCAGCACCTGGGCCAGGCCAACCCCGAACACCGCCTTGCGCATGACCCACAGCCGCTTGGGCGACAGCTCCAGGCCAATGATGAACAGCAGCAGGACTACCCCCAGTTCAGAGATGTGGCTGACGCTCTGTGGGTCGCCGACCCAGCCCAGCACTTGCGGGCCGATGACCACCCCGGCGAACAGATAGCCCAGCACCGCGCCCAATTGCAGGCGTTTGGCCAACGGCACGGCAATCACCGCGGCCAGCAGGAACACCACGGCGGCTTGTAGCATGTTGCCTTCTTCGGGCATGGGGAACTCCTTGTCGGATGTGAAAGTGCGGACCGCGGCAGCATTCTACAGGCGCCGGCGCTCGCTGGCATGGGCGCGGATTGACGGCCCCGCGTCGACATGATTTGCTAGGCGCTTCGTTTTGGGTGCCCTTCACAGGGTGAAACGGGAAACCGGTGAGTGCCAGCTTCGATTGGATGCTGGCGCAAGTCCGGTGCTGCCCCCGCAACGGTAAGCGAGAGAAGTGTCAGATCCACTGCGCCTGTCATGGGTGTGGGAAGGCGACGCTTTCAAGGCTGGCTCATACCGCCCCTCGCAAGCCCGGAGACCGGCCCAGACTGTCTGTGATCGACAAACCCGCGGTGGGCGGGCGCTGTTGCGAGCATGGCGCGCCTGCGCCAGGCTTTCTGCGTGCGCGTGCCCGATTGTCGGAGCCACATACCGTGGAGCCGCCACCGTCGGGACCACCAGAGGGAACGCCATGTCCAGCACCGTCTCAACCAGCCCTGAACACGCCCAAACGCATACCGCCACCCTCGCCCAGCGCATTGCGCTGGCGACTGGTACGTTCCTGCTGGGCTGCTGCCTGGTCGGCTTCGCCGGTTTCTCGCATATCGAAGCCGTGCACAACGCCGCTCACGACACCCGGCACAGCGCCGCCTTTCCGTGCCATTGAGGAATACCGAGATGATCAGGCACATCGTACGTACCGCCGGGTTCAGCGGGCTGCTGGCCGCTTTGTTGTTGACGCTTCTGCAAGCCCTCTGGGTCGCCCCGCTGATCCTTGCGGGTGAAACCTATGAAACACCTGCCGCGCAGCATGAGCATGCCGATGCCGCAGGCGCCGAGCACGAGCACGAGCACGCCGAGGCCTGGGAACCCGAAAACGGCTGGCAGCGCGTGCTGTCCACGGCCGGGGGCAATCTGGTAGTGGCCGTCGGCTTCGCCCTGATGCTGGTCGCGCTCTATACGCTGCGGGCACCCGGTCGCAATGCCCAGGGACTGTTGTGGGGGTTGGGTGGATTCGCGGTGTTCTGCCTGGCGCCGAACCTGGGCCTGCCGCCGGAACTGCCCGGCACGCAGGCGGCAGACCTGGCATCGCGGCAAACCTGGTGGATCGGCACAGCCGCGTCGACAGCTGCGGGCCTGGCGTTGTTGGTGTTCGGCCGCGGCATGCTGCTCAAGGCGCTGGGCCTGGCCATCGTGCTGGTACCGCACCTCATTGGCGCGCCCCAACCCGAACAGCATGCGAGCCTGGCGCCCGAAGCGCTGGAACAGCAGTTCGTGATTGCTTCACTGGTAACCAATGCGGTGTTCTGGCTGGCCCTGGGCCTGATCAGTACCTGGTTGTTTCGCCGAGCCCGTAGCTGAATCCGATGACGGCGCTGTGGGTAGGGTTCGGGTGTCGCCGGGGTTGCAGCGCGCAGGCGCTGCACGAACTGCTGCAACAAACCCTGCTCGAACACCGGCTTGACTGGGCGGATGTGCAGGGGCTGGCCAGTATCGACCTCAAGGCACACGAGCCAGGGCTGCTCCTGCTGGCCGAACGCCTTGGTTTGCCTTTCGCCACCTACAGCGCGCAGGCGCTGGCGCCCTTTGAGGATCGACTCAGCCATCGTTCCGCGCGCTCGTTCGCAGCCACCGCTTGCCACGGTGTTGCCGAAAGCGCCGCCCTGGCCATGGCCGAGCACTGCACGGCGTCTGCGGCGATGCTGCTTGTCAAACGGCGGCACACGACGGTGGCTACCCTGGCCATCGCCAGCATGGTGAGTCAGACCAGCTGCGCTGTGCGTTCAACTTGAATATCATTCACCCCTCCGCCTGTCAGGAATCCCCATGACCGTTTATTTCATCGGCGCCGGACCGGGCGATCCGGAGCTGATCACCGTCAAGGGCCAGCGCCTGATCCGGCGTTGCCCAGTGATCATCTATGCCGGCTCGCTGGTGCCCGACGCGGTGCTCGAAGGGCACACCGCGCACCAGGTGCACAACAGCGCCGAGCTACACCTGCAACAGATCATCGAGCTGATGCGCCAAGCCCATGACCGGGGCGAAGACGTAGCGCGGGTGCACAGCGGCGATCCCGGCCTGTATGGCGCGATCGGCGAGCAGATTCGCTGCCTGCGCGAGCACGGTATCGACTACCAGATCATTCCTGGCGTGACCGCTACGGCTGCTTGCGCAGCGCTGCTGGGCGTGGAGCTGACCCTGCCCGATGTGGCGCAGACGGTGATTCTCACCCGCTATGGCGACAAGTCGCCGATGCCGCCGGGTGAAAGCTTGGGCAGCCTGGCCCGGCACGGCGCGACGTTGGCCATTCACCTGGGTGTGAAGAATCTGGATCGAATCGTCGCCGAGCTACTGCCCAGCTACGGCGCGGATTGCCCGGTTGCCGTGATTCACAAGGCTAGCTGGCCGGATCAGGACTTCGTGCTGGGCACCTTGGCGGATATCCAGCTCAAGGTCGCAGCCAAGGACTTCCGGCGCAGTGCGCTGATTCTCGTGGGGCACGTGCTGCACACGGACAGTTTCGCCGACTCGGCGCTGTACCGTGCGGGCCATGCCCACCTGTACCGTTCTTGAACGACATGGACTGCATGGCTGACTCCACCAAAGTGATCGCTTGCCTGATCTATCCCGGGGTGATGAGCCTGGATGTGACCGGCCCGATGCAGGTGTTCGCCTCGGCCAACGTCGAGCTGGCCCGCCAGGGCCTGGCGCCACTCTACCAATTGCAGCTGCTGGGGGAGGCAGCGGGCGCCGTGGCGACCTCCGCCGGGTTGAAACTGCATGTCGACTCCAGCTGGCTGTCGGTGGACTGCAGCACCCTGGACACGGTGCTGCTGCCCGGCGGCAGCAGCGATGCCGAACAGTGCGCGAACACTGCCCTGCTCGCCTGGTTGCGCGAGGCCGCGCCCACGGTCCGACGCTTGGGTTCGGTATGCTCGGGAGCGCTGATGCTCGCCAGCGCGGGCTTGCTGGACGGCTTGATCGCCACCACTCACTGGGACGATGTCGAGGCCTTGCAGGCCTTTGCCAATGTGCAGGTGCAAGGCGATCGGCTGCACACCTACGATCCCTCGGACAAGGACGGGCACAGCCACATTTTCACCTCGGCAGGCGTCACCGCCGGGATCGACCTGGCGCTGGCGTTGATCGAGGCCGACCTGGGCCGCCCCCTGGCCCTCGCCGTCGCTCGCCGCCTGGTGCTGTTTCTCAAGCGTTCGGGTGGACAGACGCAATTCAGCCCACACCTGGCGCGCTGCAACGGAACGACGTCGAGGCTGACCGAGTTGCTGGAATGGATCGCACTGAACCTGAGCGCCGATCTGTCCCTGGAAGCGCTGGCACACAAGGCCAACATGACGCCGCGGACGTTGTACCGGGTTTTCTTCGCCGAACTGAACATCACGCCGGCGCGGCATATCGAGCGGGTCCGCCTGGAAGCGGCCCGGGCGATGATCCAGGGCGGGCAATTGTCGTTGCAGAGCGTGGCGCGCCTGTGCGGCTATGGCCATGCGGAAAACCTGCGGCGCAGTTTTCAGAAGGTGCTTGGGGTGAGTCCGCAAGGTTACGCCCAGCGCTTCGGCCAGTAGCTGCCCGCATCGTGCTGCTTGGGCGCAGCGAATCGGATGCGGGCCTCGCGCCGTGGCGCGGGGGCAGCCTGCCTAGCTAGTAGTAGGCGTTTTCTTTCTGGGTGTGGTCGGTGACATCACGAACGCCCTTGAGCTCCGGGATGCGCTCGAGCAAGGTGCGCTCGATGCCTTCCTTGAGGGTGACGTCGGCCTGACCGCAACCCTGGCAGCCGCCGCCGAACTGCAGCACGGCAATGCCGTCCTCGACCACGTCGATCAGGCTGACCTGCCCGCCGTGGCTGGCCAGGCCGGGGTTGATCTCGGTTTGCAGATAGTAGTTGATGCGCTCGTTGACGGGGCTGTCCCCGTTGACCATCGGCACCTTGGCGTTGGGCGCCTTGATGGTGAGCTGCCCGCCCATGCGGTCGGTAGCGTAGTCGACCACGGCGTCGTCGAGGAAGGCTTCGCTGACGGCGTCGATCCAGGCGGTGAAGCTTTTCAGGCCCAGGGCGGTGTCTTCCGGCTTTTCTTCACCCGGCTTGCAGTAGGCAATGCACGTCTCTGCGTACTGGGTGCCTGGCTGGGTGATGAACACGCGAATGCCGATCCCGGGCGTGTTCTGCTTGCTCAGCAGATCGGCCAGGTAATCGTGCGCAGCGTCGGTAATCGTTATAGCGCTCATAGTGGTTCCTCACAGACTTGCCAGCAGTTTACGCGAATCCGGCGACGCTGACAAAGCCTGACTGTTTTGGTCGGGAATCACCCCGTACGGGCCATCGAGGTCGAATCCAGGCGAGCGTCGGTCCAGTGCTTGACCCGTTGGTACAGACGCTTCTCGATCCACACGTAGCTGGCCCACGACACCAAGGCGATGGTGGGCACGCAGAACGCAAACACCCAATACGGGTTCAGATGCCAGTGGACGCTGGCCAGCCAACCGGCGTAGAGCACCAGCACGTGCACCAGGTACACCGAATACGAACAGTCGCCCAGGGTCTTTAGCAAGCGGCTGCCACGGAAGTGCGGCTCCATGGCCACGCAAGCCAGGACGATCAGCGCGCTGGGCAAGCCCCAGTGCAACAGCCGGTCGCTGGAATCCAGGTGATAGATCAGCACTGCCGACACGATGATCACGGCCAAGGGTAGCCACAAGCCCTGGGCGATCCAGCCGCGGCGATAGAGCATGCCGATGCCGATGCCCAGCAGGAACTCGTAGATGATGTTGTTCTGATAGAAGCGGCTGACCACCCCATAGCGGCCGAGTACTTCGCTGACCGCGACCAGCGCGGCGGCGACGATCAGCGGGCGGTAACGCTGCGGCACGGTGAACACCAGCGAGAACAGCAGGTAGAAGAACATCTCGTAGTTGAGTGTCCAGCCCACGTTCAGCGTCGGGTACAGGCCGTAGCCACCGGGATTTTCCGAAGGAATGAACAGCAGCGAGAGGATGAAGTGCGGCAGGTCTATCGCGGCATGCGGCAGCCATTGGCCCAGGCTTACCAGCATCAGCCCCATCAAGGCGGTGTACAGCCAATAGGCCGGTACGATGCGAATGACACGGTTGAGCAGGAAGCGCCCTGCGGGCATCTGCTTGTCCTGGGTCGACAGGTAGATGACCAACCCACTGATGACGAAAAAGATATCGACGCCCACCGCGCCTCGGTCAGTGAAGAACTGACCGATGGGGCCAGCGGCATGGAAGTCGAAGAAAATCTGCATGAAGTGATGGCAGACTACGATCCAGGCGGCCAGGGCCCTTAAAGCTTGAAGCGAAATCAGCATGCGTACCGCCTTTTGAAACGAGAATTCGCGCCCCTTTTCAGGGCATTCCGAGGGGTGGGACTGCAAAAATCTCGAAAAGGTCGCGACACGCGTCAATGACTGACCGGCTGCAAGTTTCTTCCGGGGCCTTGTGCAAGGGACTGGAAAGGCACGAGCCCGGCGTTCCGAACATGAGTGAAATTCATGGCAATCCTTGTGATGATCAAATAGCGCACAGGTTTGCTATCATCCGCCACCTGTCACAGTGTCCGAATTTTCTGAAAGAGTGGTTCCCATGTCCGACCGCAGTGCTCGCCTTCAAGCCCTCCAGCAAGCCCTCAAAGAGCGCATCCTGATTCTCGACGGCGGCATGGGCACGATGATCCAGAGCTACAAGCTCGAGGAAGAGGATTATCGGGGTGAGCGCTTCGCCGATTGGCCAAGCGACGTCAAGGGCAACAACGACCTGTTGCTGCTCAGCCGCCCGGATGTGATCGCCGCCATCGAGAAGGCCTACCTGGACGCGGGCGCCGACATTCTGGAAACCAACACCTTCAATGCCACCCAGGTGTCCCAGGCCGACTACGGCATGGAGTCGCTGGTGTACGAGCTCAACGTTGAAGGTGCGCGGGTGGCCCGTCGCGTCGCCGACGCCAAGACCCTGGAAACCCCGGACAAACCGCGCTTCGTCGCCGGCGTGCTGGGCCCGACCAGTCGCACCTGCTCGCTGTCCCCCGATGTCAACAACCCCGGCTACCGCAACGTCACCTTCGACGAGCTGGTGGAAAACTACACCGAAGCCACCAAAGGCCTGATCGAGGGCGGCGCCGACCTGATCCTGATCGAGACCATCTTCGACACCCTCAACGCCAAGGCGGCGATCTTCGCCGTGCAGGGGGTGTACGAGGAACTGGGCTTCGAATTGCCGATCATGATTTCCGGGACCATCACCGATGCGTCCGGTCGCACCCTGTCCGGGCAGACCACCGAGGCCTTCTGGAACTCGGTAAGCCATGCCAGGCCGATCTCGGTAGGCCTGAACTGCGCGCTGGGTGCCAGCGAGCTGCGCCCCTACCTGGAAGAGCTGTCGAACAAGGCCGGGACCTACGTTTCGGCGCACCCCAACGCGGGCTTGCCGAACGCCTTCGGTGAATACGACGAGCTGCCTTCGGAAACCGCGAAGATCATCGAAGAGTTTGCCCAGAGCGGCTTTCTCAACATCGTCGGTGGCTGCTGCGGCACCACCCCGGGGCATATCGAAGCCATCGCCAAGGCAGTGGCCGGCTATGAGCCGCGGGCGATCCCGGACATTCCCAAAGCCTGCCGGTTGTCGGGTCTGGAGCCGTTCACCATCGACCGTCAGTCGTTGTTCGTCAACGTCGGCGAGCGCACCAACATCACCGGCTCCGCGCGCTTCGCGCGGCTGATCCGCGAGGACAACTACACCGAGGCCCTGGAAGTCGCCCTGCAGCAGGTGGAAGCCGGCGCGCAGGTGATCGACATCAACATGGACGAGGGCATGCTCGACTCGCAGAAGGCGATGGTCACCTTCCTCAACCTGATCGCTGGCGAGCCGGACATCTCGCGGGTGCCGATCATGATCGACTCCTCCAAGTGGGAAGTGATCGAAGCCGGGCTCAAGTGCATCCAGGGCAAGGGCATCGTCAACTCGATCAGCATGAAGGAAGGCGTGGAGGCCTTCATCCATCACGCCAAGCTGTGCAAGCGCTACGGCGCGGCGGTGGTGGTCATGGCCTTCGACGAGGCTGGCCAGGCCGACACCGAGGCGCGCAAGAAGGAAATCTGCAAGCGCTCCTACGACATTCTGGTCGACCAGGTCGGCTTCCCCCCGGAAGACATCATCTTCGACCCGAACATCTTTGCCGTGGCCACCGGCATCGAAGAACACAACAACTATGCCGTCGACTTCATCAATGCCTGCGCCTACATCCGCGACGAGTTACCCCATGCATTGACCAGCGGCGGCGTGTCCAACGTGTCGTTCTCGTTCCGTAGCAACAATCCGGTGCGCGAGGCGATCCATTCGGTGTTCTTGCTGCATGCCATCCGTAACGGCCTGACCATGGGTATCGTCAACGCCGGCCAGTTGGAGATCTATGACCAGATCCCGGCCGAGCTGCGTGACCGTGTCGAGGACGTGGTGCTCAACCGCACCCCGGAAGGCACCGACGCCCTGCTGGCCATCGCCGACAAGTTCAAGGGCGACGGCAGCGTCAAGGAAGCCGAGACCGAAGAATGGCGCGGCTGGCCGGTCAACCAGCGTCTGGAACATGCGTTGGTCAAGGGCATCACCACGCACATCGTCGAAGACACCGAGGAGTCGCGACAGTCGTTCAAGCGCCCGATCGAGGTCATCGAAGGCCCGTTGATGTCGGGCATGAACATCGTTGGCGACCTGTTCGGCTCGGGCAAGATGTTCCTGCCCCAGGTGGTCAAGTCGGCGCGCGTGATGAAGCAGGCCGTGGCCCACCTGATTCCGTTCATCGAGCTGGAGAAAGGCGACAAGCCCGAAGCCAAGGGCAAGATCCTGATGGCCACGGTGAAAGGCGACGTCCACGATATCGGCAAGAACATCGTTGGCGTGGTGCTGGGCTGCAATGGCTACGACATCGTCGACCTGGGCGTCATGGTGCCCGCCGACAAGATCCTGCAGGTCGCGCGCGAGCAGAAGTGCGACATCATCGGCCTGTCCGGCCTGATCACCCCTTCGCTCGACGAGATGGTTCACGTCGCGCGGGAAATGCAGCGCCAGGACTTCCACCTGCCGCTGATGATCGGTGGGGCCACCACCTCCAAGGCGCACACGGCGGTGAAGATCGAGCCCAAGTACAGCAACGACGCGGTCATCTATGTGACCGACGCCTCGCGGGCGGTGGGGGTTGCCACCCAGTTGCTGTCCAAGGAACTCAAGCCGGCGTTCGTCGAGAAGACTCGCCTGGAATACATCGAGGTTCGCGAGCGTACGGCCAACCGCAGTGCGCGCACCGAGCGCTTGAGCTATACCAACGCCATCGCGGCCAAGGCCACCTTCGACTGGAGTACCTACCACCCCGTGCAGCCGACCTTTACCGGCGCCAGGGTACTGGATGACATCGACCTGAACGTACTGGCCGAGTACATCGACTGGACACCGTTTTTCATATCCTGGGACCTGGCCGGCAAGTACCCGCGCATTCTCACCGACGAGGTGGTGGGTGAAGCGGCCACCGCGTTGTTCGAGGACGCGAAGGTGATGCTGCGCAAGCTGATCGACGAGAAACTCATCCGCGCCCGCGCGGTGTTCGGTTTCTGGCCCGCCAACCAGGTGGAACACGACGATATCGAAGTGTATGGCGACGATGGCCAGCCGCTGGCGCGCCTGCATCACCTGCGCCAACAGACCATCAAGACCGATGGCAAGCCGAACTTTTCCCTGGCCGACTTCGTCGCACCCAGGGACAGTGGCGTGACCGACTACGTGGGGGGCTTCATCACCACCGCTGGCATCGGCGCCGAAGAAGTCGCCAAGGCCTATCAGGACAACGGCGACGACTACAACTCGATCATGGTCAAGGCCTTGGCCGACCGCCTGGCCGAGGCCTGCGCCGAGTGGTTGCACCAGCAGGTGCGCAAGGAGCATTGGGGCTACGACCCCGAAGAGACACTGGACAACGAGGCGTTGATCAAGGAGCAGTACAAAGGCATCCGCCCTGCCCCTGGCTACCCCGCGTGCCCGGACCATACCGAGAAAGGCACGCTGTTCGACCTGCTCGATGACAACGGGCAAAGCGGCGTGACCCTGACCGAGCACTACGCGATGTTCCCCGCGGCTGCGGTCAGCGGCTGGTACTTCGCCCACCCACAGGCGCAGTACTTTGCCGTGGGCAAGGTCGATCGCGATCAGGTGCAGGCCTACACCGAACGCAAGAAACAGGAGCTGGCAGTCAGCGAACGCTGGCTGGCGCCGAACCTGGGTTATGACAACTAACGCAGATTCCGTGGCGGGTACGGGTTCAGCCGCGACTGAACCAGTACACCGCCGTCGCCACGATCACAACGATCATGAAGCCTATGGCCCAGGCATCGACATGGCTGTCGCTTTTGCGAATCTTCACGGAATTGCTCATCAGCTTCGTCTCTTGTGATTTTTGTAGGACGCTGGTTCCAGTAAAGCCCAACGATGGCCTTTTCACAAGTAGGGTCAATGCCTCACCAGGCGCAACCGAACACCCTCTTGAGTTCTTCGACGGCTGCCTGGCTCAAGGGCGCAGGTCGTGGCTCGGTCATCAGCCACAGCCGGGCGGTTTCCTCCAGCTCTTCCAATGCATGGCTGGCCTTTGACACCGAGCTTTCCCAGACAACCGGGCCCAGCCGTTCCAGCATGACTCCCCTCACCTGATCGGCCAGTGCGGCAACTTGCGTCGCCACGTCGGGCGAGCCTGGACGCTGGTAATGGATCAACGGGATGCGGCCCACCTTCATGACCTGATAAGGCGTGAGCGGCGGCAAAATGTCCTGCGCGCTCCACACCCCAGCCAAAGTGAGGGCCACCAGATGAGTGGAGTGGGTGTGGACCACGCCGTTGACTCCTGGGTTTCGGTCGTAAACTTGCCGGTGCAGGGCCAGGGTCTTGGAAGGTTTGTCACCGCTGACCCATTCACCCGCCGTGGTGACCTTGGCAATGGCGTGGGGCTGCAGCCTTCCGAGACAGGCATCGGTAGGGGTGATCAGCCAACCGTCGTCGAGGCGGGCACTGATGTTGCCGGCGCTGCCGACGGTATAACCACGCCCGAACAGGCTCAGGCCGACTTCACAGATTTCTTCGCGCAGCTCGTTTTCATTTCTCACGAAAAATCTCCCGCCAGGCAAGCCAGCGCCTTGGCAAAAAAGTCCACGCTGCCAAAGTTGCCTGACTTGAGCGTCAGCGCAAGCGCATTGGAGCCGCCAAAGGCTACGGTAGCCGGCACGCCAGGATCGATCTGCCGGCCGATACGCAAGCCTTTGACGCGCAACGCCTGCACCACAGAACCGGAAGTTTCCCCGCCCGCGATGACGAACCGGCGCCAGCCCTTGCCTTGCAGTTGTGTTGCGACCTCGCCCAGCGCCGCTTCGATCATGGCGCCTGCGTGTTCGGCACCCAACTCCCGTTGCACGGCAGCCACTCGCTCGGGGCTGCTGGTGGCGTAGATCAGCACCGCTGGGTCACGGTCGGCGAACGCTACAGCCTGGGCTACGACCGGTTCGCCTCGTGCGATTGCAAGGGGGTCGATGCGAAAGGCCGGGCGACCTGCTTCCAGCCAGGCAGCGACCTGCCCGTTGGTAGCCTTGGAGGTACTGCCTGCCAACACCACGGCACGGCCTTCGATGACCGGCATGGCGGATGCGTCGCCTGTGCGCAACAGGCCCTGGCGGCGGAAGTTCTCCGGCAGGCCCTGAGCGACGCCCGAGCCGCCGGTGATCAACGCCAGCCCGGCGCAGGCACGCCCCAGCGTCTGTAGATCGTCGTCACTCACGGCATCGGCAATGGCCACGCGCACGCCTTCGGCTCGCAGTTCGTCCATACGCATGGCCACCGCAGAGGCGCCCTGCCCAACCACGTCGTAGCGCAGCAGACCCACCGCGCCGGTGGTCTGCTCGTCCAGCACGCGGACCAGGTTGGCATCTTTCATCGGTGTGAGCGGGTGGTGCTGCATGCCGCATTCATTGAGCAGGCTGTCCTGAACGAACAGATGACCGCGGAACAGGGTGCGGCCGGTCTCCGGGAACGCCGGACAGGCGATGGTGAAATCGCTGCCGAGGGCTTCCAGGAGTGCCTCGGTGACCGGGCCAATGTTGCCCGCTGCGGTCGAATCGAACGTCGAGCAGTATTTGAAGAAGAACTGTTGGCAGCCACGCTCGCGCAGCCACGCCAGCGCCCGCAACGATTCGGCTACGGCGCTGGCCGCCGACGTGGTACGGGATTTTAGAGCAATGACGACGGCATCCGCCTCGGCGAACTCGGCCAGATCACTGTCTGGAACGCCAATCGATTGCACCGTGCGCATGCCGCCGCGCACCAGGATGTTGGCGAGATCGGTAGCACCGGTGAAGTCGTCGGCAATGCAGCCGAGCAGCGGGCGATGGACAGCGGTCATGAGTGGCATCTCCTGCACAGGTCACCGTGGCGGGCACGGCGCATGTTAATTATTGGTTCATCTGAGCGATTCAATGACCCAATACTACAAGCGAAAGCAAGCTTAGTGTTAATCCATGTTAAATAAATTGACCTTAATGTGAAAACCGCACTATCGTGCTGTCACTCGGGAGCTACGAATCCATAACAAATATTGTTCATCCGGTGGTCGCTGCCGATTTTCCCTTCACCGAGGACGAACCATGAATTTCGAATTGCTGTTCGCTGCACAAGCCGGCCAGGCCGTACGTTACGCACTCACCGGCGCCAAGGGTGGTTTCTCGCGCACCTTGCTGGCCCAGACGCAACTGATGCCCAACCTGGTCCCCGCCGTTCTGTGCGACCTGGACGTGCCCGGCCTGCATGGGTTGTGCGTCGAACTAGGCTTTGCCGCAGAACAGCTGTACATCTGCAAGGATGCGGCGGCGGTTGCCAGCGCACCGTCCGATGCCATTGTGCTGGTCGCCGACGTCGCCCTGCTGCAGGCTGCCCGCTACGACATCCTGGTGGAAGCCACCGGCAACCCCGCGATTGGCTACCAGGTCGCCCGGCGCGCCATCGAGGACGGTCGTCACGTCGCCATGGTCAGCAAGGAAGTGGACTCGGTTGCGGGTATCGCCCTGTCCCGCCTTGCCGCACAACACGATGTGGTCTACACCACCGCCGACGGCGATCAGCCGGCCAACCTGATCGGCTGGGTCAGCTGGGCGCGTGTGCTCAAGCTGGACATCGTCGCAGCGGGCAAGTCCAGTGAATACGATCTGGTGTTCAACCCCGAGGACGGCAGCATCACCCAGCTTGATACCACCATTTCCACGCCAGCCATGGGCGAATTGCTGCGCCTGGGCGATGACATTCCAGCCACCCTTGCAGCACGCCGCGCCGCCTTGAATGGCCTGAAGACGTCCGCCACCGCCGACTATTGCGAAATGTCGGTGGTGGCTACCAACACCGGCCTGGTGCCGGACGTGGAACTGCTGCACTACCCGATTGCTCGTACCAGCGAACTGGCCGACATCTACGCCTTGCGCGAAGACGGTGGTGTGCTGGGTCGCAGCGGCGTGATCGAGGTGTTCAACGTGCTGCGTCTACCCGACGAGGCGAGCTTTGCCGGGGGTGTGTTCGTGATCATCCGCACCCACGACAAACCGACCTGGGAATTGCTCGCGCAGAAAGGCCACGTGGTCAGCCGTAACGGACGTTACGCCTGCCTGTACCTGCCCTACCACTTCATGGGTGTGGAAACGCCGATCACCCTGCTCAACGCTGTGCTGCACAAACGTGCGTCGGGCACCGACAAACCGAGCCAGTCGACCATTCTGGCCGGACGCGCCACGATCGATATCGCCGCAGGCACCGTGCTGAAAATGGGTGGCCACCACCACGACGTCACCGGTGTGCAGGCCGTGCTGATCGGGCGTTCGGATGCCCCCGACGATATCGCTCCGTTGTACCTGGCAGCCCACGCCACCGCCGCGCGGGACATCAAAGCCGGCGAGTTGCTGCTGATGAGTGACATCGGGCAGTACAACGATGAACTGCACCGCGCCTGGCAGACCGGCCTGCAATCGGCCTGATCGCACAGCGGCTTTCAGCCGATACCGGTGCCCGACACGGGCACCGACGTCCACTTCACAGGTTCCATAAAAACATGAATAGCGAACTGCTGATTTTCGCGATGGCCGCCGGCGCCATCGTGGTGTTGATCCTGCTCATCACCAAGCTCAAGCTCAACCCGTTCCTGGCCCTGACCCTTACCGCGATCGGCCTTGGCCTGCTCAGTGGTGCGGGCGCCGGCGAGACCATCGACAGCTTCGCCAAGGGCTTCGGCTCGGCGCTGGCCAAGACCGGCCCGGTGATCGGCCTGGGTACGCTGCTGGGCGGTATCCTGCTGGGCTCGGGTGGCGCCGACCGCATCGCCAATGCCTTTATCGGCCAGCGTCCGGTGCAGTACGCGCCCTGGGCGATCTGCGCCGCCGCCTTGCTGATCGGCATGCCGCACCTGTTCGACGTCAGCTTCATCATGCTGGCCCCGCTGGTCTATACGGTGGCAAAGCGCACCAATAGCCATCTGCTTTACATAGGTCTGCCCCTGGCCGCCGGCCTGTACGTGTCTCACGGTCTGCTGCCGCCGCACCCGGCCCCGACGCTGGCGGTCGCAGCGTTCCATGCCAATACCGGACTGACCATCTTTTATGGCCTGCTGATCGCCGTACCCACGGCGATCATCTGCGGCCCGATCTTCACCCGCCTGATCAGCCCCTGGTTCGGCCCGGCGCCCGACCTCAGCGCAGGCCCAGTGGGCGCGCGGGAAGTCAGCCCGGATCAAAACCAGGTGTCGCTGCTGTCATCGATCATCGCCGTGCTGCTGCCGCCCGGCTTGATGCTGGTTGGCACCCTGGGCTTGGCCTTCAGCGTCAAGGGCTCGATGGCCTACGGGGTATTCAACGCCCTGAACAACCCGATCCTGTCGTTGTTGATCGCGGTCATCTTTGCCTTCTTCGCCTTGGGCCTGCGTGCCGGATTCAACCTGGGCCAGGTGCAGAAGATGGCCAGCCAGGGCCTGGCACCGCTGGGCGCGATCGTGATGATTCTGGGCGCTGGCGGTGGCTTCAAGGAAATGCTCACTACCATTCACCTGGATGCACTGATCACTCACCATGCTTCTGGCTGGGCGGTCAATCCGCTGATTCTAAGCTGGGGTATCGCGGCACTGCTGCGCATCTGCGTCGGTTCTGCGACAGTCGCCACCGTCGCTGCCACCGGGATCGTCGCGCCCCTGGCACTAGCCTATCCGGGCCTGTCACCGGAGCTGTTGGTACTGGCCACCGCCTCGGGTGCCGTGATGCTCTCCCACGTCAATGACTCGGGTTTCTGGCTGTTCAAGGAGTACTTCCAACTCAGTGTGGCTCAGACCTTCCGCACCTGGACCCTGATGCTGTGCCTGCAATCAGTGATCGGTTTGATCGGCGTTCTATTGATCGAAGCGGTGATTCGCTAAGATGGCCGCCTGACCATCTGCCTGCACGCCCCGGAGCCTGAATGCCCACCGACGAGGACCTCGCCATCACTGGCGCCGCACCGATGATTCCCGACCAGCGCCGGGAACAGATCCTGCGCCAGTTGCGCAAGCACCAGGTGCTCAGCGTGCACCAACTGACGGAAATGTTCGATTGCTCGCACATGACCGTGCGCCGCGATATCAGTGTGTTGGAGCAGGAAGGCCGCGCCTACTCGGTGCCCGGTGGCGTGCGCATTGCCAGCCAGTTGCACAGCGAACCCAGCCATCAGTCCAAGGCGGTCGCCGAGCAGCCGCAGAAACAGGCGATGGCAAGGCTCGCCGCAGGTTTGTTACACGATGACATGACGGTGTATCTGGATGCTGGCACTAGCACACTGGAGGTTGTTCCGCATATCGCGGCCCTCTCGGGCATGACCGTGGTGACCAACGACTTCGGCATCGTTCATGCTCTGGCCGAAGCGCTACATGTGGACGTGATTCATACCGGCGGCCTGCTCGACCATCCCAACCGCTCGTGCGTGGGTGGTTTGGCAGTGGCCACATTGCGCCAGCTGGCGACCGATATTGCCTTCATGTCCACCAGTTCCTGGGACCTGCAACGGGGCATCACCACGCCTTCGGCGCTCAAGGTCGAGGTCAAGCAGGTGGCGATGCAGTCGGCGTCTCAGCGGGTGCTCATCACCAGCAGTTCCAAATACGGTACGTTCGGGATGTACAAGATCGCCGGGCTCGAGCAGTTCGATGTGGTCATCAGCGACAGCGAGTTGACTGACGTGGCAGCCGAGGCGATCCGCAAGCTGGGCGTGGAAGTACTGTTGGCCCAAGAGTGACGATACGGGTAGATGGAACTCCACTGCCTGACAGCGGCCACAATTGCACACAATTCCTGCGGGAAGTACCTGCCATGAACGACACCTTCGATCTGAACCGCTTCATCGACGCCCAACGCGCGGTGTACTCCGATGTCCTCGAAGAATTGCGCAGCGGCCGCAAGCGCACTCACTGGATGTGGTTCGTCTTTCCCCAACTGGCGGGCCTGGGGCGGAGCGAGACGGCGCGTTTCTATGCGATCAGCGGCGCTGCCGAAGCAGTGGCCTATCTGCACGATCCGTTACTGGGCGCTCGGCTTCTGGAGTGCACACGGACCGTGCTCGAGCATTCAGGCAAGAGCGTGACAGCCATGTTCGGCAGTCCCGATGATATGAAACTGCGTTCATGCATGACCTTGTTTGCCAGCGTCGCACCTGAGCAGGCGTGCTTCCAGCAACTGCTCGACCGGTTCTTCAACGGTGAGCCCGACGAGAAAACCGTTGCGCTGCTGGAACAGCCCCTGTAGCAGCGGCGCGAGCCGCGTCATGGCCACTGTGGTGTGCCTGACGCAGCGCGGCGAACCGGGACGCGGCTTGCGCCGCTGCTACAGGGATTCGTGCAAGCCGCGCCATCTGCGATGACGCGGCTTGCGTTGTGGTTGTAGCAGCGTCGTGTTGTGTCGAAGAGTTGCAAATAATCGATAGCCTGCTTTGCTTTAACCAACGTTCCCTGTCCGAGGGGACCTCAAGCGCACGCCTGCGAACGAGCCCATGACCGAGTCTGCCCACCCTACCCCTTCGTCGTCCATCAACCTGCAAATCATCTCCATCGTCTTCTACACCTTCATTGCCTTCATCTCCATCGGGCTGCCGATTGCCGTGTTGCCGGGTTACGTTCACGATCAGCTGGGCTTCAGCGCCGTAGCGGCTGGCGTGGTGATCGGCGCGCAGTACCTGGCCACCCTGCTCAGCCGCCCGAGTGCCGGGCGTATGGCCGATGCCCTGGGCACCAAACGTACCATCGTCTACGGCTTGATCGGTATCGGTATCAGCGGCGCGCTGACCTTCGTATCCGTGTTCCTGCACAGCGTGCCGCAGTGGAGCCTGGGGGTGTTGATCGCCGGGCGTGTGGTCCTCGGACTGTCCCAGGGTGCAATCGGCGTGGGCACCAGCAGCTGGGGCATCAGCCGCGTCGGCGCCGAACACATGGCCAAGGTGATTTCCTGGAATGGCATCGCCTCCTATGGCGCAATCGCCATCGGCGCGCCGCTGGGCGTGCTGATGGTGGGGTTCGCCGGCTTCTGGACCTTGGGCATCGCCCTGATGCTATTGAGCGCGCTGGCGCTGTGGATGATCCACGATACGCCTGCCGCGCCCGTGGTGCGTGGCGAACGCATGCCGTTCTGGGCGGCCTTCGGCCGGGTCGCACCGCACGGGATGAGCCTGATGCTGGCGTCGATCGGCTACGGCACCCTCACCACGTTCATCACCCTCTACTACGTGGAGCGCGGCTGGGAAGGCGCGGCCTGGTGCCTGACCGCCTTCGGCATCAGCTTCATTGCGGCGCGCCTGGTGTTCATCAACAGCATCAATCACCTGGGCGGCTCGACGGTGGCCATGGCCTGTATCGCCACGGAGGTGGTCGGGTTGAGCCTGCTCTGGCTCGCGCCCTCGCCGACCTTCACGCTCGCGGGTGCAGCGCTGGCCGGTTTGGGGTTGTCGCTGGTCTATCCAGCGCTGGGGGTGCTGGCCATCCACAAGGTACCGGGCACCAGCCGCGGTGCAGGCTTGAGCGCCTTCGCGGTGTTCTTCGATTTGGCCCTGGCGATTGCCGGACCGGTGATGGGCGCAGTAGCGGCCGGATTCGGCTATGGATCGATTTTCGCTCTGGCCGCCGGGCTGTCCCTGGCGGCACTGGGGCTCACTGCGTGGCTGTCGCGCCAGGATCAGTGATCGGCGGTCTGCAGGCCCGCGCGTGAAGGCCGACCCAGGGTGTGCGTGAAGAACTTGCCGGCTTCGTGGATCAGGTCGCGGTGGATACCTTCACGGTCCACGCCGTCGGCATCGGTACACAGGGCCGGCGAGGAGTCGCGTTGCTCGTCCGTGCATGGCGCCATGAAAACAAAGTGACCGGCGCCGGGGAGCAGTCGATAGTCCGTGTTTCCCGGCAGCTTGCGCGCCAGCGCCTCGGCATTCTTGTCGATGGCCACCAGTTGATCGTTATCGCCGCTGTAGATCAGGGTTGGCAAATGGACTTCAGCCAGGGTCTGGCGACCGAACATCAGGCTCAACGGCGCCATCAACAACAGCGCGCGTACCCGTGGGTCGGCTTCGGGGTTCAGGTCGTCGCGGTCGGCTTCCAGTTCACCACGGGTCTGGCAGGCATCGGCGTCGTAGGGCCGCTCTTCGCAGTACTTGCGCAAGCGCTGCAGGTCGGGGCGCGCGCCGGAGAGGATCAATGCCGTCTCGCCACCTGCGGAATAGCCGATCACCCCAACTGCGTTGGCATTGACGAAAGGCGACAACATCGAATCGCCCAACGCTGCGCTGATCGCCTGGGAGATCTGCAGTGGCCGCCCGTACAGATTGCTGAGCTTGCCCAAACGGCTGTGATCCTGGGCGTTGTCACCCGGATGGACCACCGCCACCACCACGAAGCCCTTGCGCGTCAGTGCAGTGATCAGATCGTGCAAGGCCAAGGGGGTGCCGGTGTTGCCGTGGGACAGCATCAGCAGCGGGAAGCGACCGATGGCGATCGGGGCATCCTGCTGCGCGTCGATGCTGTAGCCGCCCAATCGGGCCGGATGCGTACGTCCCTGGGTGGGGTAGAAGGCATAGGCTTGCATGGGCTGGTCGTCGAGCGGGTCGTTGAAGGTCAGCAGGTGATAACCCACGTTCCAGCGGGCATGGGGAAGCGCTTGAGCCTGCACCGAAAACAGGCTCAACAGCAGCAGAAAAACCAATACTGCACAACGACGGACCATCGCGGCGCTCTTCCTTGGCAAAACCTCGGGGGTAGGTTCTGACACAGCATAGGATGGGCCAAGTCACACGCCGGTTCCGTGAAATATTACGCAGGCGCGGCTGAAAACCCTCCACTGACCGCAACCAGAGTCTGCTCGGCTGAACCCTCGTCCGCGGTCCGGCTCTATGAAGGTACCCCTGAAGTGTTGCCGGCCACTGCTCCCAGAGCCTTGGCTGCGCTTCGCCCCCATGAAAAGGATTCCAGCATGAACACTCGAAAGGCCCTTGCCACGCGCACCTCGTTGACGTGCCTTGCCGCCCTCGCCATCGCGGGCTGCGCCGGCAATAACAGCGCATCCAAGGTGGACGCGCCCGGCGCGCCGGCCACGGCGCTGACCAAGACCCTGGACGCTGGCGCCAACGCGCTGCAGTCGCGCCCACCCATCGATGAGTTGAACGCCTACCTGGACGGCTTTCATTTCTACAATGGACACCCCGGCGCGCAGATGGAAGCCCATCACTATTGCGCCATCCTCAATGAAGAAGTGATTCAGTGCGTCATTTATGACGGTAACGTCAAGGATGCAAAACTGATGGGCGTCGAATACATCATCAGCGCCGGGCTCTTCGCCAAACTGCCCACGGCCGAGAAAGCGTTGTGGCACAGCCACGTCCACGAAGTGAAGTCCGGCCAACTGATAGCGCCGGGCATTCCCGCGCCGGCCGAACATGCCCTGATGGAAAAACTGGTGAGCACCTACGGCAAGACCTGGCATACCTGGCACACCGATCTGGACAAGCAGCTGCCCTTGGGCGTACCGCAACTGATGATGGGTTTCACCGCTGATGGTCAGATCGATCCGGCGCTGGTGCGCGAGCGCGACAAACGCTTCGGTGTCGACAGCGACAGCAAGAAAGCGGCCCGCGCCGATATCCCCGCGCCGGCGATAGACCCAGGCGCCGACGCCTGGAGCAAGGGTCGCGTCGTCCAGATCCAGGATCCCACCGGCAGTCGTCACGCGCATTGAGCCTGCAAGTGCAGAGCCGGGCGTCAGAACGTGATACCCAGGTGCTGTCCGGCAAAAATGACCTGATCGAACCAGAACGCCTGGTGAAGCGCGACGATCAGCCAGAACACCAGTTGATAGGACACCTTGCGCGTCTTGTGCCGGAACAGTTGCTGGGCGAGCAGCGCACCCGGCCAGCCGCCGAGCAGCTCGACGCCGTGCAGCAGTCTTTCCGGAATGCGCTGGCCCTGCACCGTGGCGCGGCGCTTGTCATGCCAGTACAACCCGACCGCAAGCAGACTCATCAGGGCATAGACTGCCAGCAGCACCGGGTGCCCGGCCAGTACCAGGCGCAATACGCCCAGGAACGGCAACAGGCATAGCAGGATGAAGGCCGTAAGTTTCAGCGCCAGGAATCGCACGGGACGCTGCTGCCCGCCGCGCAGCGGTGACGGCGCCCGGCGCGACGCCGGTTCAGCCCTGCGCACTGGACCAGTCGATCCAGCCGAACTGCCAGGTGGCCAGGATGATCAGGCCGAAGGCGATGCGGTACCAGGCGAACACCGCGTAGCTATGGGTGGCGATGAACTTGAGCAGGCCGCGCACTGCGATCATCGCGAAGATGAACGAGACCACGAAGCCCAGCGCAAACACCGGGAAGTCCGCTGGCTGAAACAGATGGTGGAACTTGTAGCCGGAGTACACCGCGGCGCCGACCATGGTCGGCATGGCCAGGAAAAACGAGAACTCGGTGGCCGTCTTGCGCGACAGACCGAACAGCAGGCCACCGATGATGGTCGAGCCCGAGCGCGAAGTGCCGGGAATCATCGCCAGGCATTGGGCAAAGCCGACCTTGAGCGCATCGCTCCAGTGCATGTCATCGACGTGGTGAACCCGCACGGCATGTTCGCGCTTCTCGGCCCACAGCATGACGAAGCCGCCAAGCACCAGCGCCACGGCCACGGTGATGGGGTTGAACAGGTATTCGTGGATCTTGTCGGCGAATATCACCCCCAGCACCACTGCAGGCAGAAAGCCGATCAGCAGGTTGATGGTGAAGCGCTGCGCATTGCGCTGGGTCGGCAAGCCGGTGACGACTTCGAGGATCTTGCGGCGAAACTCCCACACTACGGCCAGTATCGCACCCAGCTGGATGATGATATTGAAGGCCATCGCCCGCTCGCCTCCGAAGCCGATCAGGTCGGCCACGATGATCTGATGGCCCGTGCTGGAGATAGGCAGGAACTCGGTCAAGCCTTCCACGATGCCCAGAATCAACGCCTGCATGGCGGTCCAAAAATCCATCATTCCCCCAATTGGACGCGCGCCTGGCGCGGTCCTGTCTGTTTAATAGAACTCATTGCCGTCGGGCCCCGCGATGCTATCAGAGCAGGTCGTGCAAATCCGCATGCCGGCGCCGTCGAGCGTTGATTGAGTTGAAGTTTCATCTTTACGGCAGGTCCACGGCACGCAACGCGCGCCGCGAGTGTGGCGCAGGTTACAATCCCGGCCTTCGATGCATTGCATGCACCTGCCAGGGATTGTCCATGTCGCCTTTGGAATTGTTCGCCGCCACGCTGGGCGTGATCGCGGTGTGGTTGACCGTCAAGCAGAATTGGCTGTGCTGGCCGATCGGCCTGGTCATGGTACTGATCTATTCGTATGTGTTTTATGACTACAAGCTGTACTCCAACATGCTGTTGCAGGTGGTGTACGCGGGCGTGCAGGTGTACGGGTGGTGGCACTGGACCCGTGGTGCATCGACGGCCAATGGTCGACCGGTCACGCGCCTGGCACCAGCGCCGCTGCTCGGCGGTTTGCTCATCGGCCTGGTCGCAGGGCTTGCGCTGGGAGCGGCGATGGCCACCTGGAGCGACGCCAGCCAGCCGTGGCTGGACGCCCTGCTGACCGGCTTCAGCCTGGTCGCACAGTGGTGGATGGCCACCAAGCGCGAGCAGTGCTGGCCGCTGTGGATCGTCCTCGATGCGATTTTCGTCGGCTTGTTCGTGCATCAGGCGCTGTACCTGACGGCAGGGTTGTACGCACTGTTCCTGCTGCTGGCCATTCATGGCTGGCACCAGTGGCGCAAGAGCGTGGCGGTGGCCGCATGAAGGTCGTGGTGCTGTGCGGGCCCGAATCGTCGGGCAAGAGCTGGCTGGCCGAACGCATGCGGGTGCAACTGGGTGCGGTGGTGGTGGGCGAATACGTGCGCCACTTCATCGGCCGCGAACAGCGTGATACCTGCTACGCCGACATCGACGCCATCGCTCGCGGCCAATTGGCCTGGGAAGATGCCGCCCGCCGCGCGCAACCGGCGTTGCTGGTGCTCGACACCCACTTGCTGAGCAATATGCTCTGGAGTGAGACCTTGTTCGGCAACTGCCCGGCGTGGCTGGAAACGGCGCTGCTGCAACGGCACTACGACGCGCATTTGCTGCTCTCGCCAGAGGGCGTGGAATGGACTGCCGATGGCCAGCGCTGTCAACCCGAGCTGTCCCAGCGCCAGGCCTTCTTTGCCCAAAGCTGGGCCTGGCTGCTGGCCCACGCGCTGCCTTGCACCGTCATCAGCGGAGATTGGCAAGCGCGTGAAACACAGGTGCTGGCGAGCATTCGGCATGTTCTGGATCAACCCTAGCATGCGTCAGCGCATGTGGTGTTTGTGCAGCAGGCGATACAGCGTCGGGCGCGACACGCCAAGCACCCTGGCCGCCGTGCTCAGGTTGCCGCCATGGCGCAGCAGCACGTCGCCCAGCGCCTGACGCTCGGCGCGGTGCTTGTAATCCTGCAGCGTCCCCAAAGGCGCAGCGACCAGGGTCTCGGTGCCCAGCCCCAGGTCCCCGGCTTCGATCTGGTTGCCGTGGGCCAGTGCCTGGGCCTGGCGAACCCGGGTGGACAACTCGCGGACATTGCCCGGCCAGTCATGCTCGCCCATGGCAATCAGCGCCTCCTGGCTGAACGGGCGATGGCGCCGACCGTTCTCGCGGCTGTAGCGTTGGGCGAAATGATTGGCCAGCATGGCCAGGTCGCCGTAGCGTTCGCGCAACGGTACCGCGACGATCTCCAGCACGTTGAGCCGGTAATAGAGATCTTCACGCAGCTGCCCCTTGCGCATGGCGCCTGCCAGGTCGCTGTCGCTGGTGGCCACCACGCGCACGTCCACCTCGCCTGAGCCCTTGCGCTGCAGAAACCGCAGCAGTTGCTCCTGGATGTCCAGCGGCAAGCCATGCACCTGCTCGAGCAGCAAGGTACCGCGATGGGCGGCTTGCAGCACGCTGCCGGACAACGGGTGCACATTGGTCTCGCCACAGCCAGGCGCGAAGAGTGGCGTCTGGCCCGGGCGGTGGGCACGGGCCTGGCAGTCGAAGACGATGAAGGGCTGCAGTCGGCGCGCAGACTGCTGGTGCAATGCGCGGGCGATCAACTGCTTGCCGGTACCCGCTTCACCCCGGATCAAGACCGGGGAATCGGTGGTCGAGAATTTGTTGATGAGCTTGTACAAGTCGCGCATGGGCTGACTATCGCCCAACAGTCCGCAAGGCTCGCAGGGGTAGGCGTTCGAATTCACAGGCATGGCCTTTCCTTGCTGGGACGTGTTCGGGAAAATACATCAAAAACAGCGGCTTGCAAGTTGTGCCAAAACGGTAACGGAAAATTGACGTTTAACCCCTTCGCGCTGGTCATGGATCGTCGTCGCGCGACATTGGCGCGTCAGCGATACGTCTCGCGGAGCCCGCGCGACGCCGGTGTACAATCGCCGTTTTTCGGTATCGGCAAGGATGAGCATGAACGCGTTCGATTGGCACCGTGTGCTGCTGGGTGATGTCAACACGGGGTTTCTGGGCGAGGTGGTCGCGCGTACGCTCATGGCCTATGTGGTGGTCTTCCTGTTTCTGAAAATCGCCGGACGGCGGGGGGTGCGCCAGCTGTCGCTGTTCGAGCTGGTGGTGATCCTGACCCTGGGCTCGGCGGCTGGCGATGTGACCTTCTACGAGGACGTACCCGTATTGCCCGTGCTGGTGGTGTTCCTGGCGATGATCATCTTGTATCGCCTCACCACCTTTTTGACCGAGCGCAGCGGCCGCTTTGGCGAATGGTTGGAGGGCAAGCCGTTTCTGATCATTCGCGACGGTGTGTTCGAGCTCAAGGCGCTGCAGAGCGGCAACATCACCCACGCCGAGTTCCTGATGGAACTGCGCCTTCGCGGCGTCGAGCACCTGGGCCAGGTGCGGCTGGGTATCCTCGAGGTGAATGGTGACGTCAGCCTGTACTTCCACGAACGCGAGGATGTAAAGCCTGGGTTGTCGATCCTCCCGCCCGAGCATCGGGAGTCGCTGACCAAGGCCGATCGCGAGGACCTGTATGCCTGCGAGTATTGCGGCCACCTGGAAACCCTGGTTCACCAGCAGGCCCTGCCCTGCCCGCGTTGCGACAATCCGGTGTGGAGCAAGGCGCTCTGCAATCCACGGGCGGCCTGAGGCTACCGCCGCGGCAAGTCGTCCAGATGCTGGTACTCGGCGTTCAGCGCCGCGGCCAGAGCGCGGGCGCGACCCAGCCGGATCGGGCCCTTCTCCATGTCCACCAGCAATGCCGGGCAGGCCATTGGCACTGCGCCTTCCAGTGACTTCAGACGCCCGTCGGTGAACACCAGGCAGCGTTGTGCTTCCTGGGGGTGCTGGCGTGCGCGCTGTTGCAGCCATTCGCGAGCCTGGTCCAGTGCTGCCAGCAGTGGCGTGCCGCCGCCTGCGCCCAGCTCGGCCAGCCAGGGCTGCAATGCCGCCGAAGCCTTCAAACCGTGGCATTGCCAGGCCGGCCCGGTGCCGCTGGCGGTGAGCAGCGCCAACCGGGCGCGTTGCCGGTAGGCATCGTCGAAGACCTGGGCCAGCACGCCCTTGGCCTCGGCCATGGCGCCATGTCGGCGGGTCGAAGCCGATGCATCCACCACCACCAGCCATAGCTGCTGGGCGGCACTGCGACGCTGTTGCCAACGCAGGTCGTCACGTTGGCGCGGCCGCCCCTGCAGCAGGGTAGCCGGCCAGTCGACCTTGCCAGCCGATGCCGCGCGCGCCGCGCCTTGCCGCCCTTGTTCGAGGTTGCCCTTGCCGGGCCGAGCATCCGCCGGGCGCGGACGGATGCTCAGGGCTTTTTTGGCCAGCTCGGCACCGTGCGCCGTTCGCCCACCGGAACGGCCTGCGCCGGCATGTCGCCCCACTGGCCTTGACCGGGGTCGGAGGGTTGCGCAGCGCTGGCAGCGGGCGGCGGTGGCGGTGTTGCGCTGGACTCTGGCGGCCGGCTAGCCTGGCGGCGATGGCGCAGGGCGAACTCGGCAACCGCGTCGACGTCTTCGTCGAGGATAGCGTCGCCGCCGCGCCAGGCCGCATGGGCGCGCGCCGCGCGCAGCCAGACCAGGTCGGCGCGCAGGCCGTCCACGCCTTCGGCGAAGCAACGGGTGGTGATCGATTCAAGCGCCTGGTCGCTCAGCGGAATCGACTCGAGACGCTCCCGCGCCTGTTGGCAACGCAGCCGCAGCGCCGCCTGCGCGGCAGCCCACTGCGCGCAGAACGCCTGGGGGTCGCTGTCGAATGCCAGACGGCGGCGAATGATCTGGCTGCGTTCGGCCGGCGCGGGCTGGCCATCCAGGGCAACGTTGAAGCCGAAGCGGTCGAGCAGCTGCGGACGCAACTCGCCTTCCTCGGGGTTCATGGTACCGATGAGCACGAAGCGCGCCGGATGGGCGTGGGAGATGCCATCGCGCTCGATGCGGTTGACGCCGCTGGCAGCGACGTCGAGCAACAGGTCGACCAGGTGATCGGCGAGCAGGTTCACCTCATCCACGTACAGCACGCCACCGTCGGCCTTGGCCAGCACGCCTGGCGAGAAGCGTGCCCGCCCTTCGCCCAGCGCCGCTTCCAGGTCGAGCGTGCCGACCAGGCGGTCCTCGCTGGCACCCAGCGGCAAGGTCACCAACTGGCCACCGGCGAGCAGATCGGCCAGCCCGCGCGCCAGGGTGCTCTTGGCCATGCCCCGTGGCCCTTCGATCAACACGCCACCGATGCGCGGATCAATAGCGGCCAGACACAGCGCCAGTTTCAGCGAATCGGCGGCGACCACGGCGGCCAGGGGAAAGTGCAGAGTGTCGGTCATTGCAGGGATCTCTTCAGGCATCTTCTTCGGTATCCAGCAGCAGGTCTTCCACGGCTTGTCGGTAGTCGCCCGGTTCAGCCCACAGGCCTCGCTGCTGAGCCTCGAGCAGACGTTCGGCCATGTCGCGCAGCGCCGCCGGATTGTGCTCCTGCAGAAAACTGCGGGTGGAAGGATCCAGCAGGTAGGCGTCGGTGAGCAACGCGTACTGGTGATCGTCGATCAGGTGCGTGGTCGCATCGAAGGCAAACAGGTTGTCGACCGTCGCGGCCAGTTCGAAGGCGCCCTTGTAGCCGTGCCGCTTGACCCCTTCGATCCACTTCGGATTGGCCGCGCGGGCGCGCACCACGCGGTTGAGCTCTTCTTTCAGGGTACGCACGCGCGGCACGTCTGGCTGGCTGTGGTCGCCGTGGTAACTGGCGGTCTTCTGCCCGCCCAGGGTTTCCGCAGCGGCCAGCATGCCGCCCTGGAACTGGTAGTAATCGTTGGAATCGAGCAGGTCGTGCTCGCGGTTGTCCTGGTTCTGCAGCACGGCCTGGACCTGCCCCAGGCGCCGGGCGAAAGGTGCGCGTGCGGCGGTCCCCTCGTCGTCCGCACCATAGGCATAGGCGCCCCAGTTCAGGTAGGCCTCGGCCAGGTCTTCGCGGGTCTGCCACAGGCGGCCGTCTATGGCCCCTTGCACCCCGGCGCCATAGGCACCGGGCTTGGCGCCGAAGATACGCCAGCCCGCCTCGCGGGCGGCCTGCTCGGCAGGCACGCCCTCGGCCAGCAGTTGCGCCTGTTCGGCACGGACCTTGGCTGCCAGCGGGTTGAGATCGTCGGGCTCGTCGAGCGCCGCCACGGCCTGCACGGCCGCATCGAACAGGCGCAACAGGTTGGCGAAGGCATCACGAAAGAACCCGGACACCCGCAAGGTCACGTCCACCCGCGGGCGATCGAGCAGGCTCAATGGCAGAATCTCGAAATCGTCCACCCGCTGGCTGCCGGTGGCCCACACCGGGCGCACACCCATCAGCGCCATGGCCTGGGCGATGTCGTCGCCGCCGGTACGCATGGTCGCCGTGCCCCAGACCGACAGGCCCAGCTGGCGCAGGTGATCGCCATGGTCCTGCAGGTGCCGCTCGAGAATCAGGTTGGCGGAGGCGAAGCCGATGCGCCAGGCAGTGGTGGTCGGCAGGTTGCGCACGTCCACGGAAAAGAAGTTGCGCCCGGTGGGCAACACGTCGAGGCGCCCGCGGCTGGGTGCCCCGCTCGGCCCGGCGGGCACGAAACGGCCCGACAATGCGCTGAGCAGGCCGTGCATTTCGGCCGGTCCGCAGGCATCCAGACGCGGTGCCACGGTGTCGCACAGGTGGCCCAGGATGAGTTGCACGTCGCTCCAGCCTTCGCCCAGTTCCAGCGGACCGTTCAAGGCCTGCTCGATCAGCTGGGCGGCATACAGTTCGAGCCGTTCGCGGCTGTCGCCGGCACTGCGCCAGGGCTCCTCGCTGATCGCGGCCAGGGCAGTCGGCCGTGGTCCGTTCCAGGGTGCGCCGAGGTCGCAGTCGAGCGGATCGAAACCCAGTTCGAAAGCCTTGGCCAATGCTCGCAGCACACTGGCCTGGGCGCCGCGGCCGTCGCCCCGAGGAATGCGCAGCAGTGCCAGCAGGGTATCGGCACGCAGGCGACCCTGGGGCGACTCGCCGAACACGTGCAGCCCATCGCGTATCTGCGACTCTTTGAGGTCGCACAGATAGGTGTCCAGGCGCGGCAGCCACACCGCCGCTTCGGCACCCTCGGCCATCTGCAGCTCGTGATCGATGCGGGTTTCGCGCACCAGCGCCAGAATGTCCTGTTCCAGGGCCTGGGCGCGGCGCGGATCGAGCATCTGCGCGTCGTAGTACTCGTCGGCCAACAGTTCCAGATCGCGCAGCGGCCCGTAGGTCTCGGCGCGGGTCAGCGGCGGCATCAGGTGGTCGATGATCACCGCCTGGGTGCGCCGCTTGGCCTGGGCGCCCTCGCCCGGATCGTTGACGATGAACGGGTAGATATTCGGCATTGGCCCCAGTACCGCATCGGGCCAGCACTGCTCGGACAGCCCGACGCCCTTGCCCGGCAGCCATTCCAGGTTGCCGTGCTTGCCCACGTGGATCAGCGCATCGGCGCCGTAGGTGTGGCGCAGCCAGAAATAGAACGCCAGGTAACCATGGGGCGGCACCAGATCGGGGTCGTGGTAGACCGCGCTGACGTCCACCTGGTAACCGCGCGCCGGCTGGATGCCGACGAAGGTCAGGCCCATGCGCAGACCGGCGATCATCATCCGGCCGTTACGGCACATGGGGTCGGCACCTGGCTCGCCCCAGCGCTCGCGCACGGCGGCTTGATTGGCCGCCGGCAGCAAGGCGAAGGCGGCAAGGTAGTCGTCCAGCGCCATGCTCTGGGCACAGGGGCGCAGGTCCAGTTGTTCCAGATCGTTGGTCACGCCGCCGAGCAGCAGGTGAATCAGCGCCGTACCGCTGTCGGGTAGATCGGCCACCGGATAGCCCTGCTGCTGCATCGCGCGCAGGATGTTCAGCGCCGCAGCCGGAGTGTCGAGGCCGACGCCGTTGCCGATTCGGCCATCGCGGGTCGGATAGTTCGCCAGCACCAGGGCGACACGCTTGTCGGCATTGGGCAGACGCGCCAAAGCGGCCCATTTGCGCGCCAGTTCGGCGACGAAATCCATGCGCTCGACATGCGCCGTGTAGCACACCACGTCGCTCTGGCTGCGCTCGTTGTGCCAGGCCAGGTCCTTGAAGCTGATGGCCCGGCTGATGATGCGCCCGTCCAGCTCCGGCAAGGCAATGTGCATGGCCAGGTCGCGCGCGCCCAGACCCTGCTCGCTCGCCTGCCACAATGCCTGGTTGTCCTGCGCGCAGATGGCCTGGATCACCGGAATGTCACGGCGAAACGGCCGCAGGTGCGGTGCTTCCGGGCTGGACTGGGCAAAGCCGGTGGTGTTGAGAATGATCGCGGCGCCCGCCTCGTCCATCCAGTCCTGCACCTGCGCCAGGCATGCAGCTTCCTTGAGGCTGGCCACGGCGATCGGCAACGGATTGAGCCCGGCCGCCTGCAGCCTGGCACAGAAGGTGTCGACGAAACCGGTGTTGGCCGCCTGCAGGTGCGAGCGATAGAACAGCAACGGCACCACAGGCCATTGCGCTTGCCACTGCGTCTGCCAGTGGGCCAGGTCGGCGGTTTGTTGCGTCGGATGGTAGATGACCGTGCGCGGCAGCGTCTGAGGCGCTTCGCACGGTTCGGTGCGTCCGAACCAGGTATTGCCGAGGTAGCCGTACAGGTTGCGTGCGTTTTCCATGCCGCCCTGGCGCAGGTACTGCCACAGGCGGTCGGCTTGCTCGGCAGGCACCGTACAGCGCTCGGCCAGTTCGGGATCGGGGCGATCGCAGCCTGGCACCAGGATGACCTGCACGCCCCGCTCGGCCAGCTGCATCAACTGCTCGACGCCGTAGCGCCAGTAGCCGATGCCGCCGTGCAGGGAAATCAGAATGACCTTGGCGTGGCGCAGCACCTGGTCGACGTAGAGGTCGACCGAAGAATGATTCTGCACCTGCATGGGGTTGGCCAGGCGCAGGCTCGGGTAGTCGGCCGGCAGACGCTCGCTGGCCTCGGCCAGCAAGGCCAGGTGCGAATCGCCGCTGCAGAGGATGACCAGTTCGGCGGGCGTCTGGCCGAGGTCGGCGATGCTGTCGTCCGGCACGAAGCCGCCGGGTTGGGTCCTCAGCAGGTGCATCGGTCAGGCTTCCAGCGCGGCGCGCAGTTGCGCTTGCAGCGACGCTGCATCCAGTTCCTGACCGATCAGCACCAGGCGCGTGCTGCGCACTTCGTCTGCGCCCCAGGCACGATCGAAGTGCTTGTCGAAACGCGCGCCCACGCCTTGGATCAGCAGGCGCATCGGCTTGCCCGGAATGGCCGCGAAGCCCTTGACGCGCAGGATGCCGTGTTGGACCACGGCAGCGTTGAGCGCCTGCAGCAGCTTGGCTTCTTCGGCCTGCGGCAGCTCGATGGAGATCGAATCGAAGGCGTCGTGATCGTGGTCGTCGTGGTCGTCGCCTTCATGGTGGTCGTGGTGAGTCTTGCGGCCGTCGATGTGTTGCTCGGACTCTGCGCCCAGGCCCAGCAGTACCGCCAGCGGCAAACGGCCACTGCTGGCCTCGACCACCTTCACTGCCGCCGGCAGTTCCTCGGCGACCTCGGCGCGCACCGCAGCCAGGGCGTCTGCGTCGATCAGGTCGGCCTTGTTCAGAATGACCAGGTCGGCGCTGGCCAACTGGTCGGCGAACAGCTCGTGCAGCGGCGATTCATGGTCCAGGTTGGGATCGAGCTTGCGCTGGGCATCGACCTGCTCGGGGAAGGCTGCGAAGGTACCCGCCGCCACGGCCGGGCTGTCGACCACGGTGATGACCGCATCGACCGTGCAGGCGCTGCGGATTTCCGGCCATTGGAAGGCCTGGACCAGCGGCTTGGGCAAGGCCAGGCCGCTGGTTTCGATGAGGATGTGATCGAGGTCGGCGCGCCGTGCCACCAGCTCGCGCATGACCGGGAAGAACTCTTCCTGCACGGTGCAGCACAGGCAGCCGTTGGCCAGCTCGTAGACCCGGCCATTGGCTTCTTCTTCGGTACAGCCGATGGTGCACTGCTTGAGGATCTCGCCGTCGATGCCCAGCTCGCCGAATTCGTTGACGATCACGGCGATGCGGCGGCCCTGCGCGTTGTCGAGCATATGGCGCAGCAAGGTGGTCTTGCCCGAGCCGAGAAAGCCGGTGACGATGGTGACGGGTAGTTTGGACAGCGTTTTCATCGGGTCGCCCTGATTGCGCGGCAGGGCACGAGACGAGCGCCGCAACGGCAGGCGCCAGCATTCGTCACCGGATCACCCCGCCCGGTTGAATAGGAAAGAACAGTCGAGGCAGGTCTCCTGGCTCGCGATGCCGGCCATTCTGGCCCAGGCTGCGGCGCCTTCCCGCGAGCGTTCGCAGTGGCCTTGGCGCAGCCTTCATCGCTTACAGTTGCGGGGGCAGCCGCGGCTTGGACCGCGTTCCCGTCTTAGCTCTGCTGGGCAGAGAACCTCGAACGCGCAAGGCTACCACAGGGCACGGGACGTGTCAGTGATACGGCTCAGACCCGATAGCGTACATGGGGGCGGCCGCCGGCCAGGCTAACCTCGGCATGAACACCATAGACCTCGGCGATCAGCCGCTCGGTCAAGACCAGCGCCGGCGCACCACTGGCAACCAGACGGCCGCCCTTGAGCACGACCAGCACGTCGCAGAACATCGCCGCCAGGTTCAGATCATGAATCGCCATCACGCAGGTCAACGGCAGGTTCTGAATCAGTTGCAGCAATTCCAGCTGGTGCTGGATGTCGAGGTGGTTGGTGGGCTCGTCGAGCAGCAGTTCGCTAGGCTGCTGGGCCAGGGCGCGAGCAATCTGCACCCGTTGCCGCTCGCCGCCGGACAAGGTGTGCCAGCGCCGCTGTGCATGGCCGCTCAGGTTGACCTGGGCCAGGGCCTGGGCAATCGCCAGGTCGTCTTCGCGCAGCCACGGTGCGAACGGCGAGCGGTGCGGCGTGCGCCCCAGGCGCACCACCTCCTGTACGCGAATGTCCACCTCGGTGCTGGCGTGTTGTTCCACCATCGCCACCTGCCGCGCGACCGCTCGCCGCGATACGTCCGCCATGGGCTGATCGTCGAGTGTGACCTGCCCCTGGCTGGGACGCCCGAGCCCGGCCAGCAGGCGCAGCAGCGACGACTTGCCCGAGCCATTGGGGCCGATCAGACCGACCATGCTGCCGGGCGTGATGGCCAGGCTGACGTCGTCGAGAATCAGCAGCCCACCCGCTTTCCAGCTGACCTGGTGCAGTTGCAGGCTCATGCTCGACGCCTCGCGCGGTAGAGGATCAAGGCAAACGCCGGGGCGCCGACCAGGGCCGTGACCACCCCGATGGGCAATACCTGGCCGGGCACGATGATGCGCGCGACGATATCGGCCAGCACCATGAAATTGGCGCCGATCAGCACCGAGGCGAGCAACAGCCGGACGTGGCTGGGCCCCACCAGAAAGCGCGCAATGTGGGGCACCACCAAACCGACGAAACCCACTGCGCCGACGATACTGACCATGGTCGCGGTGATCAGCGCGGTGGTCGCGAACAACACCAGCCGCACCGCGACCACAGGCACGCCAAGGGTGGCGGCAGCGTCTTCGCCGAACACGAAGGCATCCAGCGCCCGCGCGAAGTACAGGCACAGCACCAGGCCCGCCCCGACCACCACCGCGGCCAGGCCTACATCGGGCCAACGCACCCCGCCCAGGCTGCCGAGCAGCCAGAACATCACACTGCGTGCCTGCTCGGCATTGGCCGAGGTCGAGACGATATAGGCCGTCAGCGCATTGAACAGTTGCGATCCGGCGACACCGGCAAGGATCACCTGCGCCGGGCCGCTGCGAGTGCCGGCAGCCAGCAGCAGCACCAGGCCGAACGCCAGGGCCGCACCGAGAAACGCGCCCATGGAAATGCCGATCACGCCGCCGCCCAGCCCAAGCAGCATCACCACCACCGCGCCGGTCGAGGCGCCTGCGGAGATGCCCAGCACGTAGGGTTCGGCCAGCACGTTGCGCAGCAGCGCCTGCAACACCGCGCCGCAGATCGCCAGGCCGGCGCCACAACAGGCGGCAACCAGCGCGCGACTCAGGCGGTATTCCCAAATGATGCCCTGGATGATTCTCGGCACCGGGTAGTCGGCCAGGCCCACGCCATTGAGCAGCGCCTTGCCGACCGTGGCCAGGGCAATGCCCATTTCCCCCACCGACACCGCCAGGGCGATCGACACGCTCAACGTCGCCAGGGCGAGCAGCGCCAACAGGAGGCGCCAGACCCAGCCATCTTCACGCGCCAGGCGCTGGATCAAGGTGTGGCCCGTGTACGCTCGAGGCCGGCAGCGATGTCTTCCACCGCGCGCACGACATCCATGGAGGGGTTCAACGACTGCGCATCGACCACGATGATGCGGCCATTGCGCACGGCATCCAGCTCACGGGTCACCGGGTCGCTGCGCAGGAACGCCAGCTTTTTCTCGACATCGTCGGCCGGGTACAGACGCCGTTGCATGCGCGCGACGACAATGACATCGGGATTGCTCGCAGCGATGCTTTCCCAGCTGACCCCAGGCCATTCCTCGTCACTGTCGACGATGTTGCGCAGGCCCAGCAGACGGTTGATATAGCCAGGCGCGCCGCTCTTGCCGGCCACCCAGGGGTCGCCTTCCAGGCGCGTGCTGGAAAACCAGTACACCACCGACAGCGGTGCGTGCCCGGCGCTGCCGGCGCGCTCGCTGGCTTTCTGGATGCGTGCGTGCAACTGGGCGGTCAGGCGCTCGCCGGCCGCCTCGACATCGAAGATGCTCGCCAGCTCGCGGATTTCCTTGTCCACCAGTGCCATGGAAAACACCTGGCTGCGGCTGCCGTCGGCATTGGAGGTGGCGGTGACTTCCTTGCCGTCGCAGTCACTGGGAGACACATAGGAAGGGATGCCAAGGCTGGCCAGTTGCTCGGGCTTGGCAACTTCGCCGTTGGGTCCGACGTGGTAGGTGTACTGCGCCACCACGATGTCAGGTGCGGTATTGGCCACCGCCTCGAAGCTGGGGGCGTTGTCGGCCAGGCGTGGCACCTGGGCATTGGCCGCGCGCAGAGGCTCGGGCAACGGCCCGAACCAGACCCCGGTGCCCACCATGCGTGGCGCCAGGCCCAGCGAGAGGAGAATTTCGGTGCTGGCCTGCCCCAGGCTGACGGCACGCTGCGGCGCGGCCTGGACGGTCAAGGGCGCGCCGCAGTTGGGCAGCGTCAGTGGATAGTGGGTGGCGGCGTGACTGGCGACGGCAGCGAAGAGACCGACGGCAGCGACGCTGGCGCGGACGAATACGGCAGGAAGATTCATTGCAACTCCTTGGATGGCGCGTCCAACAGATCGAAGAAACCCACAGCAAGGTCTGGCTGACGACATGCAACATGTCGATCACAGTGGCGCGACCGCGCCGGATTCGAACCGGCTTCCTGCTCTGGGCGAAGACAAGCGGCGCAGACGGTAGGCGACCCGTCGGCAAAGATCAAATGGTTTAACCCGCGCAACGCGCTGTGGACACCCCGATTGCCTGCCTAGGGGGCGCCGTCGCGGGGCCGGTCGGTACGGTCCTGCTCGACCACATAGCCCGTGTCTATGCTGACCACCACCGACATGCCGGGGCGCAGCCGATGCGCCCCGTCCTGGTCCGGGTCCACGGTGATGCGCACCGGAATGCGCTGGGCGATCTTGACGAAGTTGCCGGTGGCATTGTCGGCCTGCAACAGGCTGAACTCCGAGCCGGTGGCCGGTGAGATGCGCTGTACATGGCCGCGCAGGCGCAGGTGGTCGAGGGCATCGACGGTGAAGCTCACCGGTTGGCCGATGCGCACATCGGCCATCTGGGTTTCCTTCATGTTGGCCATGACCCACAGCGTATCGGGAACCAGCGCCATCAGTTGCGCACCGGAATTCACATAGGCCCCCAGGCGCACGCCGACCTGCCCCAGCTGGCCGTCGCGCGGCGCCAGGATGCGCGTGTTGTCCAGATCGATGCGTGCCAGCTCTACCGCGGCTTCGGCGTTGGCGACGTTGGCGGCCAGCGAGTCACGGTTGACGATCACCGTCTGCAGGTCTTCGCGGGCAATGGCCAGCGCAGCCTTGGCCTGTGCCACCGAGGCCAGCGCCTGGGCGTTGGCAGCGCGGGTCACATCGAGCTCGCGGCGCGACACCGAGCCGTCGCTGATCAGGTTCTGGTTGCGGCCCAGATCGGCAGCGCCCTTGCGCGCCTGCGCTTCGCTGTCCGCCACCGCCGCCTGGCGCTGGGTAATAGTGGCTTCGGCACTGCGGCGCTGTTGCAGGTTGTTGGCCAAGGCGGTCTTCTGCACCTGGACCTGCGCCAGCGCCTGGTTCAGGCGCTGGCGGTAGATACGGTCGTCCAGGCGTACCAGCAGGTCGCCTGCCTTGACGAACTGGAAGTCCTGTACCGGCACTTCGAACACATAGCCTGCCAGTTGCGGCCCGATGATCGTCACCTGGCCACGCACCAGGGCATTTTCGGTACTTTCGATGTGGCTGCTGAACGGAGGCAGTTGCCAGGCGTACAGCACGATCGCCACCCCCACCAACGCGATGCTGGCGAAAATCAGACTGGATAGTACCCGCACCCGCCGCGAACGGGGTTCGGTGGCCGCTGGATTGGGCGGTGGGGTCTGGCCTTCGGGCGTGGCGGCGATGGCATTGGTGGTCGTGGACGTCGGTTCGGTCATGAAGTGCTGGCGCCGCTGGTGGATACGGTAGGTGTCGCGGCGGTGGTCACCGCCCGGGTGGTGCTCATCAGCCACAGGCTGCGGACGAAGATCCACAGCATGGTCAATACGGCAATGATGCAGATCAGCATGAAGACATCGTTGTAGGCCATGACGTTCGCCTCGCGCGTGGCGGCCGTCGCCAGCGCACGGGTGCCCAAAGTGGCCCGCAGGGCCGGGTCGGCGATGTGCGCCAGGTAGCTGGCGGCGGCATTGCTGACCCGCGCCTGGACCAGCGGGTCCATGAGGGTCAGGTGCTCGACGATCATGCTCGAATGGTATTTCTCGCGGACGATCTGGAACGTGCCCAGCAACGCGGCGCCGATCAACCCGCCCAAATTGTTGCAGATACCGAACAGCACCGAGAAGCTGACCAGGTTGCGCGGGTTGGTCAACACGTGGCGCATGCCCAGCACCATGGTCGGGCCCAGGAAAAACGTGCCACCGAAGCCCAGCAGGAACTGGCTGACGTACATGTTGGCCGGACGCGTCAGGTTGCTGGAGAAACTGTCCATGGCCGAACCCACCGCCATCAGCGCCAGGGCAATGATCAGTGGCATGAACAGATGCTCGGGGTTGATGGTCCAGGCACTCACGGCCAGCCCCGCCACCGCGCCGAAGAGCATCACGCAATAAAGGGTGCGCATCTGCTCCTGGCCCATGTTCAACGCTTGCAACAGACCGACCGCGCCGGTGGACTGCTCCGACAGCACCATGCGCGTCAGGATCACCGCCAGGGCCAGGCGGATGGCGACACCGCTGCCCAGCCAGCGGGTCATCAACATCGGGTTGCTGCGGTTGTGCTCCACGGTCAGGCCACCGAGGATCAGCACGATGGCCCCAGCCGAGGCCCAGCCTATCCAGGGTGCCTCCAGCCACCAGTCGATCCGGCCCAGGGACAGCACCGCGCAGAGCAGCGCAATGCCGGAGGCAAGAATCGCGAAAATGAGGAAATCCAGCGGCTCGAAGGTCTTGAAGCGGTCGCCCGGCGGCAGTTTGAGCAGGAACACACAACCCAGGGTCAGCAGCGCCATGCCCAGTTCGAACAGGTACAGGCCACGCCATTCGGCGATCTGCAGCAGGTCCTCGGAAAACACCCGCGCCAGCGGCAAGGCCAGCTGCGAGGTGCCCAGGCCCAGCACCAGGGCCTTGAGACGCCACTTGGCAGGAAACGCCTGGATCATGTAGTACAGACCCAGGGAACTCAGCGCCGCCCCGACCATGCCGTGGGCAGCGCGCACGGCAATCGCCGACCCCAGGTCGTTGACGAACAGATGGCCAAAGGTGACCAGCGCATACAGCATCAGAAACAATTCGGTGAACGTGCGCAGACCGAACTGCTGGCGGAATTTCACCAGCAGCAGGTTCATCGACACATTGGTCATCACGTAGGCCGCAGGCAGCCAGGCCATCTCCGCCGCCGTGGCGCCGAGCGCGCCCTGCAGGAATTGCAGGTTCGCCACCACCAGCGAGTTGCCGAGGCCGCCGGTCAGTGCCACCAGCAGGCCGACGATACCGAACGCCAGGCGCTTGCGCGTCGAATGCAGAGGCGTCGAGGGAGAGCCCGGCAAGTTCGGCTTTTCATGGGGCAGCCAATCGCGGCTCGTGTAGCGGGTCATGCGGTGGCCTTGGCGGGGAGCGTAGAAACGACGAAGAAACGACGAAGATTGGGCGCTAGTAAACCTCACCCGCGGGGGGCTTGCCAATGCTCGTCGCTGCCATGATTTGACTGCACCCCGGCAGTGACCCAAGCTGAATGCCCCGGCCAAGCCTGCGCCCTTTCGGATACCCGCATGTTCAAACGCGTTCGCCTTCCGCTGACCCTGCTGCTCGTGGCACTGCTGCTGATAGCGCTCTGGTACGCCTGGCGCCCTGCGGCCCATACGGTTCCGGCAGCGCCGCAGCAGGGCTACGGCAAAGCTCTGAGCCAGGCTCGCCATGGTCAGCCGGGCGCCGCACGAGTGCTTTATCAGCAGTTGGCCCGCACCGACCTCAGCGCCGAGCGGCGCGCTGCGCTGTACGCCGAACTGCCCAACTACCCCAGTCCTCAAGCCCTCAAACTCGCCACTGCCGACTTGCAGAGCGAGCTTGCCGACGTGCGCCATGCGGCAATCGATGCCGTCATCGGCCTGGTCCCCGAGAGCCAGCGCAGCGTACTGCTGGGGCCCTTGCTGGAAGACCGTGACGAGTCGATCCGCTTTCACGCCGCGCGGGGGTTGCTCGGCTTGCCAGCCGATGAACTGGGCCTGTATTTCGGCCACCTGGACAAGGTGGTGAACGCCTGGATTGCTGCCCTGCAGGGCCAGAACGACAGCGCTGCCGCCCAACTGGCGCTGGCCCGGCTGTACTTGCACGAGAGCGAGCATGTTCAAGCCGAGCAGGCGCTGGCCCGCTATCGCCTGCTCCAGCCCGATGATCTGGAAGCCATTGCGCTGCAGGTCGAGCTGTACGAGCACCAGGGCAAAAGTGACCAGGCGCGGCGTCTGCTGGCCGAACAGTTGCTGGTGCATCCACAATCGGCCCTGTTGCAGCAGCAATTGGGCTTGTGGCTGATGGCCCATGACGAGGATGAATACGCCCTGCTCGCCCTCGCTCGTGCGGTGGAGCTGGCACCGGACAACAATGACTACCGCTATGTACTGGCCACCAACCTGCACGACCTGCAGCAGGTCGAAGCGGCGCAGAAGCAGCTCGAAGAGATCCTGCGTCGTGACCCGGCCAACCGACGCGCACGGGTGTTGCTGATCCAGTACTGGAAAGAAACCGGTCAGCTGCAGAACGTGCAGGTGCTGCTGGCCGAACTCGAGCAGCAGAACGCCGACGACCCCAGCCTGCAGCAGGGGTTGTGAAGTCGCGGCTTTTCCAGGGCCACCCTCGCCCGTTTTTGTCTGAATGAGCTCGGAACCCCGCCCACGGCCCGGTGTCCAGTATCAAGCTGCGTCGCGTTCTGCACTGCAGCCCCTTCCGCTACCCGAGGACACCTTTTTGACGACGGCCAAAGCAGCCACCGGTATCGCCGGGCTGGACGACATTCTTGGTGGAGGTCTGACCCGCTGCCATATCTTTCTGCTCGAGGGTCAACCGGGTGCGGGCAAGACGACGGTAGCCCTGCAGTTCCTGCTCGAAGGCGTTGCGCAGAACGAAACCTGTCTCTACATCACTTTGTCCGAAACCACCAAGGAACTGCGCGAAGGCGCTCGCTCCCACGGCTGGGAACTGGACGAGCGCGTCACCGTGTTCGAGCTGACGCCGCCGGAGTTGGTGCTCGACCTGCAACAGCAGCAGAGCCTGCTCTACAGCAGCGACCTTGAACTGGGCGAAGCGACGCGGCAGATCTTCGACGAAGTCGAACGGGTCAAGCCTTCACGGGTGGTATTGGACAGTTTGTCCGAGGTACGTCTGCTGGCTCAGGGCTCGCTGCGCTATCGGCGGCAGATTCTCGCCATCAAGCACTATTTTGCGCGTTTCAATGCGACCGTCCTGCTGCTCGACGACATGACCAGCGAGCCACTGGACAAGACCCTGCACAGCATCGCCCACGGCGTGATTCGCCTGGAAGAAACCGCGCCGGACTACGGCGCCGAGCGCCGGCGCCTGCGCATCATGAAGTACCGCGGGCAGAAATACCGCGGCGGTTATCACGACTTCACCATTCAGGCCGACGGGATACACGTCTATCCGCGCTTGGTTGCGGCCGAACATCGCGCCCGCTACGAGCGTACCCAACTGACTTCGGGCATCCCGGAGCTGGACGCCCTTCTGGGCGGCGGCGTCGAGAACGGTTCGAGCACTTTGATCATCGGCCCCGCGGGTACCGGCAAATCGCTCATTTCCATGGTTTTCGCCGCTGCGGCCGTGGCCCGTGGCGAAAAAGTGGCGCTGTTCATCTTCGACGAAGAGCTCAGCTTGCTGTTCGAGCGCATGAAAAACCTGGGCATCGATCTGGAAGCCTATCAGCGCAGTGGCAAGATGGTCATCCAGCAGGTGGACGCCGCTGAACAGTCGCCGGGCGAATTTGCCCACATGGTCCGCACCAGCGTCATCCTGCACGACATCAAGACAGTGGTGATCGACAGCATCAATGGCTACCACGCCGCGATGATGGGCGAAAGCACACCCGTGCTGCACATCCATGAGCTGCTGCTGTACCTCAACCGCCTGGGCGCCTCGACCTTCATGACCGTGGCCCAACAGGGGCTGGTCGGCGACATGAAGGCGCCAGTGGACATCACCTACCTGGCCGACACCGTCATTCTCCTGCGCTACTTCGAGGCGCTGGGCAACGTGCGGCGTGCGGTGTCGGTGATCAAGAAGCGCTTTGGCGGCCACGAGAACACCATTCGCGAATACAAGATCAGCAGCCAGGGCATGAAGGTCGGTGAGCCACTGAGCGCTTTCCAGGGGGTGTTGCGCGGTGTCCCGACCTACGTCGGCGAAGCCCGTCCCCTGCTTGAAGCAGATGATCAGTGAAGATGTCGATACCCACATCGGAACGAGTGCTGGTGCTTGCCCCCATGGGACGCGACAGCCAGGTGGCCCTGCAGATTCTCGGACAGGCAGGTATTCAAGGCATCGCCGTGGCAGACGTCGACGATCTCTGTACGCACTTGCAGCGCGAAGGCGCAGGTGTCTGCATTGTCGCCAACGAAGCGCTGTCCGAAGCCAGGATGCAGCCGTTGCTGGTGTACCTGAGCCAGCAGCCGGCCTGGTCCGACTTGCCGATCGTGCTGATGACCCATCAACGCGCGGCCGACCAGGCGCAGTCCATGCTGCTCGCTGCGCGCCTGGGCAACGTCACGTTCGTGGAACGCCCGTTTCACCCGCTGACCTTGATCAGCCTGGCCAAGACGGCCATTCGGGGTCGGCGCCGTCAATATGAAGCGCGTGACCGTCTGCTGGACCTGAGCGAAAGTGAACAGCGTTTGCAGCACGCCATGAGTGCCGGGCGCCTGGGAGCCTGGGAGCTGACCTGCAACCCGCTGCAGTTGAACTGCTCGGACCGGACCCGCACCCACTACGGCATCGAGCCCAGCACCCGTTTCGACTACTCAGACTGGCTGCTGTGCGTGCATCCGGGCGATCAGGCCATGATGCAGGAGGCACTGATCAACAGCCTGCAGCTGGGCGCCGACTTCGCCTTGCAGTTCCGCAACAGCTGGCCTGACGGTTCAGTGCATTGGGTGGACATGCGCGCCCGCGCCATTCCCGACAGGCAGGGACGCATCCAGGCACTGGTCGGGGTTACCACCGATATCACCGAACAGAAAGCCGCCGAACAACAGTTGCGTGAACTCAACGGCAATCTGGAACAGCAGGTCGAGGAACGCACGGCCCAGGTACGGATCAACGAAGAGGCCCTGCGCCAGGCGCAGAAAATGGAAGCGGTGGGCCAGTTGACCGGCGGTATCGCCCACGACTTCAACAACATGCTCACCGGCATCATCGGCAGCCTGGAGCTGATGCGCCGACGCCTGAGCCGCAACCAGCTCGACGACCTGCCCAAGCTGATCGACATGGGTATCAGCTCGGCCAACCGCGCCGCATCCCTCACTCACCGCCTGCTGGCGTTTTCCCGCCGCCAGTCACTGGATTCCAAGCCAGTCCAGGTGAACGGACTGGTGCAGTCGATGGAAGAACTGCTGCACCGCAGCCTCAATGAAAGCATTGCGCTGCGCATGCACCTGGATCCTGAACTGTGGATAGCCGAGGCGGACCCCCATCAACTGGAAAGTGCCCTGCTCAACCTGGTGATCAATGCCCGCGATGCCATGCCAGGGCTTGGCGAAGTGATCGTTGAAACGGCCAATCGGCACCTCGATGAGAGCTTTACCAGTGCGCACCAGAACCTGGCACCGGGCGACTACATCATGCTCAGTGTGAGCGACACAGGGTCGGGCATGGACCAGGCCGTGATCAATCGCGCCTTCGATCCATTCTTCACCACCAAGCCCATTGGCCAGGGCACTGGCCTGGGCCTGTCGATGATCTACGGGTTCAGCAAGCAGTCGCGGGGCCACGTCGCGATCCAAAGCACCCCCGGCCAGGGCACTACGGTGCAGCTCTACCTGCCGCGCTGCTATGCCTCGCAACTGCCCCAGGCCACTGCGCCGGTGATCGAATCGCCGATGGCCACCAATGGCGAAACGGTTTTGATCGTCGAGGATGACCATGCCGTGCGTAGCCTGGTGTGCGAAGTCCTGCGCGAACTGGGTTACTGCTATCTGGAGGCAGCCGACGCCGGCGCCGCGCAGCCGATCCTGGCGTCCGGGCAGCGCATTGACCTGCTGATCAGCGACGTCGGCCTGCCCGGCATGAACGGTCGGCAACTGGCCGAAGTCGCGCGCCATCTGCGGCCGGGACTCAAGGTGCTGTTCATCACCGGCTATGCCCAGCACGCCGAAGTGCGCGCCGGTTTTCTCGATGACGGCATGCAGATGATCACCAAGCCGTTCGCGTTCGACGTGCTCACGGCCAAGGTGCGGGAGATGTCCCAGGCCTGAATCAGCGCTTGGGCTTGGTCCGCACATCGTTGAAGCACGGCATTCTGGCGTCCACTCGATCCGAGGCGCGGGCGCCTGGTTTGGCAGCGGTTTCCACATACCAATAGCAGCTGTGGATGGCCCGGGTGATGCCGACATAGGCCAGGCGCAGCGCTTCCTCGTGCTGGGCACTGTCGTAACCGTCCACCTGATCCGCCTGCGCCAGGCCCGCCAGGGCATAGACCTGGTTCTTGTAGGGCGAGCGACTGGCATACTGGCAATCGCCCAGCAGAAATACCGCGTCGGCCTGCAGACCCTTGGCGCTGTGTAACGTGAGCTGGCGCAAACGACGCTGCTCGGCTGGCAACGCTTGATCTGCCTGCAGCAGGCCCTGGATATGCTCGGCCAAAGCCTGGCGGTCACTGTTGCGACGATAGAGCACCAGAATCGAGTCGCCTGCAGCGTGATGCTCGGCGGCGCGCCGTGCCAGATCGGCAAGGTCTCGACTCAAGAGGGTCACAGGCGATGGCTCGCGATCGAATACACGACGGGCCAGGGCCTTCTTGCCGGGTATGGCCGGTGCCGACGCCACGATATGCTCGGCGGCGTCGATGATCGCCTGATGGCTGCGGTAGTTGTCGATCAGCAGTACGCGCGTGTGCTTGTGAGCGCTGAAGGTGCGGTTGAACTGCATGAAGTAGCTTGGGTTACTGCCGCGCCAGCCATAGATCGACTGCCAGTCGTCGCCAACGCACATCAGCGAGCTGTGCTGCGCGGCTCGCTCACCGGCCAACGCGGTGCTGCGGCGCAGGATTTCCGCAAGACTGGCCCTCAACCAGCCAACGATCTGTGCGGAAATATCCTGGAATTCGTCGACGAGCAGATGGGACATGGGGCGCAGTGCGTCGTCAGGCAGTTCGCTGACTCGCGAGCCTGGCCCTTCGCCAAGCAAGGCGAACATGCGATTGAACAGCATGACTGGCGGCGTCTGGTTTTGCAGATGCGCTTCGAGTGCCGGCCAGAACAGGCGCAAGGCAGCGAAAAAGTCCGCTTCGGAATCTTCCGCGTTCCAGCTCATCCGGTCGATGGCGTCGACGACCTGCACTCCGAGGTTCTCGATGAAGGTCGCGGCAGCCACGAAACAGTCCAGCAGCGGCGCCGGGGCAAGTTCGCCGGGCAACTGGTATTCGAACCCGGGCCCGGTCAACCCTTTGCTGTTCAAGGACGTCAAAACCTTCTTGGCATCGGAAGGATTATCCAGCCATATCAGCGGCTTATCACAGAAAGCTTGAAACAGGGTGCGCTTGACTGCCCATTCGCCCCAGATTGGAATCTTGGCCGTGGGCCGGGTGAGTTGGGCATCGGTACCGGGTTCGAACCCTAGCACGACCCAGGTGTTCAACCGTGCAATGTAACCATGCGCATGAAAGGTAAAACCTTTTATATCAATGGCTTGTCGATCTATCTTGATCCCCTTTATAGGCCAGGCATCCTGCGCACGCCAGTGTTCTTCGATCAAGTCACACAGTTCGGCGTCGCGAGCGCTGGCCAGGCTGAGGGCTTTGAGCCGCTTCTGCACATCGGGATCCTGCGGGTCCAGCTTGCGCAGTTGGGCTGCGCTCGCGCGCAAGCTGCCGATGTGACCACTGAACGAAGGATCGCTACTCATCAGGCTGCGATAGCATTCGTTCATCAACTGACGCTGGGTGTCGTTGAGCCGCAGTTGGAACGGATTCGCTTCCTCGCTACCCGTTGCTGCCGCCCCGAGGTTTTCGAAAGCGCGCACCTCAGCCAGCCCAGGCAGCGCGTGAATCAGCGGCAGAACCAGGGAATGATAGGTTCTGACCATTTCACGTACTTTCTCGAATACGTAAGGTACTTCCCACATATCAAAGACTTGGCACAACTTCTTGATAAAGTCTCGACGTGATTCCCGGGTGAAGGTCACCACGCTCAGGCTGTCGAGTTCGAAGCCCATGTAGTGGTGAAGCACAAGCACGCGCAGTACCAACGATGTGGATTTACCTGCACCTGCACCAGCCACCACGCACGTGGCGGGTGTCGTGCTGAAGATCATTTTCCACTGCGCAGGGCTGGGCTGGGCGTGTTCGGGCAGGCGGGTAGCGACGTCAGCCTTGATGGTTTTCTTCAGCGCTGGCGTCAGTTCGAGCTGCCAGGGCGCGAACAGCAACGGCTGTGGCGCTTGTGAGGTGACGGATTTTTTCGGCGCGCGGGGCGGCCGTTTCGACTGTGACTCGGGAGGTGGTTCGCCAGGCGGGGCCGGCGCGGTAGCTTCCGTGAGCGGCGTGTGAAACCAGGCGTCACGCTGCTGCGAGCGCAGCCACCGCCAGCCCCGGGCGATCAGGCCTGGGGCTTGACGGTCTTTGTCGGTAGGTTGCGATGACACGAAAACTCCTGGGCATATCGCGAGGACCGCAATATACCAAAGATCCCACCTTCAAACGCTGCACACCCTCTGTAGCAGCGGCGCGAGCCGCGTCGGCGGCCTGTGCGGTGTACCTGATCCACCGCAGTGCCCTCTTCGCGGCCGATGACCGATCCTACGCGATACCGGATTTCCTGTAGGAGCGGTCCGCGGCCGCGAAACGGGCGACTCGGTCTATCAGATACTCCGCAGCGCCCCTTCGCGGCCGATGACCGCTCCTACGCGATACCGAATTCCCTGTAGGAGCGGTCCGCGGCCGCGAAACGGGCGACTCGGTCTATCAGATACTCCGCAGTGCCCTCTTCGCGGCCGATGACCGATCCTACGCGATACCGCATTTTCCTGTAGGAGCGGTCCGCGGCCGCGAAACGGGCGACTCGGTCTATCAGATACTCCGCAGCGCCCCTTCGCGGCCGATGACCGCTCCTACGCGATACCGAATTCCCTGTAGGAGCGGTCCGCGGCCGCGAAACGGGCGACTCGGTCTATCAGATACTCCGCAGCGCCCTCTTCGCGGCCGATGCCCGCCACCACGGAAGGTGCGTGCGGGATCAGCCGATGGCGGAATCCACCAGCACCTGCGCTTCGGCTACCAGACGCTGCAGATGCGCCTCGTCGATGAAGCTTTCGGCGTAGATCTTGTAGATGTCTTCGGTGCCCGAGGGACGCGCGGCGAACCAGCCGTTGGCCGTGATGACTTTCAAGCCACCGATCGCCTGCCCATTGCCTGGCGCATGGCTGAGGATCTGCTCGATCGGCTCACCGGCCAACTCCGTGGACTTCACCTGCTCGGGCGACAGCTTGCTCAAGGCCGCCTTCTGCTGCGGATTCGCCTTGGCCTCCACGCGCGTAGAGAATGGCTCGCCCAGGCTCTGCGTCAGTGCCTCATACGCCTGGCTCGGGTCGCGCCCCGTGCGCGCGGTCATTTCAGCGGCCAACAGGGCCGGGATCAACCCGTCCTTGTCGGTGGTCCACACACTGCCGTCCATGCGCAGGAACGACGCACCGGCGCTCTCCTCACCGCCGAACCCCAGCGAGCCATCGAACAGACCGTCGGCGAAATACTTGAAGCCCACCGGCACTTCATGCAGACGACGCCCCAGGCGCGCGGTGACGCGGTCGATCATGCCGCTGCTGACCACGGTCTTGCCCACGGCCGCGTCGGTGCGCCACTGCGGACGGTTCTGGAACAGATAGTCGATCGCCACCGCCAGGTAGTTGTTGGGGGCCAGCAACCCGCCCGTCGGGGTGACGATGCCATGACGATCGTGATCGGGATCGCAGGCAAAGGCCACGTCGAAGCGGTCCTTCAGGCCGATCAGCCCCTGCATGGCGTAGCTGGACGATGGGTCCATGCGAATCTGGCCGTCCCAGTCCACGCACATGAAGCGGAAGGTGGCATCGACTTCGGTGTTCACCACCTGCAGGTCGAGCTGATAGTGCTCGGCAATGGCCGACCAGTAGCGCACACCTGCCCCACCCAGCGGATCCACACCCAGGCGCAGGCCGGCTTTGCGGATAACGTCGAAGTCGATCACATTGACCAGGTCGGCCACATAGTGACCGATGTAGTCGTGCCGGTGAGTCGTGGCAGCCTTCAGCGCCTGCTCGTGAGGCATGCGCTTGACGCCACGCAGGTCATCGGCAAGCAGCTCGTTGGCCTTGGCTTCGATCCACTTGGTCACGTCACCGTCGGCCGGGCCGCCATTGGGTGGGTTGTACTTGAAACCACCGCTTTGCGGCGGGTTGTGCGACGGCGTGATGACCACACCGTCCGCCAGGCCGCTGCTGCGCTCACGGTTGTAGCAGATGATCGCGTGGGAGACCGCCGGTGTCGGGGTGTATTCGTCGTCCTTGGACAACATCACCTGCACGCCATTGGCGGCGAACACTTCAAGGGCGCTGGCGCCTGCCGGGGTCGACAGCGCGTGGGTGTCGATGCCGACGAACAGTGGGCCGTCGATCCCCTTGCTGCTGCGGTACAGGCAGATCGCCTGGCTGATCGCCAGCACATGGGCCTCGTTGAAGCTCAAGTCGAACGAGCTGCCGCGGTGCCCCGAGGTCCCGAACGCCACACGCTGAGTGGACTCGCTTGCATCCGGCTGGCCGGTGTAATAGGCCGTGACCAGACGCGGGATGTCGATCAGCAGCTGGGCTGGAGCAGGTTTGCCCGCAAACGGACTGAGCTTCATGCAAAAACCTCTAGTGTAGGTACCGAAACGGAGAATGACAGTTTAGTGGCACTTCGACACTGGAGGTAGCTATTTGATTCCCTTTTTTGACGCTTCTTTTGTCGAACCGACCGGCAGCAGGTTGCCTGCTGCCCTTCGGGACGCCTGATCAGGTGATCGGCGCGGGGTTGAACAAGGTGATGTCGTTGTGCAGGCGATAGCGCTCGGCCCACGTCTGTTTTTCACCACTGGCCACGGCCAGGTAGTAATGGAACAGCTCCCAGCCCAGTTCCTCGATGGTCGCCCGCCCGGTGGCAATGCGCCCGGCGTCGATATCGATGAGGTCAGGCCAGCGCTCGGCCAGCTCGGTGCGGGTAGACACTTTCACCACCGGCGTCATCGCCAGGCCGTAGGGAGTGCCGCGCCCCGTGGTGAACACGTGCAGGTTCATCCCCGCAGCCAATTGCAGCGTGCCGCAAACGAAGTCGCTGGCGGGCGTGGCGCAGTAGATCAGGCCTTTGCGGTTGACCCGTTCGCCCGGACCGAGCACACCGTTGATGGCGCTGCTGCCCGATTTGACGATCGACCCTAGGGACTTCTCGACGATGTTGGACAAACCGCCTTTCTTGTTCCCCGGTGTGGTGTTGGCACTGCGGTCCGCCGCACCGCGTTCCAGATAATTGTCGTACCAGTCCATCTCGCGCACGAGCTGGGTAGCCACTTCGTGGGTTTCGGCCCGCGAGGTGAGCATATAGATGGCATCGCGCACCTCGGTGACCTCGGAGAACATCACCGTGGCCCCGGCGCGAACCAGCAGGTCGGAGGCGAAGCCCAGGGCCGGGTTGGCGGTGATCCCGGAGAACGCATCGCTACCGCCACACTGCATGCCCAGGATCAGCTCGCTGGCGGGCACCGTTTCGCGACGCCGACGGTCCAGCTTGGCCAGCCGCGTCTCGGCCAGCGCCATGATCTGCTCGACCATTTCACCGAAGCCATGCCCGGAGTCCTGCAGGCGGTACAGCCACGGCTCGCTCAGGTCTACCGAGGGATCGTCCTCGTGCATAACCTGCCCGGCCTGCAACTTTTCGCAACCCAGGCCGATCACCAGGGCTTCGCCACCCAGGTTCGGGTTGCGCGCCAGGTTGCGTACGGTGCGAATCGGAATGTAGGCATCGCGCGCATTGATGGCCACGCCGCAGCCGTAGCTATGGGTCAGCGCCACCACGTCGTCGACGTGGGGGTACTTGGGCAGCAGCTCTTCGCGAATGCGCTTAACCGCGTGGTCCAGCACTCCGGTCACGCACTGCACCGTGGTGGTGATCCCCAGAATATTGCGCGTACCCACGGTACCGTCGGCATTGCGGTAGCCCTGGAAGGTGAAGCCATCCAGCGGCGGCAGAGCCGGCGGTACCGCGTCGGACATCGGCAGGCTGTCCAACGGCGGCGCCGAAGGCATGGCCAGCTGGCTTTCCTTGACCCAACTGCCTTGACGGATCGGCTCCAGTGCGTAGCCGATGATCTGACCGTAACGCACCACAGCACCGCCCTCGGCGATGTTGACGGTGGCGACCTTGTGGCTCTGCGGCACACCTTCGATGACCGTCAGGCCATCGGGAAAACGGCTGCCTTCGGCCACGCCCTGATCGTTGACCACGACCACGACGTTATCGTCTGCGTGCAGGCGCACGTAGCGGGGAGAATCGGAATGTTCGATCAATTGCATGGCTTGGCCCTTCCAATCAATTCAGGCTGAATCCAGAGCCGCGTACCGGCAGTGCCGGCCGCGGTCTTGTCGTTGGCTGCAGACGCTTCAGGGACGAGCGGCATTGAGCTGCGGTGCATCGTCGACGACCGGGTCGCCGTTCTCTTCGCGCAGTACCACGCGCTTGATCGGGCCGACAATCACCAGGTAGCTGAACACCGCTACCAGGGCATTGGCACCGACGTAGACCAGCGCGTACTTGAACGAGCCGGTGGCACTGATGATGTAGCCGATCACGATCGGCGTGGTGATGGACGCCACGTTACCGAACATGTTGAACAAGCCGCCGCTGATCCCGGCGATCTGCTTGGGCGAAGTGTCGGACACCACGGCCCAGCCCAGCGCACCCACGCCCTTGCCGAAGAACGCCAAAGCCATGAACGCCACCACCATCCATTCGGCCTGCACATAGTTGCAGATCACCATGGTGGTCGACAGCATCAGGCCGCAGACGATCGGCGTCTTGCGCGCGAAGGTCAGGGAATGGCCGCGACGCAGCAGGCTGTCCGAGATGACCCCGCCCAACACGCCACCGATGAAGCCGCAGATGGCCGGCAGCGAGGCAATGAAGCCTGCCTTGAGGATGGTCATGCCGCGTTCCTGGACCAGGTACACCGGAAACCAGGTGAGGAAGAAGTAGGTGATGCCGTTGATGCAGAACTGCCCCAGGTACACACCAAGCATCATGCGCGTGGTCAGCAGTTGGCGAATGTAGTTCCACTTCGGCTTGGACTTGCCGCCCTTGGCCTGGTCCATGTCCACCAGCCCGCCGTTCTGCTCTATGAACTCCAGCTCTTCGGCACTGACGCTTGGGTGTTCCTTGGGATTGTGGATGTACTTGAGCCATACGCCCGAAAAGAGGATGCCCAGGCCGCCCATGACCACGAAGACATGCTCCCAGCCCCAGGAGTGCACGATCCAGCCCATCAGCGGAGCGAACAGCACCGTGGCGAAGTATTGCGCCGAGTTGAAGATCGCCGACGCCGTGCCGCGCTCGGCGGTCGGGAACCAGGCCGCAACGATGCGTGCGTTACCGGGAAACGACGGCGCTTCGGCTGCGCCGACCAGAAAGCGCAGCATGAACAGCGCGATCACCGCGTTGGCCATCGGCAGGTAGCCGACGAACCCCTGCATTACCGTGAACAGCGACCAAAGGAAAATGCTCCAGGCGTACACCTTCTTCGAGCCGAAGCGGTCGAGCAACCAGCCACCGGGGATCTGCAGCAGGACGTAAGCCCAACCGAACGCGGAGAAGATATAGCCGAGGGTGACGGCGTCGATGCCCAGGTCTTTCTGCAGACTGGCACCGGCGATGGAAATGGTGGCGCGATCCGCGTAGTTCAGTGTTGTCACCACGAACAACAGGAACAGGATCATGTAGCGCACATGCGTCTTCTTCGTCGCTGGCATGCGAAGGTACTCCCACGAGTTATTTTTATGCGGGTAGAGGGTATGAAGCCGGGTATTTCAGGTGTCGCTGACTCAGCCGGGCTGCAAACCATGGCCCTGTAGGACGGAGGAAGTCGGACAACAGCGGGAAGACATCACGTGGATAATCATGGTTGCAGCACCCTGGACGTTGGAATTATTAGGGGACACCGGTCTGTGCCGGTACTGCAGTTACGTTATCGTACAACGCTGATTATATCCATACCTCCGAGATGAATTATTTCCAAAGATGTAGCGATGTGGGCGGGAAGTCATCGTACTACGTTGCAGGCGCTGACTTGGAGGGTCAGATGGACAGATCTTCGTGCGCCTTGACCACGCGCGCCCGGCTGTTGGCCAGATGGATGCGCATCGCGGCGCGGGCGGCATCATAGTCACAGCGGGCGACCGCTTCGAAGATGTGCGCATGTTCGCGGACCAGCCGTTCGTGTTTCTGCTGGCGGTCCAGACGTGCGATGGCCACGGTGTCCAGGCGTGCACGGGGAAACATGCTGGTGCCGAAATGCGTGATGATGTCGGCGAAATAGCGGTTGTTGGAAGCCTGGGCGATCTGCAGGTGGAACTGGAAGTCGGAGACGATGGACCCGCTGGTGTCGGACGCCTGTTCGAAGCGCTTCAGCGCGTCTTCGATACACGCCAACTGGTCGTCGCTGCGCCGCAGTGCCGCCAACCCCGCCGCTTCGATCTCGAAACTGATGCGCACATCGAGAATGGCGATGACGTCCTGCAGGGTGACGATAGTGGCCGGGTCCAGGCGCGATACGGTCGAACCCGGGACGTTGAGGACGAAGGTGCCGATGCCGCGACGGGTTTCGACGATGCCCGACACCTGCAGGCGGGACAGTGCCTCGCGCACGGTAGCCCGGCTTACACCGCCCACCGCCATCAATTCGAGTTCGGTGGGCAGCTTGTCTCCGGGCTTGACCACACCCTGGCTGATCATCCTGCAGACATCGTCCACCAGGCTCTGGGCCAGGTTGCCCGGCCTGCGACGCGTGATGTCGGCGGTGACGATGTCGTTGCTCATGGCGGCGCGATCATGGCTGGAAAAGGAAAACCGATCATATATCAGCAAGTTGTGTGATGACAGCGCGAACATGCCGCCTTTCGAGGTGTTCGCGGTAGGTGCGGCGCCCTTGAAATATACCTTGAACCCCCCCTTCCCAACCGCTACGGCAGGCCTAGAATGGCGGCGTGGTCGCGGTCCCCAATAACGCTGTTGCCCCCCCTCCCGAGCCAACATGTCCAAAGCCAATCCCTGCCTTGAGTGCGGCGCCTGCTGCGCGCATTTCCGTGTGTCCTTCTACTGGGGCGAATGTCAGTCTGCGGGCGGCCTGGTGCCTGACGAGCAGGTCATTCAGGTCACCCACAATCGGGTGGCGATGCTCGGCACCGACGCCAAGCCCACGCGCTGCGTTGCCCTCGCCGGCGAGGTGGGCAAGATCGGAATCGGTTGTACGATGTATGCCCAGCGCTCCAGTACCTGCCGCGAGTTCGACGCTTCCTGGGAACACGGCGAACATAACCCGGCGTGCGACAAGGCGCGTGCAGCCCATGGCTTGCCGCCGTTGCCGGAGCCGGTCATGACCCTCCTCGCCAGCTAGCCGGTTCAAGCGCCGCGCTCTGCGCCGAGAGCAGCCGGATGCCGTGCGCTTTTGGCCATCGACGGGATTCGGCGTTTAGCAGATAATCGGCCATCATTACGCTATCTCGCCCCATCTCTGTACCAGGAGTTCTTGCATGGCCGCGCTGAACACGCAAACCGTTGACGCTTTCAAATCCCAGCAAAATGCCATTGTCGAGCAGTGGCTCGCAGGCCTTGAAGCCAGCGGAGCGACGCGCAACATCAAGGAAGCCGACCTTCGGCAGCAGAGCAGCGAGCTGCTCAGCCAGTTGATCATCGCCCTGGAAACCAGTCAGACCCACAACATCGCCGGCAGCCAATGGGCCGATGTCCGTCAGGTACTGGAGAAACTGTCCCACAGCCGCGCGCTGCTGGGCCACGACTCGCACCAGACCGCGCACTTCATCTTTGCCCTCAAGCGCCCGCTGTTCGCCGTGCTGCAGGCAGCGTACGCCAGCCATCCGGCCGAGCTTGCCGAGCAGGTGCTGCTGGTCTCGGACCTGCTCGACGGGCTGGGCATGCACACCATCCGCACTTTCCAGAAATCCCGCGAGATGGTCATCAAGCGTCAGCAGGAAGAACTGCTCGAACTCTCCACCCCTGTCGTCAAGCTGTGGGAAGGCGTACTGGCCCTGCCGATGATCGGCACGCTGGACTCGCAGCGTACCCAGGTGGTGATGGAATCGCTGTTGCAGCGCATCGTCGACACCGGCTCGGAAATAGCCATCATTGATATCACCGGGGTGCCGACGGTCGACACCCTGGTGGCCCAGCATCTGCTCAAGACAGTCACCGCCATTCGCCTGATGGGTGCCGATTGCATCATCAGTGGTGTTCGCCCGCAGATCGCGCAGACCATCGTCCATCTGGGCCTTGACCTGCAAGGCGTGGTCACCAAGGCCAATCTGGCAGACGCCCTGGCCCTGGCCCTGCGCCGCCTGAACCTGACCGTCAGCAAGGCGGTTTGAGCCCATGGAACGCATCCCTATATTGCAGATGGGCGCGTACCTGCTGGTGACCATTCAGGTCGACATGCACGATCAACTGGCGCTGGCGCTGCAGGATGACCTGTCGGAAAAGATCAGCAAGACTTCGGCCCGAGGTGTGTTGATCGATATCTCCGCGCTGGACATGGTCGATTCGTTCATTGGCCGGATGATCGGCACCATCTCCGGCCTGTCGCGGATCATGGACGCCGAAACCGTGCTGGTCGGCATGCAGCCCGCCGTGGCGATCACGCTGGTCGAGCTGGGCATGAACCTGCCGGGCGTGAGCACCGCGCTGAACGTGGAGCGCGGCATGCGCCTGCTGCAGGCACGGGTGAACGGCTCATGAACATCGAGAGCAGCGGCAGTCAACCGGTGCGCCTCGAACAGGACGTGGTGCTGGCCCGCCAGACGGCGCGCAAGTTGGCCCAGGACTGCGGCATGCGCCTGATCGACCTGACCAAGCTGGTGACGGCGGTCAGCGAGCTGGCGCGCAACACCGTGGTCTATGGCGGTGGCGGCGACATGGACTGGCAGATTCTCGACGACGGCGTGCGCAAGGGCCTGCGCCTGACGTTTCGTGACGAAGGCCCGGGCATTCCCGATCTGAAACTAGCGCTGACCGATGGCTGGACCTCGGGCAACGGGCTTGGCCTGGGCCTGACCGGTGCACGTCGCCTGGTCGAGGAGTTCGAACTGGATACCGCGCCTGGCCAGGGCACTCGCGTGACGATCACTCGATGGACCTGACCTTGCGCAGTGTCATCACCCAGGTGATCGCACTGCAGGACCCCAGCCAGGTAGGCGAAGCCCGCCGTGCCGCGCAGAAGATGGCGCAGACCCAGGGCCTCGACGAAACCGACTGCGGCCGCGTGGCGCTGTTGGCCACCGAGCTGGCCAGCAATATCCTCAAGCATGCCGGCCATGGCGAGCTGCACCTGCGTGCCCTGCCCCATCCAACTTCACCGGGTGTGGAACTGCTGGCACTGGATCGCGGCACCGGTTTCGAGCTGCACGAGTGCATGACCGACGGCTATTCCACCCGCGGCACTCAAGGCATCGGCCTCGGCGCGCTGGCGCGGCAATCGGAAGTGTTCGATGCGTACAGCGACGCCCGCGGTTCAGTGGTGCTGGCACGCCTGTACCGCAAGCGCGACAAGCTCGCCGACCTGCGCCTGGGCGTGACCCAGCGCTCGCTGCACGACGACCCGGCGTGTGGCGATGCCTGGCAGGTGGCGTTCGCCGGCGAGGGTATCAGCGCCGTGGTGGTCGATGGTCTCGGTCATGGCGAAGAGGCCGAAAAGGCCGCACGCGCAGGTTGCCAGGCGTTCGGGCAGGCACCGTTCGCACGGCCCGAACATGTGCTCGACGACATGCACCAGGCCATGAACGGCACACGCGGTGGCGCAGTGGCCGTTGCCCAGTTCGAATACCACGCCGGGCAACTGCGTTTCGCCGGCATCGGCAACATCGGCGCCACGCTACTATCGCCGGGCAAGAGCCGCGGACTGGCGTCCCATCCGGGCATCGTCGGCGGACAGTTCCGTCGCGCGCAAGCCTTCACGTTCGACGAGGCGAACGAGCAGTTGCTCGTTCTGTACAGCGACGGGTTGCAGTCGCGCTGGAACATGGCCGACTACCCGGGCCTGGTCCACCTTCACCCCGCCATCATTGCGTCGGTGCTGTACCGCGACTTCTGTCGCGGCCGCGACGACATCACCGTATTGGTCATCGCTCTGGAGCCACCCCATGTCTGAACCCCTCGATCTGGATGCCGAGGCCAGTGCGGCATTGATCGCCCAACTGCGTGCCGAGGCCCAGGCCTTGCGTGACGAACTGGATGAAACCAACCAGGGCGTGCTGGCACTGTATGGCGAACTCGACGGCCAGGCTGAGGAACTGCGCCAGGCTTCGGACCTAAAGAGCCGCTTCCTGTCCTACATGAGCCACGAATTCCGCACCCCGCTGGGCTCGATCCTGAGCATTACCGGCCTGCTTGCCGATGAACTGGACGGCCCCTTGGCGCCGGAGCAGCAGAAGCAGGTGAGTTTCATCACTCACGCCGCCCAGGAACTCAGCGACATGGTCGACGACCTGCTCGACCTGGCCAAGATCGAGGCAGGTCGGATCAGCATATCGCCGGCATGGTTCGACATGTTCGATCTGTTCTCGGCGTTGCGCGGCATGTTCCGGCCGATCGTCAATGCCAGCGCCGTGGACCTCATCTTCGAAGAACCTGTTGGACTGCCACGCCTCTATACCGATGACAAGAAGCTCGCGCAGATCCTGCGCAACTTCATTTCCAATTCTTTGAAGTTCACCCTGGCAGGTGAGGTGCGGGTGTCGGCCAGGCTGGAATCGCCATCGCAGATCCGCTTCGCCGTGAGCGATACCGGTATCGGCATTCCTGCCGAGCTGCACGGTACGTTGTTCGAGGACTTTGCCCAGATCGATTCGCCGGTGCAGAAACGCCTGCGCGGCACCGGCCTGGGCCTGTCGCTGTGCAAGCGCTTCGCCGAGTTGCTGGGCGGCACGGTTGGCGTGCAAAGCAGCCCGGGGGTGGGCTCGACATTCTTTGTGATCATTCCGTTGGCCATTGCGCCGGAGCCTGGCCATGACACCTGAAGTGCGGGTACTCATCGTCGACGACAACAGCGCCACTCGCTACGCGCTGCGGCGCCGATTGGAACGCCACGGCATCGTCATTCTGGAAGCCGGCACCGGCGGCGATGGCCTGGCGCTGATCGCCAGCGAGCAACTGGACGCGTTGATTCTGGACGTCAACCTGCCGGACATGAGCGGCTTCGACATCGTCCGACTGCTGCGCGCCAAGCCAGCCACCGCCCTGCTGCCGATCATCCATGTGTCGGCGGCGTCCATTCAGACCGGCGACATCATCACGGGTCTGGAAGCCGGAGCCGATGCGTACCTCATCCATCCAGTGGACGCCGACGTGCTGTTGGCCACCCTGCGCACTCTGCTGCGCGTGCGTGACACCGAGAACGCGCTGCGCGAAAGCGAGGCACGCTTTCGCGAGATTTTCGCCAACATCGCCGCGCCCATCGCGGTGATCGACGAGCAGCTGCAGGTGATCGAGTGCAATCATGCGTTCTCGCAACTGCTGCCTACCCCGGTGTCCCTCACCAGCCTGCAAGCGCAACTGGCGGCCGGGCAGGAAAGCGTGCTGGACGACCTGCAGGTGCGCTTGAGCAAAGGCGAACGCTGGCGTGGCAACCTGACCATCAGAGTCGACGATCAACTGCGTGAAACCGAATGGCAGGTCTCGCCCTATCGCGCGCCCGGGCACAGCCTGGTGTTCATCGAGGACGTGACCGAGCACCGGCAGCGCGAGCGTCAGCAGCAGATCCAGTTGGCCGACGCACAGACATTGCTGGCGCAGGAAGTGGCCGAGCGCGCGCGCACCGAGACGCAACTGTTGCAAGTGCAGAAAATGGACGCCCTGGGCAAGCTCACCGGGGGTATTGCGCATGACTTCAACAACCTGCTGACCGGCATCATCACGGCGCTGGAACTGATCAAGAAGCGGGTCGAGCCCTCCGCTGTGCAAGGTGCCACCGGCAGCGTCGACAAAGCCGTGTCACGCTATGCCGATGCGGCGCTGCAGTCGGCAACCAATGCGGCCGCCCTCACCCATCGCATGCTGGCCTTCGCCCGCCAGCAGCCGCTCGATACGCGGCCGATCGCGATCAACCAGCATGTGCATTCGCTGGAAGACCTGTTGCGCCGCACCATCGGTGAACGGATCACCCTGAGCCTGGACCTGACCGACAGCGCAGCCATCGCCATGGTCGATCCGATCCAATTCGAGAATGCGGTGCTCAACCTGGTGATCAATGCCCGCGACGCGCTGCCCGAAGGCGGCAACATCCGTCTGTCGACCTTCGCCGCCTATTCGCGGGGCGACACACGCCTGGCCGATGGCGACTACGTGGTGCTGTCGGTGCGTGACGACGGTACCGGGATCGATCACAGCATCATCGACAAGGTCTTCGACCCGTTCTTCACCACCAAGGCCGTTGGCAAGGGTACGGGGTTGGGTCTGTCGACGATCTACGGATTTGCCCGGCAGTCCGGTGGCGACGTACGGATCCGCAGCCTGCTTGGCCACGGCACCGAGGTGACCCTGATGCTGCCGGCTGGCCTGGCGCTGCTACCGCAGCCCAGCGAGCCGGTGCAGTTGGAGAACCGCGGTAACGGCGAGCACTTGCTGGTGGTGGAAGACATGGCGTCGGTACGGATGTTCGTGGTCGAGGCGCTGATCGACGCAGGGTACCGCTGCACCGAGGTAGAAAGCGCGCTGGATGCATTGGATATCGTGCGCGATGACCCGTCGATCCAGCTGCTGTTGACCGACGTCGGCCTGCCGCAAATGAACGGCCGCGTTCTCGCCGACGCTGCTCGCGCCTTGCGTCCCGAACTGCCGGTGCTGTTCATGACCGGCTATGCGGAAAACGCTTTGGACTTGCAGACTTTTCTTGCCGAAGGCATGGACATGGTCATCAAGCCCTTCCGCATGGGCGACCTGGTCGGCCGCATCACCCACCTCCTCGAACGCGATCCCCTGTAGCAGCGGCGCAGGCCGCGTCGGTGGTCTACGCATTCCTTCTTACCCACCACACCACCCCCGGACGCGGCTTGCGCCGCTGCTACAGGCGAGTGATTTGTAGCAGCGGCGCGAGCCGCGTCGGCGGTCTACGCATTCCTCCTGACCCACCACACCACCCCCGGACGCGGCTTGCGCCGCTGCTACAGGCGAGTGATTTGTAGCAGCGGCGCGAGCCGCGTCGGCGGTCTACGCATTCCTCCTGACCCACCACACCACCCCCGGACGCGGCTTGCGCCGCTGCTACAGGCGAGTGATTTGTAGCAGCGGCGCAAGCCGCGTCGGCGGTCTACGCATTCCTCCTGACCCACCACACCACCCCCGGACGCGGCTTGCGCCGCTGCTACAGGCGAGTGATTTGTAGCAGCGGCGCGAGCCGCGTCGGCGGTCTACGCATTCCTCCTGACCCACCACACCACCCCCGGACGCGGCTTGCGCCGCTGCTACAGGCGAGTGATTTGTAGCAGCGGCGCGAGCCGCGTCGGCGGTCTACGCATTCCTCCTGACCCACCACACCACCCCCGGACGCGGCTTGCGCCGCTGCTACAGGCGAGTGATTTGTAGCAGCGGCGCGAGCCGCGTCGGCGGTCTACGCATTCCTCCTGACCCACCACACCACCCCCGGACGCGGCTTGCGCCGCTGCTACAGGCGAGTGATTTGTAGCAGCGGCGCGAGCCGCGTCGGCGGTCTACGCATTCCTCCTGACCCACCACACCACCCCCGGACGCGGCTTGCGCCGCTGCTACAGGCGAGTGATTTGTAGCAGCGGCGCAAGCCGCGTCGGCGGTCTACGCATTCCTCCTGACCCACCACACCACCCCCGGACGCGGCTTGCGCCGCTGCTACAGGCGAGTGATTTGTAGCAGCGGCGCGAGCCGCGTCGGCGGTGCACGCGATCGCTGATCACAGCCATATCGCGTCCCACAAAGGATAATCGCCAACCTTCTGAACCAGCCCGGCGCGGACCGGGTTCATGATGATGTAGCGCGCTGCGCTTCTGAGATCCTCTTCGCGGCGCAGGGCACGGTCGTAATACCCTTTCTGCCAGAGTCGGCCACAGGTCCCGTTGCGGCGATTGATGGCCAGGCTGCTGCGCGCTTTCATCCGGCAAACGATCGTAGCCAAATCGCCTTTTCGCAATTGAAACAACCAGTGCAGATGATCCGGCATCACCACCCACGCCAACGACTCTACGTCCCCTGCGTCATGCAGGGCGCGCAACTGAGCAACCAGCGCCCGGGCGGTTTGCAAGCAGGAAAAAACGGCAGCCCGATCAGCCGTCACACAGGTGATCGAGTAAAGCCGGCCTAGCTCGCTGAAGCGCCCCTTGCGCAATACATAGGCTTTTCTGCACGCCGACATTCCCTGTCCACCGAAAAGCCTTCACCTTAGAAAACAGATGGCCCCTGGACAAGCGCACAATCATTGCCGAATCTGACCAGGCTTTTAGAACCCCGAGCCGGCCTTGTCCAGGCAAGCATCGACCTCGGCATCAGTGGGATGACGCAGGATCTCCAGCGAGTCGGACGTCCAGCTCACCAGGCCCAGTTCAGCAAATTCGCTGAGCCAGCCTTCCATCGGCCATTGCGCCCAGCGCTGGTTAAAGCGCTGAGCATTGGCTACGATCGCCGAAAAATGGTTGAGCGGCGGACGCCAGGTCGGGTGGTATTGATGGAAGGCCAGGGCCGCTGCCACTCGTAGCTCCACGCCATGGTGACGTGCGCTGAACGCGAAATCGGTGTCTTCGGCGCCGTAGCCCAGGTACCCCTCGTCAAAGCCACCGATGCGTTCGAATACCTCACGGGTGCAAGCGAAATTCAGCGACCAGAACAGGTGATGCGCAAGCAGCGAACCCGGCTTCCCGCGGTATTGGCTGAGCGGATGGGCAACGCCGTCGCGCATCAACGTGGCTTGAGTCCAGTCTTCCATCCGGGCGGTACTGGGCAAGTAACGGACCTCGCCCAGGTGCAAAGCTTCAGGCCTTTCACGCAGCGCGGCCGCGTAATCGGACAGCAGGCTTTGGCTCGGGATGCAGTCCACGTCGAGGAACACCCAATGCTCGCCCCCGCATTGGCGCACGGCATTGCGCGCTTTCGCCAGCGGCAAGCCATGAGACGCATCATCGACCACGAGGCAGTGGATGGGAAAGCACTCACTGTGCAAATCACGCGCCGGCTGATTCATGAACACCACCCAGAACGCCTCGGGCATCAGGTTGCCCTGCTCCAGTCCACGGATAACATTGTCCAGCTGTCGCTCGCGGCCATGCACCAGTGTGATCACACTCACCATGTCACGTTCACCTCGTCAGAACCCACTCACCTTGCACAACCCCGGCAACCGCGCCGGCTCGCCGTAACCGCTGCCCGCCGGGGCACACCGGCTGACGCGCACCGATCCGCTCCAGGCAATGCGCCGGCCGCGGGCCTCCACCTGTTCGATCAGATGCCGCTCGTCATGACCCAAGCTCGCATTCAGCCCTCCGGCATCCGTGTAGGCCAAGGTGCTCATACCGAGATTGGCCATATGCACGTTCGAGCGCCGTTCATCCATGGTCACCGAGCGCCGCCGCCGACCCTGTACGAAGCGGCTGGCACCCGGCTCGGCATCCACCCGCCCGCACACAGCGTCGACTCCGTAGGCCAGCTGCGCGGCCAGCCAGTCATCAGGCACCCGCACATCCGCTTCCGTCCAGGCCAGCCATCGTGCGCCCGCCTGTACCAGGTGTGCGGCGCCTGCGGCCCTCGCCGCTACCTTGTTGGCGGCATTGGTATCGATCAGCCGTACCGGATAGCGCTGGGCGATATCGCGCGACCTGTCGCTGCAGGCGTCGAGCACCACGACGATGCGTACCAGTTCGGTACACAGCGTGCCGTGCTCGGCAGCCAACATGACCGATCGCAGGCATCGGTCGAGACTGGCGTGCTCGTTTTGCACAGGAATGATGACGCCGATCATGCTGAACCTCTTGAAGAGACGAAATCGTCGAGACCATGCTGGCCATTGACCAGCAATCGACTCGAAGATGAACGAGAGGTTTCAGATAAACGATGAAACGTGCAGATTCATTCAAGACCGATCTTGAGCAATTCCCCGTCGTCGTCATCGGTCAACACATACAGATAGCCATCCGGGCCTTGGCGAACGTCGCGGATCCGCTCGCCGCGTTCACCCAGCAGACGTTCCTCGTGAACCACCTTGTCACCCTCGAACTGCAGGCGAATCAGGTCTTCGGAGGCTAACGCACCGATGAACAGATTGTGGTTCCAGCGCTTGAACTTGTCGTTGTCATAGAACGCCATGCCGCTGATGGCCGGTGACTTTTCCCACACATGGTACGGATCGGTGATGCCCGGCCCGGTCTTGCCGCGGGCCTCGGGAATCGGCTCTCCGGAGTAATTGATCCCGTGGGTGTAGAGCGGCCAGCCGTAATTGGCGCCGCGCTCGATGATGTTCAGCTCGTCACCGCCACGGGCGCCGTGCTCATGGGTCCAGAGGGTGCCGGTCCACGGGTTCAGCGCAGCGCCTTGCTGGTTACGATGCCCGAATGACCAGATTTCCGGACGCACGCCCTTCTGCCCCACGAACGGGTTGTCCTTGGGCACCTTGCCGTCGGCGAAGATGCGCACGACCTTGCCCTGCAGCTTGTCCAGGTCCTGAGAAGTGGCACGCTCGTTGTTTTCGCCCAGGGCGATGAACAGGTAGCCGTCGCGGTCGAAGACCAGACGGGAACCGAAGTGATTGCCGACCGACAGCTTCGGCTCCTGGCGGAAAATCGTGGTGAAGTTTTCCAGATGAGTCAGGTCTTCGGACAACCGTCCACGACCCACGGCGGTGCCGCCCTTGCCATCCTGGCCCTGTTCGGCATACGACAGGTAGACCATGCGGTCGGCCTTGAAGTCGGGTGACAGCACCACGTCGAGCAACCCGCCTTGATTCTTCGCCCATACCTGCGGTACACCGCTGATGGGTGAAGAGATTTTGCCCTCGGCGCTGACCACGCGCAGATCACCCGGTTTTTCAGTGACCAGCATGCCCTTGTTGTCCGGCAGGAAGGCCAAACCCCAAGGGTATTTGAGGCCTTCGGCCACGGTTGTCACGGTGATCTGGCCCAGTTCGCTCGGGTAAGTGGTCACCGTTGCCGCCGAAGCGGCCAGTCCGTACAGCGCAAGGCCGGCGCAAGCCGAGGCCAAAAGGGTTTTCTGCAGCATGGGCTTATCCTTCAGCAAGAATGGAGTGATCAACGCGTGCCAGGGGCGGTGCGGGGTTGTTGGGTGCCGTTGGCCGGGCGGCGCAGGTTCTCGCCGTTGCCGATGCCGCGGTTTTCAAGCGTCGGCGGTCGCGGATTGTCGGTGCGCGGCGTCGGCTGGCGCAGTTGCGGATTGGGCGCGGTAGTGCCCTGGCGGCTGTTCGGATTGATCCGTCGAGTGGGGCTGTTGTAGGGATTGGAGGTATCGTTGGCGGCCACGGTGATTGGCTGACGCGGTTGCTCGGTGGCGATCGACACGTGGGCCATCGCCGAATGAGACAGCATCGTGCCAAGCATCAGCGACGCCAGTAGGGACAACTTCATGGGTATCTCGCCCTCGATCACGGTGGATTCAGGGATTTGAGGATGAATTGTCCCTGACGTTCGCCGCGGCATGGCCCGGCGAGCTCGTCGAGGTAATTCACCATGTTTCAAATATCGACCTGCACCACTCAAGGCTGGGTCAGGCCGAGCCTCTCGTGCCACTGCGCAAGCGACTCGTCCGGGTACTGTTGAAACTGCCGGTCGTGCTTGCCGGACTGCACCTCGACCCAGCTCGCCTTGGAATCGAGCAGCAGGTGGGTGTGTTCGGGCGGCACCGGCAACTCGCTGTCGATGGCACTGGCGAATGGATGCACCAGCTCCGGCCAGGCCGGATCGAACAACCACAAGGCGCTGCCGCACAGGTGGCAGAAATGCCGCTCGGCAGTACTGGGGTGAGTGCCGCTGCCGTTCTCGTCGGGCAACCTGGCATGGTAGACGGTGATATGACTACGACCCTGCACATTGAGACTGGCCGCTTCGCCGCCCAGGTTGATGGCGTAACCGCCGCCACCCTGGGTCTTGCGGCAGATCGAACAGTAGCACCGCTGATAAGGGTAAGGATGGGCGCTGTGCAGGCTGAAAGTGACGGCACCGCAGTGACAGGATCCGTGCAGTTGCATGGCTGAACTCCGTATCGAGTGGCGATCAATGGGCGGTTGATGAACGTTCAGCGTAGACCCTGCACGGGCCGTTCAGTTTCGCAGGTAGCGCCCGCTGGCCGCGACGAACAGGAGCATCACGATCAACACGCCCAGGGCAATCGACAGGCTGCTGGCGTGGGCCACGAAGCCGATGAAAGCCGGGCCTACCAGGATGCCTGCATACCCCAGGGACGTCATGGCAGGAATGGCGGCGCTCTGCGGCATGGTGGTCTGGCGCCCGACCGCGGTGAACAGCACCGGGACGATGTTCGAGCAGCCTGCGCCGATCAAGGCATAGCCCAGCAATGCCGCCGGCCACGCCGGAACGGCCAGCGACAAGGCCAGACCGATTGCCGCGCAGAGCCCCCCGTACAACGTGACCCGGGCGCCACCGAAACGCGAGACGATGGCATCGCCGGTCAGGCGGCCGATCGTCATGGTCGTGGCGAAGGCAGCGTAGCCAAGCCCTGCGTAGGCAGGTTGCATGTCGCGCTCGGAAACCAGGAATACAGCACTCCAGTCGAGCATGGCCCCCTCGGTGAGAAAGACGATGAAACACAGCGCCCCGAGGAACAGCACGATCCCACGTGGCACGGCGAACAGCGGGCCGTCGCTTTCATTGCCATAGGGCAGCAGATGCGGCGCCGCCTTGAATACCGCGACAAGGGTCAGCGCTACCACGCAGGCCACCGCCAGCAGCGGCGTCAGGCCGAGCGCAAGCAAAGCGGTCATGCCGCCCGCTCCGAGGATGCCACCCACACTGAACAAACCGTGGAAGCCGGACATCATCGGCCGGCCACTGGCCTTCTCGACCAGCACCGCCTGGATGTTCATGGCGCAATCGATGGCGCCCATTCCGGCGCCGAACACCAGGATTGCGGCAATCAACAGCGGCAGGGTCGCCACGCTGGCCAGCAGCGGCAACGTCAGGCAGATGAGCAAGGCTGCACCGACGATGACGCGTCGGCAGCCCCAGCGCGCGCAGAAATAACCCGCCAATGGCATGGCCAGGATGGAACCTGCGCCCAGCCCAAGCAGCAGCAGGCCCAGGCTGCCGTCGCTGAGCTGCGCCCGCGCCTTGGCCAGCGGCACCAGCGGCGCCCAGGCGGCCATGGCGAAGCCGGCGATGAAGAAAGCGATACGGGTGGAAAACTGCTCTTGCCGACCCGGCGCGGCGGTGGCGAAGGTGCTGCTCGACGACATGATCAAAGCCTTGGATAAAGAGTTTCATGCAGCCGCGCGCACCGCTCGAGCGACACGCGACTACCTTGAATGCAAGATGAACAATCGCGACAAATGCCGTGGATCGGCGAACTTGCCGGTAAAAATTCACTCAACGACTGGTGTACCGATCAATAGAGCGACCCGCATTGTGTTCAGTTCCCCGGCGAAAATCCTCCTCCCCCTGCTGTTCCTGCTGCTGACTTCCACCTTGCAGGCCGCTGAAGCCCCGGCGGCCGATGCGCCTGTCGAAGAACCAGCACCGCTGGTGCAAGGCGGCTTGCTGGGTGCCATCAGTACAGGCATCGACGACGTGCAGAAGAAGCTCGATCTCGACGAACATCTGCTCGACACTTGGCGCCTGCGCACCGACCGCGCCGCCAGCGAGGTCGATAAGTTGATCAATCGACACTCCCACTCGGCACTCGATCTGGCAACGGATTTCATTCTGCTGTCGGTGTGCTGGATGGCAGCGTTTCTGCTCGCGCATTTTCTCGGGCGCTTCATCGTTGCCCGCAGCGGCCACCGTCGTTTCGTCCGCGAGCGTCCGCGCCTGCACAACCTGTTGGGCTACATCCTGCCGTTCACCTTGCCGGCTATCATTGCCCTGCCAGTGACGCTGTATGCCAGTCACTCGCTGGACGCATCCATCGCCAGAGCCATCGGCATGTCGCTGGCCTACGCCACCAGCAGCGGCATTTTCTCCACCTCGGTGATCATGTGCGTGATCACGTTGTTCGACAGCGGTCACAAGCGCGCTGCGGTCACGGTACTGCGTCGCTATGCTCCGCGCCCGCTGTTCATGATCGGCTTTCTGGCAGCCCTGAGCGACGCCCTCACCAGCCCGCAGATCGCCCGCCAGCTGGGCACCAACTTCACCGCCAGCCTGGCGGTGGTCGCGGGCCTGTTCGCCACCTTGTCCTTCGCGGTGCTGGTGGTGCGCATGCGTCGGCCGGTGGCCCATCTGATCCGCAATCGGCCACTGGCGCAGCGCCTGCAGCACCGCGGAGTGCAAGAGTCGCTGCGGCTGTTTTCGGCGCTGTGGTACCTGCCCATCCTGCTGATGATTCTGGTCTCGGCGGTGCATCTGATCGGCGCCGGCGAGGAAAGCCAGAAAGCCTTGCAGAACGCCCTGCTCACCACCGTGCTGCTGATCGCTACGGTGTTCCTCAGCACTGTCATGCAACACCTGTTCAAACCCGCCGCTGCCGCCACTGCCGCACCCCGCCTGCGGCCCTATAAAGAGTTGCTGCGCAACCTGGGCCACGCCGTGGTGCGCATCGTCATGGCCATCGCCTTCATCGAACTGCTGGGACGCATCTGGGGCGTGTCGATGCTCGAATTCGCCGCCAGCAACAGCATGGGCCGGGCGATCAGCGATTCGCTGAGCAGCATCGGCTTGATCCTGCTGGTCACCTGGCTGTTGTGGGTGGTCCTGGACACAGCCATCCAGGAGGCACTGAAGCCGTCGGTCGGCAAACGCGCCTCGCGCCAGCCGAGCACGCGGGTGCTGACCATCCTGCCGATGCTGCGCAACGCCATCAAGATCATCCTGCTGGTGATCTGCACCATCACCACCATGGCCAACCTGGGCATCAACGTTGCGCCGCTTCTGGCCGGTGCCGGCGTAGTCGGCCTGGCCATCGGCTTTGGTTCGCAACAGCTGGTGCAGGACGTGATCACCGGCCTGTTCATCCTCATCGAAGACACCATCGCCATCGGCGACTGGGTGGTACTCGACTCCGGCCACGCCGGCACGGTGGAAAGCCTGACCATCCGCACCCTGCGCCTGCGCGACGGCAAGGGCTTCGTGCATTCGGTGCCGTTCGGGCAGATCAAGGCAGTCACCAATCAATCCCGGCAATTCGCCTACGCGTTCTTCTCGGTGCAGTTCACCTACGACAGCGACATCGACACCGCCCTGGACCTGATCAAGCAGGCGGGGCAATCCATCGTCGAGGACGTGATGCTCAAGCACAACCTGCAGGGTCCGTTGCAGGTGTTCGGGGTGGACAAGATGGACCTCAATGGCATCGTCCTGACCTCGCAATTCCGCACTGTGTCCGGCGGTCAGTACGGCGTGGGCCGGGCCTTCAACGAGCGCTTGAAGAAGCTGGTCGACCAGCATGACAACGTGCGTTTCGCCCAGTACTACCCTGCCCTAGGCCTGCCCGCCCCGACTCCGACCTGAATCACCCGCCGCAAAAAAACCTCGGCACCGACGTTCACAGGGTGCGTGAACGTCGGTGCCGAGGTGTGCGTCGATGGTGAGGGAGCGGGCGGATCAGCTACCGGCGCCGCCGTGGGCTTCTTCGAAGAAGTAGTCTTTCCAGTTGTCTGCCTTGTTCTTCAGCACACCCAGCTCATGCAGGCGCTGGGCGTAAATGAAGGTGCGTTGCGGCACCACTGTGAAGTCGATCTCCGGGTCCTGGACGATCTTTTCCACGAACGCCTCGCTCAAGGTCGATTTCTCCACGCGAATATAGGTCTTGGCTGCGGCGACCTTGTCGGCCTTGACGATCTGCGCGGCTTCCACCAATGCGTCATAGAACGCCTTGTAGGTCTTCGGGTTGTCGTCGTGGAATTTCTGCGTGGTGTACAGCACATTGAAGGTCGCCGGGCCGCCGAGGATGTCGTAGCTGCTGAGCACCTTGTGCACCTTGGGGTTTTCCAGGGCCTGGTACTGGAACGGCGGGCTGGAGAAATGCGCGCTGATTTCCGAACCGCCGGCCATCAGCGCCGAGGTGGCGTCCGGGTGGGGAATGCTCACCGAAATGTTATCGAATTTCTTGAATTCCTTGTCGCCATAGAGTTTGGCCGTCTCCAACTGCAAGGTGCGAGACTGGAAGCCAACCCCTGCGGCGGGCACCGCGATGCGGTCCTTGTCGGTGAAGTCCTGCAAGGTCTTGACGTCAGGATTGTTACTGAGCAGGTAGTTGGGCATCGAGCCCAGCGACGCGATGGCCTTGACGTTCTGCCGACCCTTGGTGCGGTCCCAGACGGTGAGCATCGGCGGCACGCCGGCCGACACCACATCCAACGCACCGGCGAGCAATGCCTCGTTCATCGCGGTGGCTCCGGAAATGCTGTTCCAGTCCACTTCGATGTCCACGCCTTGCTGCTTGCCGTGTTTCTCGATCAGCTGCTGGTCACGCACGACATCGAGGATCAGGTAGCCGATGCCGAACTGCTGGGCGATGCTGATCTTGCCTTCGGCGCTGGCGCCGCTGGCCAGCAGTGCGCCGGCCAGGCCGCAGGCCAGGGATAGCTTGCTTGCAAATACCATGATGAAGTCTCTGGACTAAAGGAAATGGACTCAGCGCTGCATGCCCCAGCGCTTGATGGTGAGGCGTTCGAACGTGTTGAACAGCAGGTTTTCCACCAGCAGGCCGATCAGGATCACCGCAGCCAGGCCGGCGAACACCTTGTCGGTGTACAGCTCGTTGCGATTCTGGAAGATGTACCAGCCCAGGCCACCCTTGCCCGACGAGGCGCCGAACACCAGCTCGGCGGCGATCAAGGTGCGCCAGGCGAACGCCCAGCCGATCTTCAGGCCTGCCAGGATCGACGGCAGCGCGGCCGGAATGAGGATGTACCAGACGAATCGCAGCCCTCTCAGGCCGTAGTTGCGACCTGCCATGCGCTGGGTTTCCGACACGCCGAGGAAGCCTGCGTAGGTGTTCAGTGCCAATGCCCACAGCACCGAATGCACCAGCACGAAAATCAGGCTGTTCTCGCCCAGGCCGAACCACAGCAGGGACAGGGGCAACAGCGCGATGGCCGGCAAGGGGTTGAACATTGCCGTCAAAGTGCTGAGCAGGTCGCGCCCCAGCTGGGTCGACACTGCCAGCGTGGTCAGGCCGAAGGCCAGGACGATGCCGATCAGGTAGCCCTTGATCAGTACCGTCAGCGATATCCAGACCTTGCTCAACAGCTCGCCACTGGCCACACCGTCGATGAAGGCATGGGCGGTCTGCATGAAGCTGGGCAGCAGCAAGTCGTTGTTCTGCCAACGCGCGGCCAGTTCCCAGATAACCGCTAGGGCGAGCAGGATCACGCCCTTGCGCACCCAGGCCTGTTGCCAGATCCGCTGCGGCAAGGAGATGTCGCGCACCAGTTCGGCTTGGGTGAACGGCTCCAGGACGACTTCGTACTCCTGGCGTGCGGGTGGGGAAAGGCTCATGTCGTTGCTCCGAATGCGGCGAGATCAGTAGGCGATGCGCAGGCGCTGGAAATCCACCGGACGGTCCAGCTCAGGCGCTTCGCCCTCGTCGAACAGCAGGCGATGGATGCGCTGGGCGCTGGCCTGGAAATCGACGCCGCCCAGGCTGCTCAGGTCGAACTGGTGGCTGTTGATTTCCGCCCGCACCCGGCCCGGGTGCGGCGACAGCAGCAGGATGCGGTTGCCCACCACCAATGCTTCTTCGATGGAGTGGGTGACGAAGAGCAAGGTGAAGCGCACTTCCTGCCACAGTTCCAGCAGTTCTTCCTGCATCTTGCGCCGCGTCAGTGCGTCGAGCGCCGCGAACGGTTCGTCCATCAGCAGGATCTTCGGCTGCATGGCCAGCGCGCGAGCGATGGCGACCCGCGCCTTCATGCCGCCAGACAACGTATGCGGGTAGGCATCGGCGAAAGCACTGAGGCCGACCTTCTCCAGGTAGTGACGGGCGCGCTCGTTGGCTTCGGCGCGTTTCAAGGTGCGCGACGCCAGCAGCGGGAACATCACGTTCTCGATCACGGTTTTCCAGGCGGGCAGTTGATCGAACTCCTGGAACACCACGATACGGTCCGGGCCTGGCTCTTCTATGCGCTCTCCGGCGAGGCGAATCTGCCCTTCGCTGGGCTTGATGAAGCCCGCCACCGCTTTGAGCAGCGTGGATTTACCGCACCCGGAGGGGCCCAACAGGACGAAGCGATCGGCCCGGTCCACTTCGAAGCTGACCTGATGCGTTGCGCGCACCACCCGTTCGGAGGTGCGGTATTCGAGGCTGACGTTGTCCACCTGCAGCAGGGTCTCGGCAGTCGGCCGTTGCCCGGGTACACCTGCGGTATCAGCGCTGGCCGTGTGGCCTGGCAGTGCAGCGTTCATGCAAGACTCCCTATCAAAACGGCGCATCGCCCTGGATGGTGGTGCGGTACAGCTTGCGCCGCAGGTGGTCCGGGCAGCCGGCCGCGAGGTGTACCAACGAGCGGTTGTCCCAGAACACCATGTCGTGTGGCTGCCACTGATGACGGTACACATGCTCGTCGCGCACGCTGTGGGCATAGAGCTGTTGCAGCAGGTCGCGGCTTTCGTCTTCGGGCAGGCCCACGATGTGCGTGGTGAAGCCCTCGCTGACGAACAAGGCCTTGCGCCCGTTCTCCGGATGGGTGCGAACCACCGGATGGGCCACGGTGACCACCTGGGCCAGCTGTTCGGCACTCAGGGTCGGTCGCCAGTTGGCGGCGTTCTTGCCCTCGCTGTAGCGTGCGGTATAGGAATGCACGGCGTGCTTGCCCTCAACCGCCTGGCGCAGTGCTGCGGGAAGAGTGTCCCAAGCCCTGTGCATGTCGGCGAACAAGGTGTCACCGCCTTCGCTGGGTAATTCCTGCGCATGCAGCATGGAGCCCAGGCTCGGCAGTTCTTTATAGGACAGGTCCGAATGCCAGTATTTGCCGGCGTCACCCAGCCCGACCGGCTGGCCGTTCTCGACAATGTTGGAAACGATGAGGATCTCCGGGTGCCCCGCCAGCAGGAACTGCTTGAGCACATGGATTTGCAGCACACCGAAACGACGGCTGAAGTCGATCTGTTGCTCAGGGGTGATGCGCTGATCGCGAAACACCACGACATGATGGTCGAGATGGGCGCGGTGAATGCGGATGAAGTCTTCGTCACTCAACGCCAGGCGCAGGTCCAGGCCGACGATTTCGGCACCGACATGGCCGGCCAGCGGACGAACTTCGAATGCTTGACGTGAGGTTTCAGGAAGGACGGCGGCCATGTTGTGCTCCGACTCTGGCTATTGAGTACGAGGGGATAGCCAGACTGTAGAGCTATAAGAATATAATTTTAAATATCGTTATCGCATAACGATATCGCTGTCGGGACTTTCAGCTGGTGGAGTCTCGTCGGATGTCTCTGATCCGCTTGAAGTTTTTTTAAACACCGTGAAGAAAACAACAGGATTGGCTGTCAGAAACCCGCTATTGACCCTGCGCTATTGCGAAACGTCTTACAGTCAAATACTGTACGCACGTACAGCCAATAAGGAATTCTGTCGTGACCACTGCCACCCCTGCCGCGCCGAGCGCCTATGAGCGTCTTGGCGTGCGCGTCCAGAAGATCATCAATTCGCCCACCGCGCAGAAGTCTCGCGCGGCCCTCATATTCCGCCTCGAGCACGAAAGCGAGGACGATTGGGCACAAATGCTCGAGGAAATCGCCGAGAACGACAACGTCACCCTCGCCCACCGCGACGACGGTGGCGTGCAGATTTTCTGGGTCGTGCCGAAGGAAGATTGATTCGATGATGGTCCGCAGTTTTTTCATCAGCTTGATGTTGTTCAGCTTTACCGCGTATGCCGATGCCCCACGCACGTTCAGCGAAGCCAAGAAAGTCGCCTGGAAGCTGTACGCTCCGCAGTCCACCGAGTTTTACTGCGGCTGCAAGTACACCGGCAATCGGGTCAACCTTGCGGCGTGCGGCTATGTACCGCGCAAGAACGCCAACCGCGCTGCGCGCATCGAATGGGAACATATCGTGCCGGCCTGGCAGATCGGCCACCAGCGCCAATGCTGGCAGAACGGCGGGCGCAAGAACTGCACCCGCAACGACAAGGTCTACCAGACCGCCGAAGCCGATCTGCACAACCTGGTGCCGAGCATTGGCGAGGTGAATGGCGACCGCAGCAACTTCAGCTTCGGCTGGCTGCCCGAACAACGCGGGCAGTACGGTTCATGCCTGACCCAGGTCGACTTCAAGGCCAAGAAGGTCATGCCACGGCCTTCGATCCGCGGGATGATCGCGCGCACCTATATGTACATGAGCAAGCAGTACGGATTGCGCCTGTCGCGCCAGGACACCCAGCTGTACCAGGCCTGGGACAAGACCTACCCGGTGCAGGTCTGGGAGCGCCAGCGCAACCAGCAGGTGGCGTGCGTGATGGGCCACGGCAACGCCTTCGTCGGGCCGGTAGACCTCAAGGCCTGCGGCTGAAGCCAGAGAGCCTTGGCGTGCAACCGCGCTTCAGGGCTTGTCGGCCTCGCTGAACGGCATCACCACCGATTCGATACCGCGCGAGCCCATGAGGCGAGCGCGCTCCTTGTCCGCTTCGGCCCGGCTGTCGAACGGCCCAAGGTAGACCAGGGTCTGGCCGTCGCGCTGGACGAAGCTGGCAACGAAGCCGTTTTCCACCAGACGCGCCGCCATGTCAGTCACCGAGCCCATGTTGCGACCCGAAACGATACGTACCTCCCAACGCTGCCCTGGCTGTTCGGCTACATCGACGGGCGCCAGCAATTCCTCGGCGCTGCCGCACACTTCGCGCACGCGAGGGTCGTTGCCATCGTTGTCGATGACCACTTCGAACCGGTCGCCATGGGGGACGGCCGCGTAGCTGCGGTAGGGCCCGTAGACGCCCTGGGCATTCTTGCCCTTCACCTGGCCACAGTAGTTGCCTTGATCGGTGGTGCGAACATTGGTGAAGCGCGCCGTCTTGGGGTTCTCCAACAACTGCGACACCGCCTCATGGGCTTTTTCGAACGCGGTACCGCAACCGGCCAACGTCAGCATTGCCATCACCATCATCAACTTGCGCACACGCCTACCTCCAGAATTCGAGGCGCCGATTTTATCACTATCCACCCGGCCGGCGCCCGTTCTAGCGTCGACCGCCGCTGACGCCGCGGCAACGCCGTGGCATCATGCAAGCCTTACCTTTTCGAATAGCCAGCAGGGCCCCGACATGATCGCCAAAGAAGACCGCAACACAGCCGCACTGGCGATATTCCTCGACGCCCACCCCGAGTTGCGCGAGGAGATTCAGGTGCTGGACAGCCGCGAGCAGGCCGAACAGGTGCAGTGGGCCTTCGAGGACGAGGCGCAGGCCCAGGGCCTGGAACCGTGGGAGCTGGCGCTGCAATTGATTGCGCAAAGCCCGGAAGAACTCAAGGCGATGCGCCTCGAGGTTCACCAGGAAGTGGCGGACGCACTGGGCCTGAGCTGGGAAGACTATTGCGAATTCAATGCCGTCGAACTGTGACATGACCGACGGTCTCAAGCTGAATCGAACCCTGCTCGCCCATCGTCTCTCGAAAGCATGACACCCACGTCAACTTGCGAGGCATGCCATGACTATCGATCTCGATCCCATCCCGCTTATCGGCCAGGCCGGGGAATCACCTCTCGACGATGAGGTGCACAGCGATGGCGCCGCGCTGAACGACGCCGATGCAGACGAGCCCGAAGCAGACCCGGACGATCTGGACATCGACGGTGCTGACGCGTCCACCGAACCCAGCTGAGCATTGGGCATAGGTCCTGTGATTCGCCAGGGTGACATCAAGCTTGCCTTGGCGACCCTTCACGCAAGCGATCAATAGTAGTTTTTTGCCATCACCACGGAACTGGCCAATGGCCTGCATGTCTGATGCCCGGTAACACGGGAGTAAACTATGACAAGCCGGTTCACGGACTACGAGATTCGCTACGTCCTCAACGGTGAGGCCAGGCGCTTTCAGCAGCGCGATACCCAAATGAGCGATGCCGATGCGTTGTACTACGCCGCGCTGCACTCGGGCATCGGGCTGGTCTATGGCGGCACCAACGCGGCAGAACATGCGGCGCAACTCAGAAGGCATGTCGAACGCCGCGGGCTGCGTGACGTACAGTGGCGACCATTGAACTGAATCTGCGCGATCGGGCGGGCGGCATTGATAGACTGCAGCAACCCGTAGCGAGGTGGCCGCGATGTTCGATCACGATCTATTGGCTTTGCATTTGATGCGCCTTCATCAGCATCAGCAGGCATACGCTGGTGCCTTGGCCGACGTGCGACGCTGCCTGCAGCGGCCCGGCGCAGGTGCGGAGGTTCACCAGGTGCTGGCTGACCTTGAACGGCGCAGTGCGGAACTGGCCACCCTTATCGAAAGGCTCGAACACATCACCCAATGAACGCAAAAAGGGCCCACCTTTCGGTGAGCCCTCCCAGACCGCCCAGCAGAGCGGATTTTGTTTGGTAGGCGCGATTGGACTCGAACCAACGACCCCCACCATGTCAAGGTGGTGCTCTAACCAACTGAGCTACGTGCCTGCTGTGAGGCGGCATTCTACGGATTCGGGGTTGCCTGTCAACTCCTTTCTGCGCGCTAACCCTATGAAATGCGGAATTATTTTTGGCGCGGGTGAATTCGGCATGCTGGTGAGGCAAGGGCAACTGCGATAGCATCCCGGCACAGGCGAAATCCCATCGAGCCGAGGTTGCCGGATGTCCAGCATGCAATACCCCCCGTCCTTCTACGCCGCATCTGCCAATGCAGCGCCGTCTCGCCCTGCCCTCCAGGATGATATCGAAACGGACGTGTGCATCATTGGCGCAGGCTACACCGGGCTGTCCAGTGCGCTGTTCCTGCTCGAACGCGGTTTCAGCGTTTGCGTACTGGAGGCGGCCAAGGTCGGCTTCGGTGCTTCGGGGCGCAACGGTGGGCAGATCGTCAACAGCTACAGCCGGGATCTGGATGTGATCGAACGCAGCGTCGGTGCCGAACAGGCGCGGTTGCTCGGCGACATGGCTTTCGAGGGCGCGCGGATCATTCGCGACCGGGTTACTCGCTACGGCATCAATTGCGACTTGAAGAACGGTGGCGTATTCGCTGCGCTGACGGTCAAACAGATGAAGCACCTGGAGGGTCAACAGCGCCTGTGGGAACGTTATGGGCACACCCAGCTGGAGCTGATGGACCAGACGCGCATCCGCCAGGTCGTCGATTGCGAGCAATACGTGGGCGGTCTGCTGGATGTCAGCGGCGGGCATATCCACCCTTTGAACCTGGCGCTGGGCGAAGCGGCAGCGGTCGAATCGCTCGGCGGGCGCATCCATGAACAGTCCCCGGCCCTGCGTATCGAGCGTGGCGCCAATCCTGTCGTGCACACAGCTCAGGGCCGGGTGCGGGCAAAATTCGTGATCGTTGCCGGCAATGCGTACCTGGGCGAGCTGGTACCGGAACTGGCGGCCAAGTCCATGCCCTGCGGCACTCAGGTCATCGCCACGGAACCCTTGGGCGAGGCACTGGCGCGCAGCCTGCTGCCGCAGGACTACTGTGTGGAAGACTGCAACTATCTGCTCGACTACTACCGCCTGACGGCCGACAAGCGCCTGATTTTCGGCGGTGGCGTGGTGTATGGAGCGCGGGATCCCGCCAATATCGAGGCGATCATCCGACCGAAGATGCTCAAGGCGTTCCCGCAGTTGGCGCAGGTAAAGATCGACTACGCCTGGACGGGCAACTTCCTGCTGACCTTGTCGAGGCTGCCGCAGATGGGCCGCCTGGGCGAAAACATCTATTATTCCCAGGGTTGCAGCGGGCATGGGGTGACCTACACCCATCTGGCGGGCAAGGTGCTCGCCGAGGCGCTCAGCGGCCAGGCCGAACGTTTCGACGCTTTCGCCGATCTGCCCCATTACCCTTTCCCTGGTGGCCGCACCTTCGGCGCGCCGCTGACCCAACTGGGCGCCTGGTATTACAGCCTGCGCGATCGCCTGGGGTTTTGATCGGAGCGCGAGCAGCCTGAAACCCTGCGGCGTCCCTGGACGCGGCTCGCGCCGCTGCTACAGGCACCGCGATCCGCTGTAGCAGCGGCGCAAGCCGCGTCGGCGGTATAGGCGCTTTACCTGATACACCTCGACAACCCCTTTCGCGGCCGATGACCGCTCCTACGGCGGAAGCGTTCAGGAGCCGAGCGCTTTGCGGGCGCGGGCTGCGGCGGGTTCCTGGCCGGCGGCGGCGGTTTCGCCAGCGGCGTCCAGCCAGCGCTGGCGGTCGACCTTGGCCGGCAACTGGTTGGGTTGCTGAACCAGAATGGCCCAGGCACCGGCACTCTTCCACGCCGAATCGAAGCTGTCAAAATCCATCGTCAGACGTCGGTTCATCCCCGAGCGCAGCAAAACGTGCCGTTTGAATCGGTCATAGCCCACCAACAAGGCATACCGCGGTTGCGACCAGAACGCCGAGCCCTCGCTGTAGCGCAGCAACACCGGGTTACCCGCCGCCACTTGAGTCAGCAACGCGTTGAGCTGCGGATCGAGCGCATACACCAGCAAGCCATACTCGCGGGCTACCTGCGTGATGTTCTGCTGCAGGCGATCGGTTTCACCGGGCAGTTTCAGCGCCGGATCCAGCAACCCAGGTGTAATGGTAATGCCTTGTTGCGAGAGCATGCTGGCCAGCACCATCGAGCCACTCTGATTGGCGTTGCCCCGATAGAACGGTACGCCGTTGAGCTCCACTCGGTCCGCCAGGCCAGGCAGTGCCGGGCCGTTGTTGCTTGCGCAACCGGCCAGGCCTGCTACCAGGCTGCACGCCAGCAGTAGACCGGCCACGACGTTAGATCTGGGCTGCATCGTATTCCCTTGCTCCGTGGCGACACACACTGTGACGCCGGAACAGCCATCATAGATTTCCCGCAGCCAGCGGTATAGCGGCTGAACAATGGACGGCCGCACAGGCCCGGCCGATGCACGCAAATGACCTTTCGTCAATAGGTTGAAACGCCCGCAAACCCTCAAGGTCATCTATTACGTGACCTAGAAGACGCGAAAGCAATGGAGGTAGTGATGAGCCTTGCAATGATAATCTTCAGCCTGATTGCCGGCTGGATGGCCGTAGCGGCCGCCATGCTCTGGGGGGTGCTGCGAATCGCTCGCCGCCACCAGCACGCGCAGCCGCAGCCTCGAGCAGCCAAGCGCTCTGCGCCGGCCGCACCCCGTCGCACCGGGACTCCTCAGCACGTCTGACCCGTCCATCCGGAACGTCAAGCCAGCCTAAAATCAAAGGCGAAAAAAAGGGGGCATCCATGCCCCCTCGCTTTGTCTGCCGCCTTTACGCTTCGCGATTGGCCGCCAGCTTGCGCTGCTTGGACCTTCGCGACCACATGTTCAAGCCCTCGATCGTCGCCGAGAACGCCATCGCTGCGTAGATATAGCCTTTAGGCACGTGTGCACCGAAGCCTTCCGCGATCAGCGTCATGCCAATCATTATCAAGAAGCCCAGGGCCAGCATGACCACCGTAGGGTTGTCGTTGATGAACTTGGCCAGAGGCTCTGCGGCCACCAGCATCACGATGACGGCGCTGACCACGGCGATGATCATGATCGGCAAGTGCTCGGTCATGCCCACGGCGGTGATGATGCTGTCGATGGAGAACACCAGGTCCAGCACCAGGATCTGACCGATCGCCGAGGCGAAGCTCATGCTTACCTTGTCGCCGATCTTCGCCTCTTCCTGATCGACCGGATCCACGGTGTGGTGGATCTCCTTGGTCGCTTTCCACAGCAGGAACAAGCCACCGGCGATCAGGATGACGTCCTTCCACGAGAACCAGTGATCCAGCACGGAGAAAACCGGCTCGGTCAGTTGCACGATGTACGCCACGGTACTCAGCAGGCCCAGGCGCAGGATCAGCGCCATGCTGATACCGATACGGCGTGCCTTGGCCTGAATTTCCCTGGGCAGCTTGTTGGTCAGAATCGAGATGAATATCAGGTTATCGATGCCCAGCACGACTTCCATGATCACCAGGGTCACCAATGCCACCCAGGCGGTGGGGCTTGAAGCCAGTTCCAGTAGGTATTCCATGTATCGTTCCTGCCCTTATCACGGTTCGCTGAATGTCTGGAGAGGCTCGGCTGGTGCCGCGCACGCTAGCAAGCCCCAACTACTGGCTCTTTGCTAGCGAGGCATTCTAGAGACACGGACACCTCTGGAAAATTCGTATTTTTACCAGTTACACTTCGGTTTTTACGAAGTGTAGGTCGCCGTGCTCAATTATCGTCAGCTTCACTATTTCTGGGTCGTTGCGCGCACCGGGAGCATCGTGCGTGCCAGTGAGCAACTCAACCTCACCGCACAAACCATTAGCGGTCAGATCAGCCTGCTTGAAGAAACGTTCTGTGTGAAATTGTTTCGGCGTGTTGGCAGGCACCTTGAGCTCACCGAGGCGGGTCGCCAGGCCCTGCCCTACGCCGAACGCATGTTCCAGATTGGCGGAGAACTGGAGGCGGTGCTGCGGACCCAACCCGATGAGGAACAGATTCCTTTTCGGGTGGGCGTGGCCGACGTGGTGCCCAAGTCGATCGTGTATCGGCTGATTGCACCGACCATGGAACTGAGCGAACCCCTGCGCATCACCTGCCGGGAAGACAAGCTGGAGCGGCTGCTGGCTGACCTGGCGATCCAGCGTCTGGACATGGTCATCTCCGACAGTCCGATGCCATCACACCTGGACATCAAGGGCTACAGCCAGAAGCTGGGCGAATGCGGCATCAGCTTCTTCGCTACCGAGCAGCTGGCCGCACGCCATGGCGGCGATTTCCCGCAGTGCCTGCACGGTGCACCGCTGCTGATTCCCGGCCAGGAGAGCGTGCTGCGCAGCCGGCTGATGCGCTGGTTCGGCGATCAAGGGCTGCTGCCGCGGGTGGTCGGCGAGTTCGACGACAGTGCACTGATGCAGGCCTTCGGGCAGTCGGGCAGCGGCATCTTCATCGCGCCCAGTGTGATTGCCGAGGAAATCATGACCCAGTACCAAGTGCGGCTGATCGGGCAGACCGAAGCCGTCACCGAGTCTTTCTACGTGATTTCGGTAGAGCGCAAGGTCAAGCACCCTGGCATCGTGGCCATCACCGAAGGTGCACGCCGCGAGCTGTTCACCGCGCCGGCCTGACCCGCGGCCGCACATCGCCCGAGGTTTTTCCGGGGGCTTGCGGACAACTATGGCAACATTGGTCATCGGCTTTTACACAAAGGGTGCCCCCATGAAGATCATCAACGCCAGGTTGCGCAAGACCGAAGGCCTCCACACCGTCACCTGCAGCGGTGCCCGTATAGCGGCGGTCCAGGCACAAACCAACAGGGTCCAGGCTCATGGGGATGACATCGACGCACAGGGGCAATTGTTGATAGCGCCGCTGGTCGAGCCGCACATTCACCTGGACGCCACCCTCACGGCCGGTGATCCGCAATGGAACATGAGCGGCACCCTGTTCGAAGGCATCGAACGCTGGGGCCAACGCAAGGCGAGCATCACCCACGAAGACACCAAACAGCGCGCCCTGACCACCATCGGCATGCTCGCCGAACACGGCATCCAGCACGTACGCACGCACATCGATGTGACCGACCCGACCCTGGGCGCGCTCAAGGCCATGCTCGAAGTGCGCGAAGAAGCGCGCCACCTGATCGATCTGCAGATCGTGGCGTTTCCCCAGGAAGGTATCGAGTCCTACCCTGATGGCCGCCAGCTGATGGAGCGCGCAGTTGCCATGGGCGCCGACGTGGTGGGCGGAATTCCGCACTTCGAGAACACTCGAGAGCAGGGCGTCAGCTCGATCAGCTTCCTCATGGACCTGGCCGAGCGCACCGGTTGCCTGGTGGACGTGCATTGCGACGAGACCGATGATCCGCATTCACGGTTTCTCGAAGTACTCGCCGAACAAGCTCGCGTGCGTGGCATGGGCAGCCGGGTCACGGCCAGCCACACCACGGCGATGGGCTCGTACGACAACGCCTATTGCTCGAAACTGTTCCGCCTGCTCAAACAGTCGGGGATCAGCTTCGTGTCCTGCCCGACCGAAAGCATTCACCTGCAGGGGCGTTTCGATACCTTTCCCAAGCGCCGCGGCGTGACCCGCGTAGCCGAGCTGGATCGGGCGGGCATGAATGTCTGCTTCGGCCAGGACTCCATCAAGGACCCGTGGTACCCGCTGGGCAACGGCAATATCCTGCGGGTCCTGGATGCGGGCCTGCACATCTGTCACATGATGGGCTTCGAAGACCTGCAGCGCTCGCTCGACCTGGTCACCGACAACAGCGCCCGCGCGCTGAACCTGGGCGAACGCTATGGCATCGCCGTGGGCCGCCCGGCCAACATGGTGATCCTGGGCGCCGAGAGCGACTATGAAGCGGTGCGCCAACAGGCCAAGGCGCGGGTGTCGATTCGCGGCGGCCGGGTATTGATGAATCGGGTACCGGAGCGGGTGGAGTTCAATCTCGGCTGACGGGCTGGACCCTGCTCGGTGCCGGTCCCGAGCCAACTGGCACCGTCGGCCGCTGACGTTGTATCTGACAGACACGTCCTACAGCACAAGGATCCTTCCTGCACTCATTACCGGACCCCCTCCTCTCTAGAGTGGCCGACGGCGGATTCTTCCCGCCGCTTGCCCATGTTTCCCAGCCCCCGAGAGGAGCATCCACGTGCAACCAGCAGCCTGCAGCACCCCTTCCTTGACCCGACACACGCTCGGCATGGCCATCTCCATGGCCCTGCTGACGGCCCTCGAACCTGCCATGGCCACCGGATTGGTGGCAATCGATGGCCCGATGGGCACCGCCTTGGTCGACAGCCAAACGCCCGCACCGGTGATTGCCATCGTTGCACCCAATGCCCAGGGTCTTTCCCACAACCGTTGGCAGGACTACAACGTTGGCGCCGCCGGTGTGGTATTGAACAACAGCCTGGCCGCAGGACAAGCCAGTGTTGGCGGGCTCGATATCACGGTTGCAGCCAACCCGCAGTTGGTCGATGTCGCCGCTCGCACCATTCTCAACGAAGTGGTGGGCACGCGTGGCTCCCGTATCGACGGCGAGCAAGTCATCTTCGGCCAGGCCGCCGACTACGTGTTGAGCAACCCCAATGGCATCGAGCTCAATGGCGCCCACTTGGCCTTGGGTCAACACGACACGGCGACTTACGTGGTGGGCACAGCGGTGCTGGCAGACGGCGCGATCGCGCGCTATGACACGCGTGATTCGCAGCAGCGCCTGGTGGTCGGCCAAGCTGGGGTGAACGTTGGCGCCGGCTCCGTACAATTGATCGCACCCAGCGTGATGGTCAGCGGCGACATGACGGCGGGTGGCGATTTGAGCTTGCTGATGGGTCGCCAGCAGGTCGATGCGCGAACGCTGGCCAGCACCGACACTGCACCGACGCAGACGGCGGTCGACGCCAACCTGCTGGGCGCCATGCACGCCCGGCGCATCAAGGTCATCAGCACCCAGGCCGGTGCCGGCGTGAACATGGGCATCACTGGCATGCACGCCGCCCAAGGTATCCAGATCGCGTCGGCCGGGGCGCTGGCGATCAGTTCCACTGCCCGCCAGAACGGCGAGCCCGCCCAGGCCACGCTCGACGCGGGTGACGAGGACGTGAGCCTGTCAGCCGCAAGTGACTTGACGCTGACGTCGCTGGCGGTCACGGGTCGACACATCGACGCACGTTCAGGTGCGCGCCTGAAGCTGGACGCCCTCGCTCACCAGACCGAAACACAGCGACCGGCGCTTGCCGAGGATCACTGGTTCACCCTGGCGCAGGGGGAATCCGACGCTCACATCACCGAACGCACGCTGCGGCATGTGGGCAATAGCCTGATCGCTCAGGGGCGGGTGCGCCTGGACGGGGTCAACGGCATCGAAATCGCGGCCAGCCGTATCGATGGACCGGAGCACGTCGGGATCTACACGGTGCGCGGAGGCGTCGAGGTCGGGGCGAAGGTGGACACACACGCGCGCAGCGTTCGGCTCGCTTCGTCCGATAGCCCTGAAGACAACGCCTCTACCTACGTCGAGCGAGCCAACGCCAGCCATATCAGCGGCGGCTCGGTCACACTCCCCAGCGCCAGGCTGGTGGGTGCAACAATCGATGCGAGCCATTCGCTGCACATCGGCGGGTCGGGGGCCACGGAGATCGCTGGACTGGATCTGCGCAGCACCTCGAGCCAAGGTGCCGACGTGCGGCGCGTGACCTTGACCGAGACCCGCGCCCATGAGGCCGCGCGCACCCATGCGTATCAGTTGCCGACGCAGCTGAATGCCCTCGACGGCGAGCTGTCGATCCGGGGCACGGACATCTCCATCAGCGGCAGCAGGCTGTCGGCAGCAAGTGTGGGTCTGCACAGCCAGGGCAACATCGCCATCGAGGGTTCCAGCGCGCGCATGCATCTCGAAGGTGCGCGTCCGAGCGCCGCACAGGCAGCGCGCGGCTTCGATCGCACGTCTACAGCTATCAGCCCCAGCGTGCTGGCAGCCAGCGGCACACTGGCACTGCGCGCGCGTCGGTCGACCTTCAGAGACGGTGACATTTCCATCGCGGGCTCCCACCTGTTGGCAGGCACTGCCCTGACCCTCGACGCCCAGGACAACGTCTGGATAAGCGGCATCGGCGAAACGGAAGGCTTCACCCTCAGTGGGTCGCATTGGAGCCCAATGGCCGGTGCATCGCAAGGCACCTGGAACCGTACGGGCTTCAAGGAATCACGGGCGCGCAGCACGCTGGCCGGTGGCACCGTGCAAGTCACTGCAGGCGCGATGCTCGACGTGGCTGGCTCGGAGCTGGACAGCAAGGGCGACATCAAGCTGCAGGCCAGCGATATCCAGCTTACCGCCAGCCTGGAGCCTGCGGGACCGCGCAACCGGGCGATATGGTTGGACAACGATCTGCCTGAGTATCATTTCGTGTCAACCGACGGTAATGCTCGTACGCCCGTGACGGACCGTGTGCATAACGGCTTCGCCATGAAAGCGGGCGGCGATATAGACATCTCGGCGGTGCGATTGGCCACCCATGCCGCTTCGGTCAACGCAGCGGGTCGCTTGACGATTGCCGGCAGCCTGGCATCGTTCAAAGACACGCCGGTGTTGGACAGCGATGCGATACGCAGCCATTACCATGGCTACATTCCGCCGCGACGGTCGAGCTGGCAAGCCCCGACGGGTTTGCCACTGGCAGCCCTGGACGTGCAAGCGCCCAGTAAAAACGGCACGACCCGCGAGTCGGCGTTCGTGGCCGGCACGGTCGGTGCCGATACCGCCCAGCGCATCAGCGATCTGAACATCCCGCTGAGCTTGCGCTGACCCACGCAGGCGAATCCAGAACCCGACCCTGTATCCGTGTGAGCGTCAGTGACTGCGAAGCGAGCGTCGCAGATCAGGGCCGGGTGGTTTGTACCAGCAGCATGATGGCGTCGCGCTTTTCCAGCAAATGCTGGCGCAGGATCGCGCTCAGGCGCTTGCCGTCGCGAGCCTGGAGGGCTTCGATCATCTGTTCATGGTCGTGCAGGGCGCGATCCCACTTGGGTGCCTGCTGGTTGGACAGGAACCGCAACGCCTGCAGGCGGCGGTTCACCGTGAGGTACATCTGGCGCAGCGCCGAGTTGCGTGACGCCAGGTTGATCAGGTCGTGGATGGCGCGGTTGCGCTGGTAGTAACCCACTAGGTCATGCTGGCTCTTGCTCACCACCATGGCATTGTGCAAAGCCTTGATCTGCTCCAGCTCCGCTTCGGTGATGCGCTCGCACGCCAGTTCTCCGGCAAAGGCTTCCAGGCCACTCATCAGCTCGAATGCCTCGCGAATTTCCAATTCGCTCATGCGCGCGACGCTGGCTCCGCGGTTCGGGTTGATTTCGATCAGGCCTTCCCCGGCCAGCACCTTCAGCGCCTCGCGCAGAGGCGTGCGTGAAATACCCAACGTCTCACACAACTCGCGCTCGTTCAGCTTGGTACCGGGCGGCAGCACCCCCTCGGTGATGAACCCACGCAAGTGCTCTACCACGGTGTCGTGCAGACGCTGCCGTTCGAGACGTGGCAATTGCAGCGCGGGCGTGGCCGGGGCGGCCATTGACGAAGACTGCATGCAAACTCCTTGTAGCGATGGGTTAACGCGAGCTTTTCTTATTCTAAAAAGCGCAAATCTAGGCGGATATTAGCGCAATTGAGTGGTTTGACACAGCGCCCCCAACTGCTAATGTAATTTTGCATTCAAAATACAACAACAAAGGGTTGACCCATGCTCAAGCTCGACTTCCATCCTGCCGGCCGCCATTTTCTGCAGATCCCGGGCCCCAGCCCGGTACCCGATCGTATCCTGCGCGCCATGAGCTACCCGACCATCGATCACCGCGGCCCCGAGTTCGGTGAACTGGGCCTCAAGGTGCTCGAAGGCATTCAGCAGATCTTCAAGACCCGCCACCCGGTGATCATCTACCCCGCTTCAGGCACCGGTGCGTGGGAAGCGGCACTGTGCAACACGTTGAGCGCAGGCGACGAGGTGCTGATGTTCGAAACAGGCCATTTCGCCAGCCTCTGGCAGAAGATGGCCATCAGCCTGGGGCTCAAGCCGGAATTCATCGGCCTGCCAGGCATCGAAGGCTGGCGCGGCGGCGTGCGTGCAGACATGATCCAGGCGCGCCTGGAACAGGACAGCGAGCACCGGATCAAGGCGGTGTGCGTGGTGCACAACGAAACCAGCACCGGAGTGACTTCCGACATTCCTGCCGTACGACGGGCCATCGATGCCGCCGGGCACCCTGCCCTGTTGCTGGTGGACACCATCTCCGGGCTCGCCTCGGCTGATTATCGCCATGACGAATGGGGCGTGGACGTGACCATCTCCGGCTCGCAGAAAGGCCTCATGCTGCCTCCCGGCATAAGCTTCAACGCGCTCTCGCCCAAGGCCATCGAAGCCAGCCAGCGCGGTGGCCTGCCGCGCAGCTTCTGGGCCTGGGATGACATCATCGAGATGAACAAGACCGGCTACTGGCCCTACACGCCCAATACCAACCTGCTCTATGGCCTTTCCGAGGCACTGGACATGATTCTCGGCGAAGGCCTGGACAACGTCTTCGCCCGCCACCAACGCCTGGCCCAGGCCTGCCGTACCGCCGTGCAGGCCTGGGGCCTGCCCATCCAGTGCGCCGATCCCAGTGTCTACAGCCCGGTACTCACGGGTGTGATGACGCCCGAAGGCGTCGACGCCGACCAGGTGCGCAAGACCATCTACGAGCGCTTCGACATGTCGCTGGGCACCGGCCTGGGCAAGCTCAAGGGGCGCATGTTCCGCATCGGCCACTTGGGCGACTGCAACGACCTGACCTTGATGGCCACCCTGAGTGGTTGCGAAATGGGCTTGCAGATGGCCGGGGTCAAACTGGACGCCAGCGGCGTGCTGGCCGCCATGGATTACCTGGGCGGGCAGCACGTGCCCCTGCGCCGCGAGTGAATCACCGGCGCTGCCCCTGGCTGCGCCCGATGCGACTGACTATCCCGAATCAACGCCTGCGGGCGTAAACAATAAGAAACTGGAGATAGAACATGAAGCGGTTATATCTGCGCCCCACTACCATGGTGCTGGTCATGCTGTGCGCCATGTATTTCATCACGTACCTGGACCGGGTCAACGTCAGTACCGCTGCGGTCGGTTTCGGCAAGGAATTCAACCTCACCAAGACCGAGATCGGCATCGTCTTCTCGGCCTTCGCCTACCCCTACCTGGTGTTCCAGATCATCGGCGGCTGGGTCAGCGACCGTTTCGGCGCCAAGCGCACCCTGGTGGTGTGCGGGCTGATCTGGGCCAGCGCCACGGTGCTCACCGGCATGGCTGGCGGCTTCGTTTCCCTGATCGTGGCGCGGGTGTTGCTGGGGTTGGGCGAAGGCGCCACCTTCCCCGCTGCCACTGCGGCCATGTCGCGCTGGGTCGGCAAGGAGAACCGCGGCTTCGCCCAAGGCATCACCCACGCCTTCGCCCGCCTGGGCAACGCGCTGGCGCCGGCTGCGATGGTCGCGGTAATGGCGGCCTACGGCTGGCGCGAGTCGTTCTATGTCTGTGCCGGCATCAGTTTCGTCTGGGTCGCGCTGTGGGCGCTGGTGTTCACCGAACAACCCAAGGATCACCCGCGCATCACCCAGCAGGAGCTGGACGCCCTGCCTGCGCCCAAGCCCAAGAACACCATCAAGCTGCCTTGGGGACGACTGTTCCGGCGCATGGCCCCGGTCACCATCGTCTACTTCTGCTATGGCTGGACCCTGTGGCTGCTGTTGAGCTGGGTCCCCATGTACTTCATGAACATGGGCCTGGACCTGAAAAGCACCGCTATATTCGCCTCGACCGTGTTCTTCGGCGGCGTGGTCGGCGACACCCTGGGCGGCATCGTCAGCGACCGCATCTACAAACGCACCGGCAACCTCAACCGGGCGCGCAGCCTGATGGTTGCGATCTGCCTGTCGTTGACCCTGGTAGCCTTGCTGCCACTGATGTTCACCCACGACATGTACGTCTCGCTGGCTTGCCTGGCCATCGCGTTCTTCTTCTCAGAGATGACCATCGGGCCGATGTGGGCGATTCCCATGGACATCGCCCCGGACCATTGCGGTACCGCCAGTGGCATGATGAACACCGGATCGGCCATGGCCGCGATCATCAGCCCGGTGGCCGCCGGACTGCTGATCGACAAGTTCGGCAACTGGCAGCTGCCGTTCATGGTCAGCATCGTGCTGCTGGCCATTGGCGTGGTGCTGTCGTTCCGCATGCGCCCACAGAACCGCTTCGTCTACGAGCTTCCCGCAGCCGCCACGCCGGTGGCTGTCGCGGTGCCCAAGTGACTGTTGGCGCATTGACATCAGGCGCGAAACAATCCTGAGCAAGGAGTACGATAACCTGGACCGGTGAGGCGGCGGGCCGGCCTGTATCACGCGCCCGTCGCCACGCCTCCTGCCTGGAGAAGCCTGCCATGCCTCGTTTGTGTGCCAACCTTTCGATGCTGTTCACCGAACATCAATTCCTGCAACGCTTCGCCCACGCCGCCAAGGCCGGGTTCAGGGGTGTGGAATTCCTTTTTCCCTACGACTTCGACAGCGCCGAGATCAAGGCGCGACTGCAGCAGCACGGCCTGACCCAAGTGTTGTTCAACCTGCCACCCGGCGATTGGGATAGCGGTGAGCGCGGGATCGCCTGCCTGCCGGACCGCCGCGAGGAGTTCCGCGCCGGCGTGGCCACGGCCATCGAGTATGCCAAGGTGCTGGGCAATACCCGGATCAACTGCCTGGCCGGTATCGCCCCGCCCGGCGACGACCCGCAACTGGCGCAACGGACCCTCGTCGACAATCTGCGCTACGCCAGCGACGCGCTGGCGAGTCATGGCATTCGCCTGGTGATGGAGATGATCAACACCCGCGACATGCCCGGCTTCTACCTGAACGGCACACAGCAAGCATTGGCGATTCGCGAACAGGTGGGCCACGACAATCTGTTCCTGCAGTACGACATCTATCATATGCAGGTGATGGAGGGTGATCTGGCGCGCACGTTGCAGTCGCACCTGCAGGCTATCGGCCACGTGCAGCTGGCGGACAACCCCGGCCGCCACGAACCGGGCACCGGGGAAATCAATTTCCGTTTCCTGTTCCAGCACCTGGACCGGATCGGCTACCAGGGCTGGGTGGGGTGCGAGTACAAACCGCTGAATGGAACCGAGGCCGGGCTTGGCTGGATGAAGAGCCACAACCTGGCCTGAGCCCCCGGCGCGCTACAGAGGCTGGCGTTCGTAGGCGCGGTATTCCGGCTTCCAGAAATGCACGTCGATTGCCTCGCGCAACGCGGCCTCATCCATCGGTGCAGCCACGCCGTCCTTCTGCGCTGCCAGGCCTACCGCCAGGGCAATGCGTTTGCTGACCGCCTGCACGTCGCGCAACGGTGGCAGCATCTGCCCCGCTGCCGCGCTGTCGGCCAGCGCCTGTGCCGAGGCCATGAGCATACCGTCGGTAACGCGCGTGGCCCGGCTGGCAATGGCACCCAGTCCCACACCGGGGAAGATGTAGGAGTTGTTGCACTGCGCGATGGGGAAAGTACGGCCCAACACTTCGATCGGCAGGAATGGACTGCCGGTGGCCACCAGCGCGTTGCCTTCGGTCCACTGCAGGATGTCCTTGGGGTGGGCTTCGATCTGCGAGGTGGGGTTGGACAGCGGCATGACGATCGGCGCCGGGCAATGCTGGTACAGGGTTTTCACCACTTCCTCGGTGAACAGACCGGCTTTGCCGGAAACGCCGATCAGCACACTTGGCCTGGCGTTGGCCACGACTTCCAGAAGGGTCGGCCACTGCCCGGAGAACGACCAGGAGGCCAGCGTCTGGCTGTCGTGGGCCAGGCGTTGCTGGAAGTCGTACAGGTCGGGCTGGCGGTCGGTCAGCAGGCCCTTGCTGTTGAGCAGATAGACACGGCTGCGCGCCTGCTTGTCGCTCAGCCCTTCCAGCTGCATGGCAGTGATGATCTGCTCGGCGATGCCGCACCCGGCGGAACCGGCGCCGACGAATGCCACGGTCTGCTCGGAAAGCTTCTGGCCCTTGACCTTGCACGCGGCCAGCAAGGTGCCCACAGTGACGGCGGCGGTGCCCTGGATATCGTCGTTGAAGCAGCACAGCTGGTCACGGAACCGCTCGAGCAGTGGCATGGCATTGCTCAGGGCGAAATCCTCGAACTGCAGGATAGCCTCCGGCCAGCGCCGCTGCACGCCCTCGACGAACGCCTGCACGAAAGCTTCGTAGCGTTCACCGCGCACACGCTCTTCGCGACGCCCGAAATACAGCGGGTCGGCAAGTCGCTCGGGGTTGTTGGTACCCACATCGAGCACCACCGGCAGGGTGTAGGCCGGGCTGATGCCACCGCAGGCGGTGTACAGCGACAACTTGCCGATGGGGATGCCCATGCCGCCCACGCCCTGGTCGCCCAGGCCGAGGATTCGCTCGCAGTCACTGACGACGATGACCTTGACGTTGTCCTTGGTCACGTTGTTGAGGATTTCGTCCATGCGCTCGACATCGTCGATGCTGATGAACAAGCCGCGATGGCTGCGGTAGATGCGCGAGAATTCCTGGCACGCCTTGCCGACCGTGGGGGTATAGATGATCGGCAGCATCTCGTCGATGTGGTCGTCGACCAGGCGGTAGAACAGTGTTTCGTTGGAGTCCTGGATCGAGCGCAGCAGCACGTGGCGCTCGAGGTCGGTCGAGCATGCCTGGAACTGGTGATAGGCCCGCGCGCATTGCTGGTCGATGGTCTCGATCTGCTGGGGCAGCAAGCCTTGCAAATGCAAGGTGTCGCGCTCTTGCGCGGTGAAAGCGGTGCCCTTGTTCAGCAACGGCGTGGCAAGCAGTGCCGGGCCGGTGAACGGGACCTTGATCGGGCGTTTGGCGGAGCTGGTCATGCTGTCTCTCCCTTGCTTTTTGTATTTTGCATTCAAAATAGACGCCTTTGCCAAAGGGTGCCATCGGTTTTAGCGCAATCGCCGCTGCGGCGCCAGCGCTGACCGAGGGGCCGTGCCGGATGAAGTGCGCGAGAACAGCCTGCAGGCAGCGCCGCGTAAAGCTCTTCGAACCTTTGCCGATCACGGGCCGTCGTAAATGCATGCCTCATGCACCGAGGCATCCGCATCCGAGGATCCAGACCATGCAGATCATTCACCCCAGAGCGCGCTATCAACCCTACACCTCTTCTTCCGGAGGCTGGGGATCGGCGTTTTCGGTGATGAATATCCTTTGGCGCCAGCAGGCCTTGGGCAAGGGCCCTGCTGCGCTGTTGCGGCAAAACAAACCCGACGGGTTCGCCTGCGTCAGCTGTGCCTGGGCAAAGCCAGGCAATCCTCACGCCCTGGAATTCTGCGAGAACGGCGCCAAAGCGACCGCCTGGGAGCTGACCGCGCTGCGCACAGGTCCCGAGCTGTTTGCCAAGCATAGCCTCAGCGAGCTGCGCACCTGGAGCGACTACGAGCTCGAACGCAACGGGCGCCTGACTCATCCGATGCGCTACGACGCGCCCAGTGATCGTTATGTGACCACCACGTGGGAGGAAGCCTACCAGGGCATCGGCGAGCAACTGCGCGGGCTGGAACCCGACAGTGTGGTGTTCTACGCCTCGGGACGTGCCTCGCTGGAAACTTCGTTCATGTACCAATTGCTGGCTCGCGCCTATGGCACCAACAATCTGCCGGACAGCTCGAACATGTGCCACGAAAGCACTTCGGTGGGCCTGCAGGAAAGCATCGGGGTGCCGGTCGGGACGGTGAACCTGAAGGATTTCGAGCTTACCGACTGCATCTTTTTCTTCGGTCAGAACGTGGGCAGCAACAGCCCGCGCATGCTTCATCCACTGCAGGAGGCGCGCAAGCGCCAGGTGCCGATCATCAGCTTCAACCCACTGCGCGAGCGCGGTCTGGAACGTTTCGTCAATCCGCAATCGCCGGTGGAAATGCTGGGGCCGGACTCCACGGTGATCAGCACGCAATACCACCAGGTAGCTATCGGCGGTGACACGGCGGCGGTAATGGGCATCGCCAAGGCCCTGCTGGCGATGGACCGCGCGGCGCATGCCGACGGCCGGCCGGCGGTGATCGACCATGATTTCATCGCCGAGCACACCGAGGGGGTCGATGACTTCCTGGCGCAGGTGGACCAGCACGAATGGGCCGCGCTGGAACAGCGCAGCGGCCTGGATCGTGCGGCGCTGGAGGCCGCTGCCACCGTGTATGCCCGCAGCAACCGGGTGATGATCATCTATGGCATGGGGCTGACCCAGCATCGCCATGGCGTGCAGAACGTGCAGATGCTGGTCAACCTGCTGCTGTTGCGCGGCAACATCGGCAAGCCGGGCGCCGGCATCTGCCCCGTGCGCGGGCACTCCAACGTGCAGGGGCAACGCACGGTGGGCATCACCGAGGATCCGGCCAAGGTGCCGGTGGACAAGATCGAAGCATTGTTCGGCATTCAGGTGCCGAAGAAGATGGGCATGGCCACGGTGGATGCCTGCGAGGGCATCGTGGCCGGCAAGGTGAAGGGCTTCATCGGCCTGGGCGGCAATTTCCTGCGCGCAGTGCCGGACACCGATCGGATGGAGCCGGCATGGTCGGGCCTGGCCCTCAATGTGCAGATCGCCACCAAGCTTAATCGCACCCACCTGTTCCCCGGCCAGCATGGCTGGCTGCTGCCGTGCCTGGGGCGCATCGAGCGCGATGTGCAGGACGGCCGCCGCCAGGTCTACACCACCGAGGACAGCACCGGCTGCATCCGCGCCTGGGAAGGCCGCGCCGAGCCTGCCAGCGAGCACTTGCGCGCGGAGTTGGCGATCATCGCCGGCCTGGCCCAGGCGACGCTGAGCGGCAACGAGCAGATTCCCTGGGAGCTGTGGCGCCAGGATTATGCCCGCGTGCGGGAGGCCATCGCCCAGACCTATCCGGAGATCTTCCATGACATGGAGACGCGAATGTGGGAGCCCGGTGGTTTCCACCGGCCGCTGGGCGCTTGCGAGCGCCACTGGACCACACCCACGGGCAAGGCGCAGTTCGTCACCGCCAAGACGCTTGACGAGGACGACGACGTCTCGCAGAACGCCGGACAGCGCGATGTGCTGCAACTGATGACGCTGCGCAGCAACGATCAGTTCAACACCACGGTGTATGGCTACGAGGACCGTTTTCGCGGGGTCAAGGGCACGCGCAGCGTGATCTTCCTGAACCACAACGACATCGTCCGGCTGGGTTTCAATCCGGGCGACTGGGTCACGATTCGTACCGCCATCGAGCCGCAGGTGCGCCGCGAGGTGGGGCCGATGCAGATCATCGCCTACGATATCCCGATCAATTGCGCGGGCGCCTACTACCCCGAATGCAATGCATTGGTGCCCTTGTGGCATTACGCGAGCAAGAGCAAGGTGCCCGCCGCCAAGTCGATCCCGGTCACCCTGCACAAGGCCCAGGCCCGCGCCGAAGACATGGCCCACGCCGTTCCACTGGCCGACCAGGTGATCTAGCACCCTGTAGGAGCGGTCATCGGCCGCGAAAGGGACACCGCGGAGTGCCTGATGCACCGCGGCGCGATTCGCGGGCAGAGCCCGCTCCCACAGATAACCGCGGACCTGCAGGTGGGCTACGGGGATTTGGTCAGGTGCTGGTAATGGGCTTTGAGGGTGTCGATGAAATCCTCGGCCAACAGGGTGCGGTTCTGCGCATGGGGCCAGATCACGTAAGTCGGCAAGGGAATATCCGGGCGGAAGGGTCGAACCACGATCTGGCGGTGCAGGTAATCCCTGGCCACCAGCGGATGAGCCAGGGTTATGCCCATGCCGTGCGCAACCATTTCGCAATTGATCGCGCTGTATTGCGCTTCCAGGGCCATGATTCGCTCCACACCGGCCTGTTCGAACAGCCCGTCGACCAGCGCCCGCGTGCCGTCTCCGTGGCACAGCGACACGAAAGGCTGCCCCTGCAGGTCCGCGAAGGTAATGCTCTGGTGCTCAGCCAGGGGATGCGCCGCCGGCAACACGCAGACTGCGGCCATCTCGGCCAGCAACTCGACCTGATGGTTCGCCACATCGCCCGGATGCACCACGATGCCAATGTCGCAGAACTGCGATTTCACCCACTGTTCAACGGTGGGCGACGAGTTGACGTGCAGGGATACGGTCAGCTCCGGACGGGTCGACGTGAACGTCTTGAGCACCTCGGGAATCACGCTCATGCCCGTCGACGGCACGGCCGCGACACGCAGGCGCCCGGTGCCCAGGTTGCGAATGTTCTTCGCCGAATGCTTGAGGCTGTCGAGCCCGACGAATGCGCGCTCCACCTCCTGAAAGAACGCGCGACCCTCCTGTGTCGGGATCAGCCGTACCCCGGCGCGCTTGAACAAGGTCAGCCCGGTGCTCAGCTCGAGTTGAGCGATCAGTCGACTGACGTTGGGTTGCGAGGTGTACAGGACATCGGCCGCTGCGGTCATCGAGCCCATGCGCATCACACTGCGGAACGCTTCGATCTGCCTCAGGTTCACTGACGCCTCCATATCAAATATGCATGACTAGGCCCGATATCCGTATTTGACCATATACCGTCACGCTCGCAATACTCAAGTCCAGCAGCACATACACATAGCGCACACCAAGATGCGTTACCCGGCGCCGCCCATGGCCGGGAGCATGCACAGCGCATGCGTGGCCCCGGTTCGCCGGAGCGACCGACGCATTGTTCGATCTGCCCCCTGCACTTCGGAGATAGTCTGTGAATAGCCAACAACCGTCCTTTCGCCTCACTTCCCTGCGCGTCGCCCTCGCTTTCGCCGCTCTGAGCGGCGCCTGCGCCCACGCCGCCCCGACCCTCTACGTTGCCGGTGTCGGCGGCTCTACCGAGCAGATGTACAAGAGCAAGATCATTCCCGCCTTCGAGAAGCTGCACGACGTCAAAGTAGTCTACGTAGCCGGCAACTCCACTGAAACCCTGGCCAAGCTGCAGGCGCAGAAGGGCCGCCAGCAGATCAACGTCGCCATGATGGACGACGGGCCCATGTACCAGGCACTTCAGCAGGGCCTGTGCGGCGACCTTAGCGATGCGCCGGTGTACAAGGACCTTTACCCGCTGGCTCGCCTCAGCCCACAGGCCACTGGTATCGGCATGGTCGCTACCGGAATCGGCTACAACGAAGAAGCCTTCAAGAAGCGTGGCTGGGACGCCCCCGACTCCTGGGAAGACCTGGCCGACCCACGCTACAAGCAACTGCTCGGCATGCCCCCGGTGACCAACACCTACGGCCTGCACACACTGGTGGAGATGGCTCGCCTGCGCGGCGGCAGCGAGAAGAACATCGACCCCGGCTTCAAGGCGCTCAAGGACGAGATCGGTCCGAACGTGCTGGCCTGGGTGTCGGCGCCCGGTGAAATGGACGGCATGATGCAGAACGGCGATGTGGTCATGGCGGTCTACGGCAGCGGTCGCGCCGTGGCCTTGCAGGGCACCGGTTTCCCGCTCAAGTTCATCTACCCGAAGGAAGGTGGTGTGGCCTTGCAACTGGCCGCCTGCGGGGTGACACCCAATGCCCAGCCGGAACTGTCACAGACGTTCATCCAGTACGTGCTGTCGCCCGAAGTGCAAACCATCCAGGCCCACGAGAACGGTTTTGCGCCGGTCAACAAGACCGTCGAGCTGAGCCCCGAGATCGCCGCGCGCATGCCCTATGGCCCGGACAAAGTCAGTGCCCTGATCAAAGTCGACTGGGAGACCATCAACCAGCAGCGCAGTGAGTGGACCACACGCTGGAACCGTACCGTCGAGCGCTGATCCGCGCGCCCGTCCGAACTTTCCCGACCTTTTCCTGGAGCCGCAGGCGCATGCCTGCGTGGCAAAGCCATGGCATTTTTGACACTGGAAGGCCTCGTCAAGAACTACGGTACGTTCAAAGCCATCGACGGCCTGAGCCTGGAGGTACAGCACGGCGAGTTCGTCGCCCTGCTCGGCCCTTCCGGGTGCGGCAAGACCACCACCTTGCAGTCGATCGCCGGGTTCGTGCAACCCACCGAAGGCCGGATCGTGCTCGACGGTCGCGACATCACTCACGTACGCCCGGAAGATCGCGGCCTTGGCATCGTTTTTCAGAGCTACGCGCTGTTCCCGCACATGACGGTGGCGCAGAACATCAGCTTCGGCCTGGAGATGCGCGGCGTGGCCAAGGCCGAACGTGCCAAGCGCGTGGTCGAGGCGCTGGACCTGGTCCGTCTTGGCGGGCTTGGCGAGCGTTATCCCAAGGCGCTTTCCGGCGGGCAGCGCCAGCGGGTGGCGATTGCCCGCGCCCTGGCCATCCGCCCCAACCTGTTGCTGCTCGACGAACCCATGTCGAACCTGGATGCCAAGCTGCGCGAGGAAATGCACATCGAGCTGCGCGCCATCCAGCGCGAACTGGGTATCACGACCATTCTGGTCACCCACGATCAGGTCGAAGCGATGACCATGAGCGACCGCATCGCAGTCATGCAGCGCGGGCGCATCGTGCAGATCGATACACCATTCGAAGCCTACGAACGACCCCATTCGCCCTTCGCCTCGGCGTTTCTGGGCAAGACCAACGCCTTCGCCGGTGCCGTGCAGCTGCGCAACGAGCGCTGCTGCCACGTGCAGGTGCGCGATACCTTGCTGCATGTGCCCCACGAGGACCGCTCCCTGGGTCAGGACGTCAACGTGTACATCCGCCCCGAGAAAATCCGCCTGACCGAACCTGGCCTGGGCCGCATCAACGGTCGGATCGCCCTGCGGGTGTTCCTCGGCAACCTGTGGTTGCTTGCCGTGGACAGCCACTTTGGCCTGGTCCACCTGACCCAGCCGAATCTGGGGCATGTACCGCCCGCCGAGGGCAACGAAGTCGGCCTGGACTGGTCGGACGACGACCTGCGCCTGCTCGACCGGGAGGCTGCCCATGGCCAGGTATGACGCCGAACACGTAGGCGCGGCGCCTTGGCTGCTCAGCGGCCCGGCACTGCTGGTATTCATCGCCCTGCTGCTGGCACCGTTGCTGCTGACCGCGCTGTTGTCGCTCAACCTGTTCAGCGACACCGAAGGCGTGCTGCCGGTGTACAGCCTGGGCAACTACATCGAAGTGTTCAAGGACGACTATTTCCACGAGATTTTCCTGCGAACCGGCTCGATGGCACTGGCAGTGACGGTGCTGTGCGTACTGCTCGGCGTCCCGGAAACCATCATCATTGCGCGCATGGCGCCACGTTGGCGCTCGACCTTCCTGCTGGTGGTGCTTGGCCCGCTGTTGATTTCAGTGGTGGTGCGGACCCTCGGCTGGGCGATTCTGTTGGGCAACAACGGCTTGATCAACGATGCCCTGCAGGGCCTGGGCATCACCGACGAACCGGTAAAGATCCTGTTCACCCAAGTGGGCGTGATCATTGCCCTGACCCATGTGCTGGTGCCCTTCATGGTGATCGCGGTGTGGGCCACCCTGCAGCGACTGGACCTGCAGGTGGAGTGGGCCGGCCTGTCCCTGGGCGCGTCGCGACTGACGGTGTTCCGGCGCATCATCGTGCCGCAGATCATGCCGGGCATTCTTTCCGGCTCGATCATCGTCTTCGCCCTCGCCGCCTCGGCCTTCGCCACCCCGGCAATCATCGGCGGACGCCGGCTTAAGGTGGTCGCCACTGCGGCCTACGACGAATTCCTCGGCACCCTCAACTGGCCCCTGGGCGCGGCGATCGCCATGCTCCTGCTGGTGGCCAATCTGATCATCATCCTGGGTTGCAGCAAGCTGGCCGAGCGCCGCTTCAAGCAAGTCTTCGAGTAGGCCGCCATGCACAAGAACGGTTTTTTCTCGCTGCTGTTCCATACCCTGTTCATCGGCTTCATCGTCGCGCCGCTGCTGGTGGTGATGGCGATGGCGTTCACCGACAAGGGGTATCTGTCACTGCCCACCAATGGCTTGTCGCTGCGCTGGTTCAGGGCCCTGCTGGACAATCAGGAAATGCTCGACGCGTTCATGCTGTCGATCAAGCTGGGCCTGGCGTCGGCCACCATCGCCACGCTGCTGGCCATCCCGGCGGCCTTGGCCATCAGCCGCTACGACTTCCCCGGCCGCGGCACATTGACCGGCTTTCTGCTCTCGCCGCTGATGATTCCTTCCGTGGTGCTGGGGATCGCCTTCCTGCGTTTCTTCTCCATCGCGCAGATTGGCGGCTCGTTCTGGGCGCTGTGCCTGACTCACGTGATCGTTGTGCTGCCCTATGCATTGCGCCTGACCCTGGCCTCCACCATCGGCCTGGAGAAAGACATCGAGCAGGCCGCGCTGTCGCTGGGCGCCAAACGCTGGACGGCGTTCCACCGGGTCATCCTGCCGCGCATCCGCACTGGCGTGGTCGGCGGCTGGATGCTGGCTTTCATCCAGAGTTTCGATGAGCTGACCATGACCGTGTTCGTGGCCACGCCCGGCACCACGACATTGCCGGTGGCCATGTACAACCAGATTTCCCAGACCATCGACCCGTTGATCACGGCGGTCTCTACGGTGCTGATCGTTGGCACGTTGATCTTGATGCTGGTGCTGGATCGCCTGGTAGGCCTGGACCGCGTGCTCATAGGAGAAGGCAAATGAAGCGCTCGACGGCAGCGATCAAGGCCGACGTGATCGTCGTCGGTGGCGGGCTGGTGGGTACGGCGGTGGCCTACGGCCTGGCGCGCAACGGCGCCGACACCGTGGTGCTCGACCAGGGCGACGATGCGTTCCGCGCCTCGCGTGGCAATTTCGGCCTGGTCTGGGTTCAGGGCAAAGGCTACAACCTGCCCGACTATGCGCGTTGGACACGTTCTTCGGCGCAACGCTGGGCCGACCTGCGCGATACGCTGCTGGCCGACAGTGGCGTGGATGTCAGCCTTAAGCAGCCGGGTGGCTTTCACATGTGCTTCAGCGACGAGGAACTGCTGGAGCGCGAGGCGCGCCTGCGCCAATTGCAGGCGGCGGTCGGTGACTACCCCTTCGAGATGCTCGATGCCGGCGAACTCAAGGCGCGCCTGCCGCTGATCGGCAAGGCCGTGATCGGCGCCAGTTATACCCCCCAGGACGGCCATGTGAACCCGCTGAAGCTACTGCGCGCCCTGCATGCGTCCGCGCAACGCCATGGCGCGCGTTTCGCAGGCGGCCAGCACATCCAGCGCATCGAGGGCAGTGCCGGCGACTTCCGCATCTGGGCCGGGGAGCAGGCCTACTGTGCGCCGCGCGTGGTACTCGCAGCCGGCCTGGGCAACCCCGGGCTGGCCGCGCAGGTCGGGCTGCATGCACCGGTCGCACCCAACCGCGGGCAGGTACTGGTCAGCGAGCGGGTCCAGCCGTTTCTCGACTATCCCACCATCAATGTCCGCCAGACCGACGAAGGCACGGTGCAACTGGGCGATTCGATGGAAGAAGTCGGCTTCGACGACAGTACCTCCACCGGTGTGCTCTCGGCGATCGCCCAGCGTGGCGTAGCGACCTTTCCGCTGCTGCGCGATGTGCGCCTGATCCGTGCCTGGGGTGCCTTGCGGGTAATGAGCCCGGACGGTTTCCCGATCTACCAGCAGTCGTCGACCCACCCCGGGGCCTTCGTCATCACCTGCCACAGCGGTGTAACCCTGGCCGCCGCCCACGCCCTGCGCATCGCGCCCTGGGTGATGGGGGCGGCGCAGCCCGACGAATTGGCCGTGTTCAACGGCGAACGTTTTCTCAGCGACAAGGTGCTTGCCCATGCCCATTGAAGCCCCCAGCCGCGCCCCGCTGTTCCAGTCGGTGGCCGGCGAAACCCGCAGCAGCCGCAGTGTGACCTTCAGCTTCAACGGCGAGGCGTTGAGCGTACCGCCAGGCATCAGCGTGGCGGCGGCGTTGTTGATGTCCGGAATCGAGCGCTTCCGGGCCACGCCGGTGAGCGAGTCGCCGCGCGCGCCCTACTGCATGATGGGCGTGTGTTTCGAATGCCTGGTCAGCATCGATGGCGTGCCCAATCGGCAGAGTTGCCTGATCGATGTGGTCGACGGCATGCAGGTGCGCTCCCAGGAAGGCGCTCGCGATTTGCAGTTCGAGGTTCCCTCGGTCAGCGTCCTGGAGGTGCAGCCATGAACCTCGAATCCGTCGACGTCGTCGTCGTGGGCGCCGGCCCGGCAGGCATGGCCGGTGCCACCGAGCTGGCCGGGCTAGGCCTCGCCGTGGTCTTGCTGGACGAGCAAGGCAGCCCTGGCGGGCAGATCTATCGCGGTATCACCCTGGCGCCGCTGAGCCGGCGCGACCTGCTGGGACCGGACTATGCCCACGGCAACGTGCTGGCCAGAGCCCTGGAGGACACTCCGGTGCGGCACATCAAGGAAGCTGCAGTGTGGCAGGTGGGTCGTGATCATCAGGTCAGCTATTTGCAGGGTGGGCGTATGCACACGTTGCAGGCCCGCGCGGTCCTGCTGGCAACCGGCGCCATGGAGCGGCCCTTCCCCATCCGTGGCTGGACCCTTCCGGGAGTGATGACTGCGGGCGCGGCGCAGATCCTGCTCAAGAGCGCTGGCGCAGTACCCACCGAGCCGGTGGTGCTGGCCGGTTGCGGACCTTTGCTGTACCTGCTGGGCTGGCAGTATTTGCGTGCCGGAGTGCCGATCAAGGCCTTGGTCGATACCACGCACCGCGACGACTACTGGCGCGCGCGGCGTCATCTGGTCTCGGCCCTGCGTGCCTGGCCTTACCTGCGCAAGGGCCTGGAGCTGATGCGCAGTCTGCGCCAGGCGCGCATCGCCCATTTCACCGGCGCCTCGCAGTTGGCGATCGAGGGTACCGATTCGGCCCAGGCGCTGAGCTTCACCGCCAACGGCAAGGCGCAGCGCATCGCCAGTCGCTGCGTGCTGCTGCACCAGGGGGTGGTACCCAATATTCAATTCAGCCAGTCGCTGCGTGCGACCCACGCCTGGGATCCGCAGCAGCTGTGCTTCAGCCCGCTCAGGGACAGCTGGGGCGAACTGGACGTGTCAGGGGTGTTTGTCGCCGGTGACGGAGGCGGTATCGGCGGTGCACAGGCGGCGGCACTGCAGGGCCGGCTGGCCGGCCTGGGCATCGCCGCCCGGCTGGGCGCGCTGGGCGCTCCGCAGCGCGATCGGCGTGGCGTCGAGCTACGCCGGGCGTTGAGCGACAATTTGCGCATCAGACCGTTTCTCGACGCGCTGTACCGGCCCCGCGACGAGCATCGGATCCCGGCTGACGACGTCATTGTCTGCCGCTGCGAGGAAGTCACCGCCGGCCAGTTGCGCCAGTTCGTCGCCATGGGCTGCGCCGGTCCGAACCAGGCGAAGTCGTTCGGCCGCTGCGGCATGGGGCCCTGCCAGGGACGCCTGTGCGGCCTGACCGTCACCGAAGTGATCGCCGATGCGCGCCAGGTGCCCGCAGGCGACGTCGGTTACTACCGGATTCGTCCGCCGATCAAGCCCATCACACTCGGGGAGCTGGCCGGTGACTGAGCGCCAGCGCTCGGGCGCTGATGTATTGGTGATCGGCGGCGGCATCCACGGCCTCAGCACCGCCCTGCACCTGGCTCGCGCCGGCGTCCGGGTGACCGTGCTGGAGGCCGAGTATTGCGGTCGCCATGCTTCCGGGGTGAACGCCGGTGGCGTGCGCACCCTGGGCCGCCATGTGGCGGAAATCCCCTTGGCCCTCGCTTCGCGAACGCTTTGGCATGGCTTGCAGGACGTGCTCGGCGAGGACGGTGGCTTCGTCGCCAGCGGCCAGCTTAAACTGGCCGAGAACGACGCTGAACTGCAGGAATGCCAGCGCCGTGTGGAGCAGTTGCATGCCTTGGGCTTCACCCATGAAGTTTTGATCGATCGGCAGCAGGTGCTCGAATTGGTACCTACGGTGGCACCCCATGTGGTGGGTGGTATCTGGGTCGGCGGCGACGGCTATGCCGTGCCGTACCACACCGTTACCGCGTTTCGCCTGGCTGCGCAGCGGCTGGGAGTACGGGTCTTGGAGCAGACGCCGGCACTGCGCATCGAGCGCAGCGCCACCCATTGGCGGGTCGAGACACGGTCGGGCGTGCATCAAGCGGAGCACCTGGTGGTCACCGCAGGGGCCTGGGCGGCGCAACTGGCGGCACAGGTCGGCGAGCCGGTGCCGGTGCATCCGCAGGGCTTGATGCTGATGGTCACTCACCGGGTCGCCCCATTCTGTGCGCCGGTGCTGGGCGCTACGGGCCGGGCGCTGTCATTCAAACAGTTCGCCAACGGCACCGTGGTGATCGGCGGCAAGCTGGTGGGCTCGGTGGAGTTCGCCGCGCGCCATGGCGAGGTTCAAATGGACCGGCTGAGCACCAGCGCGCGTACGGTAACCGACCTGTTTCCCCATTTGCGCAACCTGGGTGTGAATCGGGTCTGGGCCGGTGTCGAGGCGTTTACCGCCGATGACATTCCAGTGATCGGCGCCAGCTGCAAGACGGACAAGCTGAGCTATTCCTTCGGTTTCTGCGGCAGTGGTTTCCAGATGGGTCCCGGGACCGGTCAGCGCCTGGCCCAGCAGATTCTCGGCGAGCCCTCGCCGATCAGTCTCGACCCCTTTTCCATAGGGCGTTTCGCGCAATCGGCGACGACGCTCGAACAACCTGCAACATCCCTTATCCACTCGTGAGGAAATACACCATGCTGGACATCAAGCGCATCGAAACCAACCAACGCATGAGCCGTGTCGTGCAGTGCAACGGCTTCACCTTCCTCGGCGGGCAGACCGCCACCGACCGTAGCCTGGACATCAAGGGCCAGACTGCCCAGGTGCTGGCCAAGATCGACAGCTTCCTGGAGCAGGCTGGCCTGGACAAGACCCGTATCGTCACCGCCCAAGTGTGGCTGTCGGACATCCAGGCCAATTTCGCCGGAATGAACGAAGTGTGGGACGCCTGGGCACCCGAAGGCCACGCCCCGGCGCGTGCTACCGTGGAATCCCGCCTGGCCGCGCCCGATCTGCTGGTGGAAATCACCGTCGTCGCCGCTGGCTGACCCGCGTCGCCTGATTCGCGGGCAGAGCCCGCTCCCACAGGAGTAGGCCGATCCCCTGTGGGAGCGAGCTCTGCCCGCGAAGGCCGCGCTGCGGTTCCAGCCGTGAAATGCACCACCCTCGTGCCCCGATCGCCTACGCAAAAATCCATCTTCCCCCGTTGACGGCCACTTCGATTTGGTGTTTCCTGAAACCGGTTTCAACCACTGATCGCCTGCCCATAACATCCATAAAAGGACTCAGGCCGTGACCCGTCTTTCCGTTCCTGTACGCCCTCGTGTGACCATGCTCGACGTAGCCGAGCGCGCAGGTGTATCCAAGGCCAGTGTCTCGCGCTTCATCGGTGAGGATCGCGGTCTGCTGTCCGACGTCATCGCCACACGCATCGCCCGCGCCATCGACGACCTCGGCTATCGCCCCAATCAAATGGCCCGCGGCCTCAAGCGCGGCCGTACGCGCCTGATCGGCATGCTCATGGCCGATATCCGCAACCCCTATTCGGTGGCCGTCATGCATGGCGTGGAAACCGCCTGCCGCCGCCATGGCTACAGTCTGGTGGTATGCAACACCGACCGCGACCCGGAACAGGAACGCCAGCAGTTGCAGGCCATGCGTGCCTACAACGTCGAAGGCGTGATCGTGAACACCCTCGGCCACCACCTGGATGAGCTGCGCGAACTGCAACGGGAACTGCCCATGGTGCTGGTCGACCGCAAGGTGGCCGACCTGCCCAGCGACCTTGTCGGGCTGGACAACCGGATGGCCGTCGACATGGCCCTGGACCACCTCCACGAGCGCGGCTATCGCCAGCTGGCGCTGGTCAGTGAGGCGGTCGATGGCACCAGCTCCCGTACCGAACGCATCGAGGCCTTCGCGCAACGCACCGGCGGACCGGTGTTCTACACCGGTGCCGGCCTCGGCGAGCAACTGCGCACGTTCCTTGCCGGCGCCGACGTCGGGCCCAAGGCCTTGTTCTGCGCCAATGGCGTGGCGGCACTGGCCTGCACGCTGGCCCTGCGGGAGTTGGGCAACCAGGCATGCGAAAACGTGGGGCTGGTCGCGCTCGACGACCTCGACTGGTACCCCCTGGTAGGCAACGGTATCACCGCCCTTGCCCAACCCACCCATGCCATCGGCGTGCGAGCCTTGGAATGCCTGTTGCGGCGGCTGCAGGGGGCGCAAGGTCCAGCCCAGACGTTCCACTTCACCCCCGATCTGATCATTCGAGGTTCCACCCCGCTCCGCTGAAAAAGCGCTGCGGCGTGCGCAGTATCCATGCTTAAAATTGAAACCGGTTTCAGAGGACAATAACAATGCATCCCTATCCCGTCTCCATCAGCCTATCCAGCTTCGGCGCGGACCATGTTCGTACACAGGGCCAGGCCAGCCTGGCAGAGCTGGTCGCCCAGACCGGCGCCAGCCATATTGAACTGCGCGAGGAGCTGTTCGATGACTTCGATGCGCCCTCCCTGCGCAGTGCCATCGCCGCGCAAGGCCTCACCTGCGTCTATTCCTCGCCGCTCGAGCTGTGGCAGCCCGGCCAGGCTGCGCCCAATCCGCAGCTGCAACTGGCGCTCGCTCGCGCGGCTGCGTGCAGCGCGATCTGGCTCAAGGTCTCGCTGGGTTTTCACTCCACTGCCAGCGACTTGCACCTGCTGCATGATCAGTTGCGCGATCAACCCGTGCGCCTGCTGATCGAGAACGACCAGACTGCCCACGGTGGGCGGATCGAGCCGCTGGTCGACTTCTTCACTGCGACAGCCGGGCAAGGCGTGCCGGTGGGCATGACCTTCGACATCGGCAACTGGCAATGGCAGCAACAGTCGGTTTCGAGCGCTGCGCAGCAGTTGGGCCGTTTCGTCGAATACATTCACTGCAAGGCCGTACAACGCACCACGGCCGGCAAGCTGGTCGCCACGCCGCCCGAGCTGACCGACCTGCATCAGTGGGCGCGCCTGCTCGGGCACATGGCACCAGGCCTGGTGCGGGCCATCGAGTACCCGTTGCAGGGCAGCGACCTGCTGGCTGTCGCCAAGGCACAGGTGGCGACCCTCGCCCGCCTTGGCCAGGCCGCGCAGGAGGTGGCCCATGGCTGAGTTCGATGTGCTGAGTTTCGGCGAAACCATGGCCATGTTCGTCGCCGAGCAGACCGGCGAACTGGCCGAAGTCGAGCGCTTCCGCAAACGCATTGCCGGTGCCGACAACAACGTCGCCATCGGCCTGTCGCGGCTGGGCTTCAACGTCGCCTGGCTGAGCCGAGTGGGCAACGACTCGCTCGGTCGCTTCATCGTCGCCGCGTTGCAACGCGAAGGGCTGGATTGCAGCCATGTCGGCGTGGATTCACAGCACCCCACCGGGTTCCAGTTCAAATCGCTGCAGGACGATGGCCGCGACCCCACGGTCGAATACTTTCGCCGCGGATCGGCGGCCAGCCATATGGGCATTGGCGATGTGCCTGAACGCCTGCTCGATGCCCGTCACCTGCATGCCACCGGCATCGCCCCGGCGCTGTCGCCGAGCATGAACGCGTTGACCCGCGGTTTGATGACCGCCATGCGTTCGGCAGGCCGGAGCGTCTCGTTCGACCCCAACCTGCGCCCGTCGCTGTGGCCCAGCCAGGCGCACATGATCGAGCAGATCAACAGCTTCGCCGCGCTGGCCGACTGGGTATTGCCGGGCCTGGCCGAAGGGCAGCTGCTGACCGGACACGAACGCTGCGAAGACATTGCCCGTTTCTATCTCGACCAGGGTGTGCAAGCGGTGGTGATCAAGCTGGGCGCGGACGGCGCGTTCTATTGCAGCGCCGAGCAACAAGGCTATGTAGCCAGCCGCCCCGTGGCCAAGGTGGTGGATACGGTCGGCGCGGGTGACGGCTTCGCCGTGGGCGTCATCAGTGCCCTGCTCGAAGGCCGCGACCTGGCCCAGGCCGCCGGCCGCGGCAACTGGATCGGCAGCCTGGCTGTACAGAGCCCGGGCGACATGGAAGGCCTGCCGACGCGCGCCGCGCTGATCGAGGACGAAAGCCACTGACGCACGCAAAAAAGACACCCGCAAAACGTTGCGCCCTGGACCCATGAATCAAAACGCCCTACCTGGTGCGACAATTACAAAATGCTCAGGAGTCAGACCATGCACAGCCACACCGTGAAACTCGCCAGCCGTCGCTGGTGGTACATCATGCCGATCGTCTTCATCACCTACAGCCTGGCCTACCTGGACCGGGCCAACTACGGTTTTGCCGCAGCCTCGGGCATGGCCGCCGACCTGAACATAACGCCGGGGCTGTCCTCGCTGCTCGGCGCCCTGTTCTTCCTGGGTTACTTCTTCTTCCAGGTCCCCGGCGCGATCTATGCGCAGAAGCACAGTGTCAAGCAGTTGATCTTCGTCAGCCTGATCCTCTGGGGCAGCCTGGCGACCTTGACCGGTGTCGTCTCCAGCGCCTACTGGCTGATCGTGATCCGCTTCATGCTCGGCGTCGTCGAAGCCGTGGTCATGCCCGCGATGCTGGTGTACCTGTGCCATTGGTTCACCCGCGCGGAACGCTCGCGGGCCAACACTTTCCTGATACTGGGCAACCCGGTGACGATGCTGTGGATGTCGGTGGTGTCCGGCTACCTGATCCAGCATTACAGCTGGCGCTGGATGTTCATCATCGAAGGGTTGCCCGCCGTCATCTGGGCATTCATCTGGTGGCGCCTGGCCGATGATCGACCCGCCCAGGCGAAGTGGCTCAGCCAGCAGGAAAAAGACGACCTGCAACAGGCCCTGGCCGCCGAGCAGGTGGGCATGAAGCCGGTGAAGAACTACGCCGAAGCCTTCTGTTCGGGCAAGGTCATCACCCTGTCGTTGCAGTTCTTCCTGTGGAGCGTGGGCGTGTACGGCTTCGTGCTGTGGCTGCCGTCGATTCTCAAGCAGGGCGCGCAGATGGACATGATCGAGGCTGGCTGGCTGTCTTCCCTGCCCTACCTGGCGGCCGTGATCGGCATGCTGGTGGTGAGCTGGTTTTCCGACCGTATGCAACGGCGCAAGCGCTTCGTCTGGCCACCGCTGCTGCTGGCGGCACTGGCGTTCTACGGCTCGTACGCGCTGGGCAGCGAGCATTTCTGGTGGTCCTATGCACTGCTGGTGATCGCCGGAGCGTGCATGTACGCGCCCTATGGTCCGTTCTTTGCCATCGTGCCGGAGATCCTTCCCGCCAACGTGGCCGGTGGTGCCATGGCGCTGATCAACAGCATGGGCGCCCTGGGCTCGTTTGCCGGGTCCTACCTGGTTGGCTATCTGAACGCCAGCACCGGCAACCCGGGCGCTTCCTACCTGTTGATGAGCGGGGCGCTGCTGCTCTCGGCGCTGCTGACCATCATGCTCAAGCCCGGAGGCTGCGATGCGGTGGTCGGCAAAGCGGACGCCACGGGGCTTGCGTCCTGCAAAAACTGACGCAGATCATGAAACTTCATGAAATCGCCCGGTATTCGTGGCAAAGCGCACAGCTGTCATCCAGGTGGTGCTACTTTTAATACTCCACAGGCTATCCATTCCGATGGCCTGCCCTGCCACGTGCGGCTGCAACAGGTGGGCGCGATGAACAAGATGACATTTCCGAACGCTTGCCAGGTCATGCGCTGGCACTTTCACCCCATGGGCTTCGAGGGCAATATGGATGCGCCCAGCAGCATGGTGGCCAGGCTGTTCGACCGCAGCAGCGGCGAAACCCTGTTGGCCATCGCCGGGCTGCCTTGTGCAACGGTCATGAATGCCGCGGACGTCGAGCGCATCATCGAGGCAGTGGAAGCCGAGCTCGAGGCGTTCATTCCGCCGCTGGCGCTCAAGGCAGGCTGAGCGCGCCAGCCCACCATCAGCTCGATCCGAAATGACTGTGCAGCGTATCCACAACGATCCGAGCGGCGTCGGCTGCGGCATTGTCGTTGAGCAATGCCTGCCAGCCGCGGCGACCGGGCAAATGCCGAGCCCTCTGCAGTAGAGCCGGCCACTGATCTGCAGCCGGCACACCGAGCACACCCAGTGCCACGCCCAACCTTTCGAGCTGCAACGCCTGCAGGCGTTGCTCATCGAACGGGCGCTGCTCGGCAATGGCGATCAAACGCCCGCCCATAAGCGCGACCTCGGCGACCACATTGTCCCCGGCACTGCCTACCACGATCTCGGCACGCAGCAGTTCCGGCAAGGGGTCGACCAGGTGCCCCAGCAGCGTCAGGTTTCCCGGCAGCGGCAGGTCACTGGCGGGCAGCGGTCCGGCTACACGAAATCGATCTTCGGGGCAGCGTCTGGCAATGGCGATCAGTGAATCGACGGTGAAGGCCGTGCCACCCTGCCCGGTGATCAACAGCACCGCGCCATGCTCAGGCGCCACGTGGGCGCTGCTTTGCTGGCTGTAGCGGGACACCCAACCGCAGTGGTCGGTCTTGGCCAGCACCCAGTCGGGCATCTGGCTGCACTCCATCGAGGCCGGGTATGGCGCCAGCAAGCGCGAGGCCGATGCATAGGCCTGCAGATGGGCCGGGTCGGTACGTTCGCCGTGCTGGCGCATGTACACGCACGGTACGCCAAACAGGCGCGCCAGCATCGCCACTTCCACGGATACATCGACCACCAGCAGACACGGCCAGGCGCTACGCATCCAGTCGGCCAGAAGCCCCATGCGTTCGCGCAGCCCGTCCACGGCCAAGGGCGCGTAATGCAGCGCGGGAAAGCTCTCCACATGCATGCCGGGCGCAGTGTCGCCGGGCAACTGCAGGGCCTTGATCGTCGAGGGGTAGTCGGCGTCGGGCAACCGCGAGCCGATCAACGTGACGTCGCAGTCCATGTGCCGGGCGATGGCCAGGGCGCGCATGCCATGGCCGGAGCCGTGGTGATGCACGTAGTAGCCGACCTGCGCGCGCTCAGGCACCGGCGTCGGCCACTTGCCGCAACAGCGCGTCGTAGCGGTCGAGCATGACCTCGTGGCTCCATTGGCTCTCGGCGTGCAGGCGGCAGGCCAGGCGTGACTTGCGCCGGGCCAGGCGCAAAGCGTGTGCCAGGCCTTCGACGTCGCCGCCTGCGGCCAGCGCACCGGTTGCGTCGGTCAGCAGATCGCCCACCGCGCCGCGGGCGAAGGCCGCTACCGGTGTGCCGCAGGCCAGGGCTTCTGCCACGACCAGGCCGAAGGGCTCTTCCCAGCACGGGGTGACCAAGGCGGCGGACGCGCTGGCCAGCTCGATGGCCAGTTCGTCACGGCCCAAGTGGCCAAGGTACTGGCACTGGTCATTCAAGCGCGGCTGGATCTGCTCCTTGAAGTAACGCGGGTCGACCGCCTGACCGGCCAGGCGCAGCGGTACGCCGGCGAGTTTCGCGGCGTCCATGGCCAGGTGCGCGCCCTTGTCCGGCACCAGCCGCCCGAACCAGATGGCATGCTCCAGCGGTGCCGCGCGCGGTGACCACAGCTGCAGGTCGATGCCGTTGGGGATGACATGGCACTCGGGAACGACCTCTTTCCACTGCCGTGCGTTGGCTTCGGAGATGGTTGCGAAGTGCCCGGCGCGGCGCTCGCCGCTGTAGGCGTTGATCAATTCGAAGAAGGGTGGGGTGTGCAGCACCGTCAGCATCGGCGTGCGAATCATCGAGGCCATGGTCGCAGGCACATAGTGCAGGCTGTTGTTGAAGATGACGTCGAAGCGGCGGTCGTCGATGTTCTGCATCGCTTTGAGGTAGGCGTGATGCTCCTCGATGTACTCGGAGCTCAGGCAGGCCCGTCGACCGTCCTTGTAGGTGGTGTCATCCCACACCGGGACAATGTTGAGCGCCGGATCGCTGGACGAGCTGGCGAACAGCGTGACGTCATGGCCGCGTTGCATCAGCCCGGATGTCACATCGTGGGTGAACGCTTCCAAGCCGCCGGCGAACGGTTGGCGAATGGGGTGTTTGATGTGCGTCAGCACACCGATGCGCAACGGGCGGGCGGAAGATGAAGACATCGGGGATGTTCCTGGCACGGATTGCAGCTTTGAGGCTGGCGCGCAGGAATGGTTGCATAAAGTAGCAGCGCGATACCGCGGCGCTCGGTTCGCGGCCAAGGACCGCTCCTACAGGTGACCGCGTACCCGTAGGAGCGCTCGGCGGCCGCGAAAAGCACACGGCGGATTGACCGACACACCGCAGCGCCCGGTTCGCGGCCTCGGGCCGCTCCTACAGGTGACCTCGCATCCGTAGGAGCGGTCAGCGGCCGCGAAAAGCACACCGCGGATTGACCGACACACCGCAGCGCCCGGTTCGCGGCCTCAGGCCGCTCCTACAGGTGACCTCGTATCCGTAGGAGCGGTCAGCGGCCGCGAAAAGCACACCGCGGATTGACTGACACACCGCAGCGCCTGGTTCGCGGCCAAGGACCGCTCCTACACAGGTTATGCCCTGCCGTATCAGGCCTTGAGGGTGGCCATGTCGATCACGAAGCGGTACTTCACGTCACCGGCGTGCATGCGCTCGAACGCCTCGTTGATGTTCTTGATGTCCAGCATCTCGATATCGCAGGTGATGTCGTGCTCGGCGCAGAAATCCAGGACTTCCTGGGTTTCCTTGATACCACCGATCAACGAACCGGCCAGAACGCGGCGCTTGAGCACCAGGTTGGCCGCATGCAGAGCGGGATCTACCGGCTGGATCAGCCCGACCAGAATGTGCACACCGTCGAAACGCAGGGTTTCCAGGTAGGGGTTCAGGTCGTGCGGCACCGGAATGGTGTCGAGCAGAAAGTCGAAGGTCTCGGCGGCGGCCTTCATCTGCTCGGCATCGGTCGATACGATCACATGGTCCGCACCTTGGCGACGGCCTTCGGCAGCCTTGCTCGCCGAACGGGTGAACAGGGTCACTTCGGCGCCCAGCGCCTTGGCGAACTTGATGCCCATGTGGCCCAGGCCACCCATGCCCAGAATGCCGACCTTGTCACCCGGCTTGACGCCGTAATGCTTCAGCGGCGAATAGGTGGTGATCCCGGCGCACAGGATCGGCGCGGCGTTGGCCGGGTCGAGGCCGTCGGGAATGCGCACCACGAAATTCTCGCTGACCACGATGCTGTCGGAATAACCGCCCATGGTGTTGCTGCCATCGACGCGATCAGGCGTAGCGTAGGTCATGGTCGGGCCTTCCAGGCAGTACTGCTCCAGGTCCGCGTGGCAGGCATCGCAATGCTGGCACGAGTCGACCATGCAGCCCACGCCGACGCGGTCGCCCACGGCGTACTTCTGCACCTGGGAACCGACGGCAACCACGCGGCCGACGATTTCGTGGCCCGGTACCAGTGGGTAAACCGCAATGCCCCAGTCGTTGCGGGCCTGGTGCAAGTCAGAGTGGCAGACGCCGCAATACTGGATTTCGATGCTGACATCGTCAGGGCGCAAGGCGCGACGTTCGAAGCTCAAGGGCGCCAGGGGCGTGGTGGGCGAAAGCGCGGCGTAGCCGAGTGCCTTGGACATGGTAAACCTCTCGAAACGAAAAATGATCAGGCTTAGATTGTGGCTTTCCCGCGCGCCTGCGGCCATGTCCGATCCTGCGCAATGAATGCCCATTCCTCCGAGCACCCCGCAAACGGGGCCCGAACGTGCGATCATCCACGACTGATTTCATGCCTGATCCGTGGTATCCCATGAGCCTGACCAAACATCTCGACGCCAACGCCCGCCTGGTACAGCTGATTCGCCCGCTGGCCATTGCCGATGACTGGATCCCGACGGCCATCGACGGCCTGCGCGTGGTTTCGTGCCGCAGCCACGTCGCGCGGACCGCGCAGATCTACGAACCGAGCCTGATGGTGATCGCCCAGGGCAGCAAACTGGCGTACCTGGGCGAGCGCACCCTGGAATACGGTGCAGGCCACTACCTGATACAGGCACTGCCGGTGCCGTTCGAGTGCGAGACCTTCGCCAGCGAGCAGTTGCCCCTGCTCGGCGTCTCTATCCCGATCGATCGAACGCTGTTGGGTGAACTGGTGCTGGCCATGGAGCCCGGCCCGAGCCAGGCACAGACCACCGAGTCGATGACTGCCGTAGCGCTGGACGACGCCATGCGCGGCGCGGTGGAACGGCTGCTGCAGTGCCTGCACGATCCCCAGGAGCGCCTGGCCATGGCGCAGGCACGGTTGCGCGAGGTGCTTTACACCGCACTGCGCGGTCCCAATGGGCATGTGCTGCGCGCGCTGGTCGAACAGCAAGGGCAATTCGCACGTATCGCCGGCGCGCTGTCCTGGCTGCACGCGCATTACGAGCAGCCGCTGCAAGTCGACGACCTGGCGCGACGGGCGAACATGAGTGCTTCGACGTTTCACGAGCATTTCAAGCGCAATACGCTGGCCTCGCCCGTGCAGTACATCAAGCGCCTGCGCCTGCTCAAGGCCCGCGCGCTGCTGGTCGCGGATGCAATGAACGTCAACCAGGTCGCGTTGCGCGTGGGTTACCAGAGCACCTCGCAGTTCAGCCGGGAATACAAACGCCTGTTCAACCACAGCCCTGGCCAGGAACGAGTAACGCGCTGAACCCCGACGCGGCTCGCGCCGCTGCTACAGAAGCACCGCGATCCCCTGTAGCAGCGGCGCAAGCCGCGTCCGGCATCACCGCAGGGCACCAGGGACACCCGGTCAGGTTTCGCGTACGACCAGCTCGAAGCCGAGGTCGATTGCCTGGGCGCTGTCACTCTTGCCAGCCATGCTGTCCAGTAACATCTGCGCGGCCTTGCGGCCGATCTCGGCGCGCGGGGTACGGATCGAGGTCAGGCGCGGTACCAGATGCGCCGAACCCGGCAGATCGTTGAAGCCCACCATGCCGACTCGTCCCGGAATGGCGATGCCCAAGCGCTGGGCCTCGTAGATGGCGCCCTGGGCCAGGTCGTCATTGCAGAAGAACACCCCGTCGACATCTGGGTGACGCTGCATCAGGTCAGCGAACAACTCGCCGCCCAAGCCGATCGACGAAGGCTGCGGGCACAGCACCTCGAGTTGGGGATCATGCACCCCCGCCCTCTCCAGCGCCGCCCTGAATCCTTCGGCGCGCTGCATCACACGCGGATCGAGCTGTGCGGCCACATAGCCCAGGCGTCGGCGCCCGGCGTCCAGCAGATGCTGCGCCGCCACGCTTCCGGCCTGCTCCTGGGAAAAGCCGACACAGGCACGCCCGCCGCTGGCGCCCAACTCCATCATGTGCACGCACGGCACACCGCTGCTGTGCAGCATGGCATGCGCACGCTCGGTGCGGCTCATGCCCGTCAGCAGGATGCCGCCGGGCTTGTAGGCCAGGTAATTGCGAATGAGGTTTTCTTCTTCGTCGACATCGTAGTGGTAGTTACCGATCAGCACTTCCAGCCCGCGCGGACGCATCACTTCATGGATGGCTTCCAGCGTGTCGATGAACAGATGGTTGGACAACGAGGGAATGAGCACCACCACCGACTGGCTCTGCGCCGAGGCCAGCGCGCGTGCCGCCGGGTTGACCACATAGCCCAGGGTCTGCGCGGCCTCCAGCACCTTGGTGGCCAATTGTGGAGCGACCGTCGACACCCCGCGCAATGCGCGTGAAGCCGTAATGGGGGAAACACCTGAAAGTTTGGCAACTTCGGCCAGGGTGGGCAGGCCAGTTGCGCGTGAACCGATTCGCGCCATGATTCTTGTTGTTATCTACTTGCAATGAAAAAGAGTTGAGGTAAGGTAGCGCTGTCTCGAATCCAGAGCAATAATGATTTGTGCCTTGCTATTACCGCAGGCTGCACCAGACTGCTTTGACAAGATCAATAAGATGAGGGCGCCGTATCCACGAACGGCCGGCCCCAGCAGGAGTGACTTGATGAATGCCCCTCTGAACGCTTTGGTGGTGATGGGAGTATCCGGCTGCGGCAAGAGCAGCGTCGGTGCCGCCATCGTTGGCCGCAGCGGCGGCCGCCTGATCGAAGGCGACAGCTTTCATCCCGAGGCCAACATCGCCAAGATGAGCGCCGGCCACCCCCTCGACGACAACGACCGCGCCGGTTGGCTGGTGCGTCTGGGCGAGGAAATGCGTGCCTGCATCGAGTCCGGGCAACGCCCCGTATTGACCTGCTCGGCGCTCAAGCTCAAGTATCGCAAGACCCTGCGCGACGCCGTGCCTGGCCTGGGCTTCGTGTTTCTCGCATTGACCCGCGAAGAAGCCGCCAACCGCGTCGCCCATCGGCCCGGTCACTTCATGCCGGCCAGCCTCATCGACAGCCAGTTCGCTGCACTGGAACCGCCGACCGGCGAACCCCTGACCCTGGACCTGGACGCCACCACTCCCATCGTGGACCTGGCGCAGCAGGTGGAACACTGGCTGGTCGAGCACGGCGCTTCCACGCTGGCTTGATCGGCACTCGAAGACAGCGCTGTCTGAGCATCCCGCGCAGCAGTGCCTGATGTCCCCAACCACAACCGTTGCGCCCACAACAACGACAACACGAGGCAAACCTTTATGTTTGGCTTAGCTCACGACACCTACTTGCTGCTCGATGCACTGGTCACCATCATTGGTCTGATCGTGCTTATCACCCAGTTCAAGGTCCACCCTTTCGTCGCACTCACCATCGCGGCGATCTTCCTCGGCCTGACGTCCGGTTTGCCGGTGGTCAAGGTCATGAAGTCCTTCCAGGACGGCTTCGGCGGGGTGCTTGGATTCGTCGGCATCATCCTTGCGCTGGGCACCATGCTCGGCAAACTGATGGCCGATTCGGGCGGCGCCGACCAGATCGCGCAAACCCTGATCCGCAAGTTCGGGGTCAAGCGCATCCACTGGGCAATGATGTTCTCCGCGTTCCTGGTGGGCATCCCGCTGTTCTTCGAGATCGGCTTCGTGCTGCTGATCCCGCTGGTGTTCATCGTCGCCCGCCGTTCCGGCGTGTCGCTGGTGAAGATCGGCATCCCGCTGCTTGCCGGTCTTTCGGTGGTCCACGGCCTGGTGCCGCCACATCCGGGTCCGCTGCTGGCCATCGGCATCTTCAACGCAGATATCGGCAAGACCATTCTCTACGGCCTGATCGTCGGCCTGCCCACTGCGATGATCGCCGGCCCGATCTTCGGCTCGTTCATCTCCAAGTACATTCCGGGCAACCCTTCCAAGGAGCTGATGGACCAGATTGCCAAGGAGTCGGACAACCAGAACCTGCCCAGCTTCGCGGTTACCCTGATCACCATCCTGCTGCCCGTGTTCCTGATGATGCTCAAGACCTTCGCCGACGTGGCCTTGCCGGCAGAGAACCTGTTCCGCCAGTGGATGGACTTCATCGGCCACCCGATCACCGCGCTGCTCGCGGCCCTGTTGCTGGCCTTCTACACCTTTGGTGTGGCGCGCGGTTTCGATCGTTCGAAGATCATGAAGCTGCTGGACCAGAGCCTGGCCCCGACTGCGGCCATCGTGCTGATCGTCGGCGCTGGCGGTGGTTTCAAGCAGATGCTGGTGGATACCGGTGTGGGCAACATCATCGGCCAGATGGCCGTGCAGGCCGAGGTCAATCCGATTCTGCTGGCGTGGCTGGTGGCTGCGGTGATTCGCGTTGCCACAGGCTCGGCAACGGTCGCGACCATCACCGGTGCCGGTATCGTCGCCCCGGTCATCGGCATGATGCCCGGCGTCAACCGTGAGCTGCTGGTGCTGGCCACCGGCGCCGGCTCGGTGATCCTGTCCCACGTCAACGACGCGGGTTTCTGGCTGGTCAAGCAGTACTTCAACATGACCGTGACCGAAACCCTGAAGACCTGGACCGTGATGGAAACCATCCTGTCCGTTGTCGGCCTGATCTTCATCCTGCTGTTGTCGATGGTGGTCTGAACCCGATCACATATGCAATTGGGTAGCGCCTATTCGCGGCCGATGACCGCTCCTACAGATATGCATTCCCCTGTAGGAGCGGTCATCGGCCGCGAAAGCCCCCCGCAGATCAGCGCCGCTTCAAGCGATCGATGATCACCGCGATCAGCAGAATCGTCCCGCGAATCACGTACTGATAGAACGTGTCGATATTCTTCAGGTTCATCGCGTTCTCGATGATCGCCAGAATCAGCACGCCGGCAATCACGTGGCGAATCATGCCGATGCCCCCGGCCAGCGACACCCCACCCAGCACACACGCCGAGATCACCGTCAATTCGAAGCCTTGGCCGATCATCGGCTGGCCCGAGGTCATCCGCGACGCCAGTACCACACCGGCCAGCGCACCGATCACACCGTGCACGGCAAAGATGATGATCTTGGTGCGATCCACGTGCACACCCGCCAGCAGCGCCGCTTCCTGGTTGCCACCGATGGCCATGGTGTTGCGTCCATAGGTGGTGTAGTTGAGCAACCAACCGAAGAAGATGAAGCAGACGATGGTGATCAGGATCGGCACCGGCACGCCCATCAACTGACCATTGCCGAAGATGAAGAAGTCCTCCTGCATGACCCCGACGGCCTTGCCGTTGGAAAAGATATAGGCCAGGCCGCGCACGATCTGCATCGTCGCCAGGGTCGCGATCAAGGCATTGATGCGCAACTTGGCGATGACGATGCCGTTGATCAGGCCAACCACCAGCCCCATCAGCAAGGCCGCGCCCACGCCCAGCAGCACGCTTTCGGTGTCGCGCATCACCACCGCCGAGATGACCCCGGCGCACGCAATCACCGAACCCACGGACAGGTCGAAATGCCCGGACGCCAGGCAGTAAAGCATGGTGCAGGCCGCAATGCCGGTGGTCGAAATGGCCAGGCCCAGCCCGCGCATGTTCAATGGCGAGAGGAAGTTGTCGATGAACATCGTGCACAGCACGAAGATCGCCAGCGCGGCGAGCAGCATCACCCACTCGTCCAGAAAGCGACGCAGGTTGAGACCCTGGCGGGGGGCCGGCAGCGTGTTTTGCGTAGACATAAGCACCTCTGTTGTTATTGTTCAGCCGCGAGTGCGCGGCAGTGCCAATTGCAGCAACCTGGATTCCTGCGCATGCTCGCGCAGCACTTCGCCGGTCAACGCACCTTCACTCATGACCAGGATTCGATCGCTGATGCCGATCACTTCCATCAGGTCGCTGGACACCACGATCACCGCGATACCATCGGCGGCCAGGCCGTGAATGATCTGGTAGATCTCGGCCTTGGCACCGATGTCGATGCCGCGTGTGGGTTCGTCGAGCAACAAGACCTTCATCGGCATCGACAGCCAGCGACCGAGGATGGCCTTCTGCTGGTTGCCGCCGGAGAGGTACATGATCGGCTGCTCGGCGGACGGGGTCTTGATGTTCAGCGCCTTGATCTGGCGCGCGGCGTTCTCCTTTTCCCACGGGCCCTGCACCAGGCAGCCCAGGGTGAGATGGCGGTCGCGGGCGCCGATGTTGATGTTTTCGGCCACACTGGCCAGGGGCACGATGCCTTCCTTCTTGCGATCTTCGGGGCACAATAGAATGCCAGCGGCGATGGCGTCGCGCGGGTTGGCCAGGGTCAGCGAACGCCCATCGAGGGTGAGGCTGCCTGCCTTGCTGGCGGCCAATCCGGACAGCAGGCGCAACAGCTCGGTGCGGCCTGCGCCCACCAGGCCGAAGAAGCCCAGCACTTCACCCTTGGCGACGCTGAAACTGACCGGCTCGTGCAGACCCGGCCCCAGCAAGCCCTCGACGCGCAGTGCCTGGCCCTGATGAGGGCGAGGACGGTAGTTGTAGATGTCCTGGATATCGCGGCCGACCATGCAGGTCACCAACTGGTCGTGGGTCAACTCGGCCATGTCGTCGAAAGTGCGCACGTAGCGGCCATCCTTGAACACCGTGACGGCGTCGCAGATGCGGAATATCTCCTCCATGCGGTGGGAGACATAGAGGACCACCCTGCCCTCGTCGCGCAGCTTGGCAATGATCGTCATCAGCCGGTCGATTTCCCGTGCCGACAAGCTGCTGGTCGGCTCGTCGAAGGCGATCACATGGGCATTGCGCGACATCGCCTTGGCAATCTCGACCAACTGCCGCTGGCCCAGGGACAGACTGCCCAAGCGCTGGCGTGGATCGATCTCGTCGGCCAGACCGGCGAGCAGCTCGCCGGCACGGCGCAGCATGGCGCTGCGATCGATCAGGCCGAAACGCGCTGGCATGTGGCCCAGCAGCAGGTTTTCCGCCACGCTCATTTCCGGCACCAGGTGCAGCTCCTGGTGAATCACGGCCACGCCGCTGCCGATGCTTTCGGCAGCGGACTTGAACACCAGGCTCTGGCTGCCAATCTGCAGGCTGCCCGTGCTGGGCTGGTAGGCACCGCCCAGGATCTTCAACAAGGTGGACTTGCCGGCACCGTTTTCGCCCATCAGGGCATGCACGCTGCCCGGGCGAACTTCGAAGCTGATGTCCGACAGTGCGCGCACGCCCGGGAAATTCTTGCCGATACCGTTGAAACGCAATGACTCTACACGCATGGATACAACTCCAGAGCAGGCATCACGGCACGCCGTGAAGAATCGGCCTCTGCCAGGGCAGAGGCCATGGGTCGGATCAGTTCCACAAACCGATCTTTTCCAGTTCCTGCTTGAAGTTCTCGCGGGTGATCAGGGTCACATCATCCATGGCGGTGTATTTGGGCGGTTCTTTGCCGGTGGTGACCCACTCGAACATCATGCTTGCCGTGTTGTAGCCCTCGGTATGGGGGCTGGGCAGCATGGAGCCGAAGAAGCCACTGTTGGCTTTCTTCAGCTCACCGATGGCATCGGTACCGTTGATGCCGATGCCGATCACGTTGGCTGCGGCGAACCCGGCACTCTCGGTGGCGCGCACGCCACCCAGCACGGTGTTGTCGTTCATGCCACCGATGATCAGATTCTTGGCGCCTGACGGAAGCTTGACCAGCGTGGAGTTGGTGGCGTCCATGCTGCCGGGTACATCGAGGGTCTTCTGCGCGGCGAACAGAATGTGCTCGGTCGGCAGGCCCGCAGCCTTCAGCGCCTTGACCGAGCCGTCGGTGCGCTTCTTGCCGGTATCCAGCTCGTTGTAGGTATTGATGATGGCGTAGGTGTCTTTCCAGTCCCAGCCACGCTTCTTGGCTTCGCCGGCCATGGCCATGCCCTGTTTCTCGCCGACTTCGAAGGCGGCCATGCCCAGGTACGGCACGTCCTCCATGAAGTTGCCCTTGGCATCGACGAAGCGATCGTCCACGGCCATTACTTTCATGTCGTTGAGTTTGGCCTTGGCGACGATGGCCGGGCCTAGCGCAACGTCAGGAGGGCAGATGACGAAACCCTTGACCCCATTGGCGGCCAGGCTGTCGATGGCCGAAAGGGTTTTCTCGCCGTCGGGCACGGCGATCTTGATGACCTTGAAGCCCTTGTCCCTGCCGGCCTTCTCGGCAAAGGCCCACTCGGTCTGGAACCAGGGCTCTTCAGCCTGCTTGACCAGGAAACCGATCTTGACCTCTTCGGCCCACGAAGCCGACGAGCCTGCGAACATCGCGGCGGTCAGGGCGGCACAACACAGGGAACGGATCCCATGACGACTCAACATAGCTAACTCCTTATTTTTATTGAATAGCTACAGCGTCCAGCGATATCAGCGAATAGTCATACCATATAACAGGATGGGCATTTGTAACGTAACGTCACGCTTGCGCCATCCACAGCGGCGTGTCGTAGATCCTGTCAGAAATGACACCACGAGTGATCTGGCAAATAGTATTACCATTTATTTTTACGGACGTCGAATTTCAGCTATACCTGCCAGTGCAGCCACCGCCGGAGTCCGGTTGTCCAACCCCGGGATCCAGCCATTTCCTATAAAAAACTACGGAACGCCTTACATGCCTATTTATCAAAAACTGCTCAGCGCCATTGGATTGACCCTCATGACTGCTTCCATCTCTGCCCATGCGGCAGGCTTGACTTCGACCCGCGAAAGCTTCGGCGCGCTGCCCGATGGCACGCCGCTGGAAAAGATCACCCTGAGCAACAGCCACGGTATGAAAGCCAGCATCATCACCTACGGCGCGACCTTGCAGGCGCTGCAAGTGCCGGACAAGAAAGGCGAGGTTGCGGATGTGGTACTGGGCTTCGATGACATTCAGGGCTACCAGGCCAATCCCACCGTGTATTTCGGCGCCACTATCGGCCGCTTCGGCAACCGCCTGGCCGGGGGCAAGTTCAACCTGGACGGGCAGACCTATTCGGTACCGCTCAATGACAAGAGCAATGCCCTGCACGGCGGCACCCGAGGGTTCGACAAACACGTCTGGGCCGTAGAGGCCACGCAGGATGCCGACCAGGTCGCGGCCACCTTCACCTATCGCTCACCCGATGGCGAGATGGGCTTTCCCGGGACCCTGGCGACCCAGGTCACCTACAGCCTGAACGAACGCAACGAACTGCGCGTGCAGTACAAGGCCACCACCGACAAACCCACCGTGCTCAACCTGACCAACCACAGCTATTTCAATCTGGCCGGTGCCGGCAGTGGCGATGTGTTGAAGCAGGTGGCCACCTTGCATGCGAGCCGCTACACGCCGGTGACGGCGAAGTTGATCCCGACCGGCGAGTTGGCACCGGTGAAAGGCACGCCGATGGATTTCCTCGCCCCTACCGCCATTGGCAAGCACATCGGCGCCAAGCATGAGCAGCTGGCGTTCGCCGAGCCGAAACAAGGCGGCTTCGATTTCAACTGGGTACTCGACAGCGCAGGCGACTTGAAACGCGAGGCCGCCAAGGTGACCGACCCGGTCTCGGGGCGCACCTTGACGCTGTACACCACCGAGCCAGGCGTGCAGTTCTACACCAGCAACTTCCTCGACGGCACCGTTCGCGGCAAGGGTGGCAAGGTGTATCCGCACTGGGGCGCCTTCACCCTGGAAACCCAGCACTTCCCCGATGCCCCCAACCAGCCCACGTTCGCCAGCACCCGCCTCGATCCCGGCCAGACCTACACCCACACCACGGTGTTTGCCTTCTCGGCGCAGTGATTCGGCCTGACCGACCGCAGCGCCCGTTTCGCGGCCACGGACCGCTCCTACGTGAGGTGGACAGCGCCTGTAGGAGCGGTCATCGGCCGCGAAAGGCTGACTGCGATGTGCCTGACCGACCGCAGCGCCCGTTTCGCGGCCACGGACCGCTCCTACGTGAGGTGGACAGCGCCTGTAGGAGCGGTCATCGGCCGCGAAAGGCTGACTGCGATGTGCCTGACCGACCGCAGCGCCTGTTTCGCGGCCACGGACCGCTCCTACGTGAGGTGGACAGCGCCTGTAGGAGCGGTCATCGGCTGCGAAAGGCTGACTGCGATGTGCCTGATCGACCGCAGCGCCCGTTTCGCGGCCACGGACCGCTCCTACGGATATCGGGCATGGATCGTGGGCAAAAAAAAGCCACCGCACTGACGTGAGGTGGCTGAAAATCCAACCAAAGAGAGTTGAAGCAGAGCACTGGGCCAGTCGCTATGCGGGGAAGAATCAGCGCCTGGCCTCGTATTCAATCTTCGAAATCAAAGATACCAGCCGAACCGAGGCGCCACTATTGCGTTCGTCAATAGTCATTATCGACACACGAAACGTGCCGCAACCACTCAACGGTGCGCAAGCGGATGCGCACCGGACACTTGATCACGTACACTCGGTCTTTGTTAACATCTTGATACGTATGCGCTGATCGCGTGACCCATTGACTGGCACAAGAACGTCGACCTTGAAACGCAACTCCACCGCCATATTCTCCCAGCCCGGCTTCCGTGCCTTCCTCATGGTGCGTCTCGCGGCCATGTTCGCCATGCAGATCCAGGCCATCGTTGTCGCCTGGCACATGTACGACATGACCCGCCATCCATTGACTCTGGCCTACGTCGGCCTGGCCCAGTTCATCCCCATGGTGCTGTTGCTGCTGCCAGCCGGGGATCTGCTGGATCGCTTCGACCGGCGGCGCATCCTGCAGATCAGCTGGAGCGTGTCGGTGCTCTCCTCCGCCGCGCTGCTGTGGCTGGCCCTGAGTGAAACCGTCGACACCTGGCCCTACTACGTCGCGTTGTTCGTGTTCGGCTGTACCCGCGCGTTCACCGGGCCCGCCGTGCAAAGCCTGCTGCCGCAGATCGTTGCGCGCGAGCATCTGGCCCAGGCCATCGCCACCAACAGCATGATCATGAAAGTAGCGGTAATTGCCGGCCCGCTGCTGGGCGGGCTGCTGTATGCCGCCATCGGTGGCTGGACGTTCGGCATCTGCCTGCTGGGCTTCGCCCTGGGTGTGCTACTGCTGCAATGGGTGCCCAGCGTGCGCATCGTGCGGCCGGTGGATGATCAGACCACAGCAGTGAGTCGCTTCACCGCTGGCATCCGCTTCATCACCTCGCGGCCGATCATCCTCGGTGCGATATCGCTGGACCTGTTCGCGGTGCTGCTCGGTGGCGTGGTGGCTCTGTTGCCGATCTATGCTGCGGAAATTCTCCATGTCGGCCCCGCCGGGCTGGGCCTGCTGCGCAGTGCCATCGCGCTGGGCGAGCTGGGCATGGGTTTCTACCTGAGCATCCGCCCGCTCAACGCGCGGATGGGCCAGCGCATGTTCCTCGCGGTAGCGGTGTTCGGCGTGGCCAACCTGGTGTTTGCCTTGTCCACGTGGTTCTGGGTGTCGTGCGCGGCGCTGTTCGTCGCTGGGGCAGCAGACATGATCAGCGTGTACATCCGCTCTTCGCTGATCCAGTTCGCCACGCCCGACGATATGCGTGGACGGGTCAGCGCGGTGAACATGCTGTTCATCGGCTCTTCGAACGAACTGGGCGAATTCCGTGCGGGGGTCAGCGCGACGGCGCTGGGCACGGTGCCAGCAGCGTTGTTCGGCGCTGTCAGTACGCTGGTGATCGTCGCCTTGTGGACACGGCTGTTCAGACCGCTGTGGACCATCGAGAACAACGAGCAGGCATTGCCCGAGCGCCAGAAGACACCAGCCTGATCACGACCGACTAGCGCCGCGCGGGGCATGGCGGCAGAACCACTCCTGGTTGCCCTTGAGCTCGGCACGCAGCTGCGCCACCAGTTCGGCAATCGCCCGACTGCTGGACAACGGCTGGGTATCGACACCTACCATCAACAGGTCGACCTGACCACTGGCCGGGTCGGACACTTCGACCGTCATGGTGCCCCCCGGATTCAACGTGCAATGGCATTTGAGGGGCGCGAAGCTGGCTTCGACGATGCGGCGCATTTCAGTGGTGGGAATCATCTAGAGCTTCTCCTGGCGATGTCATGGCTGGAGACGTGTCGCAGCGTGGGTGCACGGCCGCTCGGCAGCGGCGGCGCGCTCACGCTTTCAGCGTGGTGCGGCAGGCAGGCACCGAGGGCTGCCTGCACAAGGCTACCAGACTCAGTCCTTGGTGCCATAGGGCGGATATTTATCTGCGTCACCGGTTTTTTCCGACGTGTCGCCTTCGGGCTTCTTGGCGGGCCCGATCGGATCGACCTGCGGGTCGGCAAGGTCGGGAGAGTCCGGGTCGAACCCCAGGTCGTTGTCGGGCTTGGTCTCGTTGCTCATAAATCCTCCGGTCATGAATATGGGCGCAATAGCGCTGCTCCAGCCTCAGGCCACGCCTGGCGGGATGCCATCCTTGTTGAAATCCTTCAGCCGTTCCTTTTCTTCCGGGGTGGAATGGGCGGGCGTCTGGTCCTCGGTGTCCTCGGCGGGCGGTTGCTTGTCATCGGCCATGATCGGTTCCTTTCAATGAGGGGCTCTACACTGTGAGCCTGCAGACCGATCCGGGGTTCCGTGCAATCGACCAGGCCGCTGTCGTCATGGCCGATACATCGCGTCGTTCATTTCGCGGCCGATGACCGCTGCTACGGTGGCATGAAACTTTCGTCAGCTCCAGGCACTCAATGTGCAGCCGCGCTCGCATGGCTGCTGGCGGTCCGACTGACAATCCCGAGGAATACACGATGATCGCTCGCTGGCGCTGGGCCCTGGGTCAGATGACCAAACGCTTGTGGTTCCGCGCAAGCCTGTTCTCCCTGACGGGCATCGCCACGGCGCTGATTGCCATCGTCTTCAAGGACTTCGTGCCCGCCGACCTGCCAACGCGGATCGGTGCCGATTCGGTCGACAAGATCCTCGCGATCATCGCGTCGAGCATGCTTGCGGTCACGACCTTCTCGCTGAGCACCATGGTCAGTGCCTATGGCGCCGCCAGCAGCGGCGTAACACCGCGTGCCACCTCACTGGTGATGGAAGACGCCACGACCCAGAACGCGCTGGCAACGTTCATCGGCTCGTTCCTGTTCAGCCTGGTCGGGATCATTGCCCTGAGCACCGGGGCCTACGGCGCTCAAGGGCGGGTGGTGCTGTTCGCGGTGACCATCGTCATGATCATCCTGATCGTCTATACGCTGCTGCGTTGGATCGACCACCTGTCCAAGCTGGGCCGGGTCGGCGAAACCATCGACCGGGTCGAAGCCGCAGCGCTGCAATCCCTGCAAAACCGCGCGCGCTGGCCGTACATGGGCGCGGCGCCCTACCCGCTCGATCTGATGACTCCGCCAACGGCAGCAACCGTGCGCAGCGAGGACACCGGCTACGTGCAGCACATCGATGTCGCCGCCCTTGGCGCGCTGGCCGAGAAGCACGGGCTGCAGATCTACCTGAGCGTACTGCCAGGCGCGTTCCTTCACCTCGGCGCAGACCTGGCCTGGTATACCGCGGACAGCGACGGCCAGGCGCAGGCCCAGGCAGACCTCGCCGCGGAGATCCGCGCGGCTGTCACGATCGGCCTGCGCCGTACCTTCGAACAGGACCCACGTTTCGGCATTTCGGTTCTCGCGGAGATCGCTTCGCGCGCCCTGTCGCCGGCCACCAACGACTCGGGCACGGTGATCGACGTGATTGGCCGTGGAGTCAGGTGCTTCACCGCCTGGCATGTACACAGCACTACCGATTCGACATCCCGCGAGATCGATCCACACTGCCGCCGAGTGCACGTTCGCGGCTTGCAGGTGGCCGATCTGTTCGACGACTTCTTCACCTTCGTGGCGCGCGACGGCGCCGGGCTGCTGGAAGTCGACATTCGCATGATCAAGGCGCTGATCAGCCTGAACGAGATCAGCCCGCAAACCTTCGCCGCCCAGTGCCGGCTGCACGCGACTCGACTACTGAAACGCGCCGACAGCGCGCTTACCCTGGATGAAGACAAGCAGCGGCTGCGTGAATTGGCCAAACCTCTGCTGGGCTGAATGCCGAGCACCGGCGCCCGAAGCGTCCACTGGGGCGATGGCGCTGAACTTGTGCAGCTGTCGGCGGGCCTGAGTTGACACCTGCACTTGCAGGCAATGACTGCTCAAACGGAAAACGATGATGAACATAGCCTGCCTGGCCTGGGGATCGCTGGTATGGAAGCCGGGGGCTTTACCGGTCTGCAGCCCCTGGCACACCGACGGCCCTGCATTACCCGTCGAGCTTTGCAGGGTCGGCGACGGCGGCGAGCTGGCCACGGCGATCTGCCTGAATGCACCTGCTGTGCCATCTCTCTGGGCGTTGCTGGACACCACCTCGCTCGACGACGCCTGCCAGGCACTGCGCGAACGTGAACAGATACCCCATTCGCGCGATGATGGCATCGGCAGTTTCATCTGCAGCGACCGGTCCACCGGGGTCCTTGCCCAATGGGCTCGTGAGCGAGAACTGGATGCAGTCATCTGGACCGCTTTGCCGCCGCGATTCGCGGGTATAGAGGCACGGATACCCACCATCGACGATGTTCTCGACTATCTGCAAAACGTGACGGGTGAAGTGCGAATACATGCGCGGGAATACATTGAACAACTGCCGCAGCAACTAGAAACGCCTTACAGAGACGTCATTCGTCGTTCGCTGGGTTGGGGGGGGTGAAGCGTTAGAGGAAGTGCGGGGGGGGGGTTGCTGCACTTCCCTACCGTTCAATTGGCTGAAGGCCAGGAATCGAACGGTTGGGAAGACACTTTAAGCGCAGCAGAATCAGCGACGCAGGAAACGGCTTACCAGTACGAAAATGGCAGCGCCAATGGCCAACGAGGCACCTGGCTTTTCCTTGACGAAGGCAGACACATTGTTCAGCGCGTCGCCGTAGGTCTTGGTCAGTTGGCCAGCCGCTTCACGACCTGCGCCTTCTGCCTGCAGGGAATGGTCACCGACCAGTTTGCCCACTACACCTTGAGCCTTGCCAGCGATCTTTTCTGCTACGCCTTCGATTTGTTCGCTTTTCATGTTGAGCCTCACTTTGATCATCGTTTTAGTGACAGTACTTGAAGTATGTAAGCCGGAAGCTTCGTACTTGCTGCCTGAACTTAGGGCGTTGCCGGTTGGAAATAGTTCCGATCTTATTTTCAGTGTTCATGTTGGCGAATTCGGACGCTCGGGCACGCTCAACCCATGGCTTCCAGCGGAGCACCGATCGACAGCGAGCGCAGATAGTCGCCGAAGCCTTCACGGCAGCGACAATCCAGCCGGGCGCTGGTCGTCACGCAGTTGATCGAAGTCCAGGTAATGGACGCCCCGACCTCTTTCAGGTCGGCCACCAGGTGCACGTCCTCGTGGGCCTTGAGCGGCTTGAACCCGCCAACCCGGCGGTAGGCCTGGGCACTGACCCCCATGTTGGCGCCGTGAACATGCTTGTGACCTTCCACCGGGGTATACAGGGCGTCGTAACGGCTGCGAACTTCCTCGGCATGCAGCGACCAGTCATCCACGCGCACCGTGCCGCAAACCGCGTCGGTGCGAAAGCGCAGCTGATCGACCAGCCAGGTGGGCGGCACGAGGGTATCGGCATCGGTGAACGCCAACCAGCGGGCGCCTTGATCCAACAACAGTTGAGCACCCGCGGCGCGCGTACGACCGACGTTGCAGTGCGCCACGGCCACGCTCTGTACGGGGTAGCGGTTGACCACTTGCTGGGTACCGTCGGAACATTCGTCCAGCACGATAACCACCTTGACCTCTTCGCCCGACAGTCCAGGATGCTCACCGGCAATCAGCAACGACTCGATGCATTGAGCGACCACTGCTTCTTCATTATGAGCTGGGACAATGATTCCGATCATGGACGATACCTGTCGAGGAGATGCCGGCATCCGGCGGCTGTAAGTCTCTTGACCTATCTATCGCGCGTTGGTTGCAGATAGATACGACGGGTGGTAGTTCGGCAAATGTTCATTCCAATTTGCAATTTGCTTTCCCCCGTCCAGAGGCCGGACGACCCGGACCGGGCTATCAATCAGCCAGCGCTGCACGCCTGAACGAATTAATGCAGGGCATGGTGATCAACTGCAGCAGAGGACTTGGCGAGGAGCGTGACAATGGCAACTCGAAGGACAAGCATAGGCTACTGGCACTGGGTGTTGCTGCTGGCGGTGATCGCCTCGGGCTGGCAGCCGCTGGACCGCCAGACCTGGCTGATCGAAAACATTCTGGTGCTGGTGGGCGCCGTGGCCGTGTGGTTCACCCGTGACCATTTCCAGTGGAGCCGACGCGCGTGGGTGATGGTGATCATCTTTCTATGCCTGCATCAGGTGGGCACGCACTTCACCTACCCCCAGGTTCCCTACAACGAAGCGTTGTACCTGATCAGCGGGGTGGACGTGAATGCAGCGCTGGGCTGGGAGCGCAATCAATATGATCGCTTCGTGCACCTGGCCTACGGCCTGCTGCTCAGCCTGCCGTTGCGGGAAATCGTCAGTGAGAAATGCCAGCTCAAGGGTGCGTGGGCATCATTGATCGCCTGGTCGCTGGTGCTGTCGACCTCGATGCTCTATGAACTGATGGAGTGGGCAGGCGCCGCGTACGTGGGCGGTGGCGACTCGGCCTTCGTCGGTGCCCAGGGCGATTTCTGGGATGCCCAGAAAGACATGGCCGTAGCGGCGGCTGCCTCGCTGGTGGTGCTGACCTGCCGCGGCCATGCGCTGCGCGCCGGGGTTTCGGCGCTGCGCGGGCGATTGACACCGCACTGAAACGCCCAGCGGCTCAATGCATCGATACCTCAATGCATCAATACATAGCCAAGCATCTGTTTCGCCATGCGCCACGGCTGCCAAACCGAAAGGTGATCGAAGATCCTCCCGGAATTTCCCATCACCCCCATGACCGTCACGTAGACGACGCCTTTCCTGATCAACCTCGATATCTTTTTCTTGCTGTAACGCAACAATCAGGACACCTGCACAAGTGGGTTTCGCGACATGGCACTTCTGAAACGGCGAAAACGAAAAAGCCCCGCCAATGCGGGGCTTTTCGATGTTTGGCGGGAAACCAGGGATTCGAACCCTGGGAACGCTATTAACGTTCGCCGGTTTTCAAGACCGGTGCATTCAACCACTCTGCCAATTTCCCGAATGTCTTGCTGGTTGCTTTGCGGGCGCCATAATACCGGAATGAAACACGCTGTCAAACTCTGGATAGAGCGGCTAGGCAAGGGTCTGATATGATCTTTGCATCTGAACGTTTCAGACGTGTTCAATCAAAGGAGTCTCGCCATGCGCGAACAGGATTATGCAGTTAATCAAGGCTCGCAGGTGCAGCAGCTAGAAGTTAGCCGCGTCCTGCGCAACACCTACGGCTTGCTGGCACTCACCCTGGCTTTCAGTGGCGTGATGGCCTACGTTGCGCAGCAGATGCGCGTCGGCTACCCGAACATTTTCGTCGTGCTGATCGGCTTCTACGGGCTGTTCTTCCTGACCAACAAGCTGCGTGATTCGGCCTGGGGCCTGGTGTCCACCTTCGCCCTGACCGGCTTCATGGGCTTCCTGCTCGGCCCGATCCTCAACCGTTACCTGGGCATGCAGGGCGGCGCCGAAGTGGTCAGCTCGGCCTTCGCCATGACGGCGCTGGTGTTCGGCGGCCTGTCGGCCTATGTGCTCATCACTCGCAAGGACATGAGCTTCCTGGGCGGCTTCATCACCGCAGGCTTCTTCGTGCTGCTGGGCGCGGTGCTGGCGAGCTTCTTCTTCCAGATCGCCGGTCTGCAGTTGGCGATCAGCGCCGGTTTCGTGCTGTTCTCGTCGGTGTGCATCCTGTTCCAGACCAGCGCGATCATCCATGGTGGCGAACGCAACTACATCATGGCGACCATCAGCCTGTACGTGTCGATCTACAACCTGTTCGTGAGCCTGCTGCAGCTGTTCGGCATCATGGGTCGCGACGACTGATTCACCGTTGCCCTGTCGAAGCCCGCCTCGTGCGGGCTTTTTCTTGCCCCTGGTTCGAACATCCTCAGCAAAAACCGGTTTGCCCCATGGGCGCCGCGCCGTAGAATCGCGCTCCTTTCGATTGAGCCATCGCGCTCTTTTTGCCGGAGCCTTCGCGCTCTTTCTCAGGAGCCCTTGCCATGAGCACCCCACAGCCACCCAGCGACGAATTGATCCTGGGCCTGGAAGACCGCCCTCGCCCACTGCTGGGCATGCTTGCCGCGCTGCAGCACCTGCTTGCGATCATCGTACCGATCGTCACGCCCGGCCTGCTGATCTGCCAGGCACTGGGCGTCAGCGCCCGTGACACCAACATGATCGTTTCCATGTCGCTGGTCATTTCCGGCATTGCTACCTTCGTTCAGTGCCGGCGCATCGGCCCGTTCGGCGCGGGTCTGCTGATCGTGCAGGGCACCAGTTTCAACTTTGTCGGACCGCTGATTGCCGGGGGAGCGCTGATGGTGCAACAGGGCACACCGGTAGAAGCTGTGATGGCGGCGATCTTCGGCGTGGTCATCGCAGGGTCGTTCGTGGAAATCGGCATTTCGCGGATCCTGCCCTTCGTCAAACGGCTGATCACGCCGCTGGTCACCGGTATCGTCGTACTGATGATCGGCCTGACCCTGATCAAGGTCGGTCTGATCAGCATGGGCGGCGGCTTCGGCGCCATGGCCAATGGCACGTTCGCCAACGGCGAAAACCTCATGCTCTCCGGCCTGGTACTGGCGATCATCGTGGTGCTCAATCGCATTCCGGTGACCTGGATGCGCAGCGCCGCCATCGTCATCGCTCTGGCCATGGGCTACGCGCTGGCCGGTTACCTGGGCCGACTGGATTTCACCGGCATGCACCAGGCCGCGGTATTTCAGGTGCCCGTACCGCTGCACTTCGGCCTCGGTTTCTCCTGGGCGTTGTTCATTCCAATGCTGGTGATCTACCTGGTGACGTCCCTGGAAGCGATCGGTGACGTGACGGCGACCAGCAAGGTGTCACGCCAGCCCGTAGAGGGCCCGCTGTGGATGCAGCGCATCAAGGGCGGCGTGCTGGTCAACGGGACCAACTCGCTGCTGGCCGGTGTCTTCAATACCTTCCCCAGCTCCATCTTCGCGCAGAACAACGGGGTCATTCAGCTCACCGGCATTGCCAGCCGCCACATCGGCGTGTGGATCGCCGGGATGCTGGTTCTGCTCGGTCTGTTCCCGACGGTTGCCGGGGTGATCCAGGCGGTGCCCGAACCGGTACTGGGTGGAGCTGCCATGGTGATGTTCGGCGCGGTGGCCGCCTCGGGCATCAATATCCTTGCCAGCGTCGACCTCGATCGTCGGGCGCTGCTGATCATCGCGGTATCGCTCGCCCTCGGCCTGGGTGTGGCTCAGGTGCCGGAGTTCCTCGCGCACATGCCGGGCGCATTGCGCAATGTGCTGGAGTCGGGTGTAGCCACTGGCGGTATCTGCGCGCTGCTGCTGAACTGGTTTTTGCCAGCCGGGCCAGTGGCTCGTCACTGAGCTGGCCCGAGCCTGCGACAAGGGCCTGCAGGCTCAAAGATCGAAGCGGTCCACGGCGCGGCGACGCTCGTTGTCGTCGCGCATGTCGTAGGCCGCAGTGGTCTGGATATTGGTGTGGTGCGCCAGCTTCTGGGCAATCGACAGGTCGTGCTCTTCGATCACTCGGGTGATGAACGAACGTCGGAAATCATGGGGCATGATCTTCACGCCGACCTGGGTGCCGCGTTGTCGGGCGATGTAGTAGATGGCGTGCTTGGTGATACGCTCGCGGGTGATGTGCGCGCCGCGGCGGATGCGATTGAAAAGAAAGTCGTCATCGGCCTGGCCTGCGGGAAGCTGGCTGCGGCGAAACGCCAGCCAGGTTTGCAGATGGGCAAAAGCCCAGCCTGGCGCGTACTTGATCAACTCCTTGTTGCCCTTGCCGGTCACGCGCAGGCTGCGCTCGCTGAAGTCGACCTGGGCCAGGTCGAGGTTGACCGACTCCGACTTGCGCATGCCAGAGCCATACAGGATGGCGATGACGGCGGCGTCGCGCAGGCCCTGCGGCCGCGGATCGTTGGCGCAGACCTCCATCAGGTCGCGGATCAGGCTGCGCTTGAGGTTGCGGCCGTTGCCCAGGCGGGTGCCCTGCATGGGCTTGACCGAGCGAATCTTCAGCAGGTGATCCTGGTCGATCAGGCTCAGCCGCCACGCCTCGTTCATGACCCCGCGCACGGCGTTGACGTAAAGCGAGGTGGTGTTGGGGGCGTAGCCATCTTCGCGCAGGGCGGCCACCAGCGAGGTAACGTGCCCGGGTTCGAGACGGTGCCAGGGCACCTCGCGAATGTCGACGTCCTCGAAGCCCAGCCGGTCCGCGGCATCCTGCAATACGTATTGCATGGTCGTGCGGCTGGACGGCATCAGCCGCGCGAGATATTGCAACAGAGGGTTCTGCAGATCAGACAAACCGGGGGATCCTTGAGTGCCAGGGTAGACGCCCGCCATTCTAGCATCCGCGTCGGTGCCTGACCCGTCCGCCGTTACCCGGCCGGTTCGATCAGAAGTTGCCGCGCAGCGCCTGCAGGCCACCTTGATAGACACCGTCGAAAATTTCCACCGCCTCGGCATCACTCATGCCGACCGGGTTGAAGCGACCGCCCCACTCCACTCGGCTGTTGCCGGCGTCCACCTCGATGACCTTGAGCGTCGCCAGGTAATCGCTCACCGGAAAGGGACCTTCGATGATGGAATAGCTGTAGGTGCGCGCGGCGTTGTCGTAAGTCTCCAGACGCTCGACGATGACGGTACCGTCCACCGTGGTCAGGTGGCGCAGCCGGCCGTTTTCCTGGGCTTCGCTGTGCTGGATCATGGGCAGCCAGTCGGCCAGGGAGTTGAACCCGGCCACCAGATTCCAGACCTGATCGGCCGATGCCGGAATGTCGATGCTCGCTTGCGTGCTTGCCATGTCATGGCTCCTGTCGGTGGGCTGAGGCTGCAACGGTAGCGGTCGTTCGAGTGCGCGGCAAGCCGTTAGTGCATTCGTTCATGCGGCCGACCCAGCTAGGGCGATCATGCCCTGGCAGTGGGCGCGGGCGCGGCACCAGCAATGGATACATGCTGCGCAAACGTTGTCCCATGGAGGCCAGCCCGGCGTGGATCCGTTCATTGAAGGGGCGTTTGCAGCGTCATGAGAATCATCGAAAAGACCGGCGCGCCAGTACGCGCCCTGACCCCTGCCGAACAGCAGTTGGTCACCGAATTCGTCGAAGGCCGCAGTGAGGGCCCGAAGCTCCTGCAGGCCAACCAGTGGCTGATGAAGGTCCGCACCCAGGGCCAGTGGCTGGCGTGCGATTGCCGGCCCGGTACGCTGCCGGTGATGAACGTGACGCTCAACAGCAGTACCGGCACGCTGTTTTTGAAGAACAACCCCGGCACGGCCGAGCATGCCGAGGGTTGCCCCTTCATCCATGACGAGCGTGACAATACGCCTGGGCGCGAGGATGAAGGGCCACTGCCGGCCGCCTGGTTGCCCCCCGATGTGCCGCTGAAGCTGATTGGCGATTTCCGCGCCCCGGCCATGCCCGGCACGCCTGGCACCGCCGTGGTGGCAAGTCAGCGACGGGAGCAGCACCGGTTGCTCTCGCTGCTGCTGACGTTCATCGAAGCCTCTGGGCTCAATGTGTACGCCACGCACCTGAAGAAGGATCTGACCCGCCAGTTCGCCGACCTGCGCGAAGTGGCCACACGCTATCCGCTGATCGACCGGGTGCCGGCGAGCAATTATCTGGAAACCCGGATCGACATGAAGCACATGATGATGCTCAAGGCACGCCTGAAGGATTCCACCGCCTTCACTGGGCAGCGCCGCTATGGGCTGCTGCTCGACTGCGTGTCCGACGTTGTCGGGCGCAAGGTGCTGACCGAGCGCAGCACCGCCGGCTTCGACTTCCAGGGACATCATCTGTTGTGGGGTGGCGCGCGCAGCAGTGGGCCGCTGCTGGCCCTGGCCCTGTATTCACCGGCAACCGCCGGCAGCCAATTCTATGAAATGGTGCATGTGGCGACGGTGCCGGTGCTGACCCGCGGGCATCTGTTCCCGGTGTTCCGCGACGAGGAACGCGAGGCGTTGAAGATGCTGGTGTCGCTGATCGACTGGATGGCCAGCAAAGGCGTCAAGGTCGTGATGCGCCGACCGGTGATCGGCGCCATGGTGATGGACGAACTGGTGCTCAGCTCGGACCTGGACCGGGTCCTCTCGGTTTCGCTGATGAAAGAGCCGCTGGGTCCGGAGCCCAGTTCCGAAACCTTCAAGCGCCTGGCCGACTTCAAGAGCCTGGAGACCTTCCGCAAGTACGTGGCGGGCTTCTTCATGCGCGAGCGCGACTGACCCACGGCGCACTTGCGTCCTAACCGCGCAGCTGCCAAAGCAGGGCGATATCGCGGGCGCGATCGCTGAGCAGCGCACTGGCCTCGGCGCACGCCTGCTCCAGGGTCATCGGGCCGGACGCAAGGGAAAAAGCGGCATCGATGCCATGGGCGTACAGGTCCTGGTAGCTTTCGCCCAGCGTGCCGGCCAGCACCACCACCGGGACACCCGCAGCGCGCGCAACGCGGGCCACGCCGAAGGGCGTCTTGCCGCGCAGGGTCTGGGCATCGAAGCGCCCTTCGCCGGTGATCACCAGGTCGGCGCCGATGACGGCATCGGCCAGGCCCACCAGTTGCGCTACCACTTCGACCCCTGGGCGGAACGAGGCACCGAGAAAGGCCTTGGCCGCGAAGCCCATGCCGCCTGCTGCGCCGCAACCAGGCGCGTCACGGCAGTCCTGGCCCAGCACCGCTACGCAGTGATCGGCGAAGTGGTCCAAAGCCTTGTCCAGGGCCAGCACCTGTTCGTGTGTAGCGCCCTTCTGCGGGCCGAAAATGTGCGAGGCGCCGTGGGGACCGCACAGCGGGTTGTCGACGTCTGCGGCGACTTCGAACTGTACATCGGCCAGACGTGGGTCGAGGCCACTGGCGTCGACCTTGGCTACTTGTGCCAGCGCCAGGCCGCCACGGGGCAATTCACTGCCCTGAGAATCGGTCAGGCGCAGACCGAGCGCGCAGAGCATGCCAGTGCCGGCATCATTGGTGGCACTGCCGCCGATGGCGAGGATGATGCGTCGTGCACCGGCCTCCACGGCTGCTGCGATCAGTTGGCCAGTGCCATAGGTGCTGCTGTTGCAGGCGTCGCGTTGCTGGCGCTGGAGCAGTTGCAGCCCGCTGGCTTCGGCCATTTCGATGACGGCGGTGCGCTCGTCGGGCAGCCAGCCCCAATGGGCCTGGGTGGGCTCGCCCAGGGGGCCGTCGACGACGAGGCTGCGCAGCTCGCCCTGGCAAGCCGCCATGATGGCTTGCATGGTGCCTTCGCCGCCATCGGCCATCGGCCGCTCGACGAGCTGCGCCTCGGGCAGGGCCTGGCGCAGGCCCCGGGCGATGGCTGAAGCAACGTCGGCGGCGCTCAGGCTGTCTTTGAATGAGTCAGGGGCGATGACGATCTTCATGGCAGTTCTCCAGTTCTTGTACGCCCATGCTGCCATTTTCACCGCCTCCGCGCGACTGCCGTCACGCATAGGAGCGGTCATCGGCCGCGAAGGGCTTGGCGCGGAGTGCCTGATGCACCGCGGTGCCCTTTTCGCGGCCACGGACCGCTCCTACATGGGTCGTAGGAGCGGTCATCGGCCGCGAAAGGCTTGGCGCGGTGCGCCTGATGGAACGCGGTGTGGCCTTCGCGGGCAGAGCCCGCTCCCACATGGGAGCGTAGGAGCGGTCATCGGCCGCGAAGGGCCTGGCGCGGTGTGCCTGGTGGAACGCGGTGTGGCCTTCGCGGGCAGAGCCCGCTCCCACATGGGAGTGCGGGCTTGACCTTCCCATGGTGGCAAGGGTCACAGTCCAGGCATGGGACGGAAGGAGGAAAACGTCATGGCAGCAAACGAAGGTGTCGTCGAGCTGGGTATCCACGGCATGACCTGCGCGTCGTGCGTGGGTCGGGTCGAGCGCACCTTGCTCAAGGTGCCAGGTGTGACGGCAGCGGCGGTCAACCTGGCCACCGAGCGCGCTCGCGTGGAAGGCCGCGGCGTGGACGCCCAGGCCCTGATCGCCGCCGTCGACAAGGCCGGCTACAGCGCCAGGCCGCTTGAGCACACTCCAGACGCCATGGCCCAGGCCAATCAGGAAAGCCAACAGGACGCCGCGCGCCTGCGGCGCGACCTGGGCTGGTCGGTGATGCTCTCGCTGCCCGTGGTGATAGTGGAAATGGGTGCGCACCTGATACCGGGTTTCCACGCCTGGATCCAACTGCACCTTAGCCAGCAGGATAACTGGCTGCTGCAGTTCGCCCTGACCACGTTGGTGCTGATCACCTGTGCCAGGCGCTTCTACCTCAAAGGCACCGTGGCGCTGCTGCGCGGCGCGCCAGACATGAATTCGCTGGTGGCGGTGGGCACCCTCGCCGCCTACGGTTTTTCCCTGGTGTCCACGTTCGCCCCGCAGCTGCTACCCAGCGCTACGGCCACCGTGTATTACGAAGCGGTGTGCGTGATCATCTGCCTGATCCTGCTGGGCCGCACGCTCGAAGCACGCGCCAGGGGCCGCACGTCCCAAGCCATCAAGCGCCTGCTCAGGCTCCAGCCACAGACTGCCTATGTGCAACGCCAGGCGGGCTTCATCGAAATCCCGCTGGAGCAGCTGATACAGGGCGACGTGGTGCAGGTTCGCCCCGGCGAGCGGATTGCCGTGGACGGCACGGTGCTCGCCGGCGACAGCTTCGTCGACGAGTCGATGCTCACCGGCGAGCCCATGCCGGTGCGCAAGCAGCCCGGCGACCAAGTGGTCGGCGGTACCCTCAACCAGAACGGCACGTTGCAGCTTCGAGCCACAGCCTTGGGCAGCGCCAGCATGCTGGCGCGGATCGTCGCCATGGTCGAGCGGGCCCAAGGCAGCAAGTTGCCGATCCAGGCGCTGGTGGACCGGGTGACCGTGTGGTTCGTGCCGGTGGTCATGGCACTGGCACTGGCCACTTTCATCGGCTGGTACTGGCTTGGCCCGACCCCAGCCCTGGGCATGGCCCTGGTGCATGCGGTGGCCGTGCTGATCATCGCCTGTCCGTGTGCGATGGGCTTGGCCACGCCCACCTCGATCATGGTCGGCACCGGCCGTGGCGCCGAGTTGGGTATTCTGTTGCGCAAGGGCGAAGCATTGCAGCAACTGAGCCGCGCGCGAGTCGTGGCACTGGACAAGACCGGCACGCTCACCGAAGGCCAACCGCGTCTGACCGACCTGCAACTGCTGCCCAACTTCACCCGCGAGCAGCTATTGCCTTTGCTCGCAGCCGTGGAAGCACTCTCCGAGCACCCGTTGGCACGGGCCATTGTGACAGCGGCGCAGGACGCTCGGCTCGACTGGCCCGAGGCCCGGGATTTTCAGGCGCACACCGGCCATGGCGTGCGCGCACGGGTCGGCGCGCAGGACGTAGCCATCGGTGCAGAACGCTACATGACGCAACTCGGCGTGGACACGAGCCCGTTCGCCAGCGCTGCACAGACGCTGGCCGAACAGGGCAAGAGCCCGTTGTATGCGGCGGTGGACGGCCAACTGGCCGCGATGATCGCCGTGGCAGATCCGCTCAAGTCGACTACCCCGGCGGCTATCCAGACCTTGCACCGGCTCGGCCTGAAAGTGGCGATGATATCCGGGGACGACCGCCGAACCGCCCAGGCCATCGCCACCCAGTTGGGTATCGATCAGGTGGTGGCGCAGGTTCTGCCAGAAGGCAAGGTGGCCGCCGTCCAGGCGTTGCAGCGCGAGTATGGCCTCACGGTCTACGTGGGTGACGGCATCAACGATGCACCGGCGCTGGCCCAGGCCGACGTCGGCATTGCAGTGGGCAGTGGTACGGACATCGCCATCGAAGCCGCGGATGTGGTGCTGATTTCGGACAACCTCGGCGCGGTGGCCACGGCCATTGCCCTGTCTACGGCAACCCTGAACAACATCCGTCAAAACCTGTTCTGGGCCTTCGCCTACAACGCGGCCCTGATTCCACTGGCGGCGGGGCTGCTGTACCCGGTCAACGGGCTGACCCTGTCACCGCAGGTCGCGGCGGGAGCCATGGCACTTTCATCGCTGTTCGTACTGGCCAACGCCCTGCGGCTCAAGGGCTTTCAGGCACCTGCCAGGCGATCATAGACGCTGCCGGTCGATTCCGTTGGCCACGCGCAGGATATCCGCCATGACGGCCAAGGCTATCTCGGCGGGCGTCTTGCTGCCCAGGTTCAGGCCGATCGGTGCGTGGATACGCTGCTGGGTGGTCGCGTCCAGCCCACCGATGCGCTCGAGACGCTCGAAGCGCTTTTCGCTGGTCCGCATCGAGCCCATTGCACCGATATAGAAAGCCGGTGTGCGCACCGCCTCGAGCAGGGTCAGGTCATCGAGTCGAGGGTCGTGGGTCAACGCCACCACGGCGGTCGCCGAATGACAGCCGCCCTCGGCGATGAACACCGCAGGCAAGACTTCGTGCACGTGCACGCCGGGCAGGTCGAAACGAGCCAGCACTTCGGGACGCGGCTCGCAGAGGATCACTTCATAGCCAAGGGTCAGGGCGAACCCCGCGCAGAATTCGGCGACCGGCGACAGGCCGGCGAGGATCAGGCGCTGTACAGCGCCGATGCGAATGCAGATTTCTTCGTCGCTGACCTGCACCCGTGCATCGCCCATGTGCCCTGCACGAATGCTGCGCCGATCGCTGCCAGGCACCACCTGCCGCGCCAACAGTTCGCCGCCGGCGAAAGCCTGTTCGATGTGCGCCAGATGCTCCAGCGTGGCTGCATCAGGCGCGAGGTATTCGACCAGCACGTCGAGAACGCCGCCGCAAGGCAGCGCCATGGTCGGCGCCAGGCCGCCGTCGCCGTAGCGCACGACCTGATTGATTGGTGTGAAATAACCGGCAGCGACACGCTCCAGAAAGTCGTCTTCCACACAACCACCGGACAGCGATCCGCAATGTTCGCCATTATCCAGTGCGACCAGCATCGCCCCCGGCCCGCGTGGGGCCGAACCGTAGGTCGACAATACCGTGCACAGCCATACGCCCCGGCCCTGGCCGAGCCAGGTCCGGGCCTGCTGTATGACCTGCAGATCAAGCTGCTTCATCTATTGATACCCGCCATCATCCTGCGCAATGTGCCAGCGCCCTGCCCTGCGACGCCCGCTCTGGTGCAACAGACCGCACGTACGGGGCAATAGTTTTCCGCGGACCGTGAAAGGATGACGGCAGGGGCTTGCGACTAGGACCCGCGATAGGTGCTGAAGCCGTAGGGGCTGAGCAGCAGGGGAATGTGATAGTGCTGCTCGGTGTTCTTCACCTCGAAAATCACCGGGATTTCCGGGAAGAAGGTTTCGTGCCCGACCTTGCGGTAGTAGTCGCCGGTCTTGAACACCACCCGGTATTCACCCGGCGCAAAGGTGCGCTGTTCCGGGTAGAGGCCGGCGATCCGGCCTTGCTCGTTGGTCACACCCTGCCCCAACGGTTGCCACTGGTTACCCGAATGCTGCTCCAGGGTCACTTCGATACCGGCCGAAGGCACACCCGTTTCCAGGTTCAGTACGTGCACGCTCAGGGGGTTGGCGGCCATCGCGAGGCTGGACAGGGAGGCCAGGCTGGCGGCCAGGACAATTTTCTTAAACATGGTGTATTGCTCCTTCAAGAATGAATGGCCAGACCGACGGATTCGGTGGCCTTGATTGCGCAGGTTTCGTCCTGCTCGGCGCCGCCGGCACCGGCGATGCCGATCGCACCGACCAACTGCTTGCCTTCGTAGACCGGCACGCCGCCGCCCAGCAGCAGCAATTGCCCCAGCGAGGTCAGATTGGCGGCTTCGGGGTTGTTGCGGGCACGCTCGGCGAACAGCCGCGTCGGCGTCTTGGTCGACAGCGCGGTGTAGGCTTTCAACCGCGCGGCCTCGGTGTTGTGCGGGCCAACGCCGTCGCCGCGTTGCTGGACGATGACGTTGCCGCCACGGTCCAGCACCGCCACGGCGGCCATGCAGCCGCTGCCATTGGCCAGCCGCTGCGCGGTCGCCAGGTCCAGGTCAGGGTGCTGGGCCAGGGCGGCGTGGGCCTGGGTGGTGAGCAGACAAGCCAGGGTGAATGTCATGCAAAGGGCTTTCATCGAGCGTCTCCGTGATCAGTGGCTGGTACCTTAGCAATCCGGTCACGACAGAACCCCGTCACAGCGATTACAACTTTGTAATAGGCAATCGGCCGCCGGGGGCCTAGCCTATGCGCGGGTACAGGAGCTGAACGATGCGTGTGTTGCTGGTTGAAGACGAAGCGAAAACGGCGAATTTTCTCGCCAAGGGCCTGGGTGAGTCCGGCTTTGCCGTGGACGTGGCGCTCAATGGGCTGGATGGGCGCTACCTGATCGAGCAGCAGCCCTATGACCTGGTGATCCTGGACGTCATGCTGCCCGGCCTGAACGGCTGGCAGTTGCTCAAGCTGATTCGTCAGCAAGGCGCGACACCGGTGTTGTTCCTGACCGCCAAGGACGCCATCGAAGACCGTGTGCGTGGGCTGGAGCTGGGCGCCGACGACTACCTGGTGAAGCCGTTCGCCTTCGCCGAACTGCTGGCACGCGTGCGAACGCTGCTGCGCCGGGGCGCGGTGCGCGAGGTCGAGCATTATCAGGTGGCAGACCTGGAGGTGGACGTACTGCGCCGCCGGGTCAGCCGCGGTGGACAGCGCATCAACCTGACCAACAAGGAATTCGCCCTGCTGCAGATGCTGATCGGCCGGCCCGGCGAGGCGCTGTCGCGCACGCTGATCGCCTCTCAGGTGTGGAACCTGAATTTCGACAGCGACACCAACATGGTGGAAGTGGCGGTCCGACGCTTGCGGGCCAAGGTCGACGACCCGTTCATGCCCAAGCTGATTCACACCGTGCGCGGCGTGGGCTACCGGCTGGAGCACCTGGATGAGTGAACGCCGCCACTCCCTGGCCTGGCGCCTGGCGCTGGCCGTGGCGGTGGTCTGCTCACTGGTGATGAGCGTGGTCGCGGTGTTTCTCTACCGTTCGCTGGCGGCCGAGATCGCCTACCGCGACGACATCGCGCTGCTCGGACGGCTCGAGCAGGTGCGTACCCTGCTGCACGACAGCGACAGCCTGGGCGCACTGCAGCAGCGTCCGCAGCTGTATCAGAACATGCTCGGCAATCAGGAAAGCGTGCTGCGCGTACGTCGCGCCGATGGCAGCGTGGTGTTCGAGATCAACCCCCACGGCGAGGCGCTAGGCGATCCACCGCGCATCGGTCTGGCTCGGCAGCCGAGCCGGTCCGACATTCGCCTGGACCACGGCGCCTCGTTGCTGGCCGGCGACGCTGTGGGCCCAGCCGGCGAAGCCTTGACGGTGATGGTCGGAAAACGCCTGCACGAGCGCGAGGCGATCCTGGCCAGCTACCGACTGCGTCTGTACCTGGCAGTGGCTGCCGGGGCGCTGCTGGCCTGGGTCATCGGCCTGTTGCTGGTGCGTCGTGCCCTGACGCCGTTGCGCGAAATGGCCGACGCGCTGGCGTTGATCGATCTGCGCAATCTGCACCGGCGACTGGCCGATACCGCCGCGCCGGTGGAGCTGCAGGCACCGATCCAGGCGCTCAACGGCATGCTGGTGCGGCTCGAACAGGGCTTCGAACGGCTGTCGCAGTTCTCCGCAGACCTCGCCCATGAAATCCGCACGCCGCTGCATAACCTGTTGGGCAGCACCGGCCAGGCACTCAACCAGCCTCGTAGCGTGGACGAATACCGGGAACTGCTCGGCTCTAACATCGAAGAGTACGAGCGGCTGAACCGCATGGTGGAAAACCTGCTGTTTCTGGCACGTGCCGACCACGGGCAGCGGCCGGTGCACTTGCAGGCCATTGACCTCACCCACCTGGGCGAAGAGCTCTGTGATTATTTCCAGCTGCTCGCCGACGAGCGTGGTGCCGCTCTGCAGCACGCGCTGCACGGCACCCTGCAGACCGACCTGCAATTGCTGCAGCGGGCTCTGGGCAACCTGCTCGCCAACGCGGTCCGCCATGCCCGCCCCGGCACCACGGTGCTGCTCAGCCGCCACGACGAGGCTGGGTTCGTTGGTCTGACGGTGCGTAACGAAGGCGACACCATTGCACCCGAGCATCTGGCGCGATTGTTCGATCGTTTCTTCCGCGTCGACCCGTCGCGCACGGAACCGGGAGACTCGGGTGGCCTGGGCCTGGCAATCGTGCAGTCGATCATGGTTCTGGTGGGCGGCAGCGTCAGTGTCCACAGCGCTGAAGGCGTGACCAGCTTCACTTTGAGTTTTCCCGATAAAGGCGCTTTGGAGTCGTGAAACGCAGGGTCATAGCGACACTTCATCGGCTGGATAGAAAATATCTCTGAGCAATACCGGTTTGCCTGCGGTCGATTTCCATAGTGGTTACAGACCCAATCCCGCAAACCCGTACCAGGAGATTTCAAATGGCCGTTGCCAATGTGAAACAGGAACTCAAGACCGTATCGTCCGTGAAGGCCAAGGCCGAGAAAGGCGAAGGCGCCAGCTTGCAGAACCAGGCCCAGGTCGGTCAGGAACTGGCAGTATTGCTGTCTGACGTGTTCGCGCTGTACATCAAGACCAAAAATTACCACTGGCACATGAAAGGTTCGCACTTCCGCGACTATCATTTGCTGCTGGAAGAGCAAGCGACCCAGATCTACGCCATCACCGACGTGATTGCCGAGCGCGCCCGCAAGATCGGCGAGCCGACCGTACGTTCGCTGGAGCAGATGGTGCAACTCAAGCGCCTGGCCAGCAGCGAAGTGGCTGACCTGTCGCCAGAAGACATGCTGACCGAGCTGCATGACGACAACCAGTCGCTGGCTGCCTACATGCGTACCACCCACGGCGTCACCGACGAAGCCAACGACCTGTCCACTACCAGCCTGTTGGAAGAGTGGATCGACCAGGCCGAAGAACGCGCCTGGTTCCTGGGTCAGACCGTCGGCAAGTAATGCCTGTGGTGGGTGTTTGACGCTGGCATCAGCCCCGCGTCACTACATCAGTGAGCATGAGCGTGGTCGGGGGCATTCAGTGCCCTGGCCACGGCTTCGACTTCCAGAGTTTCCTCCTCCCCTTGTGCGTTCTTGATCTTCAAGGTCAATGGCACCGCGTCGCCCTCCTTCACCTGCGTTATCAAACCCATCAGCATCACGTGATAGCTATTGGCATCGAATACCACGGGCTCGCCCGCAGGCAGGCTGACTTCGTCGACCGGGAGCATGCTCATGACGTCGCCGTTCATGGTCGACTGGTGGATTTGCGTGTCTTTGGCGACGGGTGACTGGACGCTGATCAGGGTGCTGTCGGAGTCCGCTGTGAGGGTCATGAACGCACCTGTAGCGGGTTGCCCTGGCACAGTGGCGCGCGCCCAGGCATCTTCGACCGTGGTCTGGGCCATGGCGTAGCCGGTCAGGCTCAGGGCTGCGACGAGCGTGGCGAGTTGGCGGACGGTGTTCTTCTTGGCAACGGGTTTCATCAGCAGACTTCCATTACGGTGAGCAGATCCTCGGCGCACTCTTGTGCGGTGAGGGAATGGGACAACCCCAGGCGCAGCACGCCGCGGGAGTCGAAGACGTAACTGGTCGAGGTGTGGGAGATGGTGTAGGTGTCGCCGATCGAGACCTTTTCGTAGAACACCTTGAACTCCTTGGCGACATCGGCGGTTTGTTCCAGGGTGCCGCGCAGGGCCACGAAGGTGGGGTCGAAAAGCTTGACGTAGGCGTCGAGCACTTCGGGGGTGTCGCGCTCGGGGTCCAGGGTGATGAAGATCACCTGCAGGCGGTCGCCGTCACGGCCCATCAGCTTCTTGGCCTGGACCGCCCGCGCAAGCGTGGTCGGGCAGACGGCCGGGCACTGGGTGAAGCCGAAGAAGACCATGGGCATCATGCCGCGGAAGCTGGACAGGGTCTTCTCGTTGCCTTGCGGATCCTTGAGCCGGAACGTGCGGCCGAGGATCTCGTTGCTCAGGTCTTTGCCGTGCTTGAACGACAGCTTGTTGCTGTCGCCACATCCGGCCAGCGCGCCGAGACCGAGGATGCCCATGCCGGCGAGTACTCGACGGCGGGTCGGAAAATCGTTCATGCCATTGTGCCCTCTGGAGAGGGCCGCAGTTTAAAGGCCAACGCTACGCTTGGGCACCGCAACCTGTCACATTTTGTTTAATCGCGGCCGATGATCGCTCCTATGGATGTACCGAGATTCCACGTAGGAGCGGTCCGTGGCCGCGAAAAGGGCAGCGCGGTCATTCAGGCATACCGCGTCGCGCCCTTCGCGGCCGGTGACCGCTCCTACGGAGGTGCCGGGATTCCACGTAGGAGCGGTCCGTGGCCGCGAAAAGGGCAGCGCGGTCATTCAGGCATACCGCGTCACGCCCTTCGCGGCCGATGACCGTTCCTACGGAGGTAACGTGACTCGCCGCACTTCTAAAAGACCGACCAGCCGATCCGTTCGCTGAGCAGTTCGAGGGCCGCCATGCCGGCCAGGGAATTTCCGGCAGGATTGAGCTCCGGCGACCAGACGCAGACGGTGAACTGCCCCGGTACCACTGCGACGATGCCGCCACCCACGCCGCTCTTGCCAGGCAAGCCGACGCGGTAGGCGAAGTTGCCGGCCTCGTCATACAAACCGCTGGTGGCCATGATCGAGTTGACCTGCTGGGTTTGGCGCCGACTCAACACCTGCTCGCCACTGTGCTTGCAGTAGCCATCATTGGCCAGGAAGCAGAACGCGCGAGCCAGGTCGACGCAGTCCATGCGCAGTGCGCAGTGGCTGAAATAGCTGCGCAGCACGGCCTCGACATCGTTGTGAAAATTGTCGAACGACTTCATCAGGTAGGCCATGGCAGCGTTGCGCGCGCGGTGCTGGTACTCCGACTCCGCCACCCGACCGTCGACGATCACCTGGGGGTTGCCCGACAGTCGTCGGGCCAGGTCACGCATGGACAGCGCCGGTGCGGCAAAGCGCGACTGGTTGATATCGCAGATCACCAGCGCACCGGCATTGATGAACGGGTTACGCGGCCGACCGCGCTCGAACTCCAGCTGCACCAGGGAATTGAAGGGTTGTCCGGAGGGTTCGTGACCCAGGCGCTGCCAGATGTCTTCGCCCGAATGGCCAATCGCCTGGACCAGACTGAACACCTTGGAGATGCTCTGAATGGAAAACGGAGTGTGCGCATCGCCTGCGCTGAACACCTCGCCGTCGTTGCCATACACGGCGATGCCCAGCTGCGCGGCAGGCACATCGGCCAGTGCCGGGATGTAATCGGCAACCTTGCCTTGTCCGATCAGGGGGCGGACGGCATCCAGTATCTCAACCAAAAGCGCTTGCATCGGGCTACTCGCATCAAGGGATCAAGCCATAGACGGCCGCTCTCGCCTACGAATCACAGCCCTCCTGTGGGAGCGGGCTCTGCCCGCGAAGAATGGCACGCGGTGAACCGGTAAAACCGCAGCGCACCCTTCGCGGCCACAGACCGCTCCTACAAGGGATTGCGCTTCCCCTGTAGGAGCGGTCATCGGCCGCGAAGGGCGTTATGCGGTAGGCCGGTCAGCGATAACCCCGCGCCTGCAGGTCGAACAGTTGCGCGTAGCGTCCGCGCTGGGCCATCAATTGTTCATGATCGCCGCGCTCCAGCACCCTGCCCTGTTCCAGCACCACGATATGATCGGCGTTGCGCACGCTTGAAAAGCGATGGGAAATCAGCAGCGTCATGCGGCCCTGGGCGTACTCGCGAAAATGCTCGAACACTGCCGCTTCCGCGCTGGCATCCAGCGCTGCGGTGGGCTCATCGAGTATCAGGATGTCGGCATCGCGGCGCATATAGGCGCGGGACAGGGCCAACTTCTGCCATTGCCCGCCGGACAGCTCCTGGCCGCCCGCGAACCAGCGTCCCAACTGCGTGGCATAGCCGTGCTCCAGACCTTCGATGAACGGCTCGGCCGTGCCCTGCACCGCTGCCTCGCGCCAGCGCTGCGTGTCGTCGAACGCGCGCGTATCACCGACCCCCAGGTTTTCCCCGACACTGAACTGATAGCGGATGAAATCCTGGAAAATCACGCCGATACGCTGACGCAGCGCGTCTTCCTGCCATTCCTGCAGGTCGCTGCCGTCGAGCAGGATGCGCCCCTGGTCCGGACGGTACAGACGCGTCAGCAGCTTGATCAAAGTGGTCTTGCCCGACCCGTTTTCGCCCACCAGCGCCAGGCTCTTGCCAGGTACCAGGTGCAGGTCGATGCCTTGCAACGTCGCGCGGCTCGCGCCGGGATAGCTGAAACCCAGCCCTTCGCAGCGCAGGCCATCGCCGGGCTTTACGCCCTGGGTGATATCGCCTTGCGCAGGCTGCACCGGGTAGGCCAGGTAGTCATACAGGTCAGCCAGGTAGAGGCCGTCCTCATACAAGCCGCCGATCGCCGTGAGGCTGCTGCTCACCGCACTCTGGCCCTGCTTGAACAACACCAGGTACATGGTCATCTGGCCCAGGGTGATATGGCCGTTCACCGTATCGATGACGATCCAAGCGTAGGCCAGGTAGAACGCCGCCGTACCCAGCAGCCCCAGCACGAAGCCCCAGCCGTCACGGCGCAAGGTCAGCCGGCGGTCCTCGCTGTACAGTTTGGTGAAGGTGTCGCGGTAGCGCTGCAGCAACAACGGCGCAAAACCGAACAGTTTCACCTCCTTGATATAGCCTTCGTGGGAAAGCAACGTTTCGATGTAGTTATGCCGACGCGTCTCCGGTGCGCGACGACTGAACAGGCGGAAGGCATCCCCCGAAAAATGCGCTTCGGCAAAGAACACCGGCAACGCGCCGACCACCAGAATCGCCAATGCCCAGGGCGAAAAATGCACCAGCAAGACGCCGAAGCTGACCAGCGAGATCAGATTCTGCACCAGCCCCAGCGACTTGCTCACCAACGCCAGCGGTCGCGTGGACGCTTCGCGGCGCACCCGTACCAGTTTGTCGTAGAACTCCGAATCCTCGAATTGCATCAGCGACAGGGTCTGGGCTTTCTCCAGAATCAGGGTATTGACCTTCTGCCCCAGTTGCACCCGCAGCAGCGCCTGCTGCACGGACAGGCCGCGCTGCGCCGCGGCCAGCAATGCCAGCACGCCGGCTTCCATCAGCACGTAGCGCAGCACTGGCCACAGGGGCGCCGCACCGGTTTGCTGGTGCATCTGCATGGCCGCCACCACCGCATCGACGATGCGCTGGCCCAGCCAGGCGGCCAGTGCCGGCAGGATGCCCGCAGCCAGCGTGGCCAGCACCAACCCCAGCAACAGGCCGGGCGAGGTCGCCCACACCAACTGCAGGGCGCGCCGGGCCTGGCCCAGAAAAGTCTTGAGGCGGGAGAAGGCAGGCATCGACGAAAGCATTCCTTGAACGAGATAAATGGCCGCGGCCATGACACAATTTAGGTTCCAGCCCAAAGTCGACAACTGCGTGGCGGACTTATTCCAGGCACCCATGGTCATTTAACGGATGAATGCATTCAAATCTATCGCCCTACCCGTCTGGTTGCGTCGCGTCCTGCGGCCATTGCTCGATCCCTACCGCCGTTACCGGCATGCCCGCCTGATCCACGCGGCGCGCATCGTCGCCGCCTTGCTGGTGTCCATCCTGCTGACCAGCGGTTTCAGCCTGCCCCACGGCGAATGGGCCTCGGTCACCCTGCTGATCGTCATTGGCGGCCTGCAGCATCACGGCAACATCGGCAAGAAATCGGTCGAACGTGCCTACGGCACGCTCATCGGTGCCGCGCTCGGGCTGGCGGTGGTGGCCCAGCAGAACTACTTCGAAATGCCCATCGTGACCTACCTGCTGATGTCGGTGGCGTGCGGCTTCTTCGCCTACCACGCCATCGGCAAGGGCGGCTATACCGCGCTGCTCTCGGCCATCACCTTGTTCATCGTCGCCGGCCATGGCGATAACCCGATCACCGATGGCCTGTGGCGCACCGTGGACATTCTCATCGGTATCGCCCTGGCGCTGGCGTTCTCATTCGCCCTACCGCTGTATGCGGTGTATTCGTGGCGCTACAACCTGGCCACCGGACTGCGCGGCTGCGCGACCATCCACAGCCGCATTGTCAGCGGCCAGCCGGTGTCGGCCGACGAGCACTTGAAGCTGATGTCCAAGCTCAACGCGAACATGGTCCAGTTGCGCTCGCTGCTGCCGTCGGTGTCCAAGGAAGTGAAGATTTCCATGACCGAGCTGGACGCGATCCAGGGCCACTTCCGCATGTGCCTGAGCACCCTGGAAATCCTCGCCAACCTGCGCCCCAGCGGCACCGACCGCAATGCCATGGCGCAATTGCAGCAGTGCCTGAGCGGTGAACACCGGCATATTCGTCGACAACTGGTAGGCATGGCCCGCGCGCTGCGCGACGGTGCCACCGAGCGGCTCGAGCGCAACTATGCCAGCGTCGATGCCGACGCGCCCAATGTGGTGCCCGGTGAGCTGATCGGCTATCGCCTGTTGACCCTGCAGTTGGTCAACAACCTCGATGGACTGCAGCAGCTGCTGGCCAAGACCGCCGGGCGCTGGAAGATCTGACCTGGGTTGCCGCCATGGGCGGCACACAGCCACTGGATTGAACTCCGCCGGTGTGGGCCGCCTCAAACCTTGCATGAGGCAAGAGCGATGGCCATTCCGGTCCATCACGCCGTTTCGAGGTCGTGCATGAACATCGATAAATTGAGTAGTCACGTCAACAATGGCGAGGTCAGCGAAGTGAACCTGGTGTCCATGGAAGGTGGATCGTACGTGCTGCACGCCATCCTGGAAGGTGTGTCGCAGCCGGTGGCCGATGCCAAGGGTGCGACTCTGCACGTGGCCTCGGTGGAGGAAGCGCGCAAGGTGCTGTCCGGTGTCGCTGATATCAAGCTGTTTCTGGTGCAGGGCAATGCCCACGATGAAATGATCGGCAACCCCGAAGAAGGCCACCAGGTCATGCGCGAAGAAATCCCCCTGCGTTCCAGCCTGTAACCCGCTTTTCTCCGCAACGACGGCGAACTGTCCAATGGCACATCCTTGGATGTGCCATGCTGCATGGCCCCTTCGGGTAACGGACAACCGCCATGAACGCGTTTCTGAATACCCCCTTCCGGGCTGCCCTGCGCAGCGATCCCTGGCTTGCCACCGCCCCCGTACGTGAAGAACTGTTCGGTATCGAACGCCTCGAACAGCATGCCCAGAGCCTGGCTGCTGCGCAGACCGTGAGCGCCCGGCCGCCACGGGTGTTGTCGTTGCAACGTCGCCTCAAGGACAACGCTCAGGTGCTGCTGGTGGCCTACCGGGCCAGCGCGGCGGCGGTGGCCGATGGAATCGCCGTGGTGCCCGCCGCCCAGTGGCTGCTGGACAACTACCCTCTGGTCGAAGAGCACGTCCGCGGTGTCCGCGAGGACCTGCCCGCAGGCTATTACCGGCAATTGCCCAAGCTGGCGAGCGGGCCCTTCGCCGGCTACCCAAGGGTGTTCGGCCTGGCGTGGGCGTTCGTCGCGCATACCGACAGCTTCTTCGATCCAGCGACGCTGCAGCGCTTCATCGACGCCTATCAAAAAGTCCAGCCGCTGACCATCGGCGAGCTGTGGGCGGTGGCGATCACCCTGCGGATCGTGCTGATCGAAAATCTGCGACGGCTGACCGATCAGATCACCGCCGCTGACCTCGCCCGCCTGGATGCCGAAGCTCTGGCCGATCGCCTGTTCGCTGCCGGCTGTGCGCAAAGTGCGCTGGACGACGACATCCGCAGCCGCAGCGCCGAGCCCTTGTCGGAACTGTTCGCCGCGCAACTGGCCAAGCGCCTGCGCGACAAGGACCCGATCACCACCCCGGCCCTGGCCTGGCTTGCACAACGCCTGCACGAACAGAACAGCAGCGTCGGCCAGGCCGTCAGTCACGCCCAGCAGCGCCAGGGTGCCTCCAACCTCAGTGTGCGCAATGTGATCACCAGCCTGCGGCAGATTTCGTCACTGGACTGGGCGCAATGGTTCGAAGACGTCAGCCTGGTGGACGCCAGGCTGCGTGCGGGCAGCCGTTTCGCCGCCATGGATTTCACCACACGCAATCTCTACCGCAGTGCCATCGAACAGTTGGCACGCGGCTCCACCTTTTCCGAACTGCAGATTGCCGAGCAGGCCCTGCAGTTGACCAGCGCCAGGCCCGAGCAGGAACGCGAAGCCGATCCTGGCCACGTACTGATCGCCGAAGGCCGACCGCTGTTGGAAGCGGCGATAGATTTCCATCCATCAGTCGGCTTGCGCTGGCTGCGCTGGCAACGGCAGTTGGGCGTTGGCGGCTATGTCGGCCTGCTGCTGGCACTGACCGCCGGGCTGCTGGCCATCCTGGTGGCACTGCTGCCCGCCGCGCCGGCCCTGTGGCTGACGGCCTTGGTGGTGCTGGGCGCGCTGCCCGCCTCACAGCTGGCCAGCGCCCTGCTCAACCGAGCGGTGACCCGATCCTTCGGCGCCATCGCCCTGCCGGGGCTGGACATGCTCGAAGGCGTGCCCAGCCCATGGCGCAGCCTGGTCGCTGTGCCCACGCTGCTGGGCAGCGAGGCAGATCTGCTGGAAGACATCGAGCAACTGGAAGTGCACTACCTGTCGGGCAACTGTGGCGAGCTGTATTTTGCCTTGCTGGTCGATGGCGGTGACGCCGCTGAACAGCACAGGGACGACGATCAGACCCTGCTCGAGGCCGGCCATGCGGCCGTGGCCACACTCAACCGGCGGCACGGTCCGGGCGAGGCCGGCGCGCGATTCATGCTGCTGCACCGCGAGCGCCGCTACAACCCGGCACAGGGATGCTGGATGGGCTGGGAGCGCAAGCGCGGCAAACTGCACGAGCTCAACCGACTGCTGCGCGGCGATGCGCACACCAGTTTCGGTGAGCAGACCGTGCCGGCAGACGTGCGGCTGGTGATCACCCTGGACGCCGACACACGTCTGCCCCGCGACGCCGCGCAGAGGCTGGTGGGCAAGTTGGCGCACCCGCTCAACCGACCGCGGCTGAGTCGCGACGGACGCAACGTAGTCACCGGCTACGGCATCCTCCAGCCACGGGTCACGCCGAGCCTGCCGCTCGACGCCGAAGGCTCCCTGTACCAGCGGGTGTTCTCCAGCCCAGGCGGGGTGGACCCCTATGCCGCAGCGGTATCGGACGTCTATCAGGACCTGTTCGGCGAGGGGTCCTACACGGGCAAGGGCATCTACGATGTGGATGCCTTCGAGGCCGCCCTGGACGGCCGTGTACCTGACGACAGCATGCTCAGCCATGACTTGTTCGAAGGGATTCACGCGCGGGCCGGGCTGGTCAGCGAGATCGAAGTGGTCGAAGCCTTTCCGGCGCGGGTCGACGTTGCGATGCGCCGGCAGCACCGTTGGACAAGGGGCGACTGGCAGTTGCTGCCGTGGCTGTTGAAGGCGCAACTGCCGGCACTTGGCCGCTGGAAAATCATCGACAACCTGCGTCGTTCGCTGGTGGCGCCGGCCACTTTGGGCGCCCTGCTGGTCGCCTGGTGCCTGCCTGGGCCGGCGGCCTGGATCGCAACTTTCGCCGTGCTTGCCTGCAGCGCCCTGCCTGCCGTGCTGGCACTGCTCCTGGCCGCGCCGCGCAAGCGCCCGGCGGTACTCTGGCGCAGCCATGGCCAGCGCCTGACCCATGACCTGCGCCTGGCCAGTTGGCAGTTCGTGCTCGACCTGGCGTGGTTGCCCGACCAGGCCTGGTCGATGCTCGATGCCATCTTCCGTAGTGTGTACCGGGTCTTTCACAGCAAGCGCCTGCTGCTGGAATGGACCACTGCCGCTCAGGCCGGCGCAGCGCCGCGCCCGGGCCTTGGCGCACACGCTCGACGCATGGCGCCGGGACTGCTGCTGGCCTTGACCGGTTGCGCCGTCGCACTGGCCAAGGCGCCTGGCAATGCCGCGCTGATCGTGCCGTTTGCCCTGCTGTGGCTGACGGCCCCATTCATCGCACAATGGGTCAGCCGCAGCAGTTCGATCACTCCCTGCGCGCCCGTGAACGCCACACAGGCACAGGACCTGCGGCTGATTGCCCGACGCACCTGGCGCTACTTCGAAACCTTCGTGACGGCCGGTGACAACCACCTGCCGCCCGACAATTTCCAGGAGCAGCCCCACCCGGTGGTTGCCCACCGCACCTCACCGACCAACATGGGCCTGTACCTGCTGGCGGCCGCCAGTGCGCGGGACTTCGGCTGGGCCGGCACCCGCCAGACCTTGCTGCGCCTGGAGGCGAGCCTGGCGGTGATGCAGACGCTGGAACGCTTTCGCGGGCATTTCTACAACTGGTACGACACCCAGGATCTGCGCCCGCTGCCGCCGGTGTACGTGTCGGCGGTCGACAGCGGCAATCTGGCCGGGCATTTGATCGCGTTGGCCAATGCCTGTGAACAGTGGGCCGAGCAAGGTCCGCTGGACCCCTCCTCCGGGCTGCACGACACCCTCCTGCTGGTCATTGAAGAACAAGGGCGCAGCCAGCCGCTGACCCAGATACAGGCGCACCTGCAGACCCCGTTCGACCTCGGTCGACAGGCAGTCGCCAGGCTGTTGGGGGAAATCCCGGACGGCCCTGGGAATGGCGTCTGGCTGCCAGCCTTGAAACAGGCGTTCGCGGCTCACCTGGATGACCGCCAACTGCACGGCGACACCTCGGCGCGCCTGCGAGCGTTGGCCGATAACGCGCGGCGCATGGCCATGGACATGGAGTTCGGCTTTCTGCTCAACCGCAAGCGGCAGTTGCTGTCGATCGGCTACCGCGTCGCCGAGCAGCAACTGGACAGCAACTGCTATGACATGCTGGCTTCCGAGGCACGCCTGGCCAGCCTGTTCGCCATCGCCAAGGGCGATGTCGCCACGCGGCACTGGTTCCGCCTGGGCCGCAGTGCCACACCGTTGGGCAATGGCTCGGCCCTGATCTCCTGGTCCGGGTCGATGTTCGAGTACCTGATGCCGTCCCTGGTGATGCGCGCCCCCGCCGGCAGCCTGCTGACCCAGACACAACGCCTGGTGGTGGAGCGTCAACAGGCCTACGGCAAGTCGCTGGGCATCCCGTGGGGGATTTCCGAATCGGCCTACAATGCGCGCGATCTGGAATTCACCTATCAATACTCCAACTTCGGCGTGCCCGGCCTCGGGCTCAAGCGCGGGCTGGCCGACGACCAGGTCATCGCACCCTATGCCACGGCATTGGCCGCGATGGTCGACGCTCCCGGCGCCTGGGCCAATTTCGCCACCCTGCGCGCGTTGGGCGCGCTCGGCCAGTACGGTTTCTACGAAGCGGTCGACTACACCCCAACACGCTTGCCCGAGGACACTTCGCAGGCAATCGTGTGCAACTACATGGCTCACCACCAGGGCATGACAGTGGTGGCCATCGCTAACGTGCTGCTCGACGGTGCCATGCGCGAGCGCTTTCACCGCGAACCGATGATCCAGGCCAGCGAGCTGTTGTTGCAAGAGCGCATGCCCGCCAATGTCGCAGCCCTGCAAGCCGCTGCCGAACACGGCCATAACGTCGCCGCAGAGACGCTGGAAGGTCGTACCCAGCGCGCCCTCGATGGCCTGCCGGTGGCAGCGCCGATCACTCATCTGCTCTCCAACGGGCGCTATTGCGTGATGTTGACCGGTCTCGGGACTGGCTACAGTCGCTGGCGCGATCTGGCCGTGACGCGCTGGCGCGAAGATCCGGTACTGGACCCGTGGGGCTCGTTCGTGTTCGTGCGTGATCTGGATCGGGACACCCTGTGGTCCGCTGCCGACACCCGTGCGCACGGTTGCCTGGGCGAGGTCACGTTCGCCGAGGACCATGCCCAGTTCATCAGCCACCGCGACGGTTTGACCAGTACATTGACCGTGCTGGTGTCCGGCGAGGACGACAGCGAAGTGCGCTCACTCACCTTGACCAATCGCAGCGAGCGGACCCGCTCCGTGGAGCTGACCACCTACAGCGAACTGGTACTGGGCGCCGCTTCGGCCGACAGCGCTCACCCGGCCTTTGCCAAGTTGTTCGTGGTTACCGAGTACCTGCCCGAATATGCCGCGTTGGTGGCTACCCGGCGGCCGCGCAGCAGCGAGGAGCCGCAGGTCTGGGCCGCTCACTTCGCAGTGCTCGACACGCCGCTGGACGGCCCGGTGCAGTACGAAAGTGACCGCGCCGCCTTTCTCGGCCGCGAGCACACCTTGCTCCAGGCCACCGCCCTGAAGGCCGGCGCAACACTGTCCAACAGCGTCGGCACGGTGCTCGACCCGCTGTTCGCCCTGCGTCACTGCCTCAGCATCGCTCCGGGCCAGAGCGTGGACATCGCCTTCTGGACCGTGGTGGCCGACAGCCGCGAAGCGCTGCTGGGCCTGATCGACAAGCACCATGAGCACAGTGCCTACGAGCGCGCCAAGACCCTGGCCTGGACCCAGGCACAGGTGCAACTGCGCCATCTGGATATCGACGCCGAGGCGGCAGCCGACTTCCAGCGCTTGAGCGCGTCCCTGTTGTACGCCGACGCACGATGGCGCGCACCGGCGCTGAGTATCCTGCGCGGTGCAGGCAGCCAGGCCGGCCTGTGGCCAATGGGCATCTCGGGTGACCTGCCCGTCGTACTGCTGCAGATCGACGACATCGAAGATCTGCCGCAAGTGCGTGAACTGCTGCTGGCCCACGAATACTGGCGAATGAAGCGCCTGAGCGTGGATCTGGTGATCCTCAACGAGCGTGACGCCAGCTATCAGCAGGACCTGCAGATTGCCGTGGAAACCGCAGTGCGCAGCAGTCAATCGCGACCCGGACCCAGCGCGGTATTGAGCCGCGGTACGGTGTACACGCTGCGGGCCGATCTGTTGCCGGGCGATGCGCGCAGCCTGTTGCTGGCCACCGCGCGCCTGGTGCTGCGCGCCCACAGCGGATGCATCAATGCGCAGATCGGCCTGCGTCCGAGCCAGGGCGTACCTGATCGCAAAGCGCAGTGGCCGCAACGGGCGACGAGCGCTGCCGCTACTGCCGGCGCCCCCGAGGCGGCCGAGGAAGTACTGGAGTGTTTCAACGGCCTGGGCGGTTTCGCCGATGAAGGCCGCGAGTACGTCACCCTACTCGACCAGGGCGCATGTACCCCGGCACCCTGGCTGAACGTCATCGCCAATCAGAACTTCGGCTTCCAGGTCTCGACCCAGGGCGCCGGGTACACGTGGGCGCTGAACAGCCGGGAGAACCAGCTCACTCCTTGGGGCAACGACCCGGTGGGCGACGCCAGCGGCGAGGCCCTGTACGTACGCGACAACGCCAATGGCGTCATCACCGGGCCCTGTGCATGGCCCGTGCGTGACGAAGGGCGCTACAGCGCGCGGCACGGGTTCGGCTACAGCCGCTTCGAGCACAGCGCCAACCAGTTGCACATGGGTCTGCTGCAATACGTGCCACTGGAGGACGCCGTCAAGATCAGCCGTCTGAGCGTGCGCAACCTCAGCGACAAACCGCGCCGACTCAGCGTGTTCAGCTACCTGGAATGGGTGCTGGGTACCTCGCGCGCGGCCACCGCTGCGGGGCTCATCAGCGAAGTGGATGCTCGTACCGGGGCCCTGCTGGCACGCAACCCGTGCGCCATCGCCTTTGCCGGACGCGTGGCATTTTCCGACCTGGCCGGTGGTATCGGCCACTGGACGGCCGACCGCACCGAGTTTCTTGGCCGTCACGGCAGCTACGCCGCCCCGGCTGCGCTCGCCTCCTCGGCGCCGTTGGCCGGCGCCAGCGCCGCCGGGCTCGATCCCTGTGCCGCCCAGCAGCATGAAGTGCTGTTGGCAGCCGGGCAGCAGATCGAACTGGTATGGCTGGTTGGCCAGGCGCCGTCGCTGGAACAAGCCCAGCGTCTGGTGCTCAAGTACCGCCACGAACATCTGGACGGTGTGCTGCAACGCGTGCGCGACAGCTGGGCCGACAAGCTCGAAGCCGTGCAGGTGCGCACCCCGGACCGGGCACTGGACATCATGCTCAACGGCTGGTTGCTGTACCAGACCATCGTCTGCCGCCTGTGGGCACGCTCGGCGTTCTACCAGGCCAGTGGCGCCTACGGCTTGCGCGATCAGTTGCAGGATGGCTTGGCCTTGAGCCTGGCAGCACCGCACCTGACCCGCGAACATCTGCTGCGCGCCGCAGGTCGGCAGTTCGTCGAAGGAGACCTGCAGCACTGGTGGCTGCCTCATTCCGGTCAGGGGGTGCGCACCCGCATCAGCGACGACCGGGCCTGGTTGGCTTATTGCACTGCCGAGTACGTTCGCAGCAGTGGCGACGAAGGGGTGCTCGACGCCCCTGTCGCTTTCCTTGAAGGTGAGCCCCTGGCCAGCGGCGAAACCGATCGCTTCTTCCTGCCGCAAACCGCTGCGTCATCCGCTTCCCTGTACGAGCACTGCGCCCTGGCGCTGGACTGCGGCCTGGAGCAGATGGGCGACATGGGTCTGCCGCTGATCGGCAGCGGCGACTGGAACGATGGCATGAACCGGGTGGGTGAACAGGGTCGCGGCCAGAGTGTCTGGCTGGGCTGGATGCTGCTGGCCAGCCTGGAGCGCTTCATCCCCTTGGCCGCCCGGCGCGACTGCCCGCGGGCACAGCGCTGGCAGCAAGCCTACCTGCAGTTGCAGACCGCGCTGGAAACCCACGCGTGGGATGGCCAGTGGTATCGCCGCGCAACGTTCGACGATGGCACGTGGCTGGGCGCCGACGGCAATCCGGAATGTCGCATCGACTCGATCGCACAGAGCTGGGCCGTGCTGTCCGGCGCCGCGCAGCCCGAACGAGCCCAGCAGGCCATGAGCGCAGTGAATGAACATCTGGTGCGACCGGCAGACGGCATCGCGCTGCTGTTCACTCCGCCGTTCGAGCACTCGCCGCACGATCCCGGCTACTTGATGGCGTACCCACCCGGTCTGCGCGAAAACGGCGGGCAATACAGCCATGCGGCCATGTGGGCAATCCTGGCCTTCGCCAGGCAGCACCGCGGTGATGAGGCACTGGCGTTGATCGACCTGCTCAATCCCATCAACCATGCGTTGGACGCCGCCAGCGTGCAACGCTACAAGGTCGAGCCGTACGTGATCGCCGCGGATGTCTATTCGGTTGCGCCCCATGTCGGGCGTGGCGGTTGGACCTGGTACACCGGCTCGGCCAGCTGGATGTACCGCGCCGGCATCGAGGGCATTCTCGGTGTGCGCCGCGAGGGACAATGGCTGCTGCTCGACCCTGGTGTCGCGGCCCGGTGGGCAGGGTTCAGCGTGCAGGTTCGCGTACCCGGCGGGCACGTGCACATCAGTGTGGAGCGCAGCGACGACGGTGGTCGTGGCTGCCTGCTGGACGGTAAGCCACTGGTGCTGGATGAAGGTGTCGCGCGCATCCCATTGGCACCGCATCTGGTCCACTACACCCTGTAGGCAGCGCCTGGCTGGGCACGCTGGCCATCGGCCCAGCGTACCCAGCCGGGGCGCTTTACTTCGTCACCACGCACTCATAGGATGACTGACTACAACAACAAAGCCGAGGTTCTTCCATGCGTAAACATCTGCTTCTTGCCGCCGCCATCGGCTGCGCCGGCGGCCTGGCCCAGGCCAGTACCTTCGCCTATATCTCGAGCCCCGAGGACGGCATGATTTCCCAGTACCGCCTGGACGAAAACACCGGATCGCTGACGCTGGTGCACCAGACTCACGCGGGCGACCAGGTCAATCCCATGGCCCTGAGCCCCGACGGTTCGACCTTGTACGCCGCCCTTCGGGTCAAGCCGTTCCGCGTCATGGCCTATCGCATCGACCCGGCCAGCGGCCAACTGGACGCCGCCGCCGAAGCCCCGCTGGCAGCCAGCCTGGCCTACCTGAGCACCGACCGTACCGGCCGCTACCTGATGGGTGCTTCCTATGGCGGCAATGTGCTGACCGTACAACCCATAGATGCCGAGCACCGTCCCGGCGAAGACATCAAGGTCTACCCGACCGGCCCCTACGCCCACTCCGTGCGCAGCGACCCCAGCAACCGTTTCGTCTACGCAGGCAATCTGGGCGTGGACCAGGTGTTGCAATTCACGCTGGACGACAGCAGCGGCGCCCTGGAACCCATCGGTAACGGCCATGCCTCGGTCACCGCCGGCAGCGGCCCGCGGCATATCGCGTTCGCGCCAGGCGGCAAGTTTCTATACGTGGTGGGCGAGCTGAGCGGTACGGTCGACAGCTTTTCCATCGACGCGCAGACCGGGGCCCTGACCAAGGTCGCCCATGTCGAAGGCGTGCCCAAGTCGCTGAGCCTGGCGCACGGCGAGATTCGCAATGCCGGCAACAACGATCTCAAGGATGATCCGACACCACGTATCTGGGCTGCGGACATTCGCGTATCGCCTGACGGTCAGCTGATCTACATCACTGAACGCACCACCAGTTCGGTCTCGGCGTTCAAGGCCGATCCCGCCAGCGGCACGCTGAGCTTCCAGGGCAACTACCCGCTGCAGGAGAAGCAGCCGCGCAACATCGCTTTCTCGCCCAGCGGACGCTGGTTGCTGGTGACCGGGGAAAAGGCCGACAAGGTGGGCAGCTATGCCGTGGGCGCAGCGGGTGCGCTGACCCGTACGGCAGAAGCGCCTTCTGGCAAAGGCGCATTGTGGATCGAGATGTTGAACCTGCCGGGCGCTTGACCGGCTGCTGCTTGATCGGCTGCTAGGTGCGCGTGCGGCCGATCCATTCGACCGCCGTGCGCCAGAAGCACACACCCAGGAAGTACGCCGACATCAAGCTCCACAGACCCATGGCCACCGGGTTGCTGGCGGGGTGGTTGAGGATCAGCACGAAGGTGCACAGCAACCAGATCGACGTCACTGCGATGTTGACCGCCATGAAACGGCGAACCCGGAACGGGTGCAGGAACTTCATCTTGGTGACGGTCAGCAGCGCCAGCCCGACAACGGTGAGCAGCGCGATCCACGGCGACGGCGAGATGATGTACATGCACAGCGCCACTACGTTCCAGGCCGCGGGAAAGCCGACGAAGTAGTTGTCCTTGCTCTTCATGTTGACGTTGCAGAAGCAGAACAACGACGACACCAGAATGATGCTGACGGTGATCAGCAAGGTGAATTCGGGCAGTGGAATGTAGCGATAGATGAACAGTGCCGGAATGAACACGTACGTCAGGTAATCGATGACCAGATCGAGTGTCGAGCCATCGAAGTGCGGCAGCAACGACTGGGTATTGAGCTTGCGTGCCAGTGCACCGTCGACGCCGTCGACCACCAGCGCCAGGCCCAGCCACAGCAGGCAGATTTTCGGCTGGCCGTCGAACAGCGCCAGTGTGGCAAGAAAGGCCAGCACCACGCCGGTGGCGGTGAAGCCGTGGGCGCCCCATGCTTTGAGCGTGGCCGAGGGTCTGATCAGTATCACGGGGTGTTCTCCAGGAAGTAGACGGGCCATGACAACCGCTGGCAGGTATCCACAGCATTGACCCGAAAGCGGCACAAGTAAATGAATGGGCCGCAGCTATCGACCGGGCGTGTGTGTGTAAGGTTCACGACTCGGTCAACGTAAGTGTCACAGGTAACCCGGTGCGCTGCCAAGCGATTCACTGCATTGAAGTTTTTGTGGCGACGGACGTTGACCGCCGCGCGGCACCGCGGAGTAAGATGAAGCCGGTGTCCAACTGCCCCAAGATTGGGGCGGAACCGGTTTTTCACCCGCAGGACCAGCAGACTCAGCGCCCGGGCCAGACAGCCTGGCGCCGGTGAAGTCGCTCATTATCCGGATGGCGCGGCCCATGTGGCCGCGCTACGTTGCGTTAAGGGAATATAGAATGGCCCCAAGAAATGTGATCAATGCGTCGGTGAGCCCCAAGGGCAGCCTGGAAACCCTCTCCCAGCGTGAAGTGCAGCAACTCAGTGCCGCCGGTTCAGGCAGTACCTATACCCTGTTTCGCCAGTGCGCCCTGGCCATTCTCAATACCGGCGCCCATGTCGACAACGCCAAGACCATCCTCGACGCCTATCGGGATTTCGAAGTGCGTATCCATCAGCAGGACCGTGGCGTGCGCCTGGAGCTGCTGAACGCCCCGGCGGACGCCTTCGTCGACGGCGAGATGATCGCAAGTACCCGCGAGATGCTCTTCAGCGCACTGCGCGACATCGTCTACACCGAAAGCGAGCTGGACAGCCAGCGCATCGACCTGAGCGATTCCCAGGGCATCACCGACTACGTCTTTCATCTATTGCGCAACGCCCGCACCCTGCGTGCCGGCCTCGAGCCGAAGATGGTGGTGTGCTGGGGTGGGCATTCGATCAACTCGGACGAATACAAGTACACCAAGAAAGTCGGCCACGAACTGGGCCTGCGAAGGCTGGACATCTGTACCGGTTGCGGCCCTGGCGTGATGAAGGGGCCGATGAAAGGCGCCACCATTGCCCATGCCAAGCAGCGCATGAGCGGCGGGCGTTACCTGGGCCTGACCGAGCCGGGCATCATCGCCGCGGAGGCGCCGAACCCGATCGTCAACGAGCTGGTCATTCTTCCGGATATCGAGAAACGTCTGGAAGCGTTCGTGCGGGTCGGTCACGGGATCATCATCTTCCCCGGCGGCGCAGGAACGGCCGAAGAGTTTCTGTACCTGCTGGGCATTCTGATGCATCCGGACAACCAGGGCTTGCCGTTTCCGGTGATCCTGACCGGCCCCAAGAGTGCGCAGGCGTACCTGCAGCAGCTGGATCAGTTTGTCGTGGCGACCCTGGGCGAAGCGGCTCGACAGCATTACCAGATCATCATCGACAACCCGGCCGACGTGGCGCGGGAGATGACCGAGTCGCTGAAGCAGGTGAAGCTGTTCCGCCGCGAGCGCAACGACGCCTTCCACTTCAACTGGCTGTTGAAGATCGAGGAAAGCTTCCAGCGGCCGTTCGACCCGACCCACGCCAACATGGCCGATCTTGAACTCAGCCACGCCCTGCCCCCGCATCAACTGGCGGCGAACCTGCGCCGGGCGTTTTCCGGGATCGTGGCGGGCAACGTGAAGGACAAGGGCATTCGTCTGATCGAAGAGCATGGCCCGTACCAGATTCGCGGTGATGCCGCGATCATGGAACCGCTGGACAAACTGCTGCAGGCGTTCGTCGAGCAGAACCGCATGAAACTGCCAGGTGGCGCAGCCTATGTGCCGTGCTACCGCGTCGTGACCTGACCCGCCCCCGTACGGTGGGAGCGGTCATCGGCCGTGAAACTCCCACCGCGTACTAACTGACACTCCCCGCCGCGCCCTTCGCGGCCACGGACCGCTCCTACGATTTGAACCCTGTAGGAGCGGTCATCGGCCGCGAAACCACCCCCGCGCAATACCTGACACCCCGCCGCGAATCTTTCAGCCGTTTACTCAAGCCCAAGATTTCCAAACAAACCTGTTGCGCATCCTGCGAGATAATTCTATCGTTATTCCACATCAACTATCGCATTGAGATAAACATGTCAGACATCGTGCTAGAAATCAAAGGGCCTGTCGCTGTCATCACCCTCAATCGTCCGGCAGTGCTGAATGCCTGGACCACGCCGATGCGTAACGAAATCATCGAAGCCTTGAACGGCTACAACGCCGACCCGGAAATCAAGGCCGTGATCATGACCGGCGCTGGCGACCGCGCTTTTTCGGCAGGCCAGGATCTTTCCGAAGCCCACGATTTCGACGGTGACCGCGCCGTTGAATGGGTCGGCGAGTGGGAGCGCTACTACGCCACCCTGCGCGGCCTGTCCAAACCACTGATCATCGCCCTCAATGGCACAGCTGCTGGTTCCGCGTTTCAGGTCGCGCTGCTGGGTGACATCCGCGTCGGCCACCCGGGCGTGCGCATGGGCCAGCCAGAGATCAACTCGGGCATCCCCAGCACTACCGGTCCGTGGATCATGAACAGCATGCTGGGCATGTCGCGCACCATCGAGCTGACGCTGACCGGCCGTTTGATGGACGCCGATGAATGCAAGCAGATCGGCTTGATCCACCATTTGGTGCCAGCCGATCAAGTGATGAGCAAGGCCCTGGAAATCGCCGAAGAACTGGCCGCCAAGCCCCCGATCGCCATGCGCCTGGACAAGCAGCGCTTCCGCGAAATGAGCGAGCCTGGCTTCAAGGACTGCATTGCTGCCGGCCGTCGCCTGCAGAAGGAGGCATACGACTCCGGCGAGCCACAGCGAATGATGGAAGCCTTCTTCAAGGCCCGCGCCAAATAAAGCCCTGCCTTGTGAAAGTGAGTTGATTGTGGGAGCGCGGCCCTGCCCGCGAAGGCAGCAACGCGGAGTCACTGATATACCGCGGAGCTCTTTTCGCGGGCAGAGACCCGCTCCCACAGAGCCCGCTCCCGCGGGAAATGATTTCATCGCACCACGCACGGCGGCGGCCATGTACCTACCCCGGCTCTTGCAATGCTTTGACTGCCGACGTCCTGACTACCCAACGATCCATTCGTTTTCTGTAGGAGACTGTCATGCACACACCTTCCAACCCCGGACGCCGTCGGTTGCTCAAGGCCGGCGCCACGGTCGCACTGGTCTGCGGCCTGCCCAGCGTGGTCCGCGCCGCCGATAAACAGATCATCGTCTCCGACCCCGGCGGTCCCTACACCGTGGCCTACCGCAAGGCTTTCTACGACCCCTTCGAAAAAGCCACCGGCATCAAAGTCATCAGCGTGGCGCGTGAGTCCCAGCCGGTGGCGCAGTTCTCGGCCATGGTAAAAACCCGCAACTACGTGTGGGACGTCACCACCCTGACCATTTCCGCCGACATCCCCTACCTCGAAGCCCAGGGCTTTCTCGAACCGATCGGGTTGTCGGCGAGCGAATACCCTGACCTGCTTCCCGAAGCCATCACCGCCAACTTCCTCGGTGTCGACGTGTACTCCACTGTGCTGGCCTACCGCACCGACACCTTCAAGGACGGCAACGGCCCGCAGAGCTGGGCAGATTTCTGGAACGTCGAGAAATTTCCCGGCCGCCGCTGCCTGCGCCGCAGCCCGCTGGACACACTGGAACAGGCCCTGCTGGCGGACGGCGTCAGCCTCGACGAGCTGTACCCGATGGACGTCGACCGCGCCTTCAAGAGCCTGGACAAGATCAAACCGCACATCGACCTGTGGTGGACCTCGGGCGCGCAAGCCATGCAAGCCATCCAGAGCGGCGAGGTCGACATGATCTCGGCCTGGAACGGCCGCGCCCAGGCCGCCATCGACAACGGCGCACCGGTGCAGATCGTCTGGAACCAGGGGCTCTATTCGATCGAAGGCTGGGCCATCCCCAAGGGCACCCCGCACGCCGACATGGCCAAACAGTTCGTGCGTTTCTGCGCCGACGCCAAGCGCCAGGCCGACTTCACCGACACCCTGGCCTACGGCCCGACCAACCGCAAATCCTTCGAGTTCATCCCGGCTGAGCGCGCGGCGCTGCTGCCGACCGCCCCGCAGAACCTGAAAAACATGCGTCTGCCGAGCCCTGCCTGGTGGGCAGAGAACCGCACTGCCGTGACCGAGCGGTTCAACGCCTGGATCTTGTCGTAAGGGAGTCGATGCATGAGCGTGAAACTTGAAACCCGTGGCCTGGGCAAGACCTATGGTCAGTTCGTCGCCCTGCAACCCACCGATATCCAGGTGCGCGAAGGCGAGTTCCTGACCCTGCTCGGGCCTTCGGGCTCGGGCAAGACCACCTTGCTGCAGATGATTTCCGGGCTGGTCCCACCGGACAGCGGGCAGTTGCTGATCGATGGCCAGGACGCGACCCACATCGCCCCCGGAAAGCGCGGCATCGGCCTGGTGTTCCAGAGCTATGCGTTGTTCCCGCACATGAGCGTGCGTGACAACGTGGCGTACGGGCTGCGCATGCGCAAATACCCCAAGGGCGAAGTCAACCAGGCGGTCGACGACGCCTTGGGCATGGTGCGCATGGAGGATTTCGCCCATCGCTACCCGAACGAACTGTCCGGTGGCCAGCAACAACGGATCGCCCTGGCCCGCTGCTTCGCCTACCGCCCTTCAATCATCCTGCTCGACGAGCCGCTGGGCGCCCTGGACAAGAACCTGCGCGAGCACATGCAGCTGGAAATCCGCCGCATGCACAAGGAACTGGGGGCTACGTTCATCTATGTCACCCACGACCAGGAAGAGGCGCTGACCCTGTCCGATCGCATCTGCCTGATGAACCGCGCGCGCATCGAACAACTGGCCACGCCAGAAGAACTCTACGATCGCCCGGCAACACGCTTCGCCGCCGAGTTCATCGGCCACTCCAATCTGCTCCAAGGCCAGCGCGACGGCAGCGGCCACCTGCAGGTCGAAGGCCAACGGCTGGATCTGGCTGGCTGCGCCGGGCACCAGGCGCCGAGTGCCGGGACGGAAGCGTTCCTGCTCATCCGGCCCGAAGCCGCGCGCCTGACCGAACCCACTGCCGGCTTGCTGCAGGGCATCGTCGATGAATGCGTATTCCTGGGCAGCGACACCCGTGCTCTGGTCCGGCTGCCTTCGGGCAACCGCTTCAGTGTGCGCTGTTCCCGCGAGCTCAGTCCGCGCGTCGGCGATCGGGTTGGCATCACCTGGAATCCCGCACTGGCCACCCTGCTGCCCGCGCAGGCCACCTCATGAGCTGGCGCAAAGGCCTGATTCCGGCCATCCCCGCCCTGCTTTTCCTGGCACTGTTCTTTCTGCTGCCGGTGGCGGAAATGCTCATGGGCAGTTTCCAGAACGCCAGCGGCGAGCTGAGCCTGGGCAATTTCGAACGGATCGCATCGACCCCGGTGTATGCCCGCGTTCTGGGCATTACCTTCTGGATCTCGGCGCTGACGGCCGTGCTGTCGGTGCTGCTCGCGTACCCAGTGGCCTACTTGCTCACTCGGCTCTCGCCCATGGGTCGCGAACGTTGGCTGCTGTGGATCATGCTGCCGTTCTGGACCAGCTACCTGGTCAAGACCTATGCCTGGATGCTGCTGCTGTCACGCAAAGGCCTGCTGACCACGCTTGCCGCCGACGTGCTGGACAACCCGTCCGGCCTGGTGCCCGCACTTTCGGGGGTGCTGATCGGCATGGTCCACTCGATGCTGCCGCTGGCGGTGATTACCCTGCTGCCGATCATGCGCAGCATCGACCAGCGCCTCGCGCCGGCCGCACAGACGCTGGGCGCCAGCGGTTCGATGAGTTTCTTCAGCATCTTCCTGCCGCTCTCGGCCCCCGGCATCGCCGCGGCGGGTCTGCTGGTGTTCATTACCAGCCTGGGTTTCTTCATCGTCCCTGCGCTGCTGGGTTCCCCACGGGAAATGATGGTGGCGCAGCTGGTGATTTCCTCGGTGCTCGACCTGTTCGACATGAACTTTGCCGGCGCTCTTTCGGTGGTGCTGTTGGCCTGCTCGCTGGTGGTGTTCGTGATCTACGACCGCATCGCCGGGCTGTCGTCGCTCGGCGGCGAGGCGCCCAAGGAACGTCAGTCCGGAATGGGCCTGCAGATTCTGATCTGGCTGGGGCACTGTTTTTCGGGCCGGGGCAAGGCGCCGCGGCGCAGTGGCGATGGCGCCTTGCTGACCGGTTACAGCGTGCTGCTGGTCATGCTGCTGATCCTGCCCGTGCTGGTGGTCGTTCCGCTGGCATTCACCAGCAGCGCGTTCATTGCCTTCCCGCCCAAGCTGTTCAGCTTGAAGTGGTTCGAGGAATTCTTCACTTCCGCGGTGTGGCAGGCCGCCCTGTTCCGCTCGCTGGGCGTCGGTGTGGCCACCGCGCTGCTGGCGCTGGTGTTGGGCTTCGGTGCGACCCTGGCCTTGACCCGGGTAAGCGCCGGGTGGCGCAAAGGCCTGTTCGCGTTGTTCATCGCCCCGCTGATCGTGCCGCGCATCGTGATTGCCCTGGGCCTGTTGTACCTGTTTTCCAGGCTTGGCCTGGCGGGCAAGGACATCGGCCTGGTGCTGGGCCACACGGTACTGGCCCTGCCCTACGTGGTGGTCACCCTGTCGGCGGCGTTCAAGCAGTATGACTGGCGCCTCGACGATGCCGCGCGGATTCTCGGCGCCGGTGCGTTCACGCGACTGCGCACCGTGACCCTGCCGCTCATGTCGGCGAGCCTGGTCTCCGCGTTTCTGCTGGCCTTCATCACCTCGTTCGACGACCTGACCATCGCCATTTTCGTCAGCGGTGGCATCAATACCACGCTGCCCAAGCAGATGTGGGACAGCATCCAGCTGGCGCTCACCCCCACCCTGGCTGCGGTTTCCACCACGTTGCTGGTGTTCATCGTGTTGTTTGCCGTCATCGCCCAATGGGTATCGCGGCGCTCCACTTCCAAACGTCAAGGGCTCTGAACGATGCATCCATACACTCGCTTCTTCCCGCATCGCATCAGCCACGATCAGCTCACCACCGCGCCGCTGATCCATGCCGGCCTGCTGATCGACGACCATGCCGTGCGCGTCACCTTCGAGGGCCGATCGCTCGCTACCCTGGAGTTGCGCCAACGGGTCGCCGCCTTGCAGCAGGTCCTGGCCGAACGCGGCCTGCGCGCCGGACAACGGGTAGCCGTCATGCTGGGCAACAGCGACGACCAGATCGTGTTGATCTACGCGCTGATTCTCAGCGGCCTGGTGTGGATTCCGATCAACACCAAGTTGCGCGGCCCTGGCCTGGACTACCCCTTCGAGCACGCACGCCCGGACCTGGTGGTCGGCGACGCCGAGTTTGCCGAACGCCTGGCGGACAGCGCTGCCGCCCAGCTCGACTGTGTCGGCATCGACGTGCTGCACGAGCAGGCCCTGGCCTACCCGGCGGCGGACCTGCGGCTCGAACACAGCGCGGCGGATGCCACGCTGTGCGTGATCTACACCTCCGGCACCACCGGCGCGCCCAAGGGCGTGGTGTTCACCCACCGCATGCTGCGCATTGCCAGCGAGGCAGTGCTGCAAGTGGCGGATGTGAAGGCCGGCGACCGCCTGTTGTTGTGGGAGCCGCTGTGCCATATCGGCGGGGCGCAAATGCTCTTGATGCCATTTCTGGCCGAAGTCAGCCTGAACGTGGTGCAACGCTTTTCCGCCAGCAAGTTCTGGGCGCAGTGTGGGCAAGTGCAGGCGACCCAGTTGCATTACCTGGGCGGGATCATCGATATCCTCATGCAGCAGCCGGCCGAGCAGTGGCCTGCCCGACATAGCCTGCGTACCCTTTGGGGTGCGGGTGTGAGCCTGACCAATTGGGCAGCGATCGAGCAACGTTTCGGTTGTCCGCTGCGCGAGTGCTATGGCATGACCGAGTGCTCCAGCTTCGCCACCTTGAACCGTACCGGCAAGCCGGGCTCGATCGGCCGCGCTTTGCCCTGGCTGAGCGTAGAACTGCTGGATAGCGACGGTACGCCGGTCGAAGTGGGGCAACTGGGGGAAATCGTGCTATCCAGTGAAGTCGAGGGCGTTTTCCTGCCCGGCTATCTGGACAACCCAGAAGCCACCGCCAGCGCCCTGCGCGATGGCCGGCTGTTCACCGGTGACATGGCACGCATGGATGCCGAGGGCGACTTGTTCTTCGTCGGACGTCGCACCGACAGCATGCGTGTGCGTGGCGAGAACGTTTCGGCCTGGGAGGTGGAGCGGGTGTTCAGCGCCCACCCTGCGGTGAAAGCCTGCGCGGCGCTGGGCGTCGAATCGGCGGTGGGCGAGCAGGAGATTCTGCTGTTCGTACAACTGGAGGCCGGCACTGCTGCGCAGTGGCAGGCCATGCTCGAGTGGGCCGCGCTGCGCTGCGCCTCCTACCAGTTACCACGCTACTACCAACAAGTGGAGCAGTTCGAGCTGACGCCCAGTGAGCGTATCAAGAAGCACCTGTTGCCCAAGGATGTCACCCAAGCCTGGGACAGTCGCGGTTGAACGATGGGCCGCGAGCGGCCTGTGCGGTAACGGTTTAGTGAATAGCGATAGAAAGTGCCGGGTAACTGCCGGATAATCGGTTTTTTCACCAATGTGTTGCGTTCATGGCCAGTACCCCGAAGAAACCCCCTGCCGACCCAACGGCCTCCTCGCTGTACGTGCAGTCCGTCGACAAGGCCATGAAAGTGCTCATGGCCTTCGACGGCAGCCAGCGTCAGTTATCGCTGTCCGACATCGCCGGGCTGACCGGCATGGACCTCAGCGCCGCGCAGCGCTTCACTCATACGCTGGCAACCCTGGGCTACCTGAACAAGGACAGCAGCAAGAAGTACGAGCTGTCGCCGCGGCTGCTGGACTTCACCTACCACTACCTGACGTCCAGCGAACTGGTAACCCGTGCCGCACCCTACCTGCAACAGTTGAGCGCGGACACCGAAGAGGCAACCAATCTGACGGTGCTCGACGGTACCGACATCGTCTATGTGCAGCGGATCGTCAGCCGACACGTGTTCAATGCCAGCGTCATCATCGGCACTCGCCTGCCGGCCTGGTGCACCGCGCCGGGCCAGGCGCTGCTGGCGACCTACAGCGACGACGAAGTGAACGCTATCTTCGACCGCAGCCAGTTCGTCCAGCACACGCCGGCGACCATCACCGACCGAGAGCAGATCTGGGCCAGCATCGAGCAGATTCGCCAGCGCCGCTATGCGCATACCGAAGACCAGTTCTTTTACGGCGACGTGTCCACGGCCGCGGCCATCGTCGATGGCAATGGCCGGGGCATCGGCGCGGTGAACCTTGCGGTATCCCGCTCGCGCTGGGTACCGGAACGCGACAGCAAACGCTATGCCGACCTGGTGATCAGCGCGGCGTCGTCAATTTCGGTCAAGCGCAAGGTTTGAGTTCCGATCGAAGAAGGCGTCGTGCCCTTCGCGGCCGATGACCACCTACAGGGGCATCGCCAATCGCTGTAGGATCGGTCGTCGGCCGCGAAAGGTTCGATGCGGTCTACCCACCACCCCCGTCATCCCCCTGCAACATCACTGTCTTAATCTGCGAGGCTTCCCGACCCGGTGAGCCGCCATGCGCCGTCTGCTTCTCATTCTGTGCATCCTGAGCCTGGGCATGAGCCTGAGTACGGGCGCGCTCGCCGATTCGGCCACCTTGCGCATCCACGGCTCCAACACCATGGGTACGGAGCTGGTTCCGGCACTCATACGCGGCCTGCTCGAAAGCCGAGGCCTGGCCCCTGTCCAGACACTCGATCCTTCCACGGGCGAGCTGCTTGTCACCGCCCATGAGCCGAACGGTACTGCGTTGCGTTTCGAAGTCGGCGCCCACGGCTCCAGCACAGGCTTCGACAGCCTGTTGGCCGGGCAAGCGGATCTGGCCGCCTCCTCCAGGCCCATCAGTGACCAAGAGCGCAGCCGACTGGCACCCCTGGGCGACCTGAGCAGCTTCGGCGCCGAACACGTGATCGGCATCGACGGCGTGGCCGTGATCGTCCATCCCGACAACCCCCTGCGGCAGCTGACCACTCGCCAGCTTGCCCAGGTATTCAGCGGCGAAATCAACGACTGGAACGTACTAGGTGGCCGTGGCCCGATCCATGTGCTGGCCCGCGATGACCGCTCGGGCACATGGGAGACGTTTCGCGACCAGGTACTGACCCCACATGCCGGGCGCCTGACGGCCCATGCGGTCAGGCTGGAGTCCAGCGAGCAGCTGTCGGATCGGGTCAGCGCCGATCGATACGCCATTGGCTTCATCGGCCTGGCCTCGATACGTGGTGCCCGCGCGCTGGCTATCGCAGATGGCGACAGCCAGTTCATGGCGCCTACGGTCAGCCTGATTGCAACCCAGGACTACCCCCTGAGCCGCCGGCTGTACCTGTACAGCCCACCAATGCGCCCCTCGCCATGGGCCGACGCATTGATTGCTTTCGCGCAGAGCGAACCGGGACAGGCAATCGTTGCCCAGCAAGGCTTCGTGGCGCAAACGGTGCAAGCCATGAGTGTCCCCGCCTCGCCCGACATGCCTATGCGATACCGGCAGTTGGCCCGTGAGGGCCGGCGTCTGTCGGTGAGTTTCCGTTTTGCCGAAGGCAGCGCCACGCTGGATAACAAGGCAATGGCCGATGTGGTGAGGGTGCAGGATTACCTGCGCAGCCATCACCTGCTGCAGAACAAGACCACACTGGTGGGGTTCGGCGATGCCAAGGACGATTCCGCCCGCGCGGTACTGCTGTCCCGGCTACGCGCCATGGCGGTTCGCCGTGAACTGGCCAGGGCGGACGTGCTCTTCCGCGATATCCAGGGCTTTGGAGCGCAGCTGCCGGTTGCGACCAACGCGGTCGATGAAGGGCGGATCAAGAACCGTCGAGTAGAAGTCTGGGTTAACCCATAGCTCAGGGCACCGTGATTGATGCCGGCGGCAGACACAAAGTGTTACCGGTGATGCCGACGCGGGAACGAATACGGGTAACAAGGGAACAGATCTGCGTCACTCTGCCGCACGCAGCATTCTCAGTAAATTCAAGTCATTGATTTAAAACGATTTGTGAAAGTTGGCACGCGCCCTGCTATGTCATACGTACAACAATAACAACAACGCGATAAACCAATAAGAACAAGATGAAACGACTCTGACATAACAAGAACAAACGCGACAGAGGCGTAGCTAACAGATTTTTTTGGAGAGGAAATGCTTTTCAGGGGCTAGCCCCGCAGCCAGGTAGAGAACAACAAAACTACGTTCAGTAGCTACCCACTGGTTGGATCGACGATAAAAGCAGATCAGCGCTCAAAAAAATACGTTTGCTCTTGACCCCGCTTGGGGGTCGCACAACAAGCGGCAAGGGCCACGGCTGACAAATACAACAACAGGTCGCCCCTCAATAATAAAAAAGAGCATGCAACAAACCCTTGAGGGGAGCCCAGGCTCCCCTCAGTGCTTTCTGCGATCTGGCTTTGCAGGCCCTGGCGCGTATCAAACACCAAGGCCTGCAACCGGTCAGATGGGCGAGGCACTCACCACACGCAGAGCCAGACCCTCGTACGGATCCAGGGTAATTGTGAATTCACCGGCTTCGGTCAAATCACCCTCAACCCGCTCGTTGATGATGTCCACCACAGGTCCCGCAGCGATACCCGGCAGATGCAACGTCTCCACGATCGGTTCATTGCTGAAGTTCAAGGCGGTGATCTGGGTACCCTTGCCGGCGGGCAACTCGTGCACCATCAGCAACAGACCCGGGTGCTGAACATCCGGAATCAGGATTTGCTTGCTGGCGGCGATGTCATACGCACGCCGTACCGCCAGAATCTTCTTCAACTGCGAAGCGAAGCTGTCCGGGCGTTGCAACTGATCTACCAGGTTGCCGTAAAGCGTCTTCGGACGCGGCATGTTGCCCGCAGAAAATTCAGCCTCGGGATCGAGCCCTACCAGGTCGTAGGCGCCGCGATGGATCCAGCGCGTGTCACCGTCTTCCATCAAGTGCGCGACCTGCTCGGCCGGCAAGGTCAGCGCGCCGACCAGATCCCAGCCCGACAGCGCGAAAACGCCAGGTTGCATGGCGTTGTACATCACCAGGAGCAGATGAATGTGCTGGATCTGCTTGATGTCCTGATCGGTGATCGCCTCCAGATCGCGGATGCCCAGTGCCGCCGTGATGATACTGGCGGTGGTGCAGGACACCCCATTGGTGACGAATTTCAGGTTGTAGGGTGCATGCTCGCCGGCCAGGCGCTCGTACATTTCCTCGCGGATGTGCTCGCGCAGAATGTTGCCGGGGAAAGTCTGCCCCTGGTACAGATAGGTGTCGTGGGCGTGCAGCGTCCAGAAGTGCACCAGTTCGAGGGTCAGCTCGTCGTGGTTCTGCAAGGCGTGGATCAACGAGGCCGGGTCGATACCGAATGCGTGAACCTGACGCAGCATGAGGCGCAGGAACTCGGTATTGCCCAGCAGCAACGCGTGTTGATAGGCCGGCCGAGTGATGAAGTCATAGGACAGGTCCGCGCCGCCATGGGACATCGAGGCAATGTCGTCGATGGTGAGGTTCAGTTCCTGGAAGCTGAAACCACCGGCCTTGCGAATGGCGCCACCCAACAGCTGGTTGCCGTTCACCGACAACGGGTGGCTTTCCGACCAGGCCGGGCCTTCGGCACGACGCTCGACGCCGAGGAAACCGTTGGCGTCCAGACGCAGGATGCGCGCACCCATGACATCGATGGAATGCAGGGCATCACCGATGATCATCTGCTGGGCGGCGAAGGTCGGGTCCAGCCAGTTCAGCGATGGCTGGCCTTCCTTGAAGTAGTGCAGGTAGACCCAGCGTCGCGCCTTGCCGTCCACGCCAATCACCACTGGGGTCGCACTCCAGTCGGTTTCCTTGACGCCGGGCTCGAAGAAGATCACACGTTGCAATTGACCAACGATGTAGTGCTTGTCCTTGAGAATGTCGCAGACTTCCGGGGTCAGGTTGATCGCGTCGCGCCCGGCCGGCACTTCAGGCAACAGCCCCCAGTCTTCTTCCTTGATCTCGACCATGTGGTAGAGGCCTGGATAATCCGCGTGGGCCATTTCGGCCAGGCGGAAATCCGCGCCCTTGCCGGTGTGCGAAGGGATCGCGTCGTCGATGACCACAGCATTGTGCGCTGCAGCCATGCGGCTGAGCTGGATCATGTCAGCTTCGGTACCCAGTTCGGGGTCGATGTCGAAGCTCATGCGGTCGAAGTTGCCGTCGACGCTGGGGGTGCGATCACGTCCACGCAGACCGCCGGACAGTTTCAGCGGGCCGTTGTGAATACCTTGGATGCCGATCTCGGACAACGCATGCCACAAGGTTTCATCGCCAAGGGCCTGCAGTACCGAGCCCTCTTCGCGTGTAACGATGGAAGCCGGGTAGGCCGTGAACCAGACCGAAGCAATGGCTGATGCGTCCCGAGGCCTGGCCTGGGCGTAGGGTCGTTGCCACAGCCGCGCTTGTCCGGCATACAGCTTGGCGCGCTGTTTGGCGGTATGCAGCATGGACTGGTCGACCAGCCATTGGATGTAATCCTTGTCCGGCGTCGTCATCGTTACTTGCCCTCGAAAAGTGTCCTACAGTATGAGTACGACGGAGGGTTATCGTTGCATTCGTCGAGGATTTCCCTGAAGGCGCCACGCTGACCTGATCCGATGAACGGTATAAAGCATTGTGCCATCAGGCCGATACAGCAATTGGCAGGGGATCATCCCTGCGCGGGCGATCAACAGGAGAGACCCATGATTACCTTTCTGCTGGGCTGGTGCGCACTGTCCGTACTCGGGACCTTCGTTTTCGTGGGGCTGATACGGGCAGACAAGCGACGAGAAGTACAGGCCATGGAAAATGCGCGCACGCAGTTCCAACGCATTTCTTTTCAGACGCAGTTGGCGAGCTGAAATCGCAAGGCTTGACCTGAGGCATGCAGAGTCGACGCGCGAGGCTCGACACTGATGAAGATGCCGCTCGAACGAGCGGCTACGGGATGCAGGGCAAGCAGGCCGCCAAGTGCCGGCCTGCCCTGAAGATCAGACCTTGACGATCCAACCCTGTGGAGCTTCAACGTCTCCGGACTGGATACCGGTCAACTCCTTGTAGAGGCGTTGCGTGAATGGGCCCACTTCTTCCTGGCTGAAGAACACGTGCAGCTTGTCCTGGTATTCGATTCCCCCGATCGGGGTAATCACTGCCGCGGTGCCGCAGGCGCCGGCCTCCTTGAACTGATCGAGCTGATCGATCAGCACATCACCTTCGATCACTTTCAAGCCCAGGCGCGATTGCGCCAGTTCGATCAACGACAGACGAGTGATGCCAGGCAGCACCGATGGCGATTTCGGGGTCACGAATTCGTCGTTGCGGGTGATCGCGAAAAAGTTCGCCGAACCCACTTCTTCGATCTTGGTGTGGGTCTGGGGGTCCAGGTAGATGCAATCGGCAAAGTTGGCCTTCTTCGCATTGGAACCCGGCATCAGGCTGGCAGCGTAGTTGCCACCCACCTTGGCGGCACCGGTACCGTTGGGCGCGGCGCGGTCGTAGCCGGAAATGACGAAATTGTGCGGCTTCATGCCACCTTTGAAGTAGGGGCCAACCGGGATGCAGAAAATCGAGAAAATGAACTCGGGCGCTGTACGCACGCCGATGTTGTCACCTACGCCGATCACGAACGGACGCAGGTAGAGGGCGCCGCCTGAACCATAGGGCGGAATGAAGCGCTCGTTGGCGGCGACCACCTGGCGGCAGGCGTCGATGAACACGTCGGTGGGCACTTGTGGCATCAACAGGCGACCACAGCTGCGCTGCATGCGCAGGGCGTTCTGGTCGGGGCGAAACAGATTGATCGAACCATCCTTGCAACGGTAGGCCTTGAGGCCCTCGAAGCACTGCTGCCCATAATGAAGCGCGGTCGAGCCTTCACTGATGTGCAGCACATTGTCTTCGGTCAGGTTGCCCTGGTCCCATTCACCGTCGCGCCAATGCGACAGGTAGCGCAGATCGGTCTTGATGTAGTCGAAACCCAATTTGTCCCAGTTGATGCTTTCGTGACCCATGACACCCTCTACCCTTTGGCGATCGCCTGAACAGCACAGGCTTTTACGAATGGACACAACAATACTGCATTTGCCTGGCCCGCGCAGCCTGGCTAGTGGAAATCGCGGCTGCGTACATCCAGCCCATGGAGCATGGCGCTGACATCGGCCATATGCCCGGCAATGACGTGGCGCACGCCGTCCTTGTGCTCGAACCGGCCCTTGACCTGCATCATCTGCGAACCCACCAGCACCCGCCGCTGGCGCTCGGCCAGATCCCGCCAGACCACCACGTTGATCATGCCGAATTCGTCTTCCAGGGTGACGAAGGTCACCCCGCTGGCGGTCGACGGCCGTTGCCGGCCCGTCACCAGCCCGGCCACGGTCACCGGACGGCCGTGGGCCAGGCTTTGCAGGTCATGAGAACTGCGGCAGCGCAATGCTTGCAGACGCTCGCGCAGCATGGCCAACGGATGCGGACCGAGGGTGGTGCCCAGGCTGGCATAGTCGGCGTAGAGGTCTTCGCCGACACTGGGGACCGGCAAGGCCACGGGCTCTTCGCGCAGGCCAGGCACTTCGGCGAACAGCGGCAACTGTTGCTCGACGCTGGCGACATCCCAGCGGGCCTGATGGCGGTGCCCCACCAGGCCGAGCAGGGCATTGGCATCGGCCAGCTGTTCCAGGCTGCGGTTGTCCAGCGCACAGCGCCGGGCTAGGTCGGTCACGTCGCGGAACGGGCCGCCAAGGCGAGCCTGCTGCACGGCGCGACCGGCCTCTTCGCGCAGGCCCTTGACCATCCGCAACCCCAAGCGTATGGCCGGTTGCCCACCTTCGCCGGGCTGCAGGCTGCAGTCCCAGTCGCTGTGGCACACGTCCACGGCGAAGATCTGCAGATGATGGCGACGTGCATCCTGGAGGATCTGGTCGGGACTGTAGAAGCCCATGGGCCAACTGTTGATCAGGGCGCAGGCAAAGGCTGCCGGCTCATGGCATTTGAGCCAGCAACTGGCGTAGGTCAACAAGGCGAAACTGGCCGCATGGGACTCGGGGAAACCGTAGCTGCCGAAGCCCTTGATCTGCTCGAAGATGCGTTCGGCGAACTCACGGGTATAGCCGTTCTTGAGCATGCCTTCGGTGAGGCGGAGCTGATGCGGTTCCAACCCGCCGTGGCGCTTCCAGGCGGCCATCGAACGGCGCAACTGGTCGGCCTCCCCTGGCGTATAGCCAGCGGCGACGATCGCCAGCTCCATCACTTGTTCCTGAAACAGCGGCACACCCAGCGTGCGTTCGAAGACTTTCTTCAGGGCTTCGGAGGGATAGCTCACGGCTTCCTCGCCGTTGCGCCGGCGCAGATACGGATGAACCATGTCACCGACGATCGGCCCCGGCCGGACGATGGCGACTTCGATCACCAGATCGTAGAACGTCCTAGGCTTGAGGCGCGGAAGCATTGCCATCTGCGCCCGGGATTCGATCTGGAACACGCCGATGGTATCGGCGCGGCTGATCATGGCGTAAGTCTGCGGGCACTCCTTGGGCAAGGTCGAAAGGGTCAGTTCGCGGCCACGGTAGCCGCGTACCAGATCGAAACAGCGGCGGATCGCGCTGAGCATGCCCAGAGCCAGAATGTCGACTTTCAACAGGCCCACGGCGTCCAGGTCATCCTTGTCCCACTGGATCACCGTGCGCTCGGCCATGGCGGCGTTCTCGACCGGAACCAGGGTGTGCAACGGGTGTTCGGAAATGACGAAGCCCCCCGGATGCTGGGACAGGTGACGGGGGAAACCGATCAGCTGCTCGGTCAGCGCCATCACCCGCTTGAGCACCGGGCTCTGGGTTTCGAATCCGGCCTCCACCAACCGCTCGAGTGGTGGCAGGTGGTCGCTCCAGCGCCCGAAGCAATCGGCCAGGGCGGTGATCTGATCTGCTGGCAGGCCCAATGCCCGTGCCACATCACGCACCGCGCCCGCCCCTCGATAGCTGCTGGCGACAGCGGTCAGGGCGGCACGCTCGCGACCGTAGCGACGGAACACGTATTGCAGAACTTCCTCGCGCCGCTCGTGTTCGAAATCCACATCGATGTCCGGTGGCTCGTTGCGTTCCTTGGAAATGAAGCGCTCGAACAGCATGTGCGTTTCACGCGGGTCGAGCTCGGTGATGCCCAGGGCGAAACACACCACCGAGTTGGCGGCCGAGCCGCGTCCCTGGCAGAGAATGTGCCGCTCGCGGGCAAAACGGACGATGTCGTGGACGGTCAGGAAATAGCTTTCATAGCCCAGCTCGATGATCAGTTGCAGTTCCTTGTCGAGCAATGCCTGCACCTCGGGGTCCACTCCCGACGGCCAGCGCCAGCGCGCGCCCTGGGCACTCAGGTGGCGCAGCCAGGCACCGGCGTCGTAGCCACGCGGCACCAGCTCGCACGGATATTGATAGCGCAGCTGGCCCAGGTCGAAGCTGCAACGCCGGGCTATATTCAAGGTTTCCTGCAGCAGCGCGACGGGGTAGATGTCGGCCAGTTGAGACAGCCCGCGCAGATGGCGTTCGCCGTTGGCGAACAGCACATGCCCCGCTTCGGCCACCGGCACGTGATGGCGTATGGCAGTGATGGTGTCCTGCAGGGCACGCCTGCCGCGGGCATGCATGTGCACGTCGCCGCAGGCCACGGCCGGCAGGCCCAGGGTCTTGGCCAGGCCCAGCAGATTCTGCAGGCGCCGCTGGTCATTGGCGCCGCGGTGCAACTGCACGGCCACCCACAGGCGCTCGGCAAAACGCCCCTTGAGCCAATGGCCGTGGGCCAGATCGTGGGGTTCATCGGCTATCCACAATGCCAGCAAGCCGTCGCGTTCGACCTCGTCGAGGTCATCACGCAGCAACCGGTACTGGCCCTTGCTCGCGCGCCTTCGAGCCAGGGTGATCAAGCGGCACAGGGCCTGGTAGCCCTGGAGATTCTGCGCCAGCAGCACCAGCTTGGGGCCTTGTTCGATGCGCATTTCACTGCCGACGATCAACGTCATCGAATGGGCCTGGGCAGCCTGCCAGGCGCGCACGATACCGGCCATGGTGCATTCATCGGTGATCGCCAACGCTCGATAGCCCAGCGCCGCAGCCTTGGCGAACAGTTCCTGGGCGCTGGACGCGCCGCGCTGGAAGCTGAAGTTGGAAAGGCAATGCAGCTCGGCGTAGCCCTGGCTCATGCGAACCAACCCTGCAACAGCAACTGAGGGTCATCGCCCACTGCGCGGTAGGCCCAGCCCCTTCGCCCTGTTGAGGTTTCGACCAGATAGTAGTCGCGGCGCACATCGCCACCGTCCCACCACCCCGATTCGATGCGTTCAGGCCCTGCCAGCACACGCAGGCCATGGGCGGGCAAAGGCTCGGCCTGTTCGAGCAACCAGCCTGGACGGGCTGCGCCCAGGTCTGGAGAGGCCGGCACCCAAGCACCATCGTTGCGCCAGGCCCGCTCGGGGCGATGGTCCGCGTGGGCGCGCAGATCCTGCAAAGCATCGTCGCCGAGGCGTGCTCGCAGGCGTTCGCGCAACTGCTCCCAGGGCTGGGTCTGTTGCGGTCGCTGGTCGAACAGCTCCTTGCAGGCAGGTACGAAGCGCGGCAGATCGAGCGCGCTCAACCGTACCACCTGCACAGGCCGGGGCACCTGCAGATGCTCGAAGCGCCCGCGGGCCAGTTCGAACAACAGCGCGGCGTCGCGCTCGGCAGCGAGCAAGCCGACTTCGACCAGGGTGTCCTCGCCCTCGGCATGCTTGAGATGCAGGGTGAAACGCTGCACCCCAACATCCCGCCCGGCCAGATACACCGCCAGGTCGTTGATCAGGCGCCGCAGGGGAAACAGCAGCGCCTGATGGGATTCCACATCGAAGTTGAGTTCGATGTGTTGATCGAATACATCTGCAGGAATGAAGAATTCCAGGGCCAGGGGCCGGTACCCGAGCAGGGTGTCCAGATGACTGAGCACCTGGGCCGAAAAGCGCCTGGCAAGTTGCGCCCTGGGCAGCGCCAACACCTGGCCCAGATGGCGCATACCCATGCGCTTGAGCGCGATGGCATCGGCGGCGGCAAGCCCGACCCGCTCCACCGGCAGGCGCTGGAGAACATCGGCCAGCGTCGATTGATCCTCGACGCTGAGACCGTCATAGGCGTTGGCCAGCATGCGTGCCGCAGCCGGGTTGGGGGCCAAGGTGATGCGATGGCGGAAGCCCAGGGCATCGAGTTCGCTGCGCAACCGCGCCTCGAACTGAGGCCATGGCCCGAACAGTCCAAGGGTCGACTGCACTTCGAGCAACAGGACCCGGGGGTAATGCACGCTGACCTGGGAGCTGAACCGATAGGCCCACGCAGCCAGGAAACGCTGCCAGTGTTCGATCTGTGCCGGGTCGTAGGGTGCGGTGGCGAAATCACGGCTGAGCATGTAGGCGGCGGTGAGTGACTGCCCCGGTTTCAGGCCCAGTTCACGTGCCGCCGGATTGACTGCTTGCAGCACGCGTCGCTGCAGCGGGCCGGTGACCAGGGCAAGCGGTTGCTGTGGGTCTTCGCGTTGGCGCAGCACGGCGTCGAGCGCCAGTTGCGGCAGCAGAATGCAGGCCCACAGCATGGCAATCTCAAACGTAACTGACGAAGGTGACGGGCATCGCGGGCGGTATCCCGCCGCGACATTTGAGTACCTGCACCTGCCCTGCAGGCGCATGCAGCGACAGCCGCAGCGCTGCCGGTGACGGGTTGAGCGCCGCCCGCTGTTCGCGCAAGGCAAAGCCCAGGGTCTCGCCGGTTTCTGCCGCCACCTGCAGGCGTCGCAAGGCCTTGTCATCAGGGTTCTGCGGCCAGCAGAGTACCGCTGCGCAGCTGCCGGAACGCAGGCATTGCTCGGCAGCCCACAAGGCATCCTTGCCTTGGGCCTTGAGCACGCAAAGATGCTGCAAACGGACACCCGCCGCCATCCAGGCATGGGGATAGGGAATGAACGGGGGCGCTATCAGTACGATTCGTTCGCCCGCCTGGCTCAAGCGCGCCAGGGTCGGCCAGAGCAACTGCAATTCGCCACTGCCGTTGGCGGCAAGCAGGATTTCACTGAGTGCCGCCGGAGGCCACCCACCGTTGGGAAGCACGGCATCGAGGGCAGCATGCCCGGTGGGCTGCAAGCCGCTGGGAGCGGTTTCCTGACGTCCGCGCCAGATGCGGCGTTGGTCGATCAGGCCTTCCAGGCTGACCACGGCGCCCATCACTGCCCTGCCCTCGAGGCCAGGTTGCTGGGGGAATGAAAATAGGTGAGTGGGAGTGATCTGTTCATGGCTGCATTTTTACTACTGTATGCATGAACAGTAAAGCGTCTATTTTCAGTTCTCGCCACCAAGGGTGCCAACGGTACCGATCAGGCCGGCGTTGCCACCAGTAATTTGCGCAATGGAAAGCGCGATGCGCCGCTCCAACCGAGAAATTCCTGTTCCGGCATGGGCCGGGCGAAAAAGTAGCCCTGGGCTTCATCACAGCCCAGGGCGCGGATCATCTGCATGCACTTGAAGGTCTCGACACCTTCGGCCACGGTGCGGTAGCCCAGCTTGCGCGCCAGTTCCAGCACCGTCTGCACGATCAGTTGATGCCGCGGGCTATGCTCCATGCCGGTGATCATCGACTTGTCGAGTTTCACCACGTTGGCGGGTATTTCGTGCAGGTAGGAGAAATTGCTGTAGCCGGTGCCGAAATCATCGATCGCTACATCCACGCCCAATTCGCGGATGGCGGCCAGCTGTGTCAGCACCAGTGGGTTGGAACGCAGCCACTCGCCTTCGGTAATCTCGACCTCGAGGCGCTCGGGGTGGATGCCGTAGGTGCGACAGGCCGCGCTGATGACCTGAGTGATGTCGTGGCCGTCGAAATCCAGCGCGGAAAGATTCAGCGACAGTTTGGTCAGCACCGTTGCAGGCCACTGGGCCAGCTTGGCCAAGGCTGCGTCGATGACCCAGCGCGTCACACTATGGATCAACGCACTCTTTTCCAGCACCGGAATGAACTCGGCGGGCGAAACCGGCCCAAGCCGTGGATGCTCCCAGCGCAGCAATGCTTCGGCACTGACCTGATCACCCTCGGGCAAGGCGAAGCGTGGCTGGAACACCAATCGCAGCTGCCCGTCGCGCAGCGCCTCGGTCACATCGGACGCCAGCCGGAAGGACCTGCGATAGGCGTTATCGCGCACGGGGTCGTACCACGCCCACGCCTGACCGCCGAGCAACGCCAGTTCGGCCGCGTACATGGCTTTGCGCAGTGCATCGCGGACCGCTTCGAAGCTGATCAGAAATGGCGTGACGCCAGCGCGCACGGTGGGTCGAACCGGCATGCCTTCTATCTGCGTGGGACAGCGCAAGGCGTGCACCAGCATGTCGAGATAGCCGCCGACATCGGCTTGCTCGGCGTCCAGCACGAAGGCGAAACGCTTGCGGCCGATGTGGTAGACCGGGCCCTGCCCCGCGCGCAGGCGCAGCAGCCGACGGGCTATGCAGCACAACAGGTTCTCGAATGGGACCATGCCCAGGGCCAGCGTCATGTCATGGGCCCAGGCGGTATCCACGGCATCGATCAGCACCAGGTGGCGGGACGCTCCCGGATGCTGCAGCAACAGATGGCCAAGGTCGGTGAGAAATTGTCGCCGGTCGGGTAACAGGGTCAGCCGGTCACAGGACACTAGAGCCTGGGCAGAAGCATGAACGGGATCGGACATGACACTTTCCTGCAGATGTCAGGCTCGAGCTTCCTGCGAGAGACCGGGCAATTTGAGAGAGGGCAATTCAACTGATGGCAAAATAACATCACCCCAAATACTTGCCAAGCGTCATCTGCCCGATAGCCGGTCCGCTAGCATCGGAACTGCCATCCGACACTGCTACACTGCGGCAAACCCTGGGATGGAATGGACGATTCATGCTCGAAGCCCTGCTGTTCGACCTCGATGGCACACTGACTGAAACCGACGCCTTGCACCTTCTCGCCGTGCAGCAATTGCTGGCCGAGGAAGGTCGCGAATTCACCCATGAAGAGTTCCAGTTACATGCCAGCGGCCGGGCCAATGCCGACATGTGCCAGTACCTGTTTCCAGAGCGCTCGGTGGCGGAGCACGAAGCGTTCGCCGATCGCAAGGAAGCGCGCTTTCGCGAACTTGCACCGCAACTTGCGCCGATTGCCGGGCTGTTGCGTTTGCTCGACTATGCCGAGCAGGCGCAACTGGGCATGGTGGTAGTGACCAACGCACCGCGTGCCAATGCCGAACACATGCTCGATGCCCTGGGCCTGGCCGAGCGCCTGCCGACAGTGGTGGTTGCCGAAGAGCTGGCACGCGCCAAACCCGATCCGCTGCCCTACCTTACCGGCCTGCAACGCTTGGGCGCAGGCGCCGAGGCAGGCATTGCCTTCGAAGATTCGGTACCTGGGGTAACTGCTGCGGTTGCGGCTGGGCTGTTCACCGTGGCGCTGTCGACCAGCCAATCGGCGCAGACCCTGCGGTCCGCCGGGGCTAACCTGGTGATCGAATCCTTCGAGGATGAAAACCTCTGGATTCATATCGAAAAGATGCGCAATCCCCTGTAACCGCGAAACCGCCGACGCGGCTCGCGCCGCTGCTACAGGGGGTTGTCGAGCAAGAAATTCCCCGGTCGCTGCGGGGCGTCGTTTTCGATTTCCGGTACCAACGCTTCATCCTTGAGGTGGACGCCCGACAGCTTGCGTTGCCAGGCCTCGCGCATCAGGTACTGCAACTTGTGCGCAGCGGTGGCATAGCTCAGGCCCTGCAGGCGCACATTGGAAATGCAGTTGCGCGCGGCATCGTTCAATCCCACTCGCGGGGCATAGGTGAAATACAGCCCGAGGCTGTCGGGCGAACTCAGGCCCGGCCGCTCACCGATCAGCAGTACCACCATGCGCGCGCCCAGTGCCTGGGCCACCTCATCGGCTACCGCCACCCGCCCTTGCTCGACCAGGCAGACCGGCGCAACGCTCCAACCCTCATCACCCGCAATCTGCTCGATGCGTTGCAGCATGGGCAGCGCATGCCGGTGCACAGCCAGCGCGGAAAGACCGTCGGCGATCACCACCGCCAGATCGAACCCTGCCGAACTCTCGCCGGCGTGAGTGAGCAGCTGCTGCAGCGAAGCCTCGTCCAGGCGCCGACCCAGGTCAGGACGCTGCAGATAGACATGCCGGTCAGTCGCCGCGCTGTGCAGGCTCAAACTACCGGGACAAGCCTCGGCGAGCGCTGCCTTGTCGAACGGCAGGTGCACGGCATCGCGGGCTTGCGCATGGGCGTACTGGAAGTCCAGCTGTGCGCTGCTGGGCAAGCTGGTGCCGGCCCGGCCCAGGGCTATGCGCGCCGGTGTCAGTGCACGCAGCGCGCTCCAGGGGTCGCCTCGGGTGGGAGTGTCGTCGTTCATGGCTCACCTTCGAGCAGATGGATGGAGTCAGCCAAACCGTAGCCCGTCAACCCAGACGGGCCAGGGCCCTGCCGAACAACGGCGGAACACCCGTACCCAGGCGTAGCTGGCCGTCCTGTTGTTGCAGTATGTCCATGCGCGCCAGCCATGCTTCGAACTCCGGGGCCGGCCGCAGGCCCAGGGTCTTGCGCGCATACAAGGCATCGTGAAAAGAGGTGGTCTGGTAATTGAGCATGACGTCGTCCGACCCCGGAATGCCCATGATGAAATTGATCCCGGCCACACCCAGCAGGGTCAGCAGCATGTCCATGTCATCCTGGTCAGCCTCGGCATGATTGGTGTAGCAGATGTCGCAACCCATGGGCACACCCATCAGCTTGCCGCAGAAATGGTCCTCGAGCCCTGCGCGGATGATCTGCTTGCCGTTGTACAGGTATTCAGGGCCGATGAAGCCGACCACGGTATTGACCAGGAATGGGTCGAACCGCCGTGCTACCGCATAGGCCCGCGCCTCGCAGGTCTGCTGGTCGACCCCATGGTGGGCGTTGGCGGACAACGCACTGCCCTGCCCGGTTTCGAAGTACATCAGGTTGTTGCCCTGGGTGCCGCGCTTCAGGCTCAGGCCTGCTTCATGGCCTTCCTGCAACACCGCCAGGCTGACACCGAAGCTGCTGTTGGCCGCTTCGGTGCCGGCGATGGACTGGAACACCAGATCCAGCGGCACGCCGCGCTCGATGGCGGCTATCGAAGAGGTCACATGGGTCAGCACGCAGGATTGGGTCGGTATGCCGTAATGCTGGATCACGCCGTCGAGCATCTTCAACAGCTCGCTGATGGCGCTGAGGCTATCGCTGGCCGGATTGATGCCGATCATGGCATCACCGTTGCCATACAGCAGGCCATCCAGAACACTGGCAGCGATACCGGCCGGATCGTCCGTGGGATGGTTCGGCTGCAGCCGGGTCGACATCCGCCCACGCAGCCCTACCGTGTTGCGAAAGCGCGTGACCACGCGAATCTTCTGCGCCACCAGGACCAGGTCCTGCACACGCATGATCTTCGACACGGCAGCGGCTATCTCCGGCGTGATGCCGGGCGCCAGGGCCCGCAGGCTGGCTTCGTTGGCCTCGTCGCCGAGCAGCCAGTCACGAAAGCCGCCCACGGTCAGATGGCTGACCGCAGCAAAGGCCTGGGCATCGTGGGTATCGACGATCAGGCGGGTGACTTCATCCTTTTCATAGGGGATCAGCGCCTCGTGCAGAAAACGCGTGAGCGGCACGTCAGCCAGGGCCATCTGCGCCGCCGCCCGCTCGGCGTCGCTGCCGGCAGCGATTTCGGCCAGGTAGTCCCCCGAGCGTGCCGGACTGGCCTTGGCCATCAACTGCCGGAGACTGTCGAAGCGCCAGGTCTGCCCGGCGATGCTGTGCACGAAACTCATGCTGCCCTCCTCACTCGCTGGCCATTGCGGGGTGGCTGTCGCCGCGGCTGCGCACGAATACGCAGAACAGCGAGCCGAGGCACATCAGACCGATGAAGATCCCGCAGATCATCGCATTGAACCACACCATCGCCACCAGACACACCAGCGCCAGCACCAGCGCAATGGCCGGCACCAGCGGATAGCCGGGCGCGCGGAAGGAACGCTCGAGCTGAGGTTCGCTGTGGCGCAGCTTGAACAGGCTGAGCATGCTCATGATGTACATGACGATGGCACCGAACACAGCCATGGTGATCATTGCCGCGGTCAGGCTCAGCCCCTGCAGGTTGACCAGCCCATCGCTGAAGATCGCCGCGATGCCCACCACCCCACCGGCGAGGATGGCGCGGTGCGGGGTGTGGAAGCGCGATAGCCTGGCCAGGCCCTTGGGCAGGAAACCCGCCCGTGCCAGCGCGAAGAACTGCCGTGAATAGCCCAGGATGATTCCGTGAAAGCTGGCGACCAGCCCGAACAGACCGATCCATACCAGCATGTGCATCCAGTTGGAGTTATCGCCCACCACGCCTTTCATGGCTTGCGGCAGCGGGTCGTTGATGTTCGCCAGGGCGCGCCAGTCGCCGACGCCACCGGCGAAGATCATCACGCTGATGGCCAGGGTGACCAGGGTCAGGATCCCGGCGATGTAGGCCCGGGGAATGGTGCGTTTGGGGTCCTTGGCTTCCTCGGCGGCCATGGCCGCACCCTCGATGGCCAGGAAGAACCAGATAGCGAAAGGAATCGCCGCGAACATCCCGCTCAATGCACCCAGGCTGAACGTGTCGGACCCGGCCCAACCGCCCAGGGCGAAGTTGCTGAAACTGAACGCCGGCGCCACCACGCCCATGAACACCAGCAATTCGAACACCGCCAGGATGGTCACCACCAGTTCGAAGGTGGCCGCAATGCTCACGCCGACAATGTTGAGGCTCATGAACACGGCATAGGCACCGACCGCGGCCCATTTGGGATCGAGCCCGGGAAACTGCACGTTGAGGTAGGCGCCGATGGCCATGGCGATGGCCGGCGGGGCGAAGACGAATTCGATCAGGGTCGCCAGCCCGGCAATCATGCCGCCTGCAGGGCCGAATGCGCGCAGGCTGTAGGCAAATGGACCACCCGCATTGGGAATGGCCGTGGTCAGTTCGGTGAAGCTGAAGATGAAGCAGGTGTACATCACAGCGACCATCAGCGTGGTGCAGAGGAAACCCAGGGTGCCGGCACTGCCCCAGCCATAGCTCCAGCCAAAGTATTCACCGGAGATCACCAGGCCAACGGCGATACCCCAAAGGTGCAGCGTGCCCAGCGTAGGTTTGAGTTTCGAAACGGTCATGGGGTGTGCCCTCGGAGACGGATGTGCGCATAGGAACGTTCCTGAAGGGTAACCATAGGCGCCAAGTGGCTACTTGACGCCTCGAAAGTGAAAGCAGCCCTACTCTCGATGGTCGAACCGCTGCGCCAGTCTGGGGCTTGCCGCGATTGACTGCCCCGATCCAACGCACCGATGCCCGCACTTCCCAGGCGGCGCAGGGCTGGGCCCACAGGAACGCCATTTCTTTGAAACATCTGCACACATCAAGCCAGTCCAAGCCTCTGCCAGGCACATCCTGGTTCGCTCATCCCGCAGAATGGCGAACCCAGAGCCACACTCATGGTCGCACTGAGGGAGCGACGTGCTCGGTCCGGGAGTTACCCACTCATGTTTCGCTTATTGCGCAGTTGCTTGACCCTGGCACTCGTGGCCGGCATAGCGGGATGTTCGCTGTTGCCCTCCAGGGATCCGGTTTCCATCAGTGTGGTGGGCATCGAGCCCTTGCCTGCGCAAGAGCTGGAGCTGCGCTTCGCCATCAAGCTGCGGCTGCAGAACCCCAACGAAACCGCCTTCGAGTACGACGGCATAGCGGTGAACCTGGACGTCAACGGCCAGCCGTTGGCCAGTGGCGTCAGCAGCCAGCACGGTCGTATCGAACGTTATTCGGAGGAAGTGCTGGCCGTGCCTGTGAGCGTGTCTGCGTTCACGGCGTTGCGCCAGGCCATGGGCCTCAATCCCGCCCAGAGGCTGAACGGCATGCCCTACCGATTGCATGGCAAGCTTGCCGGCGGACTGTTCGGAACGGTGCGCTTCAGCGACAGCGGTACCTTGAGCCTGCCGGCTGCAGCGGGCTATTGAAACCCGACGCTTGTGCAGGCGAATCCGGCAGCCCCTGGCTCAGCGTGCCGCAGCCATCAGCTTGTTCACTTCGGCACGCACCATGTTGGCGTACTCAGGGGGAGACATGCCGTCCAGCTCGGCGCGTACCCACTCGGCCCAACGACCCTTGCGTTTGGCCTTTTCCCCGATGAGTCGGGCAGCGTCGGCCTTGGCCTTGCCTAGGTTGGCTTGCCACAGCTCGTAGAGACGGGCCTTTTCATCCTCGATCATGGCGCGCTCGGCCAGCGAACGATTAGCGAGATTGAAGCTCATTGCGAGTACCTGCCAGCAGAAAAAACAGGCGACATCTTACACGTCTGGACATGAAAACCTGTAGGAGCAAACGCTGCGCCTGAGCCCTGCATGCAACTTTCCAGGGCGCCGGGACTCAATCTTGCACTGCCTTAAATAAACACCAGGAGTGAGTGAAATGGCCCGTAGATCAAGTGCTGAATCGGCCGAGGATCAAATCAAGGATCAAGTTTTCAGCGAGCTGCTGGCGTTGATCGAAGAATCGGAAAAAATGCTCAGGGACGGCGCCTCCCTGGTGGGTGATGACGCCAATAGCCTGCGCGCGCAAGTCAATTCCAAGCTGGAGCACGTTTCGTACTCCCTGGCCGGGCTGCGCGAGCGCGCCAAGCCAGTGGTCGAAGCCACGCAAACCTACATCGGTGGCCATCCTTGGCAGACCGTTGCTGCTTCGGCAACCTGCGGCCTGTTGCTGGGTCTGCTGCTGGGCCGTCGCGACTGATCAGTCCGCACTGCACCCACAGATTTCACCCGTGTTCTCGCATCGTTGTTCCGGGCCGTCGATCGCAGCGGCCCTTCCTGCATCATTCTCCAACCAAAGCCCGCAATCTTTCCAACTCTTCGACAGGCATCGAAATGCCTTGAGTCCTTGCCAGTGCGCGCTGGCGATAGCGCCTGTCGCCCGAGAGGCGCGATTGCCCGGCTTCATGCATGCGCTCGACCAGCTCGCGGCTGCGTTCGGCAAAGTTCTGGCCAGCACGCTTGTCGGGGTCGATGACGATGATCAACTGCCCGGTCCAGGGTGTCTGCGCACCGGGATGACGTGTCCAATCGAACTCGAAGGAAAAATTTCCACCGGTGAGGGCCGCTGAAAGCAGCTCCACCATCATCGACAACGCCGAGCCTTTGTGGCCACCAAACGGCAGCAGCGCCCCGCCATCGAGAATTGCCGCCGGGTCGGTCGTCGGCTGCCCGTGCTTGTCGACACCGGCGCCGACAGGCACAGGATGCCCGGCCCGTGCCGCGATCTGCACATCACCGTGGGCCAGTGCGCTGGTTGCCATGTCGAAGACCAACGGATCCTTGCCTGCGCACGGCGCTGCGAAGGCGATCGGATTGGTGCCGAACAGCGGCTTGGTGCCTCCATGGGGAACGACGCAGGTCATGCTGTTGACCACGCTCAGGGCCACCAGGCCTTCGGCAGCGAACGGTTCGACATCTGGCCATAGCGCAGCAAAGTGATGGGAATTGCGGATCGCCAGCACGGCGATACCTGCCTCGCGCGCCTTGCTCACCAACAGCCCGCGCGCCGCGGCCAGTGCTGGCTGGGCAAAGCCACCGGCGGCATCCACTGCCACATAACCACTGGCAACGTCTTCGACCTGCGGACGCGCCTTGCCGTCCACCCAGCCGCTGGCCAGGGTGGAAAGGTAACCGGGAATGCGGAATGTGCCGTGGCTGTGGGCCCCGTCTCGTTGGGCAGTTGCACAGTTGTGGGCGAGAATGTCGGCCACCTCGGCAGAGGTGCCATGACGCAAGAAGATCTGACGCAGCAAGTGCGTCAGATCATCGAAGGACAGCGATTGAACGGCGGGGTCGCTAGCAGGCATCGGGCATTTCCTGGCGTCAACGGAACGAGTCCCTAGTACGCCACACCCACCCGCCTCAGGACAAGCCCGCGGGCATCAGTCCTTCTGATCGCGCAGCACGTTGCCCGACTGGCCGTCGATACGGAACTCGTAGGCTACGCCGTCGGCTTTCTTGCCCTCACCTTCCCAGTAGCCGTTGTCGTCAGCTTCGATTTTCCACACTTCCGTGTAACCCTTGGACTTGGCGGTCTCGATGGCTTTCTCGATGGTGATCCAACCAACGCCGGGCTTGTCGGCCAGCGCCAGGCCAGCGGTCATCAGGGCGGAAGTTGCAACGACGGCAGTCAAAGTCTTCTTGAACATGGGGCACTCCATAACAGTGATTGGTTTGTGCTGCACTGTCTTGGAGCGTCATCTCGAAAAATTAGTTCAAAGGCCGCCTGCTTACGGTCGCTTGACCTTGCGACGCAGCACACCGTTGATCACCACCACCAGTACGGCGATACCCATGGCAATGTACTGAAAGAGTTTTTCAGTGATGACGCCCTGGGTCTGCAGATAGGACAGCCCGAGCATGATCAGCAAGACCACCAGGGCAATCAGCAAGGAATATTTGATACGTTGAGCTTGAGTCATGTAGAGGTCCTGACAGTCGTGTTGGCCCGGATTCTGTTGCCGGGATGTATCTGTTTGCATGCCATGTTACATCGCCAGGGACCACCGAGGCATAGTGTTCGAGCACATCGCCACGGCCAATGTCATGCCAATGACGGTATGGATTTCCCACGCAGTTGCCGGAACCTGCCCACAGCCAGAGACCTCTTGACTCCTAGAGCCTCAGGGGCGCCTGGACAAGAATGACCTCCGGCCGGATTGGCCAAGTGCTGCCACAAGGAAGTCACCATGAACACCCAACAGCTCCAGCAGATCGACGTCGAGCAACTTCCCCATTCGCTGCAGGTATTGATCGAATGCATCGGTGTCGAACAGGCCTACCGCCTGACCCAGCTCTACGGCGGACGCCCGCGCTACATCCCCAAACACCCGCAACGCACCGCCCTGGCGGAACATCTGGAAGCCGCAACGGTAGTGGCGTTGATCCAGCGCTTCGCCGGCATGGCCCTGGAGATTCCCAAGGCCGACCATTTCCTGCGCCAATGGCGCAACCAGCAGATTCACCACGAGACGCGCAACGGCACCTCACGCAGCGTCCTCGCCCACAAGTACGGCCTGAGCCAGCGGCAGATCGGCAATATCCGCCGCACCCTGGCGCTCTGAGTCCTACTCAAGCCCGACTAGCGGACTTGGGATCGAGCCTCAGAAATCACGTTTGTAGAACAGGTCCAGCGAACTGGCGACGCCGCTGGCCACTTCCAGATACAGACGCTTGCTCAACAGGTAGCGCAAGGCGATGGTATTGGCCGGCTCGAACACCCCCACGCCATAGCGCAGGCTGAGCTTCTCGGAAATGTTGCCGCTGGCGACCACACTGGTGGCATCGCCGCTGCCCTGGGTGTCGAGCTGGAAATCTTCGATGCCCAGGTCGGTGGCCAGTTTGCTGGTGACCCCCGAACTGCCCATCAAACCCAGACCGAGCGCCGCCTGGGCGAGCATGTTGTTGTCCTCGCCGCCGTTGCCCAATGGCCGGCCCAACACCAGGTAGGAGAGCGCCTGTTCCTGGCTCATGGTCGGTTCCGAGAACACTTCGCTGGTGGGTTGCTCGGCATTGCCGGTCAAGCGGATCCCGGCGATCACATCACCGGTGGTGCGGATCGCCTCGATATCCAGGTACGGCTGACTGATAGGCCCGGCAAACAGCAAGCGCGCGCGGCGTATGGTCAGACGTTGGCCATAGGCGTTGTAGCGCCCGTCATTGAGGGCCAGTTCACCCCGGGTGTCCAGGTTGTCGCCGATATGAACATGGCCTGCCAGGTTGGCGCTCAGGCCGAAGCCGTTGAACGTGAGTTTTTCCTGGCCCACTTCCACATCGATATCAATCGCCATGGGCAACGGCGTCTTGCCCTGCTCGGTCTGGTTGCCGACGATGACCACGTCATCGGATAGCTTCACGGTGGACGGCGGCAATTGCCGAACCACGATGGCACCCTTGGGAATGAACACCTTGCCGACCACGGCGAGACGCTCGCCATTCATCTGGATGCGCAGGTCGGGCGCCGCTTCCAGGGTTGCATAGGGTTCGACATTGATCGGCAGCCGCGAGCCCTTGAGCTGCACGTCTACATCCAGGGCATCGGCCCAGGCGACGGTGCCGCCCAGCGACCCTTGGCCGGTCTTGCCGCTTTTCCAGCTGCCCTGCAAACGCACGCTTTCACCGGCGATCTGCGCCTGCAACTGCAAGTCTTCAAGGGTGGTCGGCAGTTCCGGGCCGGCTATTTCGCCACCGCTGAGACGGACGTTGCCGTTGACCTGCGGTGCCATCAGAGAACCTGTGATCTGTCCGCTGCCATCGAGCTGCCCCTTGAGGGTTTCGACCATGGGCACGAAGGGCCGAGCGATGGAAAGGTCGAGCCCGGCCAGGCGGAAACTGCCGGTGACAGGCTTGCTCTCCGGGATCGGATCGATCTGCGCAATCACCTGCAATTGCCCCAGGCGATCCCCGCGAAAATTGAGCTCGGTATCGATTCGCTTCGGGTTCAGACGGCTGGTCAGACGCAGGGTTTGATAGGGGAAGTCGACCCACTGCTGGTCGTTGCGCACCCGCAAGGTGCCGTTGCCGGCATCGACCGTGATCTCACCGGCCGGACCGCTGGCGGGCACATCCACCGCCACGTCGGCATTGAGCAGGCCCTGCCAGGCGAAATCCTTCGGCAACCACTGGGCCAGGCTGTCCAGCGGGAACTGCTTGAGGTGGTAGCGCAGGCGCGGCTCGGGCGCCAGGCGCTGGTCTTCGCCACACAGGCTGGCCTGTCCTGAGCGCCAACAATGGGCACCGAAGTTGATCTGCCCGCCAGCCAGGTATTCCAGTCGCGCTGGCGCCTGCAGACGCCAGTCCTGGCCACCGGCCTGCACCGAACCGCTGGCCAGTCGCCCGCGCCAGCTGCTTTGTGCGGTGAAGCCTTTGTCCAGCGTACCGTCCAGACTGGTCGCCAGGGCAAGCTGAGGTCCCTTGAGAGCCAGTTGCACTTGCTGTCGCTTGATATCGCCCGAGGCCTTGGCGCTCAAGGTGCCCAGGTCGGTTGCACCTGCACGAATGCCCGCAGCGGTCAAATCCAGCGTGCCGCGCTGGGCCCCATCGAGGCCGGCGTCCAGGGTCAGGTTCTGCAGACGGTTGCTGTCCATTGCCAACTGTTGGCCCACCAGCTTGAGCTTGCCTTGGGGTGCCTGCAGGGTACCTGCGGCATCCATCTGACCTTTCAACCGACCCTGCAGCCCGGGCCACAACTGCCCCAGGCGGGCCAGGTCGATGTCCAGCCGACCCTCGACTCGCTGCTGCAGGCTGCCTTGACCCTTGATGCGGTTATCACCCAGGCGAACGTCGAGGTTGCCCAGCGTCCAGCGTTCGCCCGCGCCTTGGGCCTTGGCCTGGAGCACAGCCGGTTGCCCGCGCAAGCGGCCCTTGAGGTCCAGGTCGGCATAGAGGCTGAGTCGTTCGTTCTTGAATTCACCCGTACTGCGCAGAGGGCCGGCGAGGCTGCCGGGCATCTGCGCGACCCAGTACGCCGGATCGATGGCGCTCAAGGCGAGTGCCGTGTCCCAGGCGATGCCGTCGGCAAACTTCACGTTCAAGTGCCCTGCCGCCTTGCCCTGCCCGGCCACCAGTTCCAGCTGGGGCAGGAAGACCTGCTGCAGGTCGCCGCTGAACGGTGTTACCAAGGTGAATGCACCAGCCGGGCCATCGAAGGCACCTTTCAGGTTGCCCAGGTACTTGCCGTCGCTGTAATCGATCTCGCCGTTGAAACGCCGCACCTTCACGGCTGGCTCGGCAATGACCGGGTACAGGCGGTGCCAGGGGAAGTCCAGCCAGTCGATCCTGGCCTTCGCCGCCAGGGCCTGTTGCCAATCCAGAGAGCCAGACAGCCGCAGGTGCTGTTGCGCGCTGGACGAGATGTCCAACGCCTGCACCACGGCACCCTTGGCATCCACCCGCGCGCCAAGCAACAGGGTCATCGGCGACTGCTCGGCCGGCAGACTGGCCCGGCCATCGATGGCATAGCCAGCCTGCAGGTCACCCTTGGCGAGGAGTTCCAGCTGATTGAAAGCCAGAGTGTCGGGCAGCCCGGCGCTGGGTTTGAACGCCTCGCTCTGAATGCGCAACTGCGCAGGCAAATGCTCGGCCAGCGGCTGCACCGTGCCGGTGATCAGCGCGGGCAGGTAGCCGCTACTCTCCCCGTCCAGGGTCAGTGTGTCCAGCAGATCGCCCGTGGCGTTGAGGGTGACCTGCCAGGGCTTGTCGTCCACTGCCGGCAGTTGCACCTGGGCGTCGAGATCGAGCGGCCATTGGCCGCCAGGGCGCAGAGTGCCGTGCACATCCAGCACCAGTTCATCGCGCTGCAGGTGGGCTCGGTCGATCTTGAGGCCGTCGGCGGTCCAGTGCGCTGCCAGCTCCAGACCGCTCAGCTGTTGCACCCCATCCAGCTCCAGGCTATCGATACGCACATCGCCAAGCTCTATCGCGACGGGCAATTGCAGATCGGGCAATACGATCGGACCGCTGCCGGCAGGCTCTTCGCTGGCAGGCAACTGCGCAAGAATGGCGCCGGTGTGCAAGGTGTCGATGCACAGGGTCATGCGCCACAGGCAAGCGGGTGACCAGGCCAGCTCAAGCGCCTGCACCTCGACTCGGGTCGCCTGCTGCTGCCATACCAGCCTGTCGGCCTGCCAATGCCCGCCCAGCCTGCCACTGAAGTTTTCCAGGGTCAGTCCGGGCACGCGAGCCAGCGCCCAGTGGCTGCCGGCTTGCGTGCCCAATACCAGCGACACGGCCACGATCACGGTCAGCAGCAGGGCTGCGACCGCCCCTAGGGAGATCAGCAGACCTCGTTTCAGTGCGGGCTTCATAGTTCCGGCCCCATGGAAAAGTGCAGGCGCACGCCACCGTCGTCATCCATGGCGTGGGCCAGATCGAGACGAATCGGGCCTACCGGGGAGACCCAGCGTACGCCCACGCCGATGCCCGTCTTGAGGTCGGCGAACTTGAGGTCGTTGAACGAATTGCCCTTGTCGATAAAGGTCGCCAGGCGCCATTTATCGGCGATCGAGTACTGGTATTCCACGCTGCCGGCCACCATGTAGCGTCCGCCGATGCGGTCGCCATCGGAGTTTTCCGGAGACAGGGTCTGGTAATCGTAGCCACGCACGCTCTGATCGCCACCGGCAAAGAAGCGCAGCGAAGGCGGAACGGATTTGTATCCGTTGGTGGCGTTGCCGCCCAACTGCACCCGGCCAAGCAAGCGGTGATTCTGCGCCACGGTGGTCAAGCCCTTGAGCATTACGTTGCCATGCAACAGGTTGGTGTCCGACATCAGCCCTTCCTTGGCCACTTGCGCATCGAACTGCACACGGTAGCCATTGTGCGGGTCGACCTTGTTGTCGCTCTTGAGGTAGGTGTAGCTGATGCCTGGCATCAACAGGGTACTCAGGCCGGTGTCGTCGCCCAACCGGTATTCTTCGCGTTGCCACTTCAGCGAGATGACTCGCTGCCAGCCGCTGGGTAGCTTGCTGTGCCATTCCGGGCCGAATGTCAGCAGTTTGCTCAGGCTGTCGGTGTCGGCCAGCTCTTCGTATTGGTAGCCACCAGCCCAGCGCAGTTTGTCGGTGAGGGGTGGATCCAGGGGGATGTCATACCAGAGCCCGACGTTCTGCCGAGGCGCGGAAAGCTCCATTTCCGCACCATAGCTGTGGCCCTGGGGATTGACCCAGTGGCGGGTCCAGTTGGCTTTGCCGCGCGGCCCCACATCGGTCGAATAACCCAGGCCCAACCCCATGGTCCGGGGCTTGCGCGTGGTCAATTGCACGTCCACGGGAATGACCCGCTCGGTGGCTGCCGTTGGCGCCGCGTCGACCCGCACGCCTTCGAAATAGCCACTCGATTGCAGCGCCTGGTTCAGCTCGGCAATCAGTTCGGAATCGTAGGCGGTGTCTTCCTTGAAGGGCACCATGCGCTGCAGCAGTTCATCGTCGAAAGGCGTGTCGCCCTGGAAACTGACCTTGCCCAGCTTGAACCGCGGACCGCTGTTGTACACCAGTTCGATGTCGGCCAGGCCTGCCCGTGGGTCGACGGCCAGGCGCTGCTTGCTGAAAGTGCCACTGAAGAATCCATAGCGCGAGGCCTGGTTCTGGATAAGCTGTTTGGCATTCTCGTACTGACCGTGGTTGAGCACCGCGCCAGGAGCCAGCTCGCGACTGTGGGGCACGCGGAAGGCCTTCAATTGCGCTGCCGGACCTTCGACACGTACGGTGACGTTGCGCAGATGTATAGGCTCTCCCGGCTCAATGTGCAGCAGCAGGCGGGGATTTTCTCCCGGCTGTACTTCGCTGCTCACTCGCGTCTGATAATAGCCCAACGCCTGCGCCGCTTTCTGCGCCTGCTCCTCGGCCCCGCGACTGAAGCGCAACAGTGCCTCGCTGTCACGATCGCCCAGGCTGCCGATATAGCCTTCGACATTGCTCTTGAGCGCCGCATTGGCAGGGTTGATGCGCACATCGAGTACGCTTTGGGCCTGAGCCGCCATACATGCAACCAGCAGCGCCAGGCTGCCGGCCAATCGTCCTGAATAGTTCATAGGCGAATGCTATCACGACCTGTACGTCGATTTGGACCCTGCCAGGCGTCGTGGATGACTGGAGTTCAGCCTTGTGCGTAACCGACTGTTTCAGAACTGCGGACCGTTTCAGGGCTGGGATGAAAGAACACGTGCTCGACCACCGGGCCCAGTGCCACTTCGCCGATCTGGGTATAGCCTTGCCGTTCGAAGAACGCCAGATAGCGCAGATTGCCGGTGTCCAGCACCACGCCTTCGGACGTCGGGTCCTGGGCGCACCAGTTGTGTACCGCCGTCAGCAGTTGCTCGGCCAGTTCAGGGCCCTGGTAATCGGGATGCAGCCCCATCAGCGGCAGCACATGCACCGCATCCGAAGGCAGGCAATGCTGCACGGCGTGATGGTATTCAAGATAACGGCGAGTACCTTCCACGCCGGTGCCCAGCATCATCCGCCATTGCCAGGCCCAGCTCTCGGTGATGCCCAGGCGACGCTGGGGTGGCGCTACCAGCGCAACGCCGGCCAGACGGTCATTGAAGAACAGGCCCAGCGCCGGTAGGTCCTGGAGGAAGTGCTGATTGACCAGTTGCCGCACCGTGGAACGCACGCGGCGTTCGAACCCAGGACGATCGGCTTCGAACAGGTAGGCAAAGGTCGGGTCCAGCAGGTAGGTCTGATAGAGCAGCGCACGGGTTTCCCGAGCGTAACCACCATCGAGCTGACGTACTTCTGCAGCGGTGGTCGAGGTCTGGAGCATGGAGGTCTGTCCTTGGCGAGTGCAACGAGTAGTCAATGGACGATGCGCGGCGGCAGGGGTTCCGTGCCTGGCGCAGGCAAATCACGCTGGATTGCACGCCGCCGCGCTGGTCGCTTGCGCCACACTCCGTTAGCATCGCGCATTTGCCAGGATCCGCGACCATGAAAATCGTCTCGTTCAACATCAACGGCTTGCGCGCCCGCCCGCATCAGCTGGCGGCCTTGATCGACAAGCACCAGCCCGATGTGATCGGCCTGCAGGAAACCAAGGTGTCGGACGAGCAGTTTCCGCAGGCCGAGGTCGAGGCGCTGGGCTATCACGTGCACTTTCATGGGCAGAAAGGGCACTACGGGGTTGCGCTGCTTTCTCGCGCCGCCCCGCTGAGTATCGACAAAGGCTTCGCCGGTGACGAAGACGACGCTCAACGCCGCTTCATCCGTGGCACATTCGCCGATGCCCAAGGCCAGGTCGTCACGGTGATGAACGGCTACTTCCCGCAAGGTGAAAGCCGCGATCACCCGACCAAGTTTCCCGCCAAACGACGCTTCTACAGCGACCTGCAGAGCTTGCTGGAAAGCGGCTTCAGCAACGATCAGCCATTGATCGTGATGGGCGATGTGAACATTTCGCCCCAGGATTGCGACATTGGTATCGGGGCGGACAACGCCAAGCGTTGGCTGAAGACGGGCAAGTGCAGCTTCTTGCCCGAAGAACGCGAATGGATGCAACGGTTGCAGGACTGGGGCTTGGTCGATAGCTTCCGCCATCTGCACCCGGAAGTGGCCGACCGGTTCAGCTGGTTCGATTATCGCAGCCGCGGGTTCGAAGACCAGCCCAAGCGCGGCCTGCGCATCGATATGATTTTGGCATCCCGCGGCCTGCTGCCGCAAGTTCGGGCCGCCGGTATCGACTACGACCTGCGCGCCATGGAAAAACCTTCAGACCATGCCCCGATCTGGTTGGAATTGGGGCCCTTGTAACGACCGTACGGGAATTGGCGCCGCGCCCGGACGCGGCTTGCGCCGCTGCTACAGGGGTTGCGTGCGTCTGCTGGGTTGCGGGGCTGGCGGACGCGGCTTGCGCCGCTGCTACAGGGTTGCGTGCGTTTGCTGGGTTGCGGGGCTGGTGGACGCGGCTTGCGCCGCTGCTACAGGGGTTGCGGGGCGCTGGGGGTGTTGTTTTTGTAGCAGCGGCGCGAGCCGCGTCGGCGGTGCATGGGATTGGCCTGCAGCATCGCCGTACGGCTTTTGAGGTGGGGGTTATTGCGTCTTGGCCTGCTGATCGAGCTGGGCGCGAAGTTCCGGGGCCAGGTTCAGGGCGGCTGCCAGTTGGTCGAGCCAGGCCCGCTCGCCGGCATCCTGCTGCCCCATGAGCATCACGCTGGCGAGGTACATCTCTGCTGCCATCGCCGGGCCATCGGCGGCACTGGCCAGCTCTTGCGCGTCCAGCGGCCGCGCCAATTCTGCGTCCAGCCACTGCTGCAACTGCGCATCCTCGGCATGCTCGGTCAATTCGGCGCGAATCGCGGCTTCCTCTTGTGCATCCACCCGGCCATCGGCCTTGGCCGCGGCAATCAACGCCCGCAAAATCGCATGGCTGTGGCCTTCAACTTCGGACTCGGACAGCTGATCGATTGTGCGCAACGCTTGCTGGGGTGCGGCTGCCTGCTGTTGCTGCCAGGTCTGATAGGCCTTGTAAGCCATCATTGCCAACGACGCCATGGCAGTGTACTTGCTCGAACCGGAACGACTGCCCCCGCTTCCGCCCAGCATGCCACCCAGGCCACCCAGCAAACCGCCGAGCCCACCCAGCCCGGCGCCGCCCGATGCGCCGCGGCCGCCACCGAGCAATCCGCCCAGCAAACCGCCCAGTCCGCCCTGCCCTTTGGCAGCGCCAGGCTGGCCGGCCGAGGATTGTCCGCTGCGACCGCGCAGCAGTTGTTCAAGTAGATCACTGGTATTCATGGCAAGGCTCTCTCTGTGTGGCGATAAGGAGTGCAACACCATAGATCATCGAGCGGCCGGGCGGGTTCAGCGCAACCTGTAGGCGCCGCCCTCAGAACCAGCGATCGTTACGCTTGCGACCACGCGTCATCATCGGCAGGATCAGCCCGGCCAGCAAACCAGCACCGGCAATGCTGCCGCCATAGACCATGTAGCTCATCATGACGTGCTTGTTTTCATCACCCAACTTCGCCTGGGTGCTGCGCAATTCGGACTGGGCATCGCTGAGCTCGGCGTTCAGCGCCTTGCTGCGCGCTTCCAGCTCGTCGATCAGCTTCTTGCGCGCATCCAGGGTTTCCTGCATGCCCTGGACTCGGTTCTTCCAGCTGTCATCGATGGACTGCAGCTTGCCGCTCAGATCGGCCACCTGCTGCGTCAGCAGCGGAACGTGTTCGGCAGGGCCGGGGGTGGGTTGCAGGTCGCTGCTGGGGATCCAGACACTGGAACCACCCTCGCCGCGCACCTGGCTGTAGTCACCCTGAGTGGAAAGCAATTCGACTTTCTGACCGGACTTCAAGCTGCCGACGATGCGATAGCCATCGGTCGGGCCGCTGCGCACGAAGGTACTGAGGTTGTCGCTGACCCAGCGGCTGGTGTCGGGTGCTTCTTCGCCATGCGCAGGGCCGACAGTGAACAACAGCCCGGTGAACAGGCCGGTGGCAACCAGGCGGGTGCGGCTGAATACGGTAGAAAGACGTTGAGATGAGGGCATGGCGATCTTCACATGAATAAGAAAAAAGGCCCCGATGAACGGACCATTCGAAAGCGGGACAACAATGTCCCGCGGGCTGGGCCTGCACCGGTCGTGCCTGTCGCTACTACCGCTACGGGTGGCTACTACTTGCGAAGAGAGGCGATGAAAAGCCCCTCCTGGGCCTATTGCCCGGCATGCCGTCGGTTCAAGCCGCCAGCTGAAAGACCACAAAAAGGTGGCAAGGTTCACAAAAAGACTGTGACTGGGCGCACGGCTCGAGCGTGTTCCGGCGCTAGGCGTCGCCCAGTTGCACGGCAAAAAAACACCCATGGGGCTCGCGACTGCTCAGGCTCACGTGCCAGCCCTGGTTGACACAGATGCGCTGCACCAGGGACAAGCCCAGGCCCAGGCCCTCGCCGCGCTGCTCGTCCCCGCGCACGAATGGCTGAAACATGGCGTTGCGCTTTTCCTCTGGAATGCCGATACCGCTGTCCTCCACGTGGAACCCGGTTTCGGTCAGGGTCAGGCGCACGAACCCGGTGTCGGTGTAGTGCCATGCGTTGCGCAGCAGGTTGCCCATTACCGAATGCAGGAATGCATGGTTGTAGACCTCGCTCGAATGGTTGTCGGCCACATAGATGAATTCAAGGCCCTTGGCCTCTATCTGGCGCCCCCAGATCTCGACCAGTTCGTCGGCGGTCCGGCGCAAGGTGGCAGAAGGATTGCCATGGCTGGCCGCATCGCGGTCGCGTGCCAGCAACAGGAACGTTTCAACCAGTTGGCTCATGCCGTCGGTGGCCCGTGCAATCCGCGCCACTTGACGGTGCGAGCGCTCATCCAGCTCGGTGGCCAGCAGCAGGTCGCAGGAACTGGCGAGAATCATCAACGGCGTGCGCAATTCGTGGCTCACGTCGCTGGTGAACATCTGCTCGCGATTGAGCGCCGCCCGCAGCTTGCTCAGCGTTTCATCGAAGGAGCGCGCCAGTTCGCCAACTTCATCGTCGGTGTAATCGGGCGACAGCGGCGGAGCCAGGCCGAGCATCTTGTCGCGATGGCGCACCTGCCGGGCCAGCCGCACGACCGGCGCCATCACCCGGCGGGCCAGGAGTCCGCCCAGCATGATCGCCAGGGCGATGCTCAGCAGAAAGCCAGCGCCTACCACGATGAACAGCACATTGGCACGCTGTTCCATACCCTCCTGGTCACGCAGCAATACGTACTGACGATTGTCGACGCGGGCGACCATGGCGTAGTAGGTGCGCGGCCCGAGCGTGAGCTTCTGGAAACCGATCGGCAGGGTCTTGAGCTCGTTGGGCATGCTCAGGTCGCCGTTGCCACCCTCGATGTAGAACAGCTCGTCTTTCTCGGGTCGGTGGCGCCAATCGTCCGCATTGTCGACCAACAGCAGGCGATGCATGTTGCCGCTCAAACTCATGGTCGTCAGCTTGCGCTCCACCAGATGCACGGTGGCCACGATGCCCACAGCGAATACGCCGGCGACGAAAGCGCTCATCAACGCAAACACGATGACGATCCGTCGACTCAGACTCTGCTTGAACTCCATACGGCTCCACTGGGTACTTGCACAGGACGCACCTTCTGCGCTCGGGCCGAGCATGATTATGGGAGACGCTCGAACAATCAAGCCTTGCCGGGGCTTTCATGGGCCTGAGCGAGGGCAAGGCGCTGAGCTGCGTATTTCAAACACCGTGTACCGGGATCCACGGACGCCGGAGCAGGCCGGAATGCGTGACTTGCAGGTCATAAATAAAATATGTAGTGCTTATAAGAAAGCACTACATATTCATTGACGCGACTCGTTGCGACTTGCATGATGAGGCCGTCTCCCTGATCGGGAACAGAGCAGAGGCGAAACCAGTCCTGCTCGATGAGCCATCGAGTCACTCCGATGTGATCCGCGTACCCCGCGGGTAGGTGCAACCTGAACGCCATGGCTTTCATGTAGTGATGGTTTCAAGCACTACACATCGAGCTCGAGCCAGTACTGACCTAGACGGACAACACGTGAAGCGTACCTGCCGACCCGTGTTGGGGACCACAACCTGACAGATCACACAGAGCTCAAGGAGCATACACATGAACCTGAACCAGCAGCCCACCGTTGACCAGCTCGCCCGCATTCTGGCAGCCGGCCGTGACAGCCTCGACGACCATATTCTTTGGGTCTGCCAGCGGGGCGATGTACATATCGACGCCCTGGCCAATGACGCCGACGGCGAGGATTTCGAGCGCAGCCACCCCGAACTGCGCGCGCGCATGCCGATCTACCGCCGCGGCAAGGGCTATGTCGGCAAGAAAGCGGCGGCCGATCGGCAGTTCGTCAACGATGTGTTCCAGACCCTCAATCGCGAGTGGACCCTGGGCCAGGGACAGGGCCAGGTACGTCGGATTGCCAGCTATTGCTGATGCAGGTGGACAAGCGCATCAAGCCGGACGCGGCTCGCGCCGCTGCTACAGGGGATGGGGTTCTGTAGCAGCGGCGCAAGCCGCGTCGGCGGCAACACAGTATGCCTGTACAACCGCATCAAGCCGGACGCGGCTTGCACCGCTGCTACAGGGGATGGTGTCGTTCTGTAGCAGCGGCGCAAGCCGCGTCGGCGGCCACCGCTGCACACCTGTTCGCCGCATGGATTTGACGTTGGGGGTGGGTTTATCCAAAGTAGCCGCCTCTTATCGCTATCAGGATGCGTTGCGTGACCCATTTCCGTTTCCCCTGGCGACGCCTGCTCATCGGCGTCGTGCCGGCGCTGGCGCTGTTGTCCGCCTGCGACAACGACAACAAGCCCGTGCCACCCACACAACCCGTCGCCACCTACGCACCGGCCACCTGGGATGATTTGCCCAAGGTCAGCGACAGCGACCTGCAGGCCGGCTTCACTGCCTGGCGCTCGGCTTGCCAGCGGCTGGCCAAGGATGCGATCTGGGGCGCCACCTGCGCCTCGGCGCAAGCGGTGGACACTGCTCCCACCGCGATCCGCACCTTCCTTCAGGCACAACTGCAGGTCTACGGCCTGCGCTCTGCGGAAAAAGGCGAGCACGGCCTGATCACTGGCTACTACGAGCCTGTCTATCCCGGCAGCCTCAAGGCCGACGCAGGGCATCCGGTACCTGTCTACGGCGTACCGGCAGACATGATCAGCGTGCAGTTGGACAGCCTTTACCCCGAACTCAAAGGCAAGCGCCTGCGCGGGCGGCTCGACGGCCAGGTGCTGCGTCCCTATGACGACGCGGCAACCATCCAGCGTCAGGGCATCGACAACGCGCCCGTGGTGGCGTGGATGCGCGACCCCATGGACCTGCAGTTCCTGCAGATTCAAGGTTCGGGGCGCCTGCAGCTGGACAACGGTCGGCAACTGCGCGTCGGCTACGCTGACCAGAACGGCCACCCCTACCGCCCGGTCGGCCGCTGGCTGGTGGACCAGGGCCTGCTGAAGAAAGAAGAAGTGAGCATGGGCCGCATCCGAGACTGGGCCGTGGCCAACCCCCAGCGCGTACCGGAACTGCTCGCCAGCAATCCGAGCTACGTGTTCTTCAGCCTTCGGCCGGACAGCAACGAAGGGCCGCGTGGCTCGCTCAACGTGCCCCTTACCGCAGGCTACAGCGTGGCGATCGATCGCAAGGTGATCCCGTTGGGTAGCCTGTTATGGCTCTCGACCACGCGCCCCGACGGCACGCCGGTCGTTCGCCCAGTGGCCGCGCAAGACACCGGTGGCGCCATTGCCGGCGAAGTGCGTGCCGATCTGTTCTGGGGGACGGGAGCAGAAGCCGGCGAGCTGGCCGGCAACATGAAGCAGGAAGGTCAGGTGTGGTTGCTCTGGCCCAAAGGGGCCGCATTGCCAACCCCCTGAAGCAGACGGCGAATGCCTGCAAACAAAATGCCTGCAAACAAACAGGGCACCTGACCGTCAGGCCAGGTGCCCTGCTCGTTCAGGCCAGCAGTTCCTGGATCTGCTCGTGCAGCGTATCCAGGTCGAACGGCTTGGCCAGGATCGGTGCCTTGCGCGCGATCGGGCTGTTGGTTTCGAGGATTTCCGCCGGATAGCCACTGATGAATATCACCTTCAGGTCCGGCCGCAGCAACACGGCGGGCTCGGCGATCTTCACCCCGGAAATGCCACCGGGCAGACGATAGTCGGTGACCATCAGGTCCAGGTGCGGCTTGGTCGACAGAATTTCCAGTGCCTGCTCGCCATTCTCGGCTTTCAGGACGCGATAGCCCAGGCCGGACAAGTAGTCTGCCAGGACCATCAATATCAACGGTTCGTCCTCTACGATGAGAACGACATCTTGTGCATCTTCACTCATGGGGAAGCCTATGTACTTATATGTTTTGCTGCCATTACGACCATGACCTGCGACAGAGGTTGCGTGTGAGTGCGCTTATTCCTAAAGCGGCAGGCTGACCCGGAACGTCGCGCCGTCGCCCAGGGCGCTGTCCACTTCGATGCGCCCGCCGTGGGCCGCCACGATCTGCTCGGAAATGAACAGGCCCAGGCCCAGGCCCGCTACCACGTTGCTGCCCGACACCCGCTCGAATTGCTGAAAGATGCGCAGCTGGTTTTCCTTGCTGATACCGATGCCATGGTCCCGCACTTCCACGCGCGCCCAGCCGTTGTGCCCGTACACCGTGACCTCCACCGGCCCCTTGCCACCATAGCGCAAGGCATTGGAGATCAGGTTGCTGACCACTTGCTCGATGCGGAACTCGTCCCAGATGCCCAGCACCGGCTCATCCGCACGCAGGCTGATGGTGCAGTCGGCGGCAGCCACCTGAGGCGCAAAACTGTCGACCAGATTGCGCACCAGTTGCGCCAGGTCGAACTGGGCAGGACGAATGGACAGCTTGCCGGTGCGGATGCGCGATACATCCAGCATGTCCTCGATCAAGCGGATCAGGCTCTTGATCTGCCGCTCGTCGCGTTCGACCATGGCGCGCATCTTGTCGAGGGTGAAGGCATCGGCGTTATCGCGCGCCAGGTGCAGTTTGCGCAATTGCGTTTCCAGGATCAGCCCATTGAGCGGGGTGCGCACTTCGTGGGAAACGATCGACATGAAGTCGTCACGCATGCGCACGGCATGCTCCAGTTCGCTCTGGGTCACTTGCAGGCGCTTGAGCAGCACCTCTTGTTCCTGACGCGAGCGCTCCAGCGCATCGAGCTGTTCCTTGAGGGTCTTGCGCTGGCGGTACAGGTCGACGAACACGCTGACCTTGCTCTTCACCGCCTGCATGTCCAGCGGCTTGTGGAGGAAATCCACGGCGCCGCTTTCGTAGCCCTTGAAGGCATAGTTGAGTTCGCGCCCGGCGGCGCTGACGAACACGATCGGAATGTTCTTGGTCTTCTCGGTGCTGCGCATGAGCTCGGCCAGCTCGAAGCCGTTCATGCCCGGCATCTGCACATCGAGAATGGCCATGGCGAATTCGTGCTGCAACAGCAGCGACAAAGCTTCGTCGGCCGAGAGTGCCTTGTGCACCTCACGGCCGGGGCTGGCGATCAACGCCTCCAGGGCCAGCAGGTTCTCCGGCAAGTCATCGACGATCAACAGTTTTGCTTGGACGTTGCTTAGCATGTGCTTCGTTCCAGCTCGGCAAGCAGACAGCCAATGCCGTGGAGTGAAAGAATGTGATCAGGCGCCTGCAGGCGGATGGCCGCCTGCGGCATGACCGCGACCCGCGCCTCGGCGGGGTCCTGGACGATGGTCAAGCCACCTTTGTGTTTGATGCTGGCCAGACCTCGCGCGCCGTCTTCGTTGGCCCCCGTCAACAATACCCCGATCAACCCGCTGCCATAGGCATCGGCGGCCGAATCGAAGAGAAAGTCTATGGCTGGACGCGAATAGTGCACCCGCTCCTCCTGGCTCAACGACAGGCTGAAATCGCGCTCGACCGACAGGTGATAACTGGGGCCGGCAAAGTAGAACATACCGGGTTCGATAGGCTCCTTGTCACGCGCCTGGCGCACCGGCCGGTTCAAACGCCTTTCGAACACTTCCGCCAACTGGCTGTGACGCTCGTCCGGCAGGTGCAGCACGGTCAGCACCGGCAGCTTGAAATCCATCGGCAACTGCCCGTACACCCCCAGCAGTGCCTCGACGCCACCGGCCGATGCGCCCACCACCACCGCTTGGAAACGACTCATGACTTGCGATAGATCCGTTCAGGGCGCGTCAGGGTTTCGAAGCGCGAACTGTAGGCCGAGAAATCCAGGGTTTCCTTGCTGCCGAGCATGAGAAAGCCGCGATGGCTCAGGGATTCGTGGAACAGCCCGAAGGCGCGGTCCTGCAGGCCTTTGTTGAAATAGATGAGCACATTGCGGCAGGACACCAACTGGGTCTCGGAGAACACGCTGTCGGTGGCCAGGCTGTGGTCGGCGAAGGTCACGTTCTCGCGCAGGCTGCTGTCGAAGATGGCGTTACCGTAGGCCGCGGTGTAGTAGTCGGCGAACGAGCGGGTGCCACCGGCGCGCTGGTAGCTCTGGGTATAGGCGCGCACGCTCTCCATGGAGTAGATGCCTTGCTTGGCCTTTTCCAGGGAGGTCGGGTTGATATCGGTGGCATAGATGATGGTGCGGTCGAGCAGACCTTCCTCGCGCAGCAGAATGGCCATGGAGTAGACCTCTTCGCCGGTGCTGCACCCGGCGATCCAGACCTTGAGCGATGGGTAGGTCTTGAGCAGCGGCACCACCTCACGGCGCAGCGCCAGGAAGTGCTCGGGGTCACGGAACATCTCGCTTACCGGAATCGTCAGGTACTGCAGCAGCTCCATGAACGCCGTAGGCTCGTGCAGCACCCGAGCCTGCAGCGACGAGACGCTGCTGCACTCCATCTGGCGTAGCGCGTGCAGGATGCGACGCTTCACCGACGCGCCCGAGTAATCGCGGAAATCGTAGCTGTAGGTGAGGTAGATCGCCTCGATCAGCAAACGGATCTCGATATCGATATTGCGCTCGGCAGCCGGCTGGGAGGGCTTGCCGGCCAGGGAATCACTCACTACATGCGCTCCAGTTGCGGCAACCACACGCGGATCAGCGAGAACAGACGATCCAGGTCGATGGGCTTGGCCAGGTAGTCGTTGGAACCGGCCTGCAGGCAGCGTTCCTGATCGTCTTTCATGGCCTTGGCGGTGACCGCGATGATCGGCAGCTTGCGCCAGCGCGGGTCCTTGCGGATCTCGCGGGTGGCCTCGTAGCCATCCATCTCGGGCATCATCACATCCATCAACACCAGATCGATGTCCTCGACCTGATTCAACTTGTCGATTGCCTCTCGGCCGTTACGGCCTACTTCAACGATGGCGCCCTTGTGTTCCAGGGCACTGGTCAGGGCAAAGATATTGCGCACGTCGTCGTCCACCACGAGGATCTTGCGGCCCTCGAAGACCTTGTCGCGACTGCGGGCGGTTTTCAACATCTTTTGCCGCTCATGGGACAACTGCGATTCGACTTTGTGCAGGAACAGCGTCACTTCGTCGAGCAGCCGCTCGGGCGAGCGCGCGCCCTTGATGATGATCGAACGGGAGTACTTGAGCAGCTCGGCTTCTTCGTCGCGGGTGAGGTTGCGCCCGGTGTAGACGATGACCGGCGGGAACGCACGGATCTCCTCGTTGGACATGCGCTTGAGCAGGTCGCCGCCGAGCATGTCGGGCAGCTTGAGGTCGATGATCATGCAGTCGTAGACGTTGTCGCGCAGCAGGTCGAGTGCCTCCTGGGCAAAGCCCACGGCAGTGATCTCGATGTCGTCGTCGCCGATCAGCAGGGAAATGCTCTCGCGCTGCAGGTCATCGTCTTCCACCAGCAGAATGCGCTTGAGCTTTTGCGTCAGCTTGGCTTCCAGGCGGCCGAAGACTTCCTTGAGTTCGTCGCGGGTGGTCGGCTTGACCGCATAGCCGATCGCGCCCATGTGCATGGCCGCCTCGACCCGGTCCTCGACCGAAATCACGTGCACGGGAATGTGCCGCGTGGTGGCCAGTTCCTTGAGGCGCTGCAGCACGGTCAGGCCCGAATGATCGGGCAGGCGCATGTCGAGCAGGATCGCATCGGGCACGAAGGTCGCCGCCAGGTCGAAGCCCTCATCGGCGGCGTGGGCCACCAGACAGTGGTAGTCCAGCTCATGCGCCAGGTCGTAGAGGATACGCGCGAAGTTCGGCTCATCCTCGACCACCAGTATGCAGCGCTTGGTGAACGGGCCTTTATCGCGGTCGTCGGCAAAGCGCGCCACGGTCAGCGGCGCTTCGAGCACGGCCGGGGTGTTGGATACCGGCTGCGCAGCGATCACCATGGGCTGCGGCGCATGCCGCGGTGCCTCGATGATTTCTTCGTAGCGTTGCGGCAATACCAAAGTAAAGGTGCTGCCCTTGCCCAGTTCGCTGCTGACGGTGATGTAGCCGCCGAGCATGTTGGCTAGGTCGCGGGAAATCGACAGGCCCAGGCCGGTGCCGCCGTAGCGGCGGTTGGTGGTGCCGTCCGCCTGGCGGAAGGCCTCGAAGATGGCCTGCTGCTGGTCGACTGCGATACCGATGCCGGTGTCGCGAATCTGGAAGGCGATGCCTTGGTTGGCATGGCCAGACACCAACAGCTCGACACTGCCCTGCTCGGTGAACTTCAGCGCGTTGGCCAACAGGTTCTTGAGAATCTGCTCAACTCGCTGGCGATCGGTGTACAACATCGCCGGTGCGTCGGGAAGAATCTGCACCGACAGTTCCAGGTGCTTCTGCCCGGCCAGCGGCTCGAAGGTCATGCGCAGGCCGTCGACCAGACGCGGCACGCTGCTGTTCTCCGGTCGCAGGTCGAGCTTGCCTGCCTCGACCTTGGAGATGTCGAGGATGTCGTTGATCAGGTTGAGCAGATCGTTGCCCGCGGAGTAGATCGACTCGGCGAATTTGACCTGATCGGCAGTGAGGTTTTCCTGGGGATTTTCCGCCAGCAGCTTGGCCAGGATCAACGAGCTGTTGAGTGGCGTGCGCAACTCATGGGACATGTTGGCGAGGAATTCGGACTTGTAGCGGCTCGAACGCTGCAGCTCGTCGGCACGCTCTTCGAGCTGTACCTGGGCCTGATTGAGCTCCAGGTTCTTGCGATCCAGCGCATCGCGCTGCTGGCCCAGTGCATCGGTGCGTTCGGCCAACTGCTCGTTGGTCTGCTCCAGTTCCGCCTGCTGGGTTTCCAGGTAAGCCTGGGACTCCTTGAGCACCCGCGACTGTTCTTCGAGCTCTTCGTTGGCGGTTTTCAGCTCTTCCTGCTGCACCTGCAGTTCTTCGTTGAGCTGCTGGGTTTCGGCGAGCACTTCCTGCAGGCGCTGACGGTAGCGGGCCGCTTCGATGGCTGTGCCGATGTTGTCGGCCAGCAGCTCGACGATTTCCAAGTCGCGGTCGGTCAAGGGGCGCAGGAAGCCCAGCTCGACCACGGCGTTGATCTGGTCGTTGTCGCTGGTCGGGATGACCAGCACGCTGCGGGCTGCGCCCTCGCCCAGGCCTGAGCTCAAGCGCAGGTAATCGGCCGGCACGTCGTCCAGGCGGATGACCCGGTTGCGCTGCACGGCCTGGCCGGCAATACCCTCGCCATTGATCAGCAACTGGTCCGTCACCTCACGCTCGCGGGAGAACCCGTACGAGGCGATACGGCGCAGGTTGCCGTGCTCTTCGCGGATGTACACCGCAGCGACCACCGAACCCAGGTACTGAGCGAAGAACTGCAGCATGTTGCGGCCCAGCATCTGCAGGGTCTGCTGGCCCAGCAACTGCTCGGCCAGCTGAGTCTGGCCGGTGCGCAGCCAGGCCTGGTCCTGCAGGCGCTTGGCACCCTTTTGCAGGGCAGCCAGGTTGCCGCCATAGGAGGTCGACAGTTCGGTCATGTCGCGTCGGCCGAAATACGCCAGCAAGGCGCTGACCACCAGAACGAACAGTACATAAAGGCTGACCGATGCCCAGATGGTGCGCGACACGTTTTCGCTGCGCTCGACCCGCAGTTGCTGCTCCATGGCAATGAAGCCTTCGTATTCCTTGCGGATTGCGTCGGTCAGGCGCTTGCCGCGGCCGGTCTGGACCACGCTGGAATAGTCGCCGGTGGCGCGCTTGAGCGAAATCAGCTCCTCGCCGTAGGAGAGCCAGTCCTTCTGCAGCGCCATGATTCGGGTCAGGCGATCGACCTGGCGCGGGTTGTCGGCCACTAACGCCTGCAAGGCTGGCAACTCGGCGGCCAGGCGCGGCTTGGCCAGTTCATAGGGGTCCAGGTAGCCCTCGGCACCCGAGAGCAGGTACCCCCGCATCCCGGTTTCCATGTCGATCGACAGCTTGGTCGCTTCGTTGGCGTTGTTGATGACCCGGTCGGTGTGCTCGACCCAGTCGATCACCGACAGCAGGTAAACGATGATCGCAATGAACACGGCCACGCTGAGCACGCCCACGCCCAGCGGCAAGCCAACGTTGCGACTGAGCAGGCGACGGAAGCTCTGCTCGTCGATCGAAGAGGGTTTGTTCATGTCCTTGGGCCCGGATCCTGTATTCGAGGTCGGGGATTTTGCCGCAATTCAGTCAATTTGTTAGGTTTTTTCCTCATGCTTCGTAAGAATTTTCACATCTAAACGTGGGAATGGTCTCGTTTAATGCCTCCACAAGCATGGCCTGACCCCGACCCATGCTTTATGATTGGCGCCCTGCTTCCCGGGTGCTCGTTGTCCTCGGGGCGTAACGTTATCTGCGACATGACGGCTCGGCGCCGTCTGCGCCCCTTGCCGACCAGGATCCGAACGATGTCCGATACCGCCAAAACCATTCTTGTCGTCGAAGACGATGCGATCGTCCGCATGCTGATCGTGGACGTGCTGGAGGAATTCGAGTTCAAGGTACTGGAAGCCGAGGACGGTCCTCAGGCGCTGACCTTCCTCAACGATTCGGCCAAGACCATCGACCTGATGATGACCGACATGGGCCTGCCCGGCATGGACGGCAAGGAGTTGGCCGTCGAGGCGCGCGCCTTGCGTCCCGAACTGCCGGTGCTGTTCGCCAGCGGCTACGCCGAAGCGCTGGACGTTCCGGCGGGCATGGCCATGATCGGCAAGCCGTTCTCCATCGACCAGTTGCGCGACAAGGTCAAGAGCATGCTGGCGGCCTGAAGCCGCGCCTGCCGCTACACCCCGACGCGTAATCATGGCCTAATGCGCGCCCGGTTTTTGCCCCCGAGTCTGCCCCATGTCTTTTCAGCGCGTCCTGGTCATTGGCTATGTCTGGCCCGAGCCCACCTCTTCCGCGGCCGGCGGGCACATGATGCAGTTGCTGCAGTGCTTCACGACCCAGGGCTGGCACGTGACCTTCGCCAGCCCCGCCAGGGTCGGCGAGCACAAGGCCGACCTCGCAGCACTGGGCATCGCCGAACGAGCCATCGAGCTCAATGACGACAGTTTCGACCGCTTCGTGGCTGAGTTGCAGCCGGACATGGTCCTGTTCGATCGCTTCATGATGGAAGAGCAATTCGGTTGGCGGGTAGAGCAGCACTGCCCGCAGGCCGTGCGTGTGCTGGAAACCTGCGACCTGCAGAGCCTGCGCGACGCGCGTCAGGGTTTGCTCAAGCAGCGCCTGCACGCAAGTGACGACGAAAACGACTTCTCGGCATTGTTCGCCGAAGCACCGGACACGCTCTACGCGCACATGAGCGACGCCGATATCACCCAGCGTGAAGTGGCAGCCATCTTTCGTTGCGACTTGAGCTTGATGATCTCGCCGTTCGAGACGCAACTGCTGACCGAACGCTTCGGCGTGCCAGCCAGCCTGCTGCATGATTGTCCACTGATGGTCGAGCCGCCAGCCACCGCAGCACTGACCTTCGAGCAGAGAGCCCACTTCGTCTGCATCGGCAATTTTCGCCACGCGCCCAACTGGGACGCCGTGCTGTGGCTCAAGCAGCAGGTCTGGCCACGCATTCGCAAGCAGTTGCCGCGCGCGCAATTGCACGTGCACGGCGCCTACACACCGCCCAAGGCCACGGCCCTGCACAACCCTGCACAAGGTTTCCTGGTCAAGGGTTGGGCAGTGGATGCGTTGCAGGTGGTGGGTCAGGCACGGGTGGCGCTGGCGCCACTGCGTTTCGGCGCGGGCATCAAGGGCAAGTTGCTCGATGCCATGCTCTGCGGTACGCCCAGCGTCACCACCCCGACGGGCGCCGAAGGCATGCGTACCGGCGAGCGCTGGCCGGGCCGGATAGGCCGCAGCGCAGACGAGCTGGCGCAGGCGGCGGTCGAGCTGTACGAAAACGCGGATCAATGGCAAGCCGCCCATGAACAGTGCCATGAGCATCTGGGCGCCCAGTATGCGACCGAGCCACACGCTCAGGCCCTGATCCTGCGTCTCCAACAGTTGAGCCAGAGCCTAGCGCAGCATCGCCGGGCAAACTTCACCGGCAGCATGCTCCGGCATCATCTGCACAAGAGCACGAAATACTTCTCGCAATGGATCCAATCCAAGAACCAATCGGTCTAAGCGGCCGCTGGCACTTTGTGGTCCGCGAACTAATCTCTGGTGTCCAAGGTAGTTCCTATTGCCCATTCAGGACGAACGACGATGGCGCCTATCGACAGTACCAAAGTGTACGATTCCGAGCTGATGCGCGCATTGCGTGGCAAGCACGAAGAGCTGCGGCCCGCGCTGAAGAAAGTCTCCGCCTTCCTGCAAGCCAACCCCTACCGCAGCGCAACGCTCAACATAGAAGAACTGGCCGGCGCCACCGGCACCTCCACCGCCGCCGTCAACCGCCTGGCCAATGCGATCGGTCTCAACGGTTTCACCGGCCTGCGCTTTGCCCTGATGGAAAACCTGCTGGCCGTGGTGTCTGCGGCCGACGTCATCGAAGGCCGGCTCAAGCAGGCACCGGAGACGGGGTTCGATCTGGAACAGCAGATCAGCCTCAGCAAGCACCATCTGGACAACGTCACCCGCATGAATGACAACCAGACCTTCGAGGAGATGGCCCTGCGCCTGGCCCGCTCGCAGAATGTGTTCGTGGTCGGTTTCGGCAACAGCTTTCACATCGCCGCCATGGCAGCCGCGGGGCTCAGCCCGTTCTGCGCCGGCGCGCACTGCGTGACCCTGGACGGCGGTCTTGAAGGGTCGGCCTATCGACTGTCCGGCATCACCCGCAACGACACCCTGCTGGCCATCGCCCTGCCCGCCTACACCCGCGACACCATTCGCCTGGCCGAATACGCCAAGTCCAGCGAAGCCTGTGTGCTGAGTGTGACCGACTGCCCGGCATCGCCGCTGGTGCAGGTGTCGACCCTGAGCCTGTTCATCCCACCTCACCACCCCGTGCTGCCCAATTCAAAGGTCGGGTTGATGGCCGCCATGGAAGCGCTGCTGGCTCAAGTACAGCTGCTCAAACCGGCGGCGAACGAGGGCCAGCCATCGCTTCCCGACTGGGAGCCGGACCGCGGCAGCCTGCCCCCCTCCTTGCCGGGCCTGCCGCGCTCGAACACGCCGCGCAAGAACGACGACGCCCGCTGAGCGAGGGCCGCTTCAACGCCGGGCTTCTCGACTCCGGACGTTTCAGCCTTGGACGCACAGGCCCGTCCACCGCTATGCTTGGGTGCGCATTTCCGATCGGCACAACTCCAAAAGCAGCCACGGCATGACTCGAGCAACGCGAATAACCGACCCTTCCTACGAGTTGATGGACGACCACGACGGTCGCTCGATCATCTATCGCCAGCACGGTTTCCCATGCCCGCTGGTGCGCTGGCATTTCCACAAGGAATACGAACTGCACCTGCTGGTCGCCACCTCCGGCAAAGTGTTCGTCGGCGACTACATCGGCAACTTCAATCCGGGCAGCCTGTTTCTCACCGGGCCCAATCTGCCGCACAACTGGATCAGCCAGCTGCAGAACGACGAGTCGGTGAGCAAGCGCGACATGCTGGTCAATTTCACCGACGAGCTGTTCGACCATGGCCACCAGGTATTCAGCGAACTCAAAAGTCTTGCGCCGCTGCTCGAACGAGCCCGTTACGGCATCGAGTTCCGCTGTGCCCGGACCATCGCCCAGGCCGGTGCCTCGATGCAGCGCATCGCCGACAGCCAGGGTATCAGCCGCCTCGGACACTTCCTGATACTCATGGAATCGCTGGCGGCCTGCGAGGACTACCAGTTGCTCTCGGGCACCGCCGCGGCCCAGGACGCCGACGAGCACGCGGTGGAGCGCACCAACCGCGCAGTCGACTACATTTTTACCCACTATGCGCGCGAGCTGTCTCTGGAAGAAGTCGCCGCCTACCTGGGCATGAAACCGACCTATTTTTCCCGGGTGTTCAAACAGGCCACCGGCCGCTGTTTCGTCGAGTTCGTCAATCGCCTGCGCATCAGCAAGTCCTGCGAGCTGCTGGCTGACGGCGATCGGCCGGTGACGGACGTGTGCTTCGAGTCCGGCTTCAACAATATTTCCAACTTCAACCGCCGCTTCCAGCAGCTCAAGGGCATGACGCCGTCGCACTATCGTCGCCTGGCCGTGCAGCGGTCGAGCTCCTGAAACCTGTACGAAACCTCACAACGACGCTGCGCACGCCTCTGGCGCGTCGCTGCGCCAGCCGGCTCAGTGCAAATAAGTATCAGCGTGGGTGTACTCAGGGATTTGTCAGAATGCCTGCGGGGGTCTGTAATCACAGGCAGTGCTTCACCTCTACGAAGACACAAGAATAATAACCAAGGCCGCCCCCCCGCGTGCCGAAGAGGAATGCGAGATGACCATAGACTACAAACGCCTGCTCGTTGCCAGCGGTCTGTGTGGCGCACTGGCCGTCAGTGGCTACAGCCATGCCGACACCACCCTGACCATCGCCACCGTCAACAACAGCGACATGATTCGCATGCAGCGCCTGGCCAAGACTTTCGAGTCCGAGCATCCCGACATCAAGCTCAATTGGGTGGTGCTGGAAGAAAACGTGCTGCGCCAGCGCCTGACCACCGATATCGCTACCCAGGGCGGCCAGTTCGACGTGTTGACCATCGGCATGTACGAAGCCTCGCTGTGGGGCGCCAAGGGTTGGCTGTCACCGATGAAGGACCTGCCCGCCAGCTACGACATAGACGATGTCTTCCCTTCGGTGCGCGATGGCCTATCGGTCAAGGGCCAGCTGTACGCCCTGCCGTTCTACGCTGAAAGCTCGATGACCTACTACCGCACCGACCTGTTCAAGGCGGCCGGCCTCCAGATGCCGGAAAAACCCACCTGGACCCAGATCGCCGAATTCGCCGGAAAGCTCACCGACAAGAGCAAGGACCAATACGGCCTGTGCCTGCGCGGCAAGGCCGGCTGGGGCGAGAACATGGCGTTGATCACTACCGTGGCCAACAGCTTCGGCGGCAGCTGGTTCGATAGCCAGTGGAAGCCACAGTTCGACAGCGAAGCCTGGAAGAAAGCGCTGAACTTCTACGTCGACAACATGAAGAAGTCCGGCCCTCCAGGCGCTTCTAGCAATGGCTTCAACGAGAACCTGGCGCTGTTCAATAGTGGCAAGTGCGCCATCTGGGTCGACGCCAGCGTCGCCGGCTCGTTCACCATGGACAAGACGCAAAGCAAGGTCGCCGACAGTGTCGGCTTCACCTTCGCCCCTCATGAAACCACCGACAAGGGCTCGGCCTGGCTGTACTCCTGGGCCCTGGCCATCCCCGCCAGCTCGAAGAACCAGCAGGCCGCGCAGCAGTTTTCGGCCTGGGCAACTTCCAAGGAATACGCAGCGCTGGTCGCCAAGACCGACGGCGTGGCCAATGTCCCACCTGGCACGCGCAAGTCGACCTACACCGACGAGTACCTGAAGGCGGCGCCGTTCGCCCACATCACGCTGGAATCGCTGAAGGTCGCCGATCCCAAGCAGACCGACGCCAAGCCCTACGTTGGCATCCAACTGGTGACCATTCCCGAGTTCCAGGCCATCGGTACTGAAGTCGGCAAGGCATTCGCTGCCGCGCTGACCGGGCAGACCACCGCGGACCAGGCGTTGGTGGTTGCGCAGACGGCGACCGAGCGCGCCATGAAGCGCGCCGGCTACCCCAAGCAGTAACACGTCCGCCCTGCTGCCCGCCGACCGTGGCGGGCAGCCCTGCTCACCAGGTGCGCACTCATGAATACTACGACTGCCAAGCCCCAGCCCGACGCCGCTGAGGTGACGGGCAAGCGCCGCTTGTCCAACCCCGGCTGGTTTCTGGTCACGCCGTCGGTGGCCTTGCTGCTGCTATGGATGATCGTGCCACTGGGCATGACCGTCTACTTCTCGCTGATCCGCTACAACCTGCTGTACCCCGGCGAGAACGAATTCGTCGGGCTGGAGAATTTCAGCTTCTTCCTTACCGACGCCGGCTTCATGCCGGGCGCCACCAATACCTTGCTGCTGGTCGGCAGCGTGCTGTTGATCAGCGTGGTCTTCGGCGTACTGATCGCAGCCCTGCTGGAAGCCAGCGAGTTTCTGGGCCGAGGTATCGTGCGAGTGATGCTCATCTCGCCGTTCTTCATCATGCCCACGGTTGGCGCGCTGATCTTCAAGAACCTGATTTTCCATCCGGTGTCGGGGATCCTCGCTGCGGTGTGGAAATTCTTCGGTGCCGAACCGGTCGACTGGCTCGCCCATTACCCGCTGTTCTCGATCATCGTCATCGTCAGTTGGCAATGGCTGCCGTTCGCCATCCTGCTGCTGATGACCGCCATGCAGTCGCTGGACCAGGAACAGAAAGAGGCCGCACGGCTTGACGGCGCCGGCGCCCTGGCGATCTTCTGGCACCTGACGCTGCCGCATCTGGCGCGGCCCATCGCCGTGGTGGTGATGATCGAAACGATCTTCCTGCTCTCGGTGTTCGCGGAAATCTTCACCACTACCAACGGTGGTCCGGGTTTCGCCTCCACCAACCTTGCCTACCTGATCTACAACCAGGCGCTGGTGCAGTTCGACGTGGGCATGGCCTCCGCTGGTGGCTTGATCGCCGTGGTCATCGCCAACATCGCCGCCATCATCCTGGTGCGGATGATCGGCAAAAACCTCACCGACAAGAATTGAGGGCCTGCACCATGACACTTCAACAATCGCGTCGCCTGCAAAGCCTGGTCCTGGGCTGCCTGGCCTGGGCCGTGGCGATCCTGGTGTTCTTCCCGATCTTCTGGATGGTGCTGACCAGCTTCAAGACCGAGATCGACGCCTTCGCCACACCGCCGCAGTTCATCTTCACGCCAACCCTGGAAAACTACCTGCACATTCAGGAGCGCAGCGACTACCTGCACTTCGCCTGGAACTCGGTGCTGATTTCCTTCAGTGCCACCGCCCTGTGCATGTTGATTGCAGTGCCGGCCGCCTACTCGATGGCGTTCTATGAAACCAAGCGCACCAAGCAGACCTTGCTGTGGATGCTCTCCACCAAGATGCTGCCACCGGTGGGTGTGCTGATGCCCATCTACCTGCTGGCCAAGGGTGCCGGCCTGCTGGATTCACGCATTGCCCTGATCGTCATCTACACCCTGATCAACCTGCCGATCGTGGTCTGGATGGTGTACACCTACTTCAAGGACATCCCCCGGGAAATCCTCGAAGCGGCACGCCTGGACGGTGCCACGCTGGGCCAGGAAATGCTTCGGGTGCTGTTGCCGATCAGCAAGGGTGGCCTGGCCTCGACGGTGTTGCTGTCGTTGATCCTGTGCTGGAACGAAGCCTTCTGGTCGTTGAACCTGACCAGCTCCGGCGCCGCGCCGTTGACCGCCCTGATCGCCTCGTACTCAAGCCCGGAAGGCTTGTTCTGGGCCAAGCTGTCAGCCGTTTCGACCCTGGCCTGCGCGCCGATCCTGATCTTCGGCTGGATCAGCCAGAAGCAGCTGGTGCGCGGCCTGTCCTTCGGGGCAGTCAAGTGACCGGTGGCGATTTCACGGACGCCTTCGCGGCCGCTGACCGCTCCTACGGGTTCTGCACGACCCTTGTAGGAGCGGCCAGTGGCCGCGAAGAGGCCAGCATCGCCAACAACGTACTCATATCAGGAACCATCCCATGGCCACTCTGAAAATAAAAAACCTGAAAAAGGGCTTCGAAGGTCTGCAGATCATCAAGGGCATCGACCTGGAAGTGCACGACCGCGAATTCGTGGTGTTCGTCGGCCCGTCAGGCTGCGGCAAGTCGACGCTGCTGCGTTTGATCGCCGGGCTCGAGGAAGTCAGCAGTGGCACCATCGAGCTGGACGGTCGCGACATCACCGAAGTGACCCCGGCCAAGCGCGACCTGGCCATGGTGTTCCAGACCTACGCCCTGTATCCGCACATGACGGTGCGCAAGAACCTGTCGTTCGCACTGGACCTGGCCGGCAAGCCCAAAGCGGAAGTCGAGAGCAAGGTAGCGGAAGCTGCGCGCATTCTCGAACTGGGCGCCCTGCTCGACCGCAAGCCCAAGCAGTTGTCGGGCGGCCAGCGCCAGCGCGTGGCGATCGGGCGCGCCATCGTCCGTCACCCCAAGATCTTCCTGTTCGACGAGCCACTGTCCAACCTCGACGCAGCCCTGCGCGTGCAGACCCGCCTGGAACTCTCGCGCCTGCACAAGGAACTGCAGGCCACCATGATCTACGTCACCCATGACCAGGTCGAAGCCATGACCCTGGCCGACAAGGTAGTGGTGCTCAACGGCGGCCGCGTCGAACAGGTAGGGGCGCCTCTGGAGCTGTACCATCATCCGGCCAACCTGTTCGTCGCCGGTTTTCTCGGGACGCCGAAGATGGGTTTCCTCAAAGGCACGCTCAGCCGGGTCGATGGCCAGGGCTGCGAAGTTGCCCTCGACGCCGGTACTCGGATCTACCTGCCCCGCGTCAGCCAGACGCTGAAAGTCGGCGATGCGGTGACCCTGGGCATCCGCCCCGAGCACCTCGACCTGGCGCAGCCGGGGCAATGCCAGCTGGCGGTGACCGCCGATGTCAGCGAGCGACTGGGCAGCGATACCTTCTGCCACGTCGTCACCGACTCGCAGGAACCGCTGACCCTGCGAATCCGCGGCGATCTGCGCAGCCAGTACGGCGAACGCCTGAACCTGCTGCTGGACGCCGAGTACTGCCACCTTTTCGATGCCCAGGGCATTGCCGTGGCCAAACCGCTGCAGGCCGCTGCCTGATACAGGACCGAACATGAAACTCAATCGACAGAATCTGCATCAGCTCGCCGAGCACATCCAGTTGCCCGCCTACGACCCGACGACGCTCGCGCATGGCATCGTCCACATCGGCGTCGGTGGGTTCCACCGCGCGCACCAGGCGTTCTACACCGATGCCCTGATGAACCAGGGCGAAGCCCGGCAGTGGGCTATCTGCGGCGCCGGCTTGCGCAGTGAAGACCGCAAGGTCCGCGACGCCCTGGCCGAGCAGGATTTCTACTACACCCTGGTGGAACTGGGCGACACGCCGGACACCGAAGTGCGAGTGATCGGCGCGATCACCGACATGCTCCTGGCCGAAGAGAGCGCCGAGGCCCTGATCGTCAAGCTGGCCGAGCCCGCGGTGCGCATCGTTTCACTGACCATCACCGAAGGGGGCTATTGCATCGACGACAGCAACGGCGAGTTCATGGCTCACTTGCCGCAGATCCAGCACGACCTGGCTCACCCGCTGACGCCCACCACCGTCTTCGGCTTTCTCTGCGCGGCCTTGCAACGACGGCGCGACGCCGGCATCGACGCCTTCACCGTGATGTCCTGTGACAACCTGCCCCATAACGGCGCAGTCGCGCGCAAGGCGTTGCTGGCGTTCGCGGGGCTGCAGGACCCGACGCTGCACGACTGGATCGCCAGCCATGTGCAGTTCCCCAATGCCATGGTCGACCGCATCACGCCGATGACCAGCGAGGCCCATCGCGCCCAACTGCGCGAACGGCATGGCGTAGAGGACAGCTGGCCGGTTGTCTGCGAGCCGTTCGTGCAATGGGTGGTAGAGGACAAGTTCGGCGCGGGCCGGCCCGCCTGGGAAAAGGTCGGCGTGCAGTTCACCGACGATGTCACGCCCTATGAAGAGATGAAGATCAAACTGCTCAACGGCAGCCACCTGGCCCTGACCTACCTGGGCTTCCTGAAAGGTTACCGCTTCGTTCACGAGACCATGAACGATCCGCTGTTCGTGCGCTACATCCGCGCCTACATGGACCTCGACGTCACGCCACAACTGGCTTCCGTGCCTGGCATCGACCTGGAAGGCTACAAGGACACGCTGATCGAGCGCTTCTCCAACCAGGCCATCGCCGACCAGTTGGAACGCGTGTGTTCGGACGGCTCCTCGAAGTTTCCCAAGTTCACCGTGCCGACCATCAACCGCCTGATCGCCGATCGGCAGGGCACCGAGCGCGCGGCGCTGGTGGTAGCGGCCTGGGCGCTTTATCTGGGCGGCGTCGACGAGAACGGCACGCACTACACCATTCCAGATCCACGCGCCGAGTTCTGCCAGACGCTGGTCGCCGACGAGGCGTTGCTCACGCAACGGCTGCTGGGGGTCGAGGAAATCTTCGGCACGCAGATCCCACGCTCGGCGGAGTTCGTCGCGGCCTTCGAACGCAATCTCCACAGCCTGCGTACCCAGGGTGTGCATGCCACCTTGAAGCAGCTGCTGGACGGCGAGGAGTAAGCGGCCATGTTTCTCGGGATCGACTGCGGCACCCAAGGCACCAAGGCGCTGATCCTTGACGCTGACAGCGGTCAGGTACTGGGCCAGGGCTCGGCCGCTCATCATATGATCAGCGGCGAAAACGGACGGCGCGAGCAGCTCACCAGTGACTGGCTGACTGCGTTCGAACAGGCCACCGCGCAGGCGCTGGCCCAGGCCGGTATCGATGGCCAGCAGATTCTGGGCGTCGGTGTGTCCGGCCAGCAGCATGGCCTGGTGTTGCTGGACGCAGACGGGCAACCGCTGCGCCCGGCCAAGCTCTGGTGCGACACCGAGAGCACGCCGCAGAACGAGCGCCTGCTGGCCGAACTGGGTGGTGAACAGGGCTCGCTCGACCGCCTGGGGCTGGTCATTGCGCCGGGGTATACCGTGTCGAAGCTGCTCTGGACCCGCGAGCATCATCCGCAGATATTCGAGCGCATCGCCCACGTGCTGTTGCCCCACGACTACCTGAACTTCTGGCTGACCGGGCTGGCGCGCGCCGAATACGGTGACGCTTCGGGCACCGGTTACTTCAACGTGCGCGAGCGCCAGTGGGACTTTGCCCTGCTGCGCCAGATCGACCCCAGCGGGCGGCTGGAAGCGGCAGTGCCGCCGCTGATCGAGTCGCATCAGCCAGTGGGCACGATTCGTCCGGGAATTGCCGCACGCCTGGGTATCAATCCGTTGGCTGTGGTCGCCAGCGGCGGCGGCGACAACATGATGGGCGCCATCGGCACCGATAACACCCACCCTGGAGTCATCACCATGAGCCTGGGGTCTTCCGGCACGGTGTACGCCTGCAGCGACCAGCCTACCGTGCTGGACGAACCGGCGGTGGCGACGTTCTGTTCGTCGTCGGGAGGGTGGTTGCCGCTGATCTGCACCATGAACCTGACCAATGTGACTACGGCCGTGCGCGAGTTGCTGCAGTTGGACATCCGCGGTTTCAACAAGGCCGTGGCGCAGGCACCGATTGGCGCCGCAGGTATCGTGATGCTGCCGTTCCTCAATGGCGAACGGGTACCCGCGCTGCCTCACGCCACCGGCTCGGTGCTGGGGCTAACCAGTGACAACCTGAGCGCGGCAAACCTGTGCCGCGCGGCGGTGGAAGGCACCACCTTCGGCCTGCGCTATGGCCTGGACCTGCTGCGCGCAGGCGGCCTGCAAACCCGCGTGATACGGCTGATCGGGGGCGGCTCGAAGAGCCCGGTGTGGCGGCAGATAGTAGCGGACATCATGGACGCCCCGGTGGTCTGCACCGAGCAGCCGGAGGCCGCGGCATTGGGCGCGGCAATCCAGGCGGCATGGTGCGCCGGCCAGGATCCACAAGGCTTGGCCCCGTTATGCGAACGCTGCGTGCGCCTGGATGAAACCAGTCGCACCCAACCCATCCCCGCCAACGTCTCGGCCTATCACGGCGCCTACCAGCGTTACCGCCAGCATATCCCTGCGTAGCCCCGGTGCCACGCCCCCTCTGTAGGAGCGGTCAGCGGCCGCGAAGAAAGCACCGCGGTGTGCGGGGCGGAAGGTTAGAGGTCCGGCTGGATGATTTCGACCCAGTAACCGTCAGGGTCCTTGATGAAGGCGATGCTCTTCATGCGGCCATCGGTCAAACGCTTCTGGAAGTCCACACCCAGCGTTTCGAAACGCTCGCAGGCCGCGTGGATATCCGGCACCGATACACAGATATGACCGAAACCGCGTGGGTCGCTGTTGCCATCGTGGTAGGCAAAGTCCGCATCGTTCTCGGTGCCATGGTTATGGGTCAACTCGAGCACCCCGGGCATCGACTTCATCCAGGTGGTGCGCGCCTTGTCATCCGCAGGAATCGTCGACTTGTCCACCAGTGCCAGGAAATACAGGCTGAACTGGGCCTCGGCAAAATCCCGCTTCTCCACCAGGCTGAAACCCAATACCCGGGTATAGAAGTCCAGCGACCGCTCGATGTTCTTGACCCGCAACATGGTGTGGTTGAAGACGAACTGGGATGTGGCGGCTTCAGGTTGCGCGGTTACACCGGGCACACTGTTCAAATGATCGAGGCTCATGAAAGCTCCCTTGAATGAATGGGCAGTAGCTGCGAGTCATGATACGGAACGCAATGGACGATGCCAAACGCGACGACGCTTTGAATGCGCGACAATGAGACGCGGAGAATGTAACGCGGAAGATAATCTTGAAATTCAGGCAATAAGAAGCCCGCCGAAGCGGGCATTTGGGGCGCTGTTCCATCAGCGGATTTCATAATGGAACAGTGGCTGTGAAAAGGATGTGAAAACCTGAGCACTCACTCAGCGTTTTTCATCGAATTCACTCAGCGAAGCAACCAGCCGTCTACGGTGCTGACGCCATGCTCCTGTTTCCAGGCTTTGAGGCCGTGGTGATTGCCACCCTTGGTTTCGATGCGCTCGCCGGTGTGCGGGTTCTCGTACACCTTGACCACCCGTGCCCGCCGTTGCTGCTTGGGCGCAGGGGCTGGCGCCCTGGCGGAGGCAGTTTGCGGATCGAGAATGGCGACGATGTCGCGCAGGCCCTTTTCATAGGTTTTCATCAAACCCAGGAGCTTTTTCTCGAACTCGATTTCTTTCTTCAACCCCGCGTCGTTCTTCATTGTTTCGAGCTGGGCGAGTTGTTCTTGCAATGCCTTTTCGGCGGCACGGTATTCAGCGAGTCTTGACAATGTCTCTACTCCGGACAGAACCTGATGGCGCCCTGCCCTTTTTCGAGCCGGGCTCTCTTGCAGATGCCACGCTTGCTTGCACACGATAGTGCAACTTCGCAGAAACGTAAATGACGCAACAGTGGGGACGGCAACTTCTTTAGTTACTTGAAGTTTGTCTGGAAGATTGGGCGCGCAGCAGAAGTTGAAGCAGAGGGTTTGATATTGTCAAAAGCGACGCGGCTTGCGCCGCTGCTACAGGTGTTACCCCGTAACAGCGGCGCAAGCCGCGTCAGTCAAGCGCCCCTCCTGTAGCAGCGGCGCAAGCCACGTCAGCCCAGCGCTACCCTGTAGCAGCGGCGCAAGCCGCGTCAGTCAAGCGTTACCCCGCAGCAGCGCCGCAAGCCGCGTCGGTCAAGCGCTACCCTGTAGCAGCGGCGCAAGCCGCGTCAGTCCAGCGCCCCTCCTGTAGCAGCGGCGCAAGCCGCGTCAGTTGCCCGATCAGGCAGGCGCAGAAGTGCGGATCAGGTGATCGAAAGCTGCCAGCGAAGCCTTGGCGCCCTCGCCGACCGCGATCACGATCTGCTTGAACGGCACGGTGGTCACGTCACCGGCAGCGAAGATACCCGGCAGATCGGTCTCGCCGCGTGCATCGACCATGATCTCGCCGCGGTTCGACAGCTCGATGGTGCCTTTGAGCCAGTCGGTGTTGGGCAGCAGGCCGATCTGCACGAAGATACCTTCCAGAGCGATTTCGTGATGCTCGCTGCTCTGCCGATCCTTGTAGCGCAGGCCGTTGACACGCTGGCCGTCACCGGTCACTTCGGTGGTCAGGGCACTGGTGATCACCTTGACGTTGGGCAGGCTGTGCAGCTTGCGCTGCAGCACGGCGTCGGCACGCAGCTGGGTGTCGAACTCGATCAGCGTGACATGGGCAACGATACCCGCCAGGTCGATAGCGGCTTCCACACCAGAGTTGCCACCACCGATCACCGCCACGCGCTTGCCCTTGAACAGCGGACCGTCGCAGTGCGGGCAGTAGGCCACGCCGCGGTTGCGGTACTCCTGCTCACCCGGCACGTTCATTTCACGCCAGCGCGCACCGGTCGCCAGAATCAGCGTCTTGGCTTTGAGTGACGCACCGCTGGCAAAGATCACTTCATGGGGCGCACCGTCCTTGCCAGGGATCAGTTTCTCGGCACGCTGCAGGTTCATGATGTCCACTTCGTACTGCTTGACGTGCTCTTCAAGCGCCACGGCCAATTTCGGGCCTTCGGTTTCCTGCACGGAAATGAAGTTCTCGATGGCCATGGTGTCCAGCACCTGGCCGCCGAAACGTTCGGCGGCAACACCGGTACGGATGCCTTTGCGAGCAGCGTAGATGGCAGCTGCCGCACCGGCAGGCCCGCCGCCGATCACCAGCATGTCGAACGCCTGCTTGGCGTTGAGTTTTTCCGCCTGGCGATCAGTGGCGCTGGTGTCGATCTTCGCCAGAATCTCTTCGAGGCCCATGCGGCCCTGACCGAAGTTCTTGCCGTTGAGGTAGACGCTCGGCACGGCCATGACCTGCCGCTCTTCCACTTCAGCCTGGAACAACGCGCCGTCGATGGCCACGTGACGAATGTTGGGGTTGAGCACCGCCATCAGGTTCAGCGCCTGGACCACGTCCGGGCAGTTCTGGCATGACAGGGAAAAATAGCTTTCGAACAGAAACTCGCCTTTCAACGCAGCGATCTGTTCGATGACCTCGGCGCTGGCCTTGGAAGGGTGGCCGCCAACCTGCAGCAACGCCAGTACCAGCGAGGTGAATTCGTGACCCATGGGGATACCGGCGAAACGCAGGCCGATGTCCGCGCCGGGACGGTTGATGGAAAACGATGGCTTGCGTGCATCGTTGCCATTGTCGAGCAGCGTGATCTTGTCCGACAGCGCGTCGATGTCGCGCAGCAGACCGAGCAATTCCTCGGATTTCGCGCCGTCATCAAGGGACGCGACGATCTCGATCGGTTGGGTGACCCGTTCCAGATAGGCTTTCAACTGGGCTTTAAGATTGGCGTCCAACATGAGGGCGATTTCCGTTTTGAATGTTTCGAAGACGACAGTTGCCCGCCGGGGTAATCGACCCCGAGTGAGCGATGATGCTTTTGGAGAAGTTGACAACCGAAGGAGCGGTCGCTGGGTGCGAATCAGGCGATACGTTCGGACAAGCAAAACGCGGCGGATTTTCGCGGCCGATGACCGCTCCTACAGGGGTGATGCAGTCCTGCGGGGAGTGACCCGCAGGAGACAGCCTGGGAAGCTGCTTAGATCTTGCCAACCAGGTCCAGCGACGGAGCCAGGGTGGCCTCGCCTTCTTTCCACTTGGCTGGGCAGACTTCGCCTGGGTGAGCGGCGACGTACTGGGCCGCTTTGACCTTGCGCAGCAGTTCGGATGCATCACGGCCTACACCGCCGTCGTTCAGCTCGACGATCTTGATCTGGCCTTCCGGGTTGATCACGAAAGTGCCACGGTCAGCGATGCCGTCGGCCTCGATCAGCACGTCGAAGTTCTTCGAAATGGTGTGAGTCGGGTCACCGATCAGTGGGTACTGGATCTTGCCGATGGTGTCCGAAGTGTCGTGCCAGGCTTTGTGGGTGAAGTGGGTGTCGGTCGACACACCATAGATTTCCACGCCCAGTTGCTTGAAAGCTTCGTAGTTGTCGGCCAGGTCGCCCAGTTCGGTTGGGCAAACGAAGGTGAAGTCGGCTGGGTAGAAGAATACGACAGACCACTTGCCTTTCAGATCGGCGTCGCTGACCGGCACGAAAGCGCCATTGTGGTAAGCGGTAGCGTTGAATGGCTTGACTTGGCTGTTGATGATCGGCATCGGTGACTCTCCTTCAGGGGGTTGAAATCGTGTTTGAATTCGATAGGCAGCATCCTAGACACATGCTCGACCGATAGCTCATTGGCAAACTGGATGCTGTCGATTGGTTTTGCCTATCGAAGCTACCCATAATAAAGAAGAAATGTGAACACAGGGCAATGACACTGCTTTTTGTCGACTTTTCGCACAGTCGCACCCACGCACTCCCTACAGCCATGCCTGTGACCCGGCGGATAGCATGAGGCCCGCTTCCGCAGATGAGATCAACCAGGTGACTATCAAAACCATTGTGGCCGACGACCACTCGGCCGTTCGACTTGGGCTGCGCATTGCGCTGGAGCGCGCCCCGCGCGCGCGTTTCAGCGTGGTCGGCGAGGCCGAAAACGCCAACCGAGTGCTCGAATCGCTGCAGCAGCATGCCTGCGATCTGCTGATCACCGACTACCGCATGCCTCAGCTCGAGGGGGGCGACGGCCTGGCACTGCTGCGCCAGGTGCGTCTGCGCTACCCGCGCCTGCCGGTGCTGGTGCTGACCACGCTGGACAATCCCATGGTGCTGCGGGCTATCCTCGACAGCGGCGCCCGAGGGCTCTATGACAAGCAGGAGTGCCTGAGCCATCTGAGCACGGCGGCCCACAGCCTCATGCGCGGCAACCACTACCTCAGTGCACGCTTCACCCGACGCCTGGCCGAATATGAAGTGGAACACCGGGGCGCCCATGAACGCCTGTCGGCCCGCGAGTTGGAAGTGCTGAGGTTACTGGTGGGCGGCATGAGCGGACGCGACGTCGCTGCACGTCTGCAGCGCAGCGAAAAAACCATCAGCCGGCAAAAGCGCTGCGCCATGGAAAAACTGGGTATCAGCCATGACGCCGCACTGCAGGAATACGCTGCCGTGGTCGGCCTGCCGGACTGACCGGCAGGCCGCAGGCTCAGGCGTCCACTGGAGTGCGCATGGTGACGAATTCTTCGGCAGCGGTGGGATGCACGCCGATGGTTTCGTCGAAGACCTGCTTGGTCGCGCCCGCCTTGAGCGCAATCGCCAGGCCCTGGACGATCTCACCGGCATCAGGGCCAACCATGTGGCAACCCAATACCTTGTCGGAGTCGGCATCGACCACCAGCTTCATCAGGGTGCGCTCCTGGCTATGGGTCAGGCTCAGTTGCATGGGTCGGAAACGGCTCTCGAAGATCTGTACCGAATGCCCCTGCTCGCGCGCCTCTTCCTCGGTCAAGCCCACGGTGCCGATGTTCGGCAGGCTGAACACTGCAGTGGGGATGTGCTTGTAGTCCACCGGGCGATACTGCTCAGGCTTGAACAGGCGACGCGCCACGGCCATGCCCTCGGCCAACGCTACCGGGGTCAGCTGCACACGGCCAATAACATCGCCCAGCGCCAGGATCGAGGGCTCTGTGGTCTGGAACTGCTCGTCGACCTGGATGAACCCCTTGTCGTCCAACTGCACACCGGTATTTTCCAACCCCAGGTTATCCAGCATCGGCCGGCGCCCGGTGGCATAGAACACGCAGTCCGCCGCCAGCTCGCGACCGTCCTTGAGCGTGACCTTGAGGCTGCCGTCGTCAAGCTTGTCGATGCGGGCAATATCGGAATTGAATTGCAGGTTCATGCCGCGCTTGGTCAGCTCTTCGCTCAAGTGCTTGCGCACCGCTCCGTCGAAGCCACGCAGGAACATCTCGCCGCGGTAGAGCAAGGTGGTTTCGCTGCCAAGGCCATTGAAGATCCCGGCGAATTCGACGGCGATGTAACCGCCACCAACCACGATGACGCGCTTGGGCAGTTGCTCGAGGAAAAACGCCTCGTTCGAAGTGATGGCATGCTCACGACCCGGCACATCGGGAATCTGCGGCCAGCCACCGGTGGCAATCAGGATGTGCTCGGCGCTGAAGCGCTGGCCATCCACTTCGACCGTGTGCGCGTCCACCAGACGTGCATGACCTTCCAGCAGTTTCACGCCGCTGTTGATCAGCAGGTTGCGATAGATGCCATTGAGCCGTTCGATCTCCTTGTTCTTGTTGGCAATCAGCGTCGGCCAATCGAACGAAGGCTTCTCCAGGCTCCAGCCAAAACCGCTGGCGTGGTCGAAGTCGTCGGCGAAGTGGGCGCCATACACCAGCAACTTCTTCGGCACGCAGCCGACATTGACGCAGGTGCCGCCCAGGTAGCGGCTTTCAGCCACTGCCACTTTCGCACCGAACCCTGCGGCGAAGCGCGCCGCGCGCACGCCGCCGGAACCGGCGCCAATCACGAATAAATCGAAGTCATAGCTCATGTTGCTCTCCTGGCACCTGCACGGCCCGCACGCGAGCCGTAGCCATAAACAAGAACGCCGCTGTCCAGAGGGCAGCGGCGTCGCTCATGCTAACCGATTGGGCGTCAGATGAACGCTTTGCCGGTCTTGTAGAAGTTTTCGAAGCAGAAGTTGGTGGCGTCGATGTAGCCTTCGGCGCCGCCGCAGTCGAAACGCTCGCCCTTGAACTTGTAGGCCAGCACGCAACCGTTCTGCGCCTGCTTCATCAGGGCATCGGTGATCTGGATCTCGCCACTCTTGCCTGGCTCGGTCTGTTCGATGAGGTCGAAGATGTCCGGGGTCAGGATGTAGCGACCGATGATGGCCAGGTTCGACGGCGCATCTTCAGGCTTTGGCTTTTCAACCATGCTGGTCACGCGAAAGATATCTTCACGGATCATGTCGCCGGCGATCACACCGTACTTGTGGGTTTCCTGCGGGTCGACTTCCTGAATGGCCACGATCGAGCAGCGGAACTGGTTGTACAGCTTGACCATCTGCTGCAGCACACCGTCGCCGTCCAGATTCACGCACATGTCGTCCGCCAGCACGACGGCGAACGCCTCGTCGCCGATCAGCGGGCGACCGCTGAGAATGGCGTGGCCTAGGCCTTTCATCTGCACCTGGCGGGTGTAGGAGAAGGTGCACTGGTCGATCAGCTTGCGAATGCCGACCAGGTACTTTTCCTTTTCGGTGCCCTTGATCTGGGTTTCCAGCTCGTAGCTGATGTCGAAGTGGTCTTCGATCGCGCGCTTGCCGCGCCCGGTGACGATGGAAATCTGGCTCAGGCCAGCTTCCAGAGCCTCTTCGACGCCGTACTGGATCAGCGGCTTGTTGACGATCGGCAGCATTTCCTTGGGCATTGCTTTGGTCGCTGGCAGGAAGCGGGTACCGTAGCCGGCCGCTGGAAACAAGCATTTCTTGATCATGTGAGTCCTTACAGAAGAGCAATGCTGACGAGTTACGGCACAGTCGGGTTCAGGCGTCGACTACCTAACAATGCCTGCCGCTGGCCAACCGATTGGTTGATAGAGAAATCCTGATGCAGATAGTTCCACTGCAAGGTAAATATTGCTACACCGGTCGAGCAACGGAAAATTTCCTTGCACAACTACCCTTGCCGCCTGGCAGTGTATAGCATTGCGCCACCGCATAGCGGCCCCCTTGTCTACCTGAAGAATCCCGCCCGATGAGCACCCTCCTGCGCACTACCCTGGCCTCCCTTGCCGTGCTTGCCGTTTCGGCATGCGCCAGCACTTCGCCCACCATTCTCAAGAACGGCCAACAAGGCTTGAACATCGATTGCTCGGGTCAAGCCATGTCCTGGGACAAGTGCGACGAACAGGCCCGCCTGGAGTGCCCTGCCGGCTATCAGACGGTCGCCACGCAAGGTGTACCGCGGCGTACCGGCGAGGTCGGGCTGACAGATGCCGACCTGGGCAACTACCAGACCCGCAGCCTGGTGGTGGTGTGCAAGTAGAGACGGCTCAGCCGGAAATGCATTTCTCGGCCGCCTGACGCACGTCGGCGGGGCGCAGCGGAACGTTGGACAGACGTTCGTGGACCTTGATGCTGCTGCCGCCGGAGCGATCGTCGACGATCAGCACGGCGGCTGGATCCTTGGAGAGTTTCTGCGGAACGATGATCCGATAGCCGTCATGCTTCTGCTCGATCACGGAGGGCCCGCGACTGTCGCTCAGGTGGGCGACCACGCAGGTGGAATACTCCTTGGGGGTCTTGCCGGAAATCACGCTCATGGTCTCGGGGCTTTTCTCGATGTCCGTCACGGTGGCACAACCACCGAGCAATACCACTGCCGTCAACCAGGCCCACTTCATGATGCATCTCCGTCATTAAATACCCTGTGACCGCAAGGTCATGAATTTGCTCCATGCATCGGTAGAATTTATCCGTGCCGCGGCGCGCATGATATCGTTGCGCTTTTGCGCGCACCTGTAACTCGCGCACCGGCAACAGTGGAGAGCCCATGAAATTCGTTCACCAGCGCGAGCACCTCAATGAAGATGACTTGGTCGTCATCGAGTGCTCCCAGCTCTGCAACATCCGCCTGATGAGCGATGCCAATTTCCGCAGCTTCAAGAACGGTGGACGACACACCTACCACGGCGGCGCGTTCGATACCTTCCCGGCCAAGATCAGCGCGCCGAGCACAGGCTTCTGGAACATCACCATCGACACTGCGGGCACCAAGCTGTCCAGCGTGGCGCGCAAGAGCAGCTTCACCCACAAGATCAAGATCGTGCGCCGCACGGCTTCGAAATTCACCTGATACAGGGGCGCCCATGATCAAGTATGTGATCCGCTACAACCTCGACGGCCAACGCCGCTGGGATTTCGCCCACCTGGCCACCGGCTCGCTGGAAGAGGCCCAGGCTGCCCTGGTCGCCTTGCACGGCGAGGCTGCGGCGAGCATCAGCGACATTCACGTCAGCAAGGCCCTCTGAGTCCAATCCGCGGCGCGCCCTTCGCGGGCAGAGCCCGCTCCCACAGGGGTGATCACGAACTCTGTGGGGGCAGGCACTCCGCGGTACGGCCTTCGCGGGCGATGACCGCTCCTACAGGGGTGACAGGTACTTCGGGGCATATGCATTCTGGTTCTGTGCATATACTCAAACATCACTTTTACGTCTATTTACAAACTGTTATCTTCCGTCGGCTCTGTCGAGAGCCCGCGACCGTGCGCGTGCTTTTCTGATGATGCGACAAGACAGCCTGAGAACAGGATCACCATGTACGTTTATGACGAGTACGATCAACGGATCATCGAGGACCGCGTCAAGCAGTTCCGAGATCAGACCCGCCGCTACCTGGCTGGCGAACTGAGCGAAGAAGAGTTTCGCCCGCTACGCCTGCAGAACGGCCTCTACATCCAGCGTTTTGCCCCGATGCTGCGCGTCGCCGTGCCCTATGGCCAGCTGACATCGCGGCAGACGCGCATGATGGCCAAGATCGCTCGCGACTTCGACAAGGGCTACGCGCACATCAGCACGCGACAGAACGTGCAGTTCAACTGGCCGGCCGTGGAAGATATTCCCGACATCCTGGCCGAACTGGCCACCGTGCAGATGCATGCGATCCAGACCAGCGGCAACTGCCTGCGCAACGTCACCACCGACCAGTTCGCCGGCGTGGCCGCCGATGAAGTGATCGACCCGCGCCCGTGGTGCGAGATCGTTCGCCAGTGGACCACGTTCCACCCGGAATTCGCCTACCTGCCGCGCAAGTTCAAGATTGCCGTGAACGGTGCAAGCACCGACCGCGCCGCCATCGAAGTGCATGACATTGGCCTGGAGCCGGTGCACAACGACGCTGGCGAGCTGGGCTTCCGCGTACTGGTCGGTGGCGGCCTTGGCCGCACGCCGGTAGTGGGCGCGTTCATCAACGAGTTCCTGCCCTGGCAGGACCTGCTCAGCTACCTCGATGCCATCCTGCGCGTATACAACCGCTATGGCCGTCGCGACAACAAGTACAAGGCCCGGATCAAGATTCTGGTCAAGGCCCTGACGCCGGAAGTGTTCGCCCAGAAAGTCGATGCCGAGATGCAGCATCTGCGCGGCGGCAGTACCACACTGACCGAGGCCGAACTGCACCGCGTGGCAAAGCACTTCGTCGACCCGGAGTACAAGGCCCTGCCCGACTTCGCCGCCGACCTGGCGCAACTGGATGCCGAGCATCCGGGTTTCGCCCGCTGGCGCTCGCGCAATACCCTGGCCCACAAGAAGCCGGGCTATGTGGCCGTGACCCTGTCGCTCAAGCCCACCGGGGTGGCCCCCGGCGACCTGACCGACAAGCAGCTCGACGCCGTCGCCGATCTGGCCGACAAGTACAGCTTCGGGCAACTGCGCACCTCACATGAGCAGAACATCATTCTGGCCGACGTCGAACAGGCGCAGCTGTTCAGCCTGTGGAACGAGTTGCGCGAAGGCGGTTTCGCCACCCCGAACATCGGCCTGCTGACCGACATCATCTGCTGCCCGGGCGGTGATTTCTGCTCCCTGGCCAACGCCAAGTCGATTCCGATCGCCGAATCCATCCAGCGCCGTTTCGACGACCTGGACTACCTGTTCGACATCGGCGAACTGGACCTCAATATTTCCGGTTGCATGAACGCCTGCGGTCACCACCACGTCGGCCACATCGGCATCCTTGGCGTGGACAAGAAAGGTGAGGAGTTCTACCAGGTGTCCCTGGGTGGCAGCGCCAGCCGCGACGCCAGCCTGGGCAAGATCCTCGGCCCGTCATTCGCCCAGGACGCCATGCCCGATGTCATCTCCAAGCTGATCGACGTGTACGTGGAAAAACGCACCGAAGACGAGCGTTTCATCGATACCTACCAGCGGATCGGCATCGACCCCTTCAAGGAGCGCGTCTATGCAGCGAATCATTAAGAACAACGAAGTCGTCGACGAAACCTGGCACCTGCTGCCCAAGGACACCTCGTTCGACGGCATCAGCAACTGTGACGACCTGATCGTGCCCCTCTCGCTGTGGCGCGAGCACGGTCCGGCGCTCAAGGCTCGGGACGGTGGGCTGGGCGTCTGGCTGGACAGCGACGAAGAAGCCGAGGAAATCGGTGAACAGGCCAACGAGTTCCAGGTCATCGCTCTGAACTTCCCGGCCTTCACCGACGGCCGCAACTACTCCAATGCGCGCCTGCTGCGCGATCGCTATGGCTTCAAGGGCGAACTGCGCGCCATTGGCGACGTGCTCCGCGACCAATTGTTCTACCTGCACCGCTGCGGGTTCGATGCCTTCGCCTTGCGCGCCGACAAAGACCCGTACGAAGCCCTGGAAAGCCTCAAGGATTTCTCCGTGAGCTACCAGGCGGCCACCGACGAACCGCTGCCGCTGTTCCGTCGCCGCTGAACCCTGGTTGCAGACCGTAGCCGCCGCGCCACTACTGGCGCGGCGGTCACAAACTTGCACGCCGCCGCTCGATCCTTCCTAAGAACCGACCAACGCTGCCTGGGTCAGCGCTCGATGGAGCGCGTCCAGCGCCTTTCGACGGGCCTGATCGATGGCCCCGTAGAGTTCCAGCGTGGCTTGTTCGGTCAGCACCACTTTCGCCGCCTCCCCCTGCTCGCCCTGCCATACCACGCTCGGCGCCAAGGTTTTCAGCTGCTCAAGCAACGGCGGCAGCCCGGATACCTCTGTGGTGAATGCAGCATTGGCATCCAGGGCTTCTTCGAAATGGTTGATCACCTCGGCCCAGAAGTCCGCAAGCGCTGACATACGCTCCGGGTACACCTTGCGCAGGTACAGCTGCCAGAAAGGCTGATCCACCAGCCAGTCGGTCAGTCCGCTGTCGGTAGCGCGCTCCAGCACGGCGCGTACCACATGCTCGACAGTGGCCGAAGCGATCTGTTCGGTGTAGAGCATCTCGGGTTGCGCGCGCAGCCCCAGGCGTGACTGCGCCAACCCGCGCAAGCGCAAGCGAATCTCCACCTCGTCCGGCACGGCGGCCTGCAGTTCCGCCTCGGTGATCTCGTCGAACGGCAATAGCGCCGGCGCAGGATCGCCAGCCAGCAACGCCTCGCGCCGTTGCAGGCGCGCCTGGGTGATGCCCACGGCGTATTCGTCCACCAACGCCGCCTTGTACAACTGGCGACTCAAGGCCAGCAACGGCTTGAACATCGCCGCCCCACCATCGATGGCGCTGGATGCCGCCTGCCAGGCCAGGACCCGGGTTTCGAAGTCATCTATCACCACGCTGATGCCATCGCCGCAGGTGTTCTCGGTCAAGGTCGCCTGATCGAACAGCTGCTGACGCAGGTCCACCACACCCAGCCCATCACCAGCGCCCCCCTGCACCGGCGGCACCAGTGCCTCCATGATCGCCCACATGCGCTGCTTGTAGGCCAGGGAGTGTCTGGCGTAGCCCGCCGTGCGCGAGACTTGATCCATTACCCGATAGAAAGCCGCCGCCCCCTCACTGCTGCGATCCGCCGCGATGCGCTGCGCAAGGCCCGCTTCGCAGCCTTCCAGCCAGCGCTGGTCGACCACCGGGCGGCCTGCTGCGCCAGCACCGCCCATCCAGCGTCGACGCGGGAACACACCGGCCCGACTCAGGCGCTGATAGCTGGGTTCCGACAAGGGGTTGTTGTCCAGATTGAGCACCGGACGGCCGTGGTTGACCAGGTTCAGGTTGATCTGCGCCATGGCGCTGTTTTCCAGCACGGGCACGCGGACGATCTCGTTGCCGCTGAGGTTGGCAATTCTGATCACCTGAGGCACACGATTGAAAACCTGCGTCAGCCCCGGCGGCCAGGTGCCGATGCCAGTCCCGCTCAACCCCAGATAGCGCAACGACAGCAGTCTGTCGAGCGTCGGCGGCAGCAGCAGCGGGTTGCCGTTCAGATCCAGGGTCTGCAGGCCAGACAAGCCTGCCAGCGCCGTGCGTCGTGCCTCGCTCAAGCGAATATGGTTGCGCTGCAGGCGCAAGGTTTCCAGTTCCCGCAATTGCCCCAGGGCGGTACAGGCGGCATCGTCGAGGGTCAGCGCATTGCTCGACAGATCCAGCTCGCGCAGATGCGGAATTTGCCCGAGCGCCTGCAGGGCTTCAGCCGGCAGAGGGTTATCGACGATGCTGCCCTCGGCCAGGCGGATCGCGAAGCTGCGTCGCAGGCTGAGGTAGCGCAGCGCGGTCTGGGTGGGGTGGCTGATCAATGCATCGAACATCTGTGGCGCGGGAGCCAGCAGGTTTTCGTCGAAGTCCAGAGTCATCAGCCTGGCCATCGAGCGCACCTGCCCCGGAATGGCTGTCAGCCGGTTGTTCGACAGGTTCAGGCTGAACAGATTGGGAAACACCGACAGGAAGAACGAGGGATCGCCTTGCAACCCCATGGCGCTCATGCGCAAGTGCCGCACATGGCTGAGGTCGGCCACCAGCAATGGCAGATCACCCAAGCGCTGCCCGCCAAGGTCCAGAATCGTGGTTTCCCTGCGCCAGGCGCTGATGATATCGCGAGCAGCGTTGTCCCTGTTCACGTCCACCGGCGCGCGCCGGCGCCAATCCTTGAGTTCCCGGCGCAATACCTGAAATTCCTGCTCCAGGCGCTGCAAGGCCATCTCGAACGACTCATCGGGCCGTACCATCGATTCACGCAGCACCTGCAGACTGGCTTGCGACAAACCCGGATACAGGTGGCGCAACCGTCGGTTCTGCCTCCAGCCTGGTTGGCCACGCCCGCTGAGCGCGTAGCCGATGCCCTGCGAGTGGCGTTCCGGTGATTTGAACCAAGGCTGTACCTGACGTTGCCCGAGCAGTCGCGACACGCGGCTGCGGTCGGCGCGAACCAGGCCACTCAAGCGCTGGCGCAGTGCCTCCCCAGCGCTGGGATTGAGGTCCAGGGCGCTGCGTTCGCCGTCGGGCAAGGCGCGGCAGATGGCGCTGTACAGATCCATCCACCCGCCCAGTTCCTGGTCGCGCTGGTCATAGGCGCGGTAGCGGCCCTCACTGGCCACGATGTACTTGAGCTCGGTATCGACCCCGACGCCCGCTGCCGCGGTGAAGTCGCCGGCCTGGCCGCCGTCGCGCAACTCCAGGCGCACCCGGCCCGTCCATCCCGGCAGGCTGGGCAACAGGCCGATCACCACCTTGTCGCGGTCCGCAGAGCCACCGGTGTCGAAGATCAGCGCGCTACAGGCCTGGCTCGAACGCCACCGCGCCAACCGCGCGCGCGCCTGCTCGGCCACACGCAGCGGCAGCCGCCCAGCTTCGCGGATACACGTGCGCTCGGCAGCGCTGACCGACGCGCCGATCTCATTGGCGATTCGCACCGGCAGGCCCGGAAAATCGCGACGCAGTATTCCAGCCTCGCGGCTGGCAGCAGGCTGCTGGCGCTCGATCAGCGAGGCCAACAGCTGCTTGCCCTGCTCATCGAGCATACCCTGGCCACTGGGCCCCATGCGCGCGGCCAGGTCCTGATGGGCCCGGTAGCGAATGACACCCTCGTGCAGGGCCGCCGGCAGTGGCTCCTGGTCGACGTGCAGGCGACGCAACCGGTCCAGGGGTACGCCATGGATCTCGGCCAGGGTCAGCAGGTCGTCGTCGCCGATGCGCTCGGTCATGGGACCGAAGCGGCGCATCAACCCGGCGCCGCGCCATTGCAACGGCTGCTCCAGAGCGTGCTGCCAGGCGCCTGCGCCATTGTGCTGGACGCTGGGGCGATAGGCCGTCGAGCCTGTGGGATGAATCACATGGCCCCGAGCCTGATCGGCAGTGAGTTGCACTTCGAAAAAGTGATCGTCGAGCCGGATGAAGGTCTTGCCCAGGTGGCGGTAGACGCCTTGGTCGTCGGCCATGATAGCGACGGGCAAATCGACTGCCCGGTAGTCCTGCAGATCCGGGTGCAGCAGGCGTTGGCGACCGTCGGCCAGCCGCACCTGTTGCATCTCGTCGACCACACCGTCCGCGCCATAGGTCGTGCCGAAATCGGCGGCCACGCCGTGGGCGACGACGGCCAGTGCCAGGTTGCCGACGATGCCCTTGAAGTGTCCGAACGCTTCGTCGGTGCGGCCATCCTCCCAGGCCTCGATACCGTGGTAGACCTCACCGACCAGCTGCTGCGCGATCACCGGCACCATCACCTCGCCCAGCGCCGGGATGCACAGGGCAGCCAGGTTCAACAACGACACACCCTCCTCCAGCCAACCGGCCCAGCGCGCCTGACGCTGATCGGCGTCGATCCGATCGGTAGGCACCGCCAGGCACCTGGCTTCGGCCTTGAGCCAGGCCACATGGCGCTCGTGCAGATGGGCAAACAGCTCGCCGCGCACCGACACCTCGACGATATCCAGCTTGGGCCGCGCATTGACCACGGCGATCTTGCGCCCGTTATCACCGTCCTCGGTGCGCCAGAGCCGACGTTGCAGGCGTGCCTGGAACTCGGCGCGTTCGGTCTGCGCCACGCGCGCAAGCAACCGGCGAACGGACTCGGGCTTGAGTAGCTCCACGGCCAGCGCCTGGATGAACTCGGCCGTCGATGCGTATTGCTTCAGGGGTGCCCGCGCATCGCCCGGCATCCATACCAGACAAGGCATGGGCGCCGTCGCCTGGCCCACTCCGCGCGCCGGCCCGATCACCAGCACATCGTGCAGCGCCGACCCGAGCAGGCTCAGCCGAGAGAACTGTACCGTGCCGGTACCCCAGCGCTCGACGCGGCCGGCGACCACACTTTCGACCACCTTGAAGCCCTGCTCGTCGATGTCCCCCTTCATCCGCGCGACATGGGCCAGCACCCGCAGCTGGGCCCTGCGGGTCGCGTTGACTGCGGCAGCGACCTGGGCACGGGTGGCGGTGGCGTCGAACACTTCGCTCAAGTGAGCCTGGTACAGACGCCCCAGGTCCAACTGGCGGACCAGGGTGGCGAACTGTCCGGGGTCGATCGGCAGTGGGTTGTCGATGCGGTATTCAAAGCGGCTGGTGAACGGCCCGAGCGGGAACGGACCGCTCTTTTTCACGCTGCCCGAGGGTGCCAGCGTGGTGCGCGGATGAAAATCCGGGTCTGCCACGAAGTTGCCCAGCGCTGCCATGATCAGTGGTTCGGCTTGAGGCACATGGTCGTTATCCAGACCCAGCAGGTGTTCGCGCGTCTGGATACGGATGAAGTCCGTGGCATGGACATTCAAGGTTGCGCCGAAGCGCATGCGCATGGCCTCGGCGAGGATCGGTTCGGCGAACGCGACCACGCTGCGAAACCCGGCCAGGGCCAGGCTCAGCTTCGAGCGGCAACGCTGGCGCTCGACCTGGGCTGATATCAAAGCGTCACGATGCTCGCTCGAAGCACGGGTGAACCAAGGCAGTGGGCCGTTCGAGCTGAATTGCTCGGACACCAGCGCTTGCTGCAACTGGTTCATCTGCGTCGTGCCGATGGCGGCGGCCCATGCGGGGGTGCGCTCACGAATGAACGCATCATGGCGACCTGGAAGGGGAATCTCGGTGCTGGACATGCTTGGCTTTCCTGGTTTCGAAGAACGCCCAGCAAAACAGAGCCAACAAGGGCGGCTGCGGTAGCCATGCACCACAGCCGCCGGGGCTTGCCTATTGCGTCATGGCCTCCTGCGTCAGCGCACGCAGGACTGTCATTTCCGCGGCCTGGCGCTCCACCTGCAAGCTGACCAGCTCCTGGTCAAAACCGTCGTCATAGTCACGCGCCTGCAGCTGCGCCAGGCGCACCTGCCACGGTGCCTGGGCGGCGTCCAGGCGAGCCCGGTGCTCGCGTCGCAGGTAATCGAGCCAGTAGTCCTGGCTCATGTGCCACTCCAACAGGGCTGCATCGCTCTCCTCTTGCAGCACCTGGCCGGCTACCGCATCGAGCTGGGCCAACGTCACCGGTTCGATGGCCCCGAACAGCATGCCATGGGGCTGGTTCAACAGACCCAGCCGCGTGGCCAGGCCAATCCGATAGGCCAGCAGTACCTCGACCTCTTCCATTTCGTCCGCGTCGATATCGCGGGCCGCCGCGCGCGCCCGCACATCGGCGCGGGCCAGGCTGTCGACGCGATCCAGGCGGTACAGGCTGCGCGACAACCCAAGCAGCTGAGCACTGCGTTGCGGCCCATCGAGCGCGGGGTCGGCTGCGCGGACGTACATCTGTTGTTGTTCCAGGTCGGCAAACAGTGCCATCACCTGATCACCGCAGGTGTCCGGGCGCTGGGCGATGGCGAACAATTGCTCGCGCAGCGAGCTCGACGCAGCTGCCGCGTCGATCACTTTCCAGGCCCGCTCGGCCAGGTTGGCGGGAACCAGACGGTAGTCTGCGGTATCGCTGAGCCTGCCCAGCAGCTGCATGAAGCGCCGGCTGCCCGGCATCGCACGCAGCCTGGCCAGGCGCGCCGCAGCCTCGCCGTCGGCCGATTGCGCCAGTATCTGCAGGTAGTCGAAGACCACGCCCACAGCCTGCAGGCGGCTAACTGCAACGGCGCTCAAGTGGGCGAAAGAAAGACCCAGAGGGCGTGGCACTTGTGGCTCGCCTCGGAAGAACGCCAGCGTGTGCAGCTCGGGCACCTCGACGATGGGGTTGTCGTCCAGCTCGACCCAGCGCAGGCGCAGCGGTTGCCGGTCCATCAGGCCGGTCAAGCCGACAGGCCACTGCTGCAGCTGACAGTCGCGCAGGCGCAGCCCGCCTATGGCCTGAAGCAGGCTCAGGTCCAGGTGCGGGCCCACCGGATTGCCCGACAGGTCCAGGTAGTCCAGCGTTTGCAGGCTGCCCAGCGCCTGCATGGCCTGGGGCGTCAGGGTCATGCCGTTGCGGCCCACCCACAGGCTTTCCAGGTTGGGCAGCCTGGCAAGAATGGGCAGGTGCTCGGCCATCGCCTGGCCATCGGTGTTGTCCAGGGCCAGGTAGCGCAACGAGGACAGGCTGGCCAGGCGCTGCACGGCGGTCGGGGGAATCTGCATGGGGTTGTCGCGCAGCACCAGTGCGTGCAGGCCAGGCAGTGTGGCCACCTCATCGAACATCGTTGGCGAGGCCCGCAGGCGGTTGTCGTCGAGCGCGATCATCTGCAGTTCGCTAAGCGCCGTGACACCGGGCGGGATCCGCGTCAGGTAATTGCTTTGCAACTCCAGGTGTTCCAGTTGGGTGAACATTTCCAGAAACCCGGGCGTCAGCTCGGTCAGGCCGCACTGTTCCAGCGACAGATAGCGAACCCGGGAAAAGTCGCCTTCCAGCACCGGCAGCGCACCAATGCGCAACTCCGAGAGATCGAGCACTTGCGACATTTCACCGGCACCGTCCTCGGCCAGGGGTGCCTCGCCGCGCCAGGAAGCCATGATGCGCTGCCGCGCCAGCTCGCGATCTGCGCTGGCGACCGCAACGGGTTGCCCATCGGCACCTGGCGTGGTGGTGCTTTCCTGGGCCCAGTGGGCCAGGGAGGCATCCAGCCGCCGCCCTTCGTCGAAGCGTGCCTGCTGGCGAGCGGCGCTGAGGGGACGCACAGGTTGCGCCAGTTCGTCCTGGCTGCCACCACGACCGCTGAGACGATAACCCCAGCGGTGCCCCGCGATGCGCTCGGGCGCCGTGAAGGCCTTGGGCCGGCGCTGGCCAATGAGCCGGGCGGCCCGCAGGCGATCCCCGGCTGCCAGGGCCAAGAGTTTCTGCGGCGAAACAGTGCGCTGTTGTTGCTCGCTCATGGCCGCCGTCAGGCCCTGGCGCAGCCTGGCGGTGCGTGCATTGCCGGCGCCAGTGAGGCCGAGGATGGCTCGATTGAGCTGCGCCTCCCACAGGCTCCAGCGTGCCTGGGTGGCCAAGCGCAGCGGAACGCGGGCAGCGGCAATCAGCTGTGCCCGTTCGCGGTCGTTGGCGCCGGCCGCTATCTCTTCGGCAACCACCTGCGGCAGGCGGGGAAAATCGCGAAGCAAGGCGGCCGCCGGATGCCCGACAGGTATCGCTGGTGCTGCTTCGCGCAAACGCGCCAGAGCAGCCGTACGCTCACTCGCGGGAAGCGCCAGCACGGCCCGTTCGGCGCGCAGGTCATCGGCGCACGCCTTGACCAGCGCCGGGAGCTTGCCGCCGCGACGATGCAGATCGCGCAACTGACGCCCGCTGATTCCGCTGACCTGGCGCACCCGTTGCAGCGCGGCATCATCCAGCCCGTCCAGCGCAGGGCCGAATCGACGCAGCGCCTGCACCGCAGTCCATTGCCCTGGATCTTCGTGGGCCACGCGCCAGGCGCCTTCACCGTTGTGGGTCAAGGCCAGGCGATACTCGACGTCGGCCGCAGGATGTTCGATGTACCACCTTGCGCTACTGGCCTCGAAGCTTTGTCGGTAGAACAGTCCATCGTGCTTGATGTAGTGGCTGCCCCCGTGCACGTATTGCCACTGCGCATCGGGCACCAGCGTCTGCGGAAGCTGCTCGCGGGCCGCGAACGCTTCCAGGGTGGTAGGCCACAGGCGGGTGCGCCCGGCTCGGTCGACGACCGGCAGCATGCCGGCCACGAACGGCGACCGCGCCAGGGCCACGCCGCCTGCGACCGTGGCGCCCACCACAGCGAGATTGACCGCGACGGCGAAAAAGTGAGCTGCCGCTTCTTCGGTCTGTCCGTGGGTCCAGTCGTCCATGCCGACGAACAGCTCGCCAAGCAGTTGAACGGTGCCGACGGCGGCCATCAACGCACCGAGGGCCGGCACCGACAAGGCGGCAACATTGAGCAGCGTCACGCCCTGCTGCAGGTAGTGCATCCAGCGCGCCTGCCGCTCGGCGGCGTCGATCTCGGCAGTCGGTACAACGAAGTAGCGCGCATCCGCCGCGCGTTTGGCCAGCATGGCCTCGTGCAGTAGCGGCACCAAAGCCTGGGCGCTCGTGGTGCGGCGCAGACCGATATCGGCGTCCGGATCATCCAGTGGACCCTGTGCAATGCCCCACTCGACACGTTGCGGACGCAACGTGTTGTTCAGCCTGAGAAAGAACTCGCGGCGGTCGGGCTCGGCCACGAACCCCGCAAACCAGCCCTGGAAGGCACCGTCGCGCAACTTCGCACGCAGGTCGGCACTGAACGCGTCGAAGCTGGGGTACTGCTTGAAGGCACCGTCGCCAGCACCAGGCATATAGACGATGCACGGTGCACTGGATTGCGTGCTGGTCTGGATGGACACCACACCGTGCAACGTCGTGCCGCTGTGCACCCAAGTGACCAAACCACGCAGATCGCACAGGATCACTGGCTGACCCTGCCACTTCACCTCACCCGGCGTATCTGCCAGCAGCTGCTGCACCACGCTGCAGGCTTGCGCATCGAGCTGGCCGCGCAGCAACGCCTGCTGCGCCTGCACGGCCAGTTCGCTGCGTATATTGGCGCGAAATGCACCCGTGACCCATTGGCTTCTGAGCGCCGTGGGCTTGAACACCTCATCGAAGCGTTGCTGGTAGGCACGGCCCAGATCCAGGTCGCGGCACAGCCGGGCGAACTGGTGAGGTTGTACCGCGATCGTGTCCTTGGCCTGATAGTGCCAACCGTAGCTCCAGCGCAGGCCGTGCTCTTCGAGCCGCAATTGCAGGGCATCGGGTTGCAGCAGCAGCGTGCCGCCGGTGAAGTGGCCAGGGCTGGCTTCGTCTTCACTGAAATTGGCCATGGCCGCTTCCAGCAACGTACGCCGCCGCACACTGAGCGGTCGGCCGAGAATCGCCGAGCCACGGTCGAATTCGACCCATTCGGCGCGAGTGACATCGACAGCGCCCGCTGCACCGAAGGCAGCGTCGAAGGCCGATTGCAGACGGGCGCCGACGAACTCGGCCGGACCGACGAAATCTTTCGCCAGATACTGCGCAGTCGCCTGGCTCGCGCGGTTCTGGCGCAAGGCTTTCTCGTAGGCGCGAATGGCCACTGGCTCGGCCTTTCGCAACCAGTCCGGGACATGCTTGGCGATGACAGGGTAATGGGCGGGGGTGTCGCTGACATGCAGCGCGGGTGCTGGGGTAACCAAGAGCAGGCTCCAATCCGGGTAATCCACGGCGACATGCCGCAGATGGCCCAGTGGAGCAAGGCGCCCGAAGCGCCCGGTGTTACATAACGCTGGACGTTACCAGAAACGCTGCTGGCTGAGCTTCTCCCAGGCCTTGCCGGCCAGGTGCTCGACCGAGCCGCTGGCTGCCAGCCCTACGCGCTCCTGCAGGCTCTTGGCCTTGGCGTAATGAAGATGGAACACCTCGGCTTGCCTGGCGCGTTCGGCCAGGTATTCGTCGCTGGTCTTGAGTTCGTCGACCAGCTGCTTGTCGAGCGCCGCCACGCCGAGCCAGACCTCACCGGTCGCGACATCGTCGATCGACAACTGCGGGCGATAGTGGGCAACGAAACTCTTGAACAGCTTGTGGGTGACGTCGAGGTCTTCCTGGAATTTCTCCCGGCCCTTCTCGGTGTTCTCGCCGAACACGGTCAAGGTGCGCTTGTACTCGCCGGCGGTGAGCACCTCGAAATCGATGTCGTGCTTCTTCAACAGCTTGTTGACGTTGGGCAACTGCGCGACCACGCCGATGGACCCGAGGATGGCGAACGGCGCGCTGATGATCTTCTCGCCGATGCAGGCCATCATGTAGCCGCCGCTGGCGGCAACCTTGTCGATGCACACGGTCAGCGGCACACCGGCCTGGCGGATGCGCGCCAGTTGCGAGGACGCCAGGCCGTAGCTGTGGACCATGCCGCCGCCGCTTTCCAGGCGCAGCACGACCTCGTCGTTGGGGGTGGCCAGGGTCAGCAGTGCGGTGATTTCATGACGCAGGTTTTCGGTGGCGGAAGCCTTGATGTCGCCATCGAAGTCCAGGACGAAGACCCGGTGCTTGCTGTCGGGCTTTTTCTTCTTGGCTTTCTTCTCGTTCTTCGCCTGTTCCTTGCGCAAGGCCTTGAGCTTGTCCTTGTCGAACAGACCGGCCTCGAGCCGCTCGCGCAGGCCCTTGTAGAAGTCATTGAGCTTGCTGACCTGCAACTGGCCGGCCGGTTTGCGCCGGCCCTTGGCGCGCAGCGACGCGATGGCGGCCAATACCACCAGAATGGCAACGACCAGGGTGACGGTGCGGATCAGAAACCCGGCGTAATCGGCGAAAAACTCCACGGTGACTCCTTACATGCATGACGCCCGCCAAGCCAGGGGGACGATGGAATGAGCCCAGCATACCGGGGGGCAAAGCCTTGGGCCAGCCGGGAAACGCTTGGCATCAAACGAGCCATTCAAACGCACGTATGATTATTCGTTGACAGGCGCCGATACCCCCCCTAACCTCGCAGGACTTTCACTGCCCTATCGAGCCAGGCCGCCCAGGCCCTCGCGATCATTGCACCCCTCCAACAAAAGGACCGCACCATGACCTCCGTAGCCGACGCCGTACACGCCATGAAAGCCAAGTTCAATCCAGAGGCCGCCAAAGGCCTGGACCTGGTATTCGGATTCAACATCACCGACGAAGACAAGCAGTACGCCCTGCTGGTGAAAGACGGTACCTGCGAGCTGCAGGAAGGCGAAAACCCAGACGCCAACGTGACCCTGGTCATGGACAGCGAAACCCTCAAGGGTATCGTCAGCGGCGAAACCGACGGCATGCAGGCGTTCATGGGCGGCAAGCTGCGCGCCGAAGGCGACATGATGCTGGCCATGAAGCTGAGCGAACTGTTCCCGGTCTGATTGTTCCCGGTCCAGACCTGCGCTTCACCGCACCACCCCACCTGCCCCGACCACGCCTCGGGGCAGGTGCGTCTCAAGCCTCATCCGTATGTCTCCCCTCGCCACATATGTACAGCCATGGTACGCCTGCATCGCCCTAGCCTTGACCGCTCTCAGGCCGGCACCTGCCGCCTGTTCCTTCGATGGAGCGCATCATGGTCAATACCCTCCCCTGGTTTCACTCGCGTCAACTTGCCCAGTGCATGTCCCGCCACCTCACCCAGGCATTTGAAAGCGAACAACTGAGTGTCATCGAATACGACTGGCTGCGGGGCCTGCCAGATCGCCCCACCATTGCGCCGGACATGCAGGTCTGCCTGCTGGGCAATGCCGATCCCGGCGTGTTCTGCGGACTGCGCATCACGCGCACCGATCCGGACCTTGCGGCGGCCTACTATTACTCGCCACTCACAGGCATCCTGCCGTTCACCAGCAGTGCCGCCCTGCGCGATGCCCTGTTGGCGCGGTTGCAGGCCGAAGCCGGGGCTCGGCCGACCAGCACGCGCGAGCCGAAATGGGTGTCAGTGACCCAATCACCGTTCAAGCGCTGGATGAAAGCGATCATTCTGGCGCAAGCGCGGCGCCTGAAAGCCATCGACCGTACCTGGCATCAGTTGCCGCTGCTTGGCGATATCCTCGACCGCGACCTCACCGCAGCGCTGCGCACTGCGATGCCTGCCAGCGACCCGATCATCCCGCGCAGCCACAAAGTGCATCGTGTCGACCGCCAGACCCAGGCAGTGGTCAACGTGCAGCGCTTGCTCGATACCGCTCTGGACCTGCTCGCCGACTCACCGCAACCCGACTGCGAACATCGTTTCCTCGGCGTCTATGGACAGACGTTGAGTGACGCCGATGCGCTTTGCTACCGCAGTACGCTGATGGCCACCAACTCACGATTGGCGAAAAACTACAGCGCTGCGCTGGCCGACTTCTGGCGCGCCAACCCCGACAACGAGCGCGGCAGCCTGCGCGATGGCCTGGGTCGGAGCCTGCAGACTGCCTACCTGAGTGCAGTGCTCGAGGCGCAAAGCCATCTGCATGCGAGCAACGCGCAACTGGAGCTGCTGAAATCGGTGGCGACATCGCCAGCGCCTGCCGGTTTGCGCCTGGAAACCCTTCGGTTCAACGCCGACCAGGCGCTGAACGACGAGCCCGTGGCCTGGCCAGGCACGCTGATCATCAGCGACGCCGACCAGGCCAGCCTCGGCTACTACATCTTCAGCACGGACCAGGGTCTGTCGCATTGTGCCGACCTGCAGGCGCTGGGTGACTACCTGCAAGGGCTGGTCGCCGGGGCGAGCGACAGCCTGCGGCTGATCAAAAGCGATCGAGCATTGTTCAACGCGATGATTCGGCCTGTACCCCAGCGCCTGGCGCTGACCGGGCAAGCGTTCCAGACCCTGGCCGACGGCTTGATCGACTTGCAACGGCGCCGGGTGCAGGAGGTGTTCGGCAACGCGTCAGCCCTGCGCCCTTCTCCGCTGTTGGCGGTCGCCGAAGCGTTGGATCTGCGCAAGCTGGCACACCCTCGGCTGCACTGGCTCAGTGGCGAGCGACCGATCACCGCCCTGGCCCTGCAGGCAGTCGAGCCTTCCACGAATCAGGCCAAGAGCAACTGGCTGCTGCAGATCGAGACCCTGCGCAGCTGGCAGCGATCGACCATGCACTGCGTCTCCCCGGTCAAAGACGGTGTGCGCCTGTTGTTCGCACCCGGCCTGCTGGCGATGCAGTCCCCGCTACCGGCCGACGAGTTGCGTCTCCACATTGATGGAGCACCGGAGTTGGCGGCTATCGGGCTGGTCGACTACTTTCTGGAGCGGACCAGCGGCGCCATCATCGCGCCACTGACCTCGGCGGATCGAGTGTTGAACCTGGCAGGCATCGAGCTCAACTGGCCCGACGTCGAACATATAGAACAACTCGTGCTGGCCTGCAGTCCGGCACTGACGAAAACCTACCGCGGCCTGGTGCGCCGGCAGATGTCCGCACCGCAACCACCCTGCCTGGGTGCCTATGACCTGCCAGGTCAACGGCGGGCATTGCGTGAACTCGGCCTGCGCACCAGCCTGGCCGTCGCCCGGCGTGAGGGCAGCATCGACGAGACACTGCTGCAACTGCTCGCCACTGCACTCGACTATCCCACGGCCCGTTTGCGCAATGCTGCCGACACCGACGTGCATGCCATCTATCTGAGGGTGCCTTCAGAAACGAACACCATCCCGCTGGCCGACATGTTCGTGCTGCACTGCCATTCAAAGCCTGCAAGCCCGGTATTGATGTGGTCCGGCGACCACGGGCTGTTCGCCTTCGACTCGCTGCAGCAACTGAAGAAAACCGTGGCGGCTTCGGCCCGTCATCCGCACGCCCGTACCCGCTGGCTCAACGGCCTGGATCCGGCCTTGATCGCGACAGTCCTGGAACACTTCCAGGCCGCTCCCGTATCCGGCATTCACGTGGAAACCCGTGCGCTGACCGGCGACTTCATTACCGAGCTCGATGCGCTGGAAAGCCATCGTCAGCTGACCGGTCTGGGCGTCAACATGGCGCTGGCCGTCCAATGCGGGTTTTCCGCCACGCTGTTCCAGCGCAATGCAGACTACAGCCGCGCCGACAACATGCTCACCGTTGGCCTGGACCGTCTGGCCGTCGATGCGGCGAACGTGCAGCTTGCCGAGCTGCTGCCCCCCTGGATCCAGCGCGCGAGCGCCAGCCAACTCGCCCGCTACGCCGACATTCTCGGACGCTGCCTGGCAACCGCCAACAGGAAAAGCAATTATCTGGCGCAAATCCCCTTCATCGACGATTTCTCGCGAGACCGTCTGCGCGCCTCCATGGCCAAGGTCTGGCCAGGAGGCCCCAGTGATCCTGATCGGGTCGTGATCAAGCTGACCGACACCAGCGGCGGCGGGGTCAGCATTGGCGGCATGCTCGGTACCGGTACGCTCGTCAGCCGGACCAAAACCCTGACCGAATGGGCGATCAGCCAATTCTCCGGGTCGGTGTCGAGCGAGATGCACATCAGCCTCGACCCGCCCTCGTTGATCATGGATGTACCGACCACGCACCAGGTGCGCGAGGTGGTCAAGGATGCGGATGTGGGTGGCGAGTACCGCAAGCTGCTGGCCGCCAAGCTGTCCAGACAGTCCGGAGACTATCCCTTGCGCCGCTTGCTGTTCGTCAAGGCATTGCCGGCGCAGATGGTGCGCAACGCACTCGAACGGGAGATGCAGGGCAAGATCAGTACGACGGCGACCGACATGATCGCCCAGGTGGTAGAGATGCCAGACGGTGTGGCTCGCGAGCCCTTGAACGGTCAGCGGATCACCCTGGGGCCGCTGGGCTTGATCCCGGACGTGGGCATGAAAGCCGATATTGCCTGCGGCATGTACCTGATTGCGCCGGTGCAACCCGACCGTGGTCCGGTCGTGCTCTACACCTGCTATGGCGAGTCGGAGACCATTCGCGAGTACGCATCGCGCGCGCAGCTGCTGGAGCAGATCAAGACCAACACCGCGCTTCAGGCACAGATCCTGAGCCGACTGCCTGAAGACGTTCATTCACGCTATGAGCACTCGGGATTCACCGAGCCCCATATCCCCTGGACCACCGAAGTCAACGACGGTCAGAGACTGGGCAAACCGCCAGCCATCGTCCTGCTCGATCAACCAGAACAGGGCAACGCTCTGTACTATCTGTTCGAAGACAATCTCCAGCTCATCCAACTGCTGGCACGCCAGCAGACCATGTCCTCGGGAGAAGCGAGCTGGAATGCTTTCTGTCACATCGTGAAACTGGGCATCGAGCAAGGTGCGATGATTCTACCCAGCGTCGTCGGGTCCCTGGTGGCGCTTTATCAGTCGCAACAGCTGCTCAACGATTCGGTCAAGGCGATGGGACGCAGGCGCTGGGGCGAGGCCCTGGCCGACTTCATTGCCGCCCTGGCTTCGGTGGTCGGCGCGCGCCGTGGCGCCGAGCATTTCAAGCGCGAGATCCAGGCCGCCGAAAATGCCGAACACGCACCCAGGGCGCTGGTGGCAGGCCGGCGCTTCGGCGGCCTGAGTGCGGCACTGGCCGCATTGGAAGCCAACGATGTGGCATTGAACAGACTCAACTACGACGCCCTGCTCAACATGTATGAAACCGCCGACCTCGCGCACCGCTATGCCGTGGTCGATGGCCGGGTGATGGAGGTCAAGCGCGCCGAGCAAGGTTGGTACATCGTCAGCAAAGGACGTGAAGGGCCAACCATCACCCTGGATGGCCAGCAGAAGTGGCACGCCGATCTCGAGATCGCGCGGATGGGGGCCGGGTATTCGTTGATGGACAACTACGACACCTGGATCACCGACATCAACATTCCCGACGTATTCATCACCTTGGCCGAAGGCACCGATCAGATCCGCCAGCGCTACCCTCGTCATCACCAGATGATCGTGCGCGCCCATGCCCATGCGGTCGATTGCCTGCGCAATGCGCTGCAAAATCTCAATCAGAAATCCCCCCACGTACCGCTGCCGGCACAGACCCTGGAGATTCTGACCGACGTGTTCGAAGTGGACGTCACGCCGGCCATGCTGCAACGTCTGCGCAGCAGCTGTGTGCAGTTGCTCGACGCACTGACCAGCGATGCACTGGACCCACACTCCTCGCCCCGCTATTGGGACGGGCTCAATGAGGAGGGCCACGAGGGCAACCACGCCTTTGTCTGGGAGGGCGATCCGCAGCAACGCATATTCCTGACGGAAAAATTCTTCGATCTGCCGATCGAGACCATGATGTATTCCAGTCATGAACGCACCCAGGCGCAGTTGTACGCGCACCATCAAGCCGCATCGCTGCTGCACGAGCTCAGCCATCAGGTGCTCAAGACCGTGGACCTGGCCTACCTCGACACCTTTCTGCCGCTGCACCAGCATTATGATGACCTGGGCGGCATGTATGGGCAGGCGCAGGTGTATGCGCGCAGCCTGCTCAAGATTCGCCAGGAAGGGTTGTCCTTGAGTACGCCGGTTGCAAAACTGTTCACTCGCCCGGGTTCCAGTGGTCGACGCGATTTTCGTCCCAGCGATGGGCGTCAGCGCAAAACGGTCCTGCAATTGACAGGCAAGACCCACCTTGCCGATGCCCGCGTGGCCTTCCGGACCGACCCCGAGGTGCGTTCGAAGCTGATTCTGGCCAATGCCGATTCAGTCACACTGCTGGTTTTCCGCCTGGGGCAGGAGGTCTTCACGCCGCCCTCTTCCTGAAGATTTGTTCAGCTTCCATTCGGCGCAAACATCAAGCACGCTGTTTAATAATGAGTATCATTATGTTACAAGTTAGCATCCTAATTACTCGTTGAACGGTGCGAAGTGCTGGTTCCATTCTTGATCATGCTGCGCGAAGGGATTGAAGCCGCGCTCATCGTTGGCATCATCGCCAGCTACCTGAAACAGACTGGTCGCGGTCAATGGATGCCAGCGGTCTGGATCGGCGTCTTCCTCGCAGCGGCCCTGGCCCTGCTGGTGGGCGGCGGCCTTGAGTTGATGAGCGCGGAATTCCCGCAGAAGCAACAGGAATTGTTCGAAGCGCTCATCGGCCTGGTGGCCGTGGTCATCCTCACCTCCATGGTGTTCTGGATGCGCAAGGTCGCCCGCTCGGTGAAGCACTCGCTGCAGGCAGCCCTGGACCAAGCCCTGACTGGCTCTCGCCACCAGGTCGCCGCGCTGATCGCCATGGTGTTCTTCGCAGTCGCCCGCGAAGGCCTGGAAACCGTATTTTTCCTACTCGCCGTGTTCCAGCAGAGCGAAGGTCCCGGTGCGCCCATCGGCGCCCTGCTCGGCCTGCTGCTGGCAGTGGCCATCGGCTTTGCCATCTATTCGGGCAGCATGCGCCTGAACCTGTCGCTGTTCTTTCGCTGGACCGGCTTGTTCATTCTGGTGGTCGCGGCGGGCATTCTCGCCAACTCGGTCATGGCCCTGCATGAAGCAGGGGTCTGGAACAGCTTGCAGAGCGTGGTCTTCGACATCAGCGCCACCCTGCCCATGGACGGTCCGATCGGATCGGTACTGGCCGGCATGTTCGGCTATCAGGACGCACCGACGATCAGCACCCTGGGTGCATACCTGATCTATCTGGTGGTGGCCCTGGTGGCGTTCTTCATGCCCCATGCCGCGCCGGCGCAGGTCAACTCCTCCCCCGCCACTCATCAGTAAGGCTTCCATGTCCAACCCAGTCAATGGCGCCCCGCCGCGCCTGATGCGTATGGCGCTCGCCGCGTCGGTGGTCGTGATGATCGCCGCCGGCGGCCTGTTCTACTACGCGTCGCAAGTCGCTTCGAGCAAACGTCAGGCCAGCGCCCAGAACGAGATCGTGGTGAACATCCATCCGCACAACTGCGAGCCGGCCGCGCTCACCGTGGCCGCGGGGCGCAACAGCTTTCGCATCGTCAACCGCTCCGAGCGGGCGGTGGAATGGGAAATCCTCGATGGCGTGCTGGTGGTCGAAGAGCGCGAGAACATCGCGCCCGGCCTGAGCCAGGTGATCAACGCCAACCTGCAGCCGGGGAATTATCAGATCACCTGCGGCCTGCTCAGCAATCCGCGCGGCACCTTGAAGGTCACGCCCACGGCCGAGTCCGATGCTGCAGCCAAGGCGCGGCCGTCGATGGTGGCTTTCGTCGGCCCTCTGTCGGAATACCGGGTGTACCTGGCAACCCAGGGCAGCGCCCTGATTCGCGCCGTGGACGCCTTGAACCAGGCCATTGTCGCCGGTGATCTGGCGCAGGCTCGCAGCTTGTACGCCCCGGCACGAGCCGCCTATCAACGTATCGCGCCCGCCGCGCAACGCCTGGCCGAACTGGACAATGCCATCAATGCCCGCGCCGACTACTACGAGAAGCGCGAACAGGACACGGCTTTCGGTGGCTTCCACCGCCTGGAGTACGGCCTGTTCCAGCAGAACAGCGTGGAGGGTCTGGTGCCGGTGGCGCAGAAACTGGCCAGCGATGTCACTGAACTGAGGCGCCAGCTGCTGGCGCAGCCATTGCCTCCCGAACAACTGGTGAGCATCGTTGCGCGCAACCTGCACGGGCTGGCGGACATTCGTAGCCAGGGTGAAGAGGAGCGCTACAGCCATACCGACCTGAATGGCTTCGCGGCCAATCTGGAGGGTGCGCGCAAGGTGGTCGACCTGCTGCGTCCACTGTTGACGAAGTCCGCGTCCGAGTTGCTGCCGCGGATCGACGAGGCGGCGGATGAGTTGGCCATGCAGTTGGCGAGCCTGCGCAGCGGCGACGGCTATCAGAGCTACGAGACGGTCAGCACCGAGCAACGCCAGCGGATCGCTGCCCAGGCCAAGGCCCTGGCCGATGCCCTCGACGGCATCGACCCTGCGCTGGGCCTCTCCACCCTGTAGCCGCGTCGGCGGTACCGGCGGTGTAACTGGCTGACCGCGCTGAGCCCAGACGCGGCTTGCACCGCTGCTACAGCGATTACGACAAGCCGCATTGGCAGTGCGCTCTCTGTAGCAGCGGCGCAAGCCGCGTCGGCGGCACCTGCAGTGTAACTGGCTGACCGCGCTGAACCCGGACGCGGCTTGCGCCGCTGCTACAGGGATTACGACAAGCCGCATTGGCAGCGCGATCTCTGTAGCAGCGGCGCGAGCCGCGTCGGCGGTACCTGCGGTGCGAAAGACGTTGAAGTGAATGAAACAGCGACGAGATAAACGATCATGAGCAACGCCGACAAACCGAATCCGACCATCGACGCCCAGCGCCGTCGCGTGCTGCTGGGCCTGGGCGCCGCCGGTGCGGCACTGGCCGGTGCCGGCCTGAGCTGCCCGGCGATGGCCGCACCCGCCGCCAAGGTCACCGAAGCGCCAAAAAGCGAAAAGACCCAGGACCGCCATGACTACCAGGGCGTGCACCAGACCGGGATCGTCACACCGCGGCCAGCCGCAGGCATGCTGGTGGCATTCGATGTACTGGCCAGTGATCGCGAAGACCTGGAGCGCCTGTTCCGCACCCTGGACGAGCGCATCCGCTTCCTGATGGCTGGCGGCCCCGTGGCGCAGGTCGACCCCAAGCTGCCGCCGGTGGATTCGGGCATCCTTGGCCCGGTGGTGGTGCCAGACAACCTGACCATCACCGTGTCGGTGGGCGAGTCATTGTTCGACGAGCGCTTCGGCCTCGCCGATGCCAAGCCCAAACGTCTGTCGCGGATGGTCGGTTTCCCCAACGATGCGTTGGAAGCGGATCAATGCCACGGTGACCTGACCCTGCAGTTCTGTGCCAATACCCCGGACAGCAACATCCACGCCCTGCGCGACATCGTCAAGAACCTGCCCGACCTGCTTTTCGTGCGATGGAAACAGGAAGGTACGGTGCCGCCGCAGGCGCCTGCCAAACCTGGCGAGCCTGAACAGAGCGCGCGCAACTTCCTCGGCTTTCGTGACGGCTCGGCCAACCCGGACTCCAACGACACCCGGCTGATGGATGCGCTGGTATGGGTGCAGCCTGGCAGCGACGAGCCAACCTGGGCCGAGCATGGCAGTTATCAGGCGGTGCGCATCATCCGCAACTTCGTCGAACGCTGGGACCGCACGCCGCTGCAAGAGCAGGAGAATATCTTCGGCCGGGTGAAAACCACCGGTGCGCCCATGGACGGCCGGCTCGAAAGTGACGTGCCAGACTACGGCAAAGATCCCGAAGGCAAGCTGACCAAGCTGGACGCGCACATTCGCCTGGCCAATCCGCGCACCCCCGAGTCGCAGCAGAACCTCATCCTGCGTCGACCCTTCAATTATTCGAACGGGGTGAACAAGAACGGCCAGCTGGACATGGGCTTGCTGTTCATCTGCTACCAGGCGGATCTGGAAAAAGGCTTTATCACCGTGCAGACCCGCCTCAACGGCGAACCGCTGGAGGAATACCTCAAGCCCGTGGGCGGCGGTTATTTCTTCACCCTGCCAGGGGTGACCAGCGCCCAGGATTTCATCGGCCGCAGCCTGCTCGCTGAGAGCAAGAACCTCACCACCACTGCATGACCACTTGATTCAACCGGGGAACCACTCATGACAAAGACGCCACTCGCTCTGCTGCTGACCCTTGGCCTGTTCAACGCTCCGCTGTCGGCCTTTGCCGCGACCCAGTCGCCTTTGGACCTGGTAGGGCCGGTTTCGGACTACAAGATCTACGTGACCGAGAAGGTCGATCAACTGGCCGTGGAAACCGCCAGGTTCACCGACGCGATCAAGAAAGGCGACCTGGCCACCGCCAAGAAGCTGTATGCGCCGACCCGTGTGCACTACGAGGCCATCGAGCCGATCGCCGAGCTGTTCAGCGACCTGGATGCGTCGATCGATTCGCGTGTCGATGACCATGAAGCCGGTGTGAAGGCGGAAGATTTCACTGGATTCCATCGACTGGAATACAGCCTGTACTCGGAAAATACCACCAAGGGCCTGGATGCATTGGCCGACGGTCTGCTCAAGGATGTGAAGGACTTGCAGAACCGTATCGCCGAGCTGACCTTCCCGCCGGAGAAAGTGGTCGGCGGTGCCGCCGCACTGCTCGAAGAGGTGGCCGCGACCAAGGTGTCCGGTGAGGAAGACCGTTACAGCCATACCGACCTGTATGATTTCCAGGGCAACATCGACGGCGCGAAGAAGATCGTCGACCTGTTCCGTCCGCAGATCGAAGGCCAGGACAAGGCGTTCGCAGCCAAGGTAGACAAGAACTTCGCCACCGTCGACAAGATCCTGGCCAAGTACCGCACTGCCGATGGCGGCTTCCAAACCTACGACAAGGTCAAGGAAAACGACCGCAAGGCACTGATCGGCCCGGTCAACACCCTCGCCGAAGACCTCTCCACCCTGCGCGGCAAACTCGGCCTGAACTGAGCCGTCTGCTGGTGATAAGGGCCCTTCCAAGGGCCCTTTTTCGTGGGCGCCGTTTTTGTCAGGGGCGTTTTTTTTTGCAGGGGTTGTTTTTGTAGGGTTTTTTTTGCAGGGTTGTTTTTGTGGGAGCGGGCTCTGCCCGCGAAGCCCGCAACCCGGTACATCAGAAACACCGCAAGGCCCCTTCGCGGCCGATGACCGCTCCTACGGCGCCCTCGAACCCTGCGTAGGAGCGGTCCGTGGCCGCGAAGAAACCGACGCAATACCCCTGATCCCCCGCAGCATCTCATCCGCGGCTACACGCCGCTCCTTCAAGCTTCTGGCACTGTGCAAACCTGACACTCATCACCGGTCATTTCGATCTCCGTAGCGGACACACACAGTCATCAATCCGCCCCACCCACCTGGTCACTGCCCGCTACATTCAAACCTCCGCCATGGATGGAGGCTCTCATGCCACTCTACAAAAATTGCAGGTTACGTACGGGCCGCTTTTCTCAGCGTGGCGGCATCTATCTTCTGACTGCCGTTGTGAAACATAGAACGCCCCTGTTCCGGGATTTCGAACTGGGACGGTGCGTAGTCAGGGAGATGATGAATGCCCAGCGCTGGAACCAGGCACAATCGCTGGCTTGGGTTGTCATGCCCGATCACCTCCACTGGCTGATGCAACTTGAGGACGCATCGCTGGAAAGCCTGATGCGTCAGGTCAAATCACGCTCGAGCAAGGCAATCAATGAACGGTGCGCAAGAACAGGCCAATTGTGGCAGGCAGGCTTCCACGACCGAGCGCTGCGTCAGGAGGAGGATTTACTCGCCAGTGCCAGATACATTGTCGCCAACCCGCTGCGCGCAGGATTGGTCAAAAGGGTCGGCGATTACCCTTTGTGGGATGCTATTTGGCTGCAGGGTTACCAGCCATCCAGCTCAACCCCACGCCCGTAGGAGCGGTCCGTGGCCGCGAAAAGGCGCTGCGGTCTCCCAGACACACCGCAGCGCCCCCTTCGCGGCAGATGACCGCTCCTACGGCGTCCTCGAACCCTGCGTAGGAGCGGTCCGTGGCCGCGAAAAGGCGCTGCAGTCTTCCAGACACACCGCGGCGCCCCCTTCGCGGCCGATGACCGCTCCTACGGCGCCCTCGAACCCTGCGTAGGAGCGGTCCGTGGCCGCGAACGCAGCGCTACGGTCTCCCAGACACACCGCGGCGCCCCTTCGCGGCCGATGACCGCTCCTACGGCGGACTCGAACCCTGCGTAGGAGCGGTCCGTGGCCGCGAAAAGGCGCTGCGGTCTTCCAGACACACCGCGGCGCCCCCTTCGCGGCCGCTGACCGCTCCTACGGCGCCCTCAAACCCTGCGTAAGAGCGGTCCGTGGCCGCGAAAAGGCGCTGCGGTCTTCCAGACACACCGCGGCGCCCCCTTCGCGGCCGATGACCGCTCCTACGGCGGACTCGAACCCTGCGTAGGAGCGGTCCGTGGCCGCGAAAAGGCGCTGCGGTCTTCCAGACACACCGCGGCGCCCCCTTCGCGGCCGATGACCGCTCCTACGGCGGACTCGAACCCTGCGTAGGAGCGGTCCGTGGCCGCGAAAAGGCGCTACGGTCTCCCAGACACACCGCAGCGCCCCCTTCGCGGCCGATGACCGCTCCAACGGCGTCCTCGAACCCTGCGTAGGAGCGGTCCGTGGCCGCGAAAAGAGCGCTGCAGCGTCTGGGGTTACACCCTAGCGCCGAGTTCTGCGGAGATGGCGTGAGCGGCTTTCTGGACCACAGGAACCAGGGATTCCATCTTCTCCACAGGCATGTAAGGCAGCGTGCTGGCGACACTGATCGCGGCCACGATTTGTCCGCTGGCATCGCGGATGGGTGCAGCCACGCAGCGGATCGACGGTTCGTTGTCTTCCAGGTCGAACGCATAGCGACCCGTTACATAGGTTTGCATACGGGCCTGGAACTGGGGCCAGGTGAGTTGCGGGTGGTCGGGCCACAGGGCGGATTCCGCCGCAACGGCCTCACCCCGTTCGAACAGCCTCTGCCATTCGGCCGCCTCGGCGTCGAGCATCAGCGCCTTGCCGATGCCGGTGCGCGCCAGCGGCATGCGATGACCTACCCGCGAACGCATCTCCGGGCCATTGCGCCCTGGGGTCTTGTGCAGGTACAGCACCTCGTCGCCGTCGCGAATCGCCAGGTGAATGGTATCGCCGGTTCGCGCCGACAGTTCATCCAGCCAAGGGCTGGCCAACATCACCAGTGGCACTTCGTCCCGCGCCTGGAAGCCCAGCTCGATCAGCCGCGGCCCGAGCAGATAGCCCGCCTGGGGCAGCACCCGCAAGTAGCGCTCGTCCACCAGGCAACTGACCAGCCGGTGGGTGGTGCTGCGCGTGGTGCCGATGCGCCGTGCGATCTCTTTCAGATCACGGGCGCCGCCGGCCACGGCCTGGATCACTGCCAGCCCGCGGAGCAGGGTCTGGGTGCCGGTCGGTGCGGCGGGGGGCATGTCGTCCTGCATGGTCAACCTTCGCGTCAGGTAAAAGCAGGCGCATTATGTTCGCCTGCTCGCAATCGGGTCAAAGCTCGATCCGCTCGACCTTGCCCACCAGCAGAATGTAGGACAACGCCCCGACCAGCGCCGTGACCGCAATGTAAGTGATCGCGGGCGCGAACGAGTCGCCGGTCGCCAGGAAGCCGATGGCGATCGGTGTGGTGATCGCCGACAGGTTGCCGATGAAGTTGAACACCCCGCCCGTCAGCCCCAGTAACCGCGCAGGGGCCAGGGTCGAAACCAGCGACCAGGTGATCGACGCCAGGCCGTTGCCGAAAAAGGCCAGCGCCAGGCAAGCGATGACCAGCGGAGTCGAATCGACGTAGTTGGCGCCGATGATGCACGTCGAGATCAGCAGGCCGCCGATGATCGGCAGCTTGCGCGCCAGGCCGATGCTGGCACCGCGACGGATCAGCCAGTCGGAAAAGAACCCCGAGCACAGCACGCCGACAAAAGCGGCCAGGAACGGCAACGAGGCGAGCATGCCCGATTTGATGAAATCCATGCCGCGGTATTTCACCAGGTAAGTCGGGAACCAGGTCAGGAAGAACCACAAGGTCGAGTTGAGGCAATACTGGCCCAGGTAGATACCCCAGAGTTTGCGCTTGCTCAACACGATGCCCAGGTCGGTCCAGCTGAAACCGGCCTTGGCCTGGCGCGCCGATTTCTGCATGTCGACCAAGCCGCCGCCGTCGCTGATGAGCTGGATTTCGGCCGCGTTGGCGCCTTTGAAATCGCGCGGCTCGCGATACACCGCGTACCAGATCACTGCCCAGACAATGCCCACCAGACCGGTGCTGACGAACACCATGTGCCAGCCGAATTCGTGTTGCAGCCAGGCCAGTACCGGGGTGAGGAAGGCCAGGCCGACGAATTGGCCCGAGGTGTAGAAGCCGATGGCGGTGGCACGTTCGCGCTCGGGAAACCAGGTCGTCACCACGCGGCTGTTGATCGGGTACGCCGGCGCTTCCAGCGCGCCCACGGCCATGCGCAGCACGAACAGGGCGATGAAACTGCCGGCAAAGCCGAGCATGACGGTGGCAATGGACCACAACGCCAGGGCCACGCTGTAGAGGATGCGTGGCGGAACGCGGTCGACCAGCCAGCCGCCGGGGATCTGCATGGCGGCGTAGGTCCAGCCGAATGCCGAGAAAATCAGGCCGACGTGCACCGGATCGATGCCCAGGTCGCTGGTCAGCGCCGGCGCGGCGATGGACAGGTTGCTGCGGTCCAGGTAGTTGATCACCACGGTGATGAACAACAGCACCATGATGAAGAAGCGCTTGCGGCTGGGCGTCGCCAGCGCCGGCGCGGCGGTAGTGGATTGGGTATGCATGGGGTGCCTCTTATTGTATTTGTAGAGGGGTGCTGCGGCGACAGGGCGGACGCCTTCGCGAGTAGAAATCTCGCCGCCCGTGTGGGAGCGGGGCGGGCGGCGAGCTTGCTACCCGCGAAGGCCGCGCCGCGGTATCAGCGGTGAATCACCACTCCGCGAAGCTGCCGTCGGCATGGCGCCAGATCGGGTTGCGCCAGCGATGGCCGATCTCTGCGCGCTCCCGCACGTACTCCTCGTTGATCTCGATTCCCAGTCCCGGCCCGTTCGGAATCTTCACGAACCCATTGTCGTAATCGAACACTTCAGGATGGGTGACATAGTCGAGCAGATCATTGCTCTCGTTGTAGTGAATGCCCAGGCTCTGCTCCTGGATGAAGGCGTTGTAGCAGACCGCATCCAGCTGCAGGCACGCCGCCAGCGCGATCGGCCCCAACGGGCAATGCAAGGCCAGCGCTACGTCATAGGCCTCGGCCATGTTGGCGATCTTGCGGGTCTCGGTAATGCCCCCGGCATGCGAGGCATCGGGCTGGATGATGTCCACATAGCCTTCACTGAGAATCCGCTTGAAGTCCCAACGCGAGTACAAACGCTCACCGAGTGCGATCGGCGTACTGGTCAACGGCGCCAGCTCCTTGAGCGCTTCGTAGTTCTCGCTCAACACCGGCTCTTCGATGAACATCAGCTTGAACTGATCCAGCTCCTTCATCAGCACCTTGGCCATGGGCTTGTGCACCCGGCCATGGAAGTCGACGCCAATGCCCACGTTCGGCCCTACCGCATCACGCACGGCCGCAACGCTGGCCAGGGCGCGATCGACCTTGTCGAACGTGTCGAGAAACTGCAGTTCCTCCGTGCCGTTCATCTTCACCGCAGTGAAACCACGAGCCACCGCCTCGCTCGCCGCGCGCGCCGTGTCGGCCGGGCGGTCGCCGCCAATCCACGAGTACACCCGGATCCGATCGCGTACCTGCCCGCCGAGCAGGTCGCTGACCGAAACGCCCAGGGCCTTGCCCTTGATATCCCACAGCGCCTGATCGATACCGGCCAGGGCGCTCATGTGGATGGCGCCGCCACGGTAGAAACCGCCGCGGTACAGCACGGTCCAGATGTCTTCGATATTGCGTGGGTCCTTGCCGATCAGGTAGTCGGACAATTCGTCAACGGCGGCAGCCACGGTGTGCGCGCGGCCTTCGACCACGGGCTCGCCCCAGCCGACCACACCCTCGTCGGTCTCGACCTTGAGGAAGCACCAGCGCGGTGGAACGATGAAGGTCGTGAGTTTGGTGATTTTCATCTGTTGTCTCTCTTGTTCGATGGACGCTCGAGCGTCTGTAAATGTTGCCGTTACCGCCCGTATCGATTTCGTAGGAGCGGTCCGTGGCCGCGAACCGGGCGACGCGGTGGATCAGTCACTGCGCGGCGCCCTGTTCGCGGCCGATGACCGCTCCTACAGGGGCGCACAGCGTGTCAACCTTTCAGCGACTGCCAGGCCTGGACGTACGCCTTTGCGTTATCAGCCACCTGCTGCACCGTCATGCCTGGCTTGAACAGGCCCGAACCCAGGCCAAACCCGGCAACGCCGGCGTCGAGAAACGGCTGCATGTTGTCCGGGCTGATGCCTCCCACCGGTACCAGCGCCGTCCCTTTGGGCAGCACCGCCAACAGGGCCTTGACCACGGCCGGCGTCAGTGACTCGGCCGGGAACAGTTTCAACACGTCGGCACCGGCGGCCAGCGCGGCGAACGCTTCGGTCGGTGTCAGCACGCCCGGCGCCAGGAACATCTCGGCCTCCTTGGCCGCCTTGAGCACTGAAGGATCGCTGTGCGGCATGACGATCAGTTGCCCTCCCGCTGCCTTGACCTGAAGTACCTGCTCGGCCGACAGCACCGTTCCGGCACCGATCAGGCAATCGGCGGGCAAACTGTTGCGCAACAGCCGAATGCTGTCGAAAGGCTGCGGAGAGTTGAGCGGCACCTCGATGATGCGAAACCCGGCGCTGTACAGCACCTCGCCGATGGCCACCGACTCTTCGGGGCGCAGGCCGCGCAAAATGGCGATCAGCCCGTTCTGGGCCATTGCTTGCTTGAGCATTTCAAACCTCTTGGAACTGTTGAGCGACGAGCCCGGCGGCCAGCGCCAGGCTCCAGAGACCGCGTTCGGTGGCCTGTTCGGCCAGGCTGACGCTGTTGAAGCCACACAAGGCCAATGCCTGCCGATAGCGCTGGCACAACGCACTGCTGCCGATCAGGACCACAGCCGGCAGCGATTCCTGCCCGCTGCGCTGACGCAGCATTTCGGCCAGGGCGCGCAGCTCGTGGCCAATCATCAGGCCAGACAGATAGTCCGCTTGTTCACTGCTCGCCAATTGGCCGGTGAGGCCAAGGCTGCGCGCGCTGAACATGGTCGACAGCACGCCGATGCTGCCCTCACGCGACATCGCCACGGCTACACCGCGCTCGAACGCCGCGCTGTCGAACGACGCACTGCGCTTCTGCGTGCGACCGAGAATGGTGTGGGCACTGGCTGCGGCGAACAGCTCGCCGGTCATGAAGGTGTCGAAATGCTCGATGCGCTGCTCGACCACCCTCGCCCACTTCGAATGGCTGCCAGGCAGGCCGATCAGCAATGTCTGGTCGCGCTCGCCCGAAGGCAGCGACTGCAGCAGGCCGAAGATCTGGGTTTCCTCGCCGCGCATGACGTTGGGCAGTGCCGAACGTTGCAGCACGCCGGGCACCAGATGCACATAGATACCCCTGAGGGTACGCACGCGAGCCATGCCGGCTGCGACATCGGCGGCCTGCGCCGGGCTGTGGCAATACGGCACTTCGTGCCAACCCTGGGCGCTGCCGACCATGCCGCAGGCGATCACGGCAACGTCAGGAAAAGCATCGAGCCAGTCGCCGCAGGCTTCATCGAGGGTCAGCTCGAAACCATCGCTGGTCTGTTCGCCGCATATGCTACGGGGGGTGTTGGACAACTGCATGATGCCCCGATCCAGCGAACGCTGGTCGAGTACGTGGCCATCAGGGCCGAGCAGATAGGCTCGCAGGGAACTGGTACCCCAATCGAGTGCAACGAGTTGCGGCTGCATCGCTTCACCTTGTTTGTTTTTGGTAGTGAGTGGCGGTGTGTGATGGCCGACTATAAATCCATTTGAACGATAATCTCAATATATAATTATCAATCCCACATATAGGGATTTTATAGGCACAAATCTCCCGTAGAAGCGGTCATCGGCCGCGAAAAGAGCGCCGCGGTGTGTCAGCTGAATCGCGGTGAATCTTTCGCGGCCACGGACCGCTCCCACACCAGCACCGCAGCATTCTTGGGATCCAGGCATAAAAAAACCGGCCTGGTGGCCGGTTCGTTTGAGGTCAGGCGTAGGCCTGAAGAGGTCGGCGTCTGCCGAAGAGCCAGGCGGTGCCGACACCGACCGCACCCATCACCACGCAATAGCCCACACAGACCCACGGGCTCCACGGCATCAAGGCGATCAGCAGCAGCGGCGTGGTACTCGCCCACAGCGCGTACGCGATGTTATAGGTAAACGAAATGCCCGATACACGCACCTTGGCGGGAAACAGGCCGACCATCAGCGACGGCACCACACCCACCACTCCACACCCCAGACCGGCCAGCGCATAGGCCACGGCAAGACTGCCGACCCCGGCAACCAGGCTGGCATAGAGCGCGGTGATGCCCAGCGGCAGCAGCACGCTATAAAGGACCAGCGCACGCCAGGCGCCGATGCGATCGACCAGCAGGCCAGCCAACACGCAGCCAACGTTGAGGAAGACGATACCCAGGCTACTCAGCGCAAAGGTGTGCCGTGCATCCAGGCCAAAGCGCTGCTGCATCACCGTCGGCGTGATCACCACCAGCACCACCACCGCCGAAGTCAGCACACACGTCAGCAATACCGCCGGGATCAACGAGGCGCGGTGTTCACGCAGCACGGTACGCAGGGAGAATTCGCTGACCTGCTCACTGCGAGCACGCATGGCCAGAAACACCGGTGTTTCGCTGAGCAGCCGCCGCAGCCACACACCGACCACGCCGAATACGCCGCCCAGCAGGAAGGGCAAACGCCACGCCCAATCGAGGATTTCCTGCGGGGTGTACACCCGCGCCAGCACGGTGGCGGTCAATGCGCCGAGCAGATAGCCAAAGGTCAGCCCCGCCTGGAGAAACCCCAAGGCATAGCCGCGTCTTCTCAGCGGCACGTGCTCGGCCACAAACACCCAGGCGCTGGGCACCTCGCCCCCCACGGCAGCGCCCTGCAGAATGCGCAGGGCCAGCAGCAGCAGCGGCGCGAAGTAACCGATCTGCGCATAGGTGGGCATCATGCCGATCAGCAGGCAGGGCACCGCCATCATCAGGATGCTCAGGCTGAACACACGCTTGCGCCCCAGACGATCGGCGAAATGCGCCATCAGGATGCCGCCCAACGGGCGGGCCAGATAGCCGGTCACGAAGATGCCGAAGCTCTGCAACAGGCGTAGCCATTCGGGCATCTGCGGCGGGAAGAACAGCTGGCTGAGGGTCAGGGCGAAGAATACGAAGATGATGAAATCGTAGATTTCCAGCGCGCCACCGAGGGCCGCCAGACCGAGGGTCTTGTGGTCGCTGCGGTTGAGCAGCAATGGCTGGGCAGAGCTATCGGCAGGCATGGGCAAGTCCGCTGGTGGCCGACGGCGCGTATCCTCGCGCCTGTCAAAGGCGCGCAGGATAGCAAAAACCGTCAGGCGTGGCAGGCGCTATGAGGTGCCTATCCCGTAGAAGCGGTCATCGGCCGCGAAAGGAACGCCGCAGACTGGCAGATACACCGCAATGCCCGGTTGGCGGACCCCGAGGGCTCCTACAGCGGCGGTGAGCTGAGCGACTTGCGTACGCGGATGCCATCGCCGATCACGCGAACGCGATGCTCCGGCGGCGCCTTGGGCGATTCGACAATGGCCATGAAGGTCTGCAGCGCGTCGCGGTCCGGCAGCTGCGTGACGCTGGTGCTCAACCGCTCACCGCCAGGGTCGGCCAGTTCGGTTTCGATCCGCTTCTGGCTCTCATACAGCAACGCATGGCGAACGTGCTCACTGTTCTTGCAGAACCGCGGCAGATCGACACCCGACCGCACAGCCATGTCAGTGTTGGCAATCAACAGATCGAAAGGCTCGTAAGCGCTTTGCACCATGGTCAGCAGTTCGTCGAGCGAACCCACCGGCACCACCCTGAAGTAGCCCAGGTTGTTGAGCGTTCGTTCGATCTGCACCGCCTGCTGGTCCAACTCGTCGGCAATCAGAATCCGCAATCTCTTGTCAGCCATCATCCACTTCCCAGGCGTCGGCGCAGGACGATCCCTTACCCGCCTCGCCAAGCCACTACAGCGGGTGCAATTCAACCCGCGGCTTCCAATGATCATCACCCCCAGGGGGTGGCCCGCCGGCAAGCTTACTCTCCCAAACGACAGTTCGAAACGGAAAACGTCGAGCGTTTGACGATAAATCACAAACTACATTTGAGATTGTCTGCAAGCCGATGTTTTGTAATGCTTTAATTCTTTATTACTTAAAGTTTACCCAGCATATTTCCGACGGTTAGCGCCGTTTCCAGATACATTTCCGGTGACAACACGGAACGAGCGGCAAGGACCTGCGCTCATAGCTTCGAACCCTCCCCTGATTCACGCTAGCTGCATCAGCGTACGGCAGGCCCCGCTTGCCGTTGAGAGAGGACCTGACGCATTGTGTTCACCTGAACGCGCGGGAGTCGACAATGATCCGCTTTGCCATCATCGCTCCACCCCTGCCGAGCCACTTTCAACCGCTTGAAAACCTGGCAATGGAGCTGATCGACCGCGGACACAGCGTCACGTTCTTCCACCAACCCGACGCACGTCATCTATTGCATTGCAACAGGGTCAAATTCCGCAGCGTCGGCCAGGAACGCTTTCCTGCCGGAAGCCTGGCAAAAAGCCTTGCACTGGCAGCCAATGTCGACACTTTGCTTGGCCAGCGGCGTACCTATGCCGATATGGCGCAAGTCACGCAGATGCTCTGTGAAGAGTTGCCCAACGCTCTGCGCGAAGAACGCATCGACGCCGTGCTGTGCGACCAGATGGAAGCAGCGGGCGGGCTGGTGGCAGAGTCGCTTGGCCTGCCGTTCGTGTCCGTCGCCTGCGCATTGCCGGTCAACCGCGAGGACATCACCGTACCGTTGGCCGTATTGCCCTACCCCTACGAGCGCGGCGAAGAAGCCATCGAGCGGTATGCGCGCGCCGAGCGCCGGCATGACTGGGTCATGAAGCCGTTGCGCAAAGCCATTGCCCGTCAGTCCGTCGCACTTGGGCTGAGCGTCCGCGAGGGCCTGCATCAATGCCTGTCGCCGCTCGCGCAAATCAGCCAAACAGTGCTGGAGTTCGATTTTCCGCGGCCCAATCTGCCGCCATGGTTCCATGAGGTCGGCCCCCTGCGCCGGGTGTCCGATGAGACCAACCACCTGCCCTACACGTTGGACAATGCTCGGCCTTTCGTCTTCGCAACCTTGGGCCGGCTCCACGGCAACCGCATGAGCCTGTTCAAACGCATTGCCCAGGCCTGCAAGTTGCTCGATGCCCAACTGCTGGTCATGCATTGCGGTGGGCTGAGTCATCGGCAAAGCGATCAACTGCTGCGGCACGGCGCAACCTGGGTCACGGATTTTGCCGATCAGCCCATGCTGTTGCAGTATGCCGACGTGCTGGTGACCCACGGCGACCTCGACATCGTGCTCGAAGCCGTCGTGGCAGAAACGCCGATCCTGGCCTTGCCCATCGCCGCCGACCAGCCAGGCGTTGCGGCGCGGGTGGCCTACAGCGGTTCCGGCGTCCACGCCAGCCGGCATTGCAGCAGCCGGGAGTTGGCGGAACACATGCGTCATCTGCTGGAGAACCAATGGCCCGACCTGGAGAACCTGGCCGATGCCATCCACCTGATGGGCGGCACCCAGCGGGCTGCCGATATCGTCGAGGCGGTGATTCCCGACCGGTTCAAACTGCGTCTGGTCAGCTCCAGCTGAGCCTGCGACCGATCATCAATTGACGACCAGCTTGTCGCGGTTGCGATCCAGCAAGGCCTTGCCGATACCCGTAACCTCGAGCAGTTCTTCGACCGAGTCGAATGGCCCGTAGGTCTGTCGGTGCTTGACGATGGCGGTCGCTTTGGTCAAGCCGACCCCGGAGAGTTCCTTCTTGAGGGTTTCAGCGTCGGCCGTATTGAGGTTGACCCTGCCCGGCAGCACCGGATGGGCAACCGATACCGAGGCGGCGGGCGCCGCCATGGCCGGCGAGCTTAGAATGGGCACTGCGGTGCTGGCGAAGAATGCCAGCGCCAGTGCAGGAAGGAGGATCTTGCGCATTGCTTATGCTCCATGACTTGAATGAGAAGTGCGGCATTCCCGAGCCGCCTGCCAACCCTAGCCCCGCCTGGCAGATGTTCCAGTGCCACCGTGTTGCACGACGTGTCGCACTGGCCCTGCCCCGGCCTGCGCGGGCACCTGACGGATCGAAGGCATGTGTAAGTAGCTATGTGCGCTGCACCAGCCCGTAGGATTTTTTCGGCGTTCGGACCTTCTGTGTTGATGCAAAGTCACATCCACGTACAATCCACCCGCCCCCAAACACTTCACTGCCAAGGCCTATGGACAGACAACCTCTCATGCAATCCCAGAGTACTTCCGTGCGCGAGCGTACGGTGCACGTGCTGAACGCCTATGTGCTCCCCATCGGCTGGTTGGTCATCATGACCGGCATGTTCTGGGCATGGGATCGCTCTCTGTATCACAAGCTGTTCTACATCTTCCTGGCGGTGCCCACCCTGCTCGCCCTGGCATTGCAGCCGGGTCCGTTCAAGGCGCTGGTGCGCAACCCGATGTTCCTTGCCTTCGTGGCCTTCAGTGCCTACATCCTGCTCAGTGTCAGTTGGGCCGCAGACGGCGAAGACTTCGGCTCGCTGTTCAAGCGGCCGCTCTACATCGCCATGGTGCTGCTCTCGGCTGGCCTGATCGCGCTGAAGGTGCCCGCGCGATTGGCGCAACTCACCCGTGCAGCGGCTGTGATCGCCACGGCAGCGGCGGGTTTGTCGTTGATCTATTTCTATGGCGTGCAAGGCGCGTCCCTGGGCAGCCGTCTGGATGGGTATGGCGCGCTCTACAACCCTCTGCTCAGCGCCCATGTGTTCGGCGCCTTTGCCAGTGTCTGGCTGGCCACCTGGTACATCGGACGCAATCCGTGGAACCCGTTGGCGCTGGGGTGCCTGGCGGTACTGGGGGTAACCTTGATCGCCACGGGTTCGCGGACGCCGATCATCGGCATGGCGGCGGCATTGCTGTGGCTGATGGCGGCGGGAAACAAGAAACGCGGCGGGCTGGCAATTGCCATTGCACTGCTGGGGATCGCAGCGCTGTACGTGGTAATGCCCGATGTGCTGACCTCGCGCGGGGCGTCGTACCGGCCGGAAATCTGGATGGAGTCACTGCGTCAGATCGGCGAGAACCCGTGGTTGGGACGCGGCTACGATTCGGAGATGACCATCGTCATCCCAGGTCTGCCGTACACCTTGGCCGACCCGCACAATATCGAACTGGGCGTGCTGTACATCGGCGGCGTTGCAGGGCTCAGCCTGTGGATGGTGCTGTATGGTCTGGCCATGCGCTTCTGCTGGATGAATCGGCGGGAACCGCAGGTGGTGTTGGCCGCAACCTGGCTGGTGTTCGGGTTTGCGTCGGGGCTGACCGAAGGCAGCGCCTTCATGTCCCGCCCCAAGGAGCACTGGTTCCTGATCTGGATTCCGATGGCGCTGGTGTATGCGCAATGGCTATGCCACTGGGGCAACCGCCTCAGCCGCCCTGCCAAGGCCGTTTGAATGACATTGCTGATTGCCTGATACAACGCAGTGCGCCTTTCGCGGCCACGGGCCGCTCCTACGGAGGATCCGACGTCCCGTAGGAGCGGTCATCGGCCGCGAAAACGTCTACGCGGATTGCCTGCTGTAACGCAGTGCGCCTTTCGCGGCCACGGACCGCTCCTACGGAGGATCCGACGCGCCGTAGGAGCGGTCATCGGCCGCGAAAACGTCTACGCGGATTGCCTGATGCAACGCGGTGCGTCCTTCGCGGCCACGGACCGCTCCTACGGAGAATCCGACGCCCCGTAGGAGCGGTCATCGGCCGCGAAAAAGGCTACGCGAATTTCAGCCGAACACCATACGGAGCATGCCGCGCAGGGTCTTCCTGTTCCAGGCCCTGAGCGGAATCATGCCCAGTAGCTCTCTGCTCAGGCCCTTGTCCTTGCGCGCGTACTTCAAGAACATCGAATTGAGAAAACGCCAGCGCACCTGCTCGTACGCCGGGTGCTCGCGGTACACGGCGTAGGTCTTGAGCACGTTCTCGACCATGAAGCGGCCATTCTTGTAGGTGTTGGTCGCATGCTTGCGGTACTGCGCCAGAGGCTCACCCAGTACATCGATGAAATAACCCGCGCGGGTCACTGCCAACTCGATATAGACATCCTCAAGGCGAATCTCCGGATCGAATCCACCCACCTTCTCCAGCGCCTCGCGACGGAACATCAGCGTGGCGGCGGTCGGCCCCGGCTTGCGGTCCATGAACATATCGTCGAAATCCAGCCGGCGGAACGGCTCGTTGCGCTTGCGCTGTTCACGCTCGCACATCACCTTGCCGGTCGCATCGATGATCTCGGTATTGGCCGAGCAGATACCCACCTCGGGCTTGCCTTCCATGTACGCCACCTGAGTGGCGATACGATGGGCGAACATCACGTCATCCGACCCGAACGGCACCACCAGGCTGCCCTGGCAACGTGCCACCGACTCGTTCAGCGTCCGCGACAGCCCCTTGTTCCCCTGCACGCGCAGATCGAAACCATGCTCGGCACTGAGCTTGCGCAGCAGCTCGACGCTGCCATCGGTCGAACCATCGTCCACCACCAGCAACTCGATGTTGGCGTAGGTCTGCGCCAGCACGCTGCCGATCGAGGCCTCGATGTACGGCGCATGGTTGTACGAGGCGATGATCACCGACACCAGGGGCTGCTTTCGATTGTCTGAGGTGGACGTGTTCATATTCACTGCTCTGAAAAAGTGATGCCGTGCCTACGCGAAGGTAGGTACTCTAGGTACGACGAGCGGCCGAGCCAATCGCCAGGGCCATTCGCATTGTAACAATGCATGACCTCAATGGATGTGAGGCCTTGCTTGCAACGCTGGCAAGCTGATGACACTTCCAACTACTTCATCCAGCCACGGCTGTTGGCTGGCGATTGCGGGCATAGGTCAGAAACGCCTCGAGGTCGTCGCTGCACAGCAGATGGGCCACGGCTTTGACTTCGGCAACAGGCCAGTCCCACCACGCCGACGCCAGCAAGGCGTCCCGCACGCGTTCTTCGAAACGCCACTTGATGAACCGGCACGGGTTGCCCCCCACCACGGCATAGGGCGGTATGTCCTTGGTCACGACTGCACCAGCTGCAACTACCGCGCCATGGCCAACTGTCACGCCGGACAGAATCAACACATTGGCGCACAGCCAGCAGTCGCTGCCGATCACTACGTCGCCTTTGGTGGGCGCTGCGCCCGGCACGTCCTTGACCTCGTCGATGATCAACGGAAACGGAAAGCACGACACCCAATCGGTGCGATGGCCACCCCCGAGCAGGATCTTCACCCCCTCGGCGATCGAGGTGTAGTTGCCGACCTTCAAGGTGGTGTCGTCGCCGAACTCCTGCACGTCGGGAATGCCGTAGGTGCCCACCCCGATTGCATACTGGGGGTAGCGCATGCGAATTCGCTCGGGCCCGCGAAACAGCTTCTCGAACTGCCCGAGGTGCTTGCGAACCTTCCTTTTCTTCAACCGGTCCCACCACTTCATCGACGCACTTCCTTACTTACCAATGCAGCACCAGACGCTTGAGACGGCGAAACGTGGTGCGATCCCATAGCTTGAGCGGGATGGAGCGCAGCAGTCGCAGCGCATCCTTCTTGTCTTCCACCACCGCGTATTTCAACGCCTTGTTGACCAGTTTGGCGCGGCCACGCTCATAGCCGGGGTGCCCCCGATAGGGCTCGATGGCGCGCATGTCGGCTTCGAACAAGGTCTTGTAGCGGCGCGACAGGTTGTGCGGATGGCGCCGGTAGCGGGTCACGATCACCGGCAGCATATGGATCTCGACGCCCTGTTCGGCAATGCGCAGGGTGATCTGGAAATCCTGGACCTTGATCGCCGGGTCGTAGAACTTGGCCTTGCGCAGCACGTCCATGCGGTACAACGACACTGGCGCGCCGCAGACCCGGGCATTGGCGAGGATGTCGGCGAAATCCATGCGGCGGATGCGCGTGTGTGTCTGGTCCTTGAGGGCGTTGCCCTGGGTGTCCATGTAGGTGATCAATGCACCTACCGCGCCGACTTCAGGGTTCTGCTCCAGGTAATCGACACGTACGCGCAGAGAGTGGGCGAGCATGATGTCGTCCAGATCCGGCGTGGATACGTATTTGCCGCGGGCGTGCTGCAGGCCGAAATTGAGCGCGGCGCTGACACCCTGGTTGGCTTGCCGCAGCAACTGGAAGTCGTAGGTCGCCTGCAGCGCGGTGAGCATCTCGATGCTGCGGTCACTGGAACCGTCGTCGACGATTATCACTTCGAAATTCGGATAGTCCTGGGCGAAGATGCTGGCCAACGCCTCTTCGAGGAAATTTTCAGCGTTGTAGCACGGCGCCACGATCGAAACGAGGGGCAAATCCGCTACGTCGGCTCGAACGGCAGGTTCGGAAAGTATGTCGGTCATTTTATGGGCAACGACTAATTCGGGTATGTACGGCCTGATATCGGCAGCGCTGCATGATGGGCGATCCGTACCCGATTGTCGACCAATCCATGCCCCCCCACCGTAGGAGCGGTCATTGGCCGCGAAAAGGTCCGCGCGGTGGGTCAGGCGAAATGCGGGGCGGCCTTCGCGGCCACTGGCCGCTCCTACGGGGTGTCGGCAGATCGGGCAACCCTCCGTAGGAGCGGTCATTGGCCGCGAAAAGGGCACCGCAGTGGATCAGGGAGACTGCGGGCGGGGGCGTCGGCAGGATCGGGAACCCTCCGTAGGAGCGGTCACCGGCCGCGAAAAGGTCCGCGCGGTGGGTCAGGCGAAATGCGGGGCGGCCTTCGCGGCCACTGGCCGCTCCTACGGGGGAGCGGGTTTGCAAGACGCCGGATCAGTCGGGGGTACCGCGGTGTTGTTGGATGTGCAGCCAATCGACGATTTCACCTTCGGGGGCATAGCCGCTCACGGCTTCCTGCAATATCTCGCGGACCCGGTCGAAATCCGTGTCATCCAGTGCCCGCAGCAAACCGGTCAGCTCGCCCTTGAGGGCTTCCCATGGCAAATGATCCTCATGGGCGCTCATGATCATCGGATGACGGGTAGCCACCACGTTGTTGCCGATCAGCAATTCCTCATACAGCTTCTCACCCGGCCGCAGCCCAGTGAACTCGATGCCGATATCCCCTTGGGGATTCTGCTCGGACCGAATGCTCAAGCCCGACAGATGAATCATCTTCTGCGCCAGGTCGATGATCTTCACCGGCTCGCCCATGTCCAGCACGAACACCTCACCGCCGCGCCCCATCGACCCGGCCTGGATCACCAACTGCGCGGCCTCGGGAATGGTCATGAAATAGCGGGTGATGTTCGGATGGGTCACCGTCACCGGCCCCCCCGACTTGATCTGCTTGTGAAACAACGGAATCACCGACCCCGACGAGCCCAGCACATTGCCGAAGCGCACCATGGTGAAGCGCGTCTTGTTCACCCGCGCCACGTTGGCCGGGTCGCCGAACAACACCGGCGCCACTTCACGGCTCAGCGCCTGCAGGGTCATCTCCGCCAGGCGTTTGGTGCTGCCCATCACATTGGTGGGGCGCACCGCCTTGTCGGTGGAGATCAACACGAAGTTGGCCACCCCCGCCTGCAACGCCGCCTGGGCGCAGTTCAGCGTACCCAGCACGTTGTTGCGTACACCCTCGGCAATGTTGTGTTCCACCATCGGCACATGCTTGTAGGCCGCCGCGTGGTACACCGTGTCCACCTTCCAGGTGGTCATCACCTCGAGCAGCTTGGCCTGGTCGCGCACCGTGCCCAGGGTCGGCAGCATCTGCACGTGCATCCCTTCACGGGCGGCACGCTGCTCCAGCTCGCCGCTGATGGTGTACAGATTGAATTCGCCATGATCCAGCAGAATCAGCAGCGCCGGCTCAAGACCAAGAATCTGACGGCACAGCTCGGAGCCGATCGACCCCCCTGCCCCGGTCACCAGCACCGACTTGCCAGCAATGCAGTGCTCCAGCAGGTCATCCTGCGCAGGCACCGAATCGCGCCCGAGCAGGTCGGCAATGTCCACTTCCTGAATGTCGTCGACCTTCACCTCACCACTGGCCAGCGCGGTGAAGTTGGGCACGCTGCGCACGTGCAGCGGAAAGCCTTCGAGGAAACTGAGAATCTCGCGACGCCGCGAGCGCGACGTCGACGGCAACGCCAGCAACAGCTCCTCGGCGCCGGTCAGATCGATCATGCGCTGGATATGCTTGGGCTTGAACACCTGAATACCGGCAATCACCCGGTCGGATATACTCGGGTCGTCGTCGATGAACGCCACCGGACGCATCACGCGGCCCATGCGCAGTGCGGCAACCAGCTGGTTGCCTGCAACACCGGCGCCGTACACCGCCACCTTGGTCAGACGGTCGTCGCGCCCGGCGAACGGCACGTTGTGCACGGCGTTGAACCAGTCGCCCATGAAGTATTGGCGCATGGCCAGGCGCAGGCCGCCGATGATGACCAGGCTGATCCACCAATAATTGAAGATGATCGAGCGCGGCACCACCGTCTGGTGGTTGCTGTACCAATACACCACCACCGCCAGAATCAGCGCCGACAGGCTGACCGCCTTGACGATGGCCACCAGAGCATCGTTGCCGAAGTAGCGCATCACCGCGCGATACATGCCGAAGCGAATGAACAGCGGTATGGCCACGAACGGCGCGGCCACGAACAACCATTCGTGCTCGCGGATCGGGTTGTACATGTCCTCGATGCCCAGGCGCACCAGAAAGGCCATCCACAGCGCGACCCAGACCAGCACGATGTCCGCGACCACTTGCAACATACGCTTCTGGCGACGTGGCAAACCCAGCAAGCGTGTACGTATTCTATCCATCAGTATTCGACCCGAATGGCCCCAGACCGTGACGGTCGGTTGTAGCAACTACGTAACCTTAAGTGCGATCAGCCGATTGCACCAGTGCGCGAACGCAATTTCATGCGCGTTCCAATTCCCCCGCATGATAACGAAAAGCCAGCCACAACAAAGGGATGTACGCAATAAAGGTGCCTAGAACGGGGCTCAGACCGAAAACCGTCACGGCAATGGCCCAGGGCAACAGCCAGCCCAGCGTGATCGACGCCGTCGCCAGGGTCACCGGCAGATGACGCCCGTAGACCCGCGAGGCGTACTGATAGGCGTGGCTTCGATGAGCCTGATACACCTTGTCGCCCCGCAGCAAACGCCGCAGCAAGGTGAACGTGGCATCGACGATGAACACACCCAGAAGGATCACCCACCCCCAGAAGTAAGCCGGCTCGATCCACGCTGCCTGAACCGACAGCACCGCCAGCACCAGCCCAAGAAAACCGCTGCCCGCATCGCCCATGAAGATCTTCGCCGGCGGCCAGTTCCACAGCAGAAAGCCCGACACCGCCGCCGCCAGCACGGCCGGCAGCCACATCAGCTGTGCATGCCCGCCAAGCGCATAGATCAAACAGGCCCCGGCACACACGCAGATGGCCTCGACACTGGCGATACCGTCGATGCCGTCCATGAAGTTGTAGAGGTTGAGCATCCACACCAGGTACAACAGGCCGAATAACCACCACAACGCGGCAAGCCCGTCGATCGCACCGATCACGCCAGGCATGCCGCCCAGGCACAGCAGGGCCCAGCCGCCCGCTGCGAAATGCCCGAGCAGGCGCCAACGTGCAGCGATGTGATTGTGATCGTCGAGAAAACCCACCACGGCCACCAGCGCCCCACTGCCGAACAGGGCTAGCCAGACACGGCTTTCGAGCATTCCCCAAAGCGCCAGCCCGCTGATGGCGGCCAGGAACACCAGTACGATCGCCACGCCACCGCCGCGCGGGGTCGGCACCGTGTGGGAACTGCGCGCGTTGGGCACGTCCATCAGGCTGCGCGCCAGCGCATAGCGACGCAGAGCGAACGTCAGCCCGTAGGCAAGCACCAGCACGACCAGCAGCCATAACAGCAAGCTCATCGACGGCGCGCTGCCACGTAGGGCCGCGCCGTGGCGGCCAGCGCGTCGGCCATGGAGGTGGGCGGCTGCCAGCCCAGCAATTGGCGATTCTTGTCGATGTCGACTTCCAGGGAATCAAACAGCCGTTGCGTCACTGCACCCTGCCCCAAGGCATTCGCCACGCGGCTCATCCACGGCAATGGCACATCGAGCAGCCGCGGCTGCTTGCCCATCGCCGCGGCCATGGCGCGCACCAGGTTCGCAGTGGACACCGGCTCGCCATCACTGACCAGAAAGGTTTGATTCGACGCAGCCGGATGTTCCAGGCAGGTGCACACCAGATCCGCCAGATTGTCCAGCGCCACCAGGCTGCGACGGTTGTTGGTCTTGCCGAAAGGCAGCGGCACACCACTGCTCACCAGACGCAGCAGCGTCTGGAAATTCGCGCGCACGCCTGGCCCGTACACCAGCACCGGGCGAATGATCACCACCTCCATGCCGGTGCTTGCTGCCAATGCTCGCAAGCCCACTTCCGCTTCAAGCTTGGAAATGCCGTAGGCATCACGCGGAGACGGCTCATCGTCGGCACGAAACGGCTGCCCCGGCTCGGTGGCCTCGCCGTTGACCTTGATCGAACTGATGAAAACAAAGCGCCGCACCCCTGCCTGCGCGGCTTGGCGGGCAAGGTTCAGCGTGCCTTCGACATTCACCCGGCGAAATTCGGCCAAGGGATCGGCGTGCGACTCGCGCATCACGTGCACACGCGCAGCGGCGTGCACCACACTGTCAATGCCGGCGAGCGCGCTGGTCCAGTCGGTGTCGGCGGCCAGCGTGGGCACCACGCAGCCTTCCACCCCAAAGGGCAGTTTTGTGTAGGCGCGGCGCACGGCGGCGCGGGTGATCGGGCAGCCCAGCCGCACCAGCCGAGCCGCGACAGCGGCACCGACAAAACCCGACGCGCCAGTTACCAAAACAGCTTTCGAGATCATGGGCGAGCACCTTGGTCGAATGGATTAACGCTGCAATACGTCGTGATACAACTGCACATAACTGTCCGCCATCCCCTGCGCGGTGAACACCTGCTGGAAGCGACGCGCCGCGGCGGCGCCCATGGCACTGGCCAGGGCTTCATCGTTCCACAGGGTGTGCATGGCCGCCGCCAGCGCTTGGGGATCGCGCGGGGGAATCACCAGCCCGGTTTCACCGGCCAGGTTGATGTAGCTCATGCCGCTGCCGATGTCGCACGAAATCATCGGTTTGCCATACATGGCGCCTTCCAGCAGCGAAATGCCGAACGACTCGGAACGCAGGTGCGACGGAAACACGAAGCCGTGGCACAGGGTCAGCAGCGCCGCCTTGTCTTCATCCGGCAAGCCGCCGAGAAAATGCACGTTGCTCACTTCAAGCTGCTGGGCATAGGCCTTGAGCTCAGCTTCCAGATGGCCACCCCCAAGAATCACCACCGGCAAGCCGGTTGCCTTGGCAGCATCGAGCAGGTAGTTCAGACCCTTGTAGTAGCGCAGCGCACCGACGAAAAGAAAGAACTTGCCGGGAAAGCGCGCCTGCCAATGCGCCAAGCGCTCGGCAGACGGCGTGGGGTATGTAGCGGGATCGAGGCCGAACGGGATGACTGACAACTTTTCAGTGAAGCGCTGCAGCACCGGGCTGCTGGCCGCGTAGTCGGGTGAAGACACGACGATGCGGTCCATGGACCCGAGGAAGCGATTCATCAACGGCTGATACAACTTGAGCAGGGTCTTCTGCTTGATGATGTCGGAGTGATAACTGACCACCGACGGCTTGCCGGTGCGGCTGGCAAAATGCACCAGGTCCATGAACGGCCAGGGGAAGTGGTAGTGAATCAGATCCGCCTGGCTGGCCAACTCCTTGAAATCGCCCAGCGCCGACCAGGAAAACCCGGTCGAGGCCACGTGCAAATCGAGCTTGGCACGGTGGGCCACATGGTGCCCTACCCGTTCGCCACGCGCCGCGCCGCGCTCGCTGAGGTACAACACTTCGGATTGCACACCGCCCGCGGCACATCCTTCTGCCAGCTGAAAGATGACCTGCTCGATACCGCCCATGGAATCGGGGAAGTACGTCTTGAAGAAGTGCAGCACCTTGATCATCGGCTTCCCAACGTGCGGCGATAGGATATCAACGTCTGCGCCGCACAACGGTCCCAGGAAAATCCGTCGGCGTGGGCCAGACCACGTTGCCGAGCCTCGGCGCGCCATGGGTCGTCTTCCAGCGCCTTGGCCATGTGCTGCGCCAGGGTTTCGATATCCATCGCCTCGCACATCAGCGCCGCCTCGCCCGCCACTTCCAACAGGGACGAGTTGTTGGCACAGACCACCGGCACGCCCGAACTCATCGACTCCAGCACCGGCAGGCCAAACCCCTCGTACAACGACGGAAAGGCAAACAGCCGCGCGCCCGCGAACAGCACCGGCAAGTCCTCGGCCGGCACGAAGCCCAGATAGCGCGCCCAGCCCTGGCGCTGCGCCGACTCGATGCGCGCAAAGATCGCCTCGTTCTGCCAGCCCCGGTAGCCGGCCAGAATCAACGGCCAGCGTTGGCGCGTGGCCAGCGGCAGCGTTTCGTAGGCGGTGAGCAGCGTCTCGATGTTCTTGCGCGGCTCGATGGTGCCGGCGAACAGGCTGTAGCCTTCGTGGCTCAACCCGTAGCGCCCGAGCACTTCAGCGGTTTGCGCCGCGCTGCGCGGATGAAACTCCGGCGAACTGGCCAGCGGCACAGTGTCGATCCGCTCGAGCGGCCAATCGAAATACTCGGCCAGTTCGCGCCGGGTAAATTCGGAATCGGTGATCAGGCGGTCCGCACGCTTCAAGGTCAGCCGCAGCTCTTTCTGCAGGTAGCGCGCCAGCTGCGGCGCGTGACACTGGGACCAGGTAAACGGCGACAGGTCGTGAAAGGTCGCAATGCGCGGCCCCTTGAACGGCGGCAGGTAATAATTGGGGCTGTGATACAGATAATCGCCATGCCCTTTCAGGGCACGCGCCTTGAGCAATGGCATCAGCAGACGATAGGCCTCGATGGCCAGAAAGTTTTTCTGCACTGCCCGCTTGAGGCTGTAGCCGCTGCCGGACGCGTCCGCAGCACTCGGCAGCACCGGCAAGAAGCTGCGCCCGGCAAAGAACTGCAGGTCGGTTATTTCCGGACTGCTCTGCAGGCGTCGCGCCAGCTCATAGGTATAACGTCCAATGCCCGTCAGCGGAAAGCGCACAGGCTCGACGGAAAGGACGACCTTCATTTATTGGGCAGCCAACATCCATTGCAGGGTGTCGCGTAACGGCGGGGTCTGCCAGTCGCCCACCAGCGAACGCAGACGGGTATTGTCACCGCACAGCGTCTTCACTTCATTGGCGCGCACGAATGCGGGGTTCACTTCCACACGGATGGAATGGCCGGTGATGCTTTCGCACAACTCGATCACTTCACGCAGCGAATGGGTGACACCCGAGCTGACATTGACGGTCTGCCCCAAGGGCTTGTTTTCCAACAGCCCACGGTAAGCCGCGACCAGCGCGCGTACGTCGCTGAAATCGCGCCACACGTCGAGGTTGCCCAACTCGATCACGTCGGCCTTGCGGCGGAAGTGCGAGACGATCTTGGGCAACAGAAAATTGTCCGCCTGCCCCACCCCGGTGTAGTTGAACGGCCGGGTGACGACAATGGGCAAGCGGTTTTGCCACAAGCTGGCCATGTATTCCATGGCCAGCTTGCTGACGGCGTAATCGTTGGCCGGCGCGGGGGCCGTGCCTTCGTCCAGCAAGCCTTCGGATGCATTGCCATACACATTGGCGCTACTGGCCAGCAATACACATTCAGGCGCCTTGCCCGAAGCGGCGACCGCTTCGAGCAGGTTGCGCGTACCGATCAGGTTGACCTGATAGAACGCATCAGCCACGCCATGGCCCACGAACGCCAGTGCAGCGAGGTGAACCACGTAATCGGGCTGCAGCTCTGCCAGCAACGCGCTGAGCCTGGGCGCATCGTTCAGATCGGCCTGGTAGTAACCTGGTTCCTCCGACGGCTGACTGCCCAAACCGATGACTTCATACCCATGGGCCTGCAACTCGGCGGCCATGTAGCGGCCGGTGAAACCCTGGATACCAGTGATCAATGCGCGTTTGCCGACATTAGCCATCAGAACGAAAACCCTTTCTCGTTGCGGCGCAGGTCAGCCTCGACCATCATCCGGCACAGCTCTTCCAGCGAGGTCTTCGGTTCCCAGCCCAATACGGCCTTGGCCTTGGCCGGGTTACCGATCAGCAGGTCAACTTCGGTTGGGCGGTAGAACTTCGGATTGACCGACACCAGCACCTTGCCAGTCTTGGCACACAGGCCCTGCTCGGATTCAGCTTCGCCCTGCCACTTGATCTCGATGTCCACGGCCTTGAAGGCCATGGTGACGAAGTCACGCACGGTTTCGGTACGGTTGGTGGCCAACACGAAAGTGTCCGGCTCGTCGGCCTGCAGCATGCGCCACATACCTTCGACGTACTCCTTGGCAAAACCCCAATCGCGCTTGGCGTCGATGTTGCCCAGCTCCAGGGTTTCCTGCAGGCCCAGCTTGATCTTGGCGACGGTGTCGGTGATCTTGCGGGTCACGAACTCACGGCCGCGCAGGGGCGACTCGTGGTTGAACAGGATGCCGCTGGTGGCGAAGATGCCGTACGACTCGCGGTAGTTGATGGTCATCCAGTGGGCATACAGCTTGGCCACACCGTAGGGGCTACGCGGGTAGAACGGGGTTTCCTCGATCTGAGGAATGGCCTGCACCTTGCCGAACATCTCGGAGGTCGAAGCCTGGTAGAAGCGCGCCTTCGGGTTGACGATGCGGATGGCTTCCAGCAGGTTGACAGCGCCCAGGCCGGTGATTTCGGCGGTGGTCAGCGGCTGCTCGAACGAAACACCAACGAAGCTCTGCGCAGCGAGGTTGTAGACCTCAGTGGCTTCGGTGGTCTGCAGCAACCGGATGCTGGCAGAAAGGTCGGTCAGGTCGTACTCGACCAGGTGCAGGTTAGGGTTGTTCTGGATACCCAGCTCTTCGATACGCCAGAAGTTGACGGAGCTGGTACGGCGGTAAGTGCCGTATACGGTGTAGCCCTTTTCCAGCAGCAGTTCCGCCAGGTAGGCGCCATCTTGACCAGTGATACCAGTGACAATAGCTTTCATGCGAATTAACCAACTCCATTTAGTGCCGACAAGGCAGCGAAAGAGAAACCGAACAACGCTTGCGGCCGCGCAAAGCACCGGCGCTCGACTTAACAAAGCGCGGAGTATACATATACCCGCCAGCTCAGCCCAGCCTCCAACACCGGCGCGAGCCGAAGACCGCACGCTGCTCGCATCCCGTAGGAGCGGTCCGTGGCCGCGAAAAGAACACCAAGGACTGACTGATGTATCGCGGTGTTCCGTTCGCGGCCACAGACCGCTCCTACAGAGTTGTTACATCGACGATCCAACATCAATCAGGGTTTGGTTTTCACCTTGGCAACATCACCGCCAGGCAAACCTTGTTCCGGCTCGGGGCTGAGCCAGACGTTGACACTGTCGACACTCTCTTGGTTCAACTTGCCACTCCAACGATTCAACATGAACAGGTTGGTAATGAAGTCGTACTGCGATCTCAGCAAATCCCTACGCGCCTTGAACTCGTTCTGCACACTGGTCAATACATCCACCGCATTCACCACGCCATAGGCAAACGCCTTCTGCGCGGCCACACTCGACTGTTGCGCCGAAGACAATGCGTTCTTGTTCGCGCGGATCTTTTCCACACTGGCCTGGGCGGTCAGGTAGGAAGTGGTCGTTTCCTTCACCACCTGCCGACGCACACCCTCAAGGTCTTGCTCGGCAGCCAGCTGGTCATCGTACAAACCCCGAACCCGCGCCGAGGTGGAACCGCCGCTGTAGATCGGTACCCTCACCCCAAGCGTCGCCACGTAGCTGTCGCTGCGAGGCGTCAAGGTATTGTCGTAGCCCACGTCACTTTGCTGAGCGCTCAGGCTCACACTCAGTTGCGGATAGTGCCCGCCCTTACCTTCGCGCACCGCCGCATCGGCCGCTTCGGCGCCACTCTGGTAGGCCTTGAGCAAAGGGTTGGCATCCATGGCCTGGGAGACGAAATTGGCCAGCGGCGCAGTCGGCGCCTGCAAGGCCACATCGTTGCGTACGCGGCTCAGACGTTCGTCGATGCGCCGGCCGACGATCTCGGACAAGGCCTCACGACTGACCTGCACCTGGTTGCGCGCATCCACTTCCTGCGCCGCCAAGGCATCGACGCGTGCCTTCAGATCGAGCTGATCGGTGATCTTGGCCATCTGCCGCTCGTAGAGCATGTTGATCCGATCCAGGTTCTTCTGCGTAGCCCGCCGCTCGGCCTGCACCAGCTCCAGTTCGTCATCGGCGGCCAACGCGATGAAGTATCGCTTGGCCAGATCCACCGTGGCCTCGGCGTGGGAATCTTCGGCCTGGGCGCCTTTCTGCGCCGTAACGCTCTTGGCCTTCTGCCAACCTTCCCAAGCGGTCTTGTTGTAGAGGTATTGAGTCAGGCTCAGGGAATAGCTCTTGTTGTCATAGATCTCACGCGCGGCGTCGTCCTTGCGTAAAATCCGGTTGAAATTGCTCTGCGCCGACAACTGCGGCAGCAAGCCGCCCAAAGCTTCGCGCTGCTGCTCGGAAGCAGACCGCGCCCGGGCATAGGCTGCCAGCACGCGCGGGTCTTCCAGGCGCGCCTCACGGTACAGCCCGGCCAGGTCCAGTGCGTAAGTCGAAGCCGACACCGGTGGCTTGGGCGGGACATCGTTGGGAACCAGCGGTTCGGCGCCAACGGCCTGCAACGCCAACATGCTCAACATCACACCAGGTAACAAACGCGACACAGTCATTCCTCGATCATCGACGTGGCGAACATGTTCTGAGCGGGCTTGAGCAGATACTCGAGCATGGTGCGGTCACCGGCATTGATCAGCACCTCAGCAGGCATCCCCGGTTGCAACTTGCGATCGCCGAGCTTCTTCATGCCATCGTCGGAAACCTTCACGCGCACCAGGTAGTAGGGCTCACCCGAGCGTTCGTCCTTCAGGGCGTCAGCCGAAATACGCGTCACCTCGCCCTCGATCACAGGCGTGGTGGTGCTGTTGAACGCACTGAAGCGGATGTCGGCTTTCTTGCCCAGCGATAGGCGGTCGATATCGTTCGGTGCAACGTGTGCCTCGACGATGAGTTCAGCAGACGCAGGCACGATATCCAGCAGTGGAGTGGCCGCACTGACAACGCCGCCGACCGTGTGCACTTTCATGTCCAGCACCATGCCACTCTCTGGCGCCCGAATGACTACACGAGACAGGCGATCGCTCAATGCGCTCTCCTTCTCCTGAAGATCGAACACCTGGGCCTGTACGTCAGACAACTCGTTGGCCACATCCGAACTGAATTTCTTGTCCAACTGCACGATTTGCAGTTCCGTTTCGCTGATCTGCAACCGAGTTTTCACAATGGTGGACTGATGATCGGCTACCTCTGACTTGAGCATGTCAAGGCGGCGCTGCTGCTCCAGCAAACGCTGATTGTCCACGAAACCCTGGGAGAGCAGATCCTTGAGCTGGACAATCTCGCCGCTGTAGGATTTCTCCAGATTCTGCTTGGTCCTGATCATGTCTTGCAGACCGAGTATCTGCTGTTTCAATTGACTAATACGCTCACGCTGGACTGAAATCTCACTTAACCGCGAGCCGTGACGTGCACTGAAAACCTGCTGCTCACCGGCCAATGCTTCCTGCGCCCGATCTGAATCCGTACCTGTCAGAACCACAGGAGGAACTGCCTGCAAACCGTCGCGTTCTGCGCGCAAGCGGGCTTCCTTGTAGCGAGCGACGATTAGCTGATTTCGGGTCGACTCATACTCGGCACTCAATTGCCCTTCATCAAGGACAATAAGCGGATCACCTTGCTTAACCATGTCACCATCGCGAGCAAGCAATTCTTTGACAATCCCGCCTTCCAGGTGTTGAACGGTTTTACGGTAGCTCTGCACGGTCACGTTACCAACGCCGTGCACCGAGTTCCCTAACGGTGCTACAGCAGCCCATGTGCCAAAAATACCGAAGGTGACAAAGACAATGGTCAAGCCAATGCGTCTGATGCCCCGATCCGACGTGGGCATGTCATCGAAGTTGTGATCGAACGTCGTAATTGCCTTGCTGGTCACTGATGAGTTCCTTTCAAGCGCCGGTGGGTGCGGAAGCAGTAGGTGCCGGCGCGCCTGGGCCTGCTGGAGATGCCGGAGGCGTCGGCGCGGCAGGCGCTACCCCACCCGGAGTCGCAGCGCCAGGCTGGGCCACGCGAGCCTGACCTTTTGCCTGCTGGGCCGCGAGCTCGGCAATGACCTTGTCTCGCTCGCCATAGAGAGAAATCGTCCCGTTCGACATCACCAATATGCGGTCCAGCCGCGAAAGAATATTGGGGCGGTGAGAGACGATGAAAACCGTAGCGCCCGTCTCCTTGATCTTCTGCAGTGCCACACTCAACGCACGCTCACCCACTTCATCCAGGTTCGAGTTGGGCTCGTCCAGTACGATCAACCGAGGGTTGCCGTAGATGGCACGGGCCAAGCCAATTCGTTGACGCTGGCCACCGGAGAGGTTGACTCCGTCGCTACCGATCACGGTGTCATAGCCGTCAGGAAGCATCAGGACCATCTCATGAACACCGGCTGTCTGTGCCGCCTGCACGACCTTTTCAGGGTCGATTTTCTCGAAGCGCGCAATGTTGTCGCTGATGGTGCCTTCGAAAAGCTCGATGTCCTGAGGCAGGTAACCAACGTGGGGCCCGAGTTCATGCTTATCCCAACTACTGATGTCCGCGCCGTCGAGGCGCACCACTCCATGCTGCGTGGGCCAGATGCCCATCAAGGCGCGTACCAAAGTCGACTTGCCTGCCGCGCTCGGCCCGACAATCCCCACGATGGAGCCTGCGGGTGTGACGAAACTGATGTTGCGGATCACCGGAGCCTTGGCACCCGGAGGTGCGACCACCAGGTTCTCGACCTGAATGTGCCCTTGTGGCGCTGGAAGCGGCATGCGTTCCGGCTCAGCGTTCAGCTTGTTCAGCACTTCGCTTAGCCGACCGTATTGAACCTTGGCGGCGATGAAACCCTTCCAGCTACCGATCATTTGGTCGATGGGGGACAGCGCGCGCCCCAACAGCAGCGAGCCCGCCATCATCAGACCCGGTGTCACCTGATGGGTGATCACCAGATAGGCGCCGATGCCCAGCATGATGGACTGGGCCCAGTTGCGGAACGTTTTGGAAATCGACGTAATAGTACCGCCCTTGTCACTCGCCTCGGACTGAAGCATGAGCACCTTGCGCTGACGCACCGCCCACCGATTCATGAGGGTTTCCAGCATTCCCATCGACTCGATGACTTCAGCATTGCGCAAAGTCTTGCTGGTGGTGACGTTGGAACTGACGCTTTCCTTGTTTGCGGCGGCGAGCGTGTTCGCCGTATAGCGGTGGTTGATGAACGCCAGCACCACCAAGACCAGACCCGATGCGACGGTCATCCAGCCAAACCAAGGATGGAAGAGAAACATCACTGCCGTATAGATTGGGAACCAGGGAGCATCGAAGAAGGCAAACAGGCCGGGACCGGTCAAAAATTGCCGCAGCGACGTCAAGTCGTTCAAGGACTGCGCCGTGGCGTCCATCCCCCCGCTGCTAAGTGCGCGCTTGAAGCTAGCTCGGTACACGTCACGACTAAGAAGGACGTCGAGCCGGTTGCTGATGCGCACCATGATTCGGGAACGTACCCACTCAAGGGAGCCCATGGTGATCATGAGGATAGTCAGAATCAGGGTGAGCATCACCAGCGTGGATGTGCTGCTCGCAGGAACGACCCTGCCGGATACCTGAATCATGTAGAAAGTTGGTACCAGCATCAACGCATTGACGAAGAAGCTGAAAAAACCTACCGAGAGGAAGCTGGTTTTACAGGCCTTTAAAGCCGCTTGCAGATTATTCTCGTGTGACCGACTCATAGTATCCGTACTGAAAAATTGGTAAAAACGGTGTGCAGTGTACCACCCACATCCGCGTGATAGGAGGCTCTACCGTAACCGCTAATACCTGGAGAAAACCGGTAATGCGGTCTTACGTTGGGCAGCATATGGAACAGACCGATCCAGCACTACGGTTATTTCCTATTTTTTTATTCAGTTTGCGTCTGAATATCGGCTTTCCAAGACCACATCTCTGTAAGTTGCCTCCGCATTCAGACGTCACCGAGCCACAGCTGACAAATTGATTCTGCACTGTCAAGCAGATCATTCCCAATTTTCCGCAAGTAATAGCGCAGTGCCACTAATATTGTGACCGAAAATTGTCGAAATAAACGCTTACATATATCAAGCTATTCATCTAATTGATTTATAAGGGCATTTATAAATAAATGCGATCAGATTTTTCATAGATTTTAGCTTTTCGAGGAGCAGCCGCCGCATGCTTTTTCCAGAACTCCGGACGGCTAGAGCTCGCCTCGTCAAGCGTGTAAGATTTTTTTCACCCGGTGATTGACAACTCCCCCTCTCAGGCTCAATCATCCTCGCTCGAAGGGACGCCACCACTGGCCACGTTATTGTTTTGGGCTTGTCATTTCTAAATGGCACAGTGTGTTTAAGCCAACAGGAAATCGGAATTTCATGTCACTGCCTTCGCATGCACTAGATGGATTGAAGATCAGCTCGCGGGTCACCCTGCTAGAGCCTGGAATGTACATCTTTCGTTATGCTTCGCAGCCCCCTGCAGACAAGCCTGTTTGCATCGCACTACAACAAGCGCCTTTGGGCAAAGGGTCCATCGACTTCTTCCCGGCTGAGGGTGTGAGCAAGAACATGCTTACACACTTGGGCGACACAATAGTTGCCCGTGTCAAAAGTGGTGTGGCCACTGTTCTGATCACCGAATATCACATGTTCGATGCTGAAATTGATCCGATAGATCTGCGCATCGACCGTATAGACACCTCTCCTGCCATCATGCGCAATTTCTCTGTCGTTGCGACCCCAGAGCCCAGCCCGGCACTCGCGGCAACAGCCTCCCCCGCCACGCTCAAGCTCATCGCGCACCTCCAGGGCGCAGGCGACGTTGAATCCACCAAAGGGTGGGTGGGTGAGCATGACGGCACGAAACGCCTGGAAGGTTTTTGCGTCATCTGGGAAAACAAGCCAGAAGGCGTGGATCTCGTCTACACCTCAACAGTCGCCGGTTCGGGCCCAAGCCCCAACGTGGCTGCCGGCACCTTCACCGGGACACGCGGCAAAGCCTCTCCGCTGATTTCGGCAGGCTTCAGCCTGGTCGGTCCCAACCGCTGCCTCTACGAATTGTCTGGCCACATCGTGTTCTCCGGCTCCTCGCCGCAACTCGTCGTGGCCAACCAGATGATGTATGGCCCCACAGGCACCGAGCCTCTGGTGGCGCTGCATCTCTCCATAGATCCCGTCACGAAGATGAACGCTCCCCGCAATAAGTCTCCGTGGGAAAACTCTGCATTGAAGCAGAAAATCAGCAGCACGGGCCAGATGGCCTGAAGTAACAGGAATTACACATGCAATACGACAGCCCTATTTCGTCCGAATCGTTCCAGACCACTCTGACCGGTACCAACTTCTCGTCCGCTACCGCGGCCGCGATCAGCACCCTGCTGAGCTTGGAAACAGCTGCCACCGTCAACCTGGCTAGCTGGGATGGCGTTTCGACTCCTCTGACTCCAACAGGTCAGACTGCTGCTGCTGAAGTCGTAACTGGTACCATCGCTGGCCGTACTGGCGACACCGTTACCCTGGCCATTCCTGAGTCTCTGGCCTCGGCCAAAGCGTTCGTACTGGACAGCAATGCCAATCTGAACGTCACTTTCAATCCTGCTGCCGTTGCCCCAGTAGCTCCAGCAGAAGAAGTGTCGACCTTCAGCGCATTCAACATTGCGGCCGCTGCTGTTGCCGCTGACGCTACTACTGCTGTCGAATTCCTGGTCAAAACCGGTAACGGCGATGACATCATCACCGTAAATGGCGATCAGAACTCCTACATCGATGGTGGCTTCGGCAACGACATCATCACCACTGGCAATGGCAACAACACCGTAGTCGCTGGTCTGGGCAACAACGTCATCACCACCGGTACCGGTAACGACACCATCATCCTGAGCGGCGTGAACCATTCCGACGTTGTCAACACTGGCGCTGGCTACGACGTGGTGCAACTGGACGGTTCGTCCGCAAACTACAGCTTCGTTGTTGGCAACAACTTCAACGTAACACTGAACGGCACGCAGGACTTGGGTCAGACAGCTGCAATCACCAATGCTGAATTCCTGAGCTTCACTGATAGCGCTGGCGTGATCAGCACCGTTGCTCTGGCTCATAACGAAGCTGAAGCCGCAGCGTTGCGCCTGTATGACGGCATCCTCGGCCGTGACGCCGACGCTGGTGGTGCCAAGCAGTGGACTACTGAGGTCAATGCAGGCACTTCGCTGTCGACCATTGCTCAGAACTTCCTGAGCTCTGCCGAGTACACCAACGGTGACAACACTGCGTTCATCGACACTCTGTATGGCGCTCTCCTGGGCCGCAGCGTCAGTGATGACGCTACTGGTGCTCAGAACTGGTTGAGCGTATTGGCCAGCGGCGGCTCGCTAGTAGAAGTCGTTACCGGCATCGCAACTTCGCAAGAAGCCATTGTCAACGACAGCCGCAACGGTGATTACGTCCAGGCTCTGTACACTGCGGCGTTGGGCCGTGATGCAGGTGAAGACGGTCTGTCTGTCTGGGTCGGTCAATTGGTGAACGGTGCAAGCCGTGCGGAAGTCGCTGCAGGCATCCTCGGTTCGTCCGAAGCTGCTGAGAAGTCGACTGACAACTTCCTGAACGACCTGTACGTGAAAGCACTGGGCCGTACCGAAGATCAGGCTGCAGCCGACGTTGCTGGTAAAGCAGGTTGGGTCGAGGCTCTGGCCAACGGCGCTACTCAGGCTGACGTTGCCATCGGCATCATCGGTTCGCAGGAAGCGATCGCTCACATCGATAACGTTGTAGTACTGCACGGCGCGGTGTAACTCACCCTGCCGAGTTGAAGATACGTCCAGCTGAAAGGCTGGGCGTGTTCTGAAAAAAAGGGGCGACTTTAGGGTCGCCCTTCTTTTTATTTTGAATGGCGAATCGAACAGCCCATGTCCAGAAACCTTGATCGTGAGCGAGAAACGCTCATGGACATTTTTCACCGCCACCGTCAGGCCAATGAGCATGACCTCGCCGCTGTAGCGCTGGAACGCGCCATGCAGACATCCGAATACCGACCGGAGGCTCTGATCTGGAAAGGTATCGATGCGTTGTCGCACGATCCTCAACTGGCATTTATTTTTCTAAGTAACGCAGCTCATCTCCTGCCCCATCGACCAGACGTACATGCGTTGGTCGGCCGATGCATTCTGCTCCAGAACCAACCTGAAACCGCGAAGAAATACCTGAGTGCGGCTTGGCAGAAAAACCCCAACGATGCCTCGTTGCGGATGACCCTGTGGCAAGCTCGCAGCCAATCAGAATCATCTCAGGATCTGCGCGCGTCTATCCTTGCTCACCTTCCTGATATCAATGAAGCAGCCGAGCTCTCGTTCGTCCTCAAGTTGCTGCTCGCCCAGCCCGATACTGCGTCCACTGTCGGGGTAGTTCGCTTCAATCCTGCTGACAGGGAAATCCAGGGCTGGGCAGTCGACCTCAGAGATCCGCAAACGGCCCCTACCCTGCACCTTGAAGCCAACGGCCAGGCGATGAGTGTTACGGCGAATCTGGCACACCCGTTGCTCACAGCTGTCGGCCTTCCTTCCACTCACGGCGGCATTCGAATCAAGGTCCCCAACCCCACGCCGGCGGTGCAGGTACGGTTCGGGACAGGGGCAGCCTTGTTGGGTAGCCCTGTTTCGGCGATGCCTACCTTCGTTCCCCCCCCCGCACTTGAGGGAGCGGGCGCAACGCAGCCAGTCGATGTATTGATTCCCGTGTATGACGGCCTCGAGGAAACGTTGGACTGCATCAACAGTGCGATTGCAGCCCGCAAATTGAACCGCACTCCCCACAGAATCGTGGTGCTGGATGACGCGACCCCAGTTCCGGCATTGCATAAAGCGCTCAAGATTCTCGCAAGCAAAGGCAAGATCAAGCTGATCCAGAACCCAATGAATCTCGGTTTCATCCGAAACATGAATCGCGGAATGGCACTCAGTGGCCTGCAAGATGTGGTCTGGCTAAATGCCGACACGCGCGTACACGGCAACTGGCTGGACCGCCTGCGTGACAAGGCCTATACAGCAGCCGATATCGCTTCGGTGACGCCGTTCACCAACAACGGCGAACTGATGAGCTTTCCAGTCAGCCGAATCAGCGCGCCAATGCCGACAGCCTCCGAACACGCCGAACTCGACGAACTGGCGCGCACGGTCAACAGTCCAGCGGTAGAGCTGGAGACAGGATGCGGCTTCTGCCTTTACATAAAACGCAGCGCACTGGATGCGGTGGGCTACCTGGACGAAGTGCACCTCAGCCGAGGTTATGGCGAAGAAACGGACTGGTGTCTGCGAGCGCGTCAGCATGGCTTCCGCCATCTTGGTGCGCCCAACGTCTTCGTGGCCCATAAAGGCGGAGTATCTTTCAAGGAAGAAAAACAACTAAGGGTTGCCTACAACAACGCCATATTGCGCAAACGGTTCCCCACTGCCGAGGCGGACTATGACGCGTTCTGCAAACGGGATCCATTGCGGCCGGCTCGAAACGCTCTGCAAAGTGCGCGCTTTGGCAGCCTGTGCAACTGGCTAAAAAGCGAAGCAATCATCTGCGGTTCAGCCGTCGCGCTTCATGTGCAGCCGGACTCGCCACAAAACTTTGCGTTGAGTCTCGTCTACAGACAGGGGGACACCGGCATTGTTGCGACACTCTCAGCTCCGATGAAGCCCTTGGCGTTGGTCATTGATTACAGCCTGCCTAAAGACGGGAAGGTACTGTTTGGCCATCTAACCTCCCTGATCAAAAACGGGGTAGCAAATTACATTTACGCAGGGGGCCCGGTGTTGCCCGCCGATCTGGAGCATACGTTCGACGCGGTTGGCCTCACTGCGTCCGTTGGAGCGGCGAACAGCAACCCCACGCATAGACCCTCCATAGTCGAGAAGCCAGCACAGCGGATGCTCATCGCAGACGATCTGTCACAACCGGCAACGCTTGAGAGATGGATTCAAGTGGCTAGACAGTTCCGCAGGGCCGCTTCGTCCACTATTTTCTGTGTAGAAGGCGATACTCCAGCATTGAAAACCCTACTTGCCACAGGAGCGGTGCAAGGCTTGACTCCTTCCCCTGGGTTCGAGCGGGCAACGTGGGTGACGTTGAGCGGATGTAAAGTGCTTGCCACTCTGGATACTGGCCTACTCCCCGATGCGTACTGCATACGGATGGCTGCCTTGCATGACATACCGCTTCACTCAATGCGAGCAAATGCCATCAGCGAATCCACCTCCTGCGCGCCCGCGCAGCTGGATAGATCAAGGACAGAGGCTTCGAGCCTGACAGAACTATGAACGATCAGAATACAACCACTATTCGCGGGCGACTAACCGGGCTCTACGGTGATGTGCTACAAGGCTGGGCTATGGATGCTGCCAAACCGGATCTGAAACTGGTGGTGGAGATCCATGTGGACGGCAGTAGCGTGGCATTAGTACGAGCCAACGAGTTCTGCCCAGACGCGGAAGCAGGTGACCAGTTCAACGGCTTCGCCATTCAACTTCGCGAGAGTTGGTTGAGTACTGGCAACGTGATTACGGCACGCGTTGCCAATCAGTCCGAATGGTTGGCAGGCACCATCCAACTCCCTGCAGCAATGCCTTCCGAGCCGGCTCCCGCCGCGTCTCAGGTCTGGCACACCGGAGGTTTGAGAATTAGTGGCTGGGCATTCGATGCCGCCGATCCAAACCGCTCGGTCACTATCCACGTCCGCGAAGGGACGAATGTACTGGTCAGTGCTCAGGCGGATCGGCTTCATCATGCCTTGGCGTACAAGGCCAGTCGTAATCATGGATTCGAACTGGATCTACCCTGGACACTCGCTGACGGCAAAGCTCATACGCTGCACGTGCAAAATGATTTGGGTGAGCCGCTATCCGGTAGCCCGCTGACGTTGTGCGGCTGGCCGGAAGGCTTGGAGGCGTTATTGCGCAGCCATACCTCGACCATCGAAGACAATCCAAAGCTCGCGTTGCTGGCGGAAGTTGCCCGTCATCAAGAGCTGATTTTGCCCAAGAGCGCAGGCTTCCATCATTACCCGAAATGGTTCGAGGTGTTCCAGCAACCCCGGCCAGCCAGTGCTGGGCTCGGCCTTACTTGCGGCGCGCTCATCATCAGCAACGGCGATACAGAACTGGAGGGGCTGTCCAGACTCAGCCTCAGCCAGCAATGCCATCAAATTAAAGCGGTGGAGGTAGTCGCTGAATCGGACATGCTCAGTGGACTCCATCGCTTGGTGGATCAAGGCTGTGACACTATCATTCCGGTCAGCGCCGGTGATCGACTGGCCCCGTATGCTCTTGATTATCTTGTACCCCTGCTGGAGGGCGACACTGCATGGGCATACGGGGACTGCGACTGCGACAGCCCAACGGGCGCACGTTCATCTCCATGGCTCAAACCCGTATGGGATGTTGATCTGTTCATAGGCGCCGATCTGTTCTCCGCTGGTGCCATATTCGGCGCACGCCTCCTTGAGCGTGCTGCAGATGCCGCCCTCACGGGGTTGAATACTTCATCGCTGGACTGGCACTCACTGCTGGCAGGCGTGGCGCTGATAACGGAGCGCGACGCGCTCGAAGTCACGCACATTCCTAAAGTGATTTACCACCGGCATACGGCTCGTCCGGTAACACCTGTGGATGCACCACGCTGCGAGCGACGAGAAGCCGCCATGTCCTGGCTGGTCGACTCGATGTCCAAAGGCGCTTTGGTGGAATCCATTGCAGGTTTCCCAGGCCTGCTCAGAGCTCGTTGGCCGTTGCCGGCAGTATTGCCTAGAGTCTCGATCATGATTCCTACTCGGGATCAGGTTAAGTTGCTGCGCACCTGTGTCGAGGGGGTGTTGCGCCAAACTGATTATCCGAATCTGGAAGTCATCATCATCGACAATGAGTCGAGTGATCCCGACACCCTGACGTACTTGGCTGAGCTGGAGAATCGCGGGGTGGTAATACTGCCGCATCCCTTCCCATTCAACTACCCAGCCGTGAACAACCGCGCGGCAGAGATAGCGACTGGTGAGTTCGTCTGTCTGCTCAATAACGACATCGAGATCATTGGGGATGACTGGTTGAAAGAACTGGTGAGCCAAGTCGTGCGGCCGAGCGTGGATGTCGTTGGCGCGAAGCTTCTGTGGGCTAATGGAATGGTCCAGCATGGAGGCGTAATCATCGGGATCAACGGATTGGCAGCCCATGCCGGTAATCATCTGAACGCTGCTGACGCCGGCTATATGGGACTCAATCAGTTATCTCACCGCTCGAGTAGCGTCACGGGGGCTTGCATGCTGATGGAAACAGCACTGTACTTGAAACATAACGGTATGGAAGAAGGGACATTCCCGATAGCGTTTAATGATGTCGATTTGTGCTTACGTATACAGGCGGCGGGAGGTAAGCTGATCTGGGACGCCTTTGCCCTGCTTATACATGCGGAGTCGGCAAGCCGAGGAAAAGATATATCCTCTGACAGGCGTGCTCGTGCCCAACGTGAGCAAGATAACTTCATAGCGCGATGGACAGCAGAAGGCAAGGTGGATCCGGCTTATCATCCAGGAATGTCGCACGATTATCTCTCGGGGCCCTATGGGGGACTGGCATTACCACCTAAACCAATGGTCAAGCGAAGCGGAAGAGGATGCTGGTAAGCGGTACAGGTGACAGCAAAATCACATCGCGGCAAAACCATGAACATCAGTTCTCAAGGTAATGAAGCATGCTTTCCATAGCGAATTTTAAAAACGGTCCGAGCTCTTCAGACAACGGAGAACTCCGCAGCCTGAACATTGATGAGTACTCTCAAGCTATTCCCAGGTTAGAGGTCATCGGCTTATTGAATTTCTATCAACTACATCTCGCCATTTGGCAGTTACGCGCTGATGACCTTCAAACCATTTTTGATATAGATACCGTGCCAGGTAAAATTGGTTTTCTTGCATGGTGCGCTTCGTCAGGCATGTCCGAATACCAAGCTCTTTATGAGCTACAACCATTTCGCAATGAGTTAAATCTCCCCGCTCTAATTCCGGAGACGAGATGGTCGGCCGGCATATCACGCTTGATACAGCTAGCAGTTTTTGTGACCCCGGAATTAAAAATAAGCTACTTATTGGAGAACGAACACGAGCAACTCACAGCTCTGACTTGGTACTTTTGCTTGAATGGACATAAATCTTTCCCAGCACCAGGCGGTGTTCCACGTTGGCAGAAAGACTTTCTGATAGACCAGGTCGACCTGCTAGCATCCAGACTGGCACAACTGGTTTATAAAAGTCGACCTGATGTCCGCGCGGCGTTTGATCTGAAATCCATAACAGGCATTGAAGGATTCAGGGCTTGGATGAGCCATTCTGGCTTAGTGGAAAACGGGCTTATCGAAGTGTATGAATCCAGGGATAGCGACCCTACACCTAAAAAACCGGTTCACACATCAGCTAAACCTTTCGGAGTAAACCTAATTGGCTATGCGTTTGGCGAACTGGGCATTGGCGAAGACGTGAGAATGGCTGCAAAATCTTTGCATGCAGCAAAAATACCTTTCACGGTAATCAACTATGACCCTGGTGATTCAATAAGTCAAAATGATCATTCAATAGAAGAGTGGGTCGGAAACGAATTTTGCTTCTCGATAAACTTATTCTGCCTTACTGCGCTAGAGCATTTTAGGTTTTATGCTGAAAATGGGGCACAAACAGTTAACGGGTATTACAACATTGGCTACTGGCCTTGGGAGCTTCAAAATTGGCCAGCGAATTGGATCCACTGTTTCTCGCTAGTAGACGAGATATGGGGCTCAAGCAAGCACATCGTCGACGGCATACGCCGTGCAGGATTCCATAATAGTATATTAATGCCGATGGCCGTTAGCATATCGGACCTGCCACCTTCCAAAAATGTTTTACGCGCACAGATCAATATAGAAAAAAACTCAACGGCATTCATTTTCTCATTTGATGGGAATTCATCATTCAGACGAAAAAATCCGATAGCAATACTTGCCGCTTTTAAGGAAGCTTTTCCTGAAAACAGAAAAAACGTAGCTTTAGTGATCAAATGCATGCGAGCTGATAGCGAGAGCGCATCGTGGCGCCAGGTGCAGAATGCCGCAAAACGTGACGATAGAATCGTGATAATAAATGAGGTCATGACCAAACCTCAAGTTATAGCGCTCTACAATGCTTGTGATTGCTTTGTATCGCTACACCGTGCCGAAGGTTTCGGCAGAGGCATCGCCGAAGCACTACTACTGGGCTTAGATGTTGTAGCGACAAACTATGGCGGCAACGTTGACTTCTGCAGACCACTTGACTCTCTTCTCGTAGATTTTGAATTAGTAGAAACATGCGCACAAAGCTATGTTGAGTCTAAAGCAAATTTTTGGGCAGAGCCTACAATGACTCACGCAGCTTTTCAAATGCGTATCGCTGCGTCGAAAGAGAGAGCTGCATACAGAAAGTTAAATTATGATGAGCGCATGGCAAAGCTTCATAGAATTTTTTCTCACGAAGCTATAGGTTCACAATATCGCGAACGACTGATTCAGATCAACAGCGCATCAAACATTCATTCAATCACTCCACATGTAAATTAGTGAGAATACCACTTTGAACACACAGCCCCGCATTCAGATTGACAGCCTTAGTGCCACAGAAATTACAGGGTGGTTTTATGACCCCTCTAATAAACTTGGCAAAAAGCTTAATATACATGCCAATGGTAAAATGGTAGGCAGCCTCGATGCTACGATAGAACGTATTGACGTCGCGAAGGCCTTGAACTGCGATCCAAGATGTGGATTCTCATTCAGGTTTCACAAACCTCTTAAAGGTGATGTAAAGATTTCCATTCTTGGAGGCCAAAACAACGACACTATGATTGGAGAGGTACTTTTCCAAGGCACTCAAAACCTAGGGAGCATGCCAGCACCGCATGGCGATAGAAATATTTATTTTGATGTATCTGATTTAATCTACTTTATCGGACACCATGACAACCTGACAGGCATTCAACGAGTTCAGTCATGCATAATCTTGTCCATAATACGAGACAAGCTATACCCAGCCAACAGCACTAAATTTCTATCGTACGATAATCGCAAGCATGAATTTATACTCTTAGATTCAGTCTACGTCGTTCAACTGTTAGAAGATCTTTTCCTGCCTCTTGATCAACGCACAGTATACTTCGATCGTATTGATGCACGACTCGGCGTACTTCCTAACTCCAGCAACATGGCAGCTGACGGGAGTAAGCAAAATGTTGTCTGCCTCCTGGGTGCAGCTTGGGTCAACCAAGACTACTTTGCTCGAATTCTTGAGTTGAAACGGACTTATGGTTTCAAATTTGTGATGACAGTGCACGACTTGATACCTATTTATGCATCCGAAACTTGCGATCAAGGGACTACTAAAGTTTTCAAAAAGTTTTTAAATCAAGCATATCGCTATACTGACGCATTTCTTTCAGTCTCAGAAAATACGGCAAGAGATATTCAAAAATATGCAAACCGTATCGGAGTAACGCCTCCTCCGGTACATGTGGCGAAAAATGGATCGCATTTCAATGACTTCATTGCCAAGGAAAATACCGATACCATTACAATTGAGAGTTTAGGCATTAACGGAAATTACGTGCTATTCGTTTCGACTATTGAGGGTCGAAAAAATCACCAACTGATGTTTGAAGTATGGCGAAACATGATCCAAGCTGGAGTCGACGTCCCAACGCTCGTCTGTGTCGGACGCAACGGTTGGCGGGCCGAAGAATTCCTGAATAACCTAATTTCCACTAATTATCTAAATGGTAAAATCAAGCTTCTTGCGGACATCAGTGATGCTGAACTAGCAAAACTATATCAAGATTGTTTATTTACAGTATATCCAAGCCTTTATGAGGGGTGGGGGCTGCCTGTTGGCGAAAGTCTGGCTAAAGGCAAGATATGTGTGACTTGCATGAACTCGTCCCTTCCAGAGGTTGCTGGCGAGTATGGGGTTTATATAGATCCAAACGATGTACACGATGCAACGGCTAAAATTCAAGACCTCATCACTGATGAGCCCTCGCGGACAAATCGCGAGAGTAATATTGTGACCAACTATCCTAATATTTCTTGGTCTGAGGTCGCGCAAAATACGATCAACGCTGCTCTAGGCTCTTTTGATAACCATAGTTTAAATACCTATGCAAAACCAGAGCTAGGAAAGGAATACTGCTTCGGGACGATACCTGAATTTAATGGACACCAATTTGGCGATTCTATAGTCAACGAGATTGAGAACAGTCGCAAACTTCCAATTTCGAGAGTATTTGCTAGTGACGACCGATTTATCATTGGAAATGAAATCAGAAGCGGTAAGAAGTGGAACGCTCCAGAACAATGGGGTTGCTGGGCAAGCTTCGGCGTGCATCAGTTAGCCTTTCAAATAGAATCAACCAGACGCAGCCCTACCGGCTACGTACTGTACCTGAGCCTTCATCTTCCCCAGCTGCTAGTGGGTGAGCATATCAAATACACTTATGCTGGAAAAACTGTGTATTCGGAAAAAAGTAAGTCAACCGATTTCATCATCAAATTGGACATTAACATACCGTCTGATGCTAAGCCATTGGAGGATGATGTGATAATACTAAAGGGTACTATTTCGGCAAGCCAAAACAAGATAGACGAGCTCGCGAAGATAGATACCAGGATGCTGGGCATTGGGTATCGTTCATTTATACTGATTGCAAACGAAGATGCGTTAACCCGCATGTCGATATTAGAAAATCTAATGACTCTTCGGTGACATTTAGTCCATAGATGCGGCGACCCTGGGCGGACCGCCGCATCTATAATTAAGACCCATATCGGAGATGAAGACAATGCTATCGTTAGAATTTGGAGATTATGAAGTCGTATGTGTACTTCGCCAAACTGAAAAGCTGATAGTTTCATTTGCCGGGATCGGAGATCTAGCGAATGATAATCCCGATTACGAATGGATCGAATCTCTTCTTTCCTGGAACAATGCATATAGTTTTATCTTTATCAAAGATAACTCTAGAACTTGGTATACAAGTGGCACTGGCATTCAAGAAATGGCGTTTTGGCTCAGAAAGCTTATTGACGAGCTAGCCATCAAAAAGAGTATCGCCTTTGGTTTAAGCATGGGTGCATATGGTGCGATGATTGTAGATAATCTCGTCCAGTTTGATCTTGTTATTGCTCTATCATCAAGGGCCAAAGTAGGCGCTCAAGCGGGTTTTGATCAGAGGCTTGAATCCTTATCATTGAAAGTGCGTGACCACCCTAACAATGACTTACTGAATCTGATCAGAGACGACGGAAACTACGTATATCTTTATAGCATTGATGATCCATGCGATATGATGCATGCCACACGTCTTTACAGCATCAAACAACCGAATATGCGCTTCTTCAAAACACGTGGTCAGCATAATATTGGCTACAATATAAAAAAGACGTTTGGACTTGATTCATTTTTCGACTGGATGTTCATCCACGACTGCACCACAACGCATTTTGCGTTCACACCATTTACTGATTCTGTAGTAGAAATTGCGTGTATCCTTGAGCATTTAGGTCATCCTGACCGTTTAAGTTATGATGATTATTTAACATCTTTTCTGAATTTTGACATCGAACATATACCAAGAATTATTTTAGACGACATTTTGAAACACACAGTCGATAAGACCCTTACGTTATTCGAAGAGAAGAGAGATTCAAGAAATATCAGCTGTACCGAACACGTTCGGTTACATCTATTACCCATTGTCCCTTACTGCTATCTAAGCCCTGAAGAGTTCGTTCGGAACCTGGCTTTTGGATGGAGTGATCTTGAACCACACGGATGCTGGGCAGTGGGAAGATGGCACGGTATTGAGGGTCGCATTATTGGCATAAGCGGCTCAAAGCATGTCCTTGCTATTGAGTACGATATTTATCTACCTAACGGCAAACCTCAAAACATCAGATTTTTCCTGAATGAAAAAGATATCCCGATAGCACAGAAAAATTATGAGGGCAATGAGAATTCAGACGTTGTAATCATCCCTATTTCAGAAAGTACTATATCTCTATTAATTGAAACGCCAGATTTCACAAGCCCCAAGGAAAATAACGATGGCGACGACCACAGGCCGCTTTCGCTATTTATTAAATCCCTTGCAATCATTTCAATACAATGAACCCACATATCAATAATTCTGTGGAATAGCTACTACACTAATCAATTTCAGCTAACTAGCCAATAGGCTTGAAATTTTGGGAGTTCATATGGCAATCAGTCACGAAGAAATTAACAATGCTTATCGCTACCTTCTGGGTCGCCAACCTGAGTCTGACTCCGCGTACGCTGCATACCAACCCGTGAACTCAGTAAACGAACTATATAGAATTATTATAGATTCAACCGAATACCAAGCTAAGAAGGATAACCTCAAACGAATTTTTATAATCGGAAATTGTCAGTCAGAGGTTCTTGCAAACCTCCTTGAATCTATGGTGCCAGAACTAGCAGCAGTTTCGTGCTTGGTTACTGCAAAGAAATTAGAAGAGATTTGTGTTCCGAATGCCCTATCTAACCAATTCACTGAAGCTGACCTTATTTTAATTCAGTCCTCTCCCAACGATCCCATACCCTCAAGAATTTTAAGCATCTACGGAGAATATAAATCGAAAATACGTTTGATTCCAAATATTTATTATGCACTTTATCATCCGGACATTATATATGTACAAAACGATTCCGGAAACATTAAAGGCCCAATGGGCGAATACCATTCTGGTTTAATATTATTTGCTTGGAAGCAAAGTTTAAGCTTAGGCCAGACGGCCGACCTTTTTACACGAGACGTGTATGCTCATGTAGGCTATTTTGAACACGCCACTTCCTCGGCAAACCTACTGTTAGAAACTGGCATTAATGTCGGAATACCGTTAGACCATTTACTGGAGCGTTGGCGCTTTAAGGCTTGTTTTATGCACTCTATGAACCATCCGAAGCTGAATGTCCTCGCCGATATAGCACGCGCGGTACTGATTCGTGAAGGCATGTCGTATATACCTGGGGTAGAGCAGTACATGGAAGACTCTCTAGCTCTACACCCGTGCTGGCCAGTTTATCCAGATATTGCAGCAGTGTATGGAATAGAAGGCAGCTATTTTTTTAAACAAGTCACTGATCGTTCCTCAAGCAAGCCTAAAATGATAGATCTGAACGAATTGATTGCTCAATCATTTGAGATCTATGACAAATATGAAAAATCATCTCTCAACTCTTCTGTACTAGAGACATCTTTTTTCAAGTCTTTACCCGCTTTTCTGAAAACACGCAACATAAATCATAAACATCAAAGCTTGAACCCCTACTTAAACCTACACAAAATGCAGTATTGGCGCCGCAGTATGGAAAAGATTTCAATTTCGGACGTCGATCCGGTGATCGGATCTCGATTCACGATTGACAAGCATAGCCGGGTTGCGACCGCAGGCAGCTGTTTTGCACAACATATATCACGCACTTTAAGCGCTAATGGATTTAATTACTACGTTACCGAAACAGGCAGTCATCTGTCAGCTGAAGAATCCTTGCAAAGAAACTTTGGTGTGTTCTCCGCTCGTTACGCCAACATTTACACCTCGTCGCAACTCTTACAGCTTTTCGAGGAAGCTTTTGGCATATTCAAACCTACGGAATCATATTGGACAAGGCCTGATGGAAAATATGTAGACCCTTATCGGCCGCAGATAGAGCCTCAAGGATTCTCATCTATTCAAGATTTGATTAGCTCTCGAAAAGAGCATCTGGATTTAGTTCGAACAATGTTCGAGCAGCTCGATGTCTTTGTCTTTACTTTAGGACTTACGGAAACTTGGCGATCGAAAATAGATCACTCGGTTTTTCCTATTGCACCGGGCGTAGCGGGTGGTCGATACGATATATCCAAATATGAATTCCTTAATATAGAAACTTCTGACGTAATAAACGATCTGGAAAAATTCATCATCCATCTTTCAGCTGTCAATCCGAACGCCAAGATCATACTGACCGTTTCTCCAGTACCACTGGTCGCAACATACGAGAATCGGCATGTACTCACGTCTAACACTTATAGCAAATCTGCACTTCGATCCGCTGCAGACGCTATTGTACGAAGACATCAACACTGCGATTATTTCCCTTCTTATGAGATCATAACTGGCAATTATAGCCGATCACAATTTTATGCAGACGATCTACGCTCGGTAACAGAGGCTGGAGTTAGCAAAGTTATGGGCTTATTTATGAAATACTATGCCTGCTCTAACCAAAGTCCAGTTGATGAAGCAGCTGACGCACGAAGCCAAGAGATTTACAAACAATCGCTGATCCAGAGCGCTGTAATCTGTGAAGAAGAACTCCTGGATAAGCCCGCACAAGAACATTGACTTATCCCTGACTAGGCTGCTCTACGACTCGGTATTGTAAGCGCTTTGTCAAGCCATGTGAAGCAGTTCTCGGATGCTGTGCTCCCGATTCCCTCAGGAGCCAGCTTGCGAAGATGCATACCGCTACCAAAATTGAAAAATTGTGTCCGCATTTCTAACGAATAGACATCCGAAGATTTGTCAATTGCCTAGCTTCACAGCCGAGTTAGACACAAATGATTGATGTTTATCCTCGTCCTTTCTGTGTTCTTCAATAAAACCTGAAACCAAGTAAATGCTCCATGCTCAAAAAGTTCTGTTTCTGGCGTATGCGCCTTTATTTTATCTGTTCAAAGTCTCGCCTGAAGCCAGTCACATGAGATATTTCTTTAGCGCCCGGAATATTAATTAAATGCTAGCTAGCTTCGACATACAGCGAAATCGTGTTACTTATTTTTTGGCGCCGCAACTCTTAGTCTTACTCGGCATAATCCAGACCATACCTGCCTAGCCCGAAAAAAATTCAAATAATTTTTCCCCGGGCAAACGCTGCAGGATAAACCAAACTAGCTTTAGATAAATCAGAGGAAATATTGGCCGGCCAAAATAGCAGACTATCCTATTATCTCTTTGTCGCCGCGGATTTGTAATCCTGTAAATAGCTGATACGGTAACGCCGTAACTGCGCCTCTTCAGACTACCTAGATGGACAACGTCGCAGATGCGCAGCCTGGTGTTGATCGCCCACCGACGCGGTAAACACGAATTCAGGAACACCATTCGTTGATTTGTTGAGGAATTTATTACGCATAGCCTAGCGCCGACGCTAGGCTATGCGTCTGTCCCTAAAGGGGGAAGTTACGAATGCGACTGCATTGCGCTGACTTGCTCCATGCGGTACACGCGCACGTCTTGTCGTGCATATCCCAGCACGCGCGCAAGTGCTCCCGATTCAGCCAGCGAGCAGTGGCCTCCTCGGAATCGACGTTTCCCGCTCCACCCGGTTGCTTCAGCCGTCAAGGTCCTCTTGTTTTGGTCCTTATGCGTAAACGATATGTTTGCCAGAGTGATACCGCCACGCTCTTGCGACAGCACCTGATTAGCCTGAGTGCTTCCCCCTGCGTCGTCCACGTGTATTTCGTCGACTCGAGGAACACCCCCCTTCAGTCACGAGAAAGCATGCCGATAAGGTCATCAGGAATGGGCATCGTGTGTCGTCGGACGTGCCGTGACCTACCTTCGCAAATAGCAGCACCGTCATTAAGACCAAGGCCGGTCAGACGTACGCGAAACACAACGCCAGTTTTCAAGCCAGGCTCAGCGGCTTGAACTCATTACCGATTCATCCCCGATTCTTGCGTTCTTGACACGGCCAGACATGCCTGCCCTGGAGTTTTTTACATGTGTTCGATGTGCGATGCGCTCACCCAACTCTGGGTTAACGGAGCGACCAGCCAGGGTGTGAGCACACAGACACCCACCTCCCAAGCCCAGCTTCAGCATCTGACGCTGGACCAGCAAGCAAGCTACCTCACCGATGGCTTTTGGCACGACGCCACTGGCGGCTCCCAGCACCATTTTGACGTGCACGCTGGTGGCTCACTCACCGTCAACCTGGCCAGGTTAAGCTCAACCGCGCAGGTTGTTGCTAAGTATGCGCTGCAAACCTGGACAAACGTCAGTGGCATCAAATTCGTGGAAACAGCCGCCGCCGGCGCGATCAATTTTAGCGAAAACAAAAGCGGTGCCTACTCCAGCTCCAACTATGCAGGCAGCATTATCTCGAACAGCAGCGTCAACGTCGCTTCGGATTGGGTGAAGTACGGTTCGTATTATGTGCAAACCTACATTCATGAAATCGGCCACGCGTTGGGGTTGGGCCATGCGGGCAATTACAACGGCAGCGCGGCTTTTCCCAACAATGCGTTTTACCAGGAGGACAGCTGGAAGTATTCGGTGATGTCCTACTTCAGTCAGGACGAGAATACGTATTCCAATGCTTCTTTTGGCTACGTCGTGACCCCCATGCTGGCAGACATCGTGGCCATCCAGTCGCTGTACGGCACCGCCGTCACCCGTACGGGTGATGATATTTACCGTTTCGACACGGCTGACGCCACAACCGGAACCGACTTCATGCTCGGCCGGGTAGCCACGATCTATGATTCGGGCGGCAACGACACGATCAACGTGAGCACCTATGTCGGCGCCCAGACAGTCGATTTGAGAAGCGAAGCTTTTTCCAGCGTATACGGCGGTCTATCGAATATTGCAATCGCACGCGGGACGGTCATCGAGAATGCCGTCACCGGTGCAGGCGCAGATACGCTGATCGGCAATGCAATAGGTAATTTTCTTGATGCGGGCGCGGGCAATGACCAACTGCAAGGCGGCGATGGCAACGATCGGCTAATGGGTGGGACTGGCTCGGACATGCTTAATGGTGGTAGCGGCACGGACACAGCGATGTATGCCGAAGCAGGTGCCAGATACTTTGCAACTTACAAAGCCGAGCTTTTAAGCCAAGGCACCCTCAGCGTTCACGATGCGCAAACTTCCGACGTGGACATGCTTTCAAGCATCGAAAAGCTGGCTTTCATGGACCAAACCGCCACTCTCGACGAAGTGCTGATGGCTTTCCGTAGCCGATACGGGACGTTCAACGCCGACAGTGACGCCATTGTCTCGCTAAGCTTCGGCTCGGAGCTTCATCACATCGCGCTCACCGAGAGTCAGGCTGACGTTGCCAGGCTCTATACACTCTTCGGACGCACGCCTGATTACCAGGGCTTGAATCACTGGCTGACGCAACAGGCGATGGGCAGTTCGCAGGCAGAGATTCGCGATGCCTTTCTGAATTCCGCTGAAGTGGTGCAGCGCTACAGCGGGCTAGATAATCGAGACTTTGTGCTTGACCTCTACCAGACCCTTCTGCATCGCACAGGCGATGACGCAGGTGTGGCTTACTGGAACACGCTGCAGCAGGCTGGTTTGAGTCGAACAGCGGTCATTGATAGCTTCCTGAATTCGCGCGAGAGCCGCGACCTGTCGCAAGGCGAGACGGGATTTATAAAGATCGTGGCTCATAACGCCTGGAACAATCTGGATATGGTGGTGGGCAAAGGCTTGGCCACCGGCACGGTTGGCGATGACCAGATCAGTGAGCAGGAAGTCAGGCTTGATAGCAATGGGGTTTCCCATCTGGTCGGCAACTCTGGTATCGACACCTTCATTTTCAACGATGTTGCATCCGCCTACACGATCAGCGCACTCGATACCGACACGCTATCAGTCAGCCGGTCGTCGGGATCTACTGCGCAGTTCAATCTTGATAGCTTCAACGTGCTCGATTTCGCAGATCGCGAGCTGTTCATTCTCGACGCAGCGCAGGCAAGCATTGGTCGTCTGTACACCATTCTGGATCGTATTCCCGATACCGAAGGCCTGAAGTACTGGCTGTCTCAAGGCGCCGCGAGCGAGACCGGTACCCAGGTTGCGAATGCATTTGTGCAATCTGCCGAATTTTCCCAGGGCCTGCCCGATGACAGCAACGCAGCCTTTGTCGACCATGTTTATCACAAGGTGCTAAACAGAGGCAGCGATGCTGACGGTTTGGCCTATTGGGTCCACTCGCTGGACACAGGTACAAGTCGCGGACAGGTGGCATTTGATATCGCCAACGTGGAAGAGTCCGTCGCACTGACCCAAGGGGATGCCGGGTTCATTCAATTGATTGGGCACGCTGATTGGGTTTGATGAACTCGCGTTAGAGATTGGGTGAATCACCTTTGCCGTGGCAAATCCTCGCAAGATTTCATCCGATCTGGCTGATCGGAAAACGCATTTGCAGCCCTGATCGCGTTCTTCGGGCATTTATCATGCATAGCCTAGCGTCAACGCTAGGCTATGCATCTTTCCTTAAGGCAACAGCTCAACTTCTCGCAACCCTACGCCCAGCCGCCGGGGATCATCCGACAGCCCTCGCTCAAGCGCTGACTTCGCATTCTCTACATGCACATCCAGTGTCAGGATCGGGACTTTGCAGCTATCCACTTTCACCTTGACCGGGATCAAGCCATCCGCAGGCAAAGCCCCGTCGAACAGAACATTGCCGTCTTGGCTGATCTGTACAGGTTGATCTGCAAAGCTTTCGACGTGCAGGGTCAGGCTGAGGCTCCCTTTCCCTGCGTAGGGTTGCGCCGAGTTGCACGGCAATACCAGCGTAGCGTTCGCGCTCGACCACCGTCCCCACGGCTCTGTAGCAAACCAGCCATCACCTATCATGGGTGAGCCGGTGCCAGTGGTGCCTACCTGATAGCTACCGGGAACCATTATGAATGCGGCAGAAGCAAGTTGGTCTTTGCTGAGTTGGACATACTGGTCTTCGGTCACTCCCGCGAAGTCGGTCTCTACCAGATTCTCCAGCTTTTTGAGGTCGAGGGTGCATAACGACGGTGCTGTGACCATGCGCTCGCGTTGGCCTGCGAAGACAAACAGCTTGTGACAGTCAGGCCCAAGTACCGCACGCGGCTTCAACACCTTGATGGCTTCGCCATACCCGGAGTAGCGTTCGGTGAACACTTCGGCTGGCGGGTAGTAAATGCCTGGGACGTTGGTCTGAATGACGTTGGACAACCACGAAGGAGACGAATATTGCTCGGGCTTGACGGGATTGTTTTGCTGTATGCCATAGATCCCAAGAGCCAGTAGCATCAAGGTCCACAGCGCTGTCATGACGCGCCCGAAGGGTAGGCAGCGTGCGACGAAATAGACAACCGGGAAGAATGCCGGCAGGTACCACAGCGAGTAACGGGCGACACCTGGGGTGCCTGCGGAGTTGAGGTTTATGGTCGATGAATGAGCATAGAAGTTGATGAGGAAGAAGGCGCCCAGGAAAACATAGAAGGCCCTGTCGCCACCCTCCCCGGCTCTGGGTTTCGCCCATTTCAACAGCGCCACAGCGGTCAGGATGAAGAACACACCTACCGGCCAGTTCGGCAACAGGCCCAGGTCCGGATCGAGGATCCAGATATAGAACGTCGACAGATTACTGCCTAAGGAAGCGCCACCGGCGAGCAGTTGCGGTGTGATCACACCGAATCTTAGAAAGTAGTAGACCGGGTGCGCCATTACGGCAAAGGCGGTGCCGACTACCAGGCACACTTCGAATAGGGTGAAACGTTGCGTGCGCAACAGCACGAAGCGATAGGCGAACGGAATGAACGCTACCAGCGCGAAACTCGGGTTTTGCGTGGCGGCAATGCCGATGGCCAACGCACCCGCCAGGTACAGCCTGGAAAAGACGAACATGATGCCCATCAAGGTCAGACAGTAGGTCAGCACTTCTGTGTGAACCTTGTCTGTGAACCAAAGCATGGGAGAGAAAAGCGTAAGCACCGTGAAGACGCCGATGCCGCGCTTTCCATACAACCGGTAAGCGGTCATACCGGTAATGCATAGCAAGAGCCAGTGCAGCGCCAGGAACGCTTGGTGGGGCACAAGAACCAGCCCTACGAGGCTTACTGCCTTGCTGACGACAAAGGCCAGGAAGCTGTAGAACCAGAAGTGGTTGAAATCAGCCATGTCACCAAGTTGGAGTGCAGGAAACGCGGTCTGCAGCCACTCCAGCGTGACCAGATCGGCGATGCCGTGTTCCGAATAGAGCTGCTGGTAGGAGGCGAACGATGCGGGGTTCATCCAAGGCCGCAGCGTATCGCGCCAGGCCAGGTACATGGCGTAGTACTCCGAGCCATCACCCACGCGCACGGGCGCCAGGCGGCTCAACAGCAAATAGAGGAACAGCAGGGCCAGGCAAATGCCTACGTAGACGCCCATATGACGTTGTTGCGGCTGGTGAAGTACGGTTTTCGTGTCACGCATAAAGTCGACTTCCGTGCATGCTTACCGCTGGGGCTGTCAGGCCGGCAGCGGCGGGTTGGAAATGTTTAAGGCGATACCCCGTTCTATCTCGCCCACGATGGATGTCGGCAGGAGTTGGCGAAGGACTGCTGTTACTCAAACGTCAATTCCTTAACCGAGAAGCTCAATTCTCGAGTGTCTTCACTCAATCCCAGTGCCTTGGGTGAGATGGCGTCGGGCGCGTCGAACTCGACCACGTAGCCACGCTCGGTGGGTGCCGGGATTGCAACCTGAATGGGTTCTACCAAGCCTTCATAGAGAAACTCTCCTTCATACACGCGCTGGCCATTGACCTTGATCAACAGTCTTTGTCGCGGATGAGCGGCGCTCAGGAAAGGCGTGATTTTTACCTTCAGGGTATTGGGAGCAACGCTGGGTCGAAGCCAAGTAAAGCGCCCGCGTGGGGTCTGCATCCAGCGCCCGTGTGCCTCTGGAACGCTGAAACCGTCGATGCTGCCCACAGGCAAGGTGCTGTCGGAGGTAAAATCGAAGGAGGTCTGCTGCTTTTCAACCTCTTGCGCCAACGTCGCCAGGCACGCGGCCGAGTTGACTACCAGTAGACGGTTGCTGTTGCGCCGGCACTGGGGGCTGTCATAACGGGGAGTACCGGGCGCGGTGATGACATTGTCGTACTTGCTGAAATCGGTAATGGCGTGGGTGTAGAAGATTTCAGGTGTGGCGTACTTGCGTGAGGTACGAGCGATCGCCAAGGTAAACATGTAGTCGAAGGTCGGCTCCTTGCTCAGACCTATCACCACATCCTGCTTGGGCGACACTGCCGGTGTGTACTGGCTGGCCAGCAAGCCGGTCATGCTTTTTTCGAGCTGTACGAGCTCGGACACGTCGAAATCACTCTTGCGCGGCGTGGCGTTGGTTGCGATACAGAAGAACAGTACGGCCGCGCTGGGTGCAAACAGCCAACCCGGCAACTGCAACGCTCGGATTCGGGGCCGACGCAGGACCAGAGCGCCCAAGCCGACACTGGCAAGCACCAACAATTGCGTCAGCAGCCCGTTTCCGTACTTCTTGACTGCGTAATCGGAGCCATAGCCAAACTGCGCCAGAACCATCTGCAACAGGCAGAGCGTGGCCATGGCCATGCCTAGCGCCGACAGGTACTTGAGCACGGGCCAGGCGTACTGGCCATGAGGTCGCAAGTAGGCCCACGCGGCCGTAATGGACATCGCCATTACAGCCAGGCAAACGGTGATCAAACCCACCGGGTAGCTGATTCGATCAAAGCCCAGGCCGCCGTTGTTATCCGCGATCTGGCGCATGGCAGCGAATGCCGGATTGATCAGTACGCCAGCCAACGCACAGGCCGGGACGATGAGTGCCGGCAGCAGCCAGACCCTCAGTCGCGGGTCCGAACGGCGAACCTTGATGCCATCCACAAGTAACACAAAACCAAGCACACCCAGCAGCTCAAGGGTGGGCAACAGGTGTATGCCGGTGTTGATGAAGATGCCCATGACCAGAACGAAGTAGGCGCACCAGCGGCCGGCCTTGCGCTCGGACAGCAGACCGATCGCGATGACCAGCATGGTCACGCTTTGCGCCATCAACTGAGAGAAGAAGTAGTTGTCGACCAGCTCTGCGCCGTGCACTTCCAGGTGGAAGACCCGCTTGTTGAGAAATGAGAGCACGGCAAGGCAGACGATGCTCGCAACCGCCAACGCACGCGGCAGCGTGCCCAGCAGGTAGACGTAGCAAAACCAGATCAGGAAAAGTGAAAGCAGCGCGGTCAGGTGCAAGCCGAGCAACGGCGAACCCACTATGAAGCCTGCGACCGCAGCCACGATGTGGCTCAGCCGAGGGTAGAAATTCATCTCGCCCATGGAGGGATCGGTGGGATTACCGAGGTTGAATTGCTCGCCTATCCTGAACACCAGTACGTAGTGGTGGGCCAGGTCAACGGCATGCCCCCACAGCGCGTCGATGTTGAGCGCTACCAATAGCGCCAAAGCCACGAACATCAAACAGACCATCAGCTTTGACGGCACATTTCCTGCGTGCATTTGCTTCTCCAAGATGAGCGTACCCATCATCCTTTATGGGACCCTTCAAAAACGGCTCCGGGCGTCTGCACTGGTCAGACACCCGGAGATTTACCCTACCTGTGCAACCGTATTTACAGCCGCTTGGCGATGGCTCGGCCTTCGCGAATGGCGTAGTTGGTACCACGGTCTTCCGGATAGATCTGCGCCATGGTCGAGATTAAGGCGTTGTCGTACGGCGTCGAGGCATCTGGCACGTACTGCGAATAGTTACGCTCGGTCACCGGCTGTGCGTATTCGGAGCGCCATACCTTGTAGTCGACTACCCAGTCCTTCTCGAACTTTGGGAACATACGCTTGAGGTGGCCCAAGGCGAAGTCCAGGTACTGTTCGTCGTTATAGCCCCACACCGGATCCTGGGTTGCCAGGTAGCGCGACAGGTAAGCGATGTGCGTGCCCTTGTAGTTTTCAGGGGTGTCGAAGTTGGTGTGCTCGATCACGCCCACGAACGGGAAGCCCGGGTCGTTGACGTTCAGCCAGTAGGTATCGGACAGGCTGTGCTTCAAACGCAGCACCAGGCACATGTTGCCCAGGTACTTGACGCGGCGCAGCTTGGCCAGCCACTGGTCGTCGGCCTTGCCTTCGAACAGGTCGGCGATCAATGGGAACGACGGCGTGAACAGGAACTTCTTGCCGGCGATCTCGCCCTTGTCAGTGGTCACGGCGGTGATCTGCTTGCCTTCGGTGACCAGGCCCTGGACTTTGGTGTTCAAGGTCACTTCGCCACCGTGCTCGCGGATGGCCGAGACCAGCGCTTCAGCCAGGCGACCGAAACCGCCCTTGAAGTAGGCCAGCTCTTCGCCGCCCTTGTCGTTACGGGTGCTGCCGCGCAGTACCAGCTTCTTCCACATCCACACGGCGTTGACGGCTTCGGCGTAGACGGAGAACTTGGAGTCGATCAACGGCTCCCAGACCACCTTGTACACCGACTTGCCGCACATGCCTTCCAGCCATTCACGAATGCTCAGGTGCTCGATGGACTTCCAGTCCTTGATCTTGCGCACTTGGAACACCAGCAGGCCCAGGCGAATACGGTCGACGAAGGACAGTGCCTTGAAGCGCAGCAGGTCCAGCGGCGTGGAGAGTTTCCACATGCGGCCGTTGAAATACATGCCGGTGCGGGTCGGCAGCAGAATCACGTCGCCTTCCAGACCCAGTTCCTTGACCAGTTCAGGTACGAACACGTCGTTGTTGAACCAGTGGTGGTAGAACTTCTCTACACGCACGCCATCGTCGAATTCGAAAATACCGGCCAGGCCGCCAGGGGTGGAGTCCGCTTCGATGACTTGTACGCTCTTGCCTTGCTTGGCCAGTACATACGCTGCGGTGAGGCCGGTAAAACCGCCCCCTACAATCACTACGTCGTAGTTATTCATTGATGATTACCAGAATGGATAGGGTCTTGATCACTTGCGGGCGGCCTTGAACAGAGCCGGCCGGGACCAGATGGCCAGAGCACCGACGATAGTGGTCGGCAGCCAAAGCGCCAGGTGTACGATCACGGCGTAACTGCCCGCTTGCGCGGAGGTACCGCCGATCAGGGAAACTGCGGTGAATGCCGCGAGGTGGAACGGACCTACATAACCGGGTGAAGACGGCGCAAGCGTGGACAGAGTGGTGATCGCCATGACCAGCAGAGCCATCAACGGCGTCGCCTCGAGGCCAAGACCTTGCAGGGCGAAATAGAACAACCCCGCCTCGCCCATCCAGACCAGAACCGACAACAGCAGCATCGAGCCCAGCACGCGCGGGCGCGACATCACGTCGAAGCTTTCGAACAGGCCAGCGATGGTGCGGAAAATCTGCTGCAGTTTGGCCGAACCCCTACTCGCTTCAGTGCCGCCGCCCAGCTTGTTGAACAGGCGCGCGAAACTGCCGGAGAAGAAGAAGCCCACGGCGAGGGCGATACCGCCCAGCAGTGCCAGCACCACTGCGCTTTCGCGCAATGCAGGCGGGACTTGCAGCGTCTGGATGGCGAGCACGCCCAGGGCGAGGCAAGCCAGCAGTGTGACCAGATCGATCAGGCGCTCGACCACCAGGCTGGTTGCCGCTGCAGTTTTCGTCACGCCCATGGCGCTCGGAAATACCAGCGCACGAACCACGTCACCCAGACGCAGCGGCAGCACATTGTTGAGCGCAATCGCACCCAGGAACGGCGCGGCGCAGTTCTTGAAGCTGACGTGGTTACCCGTAGCCGAAAGCATCACCGACCAGCGGAAGATCCGCACGCAGTAGCCGAACGCCAGGGACAGCACACCCAGGATCAGGTAGTGCCATTCGAACTGCTTGAGGGCGTCAACTACTTCGGAGAACTTCACCAGACGGAAAATCGCCGCCAGACAGATGAGCGTGATGCCGCCCCCTATCAGGTGCTTGATCCAACGCCTTTCTTTTACCGCTGTCGCTTGAGTCATGTGTTTGCTCAGATCCGCCACGGGGCTTTGTTGGCGGCCCACAGGGCTTCGAGCTCGCGCTTGTCACGCAGCGTGTCGCAAGGCTGCCAGAAACCTGTGTGGTGGAATGCAGACAGTTGTCCGTCCTTGGCCAGGTTTGTCAGCGGCTCGCGCTCCCAGGAAATGCTGTCGCCATCGATGTACTTGATGACTTCGGGCTCAAGGACGAAGAAGCCGCCGTTGATCCAGCCAATCTCGTCGCTTGGTTTTTCTTCGAAGCTCGACACGGCATTGTGGGCGTCGATGTTCAGTACGCCGAAACGGCCAGGGGGCTGGACCGCAGCAACGGTGGCCAACTTGCCGTGCTGACGGTGAAACTCTACTTCGGCACTGATGTTGATGTCGGACAGGCCGTCACCGTAGGTCAGGCAGAACGTTTCGTTGTTCAAATAGGGAGCAACGCGCTTGAGACGGCCACCGGTCATGGTTTCAGGGCCGGTGTCGACAAGCGTGATTTTCCAGTCTTCGGCCTGGCTGTTGAGGATCTGCGTATCGCCGGTTGACAGGTCGATGGTCATGTCCGACATGTGGCGGTAGTAGTTGAAGAAGAACTCCTTGATGACATAGCCCTTGTAGCCCAGGCAGATGACGAAGTCCTTGATGCCGTGATTGGCGTACGAACGCATGATGTGCCACAGCAGCGGCTTGCCGCCGATCTCGACCATCGGTTTTGGCTTGGTGTCCGACTCTTCTGCGATGCGAGTACCCAGGCCACCGGCCAGAATGACAGCTTTCATATTACGCTCCTTATAATTTGAGATCGGAGGGATCGAAATTGAGACTTTGCTGGATCACCGCGACAGGGTCAGCGCGCAGGACCAGATAGATACGCAGAATGTATTCGCCGATGATACCCAGCAGGAATGAATTCAAGCCAATACCGAACAACACCAGGATGTGAATGCTGGCAAGACCAGGCGGCAGCTCAGGGTGGAATAACCTGAGTATCACGTAATAGAGTGCGCCGATCAGGCTCGCTGCGAGGATCAGGCTGCCGACGAAGGAAGCGGCTCGCAGCGGCACGGTCGAATGGTTGAACACCGCCGTCAGACCCAAGCGAACCAGACGGTTGACGTTGAACTTGCTCTCACCAGCCACCCGCGCGTCGCGGTCATAGGCGATGCCAGTCTGGTTGAAACCTATACCTGCGATCATGCCCCGCAGGTACGGGTTGGCGGTCTTGGTCTTGAGCAGTACGTTGACTACCTTGCGGTCGATCAGGCGAAAATCGCCGACATCGCGAGGGATGGGATGCTCGCTGACCTTGTCGATTGCCCAGTAGCCCACGCGGCGAAAGTTGTTCAGCAACCAGCTTTCCGGGCGCTTGCGGCGCACGCCATAGACGACGTCGAAACCTTCCTGCCAGCGTTCGAAGAACGCTTCCAGCAATTCGGGCGGGTCTTGAAGATCGGCATCGATCTGCATGACGGCATCACCGCTGGTATGCATGTAGTTAGCAAGAATCGAACGCTGGAAACCGTAGTTCTTGGAAAACCGGATGGCACGAACTCGCGGGTCGGTTGCGGCCAGCTCGGTGAGCATGTCCCAGGTTGCGTCATCGGAGTGGTTGTCAGAGAAAACGAATTCCAAGTCGCAACGACTTTCCATCTTCGTGCCCAGTGCAACCAGGCGCTTGTAAAGGTTTGCGAGATTGCCCGACTCGTTGAGGACCGGAATCGATATCGAAACCAAAGGCTTTTTGTTTGATTCAAGCATGTGCGTATCGGAACCTTGCATTAACCATTCATCCTTGACTTCATGTATTCAACGACCGCTGGCAGCGTGTCTCTGAACGAATGGGTCTTGAGTGACTCAGGGACGCTAAAGACCCTGTCGAAATTATCCTGCGCAGGTTCCGGTACGGCGCCTACCTGCAGAAGATGAGTCTTGCCCTGGGATTCGAAGACGGCCTGCGCGAGGCTGCGCAGGGTTACCGGCTGGCCATGGGCCAGGTCAACCGGACCGATAACGTCGCTCGACACCAAAGCCTTGATGGCCCGCGCGTCATCTTCCACATGGTGATATTCACGCAGCTGCTTGCCCAAAGTCATCGCAAAGGCGGTATCACTGCGCAGCGCAGTCAATATCTGCCCCAGGAACATGAACGAGCTCGGCTCGCCCTCACCGTATTGCGTGTGGATGCGTACATGCGTCGCCCTCGCACCCGCCGCGTTGGCCTGCTCCACGAATTCGCCGAGCCTGACCTTGCTTTTGACATAGCGATTGTCGGTCATGCCATGTTCCATGGCCGTACCGAACGTAACGACTTTTGTTCCGAGACCTTCGACGCCTTCGATCACCGTGCGCGGCAGGTGATAGTTGACTGCCAGCAACGCTTCGTCGCTCAGGCGCGGGTCCAGCAGACCCGAACAGACGTAGATAACCGAGGGTGCAGATTTGACCTGGGAAAAGTACGACCTGACAGCGTCGGCACCTGCTGTTGGCCAAGCCTCATAATCCGCCCTGTCGAGGCAGATGAACTCGCTCGGCTCGTAGAGCGCAGAAAATGCCTGACCCAACCTGCCCCGTCCGCCCAGGATATAGATCACTCCTGAATGCCCGCGCGCCATTCGTTGACCTGGGCCAACGTGATCTCGCGGGCTTTTTCTGGATTGGCGTAGAAATCGCGATACCAGATGGCTGTCTGCCGAACGACTTCCTCGGTATCCCACACGGGAATCCAGTTCAGCTGGTTTCGCGCGATGGAGCTGTCCAGCGCCAGCGAGCCCGCCTCGGGCAGTGGGTTGTCCATGTACTTGAGGTCGGGGCGCTGCCAGTGCTCGCTCATGAGTTCCAGAACGCTTCTGACCGAGTACTGCTTGAGTTCCTGAGGACCGAGGTTCCAGGCCTTGGCGACGCGCTGCGGGTTATCTGATGCCAGTTCACCGAGGATAACCAGATAACCATGTACCAACGCCAGGACGTGCTGCCATGGGCGTGTCGCGTCCGGGTAGCGCAGGGTCATCGGCTGACCTTCGATAGCGGCGCGGACGAAGTCAGGCACCAGGCGATCTTCCGACCAGTCGCCACCTCCGATGATGTTACCGCCGCGGGCGGTGGCAATCGCCGGCCCCTGCCCTTCGGAGAAAGGATAGGAAGCCGCATAGCTCTGAATGATCATTTCCGCTGCAGCTTTAGAGGCGCTGTACGGATCCTTGCCACCCAGCGGGTCGTTTTCGCGGTAGGGCCAGGCCCACTCGTTGTTCTTGTAGACCTTGTCAGTGGTGATGCACAGCACACCACGCACGCTCTTGACCAGGCGTGCCGCTTCCAGCACATGAGCGGTTCCCTGGGCATTGACGAGGAACGTCTGAACCGGCTCGCGATAGGATTTGCGCACCAAGGGCTGGGCGGCCAGGTGGAGAATCAATTCAGGCTGAAAGGCTTCGACGGCCTTGTGCAGTGATTCGAAATCACAGATGTCGCCCAGCGTACTGTCGACGTCCTGATCCAGACCCATTTGCTCATAGAGCGAAGGGGATGTATCCGGAGCCAGAGCATAACCGGCAACTTTCGCACCGATAGATGTCAACCAAAGGCATGCCCAACTTCCGGTAAAACCGGTGTGTCCCGTTACAAGAATTTTCTTGCCAACAAGTTGGTTTTCAATCTTCAGGCTGGATGTCATCACACGTGCACCGTCAATGGTTTAGTTCGGTCCTGACCCACGAACGGGAGAACGCATATAGCCGCCAATAATACCTTGGAAACAGCCATTTGGGTATCACAGGGGCCGGCCGATAGCCGCCCCGGCGCCCTGCCATTGCCCCGGTCATTGGCTATGAACGCCACCAGGGCAATGCTTTGAAGGACTGCAAGGGGCAACATCAGCGCCCCCTTTGACACCTCAGCATTCCTGCCGAGTGCGCTCCGTTTCCTGCGCGGTATCGAGCGCGGCATCGGCATGGGCGATCGTCGACGGCGCTGTCTGTTCGATACCGAACAGCGCTTTCTTCAATTGCTCCGCACTTTGCTTCCAGGTCAGCCACGGCATCTCGTCGGAACGAATGGTGTTGCCCTCGGCATCGTTGCGGACCCACTGGTGCACGGCATCGGCCAAGGCCCGCGGCGTATCCCCTTCGAAGAAGGCGGCATGTTCACCTGCTACCTCACGGAACACTGGCAGCGCGCGCGCAAGGATCGGCAACTCGTGCTGGGCGGCCTCGATCAATGGCAGACCGAACCCCTCTCCTTCCGAAGCGGCAAGCAGGCACGACGAAGACTCGTACAGCTTCTCGAGGTATTCGTCGCTGATGCCTTCCAGCCAGAACAGGCGCTTGTTCAGCTGTGGATGCTTGCGCAGACTGGCCGCGAGCTTCTCGACCATCCAACCTTCCTTTCCGACGAAGACCAAGTTCAGCTCCTCGCCCTCGCCCCACAACAGGTCGAATGCCGCCAGCGTTTGGGCGTAACCCTTGCGCGGCTCGATGGTGCCTACCGAAAGGAAGCTCGGTGCACTGCGCAGGCGTGCGAGAATCTCGGCTGCCCCGTCCGGCATACCGCTGCTGGGCACCGACGAGTTCAGGTCGGCGCCCAGGTGGAACCAACTGGTTTCCAGGCGTTTGTGATCCGGACGCGGGGCGCCGTGTACAGCCAGCCAATACTGAAGGTCGTGAGCAACGGCCGCAGAAATGCACAGGGCAGAATCGGCTTGGGTGATTTCATACAGCCACTGGGCATGGGCATCCTTGGTACCTGGCGGGAAGTGCTCCTCGAACAGGATGGGGATCAGGTCGTAGACAACGAACGACGTTCTTACACCCCGCTCGCGCATACGAGCAAAGACCTTGGCCTTGCCGCCTTCCACGGTGTACGAGCCGCAGAAATCCAGGCCTAGGAACTGCTCTCCAGGCTGCATGTCGACCGGGTCATCGCGCAGCCATTCGTTGGCGCAGCCCATGAGCGTCATCATGAAGCTGCGCGCGTAGCGCCAGTGCCATGCACCACCCACGTTACTCAGCAGCACAGGCTCGAACAGGTAGCCTGGCGGCGGCGACTCGATCAGTGCCAGCAGTAACGCGCGTACCACGCGCTGAATGCCGGTGCGCAAATCAACGCGCGCCATGGCAGATACATCGACATAGATACGACGCAGGCCGATGGTCGGTGGCTGGTTGAGCGCGATGCACTTGGAGGTTTCAAGGATATCGACGTTGGCTTCGTCGCTGGCGACTACGTTGGCCACCGACGCCACGAAGGTCTTGTAGCGGCTGTGTTCTTCGTAGTGAGCTTCGATTCGCTCCATGTACAGCTTGGCGCACTGTGCTGGGGCGTGATCGGCATGCACAAAGGCAGCAGCCCGGTCGCCCAACTTACGGCAGAACTGGGGGTGACCGCGCAGTTGCTCAAGGGCATCGGTCAACTGGCTGTCGCTGAACTGGTCAGGCAGTTTGATCAATACGTCATCGGGCAGATCTGCCATTGCGCCGTTCGCGTTGACTATCGTACCTAAGCCGTAGTTGAAGCAATCAAGCACGGCCGCCGATGTTTCGCCGCGTGACAGCTCACGTAGCTGCACGCCCACGTCCGCCGCAGCCAGATACAGCTCGTAGGTCGAGTTGTCGGTCCAGCCGACGATATTCACGCCTGAAGCTTGCCTGCGCGCTTTGAGCTGTTTCTCGATGGCCTGGCCGTAATCGGACGCTTCGTTCTGACCTACGAAGAACAGCTTGCACTTGCGGTCCTGGCTCAAAACCGCAGAATCTTCCCACGCCGTGAGCAAGCGATGGTTGAGTTTGGTTTTGCCCATGAAACCGAAGGTGCACACCACGAAGTCGTCGGGCTTTAAGCCCAGTGCCTTACGTGCTCTGGCCCGGTCGGGTGCAGCCGCAGGAACACGCAGCAGAGGAATCATGGAGCAGTGTTCCGAGTTGCCATACCAGTGCCGCGCCAGCGACAGTGAGTATTCGGAATGCACGATCACGCCAAGCGCCTTGCTGAGCACACCCAGGCTGCCCGGATAGCGGGGAAGCGTGTCATGCACGCCGTCCTCGAAGAAGTCCGCTACCGCCTTGTAACCATGGCCTTGATACAGCTCCTGTACCCATGCGCCGGGTTTGAGCCCATGAGCCTGGCGATACCAATGCACGTTGCCCAAATAGAAATCGTGCAACACCACGATGCCTGGAATGTCCTCGAGCAACTCGAACATGAAGGCATGCATCGGGTTGTTGCCTAGGTGATAGATAACCCGCTGATAACTTGTGGCATTTTCCCGGAACCAATCAACGGTGCGCAGTGTGCAGTTGTCCAGCACCCACGCGTCGGTTACTTCCAGATGGCCCGTCACCACGTCGATATCATAGTAAGCGCTGAGCTCGGGAAGCAGCTCGGCGCTGTACCCGGCAATGCCACTTTTCTGTGGTGGCAAAGGCGAAACATAAGCCAGGCGATGACGCAACGCCGGCTTCTCCAATGGGGGAACGCCACTTCGCTCCAACAGCGCGAGCACTGTCAACGCGTCGCTACGCAGGTCTTCTTCGTTGAAGTCGGTAGCCGAATCGGTGGTCAGCGAAATGATCCGCCCGATAGGTATGTCCAACGCCTGGCTGACGGTTCCAGCTTCCAGCGGGCGCAGCAGCAAGATGCTGTGAGTCTGATCTTCCCGTTCGAACTGATGCACCCACTGCGGGCGCGGCACGCCTTCTTCGAACTCGCTCGCGCTTTCGACGATCACGCCGATCGACATACCGCTGGGCAACGCACTTATTAGCGACGCAGCTTCAATGCTGGTAGTGGCGCATGGGTAGGACAGCAGCAACAGGTCCGGCTCGAGATTGGCCAGGAAGGTTTCCCGCACCAACTCGGCTACCTTGGCGCGCCCGCCGTTTTCGCCATGCTGCAGGTCAATAGGCCCAGGCGCCGACCAGACACGAATGTTCTCGCTGGGTAATATACCGTGAAACTTCGCACGAATGGCTTCGATGGTCCCGTCGAGCAGGCTGCTCAGGGCCAGGAATATTTCGTGCTCTCCGCAATTTTCGACCAGGCTTTCTACAAGGTCCATGACGTAGCAAGGCGACTCGGAGGTAGCGCAATGAACCTGAGCGCCCTGCATGTCTATAACAATCCGCATTAGCCCCGGTCCTTTTGATCAATAGCTTTTTTCAGGTCGTGATAAATCTGACGTGCTTCGACCGACAGGCCCTCCAGGTGCGCAGGCACTGAACTGTCCGAAGGAAGACTGGACGCCAGCGCGGCATCGGGCATCATTCCATGGTTGTGCACGACGCTCTTGAGTGCCATGTACAGGCGCGGAGAACGCTTGAGGGCGGTGTTGAGCCGCTGATGCAGCATCGGGCGGCCCAGCACGAACTGAACAGCCGCGCCCAAGACCTTGCGACCAGAGCCGCGCACGATCCCCACCGCTGCACCGGGGGCGGTGCGGACCGTATGGACCGACCAACGGGCAGGACTGGTAACGCGCCAGAAGGTACTGCTCTGCATCTCCTGTAGTTGCTGCTCGTAGGCCACGGCGCGCAGATACCAATGATGGGCATGCCCCAGCGAAGCGTTGAGTTCGCTGCGAACCTGCTCCAGTTCCTGCACCGCGTTACTGTGGTGCTCGTGGGCTTGCGCCAGGCTGTTCTGCAAGTGGAAGCAACGCTGTTGCAGCTCGATCACGCTTTCGCTGAACCGATGCTGGTGCGCCTCCACTCCCTGGCTGAATCTTTGCTCCTGCGCGAAGGACGCTTCGATGATGCGCTGTTCCTGTGCCCCTAGCGCATCAGTGAAGCGTTGCTCCTGAGCAATGACCAGATCCTGGAAGCGTTGTTCCTGCGCCAGTACGGCTTCGGTGAAACGTTCTTCCTGGGCCAGCACCGCACCCGCGAAGCGTGCTTCCTGGGCCTGGGCTTCCTGACTGAAGCGGTCTTCGTGAACTTCGGCCGAATGCTGAAAATTCTCGTGCAGCAGCTTCAATTGCTCCGCGTGGTGGGCATGGATACGCTCAATCGCGTCCTGCAGACCTGGATAGCTAACATACTGCTCGCCGGGGTCCTGGCCGGGATTTTCCGCCAGCTTGGTTTCCATCGCGCTCAAGCGCTGCTCGATCGCATGGTCGTAACGCATTGCCAACTCGTGCAGCGCGACGCCATAGGCCACGTCGAACGCAGACGCAAAGGTCTCGAGCTGTTCGGCAGCAGCTGGCTTTTGCGCAACTACGGCGTAATCCGGGCTAGTGCCCGAAATCACGTCCCACACCCCGATTTTCTGGTCTTCGGCGCGCAGTTCGGAGCGCTCTTGAAGGCGGACGATTTTAGCGCGGGCAAACCCCGAATGCTCGGCCAGAAACGACAGCAGCAAACCCGGCAGTGGCCGTTCGTGGGTCGGGTCAAGATAGAACGTATTGGTCCCCACGACGAGACTTTCGGCATTCGGCGTTTCAAGGATCAGCAGCCCGGCTGGGCGCAATACGCGCTGGGCTTCGGCCACCACTTCCTGAAGAACGGGAAAAGGAATGTGTTCGGCAATGTGAAAGCCCGTCACGGCCACCAGGCTGTTGTCCGGCAGCTCTTTGAGCGCGGCAAGGGCATCTGCGTTACGCGCAGGCAAACCCAACGCCTGGCAGGCCTGCAGCATCCCCTCATCCAGGTCTACACCCACGGGAGCGTAACCTTCACGCTGAAGCAACTCTAGCCATTCGCCACGACCGCAGCCTAGATCCAGTATCGGATAATCTTGATAAAGGTCTTTGAGCGGGTCGAGAAATGGCAAATAGACTCGCAGTCGCTCGGTGATCAAATCCCGAGATCCGCGATAGCGGTCTTCGAAAGCGCGATAGAAACTGTCGTCCATCACTTGCACTCCACAGTCGGAGGTATCCAGGCCAAGCCGACGAAGCTGCCTTTGGACATGTTGACTACGTTGAACAGCAGCGCTAGATCGCGCCATTCGTAATTGTCGGCGATATGACTATCGGTGGCGTGCAGTGCGACGGCCACGGAATACGAACCCACACCCAACATGGCCGGGAAGCGAAATTCATATGTCAAGACTTCGCCTTCCTGCAGGTCGGTTCGCACGCACTTGAGATGGTGAGTGTTGGTGCCGAAGACATCCTGACCCAAGCGATCCTTGATCACATAGCCAACAACCAACTCTGGCAGTTCAACGTTGATCTTGACCTTGATGGTCAGGCACACGTCCTCGCCCACCGCTATGTACTCGACCGGGGCACCTTCGGTGTTGTAAAGCGTTACGCTGTCGATGGACGCCTTGCCACTGCCAGATTTGGTCTGGCGACCGCCATCGGCCAGCGTGTTGACTTCGACCACCGAGTTTTCTTTCTGGGCAATGATCGCGTTGTAGTAGTCCATGACTTCTTCAGGCGGGCCATCCTTGATGATGGTGCCGCCATCCAGCAGGATCGCACGACTGCACAGCGCCTGAATCGAGCCCCTGTCGTGGGACACGATCAGCAAGGTAGTACCCGCTTTCTGGTACTCCTTGATGCGCCCGAAGCTTTTGTGCTGGAAGTAACTGTCACCAACGGAAAGGGCCTCGTCGATGATCAGAATTTCCGGGCGGAATGCAGTCGCTACCGAAAACGCCACACGCATCTGCATGCCGCTGGAATAAGTCCGTACCGCGTGATCGAAGTACTCGCCGATTTCGGCGAAAGCCTCGATGTCATCGATCGCGCCATTGATTTGGCTGGCATTGAACCCCATCAGACCTGCGGCGTGATAGACGTTCTGCCGCCCTGTCAATTCAGGGTTGAAGCCCATCCCCAGCTCCAGAATGGCAGCAATGCGGCCATTCACCTGGACCGTTCCCTCACTGGGCTGCAGAGTGCCAGTGATCATTTTCAGCAATGTGGACTTTCCTGCGCCGTTCTGGCCCACCAAGCCAATGGCTTCGCCAGCGCCCAGTTCGAAGCTGATGTGCTTGAGGACCCAATGCTCTTCGGTGGGTTTCACAGGAAGGTAGAACCAGCGCGCCATGCGCTGCCACTCCGAGCGATAGGTGCGATACGCCTTGCCCAGATTGGTGACGGCTAGAAGTGTCATAGCGAATCCACCATTTCTGCCGATGCGCGACGGAACAGGAACAAGCCCACCAACATCAAGCCTGAAGCGATCAAGACGGTGATGCCAATTTGTTGGATGTCAGGCGGCACTTTGTAGACCAGTACATTGTGGTAGGCGGCAACGATGGGATACATCGGGTTGGCGTCCAGCGTGCCACGCAGGTACTCCGGCACGATGTTTATCGAATAGACGATCGGGGTGAACCAGAACCACACCTGCAGAATGATCGGCATGACCTGACCGATGTCGCGGACGAATACGTTCAGTACGCCCAATATCAGGCCAATGCCGACGGCCAAGGCAACGACGGTCAGCGTCAGAGGGATCAACCAGAACATCTGCATGTTCGGCGCATGACCCAGCGCGGCGAAGATGATCAACACAGCAGCGAACAGCAGCAGATTATTGAGGATGGCAGAGCCAACAACGATGATCGGCAACGCAATGCGCGGAAAGCGCATCTTCTTCATCAGGTTGCCCTGCTCGATGAACACCGTCAGGCAACGCCCGACGATTTCCGCGAACAGGTTCCAGGCCAGGATGCCGGCAATCAGGTACAGCGCGTAGGCGTACTTGTTGTCGATGCCCGGCAAGCGGGCGCCGAGCACGTTGGACAGGATGAGCGCGTAGATGGCGACCTGGGCCAGCGGATGAATGATCATCCAGAGGCCACCCAGTTTGCTGCGCGCAAAGCGCGCAACGAACTCGTTCTTGATGGAAGTTACAATGAAGCCTCTGTAGTCCCAGATGCCTCTCAACATGCCAAACATAATTATCCTTTGATCAAACGCTCTATCTCAGCAACACGCTGAGCCACCAATTCTTCGCTGCCGCGGCTTTCCACGTTCAGGCGCAGCAGTGGCTCGGTGTTCGAGCCTCGCAGGCTGAAGCGCCAGTCGGCGAACTCGACGCTGATGCCGTCGGTGCGGTCGACGTTGGGGTTCTGTGCGGTGTAGAACGCGAGGATCTTCTCGATCGAGCCTTTGACGTCGGCGACTTCGTAGTTGATCTCGCCGCTGCACGGGAACGCCTGGATGCGTTCGTCCACCAGTTGGGCCAGGGTCTTGCCGGTGACGCTCATCAGCTCGGCCACTAGCAGCCACGGGATATTGCCGCTGTCGCAGTAGGCGAAGTCGCGGAAATAGTGGTGAGCGCTCATTTCGCCGCCGTAGACGGCGTCTTCGGCGCGCATGCGCTCCTTGATGAAGGCGTGGCCGGTCTTGCTCTGGATGGCGACGCCACCGGCGGCTTCGACCTGTTCGATGGTGTTCCAGGTCAGGCGCGGGTCGTGGATGATCTTGCTGCCGGGGTGTTTCTTCAGCAGCATTTCAGCCAGCAGGCCAACCAGGTAGTAGCCCTCGATGAAGCGGCCCTTGTCGTCGAAGAAGAAGCAGCGGTCGAAGTCGCCGTCCCAGGCGATACCCATGTCGGCGCCGTTTTCCAGCAGGGCCTTGCGGGTCAGCTCGCGGTTTTCCGGCAGCAGCGGGTTGGGCACGCCGTTGGGGAAGTTGCCGTCTGGTTCGCCGTTGATGACGATCAGTTCAAGCGGCAGCTTGGCCTTGAGCAGTTCGATGGTCGGGCCGACGGCGCCGTTGCCGGGGTCGGCCAGCACCTTGAGGGGCTTGAGCGACTTGACGTCGATGTAGGTCAGCAGGTGCTCGATGTAGGCACTCTTGTCGAACACTTCGCGCACGTGGCCAGTGGTGGCGGCCTTGTCGTCGAAGTTGCCGGCTTCAACGCGGGCACGAATGGCGTCGAGGCCGGTGTCGCCGCTGATCGGCTTGGAGTGCTCGCGCACCAGTTTCATGCCGTTGTAACCCTTGGGGTTATGGCTGGCGGTGATCATGATGCCGCCATCGGCCTTGAGGTGGCTGGTGGCGAAGTAGACTTCTTCGGTGCCGCACAGGCCCAGGTCGAGCACGTCGGCGCCGGCCTCGGTCAGGCCCTTGATGAGAGCCGCGGCCAGGCCTGGGCTTTCCAGGCGCATGTCGCGCCCGACGACATAGGCTTTGCCGTGCAGTTCGGACACCAGCGCGCGACCGATACGGTAGGCGATGTCGTCATTGAGGTCGGCAGGGACTTGGCCACGAATGTCGTAGGCCTTGAAGCAACGGGTCTGGAGAGGGGGATACATGGCAATCGCTCGCTCTATGTGGCCGACGCGCGATGAGCGCGGACGTCGGTAGATTGGACGGTCGCTGACGAACGACCAGCGCAGTTCGGCCCCTGCGCATGCATTGGAGGCACGCGCAGAGGCCGAAGCGGGGTTTATCGGTCAGGCCTTGTCAACGCGGCCGTAGACGTCTTCGAAACGGACGATGTCGTCCTCACCGAGGTAGTCGCCGCTTTGCACTTCGATCAGCACCAGGTCGATCACGCCCGGGTTCTTCAGGCGATGCTGGTGGCCGGCACGAATGAAGGTCGACTCGTTAGTGTTGAGCATCAGCTCGCGATCATCGTTGACCACCACGGCCATGCCGCTGACGACGATCCAGTGTTCGCTGCGGTGATGGTGCATCTGCAGCGACAGCGACGCCTGGGGCTTGACCACGATGCGCTTGATCTTGAAGCGCTCACCCTCTTCCAGGGTGGTGTAGGTGCCCCATGGGCGGTGCACGGTGCGGTGCAGCTTGTGCAGGTGGTGGCCGCTGGCCTTGAGCTGGCCGACGATGTGCTTGACGTCCTGGCCGTGATCCTTGTGGCTGATCATCAAGGCATCCGGGGTGTCGATGACCAGCAGGTCTTCGACGCCAACCAGTGCGGTCAGGCGGTCTTCGCTGTGGACGAAGTTGTTGCGGGCATTGTGCGAGAGCACTTCGCCTTCGAAACGGTTGCCATTTTCGTCGGCGCCGGTCAGTTCACTGACGGCGTTCCACGAACCGATGTCGCTCCAGCCGATGTCGCACGGCACGGTGGCGACTTTGTCCGAGCGCTCCATCAGGGCGTAGTCGACCGAAATATCCGGGACCTGGGCGAACGCGTCGGCGTCCAGTGCCAGGCAGCGGTAGTTCGGTGCTTCGGTCAGGCGCGAGGCTTCCTTGACGGCAACGGCGGCGGCAAGAACGTCCGGCGCGTGTTTCTTCAGTTCTTCGAGGACGCTGCGGACCTGGAAGCAGAACATGCCTGAGTTCCAGAAGTAGTTGCCGGCGGCAACGTAGCCCTTGGCGGTTTCCAGGTCTGGCTTCTCGACGAAGCGGGCGACTTTCAGGGTACCTTCCAGGCCGGTGCCGACGCCGGCCTCGATGTAGCCAAAGCCGGTTTCAGGGTACTGCGGCTGAATGCCGAACGTGACCAGCCAGCCTTCGGCCGACAGCTTGACGGCTTTGGCGACGGCGGCGGAGAACGCGGCTTCGTTCTGGATCAGGTGGTCGGCCGCTAGCACCAGCATGTGGGCGTCGGGACCGTGGGAGTCATTGAGCTGCAGCGCGGCCATGGCGACGGCGGCGGCGGTGTTGCGGCCGAACGGCTCGAGGATGAAGCCCTGGGCGTGGCCGGTCTTGTTGACGGTGCGGTATTCGTCTTCGGTCTTGAACAGCAGTTCGCGGTTGGTGACGGTCAGCACTTCGGACACGCCCTCGAGCTTAGAGGCGCGCAGGAAGGTCTTCTGGATCAGGTTCTGGCCGTCAGGCAGTGCCATGAATGGCTTGGGATGGGCCTCGCGCGAAACGGGCCACAACCGGCTGCCAACGCCGCCGGAAAGAATAACGGGGATCAGGTTCATGCGTATTGGATCCTTTGTTTGCCGGTGTAGCGGCACTGTGAAAATCGATCTGTAGACCAGCTGTACATGGGGTGGAAACCACCGCTGCGCATCGAAGATCTGGCGGCTCCCTGCGCCGCAGACAACATATACGTCAAACCCTGAAGCCGCTCGCTGCTGATGAGTCAAGGAAGTGGCGGCTAGAATATCAGGAAACCCGGGGCCAAGCGCAAATCGTTCGCGCTTGGACACCCGGCCTGGCCCAGTAGTTCAGCGATCATTGCTTGGTGCTGATCTCGGCCAGCATTCGCTTCACGCCCACTTCCCAATGCGGCAGCGTCAGGCCGAAACGCTCGGTCAGTTTGGTGGTGTCCAGGCGAGAATTCAGCGGGCGCAGGGCGGGTGTCGGGTAGGCACTGGTGGGAATGGCCTCGACCGTTTCCACGGCCAGCTTGGTGCCTTGGCGGCGGGCGTTTTCGATGACCAGCTTGGCAAAGGCGTGCCAGGACGTTTCGCCCGTGGCGGCGAGGTGGTAGGTGCCGGCCAGGTCAGGGTTCGCCACGGCCATGGGAATGGCATGGGCGACGACGTCGGCCAGCAGCTCGGCGCCGGTGGGTGCGCCGATCTGATCGCTGATGACGCTCAGGCTCTTGCGGTCCTTGGCCAGACGCAGCATGGTCTTGGCAAAATTGTTGCCACGGGCTGCGTAGACCCAGCTGGTGCGGAAAATCAGGTGCTTGCAGCCGGACTCGCGAATGGCTTCTTCGCCGGCCAGCTTGCTCGCGCCGTAGTAGTTGACGGGGACCGTGGTGTCGCTCTCCTGCCAGGGCTTCTCGCCCGTGCCATCGAACACGTAGTCGGTGGAGTAGTGCACCAGCCAGGCGTCCAGATCGAGCGCTTCACGGGCGAGCACGGCGCTGGCCCGGTGATTGATCAGGTCGGCGGTGTCCTTTTCGCTCTCGGCCTTGTCCACGGCGGTATAGGCGGCAGCGTTGACGATAACGTTCGGCGCGATGCGCCGCACCGTTTCGGCCAGCCCTTGAAGCGATGCCAGGTCTCCGCAGAGACCGGCTTCATCGATGTTCCTGCCCAGCGCGACTACCTTGCCCAGCGGCGCCAAGGCACGCTGCAGCTCCCAACCCACCTGACCGTTCTTGCCCAGGAGCAATATTTTCACAGTTCACGCCCTTGATAATTCGTATCGATCCATTGCTGGTAGGCGCCGCTCTTCACGCGGTTGACCCATTCGGGATTATCCAGATACCACTGCACGGTCTTGCGAATACCGGACTCGAACGTTTCTACCGGCGTCCAGCCCAGCTCGCGCTGGATCTTGCTGGCGTCGATGGCGTAGCGAACGTCATGGCCGGGGCGATCTTGTACGTGGGTGATCAAATGCGCATGAGGACGATGGGGTGACTGCGGGCAGAGCTCGTCGAGCAAGGCGCAGACCGTGTGCACGACTTCGATGTTCTGTTTCTCGTTGTGGCCGCCGATATTGTAGGTCTCCCCTACCTCACCTTCGGTCACCACTTGATACAGCGCACGTGCATGGTCTTCGACATAAAGCCAGTCGCGAATTTGATTACCTTTGCCATAAATGGGCAAAGCCTTGCCTTCCAGGGCATTGAGGATGATCAACGGAATGAGTTTTTCCGGGAAATGGCACGGCCCATAGTTGTTCGAACAGTTGGTGATCAACGTCGGCAGCCCGTAGGTGCGCTGCCAGGCGCGGACCAGGTGATCGGAGCTGGCCTTGCTCGCTGAATACGGCGAGCTGGGCTGGTAAGGCGTGGTTTCGGTGAACAGGTCTTCAGGGCCTTCGAGGTCGCCATACACTTCATCCGTGGAGATGTGGTGGAAGCGGAAGGCGGCCTGGGGCTCGGCGTCGAGTTGCGACCAGTATTGGCGCGCGGCTTCGAGCAAGGTGTAGGTACCGATCACGTTGGTTTCGACGAACGCGGCAGGCCCGGTGATCGAGCGATCGACATGGGATTCGGCAGCCAGGTGCATGACCAGATCCGGCCGGTGCTCGGCGAACACTCGATCCATTTGCGCGCGGTCGCAGATGTCGACGTGCTCGAAGGCGTAACGCGGCGTGCGCTCGCTGCCCATGAGCGAATCCAGATTACCGGCGTAGGTCAATTTGTCGACATTGACCACGGCGTCGTCGGTATTTGCCAGGATATGGCGAATGACTGCCGAGCCAATGAAGCCTGCACCACCGGTTACGAGGATTTTCACGTTAAACAACACCATCAAGTTAAAAATGAGACGCGCTGGATCGATTCAGGGCGCGTCTGACGCATGCATGATTTTCAAAGGCCGGATGATACCAAACCACCCAAGGCCTGTCCCCACGGCACATACGGGCCGACAGCGAGGTTTGTAACACCGGTTGAACACACTGCCAAAAAAGTTGTTACGAGAGGTAACCGATCGTTCACATCTGGCGTCCGGATACCGGGCCTGTTCGATTTGCGAGGCAATGGACAACGCATTTCGTCTTTTCGTATATGACAGTTCCCTTCATCTGACGAAAGGCGCAACACGACCCTGGCGAAACCAGTTGATGGAAACGGTTATAGTGCCGATCTCACACAAGGAGTGGCAGGAATGAAAGCGTTGATAGGCGTCGTTGTCGCGGGACTGCTGGCGGGTTGCGGCACGATCAATACGGTGTTTCGCGATGATGTGGTGACCAGCGACAACTTGAAGGAAGCCGAGTCGTTCTGCGGCGCTGTACCTCGGGTGTACAGCGGCGTGGTCTATGACTTCTGCCTGCTGCATGGCCAGGCGCCCAAGCCCGGCCACTCGCGCAGCGGACCGCAGATGAGTTTCGTCGCGCTGGACATCGGCGTCTCGGCAATCCTCGACACGCTGATGCTGCCCTATACGCTGTATCGGCAACACAACGATGGCGGCATCGAGGTGGTGGGTCGCTGACCGCGGCCCTGGGGAAGCCTAGGGATTGAGGAAGCCGTCGAGGCAGGTCACAGAGGCACCGGTGACCTTGATCGACTGGTCGGTGATCGACAGCTGCATCTTGCCAGCGCGACCCAACGCAGCGCCCTGGGCGACTCGCAGCTGGGAGCCCAGCGAGGCGGTCTGCCCGGTGGCACGAATGAACGCGGCGACCGCCCCGCCGCCGCTGCCGCAGGCTGCATCTTCTGTGATGCCGCAGGTGGGCGCGAAGGTGCGGACTTCTATGTGCTCGTTGCTGCCTTCGGGGTGCGGGCCGAAGATCACCACGCCAGTGGTGCTGGTGCGGTGGTCGTTGATGGCCATGCGCGCCAGGTCAGGAATGACCGCCAGCACGGTTTGTGCGTCGCGCAGTTGCACCACCAGCCAGCGCGGGCCAACGGTCACGAAGCACGGCCTGCGGTCGCGCACCACGCTTACCCCCAGTACGGCCTGCAGCTCGCGATGATCACTGTCGTTGACCGGCTGGATCGTTGCGGGCGGCAATTCGAAGGTAATCAGCTGCGAGCCATCCGGCTGGCGGACCACATCAAGGTCGATCAGACCCAATGCACACTCCTGCACCAGACGGCCGTTGCGCGGCTCGATCAGGCCGGCTTCCATCAGGGCGTGGGCGCTGCCGAGGGTGGCGTGGCCGGCGAAGGGTAGCTCGGAGTTCGGGGTAAAGATGCGTACGCGGTAGTCCGCTTCAGGGCGAGTGGCGGGCAGCACGAAGGTGGTTTCGGAGAGGTTGTTCCAGTGGGCGATTTCTTGCATCTGTTCGCGCGTCAGGCTTTCGGCCTGCAGGATGACCGCCAGCGGATTGCCCTTGAAGCGCTGGGTGGTGAAGACATCGACTTGCTTGAACGCTAGACGGTGCATGGTCGGCCCTGGAAATGGAGGTGTGGAGACGTAGCACAGGTTCGCATGTTTTCTGTAGCAGCGGCGCGAGCCGCGTCCGGCAGCACCGTGATTTTTCCGACCTACCGTGTGTACCGCCGACGCGGCTTGCGCCGCTGCTACAGGGTGTGGGTTGGTTAGAGGGTGATGGGTCTGCGGCCGGCGAAGGAATGGGCCAAGGTGCCGCCGTCGACCAGTTCCAACTCGCCGCCCAAGGGCACACCGTGGGCGATGCGCGAAGCCACCAGGCCTTTCTTTGCCAACAGCTGAGCGATGTAATGAGCAGTGGCTTCGCCTTCGACAGTCGGGTTGGTCGCCAGGATGACTTCGGCGAAGGTGCCCTGCTCGTCTATACGGCTCATCAGTTGCGGGATGCCGATCGCCTCCGGGCCCAGACCGTCGAGGGGCGACAGGTGCCCCTTGAGCACGAAGTAGCGGCCGCGGTAGCCGGTCTGCTCAACAGCATAGACGTCCATCGGCCCTTCCACCACGCACAGCAGCGTATCGTCGCGACGTGGATCACCGCATTGCGGGCAAAGTTCTTCTTCGGTGAGGGTGCGGCACTGGCGGCAATGGCCTACGCCTTCCATGGCCTGGCTCAACGCCTGGGCCAGCCGACTACCGCCGCTGCGGTCGCGTTCGAGCAGCTGCAGGGCCATGCGCTGGGCGGATTTCTGGCCAACGCCGGGCAAGGTGCGCAGGCTGTCGATCAGTTGACGGATCAGTGGGCTGAAGCTCATGGAAGGCGGCCTGACGTAACGACGAGACGCGGTTTATACCCGCGCCTCCGAGTCACGTCAAATGCTCAGGCGTCGGAAACCTTGACCACCAGCTTGCCGAAGTTATGCCCTTGCAGCAGGCCAATGAATGCCTCCGGCGCTCGCTCCAAACCGTCGACCACGTCCTCGCGGAACTTGATCTTGCCGTCACGAACCCACGGCACCATGGCAGAGAAGAATTCTGCATGGCGATCGCCAAAGTCGTCGAACACGATGAAGCCCTGCATGCGGATGCGCTTGGTGAGCAGGGTGCGCGGCAACAGCGCGAAGCGGTCCGGACCTTCTGGCAGGTCGGTGGCGTTGTAGCCGGCGATCAGGCCGCACACCGGAATGCGCGCGCGAGCATTGAGCAACGGCATGACGGCGTCGAAGACTTTGCCGCCAACGTTTTCGAAGTAGATGTCGATGCCCTGGTCGCAGGCTTTGGCCAGGTCGTCGGCGAAGGTTTCGCTTTTGTGGTCGACACAGGCATCGAAGCCCAGCTCTTCAACGACGTAGCGGCATTTTTCCGGCCCGCCGGCAATGCCGACGACTTTGAGGCCTTTGATCTTGCCCACCTGCCCCACTACCGATCCTACTGCGCCGGAGGCGGCTGCGACGACCAGGGTTTCGCCTTCCTTGGGCTGGCCAATGTGGGTCAGGCCCATGTAGGCGGTCATGCCGGGCATGCCCAGAACGCCGAGTGCCATGGAGGGGCTGGGGATGCCGGCGGGCAGCGGCGTGAGATTGCTGCCGTCGGAGATGCAGTGGGTCTGCCAGCCGGTCATGCCGACGACCAGGTCACCTTCGCGGAACTTGGGGTGCTTGGAAGTTTCTACGCGGCTGACAGTGCCGCCGGTCATGACCTCGTCGATTTCGACCGGTGCGGCGTAGGACGGTGCGTCGCTCATGCGGCCGCGCATGTAGGGGTCCAGGGACAGGTACAGGGTGCGCAGCAGGACTTGCCCGTCTTCAAGATCCGGCAAGGCTTCGCGCTCCAGACGGAAATTCTCCGGCGTCGGCGCCCCGGTTGGACGGGAAGCGAGAACGAAGCGCTGGTTGAGGGTCAGGTCTTGGGACATTGCGGGGTATTCCTTCAGCAAGTGGCTATAGGAAAAGGACAGCATGGGGTGGCGGGATGTTCAACTGGGTGCTTGGCAAACAGCCGGCGGCTTGGCTTTCGCGGCCGATGACCGCTCCTACGGGGGGATTGGATTACGCGCGTATCCTGTAGGAGCGGTCTGTGGCCGCGAAGGGGGCACACGATGTGTCTGGTAGACCGCAGTGTAGCTTTCGCGGCCGATGACCGCTCCTACGGGGGGGATTGGATTGCGCGCGTACCCTGTAGGAGCGGTCTGTGGCCGCGAAGGGGGCACTTGGGTCACTCAGATACAAAAATGCCAGGCTGCGGGCCTGGCATTTTTGGGTCAGAACGGCATCTTGAAGCCGGGCGGCAGTTGCATCCCCGAGGTCATGCCGGACATCTTGTCCTTGCTGTTGGCTTCGATCTTGCGCACGGCGTCGTTGACGGCGGCGGCAATCAGATCCTCGAGCACGTCCTTGTCTTCCTGCATCAGGCTGTCGTCCAGGCTCACGCGCTTGACGTCGTGACGACCGGTCATTACCACGCTCACCAGGCCTGCGCCCGATTGGCCGGTCACTTCCGCCTTGGCCAACTCTTCCTGCATCTCGGCCATTTTTTCCTGCATCTGCTGGGCCTGCTTCATCAGGCCGGCCATGCCACCTTTCATCATGGGGTTCACCTCAAAGGTCAATGGGTATGACCGCGCAGTGCCGAAGGCGTCCTGCGCGGGCTTGGGTAAGAGCACTTAACGCGTTGGGCCGGCCACCGCCTCGACTGGTTCAATCGTATCGTCGCGAATGATGGCACCGAACTGTTGCAGCATTTGTTGAACGTACGGGTCTTGTTGAATCGACTGTTCGGCATCGGCCTGGCGATTCGCACGCCAGCGCGCGGCGGCCTGCGCCGGGGTTTCCTGTTCCGGGCGGATCAGCTCGATGGTCAGATTGAGCGTGCGCTGATGATACTGGTTCAGCGCATCGTTCAGGCGGCGCTGCTGGGTGCTGTTGAACAGCGCGCTGTGCGCCGGGTCCAGGTGCAGCAGCCAGTCGTCGCCCTCCACGGCGATCAAGGTACAGTTGGCGGCGATGCTGCCAGTCATCCCCGAGATCGGCAGTTTCGGAAACAGCTCGAGCCATTGCAAAGCCAGCCCGCTCGCTGGCTGCGCGGCGGGCAGCACTTCGGGCTCGGTTTCGACAGGCGTGTCGTGGACGGTTTCACTGGCCAGCTCGTCGAGGTAGCTGTAGGCGGCGCCGTCGGTTTCCGGGGCGTAGTAATCTTCGTCCAGCGGCGGCTCGTCGTCGCGGTCCATGCCGGCTGGTGTGTAATCGGCGGGCTCGGCATCGTCGGCAGGCGAGGCTGTCTGGGTTTCCGGGGCGTCCGGCACAGCACTGGCAGGCGTGGGCGCCGGCATTGGAGTCAATGCGGGCTGCTCGGCGACGACATCCAGGATCGGTTCCTGGGTGGGCGCAGCTGCGGGCTCTACCGGGTCGTTCCAGGGCAGATCGATAACGGGATCAGGGGCTGCCTGGGAATGCGCGGGGGATTCTTCGCGGCCGCTGACCGCTCCTACGGGGGGATTCGAGGGTGCGGGCATCTCGTAGGAGCGGTCCGTGGCCGCGAACGGCGCGACGCGGTCTGCCTGGGTATCCGCAACAGGGCCTTCGCGGCCGCTGACCGCTCCTACGGGGGGATTCGAGGGTGCGGGCATCTCGTAGGAGCGGTCCGTGGCCGCGAACGGCGCGACGCGGTCTGTCTGGGTATCTGCAGTGGGGCCTTCGCGGCCGGTGACCGCTCCTACGGGGGGATTCGAGGGGGCGGGCACCTCGTAGGAGCGGTCCGTGGCCGCGAACGGCGCGACGCGGTCTGTCTGGGTATCTGCAGTGGGGCCTTCGCGGCCGGTGACGGCTCCTACGGGGGTTGGAGCTGCCACGGAGTGGGTGGAATCAACTGTGGCCGCGCTGATCCCCACTGTCTTTAGCGGTTGACTGGGCCCATCGCTGCTGCCTGCGGGGCGGAACGCGAGCATGCGCAGCAGCACCATCTCGAAACCGCCACGCAGCTCCGGGGCCAGTGGCAGGTCGCGACGGCCGATCAAGCCCATCTGATAATAGAACTGCACATCTTCGGCCGGCAGCGCCTGTGCCAGCGCCAGCACCCGTTCGCGATCACCCTGGCCATTGTCTACCGCCTCGGGCAGCGCCTGGGCGATGGCCACGCGGTGCAGCACGTTGAGAATTTCAGCCAGCACGCCATTCCAGTCCGGCCCCTGCTCCGCCAGATGGCGGACGGCCTCGAGCACACCGCGGGCGTCACCTTCGAGCAATGCCTCCAACACGCCGTAAACCTGACCGTGGTCCAGTGTACCCAGCATCGCCCGAACATCGGCTGCCAGCACCTTGCCTTCGCCAAAGGCAATGGCCTGGTCGGTCAGGCTCATGGCGTCGCGCATGGAGCCATCGGCGGCGCGGCCGAGCAACCACAGCGCGTCGTCCTCGAAGGGTACGTTCTCGACACCCAGCACATGGCTCAAGTGCTCGACCACCCGCTCCGGCGTCATGTTCTTCAAAGAGAACTGCAGGCAGCGCGACAGAATGGTCGCCGGCAATTTCTGCGGATCGGTGGTGGCCAGAATGAATTTGACGTAGGGCGGCGGCTCTTCCAGCGTCTTCAGCAACGCGTTGAACGAGTGCGTGGACAGCATGTGCACTTCGTCGATCAGGTAAACCTTGAAGCGCCCACGGCTGGGTGCGTACTGCACGTTGTCGAGCAGCTCGCGGGTGTCTTCGACCTTGGTGCGGCTGGCGGCATCGATCTCGATCAGATCGACGAAGCGACCCTCGTCGATCTCACGGCAGACCGAACACTCACCGCACGGCGTTGACGTGATGCCGGTCTCGCAATTGAGGCACTTGGCGATGATCCGCGCGATGGTGGTCTTGCCCACGCCCCGAGTGCCGGTGAACAGGTAGGCGTGATGCAGCCGCTGGTTGTCCAGCGCATTGATCAATGCCTTGAGCACATGGGTCTGGCCGACCATTTCGCGGAACGAGCGCGGACGCCATTTACGTGCAAGAACCTGATAACTCATCGAAAACCGTCGCGACATGAAAGCGGAAGACCGCCAATGCTAATGGAGCAGGACCGAAATTGCATCCGTGCCCTGCTCTATTGCTGAGTTCGCCTGAAAAAACATCGGCAAGGATCAGCGATGGCGAGTTTTCGCCTGGGTATCGGTTTGGGATGGGTGATGCGATGAATCCGTGCGAAGACGAATTCTGGAAGAGGTGGCAACCCTACCAGCCACACCCCGGCACACAATGTTCCCGCTGTGGCTGCTTCCTTCCGGATCTGACCAGGTTCACGGGTAATCGTTGCGGGGGGACCGGCAGGGTCACCATAACGACACTCGCTTGGTAGCGAGCGGGGGCCATTGTACCGGTCCTGACAGAAGTTACAACCCGTTGCGCGAGATAAAATTTGTAGGGCTGTCAGGGACTTGGCGTGGGCTGCTTTGTACGGTACAGCGTAGGTGCGGATTGCTTGCGCGCAAGACAAGCGACAGCCGTGATGTGAATTGGTAACGTCGCGACATGTCCCCTGCCTGGTGCTTGCGATGAATGTTCTGACGCCCTACCCCGACTTGTCGCCTACACAGCTGCAGCAATTGATGGATATCGAGATTCGCCCGGAGCAGAAGCAGTATTCCGGGGATGTGGACATGGCGCTGTATACCTTGCTGGGCTGCACCGATGGTGAGATCCAAGGTTTCGCGCTGCTGGTGGATGAGGTGCCGAAAGGATTTCTGCTGCTCAAGCATGGACGATTCGTGCCGGAATGGGCGCATCCGCAGGCGGCGACCTTGCATGCATTGCAGGTGGATCGGCGCATGCAGGGCCGTGGGCTGGGGCGGGCTTGTCTGGAAGGCCTGCCTGATGCAGCGCGCGGTGCGTGGCCTGGGGTGCAACAGCTGGAGTTGTCGGTGGATGCTGACAATGTGGCGGGCATTGGGTTGTACAAGGCGCTGGGATGGGTGGATCGCGGTGAAGCGTACCGTGGACGGATTGGTTATGAGCGCAGGTTCGTGCTTGCGCTCTAGAGACAGCAGCTCTCTTTGCAGCAGCGCTACCCCGCCTTCGTGGGAGCAGGCTCTGCCCGCGAAGGCGTATGGATGGGCGGTGCACATTTCGGATCAGGCGGTGAATGTGCGGGCCTATTCGCGGGCAGAGCCCGCTCCCACAGGGGTTCGTGGGTAGGCCTGGGATTGTGGCGCTGCAGGAACTTGTGGGAGCGGGCTCTGCCCGCGAAGGCGTTTGAATGGGCGGTGCACATTTCGGATGAGGCGGTGAATGTGCGGGCCTCTTCGCGGGCAGAGCCCGCTCCCACAGGGGGGGGCGGGCATCGGCCGGTGTGTCACACCTGCAGGACGTCGTCGGCGCGGCCGCCGGCTTCCTGGACGACGACGTGGATGAAGTGCAGCTTGGCGATCACGGCCGGTGGCAGCACGAAGGGGTAGAAGTCGGGCTGGCCCATGGCGCGGGAAAGTTCGTTGAGCATGCCGGCCAGTTCGATCCAGGCGTTGACGAACGCGAGGAATGCAGGGCCGCTGGTGTGATCCGGGTCGTAAAGGGTGGCCAAGGGGAACGGCGTGTAGTCGAGGTCCATTTCCTTGGCGCTCATGCCGAAGCCCAACGCGGTGTCCACCGCGTCCATCATGTGCAGGTAGTGAGCCCAGGTTTCCGCCCAGTCTTCCCATGGGTGCATGGTGGCGTAGGCACTGACGAAGTTCTGTTGCCAATCGGCCGGGGCACCCTGGTCGTAATGGCGCTGCAGCGCGTCGGCGTAGCTTTGGCTTTCATCGCCGAACAGGCGGCGGTAGTCGGCCACCCAGTGAGTGTCGGCGATCAGCCGGTCCCAGTAGTAGTGCCCTACTTCGTGCCGGAAGTGTCCGAGCAGCGTGCGGTACGGTTCGCGCATCTGCACGCGGACCTTTTCCCGGTGGGCGTCGTCGGCTTCCTTGATATCCAGGGTAACCAGGCCATTGGCGTGGCCAGTGGTGGGCGCGTTGCCATTGAGGTCGGTGCCGATGAAGTCGAACGCCAGGCCGGTGGCTTCGTCTTCGGTCTTGGCGATGACCGGCAGGCCGAGGTTGATCAGTTGCGCGATCAGACGGCGCTTGGCTGTTTCAACCTTGCGCCAGTGTTCGGGGTTTTCCGGAATGCTCAGGTCGGGGATGGTCCGGTTCAGGTTGCAGGCGGTGCACAGGGCTGCGGGCCCCTTCTCTGCCGGTACCAGCCAGTTGCAGGCTGCGGGGGTATCGAGGTTGGCGCAGCGGCGGAACAGGCCTGCGTCGGGGGCGGCATGCAGGCGCCAGCTGCCTGCTTCGGGGCCGGCGTCGAGCGTGGACAGCACGTTCTTGGCCGACCAGAAACCGAGCAAGGCATTGCATGCCAGGCACTGGCTGTTGCGGAAGAAGATCGACTGCCCGCAGGTGCATTCCCATACCTTGCTGTGACGGTTTTCCGGTTTGGCGAATGGTGCGGTGATTCGGGTGCTGAGTTGTTCGAAAAAACGATACATGGCGATCTCCGGTGGCCTGCCATGACTAGAGCTTGCCGGCGTGGGAAAGGTTTCATTTGCGGCAGAGGTTGGGCGGAAATGCGGATGGGAGGTTGAAGAAGGTCATGTAGCAGCGGCGCGAGCCGCGTCGACGGTGGCCGCAGCCAGTCTGAATGAACGCGGTAGAACCGGACGCGGCTTGCGCCGCTGCTACAGGGGGGGGGTGGCCCTGGGCTCTGATTGCTGAGGTGCACCGCAGTTTGGGGGAAACTTGGGGTGCGTAATGTCATGATGTTACATGTTGGTGAGAAACTTCAGGAACTGCTCTTCGTCGAGGACCTTTATGCCCAGTTCGCTGGCCTTGGCCAATTTGGAGCCGGCGCCGGGGCCTGCCACGACGGTGTGGGTTTTGGCAGAAACCGAGCCGGAGACCTTGGCCCCAAGGGCTTCGAGCTTCTGCTTGGCTTCGTCGCGGCTCATCTGCTCCAGGGAGCCAGTCAGTACCCAGGTCTGTCCCGCCAGGGGCAGGCCTTCGACGACTTTTTTCTCGCTCGCCCAGTGCATGCCGAAGGTTTGCAACTGCGCTTCCACGGCCTTGGCCGTCTCGGCGTTGCGCGGCTCCTTGAAGTACTCGCGCACCGCCTCCGCCTGCCGGGCGTTGAGCGCCTGGCGCAGGTCGATGCCGTCGGCGGCGATGATCTGGTCCAGGCTGCCCAGCTTGGCCACCAGCTTCTCGGCGCCAGTCGGCCCTACCGAATTGATCTCCAGCTTGGCGATCATGCCGGCCAGGGTGGTGCTGGCGGCGTACTCGGGGTGTACGTCGCCCTCCTCCTGCAACTGCAGGCCGCGCTCGAGCAATTGCTGGATGACGCTGCGGTTGTGCGGATCTTCGAAGAAGCTGTGGATCTCGAAGGCCACTTCCAGGCCGACGTCCGGCAGATAAGTCAGCACCTGCGGCAGCGCTTCGCTGACGCGCTGCAGCGAGCCCAAGGAGCGCGCCAGCACCTTGGCAGTCTCCTCGCCCACATCAGGAATACCCAAGGCATAGATGAACCGCGCCAGGCTCGGCTGCTTGCTGTCGGCGATGGCCTTGAGCAGGTTGTTGCTGGACACCTCGGCGAAGCCGTCCAGCTTGACCACGTCGTCGAACTGCAGCGTGTAGAGGTCGGCGGGCGAACTGACCAGGCCTTCGTCGACCAACTGCTCGACGCTTTTTTCACCGAGCCCGTCGATGTCCATCGCCCGCCGCGAGACGAAATGTATGATCGCCTGTTTGAGTTGCGCACCACAGGCCAATCGCCCGACACAGCGATAGACCGCTCCTTCGCTGACGGTCTGCTTGCCCTTGCTGCGCTTGACCAGCTGGGTTCGCTCGACATGGGAGCCGCACACCGGGCAGGTTTCCGGCACCTGAACCGCACGGGCGTTGTCCGGCCGACGCTCGACCACCACCTGCATGACCTGGGGAATGACGTCACCGGCGCGACGGATGATCACGGTATCGCCAATCATCAAGCCCAGACGCGCCACTTCGTCCATGTTGTGCAGGGTAGCGTTGGCCACCGTGACGCCGGCCACCTTGACCGGCTTGAGCCGCGCCACGGGTGTAACGGCGCCGGTGCGGCCCACCTGAAATTCCACGTCGAGCAGTTCGGTGAGCTCTTCCATGGCGGGGAATTTATGGGCAATGGCCCAGCGCGGCTCGCGCGCGCGAAAGCCCAGCTCGCGCTGAGAGGCCACGCTGTTGACCTTGAACACCACACCGTCGATTTCATAGGGCAGCTGGGTTCGGCGGGCGCCGATGTCGTGGTAGTACTCCAGGCACTGCTCGATGTTTTCCGCGACCTTGAGCTCGCGACTGATCGGCATGCCCCATTTCTTGAGCTGTTCGAGGTTGCCGGTGTGGGTGGTGGCGATGTCTTCGGTAACCTGGCCGATGCCGTAGCAGCAGAATTCCAGGGGACGGCTAGCGGTGATCTTCGAGTCGAGCTGACGCAGGCTGCCGGCCGCAGCGTTGCGCGGGTTGGCGAAGGTCTTGCCGCCGACTTCCATCTGGCTGGCGTTGAGCCGCTCGAAGCCGGCCTTGGACATGTAAACCTCGCCGCGCACTTCCAGCACCGGTGGCCAGCCACTGCCGTGCAGCTTGAGCGGGATGTTGCGGATGGTGCGCACGTTGACACTGATGTCTTCGCCGGTGGTGCCATCGCCGCGGGTGGCGCCGCGAACCAGGGCGCCGTCCTGATACAGCAGGGAGACAGCCAGGCCGTCGAGCTTGGGTTCGCAGCTGTAGTGGATGGCCGCGCCGCTGCCGAACAGATCACCGGTGGGCAGGTCGAGGCCTTCGGTGACGCGGCGGTCGAATTCACGCAGGTCGACTTCTTCGAAGGCGTTGCCCAGGCTGAGCATGGGGATTTCGTGGCGCACCTGGGAGAACGCGGTCAATGCAGCGTTGCCGACGCGCTGCGTGGGCGAGTCGGGCGTGACCAGCTCGGGATGGGCGGCTTCGAGCGCTTTCAGTTCATGGAACAGACGGTCGTATTCGGCGTCGGGGATGCTGGGTTCGTCGAGCACGTGGTAACGGTAATTGTGCTGGTCGAGTTCGGCACGCAGTTCGAGGATACGGGTGGCGTCGGTCATGATCGGTTCTCGCTTGAAGCAAAAGAGCAGCCTGGGCTGCTCTTGGGTTGGATCTGGGGGTTCGGCGGCGCTCCGTTCGCGGGCACTGCCCGCTCCTACAAGGGCACGGGCTGCGGCAGTATCGGACTTACCGCTTGTGAGTCATGGCGCGGCGTTCGAATTCGACGATGCGCTGGCGGTAGTGCTCGATGGTCTGCGCGGTCAATACGCTGCGCTGGTCGTCCTTCAACTCGCCGTCCAGTTCATGGGCCAGCTTGCGCGCCGCGGCCACCATCACGTCGAAGGCCTGCTTGGGATGACGCGGGCCGGGCAGACCGAGGAAGAAGCTCACGGCACGGGTACTGAAATGGTCGATATCATCCAGATCGAAGATGCCCGGCTTGACCGCATTGGCCATGGAGAACAGCACTTCGCCATTGCCAGCCATGCTTTCGTGACGATGGAAAATGTCCATTTCGCCGAAGCGCAGGCCGCTTTCGAGGATGTTCTGCAGCAGCGCAGGGCCGCGGAAGCCGCTCTCGCTGCGCGAGATGACGCTGATCACCAGCACCTCTTCGACCGGTGGCAGGTCTTTCTCCACGGCCGGGGCACCGCTGCTGGAAAAACCCTTGCCCTCGCTGGCGAAATCGTCGTGGGCGTCACGCGCCGCTTTCATCGCAGGCTGCGGTTTGGCCGGCTTGGGCTCGCGTGCAGGCTTGGTCGGCCGGGCCTCGCGGGGCTCCTTGATCTCGTCCAGCTCCACGGCCAGGTTGAGATCAGCGTGGTCGGCCGACGGCTCGCGCTTGGCGCGCTGGTTGCCGCCGTCGCGCTGGGCGCTCATGGACGGCAGGTCATGCTCATCCAGTTGCGGCTCTTTATGAGCATCGAGTACGCGAGGCGGACCGAGCACTTCGGCGCCCGTGTCTTCCTCGGGAAGGTTGTTGATGTTGCGATCCAGGCGAAACTTGAGCTTGCCCTTGCCGCCACGCATCCGGCGCCAGCCGTCGAAAAGAATACCGGCAATGACAATGATGCCGATGAGGATCAGCCACTCGCGCAGACCGATTTCCATGTAATCCCGTGCCTCTATAAAAATGCTGAAAAATAAAGGGTGTGAACCCTCTTTAAGACGTGGCGCCAACTGTATGTTCTGACAGGCGTTTTCCCACGCGTAAACAAGACTTTGGTAAAACTAGCACGACCAGAAACAACTTTACACCGTCTGTCGCATTTGGCTCGATTTTAACGCCATGATAAGGGTTTTTCAGGCCTCGACCATGGCCAATGCCTCTTCCACGTCCACGGCCACCAGTCGCGAGCAACCGGGTTCGTGCATGGTCACCCCCATCAACTGATCGGCCATCTCCATGGCGATCTTGTTGTGGGTGATATAGATGAACTGCACCGTCTGCGACATCTCTTTCACCAACCGGGCGTAACGACCGACGTTGGCGTCGTCCAACGGTGCATCGACTTCGTCGAGCATGCAGAACGGCGCCGGATTCAGTTTGAAGATAGCGAAAACCAGGGCCAGTGCGGTCAAGGCTTTCTCTCCACCGGAGAGCAAATGAATGGTGCTGTTCTTCTTGCCGGGCGGACGCGCCATGATCGTCACCCCTGTATCGAGTAAATCTTCGCCCGTCAGTTCCAGATAAGCACTGCCACCACCGAAAACTTTTGGAAAAAGTGCCTGCAAACCGGCATTGATCTGGTCAAAGGTGTCCTTGAAGCGGCTGCGGGTTTCCTTGTCGATCTTGCGAATGACGTTTTCCAGGGTGTCCAGCGCTTCGGCCAGATCGGCGTTTTGCGCATCCAGATAGCGCTTGCGCTCGGATTGCTGCTGGTATTCGTCGATGGCCGCGAGGTTGATCGCGCCCAGGCGCTGGATGCGCCCGTCGATACGGTGCAGTTCTTCCTCGGCCTCCTGCTCGCTGGCCAACACGTCGAGGGTGGCGAGCACGCCGTGCAGGTCGTAGCCGTCGGCCTGCAGCTGCTCCTGCAGAGTCTTGCGCCGCACGCTGAGCCCCTGCCACTCCAGGCGGTGCTGTTCCAGCTGGCCGCGCAACAGCTGGCTCTGCTGCTCGGCCTGGGTGCGACGTTTTTCGACCTCGCGCAGCTCGCGATCGGCATCGTCCAGTGCCAGCCGCGCGTGGCGCATTTCTTCGTCGACGGCCATGCGCTGTCCGAGCAGGCCTTCGAGGTCCAGGCGCAGTTCTTCGAGCGGGGCCTCGCCCTCCTCCAGGTTCAAACTCAATTGTTCGCGTTTCTCGCCCAAACGCTCGGCCTGCAATTGCAGGCGTTCCAGCGCCTGGCCAGTGGAGTCGTGCTGGGCGCGCAGCGAGCCCAGGCGAACCGCCAACTGATGCGCGCGATCCTTGTGCTGGCGGGCGTCCTGGCGAATGCGCTCCAGGCCTTCGCGCAGGCTGTCGCGCTGCGCCATGAGCTGTTCGCGCTGTTCGGTGTCGATGGCCATGGCGTCGAGCGCGTCCTGCAACTGCAGGCGCGACTCACCGAGCTGCTCGTGTTCCAGGGCGCGCTGTTCGGCCAGTTCGCCGAGTTCTTCGTCGAGGCGCCGACGACGCAGCGCCAGCTGCTCGGCCCTGGCCCGGCTCGCCGAGAGCGTGGCCTTGAGCTCGCCCTGCTGACGGTTTTCATTCTGGATGCGGCGGCGCAGCTGTTCGCGCAGCTGTTCCTGGGCACCCTGCTGTTCACGGCAGGCCGCAAGCTGTTCCTGCAGTTGCGCAAGGGTCGCTTCGCGCGACTCGACGTCCAACTGCAGGGCCTGCAGCTCCTGCCCGCGGGCCAGAACTCCGCGGCTGGCGTCGTTGCCACGGCTGACGCGCAGAAAGTGCCGACCCAGCCAATAGCCGTCCTGGCTGACCAGGCTTTCGCCCGCGGCCAGTTGGCTGCGCTGGGCCAGCGCGGTGTCGAGGTCGGCGACCGTTCGCACCCCCGCGAGCCAGGGGCTCAGGTCGACCTGGCTGTGGACCTTGTGCAGCAGACTGTCTGGCAAAGCTACGGCGCCCGCAGCCGCGCTGATCAGGCGCAGTTCGCCCTGATCGAAGCCGGCCAGGTCGAGGCCTTGCAGATCATCGACCAGCACTGCCTGCAGATCGGCGCCCAACACGGTTTCCACCGCCAGCTCCCAGCCGGGCTCGACGCGCAGCCCTTCGGCCAGGCGCGGATGGCCGGCCAGCCCCTGTTGATCCAGCCACTGCGCGGTGCCCGTGCCCGGATCCAGCGCGGCCTGCTGCAAAGCCTCGAGGGAAGCCAGGCGGCCGTTGAGCCGCTGCAGCTCGCCCTGGGCCTGTTGCTGGGCCTGGGTCGCCTGTTGCAGTTGCTGACGGGTAGCGTCCAGCTGTTCGGCCTGTTGCCGTTCCTCGGCGGTCCACTCTTCGATGAGCATTTCGCTGCTGGCCAGCTGTTCAGCCAATTCCAGGATGGCGGCGTCTTCCGGGTCGGCCGCCAGCAGTTCGCGCTCTTCGCTATGCCGCCGCTGCCGCTCGGCCAGGCGCTGCATCGACAGTTCGAGCTGGGCGATGCGCGCCTGCTGAACTTCGGCCAGGCGCCGTGGCTCGGCCGAGTCAGTGTTGAACCGGTCCCACTGCTCCTGCCAACCGTGCATGCGGGTTTCCGCTTCTTCCAGCGCCGCCGCCGCTTCTTCGGCGGCGGCGCTGCTGGTCGCCTGCTCCGGCTCGAGCATGTCCAGCTCTTCGCCCAGGGTCGCCAGCAGGGTCTGGTCGTGGCCCAGGTGCGATTCGGTTTCCAGGCGAGCGCGTTCGGCTTCCTTGAAATCGTCCTGCAGTTGGCGCAGGCGCTGCTGGCCGTGCTGGATGTTCTGCTCGACCCGGGCGATGTCACCGCCCACGGAATAGAAGCGCGCCTGCACGGTATTGAAGCGTTCGGACAGCTCGTGATGGCCATCGCGCAGGCGCTCGATGCCCGCATCGGCGTTGCGCTGTTCTGCCACCAGCGCTTCGAAGGCCACCTCCTGATCGGCGATGACCGCTTCGCGCTGGCCCACCTGCTCGTTCAGGGTTTGCCAACGCAAGGCCGACAGCTGCGCCTTGAGCTGGCGTTCCTCGGCTTTGTACTGCTGGTATTTCTCGGCCGCCTGGGCCTGGCGGTGCAGGCGTTCGAGCTGGCGTTCCAGCTCTTCGCGCAGGTCGGTCAGGCGCGCCAGGTTCTCGTGGGTACGGCGAATGCGACTTTCGGTCTCGCGGCGGCGCTCCTTGTACTTGGAGATGCCGGCGGCTTCCTCGATGAAGTTGCGCAGGTCTTCGGGCTTGGCCTCGATCAGCTTGGAGATCATCCCCTGTTCGATGATCGAGTAGCTGCGCGGGCCCAGGCCGGTGCCGAGAAAGATGTCGGTGATGTCGCGGCGCCGACACTTGGTGCCGTTCAGGTAATAGGTGTTCTGGCTTTCGCGGGTGACCTTGCGCCGGATCGAGATTTCCGCGTAGGCCGCGTACTCGCCCACCAGCGTGCTGTCGCTGTTGTCGAACACCAGCTCGATGCTGGCCTGGCTGACCGGCTTGCGGCTGGTGGAGCCGTTGAAGATGACGTCGGTCATCGACTCGCCGCGCAGGTTCTTCGCCGAGCTCTCGCCCATGACCCAGCGCACGGCGTCGATGATGTTGGACTTGCCGCAACCGTTGGGCCCGACCACGGCAGCCATATTGCTGGGGAAGTTGACCGTGGTCGGGTCGACGAACGACTTGAACCCGGCCAGGCGAATACACTTGAGGCGCATGCTCAGCGCGCCGCCAGGGCGCTGAGCACCAGTTCACAGCTGCGCTGGCAGTATTCGCCGAGAACCTTGCGGATGAGCTGCGGATCGCGCGCGGAAACCGCCTGCAGCAGCCGCCCGAACAAGGCCAGGTATTCGCTCATCGAGGCCTTGCGCTGCTCCAGGGCCAGGTAGTAGGTGCGGTTCATGGCCGGCTGGAGGTTCTCGATGGTTTCTTGCAGGTACGGGTTGTTGGCGAACGGATAGGCGGCGCGCATGACGTTGAAGCTGTCCTCGACGAAGGCGGTGATGTCCTGGCGCTCGTAGCTGGTCTGCAGGCGTTGCTGGATGACCAGGAACGGTGCGAGGTCGGCCTCGGTCTGCCAGCGCTGGGCCACGGCGTCGCCGAGCATGATGTACATCTCGCCCATCAGGGCACAGAGGCTGCGCACCTTGTGCTCGGTGAGTTCGCTGACCTGGGCGCCGCGCCGCGGCAGGATCTCGACCAGGTGGCGGCGCTCGAGAATCAACAGGGCTTCGCGCACCGAGCCGCGGCTGACGTTCAGCGCCTGGGTGACCTTGAGTTCCTGAATGCGCTCGGCCGGCTTGAGCTCACCGCTGATGATGCGCTCGGCCAGATGATGGGCAATTTGCTCGGCGAGGCTGTCCGGCGCCTTGAACGTCATGGGTTTCCTTCGACAATCGGTAATCGGCAAGCTGTGATCAAAGCATGCGGCGCAGTGTACTCCAATTGAACGGCAAAGGCGGCAGTTGGCACGGATGTGGCTTGGCAAAGGCATGACTGCCGGGGTGCAGGCAACGGGTTCGCGAAACTTCCTGACCCGCAGGTCAGCTAATCGTTGACCGCTTCCCGGCCGCCGCATAGATTCTGCTCAAGGCAGACCCAAGAATCAGGTGTCGTGAGGCCATCCGTGATCCAGTTTCTCTTGAATCAACAGCTGCATACCGAGCACGCCCTGGACCCGAACCTGACCGTGCTCGACTACCTGCGCACCGATCTGGCGCGCCCAGGCACCAAAGAGGGGTGCGCCAGCGGCGATTGCGGTGCGTGCACGGTGGTCATCGGCGAACTGGTAGAAGACGGCGCGCAGGCGCAGATGCGCTATCGCAGCAGCAACGCCTGCCTGACCTTCGTCGCCAGCCTGCACGGCAAGCAACTGCTCAGTGTCGAGGACCTCAAGCATCAGGGCCGCCTGCACAGCGTGCAGCAGGCCATGGTCGACTGCCATGGCTCGCAGTGCGGGTTCTGCACCCCTGGCTTCGTCATGTCGCTGTTTGCCCTGCAGAAGAACCAACCCCAGGCCAGCCGCGATCAGGCCTGCGAAGCACTGGCCGGCAACCTGTGTCGCTGCACCGGCTACCGGCCGATTCTCGACGCCGCGGCCCAGGCCTGCGGCGGAACTGCGCTGCCCGATCAGTTCGACAGCCAGCGGGCGCAGACCATCGCCAGGCTGAAAACCATTGCACCGGCGCACACCGACGAACTCCACGGCGGCAACAACCGTTGCCTGGTGCCCTTGACCGTGGCCGATCTGGCCGAGCTGTACAGCGAGCAGCCCGAGGCACGGCTGCTGGCCGGCGGCACCGACCTGGCGCTGGAGGTGACCCAGGCGCACCGGGTGCTGCCGGTGATGATCTACGTGGGCCATGTGGCCGAGATGAAGCGCATCGACATTTTCGACGACCGCCTGGAGATCGGCGCGGCCACGCCGCTGACCGACTGCTATCAGGCACTGGCGCACGAGTACGCGGATTTCGGCCACCTGCTGCACCGCTTCGCCTCGTTGCAGATCCGCAACCAGGCCACCCTGGGCGGGAACATCGGCAATGCGTCGCCGATCGGTGATACCCCGCCGCTGCTGCTGGCCCTGGGCGCACAGGTGGTACTGCGCAAAGGCTCGCGCAGCCGCACCCTGCCCCTGCAGGACTATTTCATCGACTACCGCATCACCGCTCGCGAAGACGGCGAGTTCATCGAGAAGGTCATCGTGCCCCGCGCCGACCCGCGCCGGGCTTTCCGCGCCTACAAGGTGTCGAAACGCCTGGACGATGACATTTCCGCGGTTTGCGCCGCGTTCGACCTGTTGATCGAAGACGGTGTGGTGCACGAGGTGCGCGCCGCCTTTGGCGGCATGGCGGCAATTCCCAAACGCGCTGCGGCCTGCGAATCGGCACTGCTCGGCAAGCCCTGGAACAAGGCCAGCGTCGAGGCCGCCTGCGCCGCCCTGGCCGAGGACTTCACACCGCTGTCGGATTTTCGCGCGAGCAAGCAGTACCGCCTGCTGACCGCACAGAACCTGCTGCGCAAGTGTTTCCTCGAGCTGCAGTCGCCACACATTCAAACGCGGGTGAGCGCCCATGTCTGAGCATCCAGCGCCCGACAGCCAGGCACGCATGGCTGAACTGTTCGCCCAGGGCCTGACCACCGGCGTTGGCCGGGGCGTCAAGCACGACAGCGCCGACAAGCACGTCACCGGTGAGGCGGTGTACATCGACGACCGCCTGGAATTCCCCAACCAGCTGCACGTGTACGCCCGGCTTTCCGACCGTGCCCACGCGCGCATCGTGCGCATCGACACGTCGGCCTGCTACACCATTCCCGGCGTGCGCCTGGCAATCACCCACGAGGACATTCCCGGCCTAAAGGACATCGGCCCGCTGCTGCCGGGCGACCCGCTGCTGGCGATCGACAAGGTAGAGTTCGTTGGCCAGCCGGTGCTGGCCGTGGCGGCGCGCGACCTCGACAGCGCCCGCCGCGGGGCGATGGCCGCCGTGATCGAGTACGAAGATCTGCCGCCGGTGCTGGACGTGGTCGAGGCGCTGCGGCAGAAGCATTTCGTGCTCGACAGCCACACCCACCAGCGCGGTGATTCGGCGACCGCTCTGGCCAGCGCCACCCATCGCCTGCAGGGCAGCCTGCACATCGGTGGCCAGGAGCATTTCTACCTGGAGACGCAGATCAGCTCGGTGATGCCCACCGAGGACGGCGGCATGATCGTCTACTGCTCGACGCAGAACCCCACCGAGGTGCAGAAGCTGGTGGCCGAAGTGCTGGGCGTGTCGATGAGCCAGGTGGTGGTGGACATGCGCCGCATGGGTGGCGGCTTCGGCGGCAAGGAAACCCAGGCGGCCAGCCCGGCCTGTCTGTGCGCGGTGGTGGCGCACCTGACCGGGCAGCCGACCAAGATGCGCCTGCCGCGGGTCGAGGACATGCTCATGACCGGCAAGCGCCACCCCTTCTACATCGAGTACGACGTCGGTTTCGACGACAGCGGGCGCCTGCACGGGATCAACCTGGACCTGGCCGGCAACTGCGGCTACTCCCCTGACCTGTCGGCATCCATCGTCGACCGGGCGATGTTCCATGCCGACAACGCCTATTACCTGGGCGACGCCACCATCAATGGCCACCGCTGCAAGACCCACACCGCGTCGAACACCGCCTACCGTGGCTTCGGCGGCCCCCAGGGCATGGTCGCCATCGAGGAAGTGATGGACCGCATCGCCCGCCACCTGGCCCTCGACCCGCTGGCGGTTCGCAAGGCCAACTACTACGGCAAGACCGAGCGCAACGTCACCCACTACTATCAGACGGTGGAGCACAACCTGCTCGAAGAGATCACCGCCGAGCTCGAAGCCAGCTGCGACTATGGCCCGCGCCGCGAGGCGATCCGCGCGTTCAACGCCGACAGCCCGATATTGAAGAAAGGCCTGGCACTGACGCCGGTGAAGTTCGGTATCTCGTTCACCGCCAGCTTCCTCAACCAGGCCGGGGCGCTGATCCATATCTACACCGACGGCAGCATTCACCTGAACCACGGCGGCACCGAAATGGGCCAGGGCTTGAACGTCAAGGTCGCGCAGGTGGTGGCCGAGGTGTTCCAGGTCGATATCGGCCGCATCCAGATCACCGCGACCAATACCGACAAGGTGCCCAACACCTCCCCCACCGCGGCTTCCAGTGGCGCCGACCTGAACGGCAAGGCGGCGCAGAACGCCGCGCTGATCCTCAAGCAGCGGCTGGTGGAGTTCGCCGCCCGGCACTATCGGGTCAGTGAAGAAGACGTGGCGTTCAGCAACGGCCACGTGCGCGTACGGGACCAGTTGCTGACGTTCCAGAGCCTGGTGCAGCAGGCGTGGATGGGCCAGGTGTCGCTGTCCAGCACCGGTTATTACAAGACGCCGAAGATCCACTACGACCGCAGCCTGGCGCGCGGCCGACCGTTCTACTATTTCGCCTACGGCGCGGCGTGCTGCGAAGTGCTGATCGACACGCTGACCGGCGAGTACAAGCTGTTGCGCACCGATATCCTGCATGACGTCGGCGCCTCGTTGAACCCGGCCATCGACCTCGGCCAGGTTGAAGGCGGCTTCCTGCAGGGGGTGGGCTGGCTGACGTGCGAGGAACTGGTGTGGAGCGACCAAGGCAAGCTGCTGACCAGCGGGCCGGCCTCGTACAAGATTCCGGCGGTGGCCGACATGCCACAGGATCTGCGCGTGCACCTGGTTGAGAACCGCAAGAACCCGGAAGACACGGTGTTCCATTCCAAGGCCGTGGGCGAGCCGCCGTTCATGCTGGGAATCGCCGCCTGGTGCGCGATCAAGGACGCCGTGGCGAGCCTGGGTGATTACCGCCTGCAACCGAACATCGACGCCCCCGCCACCCCGGAACGGGTGCTCTGGGGCTGCGAGCAGATGCGCAAGGCGACCGAGGGGAGCACTGCCCATGACTGACTGGATCGGCGCGCTGGCCGAGCATCAGGCCCGCGGCGAAGCCTGCGTGCTGGTGACCATCATCGAAGAAAAGGGCTCTACGCCGCGCAACGCCGGGGCCAAGATGGTGGTCAGTGCCACCGCCCTGTACGACACCATCGGCGGCGGTCATCTGGAGTACAAGTGCCTGCACATCGCTCGACAGATGCTCGCCGAAGGCACCCGCGCCACGCGCCTGGAACGCTTCAGCCTGGGCGCCAGCCTGGGCCAATGCTGCGGCGGTGCCACGGTGCTGCTGTTCGAGCCCATGCTGCAGGCGCAGGCGCAAGTGGTGGTGTTCGGCGCTGGCCACGTCGGCCGCGCGCTGGTGCCCCTGCTGGCGAGCCTGCCGTGCCGGGTGCGTTGGGTCGATTCGCGGGCCGACGAGTTTCCGCCAAGCCTGCCCGATGGGGTCTGCCAGGTGATCACCGACGAGCCGGTGGATGAAGTGGCGAGCCTGCCGGCGGGCAGCTACTGCATCGTCATGACCCACGACCACTCGCTCGATCTGGAGTTGACCCGGGCCATTCTCGAACGCAACGATTTCACCTGGTTCGGCCTGATCGGCTCGGCCACCAAGCGCGCCCGCTTCGAGCATCGCCTGCGCGACCGCGGCATCGCGCCCAGTGTAGTGCAGCGCATGCGCTGCCCCATGGGCCTGGCGGCAGTCAAAGGCAAGCTGCCGATGGAAATCGCCGTTTCCATCGCCGCCGAGATCATCGCCACCTACAATGCGCACTTTGGCGCCCGCGCCGAGCCGGGGACAGCCAGCTCGCCGGAGGTCGCCCAACTGCTGCCGCGCTCGCGCCGCAGCCCCGTTACCTTGAGAGATGCACCATGAGCCTTACCCGCAAAGCCTATCGCGCCGCGATCCTGCACAGCCTCGACGACCCTGCCCTGGTCGGTGTCCAGGCCTCCTACCAATACTTCGCCGATGGCGTGCTGGTGGTGGAGGACGGTCGCATCCTGGCGCTGGGCGCGGCCGACGAGGTGCTGCCGACGCTGCCGGCCACCGTCGAGATCACTCATTACCCGGATGCCTTGATCACCCCCGGTTTCATCGACACCCACATTCATTTTCCACAGACCGGCATGGTCGGTTCCTATGGCGAGCAACTGCTGGACTGGCTGAACGAGTACACCTTCCCGTGCGAAGGCCAGTTCAGCGACAAGGCCCATGCCGACCAAGTGGCGGATATCTTCCTCAAGGAACTGCTGCGCAACGGCACCACCACCGCGCTGGTGTTCGGCAGCGTTCACCCTGAATCGGTCGACGCCCTGTTCGAAGCCGCCGAGGCCCTGGACCTGCGGCTGATCGCTGGCAAGGTGATGATGGACCGCAACGCCCCGGACTACCTGACCGATACTGCCGACAGCAGCTATGCCCAGAGCAAGGCGCTGATCGAGCGCTGGCACGGCAAGGGCCGCCTGCACTACGCGGTGACGCCACGCTTCGCGCCGACCAGCAGCGAGGCGCAGTTGACCCTGGCCGGGCAATTGCTGCGCGAATACCCGGACGTCTACCTGCAGACCCACATCAGCGAGAACCTCAAGGAAATCGAGTGGGTCAAGGCGCTGTTCCCCGAGCGGCGCAACTACCTGGACGTGTACGACCATTACCAGCTGCTCGGCGAGCGCTCGGTGCTGGCCCACGGCGTGCACCTGTGCGACGAGGAATGCCAGCGCCTGGCCGAAACCGGCTCGGCCATCGCCTTCTGCCCCACCTCGAACCTGTTCCTGGGCAGCGGCCTGTTCAACCTGCCCCAGGCCGAGCGTTTCAAGGTCAATGTCGGCCTGGGCACCGACGTCGGCGGCGGCACCAGCTTCTCGCTGCTGCAGACCCTGAACGAGGCGTACAAGGTCATGCAGTTGCAGGGTGAAAAGCTCAACCCGTTCAAGTCGCTGTACCTGGCGACCCTGGGCGGCGCCCGCGCACTGCGCCTGGAAGACCGCATCGGCACGCTGCAACCAGGCACCGACGCCGACTTCGTGGTGCTCGACTACCATGCCACGCCGCTGCTGAGCTATCGCATCGGCCAGGCCAAGACCTTCGAGGAAGTGCTGTTCGTGCTGATGACCCTGGGCGACGACCGCGCGGTGCTGCAGACCTACGCCGCAGGGCGCCAAGTGCACAGCCGCGACTGATCGCCGCGGACATTCACATGGAACTTTTGCAGGAAAATGCCCCCTCAATCGGGTACCCTGCCCACTTTTTCAGAAAGGAGAATCACCATGGCTAAAGCCACTGCCCGCCACATCCTGGTTGCCGACGAAGCCAAGTGCAACGACCTCAAGGCCCAGATCGAAGGCGGCGCCGATTTCGCGGAGATCGCCAAGGCCAACTCCACCTGCCCGTCCAGCCGCCAAGGTGGCGATCTGGGTTCGTTCGGCCCAGGCCAGATGGTCAAGGAATTCGACACCGTCGTGTTCAGCGCGCCGATCAACGTCGTGCAGGGCCCGGTGAAGACCCAGTTCGGTTACCACCTGCTGGAAGTCACCAGCCGCCAGGACTGATCAGTCCGCGGTCTGCGTTACACCCGAACGGCCCGTCTATCGCGGGCCGTTCTGCATTTGCAATGCCACCGGGCCATGATGTTAGGCTGCACCCTTCGCTCTTCGACTCAGGCAGACAATGCGCGCAGCTTTCCTCTCATTCGTTCTTTGTGCCCTGTTCACCACCGCGAGCAATGCCCAGGCTGCGCCGCAGCACGCATTGACCGTCTACGGCGAAGCGCCCCGCTACCCTGCCGACTTCCAGCATTTCGACTATGTGAATCCCGACGCGCCCAAGGGCGGCAGCCTGCGTCGCTCGGCGGTGGAGATCGGCCAGTACGACCACATTCTGCCGTACATCGACAAGGGCATTGGCGTCAGCCAGGTCGACGGCCTGCTCTACGCCCCTCTGGCGGTGCGCTCGCTGGACGAGCCGTACACCGTGTACGGGCTGGTGGCCGAGCGCATGGAGCGCGCTGAAGACGGCCTGTGGCTGCGCTTCTACCTCAACCCCAAGGCGGTGTTCGCCGACGGCCAGCCGATCACCGCGCAGGACGTGCGCTACACCTTCGAGCTGTTGATGCGCGAAGGCAGCCTGGGCTACCGCACGCAGTTCGCCAATGTCGCGGACGTGCAGGTCGAGGGCCCACGGCAGGTGCGCTTCAACTTCAAGAACGCCGAAAGCCGCACCCTGCCGCTGGACCTGGCGACACTGCCGGTGCTGCCCGAACACTGGTGGAAAACCCGCGACTTCGCCAACGGCGGCGGCTTCGAGGCACCGCTGGGCAGCGGCCCGTACCGTATCGACAAGATCGACAACGGCCGCAGCATCACCTTCCAGCGCAACCCCGACTGGTGGGGCAAGGACCTGCCCGAAGCACGCGGCATGTACAACTTCGACCGCTTCAGCATCGAGTACTTCGGCGACACCGATGTGGCTCGCCAGGTGCTGCGCGGCGGCGGTTACGACTACAACCGCGAGTTCTCCGCCACCGCCTATACCATCGGCTACAACGGCCCGGCGCTCGACGATGGCCGCCTGCAACGCGCGCACCTGGCCAAGCAGGGCCTGCAATCGGCCCAGGGCTTCATTTTCAATCTGCAGCGACCGGTGTTCCAGGACCGCCGCGTGCGCCAGGCGCTGGCCATGCTCTGGGACTTCGAATGGAGTAACCGGCAGATGATGCGCGGCATGTACATCCGGCAGCAGAGCTTCTTCTCCAACAGCCCGCTGGCCGCCCGTGAATTGCCCAGCGACGGCGAATTGCAGATTCTGGAAAAACTGCGTGGCCAGGTGCCGGATGAAGTGTTCAGCAAAGTCTTTCATGCGCCCGTCAGCGACGGCTCGGGCTTGATCCGCGACAAGCAGTTGCAAGCCTTGCGCCTGCTGCAGCTGGCCGGCTGGCACGCCGACGGCGACCGTCTGGTGAACGCCGAAGGCCAGCCGCTGAGCTTCACCTTTCTCAATACCCAGAACGGTCTGGAGCGCTTGCTGCTGCCGTGGAAACGCAACCTGGCGCAGATCGGCATCACCATGGAGATTCGTCGCATCGATTCCTCGCAGTACGTCAACCGCTTGATGGCGCGCGACTACGACATGATCATCAGCGGCTACCCGGTGACCCCGACGCCGGGCATCGAGCTGTACAACTTCTTCGGCTCGAGCGTGGCCACCGACCCCGGCTCGAACAACCTGATGGTGCTCAAGGACCCGGCCGTGGACCAGTTGATCAATGGCCTCGGCGCGGCCAGCACGCAACCGCAGATGCGCGACTACGCGCACGCCCTCGACCGGGTGCTGCAGTGGAACTACTACTGGGTGCCCAACTATTACCCGCCGGGCACCTCCACGGTGTGGTGGAACCGCTTCGGCATGCCCGCCTCGCCAGCGCCCAATGACCCGGCCATCGAAACCTGGTGGGAGGTCAGCCCGACGGCGCTGACCACCGAACAGATGCGCGACCGCCTGACAGGGAAGACTCACTGATGCTGGGTTACACGCTACGTCGCCTGCTGCTGATCGTGCCGACCTTGCTGGCGATCCTGCTGGTCAATTTCGCCATCGTCCAGGCCGCGCCGGGCGGCCCGGTCGAGCAAGCCATCGCGCGCCTGCAGGGCGTAGGCGGCGCCAGCGTCACCGGTGGCGGCGGCGACACGCTGCAGGGCGGCTCGCGGGCCAGCCGTGGCCTGGACCCGAAACTGATCAAGGACATCGAGCGCCAGTACGGTTTCGACAAACCGGCCCACGAGCGCCTGTGGCTGATGATCAAGAGCTACGCGGTGCTGGATTTCGGCAGCAGCTTCTTTCGCGGCGCCAAGGTCACCGACCTGATCTTGGACAAGATGCCGGTGACCCTCTCGCTGGGCTTCTGGGCCACCTTGATCACCTACCTGGTGTCGATCCCGCTGGGCATTCGCAAGGCGGTGCATCATGGCAGCCGCTTCGACATCTGGAGCAGCAGCCTGATCATCATCGGCTATGCCATGCCGGCGTTCCTGTTCGCCATGCTGCTGATCGTGGTGTTCGCCGGCGGCACCTCGTTGAACTGGTTTCCGGTGCGCGGGCTGGTCTCGGACAATTTCGCCGAGCTCAGCCTGCTGGGCAAGGTCGCCGACTACTTCTGGCACCTGGTGCTGCCGGTCACCTCGCTGGTGATCGGTGGTTTCGCCACCTTGACCATTCTTACCAAGAATTCCTTCCTCAACGAGGTCACCCGGCAATACGTGGTGACGGCGCGGGCCAAGGGCCTGAGCGAGCAACGGGTGCTATACGGCCATGTGTTCCGCAACGCCATGCTGCTGGTGGTGGCCGGCCTGCCACAGGCGTTCATCAGCGTGTTCTTCGCCGGTTCGTTGCTTATCGAGGTGATCTTTTCCCTCGACGGGCTCGGTCGCCTGAGCTATGAGGCCGCCGTGGCGCGGGATTATCCGGTGGTGTTCGGCTCGTTGTTCATCTTTACCCTGCTGGGGCTGCTGATCAAACTGATCGGCGACCTGTGCTACACCCTGGTCGATCCCCGCATCGACTTCAGCGCGAGGAATGCCTGATGCGCCTGTCGCCCCTGGCCCGTCGTCGCCTGGACCGCTTCAAGCAGAACCGTCGCGGCTGGTGGTCGCTGTGGCTGTTCCTGGCCCTGTTCGCCCTGACGCTGGGCGGCGAGCTGGTCGCCAATGACAAACCGCTGGTGCTCAAGTACGACGGCGAGCTGTATTTCCCGGTGTTCAAGCGCCATACCGAGCAGGAATTCGGCGGCCAGCTGCCGTTCCAGGCCGACTACCGCAGCGAGTATGTGCGGCAGTTGATCGAGGCGCGCGGCGGCTGGATGCTGTTTCCGCCGATTCCGTTCAGCGCCGACACGCCCAACTACGACCTGAGCCAACCGGCGCCCAGCCCGCCGTCGACCACCAACTGGCTGGGCACCGACGACCAGTCGCGCGATGTGCTGGCGCGGGTCATCTTCGGCGCGCGGGTGTCGATCCTGTTTGCCCTCGCATTGACCTTGATCAGCTCACTGATCGGCATCGGCGCCGGTGCTCTGCAGGGCTACTACGGCGGTTGGGTGGACCTGTTCGGCCAGCGTCTGCTGGAGGTCTGGTCTGGGCTGCCGGTGCTTTACCTGCTGATCATCCTGTCGGGCTTCGTCGAACCCAATTTCTGGTGGTTGCTGGGGATCATGGCGCTGTTTTCCTGGTTGGCGCTGGTGGACGTGGTGCGCGCCGAGTTCCTGCGCGGGCGCAATCTGGAATACGTCAAGGCAGCGCGAGCGCTGGGGCTGTCGGACCGCAAGATCATTCTGCGGCACATTCTGCCCAACGCCATGAACGCGACCCTGAGCTTTCTGCCGTTCATTCTGACCGGGGCGATTTCCACGCTGACGGCGTTGGATTTCCTCGGTTTCGGCATGCCGGCCGGTAGCGCTTCGCTGGGGGAATTGATTGCCCAGGGCAAGCAGAACCTGCAGGCACCCTGGTTGGGGTTTACCGCGTTTTTCACGCTGGCGCTGATACTGTCGCTGCTGGTGTTCATTGGAGAGGGGCTGCGCGATGCGTTCGATCCGCGTGCTTGACTGGCGATTTGTAGGGGTTCATTCGCGGCCGCTGACCGCTCCTACAGTGGATGCAGGCACTTCACCAATCCCTGTAGGAGCGGCCAGTGGCCGCGAACGCGGTATCCCAGTCCCCGCAGAAGGCCCTGCCCATGACCGCTGAAAACCTCATCGAAATCCGCGACCTGAGCGTGGCGTTCAATGGCCAGGCGGTGGTCAAGGACGTGAGCTTCGACATTCCCGTCGGCCAGTGCGTGGCCCTGGTCGGGGAATCGGGTTCGGGCAAGTCGGTGACTGCCCACTCCATCCTGCAACTGTTGCCCGGCACCGCTTGCACCAGCAGCGGCAGCGTGCGCTACCAGGGGCAGGAACTGATGGGCGCCGATGCAGCGACCCTGCGCCGCATGCGCGGTGACCGCATCGCCATGATTTTCCAGGAGCCCATGACCTCGCTCAATCCCTTGCACACCGTGCACAAGCAGATCGGTGAAACCCTGCTGGTGCACAAGGGCATGGGCGGCAAGCAGGCCGAGGCACGCATCCTGGAATTGCTCGAGATGGTCGGCATCCAGAACCCGCGCAAACGCCTCAAGGCCTACCCGCACCAGTTGTCCGGTGGCCAGCGCCAGCGCGTGATGATCGCCATGGCATTGGCCTGCGAGCCACAGCTGTTGATCGCCGACGAACCCACCACCGCCCTCGACGTGACGGTGCAACGGCGCATCCTGCTGTTGCTGCAGTCATTGCAGAAGCGCCTGGGCATGTCGCTGCTGCTGATCAGCCACGACCTCAACCTGGTGCGCAGCATTGCCCAGCATGTCTGTGTGATGCGTGCCGGCGAAATCGTCGAGCAGGCCGCTTGCGAGCAGCTGTTCAGTGCACCGCAGCACCCCTACAGCCAACTGCTGCTGGACGCTGAACCGGCCGGTGCGGTGCTGTGCCAGGAGAATCGGCCGGAACTGTTGCAGGTCGACGGCCTGAAGGTCTGGTACCCCCTGGACGGCGGTCTGTTTCGCAAGCCGCGCGAGTTCGTCAAGGCAGTGGACGGCATCAGCCTGAGCGTGCAGCAGGGCAAGACCCTGGGCATCGTCGGCGAGTCCGGTTCGGGCAAGTCGACCCTCGGCCAGGCGATCCTGCGCCTGCTCGACTCCCAGGGCGGCATTCGCTTCCAGGGCCAGGCACTCGATGGTCTGGATCAGAAGCAGATGCGGCCGTGGCGCAAGCAGATGCAGGTGGTCTTCCAGGACCCCTTCGGCAGCCTCAGCCCGCGCATGTCGGTGGCGCAGATCATCAGCGAAGGTCTGGAAGTGCACAGCGGCGCCAACGCCCGGGCCTGCGACGAGCAGGTCATCCAGGTGCTGCGCGAAGTCGGCCTGGACCCCGCGGCACGGCACCGCTACCCCCACGAATTTTCCGGCGGCCAGCGTCAGCGTATCGCCATCGCGCGGGCACTGGTGCTGCGCCCGGCGCTGATTTTGCTGGACGAGCCGACCTCGGCCCTCGACCGCACGGTGCAGAAGCAGGTGGTGCAACTGCTGCGTCAGTTGCAGGAGCGCCACGGCCTGACCTACCTGTTCATCAGCCATGACCTGGCGGTGGTGCGGGCGCTGGCCCATGATGTGATCGTGGTCAAGGACGGCCAGGTGGTGGAGTACGGCCCTACCGACCGACTGTTCACCGACCCTCGGCATCCCTACACCCAGGAATTGCTGCAGGCGGCGCTGGTGTAGCGTGGTATAGATTGCAGGACAACCCCAGAGGCAATGCATATGGCACTCGACGGCAAGACGGCTTTGGTTACCGGCTCCACCAGCGGCATCGGCCTGGGCATTGCCTCGGTGCTGGCCCGCCACGGCGCCAACGTGGTGCTCAACGGTTTCGGCGATCCGGCGGCGGCCCTCGCGGAAGTACGCCGGCATGGCACCCAGGTCGCCCACCACGGTGCCGACGTGAGCGACCCGACGCAGCTGGCCGAGCTGTTCGAGTACGTGCAAGCGACGTTCGGCGGTGTCGATATCCTGGTCAACAACGCCGGCATCCAGCACGTGGCGGCGGTCGAGGCATTTCCCGTGGAGCGCTGGGATGCGATCATCGCGATCAACCTGTCCTCGGTGTTCCACGGCACTCGCCTGGCGCTGCCGGGCATGCGTGAGAAAGGCTGGGGGCGGATCGTCAATATCGCTTCGGTGCACGGTCAGGTCGGCTCGGTCGGCAAGGCCGCCTATGTCGCCGCCAAGCATGGCGTGATCGGCCTGACCAAGGTGGTCGGCCTGGAAACCGCGACTACGCAGATCACCTGCAACGCCATCTGCCCCGGCTTCGTGCTGACTCCGCTGGTGCAGAAGCAGATCGATGATCGTGCGGCCACGGGTGGTGACCCGGTTGACGCCCAGCGCGAATTGCTCGCGGAAAAACAGCCCTCGCTGGAATTCGTCACGCCCGAGCATCTGGGCGAACTGGTGATGTTTCTGTGCACCGAGGCCGGCAGCCAGGTGCGCGGTGCGGCGTGGAACATCGACGGTGGCTGGCTGGCGCAATGACGCGGGGAACCGCCCCGTGCCGGCAAAGTCGGAGTAAGGACATTACCATGTGCAAGGAGCTTCTGTGACCATCGCTCCCCCCAGCGAACCGCTCGGCCCGCAAGCGCCGGACCAGACCCGTGAAGTGCATCGCCTGCGGGTGCTGACGGTGAATACACACAAGGGTTTTACCGCATTCAACCGCCGTTTCATCCTGCCCGAATTGCGTGAGGCGGTGCGCAGCACCAGCGCCGACCTGGTGTTCCTGCAGGAAGTGCTGGGCGGCCACGACGGCCATGCGTCGAAGTTCTCCAACTGGCCGCAGATGTCACAGTACGAGTTTCTCGCCGACAGCATGTGGAGCGATTTCGCCTACGGGCGCAACGCGGTGTACCCGGACGGCCACCATGGCAACGCGGTGCTGTCCAAGTACCCGATTCTGCGCTACAGCAACCTCGACATCTCGATCACCGGGCCCGAGCGCCGCGGCTTGCTGCATTGCGTGTTGCAGGTACCGGGGCACGACGAGGTGCATGCGATCTGTGTGCACTTGTCGCTGCTGGAAAGCCACCGCCAACAGCAATTGGCGCTGTTGAGCCAGCTGCTCGATTCGTTGCCCGAGGATGCGCCGGTGATCATTGCCGGCGATTTCAACGACTGGCAGTTGCGCGGCAACGCTACGCTGGCCAAGCGCAAGGATCTGCACGAGGCGTTCGAACGGCACAACGGGCAGTTGGCCAAGACCTACCCGGCGCGCTTTCCGCTGCTGCGCCTGGATCGGATCTATGTGCGCAACGCAACCAGCCACGGGCCGATCATTCTGGGCAACAAGCCGTGGACGCACCTGTCGGACCATTTGCCGTTGGCGGTTGAGATTCATCTGTAGCGCAGACCCTTGTAGCAGCGGGGCGAGCCGCGTCCGGGTGCGCTGCGGTGTATCTGTAAAACCGCGATGAGGCCGGACGCGGCTCGCGCCGCTGCTACAAGGATCATTGGCGGGTCACTACTGGCTTTCGGGGTCGTCGCTCACCAGGCCCCAATCTGCGCTTTTGCGGTCGGATGCAGGCGTGGGCGAGGCGGGCGCCGAGGTGTGCTGCACGCCCTCCTCGCCGTGCAGCTTCAAGCGCAGGCGCAGGTTGTTCACCGAATCGGCATTCTTCAACGCTTCTTCCTCGCTGATCGCCCCCTCAATGGCCAGCTCGTACAAAGCATGGTCGAACGTCTGCATGCCCAGGTTCACGGATTTCTCCATGATGCCCTTGAGCTCGGAAAACTCGTTGCGGTGAATGAAGTCGCGAATCGTCGGCGTGCCCAGCATCACCTCGACCGCCGCGCGGCGCTTGCCGTCGGTGGTGCGTACCAGCCGCTGCGAGACGAACGCCTGCAGGTTGTTGCCCAGATCGTTGAGCAACTGCGGGCGGCGGTCTTCGGGAAAGAAATTGATGATGCGGTCCAGCGCCTGGTTGGCGTTGTTGGCGTGCAAGGTGGAAATCGCCAGGTGGCCGGTGTCGGCGAATGCCAGTGCGTGTTCCATGGTTTCGCGGTCGCGGATCTCGCCGATCAGGATCACGTCCGGCGCCTGGCGCAGGGTGTTCTTCAGGGCGGCCTGGAAGCTGCGTGTGTCGACCCCCACCTCACGCTGATTGATGATCGACTTCTTGTGCCGGTGGATGAACTCCACCGGGTCCTCGATGGTGATGATGTGCCCGCTGCTGTTGCGGTTGCGGTAGTCGATCAATGCGGCCAGCGACGTCGACTTGCCGGAACCGGTCGCGCCGACGAACAGCACCAGGCCGCGCTTTTCCATGATCACGTCGAGCAGCTTGCGCGGCAGCTTGAGGTCTTCGAAGCTGGGAATGTCGAGCTTGATGTTGCGTGCGACAATGGACACTTCGTTGCGCTGCTTGAAGATATTGACGCGAAAGCGCCCTACCCCGTGGATCGACAACGCCAGATTCATTTCCAGCTCACGCTCGAAGTCTATACGCTGCTCGGCGTCCATGATGCTGGCCGCGATCGCGGCAATGTCGCCTGGTTTCAAGGCTTCGGCGCTGAGCGGCTTGAGCACGCCGTTGAACTTGGCGCAGGGTGGCGCGCCAGTGGACAGGTAGAGGTCGGAGCCATCCTGACTGGCCAGGAGCTTGAGCAATGCCTGGATTTCCATAGGCTTGGGGTCCTGTAAAGGCGGTCGATAGAAAGTACGCTATAGCTTGGCTGGATAAGCAGCCGCGGTAAATCAAAGGATAACGCAATGAATGCCTCACCTGTGGGCGGCAAGGTCGCGACACTGATCGCCAGCATGGACTGGACCGACAGCCCCCTGCCCGGCCCCGATGCCTGGCCACAGAGCTTGCGCACGGCCGTGGACATCGTCACCCACTCGCCCATGCCGATGCTGCTGCTGTGGGGCACGCAACTGTGCCAGCTGTACAACGACGCCTTTGCCTTGCTGGTGGGCAGCAACCACCCCCGCGCCCTGGGCCAGCCGGTGGACCGCATCTGGCCCGAGCTCAAGCCGTTTTCCGATCCCATCTACGCCGCGGTGATGCGCGGCGAAGTGCGTGCCTTCACCGAGAAGGGCTTCAATCTGCCGCGCGAAGGGCATTCGGCGCGGGTCTGGCTGGACCTCACCTACAGCCCGATTCGCGACGAAAACGAGCGCGTCGCCGGCATTCTGGTCACGGCCATCGAGGCCAACGAGCGCCGTGAAGTGAGCGCGGTGGGCAAACGCACCGAGCAGGAGTTGCGCGACAGCGAGGCGCATTTCCGCATGGCCATCGAGCTGTCCCCGGCGGTGCACTGGACCGCCGACGCCAACGGCCGCACCGACGGCGAAAGCCAGACCGAGCGCTGGCGCCAGCTGACCGGCATGCGCAGCCTGCGACCGGACGACGACTGGGCGCAGCTGGTGCATCCGGATGACCACCTGCCGACCCTCGACGCCTGGCATCTGGCGGTGAGCACTGGTCGCCCCTACGATGCCGAGTACCGTCTGCGCATGGCCGATGGCAGCTACCACTGGATGCACGCCCGTGCGCTGCCCCAACTGGATGCCGACGGCGTGATCCGGCAATGGTTCGGCATGACCGAAGACGTGCAGAATCGGCGTCAGGTGGAGCAGGCGCTGCGCGAGCTCAACGAGCATCTGGAAACCCGCGTCAGCGAACGGACCCAGGCCCTGGCCGAGGTCAACCTGCGCCTGCAGAACGAAATGCAGGAGCGCGAACGCGCCGAAGAGGCGTTGCGCCACGCGCAGAAGATGGAAGCGCTGGGGCAGTTGACCGGTGGCATCGCCCACGACTTCAACAACATGCTCACCGGCATCATCGGCAGCCTCGACCTGATGCAGCGCTACATCGACGCCGGGCGCAGCAGCGAAATCAAGCGCTTCAGCGAGGCCGCAGTCAGCTCGGCCCATCGCGCCGCCGGTCTCACTCACCGCTTGCTGGCGTTTTCGCGACGGCAGTCGCTGGACCGCAAGCGCCTGGCGCCCAACGCGCTGGTGCATTCGCTCGAAGAGCTGTTCAGCCGCACGCTCGGCGAACATCTACAGTTGCAGCTGCAACTGGCGCCCGACGTCTGGCCGGTGAACACCGATGCCAGCCAGCTGGAGAACGCCCTGCTCAATCTGGTGATCAATGCCCGCGACGCTATGCCCGACAGTGGTGTGCTGACCATCGAAACCGCCAACTGCGAGCTCGACGCCACCCCCGAAGGCGCTACGCTGGAGCCGGTCAAGCCGGGTGCCTACGTGATGTTCCGGGTCAGCGACAACGGCAGCGGCATGAGTGCCCCGGTGCTGGCCAAGGCATTCGATCCGTTCTTCACCACCAAGCCCATCGGTCAGGGCACCGGGCTGGGGTTGTCGATGATCTATGGCTTCGCCCAGCAGTCGGGCGGACAGGTAACGCTGCAGAGCCGTCCCGGCGAGGGCACCTGCGTGCGCCTGTACCTGCCGCGGCACAGCGAACCGTCCGATGCGCTGGCCGAGCAGCGCGCTCCGGCCGTGTTGCCCATGGCCCGGGACGGTGAAAGCGTGCTGGTGGTCGAGGACGATCCAGCGGTGCGGATGCTGGTGCTCGATGTGCTCGACGAACTGGGCTACGCCGCGCATTCCGCCGGCGAGGCCACGGCGGCGCTGGCCTTGCTCGACGCGGGATTGGACATCGATCTGCTGGTGACTGACGTAGGCCTGCCCGGGCTCAACGGCCGGCAGTTGGCGGAGATCGCGCGGCAGCAGCGGCCAGGCCTGAAGGTGCTGTTCATCACCGGGTATGCCGAGAAAGCAGCGGAACGCTATGGCTTTCTTGCCGAGGGCATGGACATGATCACCAAGCCGTTTTCCATCGAGCGCCTGGGCAGCAAGATCCGCGACATGATCAACCTGGCGTGATTTGCGGCATAATCAGCGGCTTTTTCCAGCGAGCATCGGGCAATGAAGGCACAAGCTAGGCACATTCTGGTCAAAACCGCCGAGGAGGCGGAGGCGCTGCGCCTGCGGATTGCCAAAGGTGAGGCGTTCGATGTGCTGGCGAAGAAGTATTCGACCTGCCCGTCAGGCAAGCGCGGCGGTGACCTGGGTGAAGTGCGACCGGGGCAGATGGTTGGCGCCATCGACCAGATCATCTTCAAGAAACCGCTGCGTACGGTGCACGGGCCGGTGAAAAGCAAGTTCGGTTATCACCTGGTGCAGGTGTTCTACCGCGATTGACGAGCATCTGTAGGAGCGGTCAGCGGCCGCGAAGGCCCAACGCGTACCTGCGGATGCACCGCGGTGTCTGGTTCGCGGCCACAGACCGCTCCTACGGCGGAAAAAGGCCGCTGCTACAAGGTTAGAGGTACTCGCCAACCGCCTTGGGCCTTTGGTGCTGCAATTTGAGGTCGGTGCGCATGCCTGCGATGAGGTTCGAGATCGCGCGGCTGCTGGTCAATTGCTCGGTGCGAATGCCGCTGAGCATGTAATCCACCTTGTGCGAAGTGCGGTCGAACACGCGCACGGTCAGCGAACGGTCATGGGCTTGGGTACATTGGCAGCGTTGCGGCAGAAAACTGCTTTCAATGATATTGCGCAGTTCAAGGGTGGACAACATGATGACACTCCATTCTTGGTCTTATCCCTGAGATCGGGCTTGCCCGAATACAGTGCACATTCCATGCCCCACGCCCCGCCATGCACTCGCCATACAAATCAAACACTTACCCACTAAAGCGCCTAACCGTATCGTGCATTGTGCAATATCCAGGTGCAACAGCGTTGCAAATTGCACAGCATTCAGCGCATTGAAACTTAGCGGGCGGCTGCAAGGTCACCTGCAAACACACCGCGCAGGAGCACCCTTCACCATGGCACGAGCAATCTGGAAAGGCGCGATCAGCTTCGGGCTGGTTCATATTCCCGTAGCGCTGGTATCGGCCACTGCCTCCCAGGGCGTCGACTTCGACTGGCTGGACAAACGCAGCATGGACCCGGTCGGCTACAAGCGTATCAACAAGAAAACCGGCAAGGAGATGGACAAGGAAAACATCGTAAAAGGCGTGCAGTACGAAAAAGGCCGCTACGTGGTGCTGAGTGAAGACGAGATCCGCGCCGCTCACCCTGTTTCAACCCAGACCATCGATATTTTCTCCTTCGTCGACCGCAACCAGATTCCCCTGCCCAACATCGACACACCCTACTTCCTGGCGCCTGACCGACGTGGCGAGAAAGTCTACGCGCTGTTGCGCGAAACGCTGATCAGTACCAAGAAAGTTGCACTTGCATTGGTGGTATTGCACACCCGTCAGTACTTGGCGGCACTGATGCCATTGGACGGCGCGCTGGTGATGGTCAAGTTGCGCTGGCCTTCGGAAGTTCGCGACCTGGACATACTCGAGCTGGGCAAAGAGGTGAGGAAACCCGAACTGACCAAGAAGGAACTGGACATGGCCAAACGCTTGGTCGAAGACATGAGTGGCGACTGGCAGCCTGAAGAGTATGTCGACAAGTTCGAGCAGAAGATCATGGCGCTGGTGGAAAAAAAGGCCAACAAGGGCGAGATCGAAGACGTGGAAACCGAGGTCGGCCAGGAAGCGCGCAAGACTGCGGATGTCATCGACCTGACCGAACTGCTCAAGCGCAGCCTCGCTGGCAAATCACCCACCACGTCGAAGGCCAAGCCTGCCAAGGAAAAATCCGCGACGAAAAAAACGCCTGCACGTCGCAGCCCGCGCAAGGCTTCTTGAATATCGATAGACAGCAACAATGCGCTCACTGCCAACGGTATTGATGAATAGATATTTTCATCAATACCGTTATTGAATAACTTGATATAAAGCTGCTTTCAATACCAACTTTAAAAACCTCTCGACTACACTCGTTGCATTGCAAGTCTGCATTGACCACCTGATCGCCCACCGCGCCTTGTTTAATCCGCGCGCGTGGCTGTGGGAGTTGCCAATGAATACCAACGAGTTGTTGATACGCACCAGTCTACTGACCGCACTGGCCGTACCGTGCGAATACGCCCGGTCCGATTGCACCTTCAGCCCCGGCGTCGGCAATGACGCCTACGTGTGCGACAGCGGAACGGCGCCGGGGCTTTCCGACCTGCTGGGCAACAACAGCCTTACCCTGCCCGCCGACGGCACGGGCACCATCACCGGCGCGGTCGAGTTCGGCCCTGGCCAGGACAGCTTGTTGATGCGCTCGGGCACTGTGGGCGGCGCACTGAACACCGGCGCGGGTGCCGATACCGTGTTCATCAGCGCCGGGCGCCTGTTGTCCCTGACCCAAGGCGATGGCGCCGATACGCTCGAAGTCGTTGGCGGCACCGTCAGCGGTACGGTGAACCAAGGCAGCGGCATCGACAACTTCATCATGCGCGGCGGGCAGATCCTGGCTTTGGGGCAAGGTGACGGGCTGGATACCTTTCTCATGACCGACGGCACCATCGTCGGCGCCTTCGAGGACGGCGACATCGCGCGGATGAGCGGCGGCACCATCGGCCGGGTCGACATGAAGCTCGACAACAACCTGTTCGAGCTGTCCGGCGGGCGCATCAATGGCAACCTGGTTGCCGGCTTCGGCAATGACACCATCGCCGTTTCCGCAGGCAGCATCGGCGGCAACATCAGCGTCAGTGGCGGCACCGACCAGGTGACGGTGAGCGGTGGTGATATCGGCGGCAACGTCTTGCTCAGCTTTGGCGACGACCGTTTCATCTGGCGCGACGCGGGCCTGATCCACGGCGCCATCAGCCTGGGCCCAGGCAACGATACGGCGCTGCTGAGCAACCTGGGCGAGACACAACTGGCCTCCCCCAGCCTGGTCTACGGTGATGCCGGAGTCGATACCCTGACCCTGGACAACAGCCGCACCACCGGCGGCGCGCGCTACAGCTACTGGGAAACCATCAACCTGAACAACGGCTCGGTGCTGGACCTGCCCGACCGGCTGAGCCTGGCCGATGACTCGACGCCGCTGGACAGCGGTCTGCTCAACCTTGACCGCACCAGTACACTGGGCGCCACCCAGGGCTGGGTCGGGCCGATAGTCGCCGGGCAAACGGTGACCCTGAACAACGCCGGCCTGATCGATCTGACCCGCAGTGGCGCCGACGCGAGTGACCGGCTGACTGTGATTGGCAACTATGTGGGCAATGACGCGCGTTTGCGCTTGCAGAGCGTGCTGGGTGGTGACGACGCGCCTGCCGACCGGCTGATCGTGGCGCGCGGCACCATCAGCGGCAGCACGGCGATCACGGTGGACAACCTCGACGGCCAGGGCGCGCTGACCCTCGCCAACGGCATTGCCGTGGTCGAGGCCACGCAGGGCGCGACCAGCACTGACGGCGCTTTCAACCTGGCGCAAGACTTGTCGGTCGGGGCCTATCAGTATTACCTGTTCAAGGGCGGCGTGACCGCAGGCAGCGAGAACAGCTGGTTCCTGCGGTCTTCCGTGGTGGCAGCGCCGCCGGTGACACCGCCTGTGGTCGAACCGCCGATCATTCAGCCCCCGGTGGTCGAACCCCCGATAGCCGAACCACCGATCATCGAGCCGCCCGTTGTCCAACCTCCGGTGACGCAACCCCCGGTCGATGAGCCGCCACCGGTAACACCGCCGGACGCCGAACTGCCCGAGGAGACCCCGGTCGAGCCATTCGTGCCGCCTGCGCCCGTGCAGCCGGAAACACCTGTGGCCGAACCGGCACCAACGGAACCGGCTCCAGCCGCCCAGGCACCCGTTGCTGCGGTCGGCACGCCGACCTTGCCGCAGGCCACTCCGGGCCAGCGTATCGTGCTCTACCGGATCGAGGTGCCGGCCTACAGCGTCGTACCTCCGGCCGCCGCCTTGCTGGCGCTGGACAGCCTGGGCAGCTTCCACGAGCGGCAGGGCGAACAAAGCCTGCTCGGTGAGCGCGGCGCCCTGGCGGCGGGCTGGGCACGCACATTCGGCAGCCACGGGCGGCAGAAATGGGCCGGGGCCGCAGCGCCAAGCCTCAAAGGCAACACCCGCGGCTACCAGGTCGGTCACGACTTGTTCGCCACCCTCGGCGACGGCGGCTATCGCCAGCATGCAGGACTGTTCGCTGGGCATTCACGTGTGGACGGCCAGGTGCGTGGCTTCGCCCTGGGGTTCGACGACACCCCCTCCGGCGACATCCGCCTGCGCGCCGACAATCTAGGTGCCTATTGGACCCTGGTGGGCCCGGCCGGCGGCTACGTGGACGTGGTGGCCATGGGCACCCGGTTCACCGGACGCAGCCGCTCCGAACGCGGCTATAGCCTGGATCTCGATGGACACGGCATCACCCTTTCCGTGGAAGGCGGCTATCCGATTGCTTTATCCGGGGACTGGACACTGGAGCCGCAGGCGCAACTGATCGGCCAGAGGATCACGCTGGACACGGCTCGCGACCCGGTATCGAAAGTGGACTTCGACAGCGAAGACTATTGGCGCGCCAGATTGGGCGCGCGCTTGAAGGGCGAGTACCGTGTCAGCGGTACCCCGGTCGAGCCCTACGTACGGGCCAACCTGTGGCACACCTTCCAGGGCGAAGACGCAGTGACGTTCGATGACAGCGACACCTTGCGCACCCAGCATCGCAGCACGCAGGCTCAGCTCGGGTTGGGCATCGCAGCCCGATTGAGCAGCGATGTCAGCCTGTACCTCAATGCCGACTACGCCCGCAGCCTGGACGCACAACCCCAGGAAAGCCTGCAAGGCAGCCTGGGGGTGCGCATCAGTTGGTAGCTTCAGGCGGAATCGTCAGGGCTCATGTCAGCCTCACCGGTCTGGGTGCGGACCTCACGCGGATCCATCTCCCGATCGCGGTCCATCGGTACGGGCGAAAGATTCTCGTCGCCGGGACGTGGGTCTTCGGCAGGCTTGCCCTCGGCAAACGGCTCGGGTTCGATCGGATCGTTGGGACGATCCAAAGGGTCGGGAATCTGCGTCGAACTGCTGGGTGCCATATCATCCTCGCTGAAAGCACATGGGGTTCAGCGCATATGACGCCGTCGCAGCGCCGAGGTGCAGATTGCTTTGCAGCGCAAGGCCTTGCGCTCAGAGGCAGGTGGCCAGCGAAGCCAGGCGACGTGTGGCCACCTCGCCCTGCTCGCGGGCATAGAAGCTGACCAGACTGCCGGCGCCGCGCGGGCGGATGTCGGCGAAATAGGTCGCCGCAGGTGTGAACACCGTGTACCCGCCCTCGCTGGCCTCCGAAGAGGCATCGGTCATGACACCGAACATGGCTTCGTCCTGCCAGCTGAACTGAACGCACTGGGCTATTTTCTGCGCGGTTTTTTCCGAGTTCATGGTTTGCACCGGCGCTGCGCTGCGCGCCTGTTTCATGTTCAGGCCCGTGCAACCGGTAAGTACACACAAGCCCAGTGCTGCTGCGATGATGCGCATCGTCGTTTCCATTCGAAATAAACCGCGAATGTATCACTGCCACGTGATGCCGGCATCACCGACCCATCACTGACAAAGATGCATGGCCATGAGGAACAGAACGAAAGCGCCAAGCACCTCGAAATGACCCAGCACCCAGGCGCCCAGGCGGGAACGCCGAGGTGCGCCGTACACGCCGTACAATTGCGGCCACAAAGCGGCCGAAGTCGCCAATACGGCGCCTGCCAACAGCAACAACACATAGGCCATCGCAAGGTCCCGCGGTGATGAATGAAGATAGGCCTTAGTGCCCTCGCTGCAGGGCTCGTTCCAAAGCGTTGCGTGCACTTCGTCACAAAAGCGCGCATCAGTGGCATTGCCTGCCGGCATCCGTGGCTGCACAATCCGTGCTCTCTCATTACCCATCGAAGGCCCCATGGCAGAACCCGATTCGCGTCACCAGGCCGCCCTGGACCGCTTTCTCGAAGCGCGTCCCGAGCTGCAAACCGAACTGGACACTCTCAACCCGCTGGCCGCACGTGCAGCCGGGCTCAGCGTCACGGAATACCGTGCGGAGCGCCTGCACGAGGCGTTCGAGGAATTCGCCGATGCGCAAGGCATGTTTGCCTGGGAATTGACCCTGCAACTCACCGCGGCTACACCGCAGGAGTTCGAAACCCAGCGTCTGGAAGTGCACAAGGAAGTGGCCGAAATGGCGGGCATGCCGTGGGACGAATACATGCAGCTCAACGGGCTGAAAGAGAGCTGACGAATCACGCCTCACAAGGGCACCCCGCACTCGGCAGGGTGCAGGTGTGCCTGGTAGTCAAACGTGCGGCTTACAGGCTGTTGCCGAGGGAATGTTCTTCGTCTTCATCGACAGGCGAGTTGCGGCCTGGTTCATCTACCGCCTTGTTGCCCGGCGAGCCTTCATGGTCATCGTCGTGCTCGTCGTGCTTCTCGTCCTTCTCGTGAATATCAGGGTAACCCTCTTCCCCGCTGCCGGGCTCGGCCGGCCCTTGATAGGGGTTATCCGGGTGGTTGTTGTCTTGGACCATGATATGTCTCCTTTCGTGGCACGGTTCATCCGCGCCTGATAGTGGGAGACGGCAACCGCGCTGGAAGTGCCGTCGGCTTGACGAGCGGCATCCTGACTTCGACCAACCACGCGTCGCCTTGTCTTCTGTCGATTCTTTGCTATAGCTAAAGACCTCGCTGATGATCCTGGCAATGGAGTGGCCGTCATGAAGAAGATGAGTGTAAGTCAGCTGACCATGCTGACAGCCGTCAACATGCTGGGGTCCGGCATCGTTCTGTTACCCACGAAACTCGCCGAAGTCGGCGGCATCTCGATTCTCTCCTGGCTGATCACGGCCACCGGCTCCCTGGCCCTGGCCTATGCCTTCGCCCGGTGTGGCATGCTCAGCCGCAAGACCGGCGGCATGGGTGGCTATGCGGAATATACGTTCGGCAAGTCGGGCAACTACATCACCAACTACACGTATGGACTGTCACTGTTGATCGCCAACGTGGCGATCAGCATCACGGCGGTTGGTTATATCCAGACGTTGTTCGGTATCAAACTCGATTCGCTGCAAGTGGGCCTGGCGACCATTGCGCTGCTGTGGATCACCACCTTCGCCAATTTCGGCGGGGCCAACATCACTGGCAAGATCGGCGCGATCACGGTGTGGGGCGTGATTGCCCCGGTCGTATTGGTATCGACGGTCGGCTGGTTCTGGTTCGACAGCAGCACTTATGCGGCGGGCTGGAACCCCCACGACATGCCCTGGTACGAAGCGGCCGGTGCCTCGGTGGCAATCACGCTGTGGGCGTTCCTGGGCCTGGAGTCGGCCTGCGCCAACGGCGATGCCGTGGAAAACCCGGAAAAGAACGTGCCTATCGCCGTGCTCGGCGGGACCCTGGGCGCGGCGGTGATCTACATCGTCTCCACCAACGTCATCGCGGGCATCGTCGGCAATGCCGAGCTGGTGTCCTCTACCGCACCGTTCGGCCTGGTGTTCGCCACGATGTTCACGCCGATGATCGGCAATCTGGTCATGGGCCTGATGGTCCTGGCCTGCATCGGCTCGCTGCTGGGCTGGCAGTTCACGGTCGCACAGGTGTTCAAGAGTTCTGCCGACACCGGTTACTTTTTGCCGATCTTTGCCAAGGTCAACCAGCACGGTGTGCCGATCATCAGCATGCTGGTCCTGCTGGCGATCCAGACGGCCCTGGCCCTGCTGACCATCAGCCCCGACCTGGCCAAGCAGTTCGATACCCTGGTGAACCTGGCGGTGGTTACCAACCTGGTGCCCTACATCCTGTCGATGGCCACCCTGATGACCTTGCAGAAGGTGTCCAACGTACCGGCCAACAAAGCCCTGGTGACCAACATCGTCGCCTGGATCGCAGCGGCCTACAGCTACCTGGCGCTGTATAGCTCGGGCGCCCAGGCGCTGATGCTTGGCGGTGTGGCGACCATCGTCGGCTATACGCTGTTCGGTTTTGTCAACAACCGCCTGATCCGCCTGGAAGCGGTCAACAACAGCGCCCCGACCCAGACCGTCGCCGCCCAGCACATCGTCGGCGAGCCGATTCCCGTGAACGGTCTGCCCCACTCGACATTGAACAGCCCTGCACTGGAGGCACGACCATGACGGAACATAGAAACCTGCTGGGGATGCTGGCACTGCTGGTCAGCAACCAGCCCGACAAACGCACGGTATTCGGCCGGGCGCTGATCCAGCTCATCGCCGATGTGGAAGAGCGCGCGGTCAGCGTGATCACTTCGGAAAGCGTGCGCGACGCCAAGGCCATCCTGAGCACCGACCCGGCGATCCAGTGCGTGCTGCTGAGTTGGGAAATGGACGAGAGCGATCACCACCAGCAGTGCATCGACCTGCTGGTCGCCCTGCGCGAACGCAATACTCGGGTCCCGGTGTTTCTGATCAGCGATCGCAGCACTGCCGCCAATGTGCCGCTGATCGTCATGCAACACGCCGACGATTTCATCTGGCTGCCGGAAGACACCAGCCGCTTTCTCAGTGGGCGGATCATGGCCGCCATCGAGCGCTATCGGCAGGCGGTGTTGCCGCCGATGTTCGGCGCGCTGCTCAAGTTTGCCCGCAGCTATGAATACTCCTGGCATACGCCGGGGCATGCCGGCGGCACGGCGTTTCTGAAGAGCACGGCGGGCCGGGCGTTCTACGAGTTCTTCGGGGAAAACCTGTTGCGTTCCGACCTATCCATCTCGGTGGGCGAGCTGGGCTCCCTGCTCGACCACAGCGGGCCCATCGGCCAGGGCGAGCGCTACGCGGCCAAGGTGTTCGGCGCGCATCGCACCTACTACGTCACCAATGGCTCGTCGATGTCCAACCGGGTGATCCTCATGGCCAGCGTCACCCGCGACCAGATCGCGCTGTGCGACCGCAACTGTCACAAGTCTGCCGAGCACGCGATGACGCTGTCGGGGGCGATTCCGACCTACCTGGTGCCGACGCGCAATCGCTTCGGCATCATCGGTCCGATCCTGCCGCAGACCTTGAGTGCCGACGGGGTGCGCGCGGCGATTGCAGGCAACCCGCTGGTCAAGAGTCACATCGACCCTACGCCGGTGCACGCCATCGTCACCAATTCCACCTACGACGGCCTGACCTATAACGTGACGCGCGTGGAGGAATTGCTCGGGCAAAGCGTCGACCGCCTGCACTTCGACGAGGCCTGGTACGGCTATGCGCGGTTCAATCCGTTGTACAAGGACCGCTTCGCGATGCACGGCAGCCCCGACGATCACGACGCGTCCAAGCCCACGGTGTTCGCCACGCAGTCGACCCACAAGTTGCTCGCAGCATTGTCCCAGGCGTCGATGATCCACGTGCGCAACGGGCGCAATCCGATCCCCCACGGACGCTTCAACGAGTCGTACATGATGCACGCCTCGACCTCGCCCAACTACGCGATCATGGCGTCGTGCGACGTCAGCTCGGCCATGATGGAGGCACCCAGCGGGCAGATTCTCACCAACGAATCCCTTGAGGAGGCCATCGCTTTCCGCCAGGTGATCTCGCGCATGCACAGCGACATGCTCGCCAACGGCGACTGGTTCGTGTCCTGCTGGCAGCCGCCGTCGATAGCGGTCGGCGGTGCCGCCATCGCGTTCCATGAAGTCGACCCGATCAAGCTCAAATCCGACCCCGACTGCTGGGTCCTGCACCCCAACGAAGTCTGGCACGGTTTCGGCGACATCGAAGACGGCTACTGCATGCTCGACCCGATCAAGGTGTCGATCCTGAGCCCGGGCATGGGCGACGACGGCGAGCTTCTGGATTTCGGCGTACCGGCGTGCGTGATCAGCGCGTATCTGGGCCGGCAGGGCATCGTGGTCGAGAAGACCACCGACTTCACCCTGCTCTTCCTGTTCTCCATCGGTATCACCAAAGGCAAGTGGGGCACCTTGGTGAATGCGCTGCTGGACTTCAAGCGCGATTACGATGCCAACCTGGAGCTGGAGTTGTGCCTGCCCGACCTGCTTGCTGCCACCCAACAGCGCTACAGCGGCATGGGCCTGCGCGATCTGGCCGAAGAAATTTTCGCGGCAATGAAGGAAACCCGCACCACTGCAGCCATGGCCGCGGCCTTTGGCATGCTGCCCAAGGCCGAATTCAGCCCGGTGGAAGCCTACGAGAAGCTGGTCAGGAACGAAGTGGAACAGGTCACTCTGGAGAACGCAGCCGGACGCATCGCCGCCACAGGCATAGTGCCCTACCCGCCTGGCATTCCGTTGCTAATGCCTGGAGAAAACGCCGGCGCCGCCGATGGACCGCTGCTGGCCTACCTGCGGGCTCTGGAGAGCTTCGACCGGTCATTCCCGGGGTTTACCCATGACACCCATGGCATTGAAAGCGATGGGGGGGAGTATCGGTTGTTGGTGCTCAAGTGAGGATGCATCTGCCGGGGGAATTGACTGTCGGGCGCCGTACAACTGCTGCCATACCTATGCGACAATACGCACAATGTCCGGTTTGAATTCCCCGCGTATCGCCCAGCAGTTCGGCCACCGAAACCATCGCTCCCCAAGTTATTGATAGGTAAGCTCCTTGATCTCCACCGCTAACATCACCATGCAGTCTTAAGTGGTTGCTGACGTTAGCTGTTGATCAATGTTTTCGGGCATTTCCCGCTCCCCAGCGCTCGTGAGGCATCAACAAAAAGCCGCCATTGGTATCAGAATTGGTATCAGATGACATTGCCGAGCCCTATGCCGATTATGCATACGGCCTTCGCTTGTGACCAATGGAATCTGTAGCCATTTGTAGGCTTCAAGCCATTGTTCCGTTACCGCGAAGCATCGTAGTGAACCTACAAGCGTACTGGTATTGATGCGACAAATATCGTTGCGTCTTTGTTGGAGGTTACGCTCAACGTACCACCATGAGCTTCAGCAACCTGCGAGCATATATATAGGCCCAGCCCAAGGCCCTCTGTGTGACTGTCACGGTCGGTACGCGTAAAAGGCTCGAAAAGAGATCCAAGCAACGTATCTGGGATTGGCTGCCCCCCGTTGATGCAGCTCAGCACCAACATTCCCTCATCGATGCGCCCCTTTAGCACAATTGCCCCTCCTTTTTGACCATGCGCTACTGCGTTGGTCAAGAGGTTGGAAACCAGCTGACTAATCCTGCCGACATCACATAACAATGCAGTAGCGCCCTCATAGTCAAACGTGATATTTGCTTCCGGATGGGCCAAACGGACCTCCTGAACAACAGCTCCAAGCACATCAAAAATGTCGTCTGCTCGACGGAGATTCATTACGACATCACCTCCTAGCTGACAGCGTGTGAAGTCCAAAATGTCCTCTATCAATGCGGCCATGCGTGCCGCGCTTAACCGAATACCTTCGGCCAGCAGCAAACGTCGGCTCTCCGAAATGTTCGCGCGTAGCGCATCTGCGCTGAGCCTTACGGCGCTAAGCGGGGTACGGAGGTCATGCCCTAGAACCGCAATGAATTGTTCGCGGAGCCGGCCAAGCTCGGTTGATGCAACGAGTTGAGATTCACTTTGTTCAAGGCGATCGTGCAAACTCAAATTCACGGCGATTAGCTGAGCGAAAAGCTCAAGCGTATTTATAGCCGACTGCTTATTCAAGGTAATGGGCATTACGTCCAGCGCACATAGGGTTCCAAATAGCTCCCCATTGGCAGTAATGATGGGAATGGAAATATGGCTTTGTACGGCAGGCAAATCGCTCGGCGCCACCGCTTCGTATCCTAAACGAGACAATTCAGCAAAACCGCTACCGAACACCAATGATCTGCGCAGATCATGCACTTGGCCGCATAAAGTCTCTGCTGTAAGACGTTCGCTACCAACGGCCAACTCCAATCCAATCGAGTCATCGACCGCACAAGCCACCCATCGACTCGTGGTCACCCTGGCAACAGCTGCGAAGCGCAAACCTGTGGTCGCTTTCACCAAGCTCAGAATCAAAGGAATGCTCTCCATCTTTCCGATAGAAGCGATATCGATTTCAAATTCTGATGTTGACATCCGATCCTAGATCCTGATTTTAGAGAAAAGAAGGTGAAGATTATGCAGATTGTACAGCTGCGGCCTTAGGATGGCTTATCTACCGACGCATTCACCCTGCACATCCAAACCCCACGGCAAGGACCTGTTTGCGTCATTGACGACAGAACCAGTTCATCCAAGGGCGTCAGCTCATCCTGAACTCGCTTCGCTGAACCCAAAATCGTCCACTGCAGGTTGCATCCGCTGCTCACAGATTCCTCAATCGCCCCTTCCGGCGCATCGAGCATGCACCACAACTCATGATTGTTGACTAAAATCTAACCGCAGGGAATGTTCGTGAACGCTGGCAGTCAATGTCGTATCTCCTTCGAAAATGACCTCCTATGAACACTATCATTCTCGTTGAAGACGAGCAGCCGGTCCGTGATCTTCTCTTCGAGTTCCTCCAAGATCTAGGCTACCAAGTTCACGTCTTTGAGACAGCAGACCAGGCCTGGCTGCACATCCAGCAGAGGCCCTACCCAGTGCAGCTGCTAATTACAGACTTGTGTATGCCTGGGAAGATGGACGGAATGGATCTGGTGCGTAAGCTTCAAGCGACTCAACCTGAGAGTCCGATCGTCGTCATGTCAGGCTATCACCCACGAGCGGATTCGCTGAGAAGTGATGATGTTCACTGGCTTGCAAAGCCTTTTTCCCTGCAATGTCTCGAGACGTTTTGTCGGAAGATCTTTTCTTCTGATCGGCAAGTCTAGGGATCCTCCGATTCGCGATTCCAAGAGCTAGGCCCTCAAGGTAGCTACCGCCAAACCAGGAGCGTAAATGGCTAAGCATTCCAACCGCGTGACCGACAACTTTACCGGTGACATAAGCGCATCTGATCACAATATCTTCTTCGCAGCCGTCGAAACCACGCGCATGCCGATGACGATTACGGATCCAAAGAGGCCTGATAATCCCATCATTTTTGCCAACAATGCCTTCATAGACATGACTGGCTACTCCCGTGAGGAAATTGTTGGTCGTAACTGTCGATTTCTTCAGGGTGCTGAAACGGACCGACAGATCATCGGACAGGTGAGAAAAGCGATTGAAGACAGGCGGGAGATAGCCGTCGAGGTAGTGAATTACAAGAAAGATGGCACCTCATTTTGGAATGCGCTGTTTATCTCGCCGGTTTACAACGAGTCAGGCGACCTAATCTATTTCTTCGCATCACAGCTCGACGTGAGCAGACGTCGTGATGCTGAGGACGGGCTGCGTCAATCGCAAAAAATGGAAGCACTAGGCCAACTGACGGGTGGAATAGCCCATGACTTCAATAATTTGCTGCAGGTCATGGTGGGATACCTAGACATGATCCAGCGCTCCGCTGATAAGCCAGAGATCGACCGTCAGCGGCTTAAACGCAATGCTACTCAGGCACGGGATGCCACGGAGCGAGCCACTACCCTCACCCAGCAGCTATTGGCATTTTCACGCAAGCAAAAGCTGCAGGGGCGCGTTATCAACCTGAATACGCTTATCATATCTTTCGAGGAAACTGCAGAGCGCACGTTGGTCGATACGCAGATCCGCTATGACCTTGCGAAAGACCTCTGGAACTCGAGATTAGACCCGACCCAGACCGAAGTGGCGCTGCTCAACATTTACATCAATGCTCGAGACGCTATGGAGGGACAGGATGCTCGGATGTTGTCCGTTGAAACCCGTAACGTGACGCTGAGCAAAAACTCGTCTTATGAGGGCCTCGTGCCTGGTCGCTATGTCAGCGTCGCCATTACCGATAATGGCCGAGGAATGCCGGAGTCCATCCTAAACAGAGTGATGGACCCCTTCTTCACTACCAAGGAAGAGGGCAAAGGCTCAGGCCTGGGGCTTTCGATGGTTTACGGCTTCGTAAAACAGTCTGGTGGCGTGGCTCGGATTTATTCCGAAGAAGGGATCGGAACGACTATCCGTATGTATTTTCCGGCAGATGATAGTCAGCTCCACACGCTAGCAGCGGCCGAGGAAATTCACGTTCATCAAGGTCATGAGCGGGTACTAGTCGTTGAAGACCGTCCGGATGTCGCGGATCTTGCGCAAGCTGTGCTTGAGGAATACGGCTACGAGTGCGATATCGCCTACAGCGGAAAGGAAGCTTTGGAACGTATGGAGAGCGCTGCTTACGATGTATTGTTCACGGATCTCATCATGCCGGGCGGCATGAATGGAGTGATGTTGGCCAGGGAAGCGAAGCGCCGGTACCCAAATATCAAGGTGCTCCTGACCACGGGCTACTCTGAGAACTCTCTGGAGCGCACAGATGCCGGAGGTGGTGATTTTTTGGTAATTGCCAAGCCGTACATCCCTAGCGATCTAGCCAAGAAGATCCGACAGGCCATCGAAGGGCCGAACGGAATAACCTGAGCCCTCTGACGGGGTGTGCGCACTCCGCCGACAGGCGTAACGCCTATGATCACCTGCCCTTTTTTGCTCCCGCGCCCCTGTCGAAGATAAGTAGGTCACCATCGAAAATCCCGGCGCGAATAATGTTGTCACCGGCCACGCGATCCAGGTAGGTGCCATGCGCGCATGCACAACAGGTCGTCAATGGAGATATCGAAGTGTTCGGGTTGGAATGGCGTCCATGGCTTGGCTCATGCGCTGTACATATGGACAGCGCGACCGATTTGCAGACAGGCGGTTTTCAATCCTTGAGCTATAGGTAGGCAAGCACAGCTATGCTGACACGTCCTCGTGGAGGTGACTATGGCAGGGCTTGGTCTGAGGTTGGTTGCTAGCGACTACGATCTGAAGGAATGGAATTTAAGTTGGAGCATTCAAGCTGATCATCTCGAGTGCAGATATTGTGGGTGGGCGCAGTTGTAGTGGTCTAATGAAACCGGACACCCATTTAGGCGAGAATATCGCCAGAACGAGGTGTCAGATGACCAAACAACGCCGTACCTTTTCCCCTGAATTCAAACGCGAGGCTGCCGACCTCGTTCTTAAGCAGGATTACAGCTTCATTGAGGCCAGCCGCTCGCTTGGTGTCGGCGAGTCGGCTTTGCGCCGATGGGTCGACCAGGTGCAGCAAGAACGCACGGGCGTCACCCCGCAGAGCAAAGCGCTGACCCCGGAGCAGCAGAAAATCCAAGAGCTGGAAGCCCGAATTGCTCGCCTTGAGCGGGAAAAATCAATCTTAAAAAAGGCTACCGCGCTCTTGATGTCGGAAGATCTCGAGCGTTCGCGCTGATTGACCAGTTGAGCATCCACGAGCCGGTTGATTGGCTGTGCAAGGTGTTTGAAGTGACCCGCTCGTGCTACTACGCTCGGCGTCTCAGGCGCCGCACACCGGATGTAGAACGCCTTCGATTGCGCAGTCGGGTGAACGAGTTGTTCACCCAAGGCCGCAGTGCTCCCGGTAGCCGTAGCATCATGGCCATGATGCAGGACGACGGTGAGCAGATCGGGCGATTCAAGGTACGCAGCCTGATGCGCGAGCTGGAGTTGGTCAGCAAACAACCGGGATCGCATGCTTACAAAAAGGCGAAGGTCGAGCGGCCCGACATCCCTAATGTTTTGAACCGGGAGTTTGATGTGTCCGCTCCTGACCACGTCTGGTGTGGCGATATCACTTACATCTGGGCTCAAGGGAAATGGCAGTATCTGGCGGTTGTGCTAGATCTTTTTGCCCGCCGTGTTGTGGGCTGGGCGTTGTCGGGAAAGCCGGATGCCGACTTGGTCATCAAGGCCTTGGACATGGCTTACGAGCAGCGAGGGAAGCCTCAAGGTCTGCTGTTCCACTCCGACCAGGGCTCGCAATATGGAAGCCGGAGTTTTCGCCAGCGCCTTTGGCGATATCGCATGCGTCAGAGCATGAGCCGGCGAGGAAATTGTTGGGATAATGCGCCGATGGAGCGGGTGTTCAGGAGCCTGAAAACCGAGTGGATACCGACCATGGGCTACACGACGGTCCAACAAGCTCAGCGGGATATCAGCCATTTTTTGATGCACAGGTACAACTGGATTCGACCGCACCAATTTAATGGTGGGCTGCCACCGGCTCAGGCCGAGAAAAAACTTAACGTCGTGTCCGGGATCAGTTGACCACTACACCCTGTCTTCTTCAACGCCCTAGCGACTGCGATCCTCTTTAAGCAGTTTGCTTGCATATTGAGATGCTTCCGCGCCCTTCTCGAATATCTAGAGGATACCATCACGGCTGTCTGACAAAGCCAAAAAGTAACCTTTTCTGTGTTTTTGCAAACGGAAATACGGGGCTTGCAGCCTGGGTCTTGGGCAACCATCCGACTCAAGACGCACAGGAACCTAAATCATATGCTCCTTGAGGAGCCTTTTTAAATCAAGCGTTTACGCCGCCCGCAATCGGTCACGCTGTCTCATAAATGCTCACCTTGTTCACGCTGTGAACTGGCGTGACTCACGTTTTGGTCACGCTGCATATTTCCCTCCTCCGGCGTTCTGCCGACCAAACACCCCTCACCCCTGCACCATCCATCGAACGAGCCTTGAGCAATCCGCCCAACCTCGAATACTGTACGCGCATACAGTACTTGCGAGCGGCAATATGGAAATCGAAGACGAAGAGTTCGGATGCCTTGGCATACCCACCGAAGCCCAGATATGGAAGCAGCAGGCCGCCCTGGTCCAAGCAGAGTATGAGCAAGTAGCCGCCGATCTGCGCCAGGCGCGAGCGAACATCCTGAAGCTGGTGGACATTCACGCCATCACCGCGCGCGAGCGCGACCAGGCTCTGCACCTGCTGGCGTCCTATAAGCGTGACCTTTCCGCCGCTCACGTCGAGCTGTCGGCCATTGGCAACAAGATGCGCGGCATGCAGATGGCCGCTCGGCAAGCAGCTGAGATTCCCTATCCCTTCCCCGAAACGTCTGCAGCGCCAGATCGGTCACCAGCCGAGCCCACTAGCGCAGAGCACCAGCGCTCACTATGCTTGGACCAGGACAACGGAGGCGCATATGGATACGCTGGAATGGCTGAACCTTACACCCAAGCTGAGTGACATCGACACCTGGGCAAAGCTCTGGTCCGTGCACGATGACCCCTTCCCTCACATTCGCTGCAGAACCTGCGACGGGTACCAGCAGCTTCGCGACTCAAGCAAGCCGTTCGTGCACAGTCCGACTTGCAAGCTGATGGGCGGTCAGAGCAGATTCCCGTGGCGCGATCTGCTGTGGATCGTTGGAAACAGTTCTGGGAATGACCTGTAGGAGGTTCCCAACCAGATTCGGTTGGCGAAAAAGGCGCATTAAAACTCCCGTTCGTTTTGCACGCCGAGCAGTTCGCAATGTTGTCTATGTAGGGCCGTCGCGTAGGCTGCGGCTTCTACTCCAGTACTGAAATATGTCACAGCGCCGTCGTAGCTGGTCACCTCATAGGCATAGGGGCTGTCTCCTTGCCTGAGGCAGGCAGGTAATATCTCGGCGCTGAGCGTTCGGACTGAAACAAGCATGTTGCTGGTCCAAGGTTTTCCGGCGCGACATCCTAGACTATCTGCATACGAGCGAATACTGATAGCAGATGGAATGCACGCCAACATTTTAGCAACGGACAGGGCTAGCCCGAGAGCCCTGTCAAGCTTTTGTCACATCAGTTGAACCATTGATAGGTTGAGATGCCTATGTAGCACCCATTCCCTGGATCACCACCGTGAATACTGTCCATTTGCTCAATTGGCACCATGCTTGGCTGCTGAAAGGAGACATGCTGTATTGCCGGCAATGTGGCGCGGGGCAGCCTGAAGAACTCGGTGACACAGTGTTTCAACATTCGGCGCATTGCTCTGCACAGGAGCTGCACCTACAACCTTGGAAGCATCTCAAGCATATAGTCGATACCGATGGCGAATAGCTTCCAATCCGCTTTAACGGCTGCGCTGATCGCTCACCCACCACATTAGTAAGCGTTCAGCAAACTCACACTGAATTGGATGTGATTTCGAGCCTTTCAGCCCCACTCACCTCAAAGTCTTCCACAGTCCGTAAGAAAACCTCGAGAGATCGAGAAATAAATTTTTCGCGGTGATGCACGATGTGGAGCTGTCGCTTATGAGGCGGCAGGTCATGATTCAACAACCTCAGCTTACCTTCCGCGATTGCATCGCTCACTACCCAGTAAGACAAACAGCTTATTCCGATTCCAGAAACGACCATTCGCTTAATGGCTTCGGAGCTACCGATCCGGCGAGCGTCGCTCCAGTCGCCAAGGTAGGGAAGTAGCCATTGAAGCACCTCATCAGCAGTTCCTGAGCCGTCCTCGCGAATCAGCCAGGTAGCGGCATTGAGGTCGTCTGAAGTCAGCTTTTCCTGAGCGGCAAGGGGATGATTTGAGGCTGCGATGATCACCAGTTCGTCCTCAAACCATGGACGAATCGTCAGCTCGGGTTGGCGGCACGGCCCCTCAATCAGGCCGATATCAATCGAAAGCTGTGCGGCTTGCTTGGCGATATCTGCACTGTTGCCCATGATGACATCGACTTGAATGCCCGGCGCTCGCGCAGCCAAACGTTCGATCAGCAGGGGCATGATGTAATTGCCAATTGTAGTGCTGCAACCGATCCTCATCCGAGCCGTCGTGTCCGTTTGAAAAACTTCTTCAATTTGAGCCGCCGCTTCAAGCAGCCGGATGGCCTGAGGTAGAAGCGTTTGCCCATTGTCATTCAGCACGAGGCGTCTGCCGACCCGATCAAATAACTGGATGCCCAGTGCGCCTTCCAATTCCTGGAGGGCTGCGCTCGTAGCTGACTGGGACAAAGCAAGTGACAGACTCGCCCGGGTCGTCGAGCCGAGTTGAGCGATGCTTCGAAAAATGTCGAGCTGGCGGAGAGTCAGCTTCACGAAGTTACCTATTAAGTGGGTATGACATAGAGAAATTACCCGTTTTCCTAGATAAATACACCCCGCTATTCTGTAGGCACTGCTCCGATGAAGTACGCCGTGGAGGCACCATGCGAGACATCAGCTTGTCAAAAGTAATGCAAGGAGGGCTACCGCTGTCGGCGCTCTCAAATCCAAGGGAAGCGATCCGGCAGTTCACCCCGAACTGGTTCGCCGCCACGATGGGGACGGGCATTCTGGCCCTGGCATTAGGACAGCTTCCAGGAGATATCGCGCTGCTGTCATACGCGGGAAAAGCACTTTGGCTGTTCAACATTGTGCTTTTCAGTGCCTTTACGCTTATGTACGCGGCACGTTGGGTTTTCTTCTTCAACGAAGCCAAGCAAATCTTCGGTCATTCAACCGTCTCTATGTTTTTCGGCACGATACCGATGGGGCTGGCAACCATCATCAACGGCTTGATGCAGTATGGCGTACCGACCTGGGGTGATGCCCTAATACCATTAGCCCATGGCCTGTGGTGGTTAGATGTCGCCATGGCACTGGCATGCGGTGTTCTCATTCCATTCATGATGTTCACGCGGCAAGAGCACAGCATCGACCAGATGACTGCTGTGTGGTTACTTCCCGTTGTCGCTGCGGAAGTCGCTGCCGCCAGTGGTGGGGTGATCGCTCCACATTTAGCCGACGCGAGCGCGCAGTTCAATATGCTGATTACCAGCTACGTGCTGTGGGCCTATTCCGTCCCTGTAGCCTTGAGCATTCTGGTGATCCTGGTGCTACGCCTGGCGCTTCATAAACTGCCTCACGAGAACATGGCTGCATCATCGTGGTTATCGCTGGGGCCTATTGGAACAGGAGCGCTGGGCATGCTGGTTATCGGCGGCGACGCCCCTGCCATCTTTGCCGCTCACGGCATGGCTAATGTTGGAGCCGTGGCAGCAGGGATTGGCCTGATCGCGGGCATTTTGTTCTGGGGCCTTGGCTTGTGGTGGATGCTCTTGGCACTGCTTATCACTGCTCGATATGCGAAAGTTGGTATTCCATTCAACCTGGGCTGGTGGGGCTTCACATTTCCTTTAGGCGTCTACGCTGTGACCACCCTGAGATTGGGCGTGATCTTGGACTTGGCATTTTTTGAAGTTCTGGGTGTGATTTTGGTGTTGATGTTGGCGGTAATGTGGTTGGTGGTGGCGGCGAAGACCACCATAGGTGCTTACCGAGGGAATCTGTTCGTATCCCCCTGCATCGCTTTTCTCAAGGCAAAGCAGGCCCAGCGTTAATTAAAATCATCTAGCCGCCTCGATGCCGGCGACAGTGTCGCAACGATGGCCTTGGCCGCGTTGAGATTTGTACACACTGAACGCAGGCTCGGGTGTGGCATTTCGAACAGGCCCAGGTGACCGCCTGTTACTTCATGAATCGGGGTCAAACTTGCTCATTTTTGGTTCGTCCTCCTCGACTTTTTTCGGGGCGCTCACGGCGTTGCGCTGAGAATGAAATTTATTGATGTCCGAAAGACGGATATCAGTCGGTAGGGTATGGCGGTGTTTGCTGTGGCCCACGCGCTGGGCGTGATAAATCCCGGTATGGCCGGACACCAGATAACTGGCGATGCAGGCAATCGCGGCAAGTGGGGCAATCTCTGGGCCGAACAGCTCCATGGCCATGACGATGGTCGCTAGTGGTGTGTTGGCGGCGCCCGCGAAGACTGCGACGAAGCCGATACCGGCGAGCATCGAGAATGGGAGGTGTAGCAGCGGCGCAAGCGCGTTGCCCAGCGTCGCGCCGATGTAGAACAGCGGCGTGACCTCGCCACCTTTGAAGCCTGTGCCGAGTGATGCGACGGTAAACGCGAGTTTGCCGAACCAGTCCCATGGCGCAACGGGGGCGGCAAAGGACTGGACGATGCTCGGAATGCCTAGGCCGACGTACTGATAGGCATCCAATACCCACACCGCCGTGGCCACCATTATCCCGCCGAGAACAGGGCGCAAAGGCGAATAGGGAATCAGCTTTTTTATCCACGCCCCGAGGGTATGGGTGGCTGTGGCGAACAGCAGCCCCGCGAGTCCGAACACGATGCCTGCGACAACCATTGCCACCACTGTCCAGAACTGCACGGGCGCGATCTCGCCGATGACGTAGTGGGTGTGCACGACGCCCCAGAGCAGCCCGACTTGATCGGCGACGATAGCGGCGACCATGCATGGGAACAACGCGTCGTAGCGCATGCGGCCAATGGCGAGCACTTCAAGGCCGAACAATGCTCCCGCCAGCGGGGTGCCGAAGACCGAAGCGAAGCCTGCGCTGATGCCTGCCATGAGCATGATTCGGCGATCTTCGGAGCGCAGTCGGAACAGGTGGGTTATCTGATCGGCCAGAGCACCGCCCATTTGCACGGCGGTGCCTTCGCGTCCGACCGATGCGCCAAATAGATGCGAAATTAGCGTACCCGCAAGCACCAGAGGCACCATGCGCAGCGGCACGGTTTGCTTCGGGTCGTGAATCTCGTCGATCAGCAGGTTGTTGCCTGCGTCTACCGGCTTGCCAATCAGGTGGTAAACCAGCCCTACAGCAAAGCCTGCCAGCGGCAGCAGCCAGATCGCCCAGCGGTGGGTCTCGCGCCATTGAGTGGCGTGATCGAGGGAGAACAGAAATAGCGCGGATGCCGATCCCGCCAAAAGTGCCACGGCGCTGGCAAGTACCAGCCATTTCCCGATGTAGGGAAGCAGGACGAGTTGTTCAGGTTTTCGGAGTTTTGACATGGGGTCGGCCACACAAAGAAAGTGAGCCTGACCAAAAAGGGATATTTCGCGCGAACGCCTACAGCCCTGTGTTGATCAGGTGTCTGTAGGCATCATCAGCTGCTACGGGCGCAGCGGTTGGTAAGTGGAGGAATGCCATCTCCAGGGCCCGAATATAGCGATCTCTCCCGGAGATGTAAACTTGATCATCAGGTAGAAGGACGAATAGCTTTCCTAAAAGCTTGTCATGAGTAACAGGAGCATCGAGTCGCATCTCACTCGTAAATTCAAGTGTCTGCTTCAGCCGATTTCTACTGGTCAAGGCGAGTCCCTTGCCCTGGTTAAGTCCACGCAACTCCCGCTCGCGCATCAGCGCGCTCGAGCAGTTGGGAGAGCACCATGACGGCGCGGGTGGCTGACGTACCTCGATTGGCAGTTCAGGTATTGCCGGAGCAGGTACCAGCGCCCGCAGCAATCTTTCCGCCCGGACGTCCAGTCCCCACCAGCACGATCAAGGCGCGGCTAAATCTCCTACTTACGTTAGAAAAGCTGACCAAGATCAGACGGCTTCCAATTCGTAATGACCAGCTCGCCGACCAGGTCCGACTGACCGTTTCTTTGGTTAGCTGTCGTGTAGCGGATATCCAGCCTTTCGAAATGGAAGCCCTCGAACACCTGCCGAATGTCGGGATGATCATTGATGCTGACCATTACCTTGCCTTTGCATGTCCGCATGAATTCCGCCATTCGGGTGTAGTTCTCGAACGGGAAGTCCACGCCGTACCCCGCTGTCTCCCAGTACGGCGGATCCATGTAGTGAAACGTATGCGGTCGGTCATAACGCTGCACGCAGTCGTGCCAGGACAAATGCTCGACATAGGTACCGGCGAGGCGCTGCCAGGCGGCCGATAGGTTTTCTTCGATTCGCAGCAGATTAATCGCCGGCCCAGTTGTGGCAGTGCCAAAGGTCTGTCCTGAAACTTTGCCGCCGAACGCATGATGCTGGAGGTAAAAGAAGCGCGCTGCGCGCTGGATGTCTGTCAGGGTTTCAACCCTCGTCGCCTTCTGCCACTCAAACACCTGGCGTGAGCTGAGCGCCCATTTGAACTGGCGGACAAACTCTTCAAGATGATTCTGAATCACCCGGTAGAGGGTAACTAAGTCACCGTTGATATCGTTGAGCACCTCGACCGGGGCCGGTTGCGGGCGCAGAAAAAACAAGGCCGCGCCGCCTGCGAAGGCCTCGACGTAGCATTCGTGGGGCGGGAAAAGGGGGATAAGACGATCGGCCAGGCGGCGTTTGCCACCCATCCAGGGTATGACGGGGTTCGACATGGTTTAGCAAGCCTTTACTGTATGGATGAACAGGTGCTAGGCTCCCCCCGCTTTGTGCACGAAGCAGGAAGCCTTGGCTGGACTTGCAGGAGTGATCTGCGGTTTGGCGGCCGTCCGCCATGTTGACGCATGGTGGACGGTCGCTTCTTTCTACTATTTCTATGGCGCGTGATGAGGTCCGGCCGGAGCCGATTTCGTCACCGTCAGCAGCGAGTCATAGGCCTCTTTTCTCATTTGCCCAGGTGGGCGGTCAGTATCGGCATCTGCGACTTGTCGACGGTGTAGTTCGATTCCGGCGATACGCTGATTTCGGATGTGTAGTTCCGACCCATGGCGTAGTAGGTCGCCGGCACTTCGAACTCGTCTAGGATTCCCAAGAGCGTATCAAGGTCAATGCAGTAGTTGATGCCGCTGGTATCGTTTCGACTTGGCACACCTATTTCACCCATGAAGGGCTGAATCCCTCTTTGCCGACACCACTGGAACGCAGGCAGGCAATCGCTGCGCAGGCGGTCGCGTGTGGCCTGCGTCCACTGTGCACCAGCAGCCTCATAGATACCCCGATGCTCCGGGTCCTGGTAGTAGTGGAAAGACGGCATGGTCTTGTTCGCCGGATCGTTCCACCACGGCTCCGGGTTAGCCCCAAAGTTAGCCGTAAACTGGTGAAGCCCCGCGTACTTGTCGTTCTCCATGATGATGCGCACGTTCATGTCCTGCGTGCGGATGGCGGTGATTGCGGCCTGGTTCATCAAGCTGGTGGTTGCCGTCTGGCCGTTGTACGCGAAGTCGCGGTAAGGCTGGACAGTTGAGTCCTTGGTGATGTTCAGCTTCATGAATCGAAGCACGCCAACCCCGCCAAGTCCCTGGAATCGAATCCAAACCTTTTTTGTATCGGCTGCCGTGGTGAACTGGAACGACCAGCGAGTTTCGGTAGCTGCCGCTACGAAGCGATAAGACGCCAGCGTGGTGCCGGGATAGGCGTGACCCTGTCCATCATCCGCGCCGGTGTTGACCTGTATCTGCGGATAGTTCCCGGTAAAGCTCGCCGTAGCGGTGCCGCTGATTATGTAGGTCGTGGAAGCGGCAACGGACAGGCCAGAGGTAGCATCGTTGGCAGTCGTGAAGTTGCTGAAGTTTCCAGAAACCCCGGTGTACTCAATGAACGGATTACCGCCATTCACTGCGGGGTCCGTCTTGCGCACGTAAGCTGAGTCGGCAGACCATCCGGACAGGTCAGCTGCGAACTTGTAGTTCGGGATCAACTGAAGTTGCGTGCTCGGATTGAACGGGTTGTAGGTCATGGGGTTGCACTCGACCGGCATGCCCACTGGCTCGTTCATCAAGTCATAGCCGTACATAAAGGGCTCGCTCTTGTACCGCGTCGCGAACTTGGTCCAGAAGTCCACGAACTGCGCGATGGTTAGGGTTGCCGATCCGATCTTTACTCGCTCGCCGACTGTGATCGCGGGATCAACATAGCGCCCACCGTAGTTGTGCATGTCGGGAATCAGGCGAATGCGGTATTTTTTGCCCATCGCAACGCAGAAGTCCATTTGCTGAAGAAACACCTGAGCCAGAGCACCGTTCAGCGTAGGCTGCGCACGTTCCCAGAGGAACGGTATGCGGGCCACGGTAAATCCCTTGCGGCTCGCATACGCGAAATCAGCCTCTTGCGGGGCGAAGTAGTGCGTACCCTCAATGCCAGGATAGGTTTTCTCGCTGAACTCCATGCCCGAGATGTTGATGCCGCGATCAAACCTCAGCGGCCACATAAGGGGCGAGGCGCCATCCGTGAGTAACCCCCTGATCGCGGCAACCAAGCCGCTACCGGCAGCAAGGCCGACGCCTGCCGTGACTGTCATAGCTCATCGACCTCATAGACTGCGCTTCCAGTCGGAGTTACGCGGAATCGGCCGCGCCCCAACCACAAGGCCTGGCAGCCAGTTTCTGAGAACGTGAAGGCAGGAACCCACGTTTCGCCGGCCGCTTTCTCAACTATGACGGTGCCCGACTTGATCACAACAGTTATCACGACTGGTCGATTGGAAAGACGATGAGGAAAGATATGTTGAACGCTGTATGGAGCCATCAGTTGTCACCTATAGAAAGCCGCGCGGTGGAGCGCGTGATTGTTGTTCGATTTCAGTTAGAAGGCAGGGAGTCAGGTCAGCGCTCTGAGCGCATGGGCGTGACATTCAGGCCACTTGTCAGGGTGCGGCTTTCCGGGGCGCCAGGTGCGGGCGTACAGCTTCCAAGCAGCGTCGGGCTCAGTGACGGCTGGCAACGATTTGGGATCGCTCCACAGCAGCAGCCGCGCGAACACCACCGCCAGCAGGTCGTCCGTCTCCAGCGCCGCCCACACCTTGGCTCGCTCGAATGGGACGCCCCGCTGCAGGCAGATAGCCGCCGCGTATGAGGTGGTGGCCGGGTGCTCCATCACGCCTTTCACGCCGCCGTCCCGTTCGAACTGCCAGAAGCCGCGCGCTGGGCCATTGCCGTACTGGCGACGGGCAAGGAATCCGGACTCTTGCAGGCCGATGGCGATGATCATGGTCATGGCGCGGCAGCCGGCCATCTTCGCGGGCAAAAGGGCCAGGCCCTGCCGGATGGTTTCAATCGGGATGTTCATGGTTTCGCTTTCCTGCAGGCGTAAAAAAGCCCGCTCGAGGCGGGCATGTGGACTGTTGGGTTTTACTCAGCAGTGGGCGATTCGGCCGGTGGTGAAGGTTCCGGCACGGCCTTGCTGCTGATCGTCACTTTGGCGCTGTAGCTGGAGAGCAGCTGCGCGGTGCGGATCGACGACTGGGGGAAGGACTGCAGGATCTCTCGCGCTTTGGCGTCTGCCTCGGCTTCGGTGGCGTACTCCACTTGGTTATTTGGGTCGTACGAGTTTGCACCGTTGATGACAATGTAAGGCATATGAATCTCCAAATGAAAACACCGCTCTATGGCGGCAAGGGTTTGTATATGAATCGGTCAATTAAAAGGAAATGGGAGGTTTGATGTGCGCGTCACCAACGCAACAGGCATCCGATCGAGGACCATCGCATAATAACCAACACGTTGGCCACCTGCCTGAGTAGAAGGCGACCCGCCAGCAGGCCCAAACATGAATTGGACCCCACCAGCATAACCGCCTGCGCCTTCAATTACGCTGTAACCCATTGCATCACTATTATCTACAACTGCTGCGTTACGACTGAATGGCAAATGTACCGCATATTCTTCATTTCCTAGTGGCACGCGCACCCTTGAATACTGGATTGATGGATAACTGCCCTTGATTAGCTCATTATTTCCACCTGCATAGGCAGTGACATATGAGTTTCCTTGCTGCGTTCCTGGGCCGGGCGCTGCCACTTGGGCAATAATATTCAGCGGCACCATGTATGAGTTGAACGTAATAGTGCCTGTTGCGACATTTCGGCAACGCAGCCTGGGGCCAGAGCCCATTTCACGCATCTGATCAAATGCGTACACCTTCGTCGACCCCGAAGCGTTGCCGAAAATGTAGGTTCGAGTATTGCCCGAGGCGCTGACGCCATTCAGACACCCGTCACCCACCAGAAAAAGCATGGGTGCTACACAATCCGGCACTGTGAAGGTCCACTGTTGATCGCCAGTACCCGCAGCATCGTCGGCCCAACTCGTCCCTTGGGAAGGGTCGAGATTGATCGAGCGAATGCGCTTGCGCGGCCATATCTCGCCTTGCGTCAGATACCCGCTTTTGACCAGGCCGTAGGTAATCTTTTCACTATCAAGCAACATAGTGCCGTCCAGCTTTCTGACTTTTAGGCCAGCCATTAAAAGTACCCATAGGCAATTCGGCAGTTCGCCGAAAAGAAGCCCCAACCGTTTGTGTTGTATGAGTAAGCCCATGAAAGCGTAGTCCCAGAAATGGTCACGCCTGGACGCTTACCTTTCTCTCTCTGCAGATCGACCAGCGGCAAGATGCTATAGAACACCGTTTTACCAGCTGGAGGTGACGGAATGGTCACCGAGCCGTTGTTACCATTCGTTATGACCGAGCCTAAATCCTGACTATAATTGCCAGTCATGTTTAGAATCTCTTGGCCATTTGCAGGATTACGCAGAATCAACCCAGCCATTGTTGAATTACCCCATACTTAGCTCAACTACGACTACGCCGTTCTGCACCATAAATATCCCGTCCTGTCGAATGAACATATAGGCGCCGTTGGTTGTCTTGTTTTGAATGAGAATCTGCCCAGCGTTGAAATCAACGTTCATCACCGGAGTACCGTAGTTTGTGAATGTTTGCGAGTACAGAGACTGCCCGACGATACCTTGCTGGATCGTGGCTTTTTTGAGATAGGCGTCGGCTAGAAACACCTGGCCATTTTCCACCGCGAAGGGAGACGTCAATGCACCACTTAAATTCGATGGCAGTACCACGAACCTGTCAGCACTGACAGCAAACGTTCCCTGGGTCACCCCGCCTTCGCTTTCAAGGCCAATCCCGAAGCCTGCCGCGACCTTCATCCCGCCGCTTGTGGTCATCACTTTGACGGAATACTGAGCTTCCACTTTGCCATTCAACCCGGCAAGCGCAGTAGCTGTCTGCTGAACGGAAGCTCTGGTATCCCCTAGAGTGGACTGGACAGTATCGATCCGTTGGCCCAGGGCCTGGTCACTATTCGCGCGGGCGGTGGTTTCATTGCTCAGAACCGATGCTACGTCTCCGACGTATGCGCTCAGATTGGTGACCTGTTTGGCCTGCGCAGTCAGCTTGTCACCCTGCTGCGTGACCTCCGACGAAAGCGAGCTCAAGGCGCGGCTCGTCGCACTCAGGTTGCCCTGAAGCGCCGAAACGCCGTTGTTCAGATCAGTGATACTGGTGCTCTGGCTCCTGTTGACGCCTTCGGCTGCAGTGACACGATTGGTCAGTGTGTCTACAGCCGACGCGCTGGCCTTCGTGCCCAAGCCGTTTGTCGTGCTGTTGACCGCATTCTCGAGGAGGGTTGTCCTGCCCGACACGCTGCTGAGCGAGGTGCCCTGCTGGCCAACTACAGAAGTGAGTGATCCCAGAGCGGTAGACGTCGCTGACTGCGTGGCTGCTGCCACCTGGCCGTTGTTCCTCCACCCGGTGGCCATGTTGCCGTACTCAAGCTGTGGGCGCGCGATATCGATGAAACCATCGCTCACGGCTTCACTGCCATACACACGCAGGTACACGTGGGCATAGACCGCACCTGCGGCAGGGTTTGGCGTTGCCAAGGCGATGCGCTGCGGGGCGTCCGTAAGGTAGTACATGATCGTGTTGGTCGTAGTGAGCACCTGCTGCGCGGCATTGAGCTGCTGCACGAAGATGCGGAACCCCAGGTTCGCCGTGCCGCGAACGTATGCCGACGTCACAAAACCCTGCCCACCGGCAATCCTGGCAAGCCGATCCGTAGCCGTCCGGATGGACCGGTACAGCGAGCTGATATTCAGCCCGGTGACGGTCATCCGCTGGGCCATCTCCCCGGAATTCATGAACGACGTGACCATCGACCACACAGCCGTCGACGCCCCAGGGGCCGCTGGCCCCTCGCCGATCCACCCTTCCGCAACATTTCCGGCGCCTACTCGGACGAAATCCGGGTTGTAGAGGAGGTTTTCACCTCCGCTCATGCCCAGATTATTGTTCAGGCTGACGATGTTGTTGCTGGCGCTGGTGATGGCGGCACCTTGCTGCGCCACGGTGCTGGACAAGGACGATACCGCCCCGGATGTTGCCAGCTGGTCCGACGCCAGCACCTTGCCATTGTCGCGCCACCCGGTCATCTGGGCCCCAATCTCGAACTGGGCATTGTCGATCTCTGCGAAACCGGCAGTGATGGTGCCGGCAGCGTTCGGACGGACACGCAGCAATGGCGTGGAGCTGGCGGTACCAGCAGGCAACGGGTCGCTGGTGAGAGGGACCCGCTGCCACGCTTCCGACAGCACCGTGATGTTCTGGGACGTGGTCGCCAACACGGCGCCCGCCGCGTTCCTGTGCTGCATGAACAGCTGAAACCCCAAGCCAGGTGTCCCTCGAACGTTGGCGGAGAGCGTCACTACCTGGCCACCGGGTACTGCAGGCCGTTTAGGAATCTGGGGCGTAATGTCCACATAGGTGGACGTGGTCATGCCCGAAACTTCAATCCGCTGCGCCCGGCCAGCCAAGTCGAGCGTGGACGGCACTGAGGTAGATGACCACGCGGGACCTGCAGGCACAGAGAATGCCCAGCCGTCCGGCGTCGTGGTGCTCCCCTCGACCAGCCTGTCGAACGATGGGTTGAACAGCAGGTTTTCACCCCCTGCCAGCGACAAGCTATTGGTCAGACTGACGATGTTGTTGCTGGCAGATGTGACAGCGCCCTCGGTGGCGCTGACCCGGTTGGTCAACGCCGCCACGGCGCCGGCGTCGGCCTTGGTCTGCACCTGGGTCAACGCACTGGCTGCAGCATTCGCCGCATCCGTTGCCACCTTGTCGGTGACCGCCGCCCAGGCTGAGCCATTCCAACGTTTGGGCGTGTTAGCCCCGCCGGTGATGTCTATCCAGAGGTTCTGCGCCAGCTGGTCCGCAGCCGCCGGCGCCGCCGTCTGCACCATCACCTTGCCTTTGCTCCCGGCCAGCGCGGCTGCGTTGTTTGCGGCCGTCTGAGCAGTGCTGACGTTGGTGTTCGTAGTGGTCAGGTTGTTGTTCAGGCCGGTGATGGCCGACCCCTGGCTTGAAAGCGAGTTTTCAGCAGTGGTCACCCGGTTGCCGATGCTCTGCACGCTGCTCGCCGATGCCTTGCCGTCCACGTCGGTGCGCAACCCGGTAATCTGCTGCGCCTGGGCGGTGTTCACCCCTTCGACCGAGGTCACCTTCGTCTCCACAGTCTGCACGCGCGCGGCGAGACCGTTTGCAGTGGCCACCGCCTGCCCCACGTTCAGCCAGTAGGTGGTGTTCGGTGGCGGCGTTTTGACCGGAACAGCTTTGACCGCTTGATAGATAACGCCGTCAGCTCCCAGTACGCCCTGCCCCACAGCGTAGGTCTGGTCGGGCTTGTACGGCATCGAGTCGGCAAGATCGGCGATCGCGTCAATCTGCCCCTGCAGCTCGGTCTTTACGCCTTCCAATTCAGTGTCGACAGCAGCGATCTGCTCGGCGAGCAGACTCTTGGCTTCTTGAAGACGCTCATTCACCGAATCAGGTCCGTTGCCACTGATCAGCTCGATCTCGGCCGCCAGCTCCTTGCCCAGTGCGGACTCGCCGACCTGGCCAGCGATCTGGTCGAGAATGGCGCCAGCATCGCTGCTGGCCTCACCACGCACGCCCACGCCGACTGGGTAGAACGGGCCGAGGTTGCCGGTACGATCCACCAGGCGCGCCCAGAAGAAGAAGGCAGCGCCGGCGCGCAGGTTCTGCAGCACGTAGTCGCTTTGTGGGTACGCCAGATCGGACAGCTTTGTTGCCGCAGTCACGTCGGTACCCTGGCTGTACCAGAGCTCGGTGCGCTGGGTGTCTTCCGCACCTGGTGGGAAGGTCCAGTGCACGCCGATACCAAACAGCAAACTCTCGGTGGTGAGAGAGGTGACTGCCGGCGGCAGGCCGGCCTTGCCGTTGAGCTGGGTCAGCTGCGAGCTTTTCCAGATCGACGTGATATCGAAAGCACTCACCGCGCGGACACGGGCCAAATAGGCGCCAGCGTAAATGCCGACCACGTCCACGGACGCCGCCCCAGTGCGCTGCAGCCGAACCCAGTTGCCATTGTCCTTGCGCCATTCGACGTCATAAGCAACGGCGCCCTGCACCGCGGGCCAAGCAATGGTCATGGTGCTGATCGCAATCCCCTGATCAATCATGTGCCCAGCCGACAGCGAAACTCTGGCCGGCGGCGCCACGGTGGTCACCGGAATGATGCTGATCGGTCGCTCGTCCAACTTGGCGCCTGTGTCGATTGCCGCGAATTTGCTCGGGTTGAACTCAAGCGCAGTGATCTCGTACTCGCCCTCTTGGGTGCGTACGGTCTTGAGCACGCGGAATAGCTGGACCGCCAGGTCGCCGTAGTCGATCGCCCACTGCAGCTCAGGCTCAGGCTGCACTCCGTAATCAGTCGTCACCGTCACTGCGCGCCCAGCAACAGACTTCACGGTGCGCGCTTGGGCGGTCCCGTTCGGCAGGTTCAGTATCAGGCGATCGCCTGCCTTGATCGGGGTGTCGCGGTCCAGGGTTACCACGCGGCCGGCTGCCGATGAAATCCGGCCGCCGTTCGGGCGACCTGCCACCAGCTCGTCAGCCACCGGAATAACGTAGCCCGGCAGCGGGATACGGCCTTCCATGCCGGTCTTGAAGGTGACGGTCCGGTCCTGACTGTTGCTCAACAGCGCCCACTTGCCGCGACGCTGCGCCTCGGAAGCACGGGTGCAACCGATAGCCGACAACTCGATGGGTCGGTCACGGTACCGGCGCTGCAGCGCGTTATCGGTCACCGGAATGACGTCTGTGTCGTAGTTGTTGGCTGGGTTGTCGTAGCTGACCAAGGCGCGGCTGTAGTGCGTGCTGCGCTCAGCGCCGCCGTACACGAACTCGCCATCGATCACGTTCGCCCGGGTGAAGACGTAGTCGATGTCCTGCGCGCGCGGCATGTCCGCCTGCATGAACAAGGAGCCGTGAGCCCAGTACACCATGCCCCGGTAGATAGCCGACAGATCGCGCAGCAGCGTCCACGCCTCGGCACGACCCTGCAGGTTCAGGTCACAGAGGAATCGTGGCTCTTGGCCGCCCACGCCATCTGGCACCTGCTGGTCGCAGTACTGGGCGATCCGATACATCTCCCACTTGTCGACCATCCACGACTTGATGCGCTTGCCCAGGCCGAAGCGGTCCTCAACACACAGACCGTACGTGACGAACGCTGGGTTGTTGGTCCAAGCCTGCTTAAAGGTGCCGTCCCAGACCCCGGTATAGGTGCGGGTGATCGGGTTGTAGTTGCTTGGTACCGGCCAGCGCTTGGCTTTACAGTTGACGGTCACTGCAGGGATATTCTGGAACTGCTGGGCATCGAACTCGATGTACAGCAGAGCGGTGTTTGGGTAGCGCAGTTTCTCGTCGATGATCTCGGTGTAGCCTGCGATGGTCATCGTATCGGCAATCGTGCCTTTGTTGGCGTTTGCCGTAAGCCGGCGGACACGCATCATCCAGCCTGAGTTTGCCTTCGGCAGATCGACACGGACAGACCGCTGGTAGCCGTTGGTAGTCTTGCCGTCCACGGCGCCGCGGTGAGCTTCGACGTAGGCGCCACCATCAGTGGCGATGTCGATGGCGTACTCGATCCGGTAGCCGTTGGTATTGCCGCTGCTGTCCTGCTGGGCCAAGCGAGGCCATGACATGCGAACACGAACAGCGGAAAGCTGAGTATTGCTCAGGGCACGCGCGAACGGGTTGTCGCTGCGCAGCTCGACGTTGAATGTGGTCTCGTTTTCTACCGCAGGGATACCCTGGATGTACTCCTGCTCAAGGCTGCCGCTGCGCCACTCCCACTTCACACCTGGGAAGTTGACGTTGCCGCTCGCGTCCACAATAGGGGTGTTGTCGAGGTAGATGTCGCGATCGGTTGGAATGCCATCGAACTCACCCTCTCCCACGGCCAGCAACAGTTTGGCGATGTTGGTGGACTGAAGGCTGTCGGGCGCCTCGACCGGCGTCTTTGGCTTGCTCTCGCCGCCTTTGTCGCCAGTAATATCCAAGTGAGCTGCTGCGCCCATGCTTTCCTCCAGGCAATAAAAAACCGCCCTGGGGCGGCTGGTTTGCAGATGTGACGTTAGGTTTTGTCTTCGGCGTAGATCGAGGCCGAGATAACGGCTCCTCCCCAACGGCGCTTGCCGATGCAGATCGGCACCGGGTTACCGCTGGCAGTGGTGTTTCTGGCGCTGCCAAAGGCATAAGACGGCTTGTTCTCAGCCGCAGCGCTTATTGATAGGCCTTTGGCCTGGGGGCTGAGAATCTGCATGACGCCACCGATGGCCATAGATGCGCCCACCGCTGCTGCAACTCCCCAACCACCAGCGCCAGCAGAAAAGGCCGCACCAAGTCCGCCAGTGGCGAAGGTCGCTGCAGCAATTAGGGCTACCCCAACGACGGTTTGCATCAAGCCACCTCGCTTGCTCCCTCCGATCACTGGAACAATACGCAGCTCGCGAACACCCCCGCGGTCAAACGCATCCGCGCCTACGTTCCGCCGATTCCGAAACACTGCGAACCGTAGCCCCAAGCAATCCAGGCGGCGAATCTCGTCTTCGAATCCTACCACTGTGGCTTTTAGAGCTTGGAACGCCTCCCAGGTGTCGCCATTATCGAGTAGCCGACGGTGGGTGCGGCCAAACTTCTGAGCCAGTGAGCCGGACAGTTTAATGGTTGTCATAGGGGCGTAGTGGATTGCTGAATCAGGCATATGTGGCTCCGGGCAATAAAAAACCGCCCGAGGGCGGTTTAGATCAAAGGCAGCGCTCGACTGCCTCGGTTCTCCTGTTTTTCCTCCAGTCCATCAATCCGGTCTGGAAGTAAAGGCGGACTTGGGTTCCGTCGTCTGCATCCTTAAAGTCCGCGAATTCGACCTCTCCAGCGCCAATCACTGTTTTTCCACCACCAGCCAACGGCTGCAACGCCGAGCCGTAATGAGCCCCCATCAAAGACTGATTTTGCCAAGCGAACAAGACACACTCAGCAACTTTATCCACCGGTTTCGAACTCTTGGCGGCAAATGCCGGCCCGACAGCACGCTTTTCATTCATTGAGGCGCACCCGCTCACGAGCGCGAGGCTCAGTATCATGACCATTGCACGCATAGCTTCCCTCCCTGAAAATCGTGACTGTAGCAGCCGCCTGGGCAGGCATCCAGCGTGGATGGAAAGCCAGTGAACCTTAGCTCGACGCTTTGTTTGATGAGCTCAGCTGAAGATCCACCACAAGACCGTTGCAATGAGCAACCACGTCACTACATGTGCCCACATCGAGGTTGGAGTAGCAGGCGATTTGTTTTTTTTACTAGGACCATACAGCTTTGATGTAGACAATCCCGAGCCTGGAATACCAGCCGTTACTCGCGTGCCCCGCTTACTGACGTTGGCCGTATAACCCTTCCCTCCGACAGAAGTGCTTACGCCACTTTTGCTGACGTTAATGCGCACTCCTGGTGCGATCTTGAAACTTTTGCGAAAACGAAGTGCCATGACTCGACTCCTTGAGGAAGGCAATGTGACATCATCTATGAATTCTGCCTCGGGAGCCACCCTGTCCGCCCATCCACCCTGGACGCATTCCCAGTAACCGCGCAGCTTTCTGCCGTAGTAGCGTTGCGCCTCCCAACGACCCGCTCTGGTCCGTTGCGGGAAAGCACTTGAACTGGGGTATCGAGCGACCTTGGAGGTCGAATGAGCGACAAAATGACACCTAATGGCGCATCCATCCATTTTCTTCAAGAAGGGGAGCGGCTTTCGGACACCGCAGAGCGAGCTCCAATCATCCCCGTGATTCGCATATCAATACTGCCAGCTCTGCCAGCATCCCCGAACATGGCAGTCCCAGGTACGAGCCCTTTGGAAGTCACTGCATTGATCGATACGGGGGCTGAGGGGGTCTACATAGACGAAGACTTTGCGAAGCAAAACGGATTTCTCAGCGAAAAAACCATGACCGTCTATTCGGCTGCAGCGACCACCATCGAGCCGGTCTATCCAGCTCTTTTCGAGCTGCCGGAATCCTCATCGCACTATAGGCAATCTGCTGAGTTCACATCGGTCCCGCTTCGAAAAAACGGGCGCCACTACGATGCAATTCTTGGTATGCAGCTGCTTAGCAATGGCGTGCTCGTAATGGACTTCGACTCACACACCTACCGCTTTGAGTTCACTACTCAGGCCAACAAATAGCAGCTCTCTGGCATCCCAAGGACCGCTCTGCATCAACGGGATGACTTCATAGTTATCCCATTTACGGGGCGCTAGAGGTTTCACCCTAACAATCCTTGCTTCTGGGTCGATCCTCGCCTCGAGTCTACTCACGGCTACCACATTCGGCATTTGCTCTCTCATACTTCTCCCAGGCGGCCACGCCGCTTCACTTCGCGGCCCGATGTCGCAACACAAGCCGCATCCGCTCGAGCCAAGGCCCGCCAAACACGACGATTTCTGATGGCCGCCCCAACAGGTGATGCAGCATGAATGGACCTGGGCCGAAGACTTGGGTGTGCGGCTCCGGCAGTTGCACTTCGGTTCCCTGGTAAATGCCGGCGTGATTGGGGTGAGCGGTGCGACCTACGGCCATGACGATCATGTCGCCGCGCTGGGGCTGGCTGACCTGGTAGAAGCCGGCCCCCTCGAAGGCCTGCTCGTACAGGCTCGGACCGGCAGCATTCTCCCACCAGCCCTCCTCGCGGGCGTAGGCTGGAAACTCCAGCCCCCATTCCCTTTCGTACCAGTCCGCACAGACCTGCCAACAGTCCCAAGCCCCGTGCACAAAAGGCCGGCCGAGCAACGGCGTGTGGCCGGTAGGCGTGATGGATCGCAGGTCGCCTTCCGGCCACGAAACGATGTACCAGGGCAAGCCCGTGGCTTCACACATGGCCAGGTCGCGCGGCGACGGCTTGCTCGTTGCGTCGGGGTGCGAGTGCACAATGCCGATCACCTCGCCCAGGTCTTCACCTTCGGCGTACTGCTCCGGCGCGATGCGGAACTCTTCTGTGGGGTCCTGGGCGACGTTGGAGCACGGGTGGTACACCTGCTTGCGGCCGATCTGAAGCAGCAGGCCGCAACACTCGCGCGGGTATTCAGCCGCTGCGTGCGCTTGCACGGCGGCCAGGATGTGTTTACGCATGGTCAGCTCCGCGCGATCAATGAAACGGCAGGGAATCCGCCAAAGGGCAATGGGTTGCCCTGACGGAAACGAACAGTGCAGCCGGTATCCAGGCAGCCGTTGCACTCGTCCTTGGCCGGGTCGGTGGTCGGTTTGCCGTCCATGTCGTAATACGGCCCGGTGTAGCCACAGTTGGGCCCTCGGTACCCGGCTGTCATGGCCCAGTGGCACAGCTGCGTCATCTGCCGGCCGATCGTTTCACCGCCTACATCGCCGGGGCTGGCCAGTTCCCAGGCGACAGTGGTGCCGTTCTCCGACACTTTCTGGTCGATGTACCAGACCTCGATGCTTTCCTCCGATGGATTTGCGGAAGGGTTGCCGCCGGGGAAATTCGCAGCGTCGAGGTATTCGGCAAAGGTGTGCCGCATGGTCAGCTGGAATTCCAGCAGGTTGTCGAAGGCCAAGCAAAGCGCCGTGATCCTGCCGTTCACGTTGCCGACGCTTAAGGTAGGCCGGACCGCAGTGCCGTCCGAGTTCGCCTCGATACCATCGATCTGCATGGGCCATGCACCGTACTCGTTGCCTTGCCACCAGATCGACTTGGCCGGCAACTGATCGGCATTGGCGCCAGCGGTGGCCAACTCCTCCGGCGTGTGCGGTATTGCATGCCCATGGAACCGCAGGATATCGGCACCAAAGTCCGAGCCGTCCAGCTCAAACAGCAGGATCTCGGCGCCTGGATCGAGTTTCTGTAACTGAGTGATCAGGCTCATGGTTGATACGCTCGCTCAAAGGTTGCCGACAGCACCACGACATCACCCGGCTTGCGCTGCTGCCGGAAGGTCTCGCATCGGTACATCCCGAGCACCCCTTCAGGGTTAGTCCACAAGAACGACTTGGCGCCGCGGTGGCGCCGTATAAAGGCCAGGGGCGGAGCTATCTCGTCAGCGAGGCCGCCAAACGACAATGACCAGCTATCAGTCTCGCCGTTGAGCCCATCGCTCGACACCTGCGCATAGCCATCCCCGAACTGCGACTTCCTTGTCCTCAGTGTGCTGTCGCCACTGGCTTCGTCGTCAGGTGTCCAGATGAATGTTTCGATCGCCATCAGCGTCTCCCACTGCTATTCCGGTGGCTAACCCCTCCGGCGCGCCAGGAGTCGGAGACCGCCTTTTCGGCAATGCCCTGCATCTGGCGCTGCATGTTCTGTTGAAGGGCCGCGGTGTCCAACTCCATACCCTCGGAAATTCTATCCTCGAGCGTCACGGCCACAGGGGCGCTGACTTGGACGACTGTTGAGCCACCACTCCCGCCACCTACCATCTGCACCCCCAGCGATCCGTCCGCGCCGCGCGCCAGTGGCATGATGGCTTCAGGCCCGGCCTCACCTGCGATGCCGAGTCCACCCCCGGCCATGCCGAATCCAGTCGGCTTGGTCAGAACACTGTTGGTAGCGAACGCACCGCCCTTCGCGAACATTTGCACGCCGCCATCCCATCCGCCGCCCAGTGCCTGGAAGTAGGCGTTCGAGTACCCCGCCTGTGAGGCGCCAAGGTTTGACGAAACACCTCCCGCCGAGCCCGGCGTCATGCCATTGCCCCCGCCGCTGAAGTAGCTGCTGGCAGCGGATACACCCCAGCCCACGACAGTGCTGAGCAGCGAGCTAGCCGCCTGTTGGCTAGCGATCCGCGCCATGTCCGCAATCACGCTGGAGGCGAAATCCTTGAAGTTGGCCTTTCCCGTGACGGCAAACTCGGCCAAGGCATCTTTTGCAGTGTTGAAGCCTGAGGTCAGCATCTCGTCGGTGGTGCCAGCCACATTTTCGGCGTCGGCCTGAATGTTGGCCCAGGCGCGCTTGGCGCCGTTTCGATAGTCCCGCTGTGCGACCAGTCTGGCGTCGTAGCCATCCACCTCCATCTGAAGCTCACGGGCCTGAAAATCGCCTAGATCGGCGAGACGCTGCTGGTAGGCATCATCACTTAATCGACGGGACACATCCTCTTGCTGCTCTTCCAACTGCCGGCGCGCCTCGGCGTACCTCTGCCGCACCCCATTGAGTCGGTCGGCTTGATCCCGCTCGTTATCGCCCATGCCGATGCCGGACACATCAGCATTTATCGCGTCCTGGCGCGTTTGCAGCACCACCTCCAAGGCCTTGCGGTATGACTCGGCACTGTTGCGCCGTGCCTCTGCAAGCTTTCGCTCCTCTTCGGCACGCTTCTGAAGCACTGGTGCGGCATAGGCGGTGTTCAGATTTTTGATGCCAAGCTCCATCTCGGCGGCGGTAATCTTGCCGCTGGCCTGAGCCTTGCGTAGACCCTGGATACCCTCTTTCAGGTCGTCGAGGCGCTTACGCTCTGGCAGGGCGCGGTCGATGATCGCATCCAGCACCTTGACTTCATCCTTGAGCGCTTTTGCCCGGTCTTTACTGCCTTGAGTGGAATCCTTATTGGCTTTCTTCTGGGCCTCAATGGCACTGGCCGCAGACAGAATGGCCAGCCGATCGGTCTCGGTAAGATCCGCATTCTCGGCGATATGCCGGTTTGCGATCTTGATCGCGTCACCGTTGTCCTGAAGCCCGGCCAGCTGCTTCTGGAGCGTGTCCAGATAGGTCTGGCCGGCAGAGCTCATGCCTGCCTTCGCAGCATTGTTGGCCTGGGTGGAGGCAGTATTGCGATCGGTCTCACCGGTCAGTTCTGCCAGCTTGGCGCGAAGGTTTATAAGCTCAACGCTGAGATCGGACGCCTTTATTTGGCCTGTCTCGATCGCCTGCGCCATGGCCTCAGTGACGCCAGGGATGCCGCGGACTTCGTCAGCTACTGCCTTCCAATCCACGACCGCGCCGGTCGCTGCCTGATTCGCAGCAGCACGAACTAAGTCCAGCGCTCTTTGGGCCTCCTGCGGCATCGGCGCCAGCCCGGCAATGAACCCATCGACGCCCGCAGCACCCATGCCGCGCAGGTCGTTCTCGAACTTGTCAGCGATGGCGCCTGACGTTTGACCCAGATTACTCTGCAAGTCGTCGATCTTGCCTTGCAGCTCTCTGAGCGCCACTGCCTGGGTCGCGCTGTTCAGCTTGTTGAACCGCTCTACCACCTTGTCGAGTGGCTCGGCCAGGTCGCCGAGCTTTTTCTCGAGCCCGTCGGAGTTTTCGCTGAGCATCAGGAAGCTCGCCGCGGCGGTGCCTGCGAGCAGCGCCAGCCCCACCGGTCCGCCCAACGCCGACAGCAACCCACCGGTGGCTGCCCGCGTGAGATTCGCCTGGGCGATGGTCAGGGCTTCAGTCGACGCCGTAAGCGCCGCCTGTTTGGGCAGCAGCTGCGTCTGCACGACCGACAAGCGCTGCAGGCCAGTGGTGGCAGCTACCGACGCCTCTGCCTGTTGCAGCTGCGCCTGGGCGTAAACCCGCTGGGCGTCGGCGGCGCGAATCGCGGCTCTGGCATTTTCAACTTCAGCGATGCGCTGCGCCAATGCCGCCTTCAGCGCCAAACCTGCCTTGGCCACATACAGCGTCAGCGCCGCAGCACCCGCACCGGCCATCGCGGTGGCTACAAGGTCGACGTTGTCCGCCAGTACCAGCAACACCTGCGAAAGCGTGCCAACCGCCCCAGTGCGTTCCTCCATATTGCCCAGGAACGTGCTGACGGCATTGCCGATATTGACCAGCGCATCTTGCACGCTCGTGGACATTTCGGCGGCAGCTTGGCGATTGGCATCGACAGTGCGAAGCAGACCGGTATTGAGGTCATCCAGCGACAGTTTGCCTTCCACGCCCAGCTTGCGAATGGCATCGGCGCTCTTGCCAGTACCCGTTGCAATTGCCTGCACGATGGTGGGCATAGCGCTTTGGATGGATACCCACCCATCGGCCTCAATCTTGCCGGTTTGCAGTGCCTTCGAATAAGCATCGAGTGCCGACGAGGCCTTGTCAGCCGTAGCGGCGTTGGTCACAAGTTGGAAGCTAAAGCTGTCAGTGATATCAAGTGTCTGCTGGGTGTTGAATCCCAGACTGCGCATCACGTCTGCCGTGCGGATGTAAAGCTCTTGCGCTTCGGCCAGTGGCCGGTAGGTCTCCTGCGCAGTACGCATCAGGTGATCCTGTACAACTTGGTACTCGGATGCACTACCAGCGGCGGCCCTCATGCGGTCGGACATTTGTCCGTAGGCGTCCACCTGCTTGATGATGCCGCCAATCACGCCGGCACCTGCAACCGCGGCAAATGCGCCGCGCATCAACACTCCCGCCGATTGCGCTGCAGACCCTGCTCTGTCGAAAGCAGAATCGACGGTAGCCAGGTTGCGGTCGATCGCCTGGGTGCTGCGCGCCACCAGTTGGTCGGCATTCGCCAGCTCGCGGCGCAGCTGGGCCGTGGTCGCCTCGATCTGAACCAGCATCCCCTGGACTTGTTGATCGGCCATGCATTTCTCCAAGCACAAAAAAGCCGCCCGGAGGCGGCGACTTACTCTTGCTGCCGACCTCGGAAAAAGGCCTTCAGCTTGTCGGCAACGGTACCGGGCCTACGCGGGGCATCCTGCTGGTTCGACGCAGTGCCCTGACCGCGACCGGTCCAGTCGATCCGCGCATCCAGCGCCAGCATCAATTGCGGTATGGGCGTTCGCCAGGCGGTATCAGGCGGCCAGCCAAGCCAGCCGGTGGCCACGCCGAACAGATAGTCGACGTAGCTACCGTCCTTCACGGCGCTGTGCTGTCCGCCTCGTCCTTTCCCCGGGCGGCCACACTCGGCGGTACCGGGTTAAGCAGCACCGCGATGAAGTCGGTCAGCTGTGCTGAGACCTTGGCAACGCCGGTGCTGAACACCTCATTGGCTACCTGGGAGTGCTTGTCCGGCGTCAGGCCGGCGCCGGCGACAATGATGTCGGCACTGGCCGCAATACTCATCAGCCGCATCGATTCGAGCGCGCCGCGTAAGCCCCCAAAACGACTCTCAATCAGCAGCGCTGCTTCGAGCGTCGGGCGCAGGGTGTAGGTTCGAGCACCGATCACCAGAGTGATGGTGCCGTACAGAGCTTCGCTCATGGAATCGCCTCAGAATGGACGGGGCCGAAGCCCCATCGGTCAGGGAGCGGCCGGGCCGGCCACGATTTCGAGAATGTCGGTGCTGATTCCGAGGGTGACGTTGCGGCGCACGACGTTGTCAGCATTGCCGGCGGCCACCTTATTGTTCATGACCTTGGCCCCGAAGTAGAAGGTGGTCGGCAGCACCGGCGGGTTGGCAGTGGCATCGCCGTCGTTGAGCACGACCTTGATGTTGTAGTTGCCCTTCGAACGGTCCTTATGGGCGACGGCCACGGCCTTTTGGCCCGCATCGCCATTGTCCAGGCCCACCACCAGCGTCATGTCGCCGGCGTCGGCGGTGCCCTTGTACTTGCGCACGCGGCCCCCGCGCAGGGCGGTGAAGTTCACCGCATTGAAGGTATCACCGAACTCGCCCAGGTCTTCGATCTCGCCCACATCCACGTAGGTGTCGGCCTTGTACTCGGTTTCGGTTGCAGCGCCGGTCTTACCGCCTAGGTAAAGGCGGCAGTCCGCAGCTGTATTCAGGTTGTCATCGGCCATGGGGGTTCCTCCAAGGGCACATTGGATAAAGCCGCTGCGCGGCTAGCAGTTGAATCAGTGGGTGGTGATGACGCGGACCGTGATCGACCCTTGATACGTGATGCCGTCAGCATCGCGCTGGGCATCGGACTGGATCACGCGCACAGAGACCGCGCGGCCAACCTGTAATGTCAGTGGGCGCTCGTCTAGAGCGGCAATCACCTCGCCGTTGAGGCGCTTGACCTCTGCCTGGCCTACAGAGTCCGACCATACCGATAGGTAAAGCAGCCGCTGCTCGCGCTTGCGGCCAGATATCGGGCTGGCGTTGACCGATACCTCTCGATCAATTGAGACGTACGGCATGTCAGCGTTCATGGGCGCGCCGTCATAGACCGGGCAATTCACCTCGGCCTGCAGCCTGGCAAAAATCGCCTCTTGCAGGGCAACGGAAGGGTCAGCCATTACCCACCCCCTGACTCGCCTTGCGCAGTGTTCGGCGCACGGCTTCCTCGATATCGGCCATCACATACTCTCGATTTACGTCCATCGAAGGGCGAAGCCAAGGGTGAGCCGGGCGGGCAGGAATATCTGGGTGCTTGCCGAAGAAGTGCACGCCATCGCTCTTGTTGGTCGAGCGCTGGTTACGGTTGCCGCCTCGCTTGCCACCCATGTAGCCCTTCGTTCCGTACTCAATGAAGCGTAGGTAGAAGAACCTACGGTTGTCGCGCTTGCCGCGGATGCCTATCTGCGCATCCAGGCCGCTGGGCGCTACGTAGATTTTCAGCGCAGCGGCGGCGGCGCCCGTGTCCCGAGGCATCAATTGCTGCTGTGTAGCTAGAACACGTTCGGCCGCTTTGCGCATGGCCGGCGCCAGCTCGTTGTCCATCATCTTGTGGATATTGCGAAGCGTCCGCCGAAGGCGGATGTCGCCGCGCATTTTCGAACGTCGGGCCACGGCCTACTCCTTGGCCTGGTCGCCTTTCGCTGGCTTGGCAACCTCGGAAACCGCTTCGGCGTAGCCACGGGCGATCAGGCCTTCGCCATATTCCTTATCGACGGTAAATTCCTCACCTTTCTCGCGTTCGCCAGAGGCGCCGGTTAGCGCACCCAATGCACGGATTTTCATAAGTAACCTCAAGGATTTGGTACCGATGAGCAAAGAAGCCTCATCAGTGTGTTTTCGTTATCAGGTAGTACAGCCTCAACCTGGTACGTGACGCCCCGGCGCGTCAGCCTCGCACCCGCAACCATGTCCGCTCGAGGTCTACCGATGATCTCAGCCGTCACTATCGCGTTCAGCTTTTCAGCCACAGCGATCACCCGCCCAGATGGGGTTCGTACTTCACCCCACATTTCTGGACGAGCGGCAGGAAGCCAGGTGACAACTGCGCCCCCGGACCTCGTTCGCTCCTCATGCCGGAAGGTCACTCTGAACAAGTGCCGAAGCGGCCCGGCCCTCATACGCCCCACCCGACGCGGTACGGAGTCAGCAATGCTTGCGATCCTCTGGGCAACTCGGTGGCGATCGTGCCAGTCACGACGTCCTCACGGTTGGCGTATAGGTGCCCCAGGATCAGCAGGCAGGCCGACTTGAACGGGGCATTGCTGAGCATGGGTTTTTCCCCGGCCATCTCTGCTGCGACCGCCTCTGCCATCGACTGCGCATCGGCGTAAACCTGGCGATTGAGATAGCTCACGGCCGATTGCTCTGCCGAATCGATCAGCAACTGCAAGTACTCGTCGTCATCGTCTGGATCACGCAGGTGGGCGCGGGCCTGCGCCATGCTGATCACTGACATTGGTCACTCCTCCAACGGAGTGCGCGATACCAGCTTCCGCTGCTCGAGCTCCTCAGCATGAAGCCTGGGCACCTGGTAGCTTGGCCCGCCGCGCCGACGCAACTCGCCCTCGTCCATGAACGATCGCAACGGGTAAACCTCGACTTTGGCCGGGTTCACCTCGACTAGGGCGCTTAGCACGGGCTTCCCAGGCGCCGCAGGGTCGGCGGCGACTTCAAGCGCGTCGTCAGCCTGGCCCAGTTGGCTCGGTGAAGTGCCAGCGCTTGCAGCATCCGCGGTCGAGGGGTTCACTGGAGCCGGCTCCACCGGTAGCTGAGTCGCCGGGCTGCCCACTTCTACCGTGGTGCTGAGTCCAGAGTTGGTACTGGGCGTGATGATGGCGGCATCGCCTGTGGAGGTGTTCGCAGTGGTGGCATCGTTGCCACCGATCGGCGAGTTCAAAGCCTGATTACCGGGCGTGGCCGTCGCCTGCTCCGTTACCGTGCTGGGTTTGTCCTGCTTCTTGGTGCTAGCCATGGGTATCGCTCCTGTACGGCGCCATCACTGGCGCCTTGGGGTGGAGGGTTACGAGCCGCTGCCGGTCAGCGGGCCGGTAACGAAGGCCTCGCCACGGTAGATGGCGAAGGCCAAACGTTCTTCGGCGCGGATGGTTGCCATGTTGTTCTCGAAGTCCTTGTCGTTCTCAGTGGAGATAAGGACTTCGATTTCCATGCGGTCGAAGATCTGTGCACCCAACTTGAAGGCGCCGACCAGAAAGTCGTCCTGCGTCATAGCCTGGGTCGAGACAACCGGGCGGTTCCACAGACGCGGTGTCGTGCCGTCCTGTGGCTCGCCGATGATGTAGCGACCTTCGCCATCTTTGGTCAGCTCAATCGCGGCCCAGTCGATCGGGTTGAGCACGATGCCGTCCGATGGGAACTCGGCCAACTCGGCCTGCAGCAGGGCCAGGCGCAGGCGGTCAATGCGCTGCTCGCCAACCACTGCCACGCCAGCGGGAGCGGCATACAGCTGCGCGACGGTCATGAGCCCTTGCAGGTTGGCACCAGTGCCATTGCCGTAAAGCAGTTGGGCCTCTTCAGCCATCAGCAGGCCATAACGCGCACGGGCGTCGATGTAGCTTTGCAGCGCCTGCGCATCGTCGAGCATCTGACGGCTAGCTTTGAACAGATGCGCGATGGTGCGCACGTTGGCGGTGGCCAGTTCGAACGCGATGTCCGAGTAGGGTTTGGCCGTGTTCTCGGCGACGGTTCGAGCGTTGTTCGTGAAACCGCTTTCACGCACATACTCGATCGAGTTGGCTTCGGTGGTACCAGGTGCCACCAGGTCGCGGATGGTCAGGCGACGTTGAGGGGGAGCAATAATGCCTGGCTGGCGATCTGCAGTGGTCAGAGCGCCGCCGGTGGCCGTGGTGATAGCGGCACGCGGTACCGACAAACGGCGCGAGCCACGGAAGGAGGAGTTCATGCCCTGCATTTCTTCGCTGCCAACGACCAGAGCGCCGACCGATTTCTGCGGCTCTTCGCGGTCAGCCGGCGCGCGGCTAGCGTTGACCAGCTTCTGCTCGGCTTCTTGCAGGCGCGCCGACACCTCGCCTTGCTTGGTCAGCAGTTCGTCGACCTTGGCGCGGGTTTCGGCGTTCATCTCGCCGGATGCCTTGATCTGCTTTTCGGTGGCTTCAGCCTGGGCTTTGATCTGGTCGCCGATGCCCTTGAGGGTGGCGTTGAATTCCTTGACTTGGGCTTCGTAGTCCATGGTCACTTTCCTTTCAGAGATTTGAGAAGATCGGTTGCCGCGCTCAGAGAGGCGGAGAGGTCTGGCGCGACAGCGCTGGGCTTATCGGTCGGGGCAGCGTTACGCGTACCCCCGCCGGCAGCGCGAGGCGTACCGGACTTGAAACTGGCGAACAGCTCGCGGCGCTCGGAGCGGGTCATGCCCGCTTTGGCCAATGCAGTGTCCATGGCCTTGAGAGCATTGGTCTGAGTGGTCTCCTCGGTTTCGCGTTCGACGACCTCATTGGCGGAAAGCAACCCAGTAGCCAGACCAAGCTCCACCGCCCGTTTGCCGCGAATGAACGTCTCGTCATCCATCAGTTCGGCCATACCCTCTACTGGCTGGCCGCTGGTCTCGGCATAAAGGTCGGCCATCGCGGCGTCGAACTCTTGCATGTCGTCGGCCACATCGCGCAGGTAGTGACGATTACCGGCGAGGAAAGTCCAGCAGTTGTGGATCATCAGGAACGCGCTGCTGGCCACCTCGCGCTCGGCGCCGGCCAGATAGATGATCGAGGCAGCGCTGGCGGCCATGCCGAGTACCTTGGTAGTGACCTTCTGGCTGTGCTCGCGCAAGCGGTTGTAGATAGCGATGCCCTCAAACATGTCCCCGCCTGGCGAGTTGATGTACACCGTCACTTCACGGTCGCCGATCGCTCGCAGCGCTGCATCGATACGCTTAAGGGTCACACCCTCCCCGTACCAGTCCTCACCGATCACGCCGTAAATCGTGATGGCCTCAGAGGTGTTTTCCACGGCCGCCTGTATGGCAGGATTCCATTTGTCGAGCGCACGCGGGCTCATCTCGCTGCGTAGGCCGCGAGACTGGATCTTGTGTTTCATGGTTACTCCTCGGATTCGCTCTTGAGCCAGTTCATCAGCGCGTTGCGCGCGGCTTGGCTGTCGTTCTGTTTGCCCAACTGCTCAAGCGGCACCAGGTTCGATTGCACCGTCAGGATGTCGCCGCCGGGTTTGCTCGGCATGTTCTCTTTGTGCCGGCCCTCGTTTCGCGTCATCAGGCCGTTTTGGCTCATGGTGCTCAAATAGGCGGCGCGGCCAGCGCTGTCAGCGCGCAGGAAAGCTTCCAGCGAGAATTCCGAGTAATGCTTGATCCGGTCCACCGCCGTCATGCAGCGCTTGTTGACGCACTGCTCGATCGGCGCGGTGTAGGTCATGATGCAGTAGGTCAGGAATGCGATCTGCTGTTGTTCAAGACCGGTACCCCAGTTGCTGCCCTTGTCAGTCTTCATCACCATCCAGGGCGGGACGCCGAACCACCGGCAGATCTCCTCGATGCTGTGGCCGCGCGACTCGAGCAACTGAGCGTCAGCCGGGTTAATGCCGATCATCTCGGGCTTCACGCCCTGCTCGAGCACCGGGCTCTTGCCCGCATTGAGCGCGCCGGAGATCGTCTTGACGTAGTCACGAAACTCAGCGCGTTGCGTTGGGTTGAGCGTTTTGTCCACCGAGAAGGCTACGGTGGGCATCATCCCGTTCTTGAATGTGGTGTTCGCCGCATCATCAGCCGACATCGCCGAGCCAAATACATCAGCGCCATAGCGAATGGCCGACAAGCCCATCCTGCCATCCAGGGTGAAGGCCGGGATGTGCAGCATGTCGCCCCGGGCGATCTCCCGGCGAGCGCCTTTACGTGGTTGGAAGAAGTAGCGCAGCCGACCATCGTCATCCGTTTCTGGCGTCACCCGCGACGGCAACAGGAAGTCCAGCGCGATCACCCGACCGCCAGCCCGGTGAATCTCGCAGTAAGCATTGCCCCACAGCAGCATCGAAGCGACGACCGCTTGCCAGAAGTGGAACGCCGCCATGTCCTCATTCGGGCTGTTGTGCACAACGTCGTAGAGCGGGAAGTCCCGGGCTGTCTCGCGTCCACCGTCGGGGAGACGACGGTAGATGCTGAGCGGCAACCCTGCGACGGACGTGGAGATGATCCGCACACACGCCCAGACGGCCGAAAGCCGCATGGCCTTGTCGACCGTGACCGACTTGCCGCTGCTGGACTGCGCGTTCATGAAGGCGTTCCAGAAGCCGCCATCAGAGAGGCGGATGCTTTTGCCAAGCCAGCTGCTTACGCTAGCAGATGGCTTCGTTGCAGCGGTACCCAGCGCCTGGGTGAGGGATCTAATCACTGCTCAGCCCTCGTCGGATGAATGCTGCGATGCTGAACAAGCTGGCCGCGCCGGCGAGCAGTGACCAGCCCGTGCCGAACAGCACCCAGACCCCGCCGCAGGCCAGACCGAACGCAGACAGCGCGCAGATAATGAAGTAGTGAAATGCGTTCATGCGATCAATGGGTCCCGAATGCCGGCCATGAAATTTTCCATTCCGCCCTGCCCCTCTGGATTGAGGGCCATGAGCGTCACGGCGTTGAACAGCGCCATCAGCGGATCGATCTTGGCTGAGCCGCTGGCCTGCTTGGTGATCAGGATCGAGTTGCCGCGCGGCTCGACCTTGGCGTTGCCGCAGCACCAGGCCATCATTGGCTGCCCCCCGTGCAGCAGCGTGCCCTCGGCCAGCTTGCGCTCGGTAGTCTTAATCGCCCCGCCCAGGCGCCAGCCCTGTGAGATGCCGTCGATCTTTTCGCGCGGGATGCCTAAAGCCTCCAGCGCATCGAGAATTGCGCCAACGCCGGCTGGATCAAGGCCGACCTTATCCAGCAGGCCGGCCTGCTCGACCTGCGCTACCAGCTGTGCCACCTCCTCTATGTCATCGCCGATGCGCTCGACCAAAGTCAGATGCCCATCTTTCGCGAAGTCACGGATGCGCGGTGCTTCTGCCTTTCGCCGCTCGAGCACCGAGGGGTGAGCCCACGCATGAGTCCAGGTCAGCCAGCGCCTTGTGTCACGCTCACGCCCGACCGCAGCCAAACCCAGCAAGTCATCCAGCCCGCCGCCGTCGACGCCGATGTCAATCACCTCGCAGCGCTCGACCAGGTCTTCCAGCGTGCGACACAGCTCGGAAGCTTGCACTTCCCAGAATTCCGCCCCTGCCCACCTATCAGAAAGCAGCGCCAAGCCGATTTCGACGTTGAGGTGCTTGGCCAGGAAGCCACGGAACGACTCTTCGCCGTCGAGCTGAGCCTGCGTGTAACCGCGCTCAATGAACGGCTCATCGACCGACAGCCCTAGATTGGGGTTGGTGACATAGGCGTTGGAAAAGTCGCGATGTTTGCCAGCGTCGAGCATGGCTTTCGGGAACTCATACAACACCGGAAGAAACGAAGGGTCTTTGATCTCGCCGTCTCGCACCTTGCGGGCATACATGAGCTTCTGCCGAAAGACGCCTGCCGGCGGCGCATCAGACTGAGTTGTTGCCCAGATGATGAATCCCTCCGGCCGTGACGCCAGGCCGCCGGTGGCCTCGCGCAACATGGCTTCGGCGTTGGCTCGTTTGCCGAACACCCATAGTTCGTCGATGAACACGCCAATGGCTTTCTTGCCCGACACAGTCTCGCTGTCAGCCGCCACCACCTTCAGCGTGGCACCGGTCTCCATGTGGGTCACGGTACGCAGGTGGTCTTGCACCTTCAGCAAGGCGGACAGCTCCTCGTCAGCCTTCACCATGTCTCGGATCGGGATGTAGGAGTTGTCAGCGATCTCCTTGGTCGGCGCCAGGATGATGAACTCGCCCGACGTCCGCCAGTTCAACACCAACGCCGTCAGCATGATGCCGGCGGCAATGGTCGACTTGCCGTTCTTCTTGCTGATCAGCAACATGAATTCGCTGATCATGCGACGACCGCTGTAAGGGTCATAGGCACCGAAGATAGCGGCGACGAATTCATTCACCCAGGACCGCACAGTCTCGCTCATCAGCGGGCTGCCGGTGGCATCTACCATTCGCAGGCCGCCGAAGACTTCCAGTGCCTCGGCCGCTTGATCAGGGAATAGAGGTTCGAACGGTATCAAGCTCTGGCGGGCAACAATGCGCTGCTCCCAGTCTGTACAGGCCGTTGACCACTCCATCATTTCACCACCGACAGCGGGCCTTTACGCACGCCGAACTTGCCCTGGGCGGCACCTGCAGCCTTGTCCTTGGCCACCTCCTTCTTGCCGCTCTCACCCTTGCGCGGATGAACAAACGGCATCAGCGCCTTGGCGGCATCCACCCGCAGCTTGGCGTCCGACTCGAAGTCGTTCATCACCGCCAGCAGGAAGTCCTTCGGATCGCGATGCGTCAGCGCCCTGGACAAATCGAAGGCGTCCGGCTCGCCGTTTTCAGCTGGCTCACTGGGCCCTTCTGGGGAGGCTTGAGCTTTAACACCTTTAACAGTTTTAACATCCGTTTTAACAGGATGCAGAGCGTTCAATTTGTGCAGCTCGTTGATCACGTCACGATCTTTCGCGAGCCTTGAGCCTGCCGCAGAGGCAGTCTTTTCGGGGCATCCAGCGGCAATGGCTGCGTCTTTGTTGGACGCACCTTCCCTCAACGCGGCGATGAATGCGCGTTTTTTGGGTGTTAAAGCCATTAACAAAAAATCCTGAGCGGGAAAAAATCTGTACGTGGGGTCGGGAGCGGTCTAGCTAGTGAAACATCCTAAGCTTTTGACCCCCCTACCCCCTTGAGGCACGTAACTGACGTGCTTCGATCCGGATTTCGTGGTTCAAGCGCAGCCCGGCATCTCAGCCTCCACGGCTGGCAGCTTCCTCCGCCTGCTTGACCGAGTCGTGACACGTCTTGCACAGGCCCTGCCAATTGGTCTGATCCCAGAAAAGGACCATGTCACCCCTATGAGCCACGATGTGGTCAACGACGCTTGCAGCCGCAACACGTCCAATCCGCTCGCAATAAACGCACAGCGGGTTGCCATTGAGGTACCGCTCCCGAGCCTTCTGCCATTTGTAGTTGTAGCCACGCTGCGAGCTGGTTTTGCCGCTGCGCCAACTACCAGTCGGGACCGTTTGAATTCTGGATGTAATGCACTCATTGAGGCGCGTGCCGAGGGTCTTTAGTCTGGCCATTACTGCACCTCGACGACGATGCCACGCTTAAGCCACATCATGACGCGTGCCAGATCAGGATTGAGGCCTGTCAGGTGAATGGTGGCCATGACGCCAGCCAGGTAATATTTCAACCACCAACGTTGGCGGCAGACAATCGTTACAGTGGTACCGGCCATCTCGCACCTCTTAGCGTTTGTACCAGCTCAGTTGGTAGCACCGGGCATCAGCCGGCACTTCAGCGATGGGCCAGCGCAGGCATTGCATGTGCTTGCGCTCTGGGCTTGTGCGGCTCACCCGCAGCGTCTGCACCAAGTACGCCGAACCAGCGGCCGTGGTGATGAAGTCACCAACCGAGATTCCTTCCGCGCCGTCAACATAAAGCTTGCAAGGCGTGTAAGGCGCCCTGCCCATCAGCTGAATGGATCTTCTGGCTTGGCGATAGAGCGCACGAACCACATGAATCCCTGCTGCAGGTTGGTCTTGGCCAGTGCGAGTAGGCGCTGGTCAACGCCTTCGATCTGGCTGATCTGCTTGAATAGTTCACCGGCGTCAGCTTCCAGTGCTTTGATCGAGTTCATGCCATCGATCTCGGACTGTGTCAGGTCGCGGTAGCCAGTGATCTTCTTATGCTGGTTGTCCATGATGCTTCCTCGATTGCGCGCCCCAAAATGGCGGTTATGAATTTGTGGCGCGGCCTACTTGCTCTGGCTGCGCTTGATCTGCGCATCGACTTGGTCAGCGCAGGTATCGAGCAGATTGATTGCCCGATCCTTCAGCGCCCAAAGGTCGCCGTTCAGCGCCAAGTTGTCATCGCTATCGCTGACCCGCTCGCACGGCACCATCACCGGCGCTTCTAGCCTTACCGCTGATGTCTTTACCACCGCCGGCCCCGGGCTTGCCGCGCAGGCCGTCAGGCAAAGGCTGATCAGCCCACTTGCGAACAGCCGGGCTCTTACGCTTGAGGTCTTCAAAGTCCTTCCTCGCTTGGCGGGCCTTGTCTTCGCTGGCCTTGAGGCGCTGCTGCAGATCGGCCAGGTAGTTGGCGTTGCGCTTGGCTTCGGCCTGGAGCGTGGTGATGGTCTTCAGGCTTTCGGTATTGGCTTCGGTTGCATCCTTGGCCGCACGCGTCTGGACCGTCACCTGCCCTTCCAGCGCGATCACGCGGCACTGCTGGATGGCAATGAGCAATGCGGCCACTAGTGCGATGATCAGTGCAGCGGCAATGCTTTTGAGCAGGTTCATAGGCTGTCCGCCTTACGGCCGAGAAACTTCACGATCATTTCGCGGATGACGGTCACACCGACAAAGCCGATCGCACCGCCGGCGGCAACGGACAAGCTCGACGGCCACTCCATCCACTCGATGACGCTGCTCGCGGACAGACTCAGCCCGCCACAAATTAGCGACTCCAGCAGGATGCGGCGCTTGCTGGTCTCTTTGGCCTCGTACAACACACGAAGCCCAGAAATAACCGTTGCCATGATCGCTCCTTGCCAGAGAGGGTTGCTCAGGTACAGGCGCAGGTGCAGCCATACCTGGGCCCAGAGGTCAGGGTCTTTCTCTGGCATGATTGGAATCCGAATGCCTCCCCAAACTGGGGAGCTAGAAACGAAAAAACCCGGCGCAATGGCCGGGTTTCGGATGTTTTATTGTCGTTGCGTATCACTGCACGCAAGATCGACATGATGGGGATAATTTACTGCCATTCCGCCACTACGGTCAAGCGGCATCGATGAATATCTGCTCGGCGTCGAATATCTCGGTGGCATGGATAACGGCGGCCTCTTCCAGCTGTTCAAGCCGTTTGATGATTCCAGCCTTCCAGCGATGGCGGGTGCGCTCCGGCGAGCCTGCCGGGTCCCAGCTGTTCATGTCGTAGAACTCGGCCGGCAGGATGATCATGTCCGTGGAGCGCCTACCGGACTGCTCACCCTTGAGCTTCGGGATTGCCCAGGCAGTAAGCGCCTTGTAGACGAACAGCTGTGGCGCGGGGCTGCTCATGCGGCTCACCAAGCGGCCAATGGCGGCCACCTTGTTGGCCTTGTGCGTCGAGTACTTGGCGACCAGCACATCCCAATGGGCAGTCGCCAGTTCGCGATGCAGCAGCGCATAGAGGCAGCAGTCGTAATCGAACTTGTCGCGAACCGAGATAGTGCTGCCGGTACCGCCCTGGCGCAGATCGGCATCGATCAGCTTCTGCCATGACTGCTTCGTGCTGTTGTCGATATTGTCGGCGGCCAGCACGCGCACCAAGGTGCCCATCACGTTTTTATAGATGCCCATCGCTTAATCCCCTGTGTAGTTCGTACCGCCGGCGCCGCGACGATTGTTCTGTTCGTACTGAGCAGCCGGGCCGCTCATGAGCACCGGGCGCTTCAATTTTTCGATCTGTCGCTCAGCAGCCTGCAGTCGGATGCCTAATTGCGTTACTAGGACTTCTAGCGACAGTGCCTCCCCGGTATCGGCCGAGACCCAGCCTGAGGCATTGCACTGCATGCAGGGACGCGGGCTAAAAATCCCGGCGACGAAAGCGCGACCACGGCAGATCGTGCACTTCACCAAGTCCAGTTCCGTGACGCTGAAGGCAGGTCCATGGCTCTTTTTCATGCTTTTGAAACCTCGCCTATGGTTGATTCTTGAATTGGCTCGCAGCCCTTATGCGGCGCGGCTTACAGACCGATGCTGGACTCTTTGTTTTCGACGCCCTCCAACCCGTGAATCACGCTGAATCCCTTGGCGTCTAAATGGCTGTGCCACTTCTCCAAGGCTTCGCGCTTGCGCTCTTCAACAGTGGTATGGATGTAGGCCTGCACGTTGTGGCCCATGGCGTGGTTGATCAGCATCTCGCCGATCAGGAAGTCGATACCCAGGTCAGCCCAGCCAGTGCGGGCCAACTTGCGCAGGTCGTGGCTGGTCCACTCGCCCTGCCCCAGCTGCGTGAACACCAGGCTGGCCTGCCCCTCGCTCATGCCTTTGCCATGACGGGCCGGGAACAGGTATTGCCCGCTGTAGCCGATATCGGTCTGGCGCTGACGGTACCGGGTCAGCAGTGCACACAGCTGATCGGTCAGTGGTAGCGAATGCTCGACTCGGGTCTTGGTGTGCACCGCCGGGATGTGCCAGGTGCGGTCGGCCAGGCTGATATGCGACCAAAGCGCCATGCGTGTCTCACCGACGCGCGTACCATGGCATAGCATCATCAAGGCCAGCATGCCGTGGGCTGGGCGCCGCTTGAAGGCATCGGCCAGTTGCTCGAGCAGATCCTGGACCTGCACACCGCGCAGCCGTGCCGCTTTGGCCTTGATCTTTGTCTTGGAGAAATCGCTGAACTTGATCCCGGCCATCGGATTGGTGTGGATCATGCCGAGCACGAATGCCTGCCGGCATGCCAGCACCAGCAGCGCGAATATCAGCCGAACGAACTCCAACGACAGCTTCTCCTGCAGCGGCCACATCAGCTTGGTGTCGAGCGTAGCGCGATCAATCTCAGTGAAGGCCAGGCCGCCCACGCGCGGGATCAGATGGCACGCAATGGCGGACTTGGCCGTGGCCTTGCGCTTGGCGGACAGATGCCGGTCTCGACTCATCCGGTCGCTGTACCAGGCCAACAGCTCGCCCAAGGTGGCCCACGGGCATACCGCAGCGGTAGCGTTGGCATCCGCGCCCAGCCGCTGGCGGGTTTCAGGCAACGCAGCCAGCACAGCCTTGGCCGACAGATCAGGGTAGGAGCCGATCCGCATCCACTTCTTGCGCACGACCAGACTCCAGGTGCCGCGCGGGCGCGCTTCGGTAAACCGGAAGTACAGGCCGGGATGACGCGGGTCGCGCATGAGCACAGCAGAAAGGTCATCTGCACGGCGGCGAAGCTCGGCATCGGAAAAAGCGACCAGTAGGGTCATACAGCGACCTTCGTTGGTTCCAGGCGCAGGTAGGCCCGCAGCTGTTCCATGGCATCGAAGTGGCCACGGCAGACGATCGCCAGATAACCCTGCTCAGTGAGCTGACGTATCCACGTGTACTGGCTGATCGATACAGCGGCGTCGTTCGGCGGTGTGGCCTTGAACTCGATGTACAGGCCAAAGAACCCGCCACGCGCCATTGGCAAGACCAGGTCCGGCACGCCGGCCTTCACGCCCTGCCCTTTCAGCTTAGCGGCGACGGCCTTGTGCCTATGCCCACCGTTCGGGACGTGGTAGATCAGCACGAACACATCCGGATAGCGCAGCTCGATCTCGCGCATGAGCTCGGCCTGCTCCCGGCCTTCACGGTCACCCGGTTTGGCACGTACCACCTTGGGCTTGAACAGCATCAGCTCGGCAGCCTTCAATTGGACGCATCCTTTGCCAGGGCCGCGTCCAGTTGCAACCCTGCTTCGTGCGATCCATCCATACCTTCGCTGAAAGCAAAAGCAACATACGGGCGAGCCGAAGACAGCGCATCGCGTAGCGCTTGGACCTCGGCCGCTGGGCCAGCCTGCGATTCCAACCAACAATCCATGTAGTTCTGCGTGACCCGGCTCACGTACAGGCCGGATTCAGCGCGGGCCAGGTGCATGGCCATGCCTTTGGTTGCAGCCCAGGCTTCGAATTCGATTCGGGATTGATTGCTCATGGCTTCACCCCGCGATAGGCACGAACGCCGGCAGCGATGGTGTCGCCGAACACCATCCAGGCGGCCCATGCGGCAACCAGAGACCACAGAGCCCAATCGGGCAAGAAGGAGAGCCCCAGAATGACCGGCACAGCTATAACTGCCGCAACCAAACCGAAGATGACCATAACGATCAGAATCCCCAACTCGCGCTTAGCGCTTTTCTTCACGGCAGCCCATACAGCCCGAATTTCGTCACTACCCATCACTTCACCTCCGCCATAGGCCAGATACTGCGAGCCGTGGCCAGGGCCTCGGCGTAATCCATGTCAGAACCGCCCATGGTGAAAGGTCGGTAGCCAGGTACGGTTACCTGCCAGCTCCGTTTCTTCACAGGCGGTCGCTCCACTTACAGGCTCTTCAGCAGAGATTGAAGCTGCTTGAGCTTGCCCAGCGCTTCGGCATTGCCCTCACGCTCGACTTCCACTGACAAGGCAACCTCTTCGATCCGCCCCGCCAATCTCTTCATCCGCGCCGAGATATCGTCCGAAAGCGCGACGACCTCTGCAGAAAGGCTGGCCAGCGCATCAAGCGCCTGAAGCTCCGGCTTCTTGATGGCGATGACGGTTTCTTTGGCTGCTACGGGCATGGCGATTTCCTTGACTGGTTTTGGTGAGTAGGCGTCACGCTGAAACTTGCCGCCGGTGGGCTCACGGATGATCCCCGCATCCGTCATTTCGTTGAGCGCCCGGCGGACAGCATGAGCAGACACAGTGGTTGCATTCGCTGCCACGGCGGCAATGTGGATGTCGTGAGCGCTCCAGTTTTCCTGGATTGGCACATGCGGGAATACCTTGCGGGCTATCGAGGATTGGCCAGCCAGAAGCTGGACTACTCGCGATTCGGACATAGCCATCAAGCCACCATCCCTTCACGAATCAGGATGTCTTGGGTGCGCATGACGCCCTCAGCGTGCCAGTGCCGTGCCGTCAGGCGGTCATCCTCGCGGCGGTTGTGGCTGCGGCCATCGACATAGTCATGGCATGCCGAGCAGGCCCAGGCGGCCTGGATGTCATTCGGTTTGCAGCCCATTCCACTGGTGCCACCCAGCCGGTAGTGCGCCAACACGGTGGTGTCGGGGTTGCCGTTGCACACCCCAGGGACACGCACTTGGCAGTCACGACCGCGGGCGGCCTTAGTCAATTTGGTTTGGCGGATGCTCATGGAAGTGCTCCCGATACTTTCGAACGAAGGTTTGCCAGGGCGGCTCGGGCCACTTCTGGGTTGCGCGGCGCCGTCGGCGCGGCGATTTCTGCCACCGGAACAGCGCTCAACTGGTCGCCCTTCCAGATCTTCCGGCACTGCTCCAGGTAGTGCTTTTCGAACGAGGCCATGCCCAGCTCGCGGGTGAGCAGCGGCAGGCTATGGAAACCGGCGGCGGCCGTGGCGTGGTAGACAGCCGGGTGCATCCACTTGGCATCGGCGCGCATGGCCGGATGGCAGTTGCGCAAGCCCTGGGCATAGGCCTTATCGACGCTTGGCAAGCCAAGGCCTTCTGGCGCAAAGCACCAGCTCACGAACTCGCCGGGGGTGGGCACGAATGCTCGCTTGCTCGCGCTCACAAACCGCATCCCGTGATCGATCTGCTCCATACGGTTGATGCCAGCCCGCATGAACTCGGCGAGCCATTCCAATTTGGAGGCGTTCATCACGGCCTCGGTCGGCCAGGACTGACGCCAGGCGCCGCACGCGCCGCGCAGGCGGAGGAACAGGTCGTCGATCACAGCCTGAGTGGACGGGTCAACCGGGACGGCGCCGGGCTCGACAGGTGCTTGGTACGTGGGGTCGGTACGACGGGTCGCGATGAGTTCGCGGACGTTGGTAGGCTTGTTCACAGGCGAACCCCCTTGGCAGCCCAGTCCGCAGATGCTTCTTCGGCACCGACGGCGCTTTCGGTTGCCTGGCGCTTGATCCACTTGGCCAGGCGGTGGTGCCAGCCGCCATCGGTGTCGCGAATGTCCGGCTTGGCGATGTGGAAGCCCATGAACGACCCGAAGGTTTCGTCGGTGAGCGCCGTGGTGATCCCCATGATTTTGAGCTGGGCAGCCAGGGCGGCTTGGTTGATGGCCCAGTCAGCGTGCATCGAGAAGCGCTGGCGACCTTCCGCAGATCCATCCAGCGCTGCAGCGGCGGCCATGTCCTGCTCAACGATCACATCCGCAAACTCGTGCGGCTGCTGCTGTTCGGTTAATTGATGGTTAAGTGATGTATTGGGTGCAATGGCTGCACCCCGTTCTGTCGTAGGTTGCACCCCGTTCTGTTGCTGGCTGCACCCCGTTCCCTCTTCACGGGGTGCATCTACTGCACCCCGCTTGAGCATCAAGTCATACACCACCGGGCGGCGGTCATGGCGATCGATATACACGGCGGCCAGGGCCTGATTGCCACGAACGATGAGGCCTTGACCTTCCAGCAGGTCCAGCTTCGAACGCACGGTACGCTCGGACAGGCCGGTGTCTTCGGTGAGAGTCTTGGCCGACGGGAAAGCACCACGGCCATCAGCAGCGGCGTAGTTGGCCAGGCACAGCAGCACATGGCGTGCGCTCGAATCTTTACCCAGGTCGCGGCGGGACAGTGCCCAGGACATTGCTTGAACGCTCACAGCGAGGCTCCAATATTCATCGCGGCCAAGCACGCGAGGCCTTTCGGGGTGATGAGGGGTTGGGAGGCAGCACGTTCGGCGCGGGTTTCGTCTTGATAGCTGGCCCCAAATTTGGGGCAAGTTATTTCCAGCTCGAACAGCATGCGGCGGACGTCGCGAATGACATGGTCGTGGCGCTTGCCGGTCACTTCGGCGATCTCACGCGACGACATGACATGACGCGTCACGGCCCGGTGTTGCACCATCAATGACGAATCATCGAAGGTATTGCGGGGGGTGATCTGGGTGTGCATAATCAACCTCAGTTCCGATGTTGTTTAAGAAGCCGCCCTGCCAGGCGGTTTTTTTTCGTCTGCATTTTTTATACTGGTTAAATCAACAGCCCTGCGGGGTAACTACTGGCCAAGCGCCAACACGCGGATAATTCACTCACCGGCTGGATAAATGCCTGGCTACGCCGCCATCTCTGCCCATGGAAATGAGGGGCAGAGATCCTCTTTCTTGAAAGATCCTTCGCTCAGAGCCTCGGCCCGCTTGGCGACAATAGGAGACATGCCGTGCTTACCCCGGACCCAGCCCGAAACGGTGCTCTGATCGACCTTCAGCTTCTCAGCGGTTGCCTCCTGCGTACCGAAGAAGGCAACCAGGTCCTTAAAAATCGCGTTCATGCTGCCCCTCCTTATGTGAATACCCATATCGTAGATCATAGGGATACCTCTTTGCAACGATATGGGAGCACCAGTAATAATCGAGCGATGGAATATAAAGACCGAATCAAAGCCGCGCGGCGTCACGCGAAGCTCACTCAGGCGCAATTGGCCAAGCTGGTGGGCATAGACCAGGCGTCGATCTCCGACTTGGAGCGAGGGCGCTCAGCCCGATCTTCGTACAACGCATCAATTGCGAAGGCCTGTGGCGTATCGGCTATCTGGATAGAAAGCGGTGCGGGGCAGATGATCGGGGAAACCGAGCAGAGCAATGTTCGGGACATAGTGCAACCCAATATGATGTTCCGGTATCCGGTTATCTCCTGGGTTGCCGCTGGCGCGTGGTCTGAGGCGGTAGAGCCCTTCCCACCTGGTTTCTCCGATCGGTATGAAATGTCGGAGTACGACTCCAAAGGCCCAGCCTTCTGGCTTGAGGTGAAAGGCGACTCGATGACCTCCATTAACGGACAGAGCGTTCCAGAAGGGACGTTCATCTTGGTGGACACCGAAGCCGACGTGCACTCGGGAAAGCTGGTGATCGCTAAGCTGGCTGATAGCAATGAGGCTACGTTCAAGAAGCTGGTCGAGGACGGCGGGCGCCGCTTCCTGAAACCGCTGAACCCGGCCTACCCTATTGAGCTGTGCGCGGACGACTGCAAGATCGTTGGCGTGGTGGTGCGAGCGCTCATGAAGCTTTGAACCAGCATAGGCTGATGCCGGACCAGGCATCGTTTCCAGCCTCTACTAGAACTACCAGACCCGCGCCAGGCGGGTTTTTTTGTGCCTGTCAGATTGATCCTACACTGCGCTTGCCATTTCCCATACTCCTCAATACTGTATGTACATACAGCAGTAGAAAGGAGGTTCACAATGCTTCACCAGCCAGATTTCACCCAGACCAAACCGCGTACCTACGAGCAGATCGGCCACCGCGTGCAGCGCATCATCAATGATCCGAAGGTTCAGAAGCGCCAATTCGTTGTGGTGTCCAGGTTACCCAACGAGCCGCCCGCAGATTGGCGGCGGCTCCTGAACGAGATATCGGAGACGGCCGGGATCAAGGTAGATGATGTCGAAGGGGAGGAAGTCCGGATAGGCTGGCGAGAGTATTGCGAAGTCTGAGATGAGCCCGCCTTGAGCGGGCTTTTTTTCAGGTAAAAAATAGGTAACCCATAAAATTATGTGCAAGCCCATAGACAAAAATTATGTGTTCACCTATATTTACTTCCATCGAGACGCCAGCGCGGCTCGGGACACGACTGGTGAAGCCGCCAGTTAGCACGGGGCCAGCGAATTGGCCTCCCAGCCCCGCGAGGGATCGACTGGAACCAAGTTCTTTACAAGAGACGGATTTCACTGGCTGGCCTTGGAAGCAGGGCCAGACGGGAAATCGAACGAGTTACCAAGTCTGAGGAATCATCATGGAAACCATCATCAGCGGCGAATGGAAAGGCCACCTCGGACGAGGCCTGGCGCCCAAAGAGCTGCAGTACTGCATGTCCGTCGCTGCTGGTATGACGGCCAAGGAAATCGCCAAGGTGTTCGGCATCTCGCCGGGCACCGTGAAGAAGCGCCTGGACGTGGCCATGTTCAAGCTCGGCGTGCACCGCCGGGCCGCGCTGGTGGCCGAGGCAATGAAGCGCCAGATCATCTCGCCGGTGTGCATCCTGCTCGCCGCGCTCATCACCATGCACGCGGTGGCTGATGATCATTCAATGCGCCGCGACCGCCGCGCCCCGGACCGCCGTACAGCCGAAGTACGTGTGATGCGCAAGACCGAGGCTTTCCAATACTGCGCTTGAAAGGTGCCGCTGCCTATCCATAGCGGCCTACGGATGGAGGGTTGAGCCATGAAGCCATAAACCAGCGCCCGCCCAGGGCAGCACGCACCGCTCTCGTAGGGTGGTACCACTTGAGCACAAAGCCCGGCATGTCCGGGCTTTTCTTTGGCCGTCGATATGAGCCAGCACCCTGCCCCAGGCTCCTGACCAATGCCTTCAGACAAGGAGAAAGACATGCACCCTTTGATGCATCAGCGCGTAACCGTCCTTGAGGCCGTGCGCGCTCGAATGAACACCGCCACCGTCGACCTCTTCACCCGCATCGGGAGACGCTCACCAGTGCAGCAGATTCGCTATCAGATCGTGGGCAAGGGCCCAGGCGCCTTCCAAGTCACGGAGCGCTCGACCGGCCAGGTAGTTGGCGAGCGGGACACTTGGAAGGAAGCGAGCAACTTCGCTCAGGAGATGGAATCGCGCGCTGACGCCAAAGCGCTGATCGATGGCTCCGGGTTCGAATCCTGAAGTGTTTCGCCAAGACGCTAAGCCGGCGGCGACGCCTGGCCTGGCTGGATTTACTGACGGGCGACTGTATGCAAAAGATCACTCGAAACCACACGAACCATCGCTGCGGCGCCAGCCACCAGCGGGCAAAGCTCACTACTGAACAAGTATCCGCCATGCGCGCCGAGTACGAAGCGGGCGTTGGTGGTTACGAATATCTGGCGGCCAAGTACGGCTGCGGTGTTTCCACTGCTCGGGACATCGTGAAGTACCGCACCCGCTGGGCTAGCTGAACAACGAGGAACCTATGCCCGCAAGTAAAAAACCCACCAAACCCCAGCTCGAAACGCTCGAGCACATCCGTCAGTACATTGCAAAGCACGGTTACTCGCCTACCCTGGCTGACCTTGCCGAACTCGCCAGCGTGCGCCAGAACTGTATTGCTGAGCGCCTGGGCGCCTTGGTCAAGTTCAAGCTGATCACCAAGACGCCGGGTATCGCGCGCAGCATACGTCCGGTAGAGCGGGCTGATGATTCAGCAGGATGCGGGAGATGGGGTTAACTCCGCATCACACTCGCGATGATCAAAACGATTAAAAATATGGCTAATCCAATAACCATCGCGCAGACGCCGATCTGCTCGAGAAATTCCTTGTCGGCCGCGTCCTGAGCGGACTTTTTACGCTCGTATGCCATCTTTCCAGCCATAACCCTGCGCGGGTTTTTGAGTTCGTCAGGTTTGCTTGAGCGCCCCATTTACTGCTCCTAAAACCGGTCCTAGCGCCGGATCAACCGTAATACCTCAACCCAAACCAAATTGCCACCACCGATCACGGCGGGCGGCGCCTGCAATGGAGATTGCCATGAGCAGCTACTTCTACAAGACCACCGCCCCGGCCGTGTTGGCCTCGATCCAAGCCTGGGACGAAAAGCGGGCCGAGTTCGATGCCAAGCGCGAGAATTTGAAGAACGTCTTCGGCGGCCCCGGCTCGCCCATGCATTCTGGCAACGACAGCTACGTCGGCGGCGTGAAGATCAGCGCCAGCCAGGACCTGGACGTGCACTGGCGCCGACCAGATGACTACGGTTACCGCGCTTTGCGCAGCGCTGCGAAGCCGGGGAAAGGCGCCACCAAGGAAGCGCGAGCAGCTTACAAGGTCGAGCACGAAAGGCTGCAAGCTCTGTGGAAAGAGCATTGCCCCGACAGTATCAGCAAGGATGACGTATGGAAGGCGATCGGCATCGACTGGGGCAGCGTGTGGCTGTCCGGTGGCGTCTTCTTCCAACATGAAGGCGTAGTCTATCTGCACCTCGGCTTCCAGCTCAAGGCCGACGGTTCACAGGCTGAGGGTGCAGTTGAAATTCTTTCCAGTGAACTTGAAGCGGCGCGACAGGCAGTACTCCAAAAGTGCGAAGCTGCCTAAATCTCGCCCAAGATTCGGAGCGTTGAAACCCCTGCATGCAGTTCCAGGGGCTTTGGACCCGATGCTGGGCTTTCACTCCGCAAACTGCCGTAACAGCGGCCTCTGACAGGTTTTAGATCAGATTAACAATTATAATAATTAGTTAAAACCTACCAATAGACTAAATAACTTTAAAGTTTCCTCTAAGATTTTAACGCTACTCACAAGCTTGGTGAAGCGTACGCAGACTCAAATAACTTCTTTACGACGCTGTATATCCATATCATTGATCAGCACACCCATCTCCTTATTCTCATCGTGAAGTTTTCGCAACGCATCTTTTGTCAAACTGCCTTTAGCCATTAGCCTGAACAGCTCGGAGTGGTAATGAACAAACAATACTACAGGAGGGACGGGGCCGCCCTTGCCAGTTTTGAAAGCCAGCTCAATCAGATCGTTACGATCCCTCATCGCTGACTCCATAACAATTTTCGTCATCTCTCTACGGTGTTGATACCTATTCTGAATCCAAATTCCGGCCAGTGAACTTGCCGAGCCTGCCAATGCTCCTATCAAACCTGCAATCCAAGCTTCCAAGCCGCACCTCACGAAATGTTCACAGTCGAATCAGACCTGCAGAAGTTGATTTAATAGTAAATTACCACCTAGCGACTAAACCCTAAATCAGACGGTAGGACTATAATTTTATCACTTTGATCGGTCGAGACTTTTGGGCCGGTATTCCAACGCATCCTCAGCGCCTTCGAACAGACTATCAGGATTTACATAGGTGCCAGGTGAAAACGGTCTCATTGAGGTCTCCTCGGCAGCTAATGTATTCATGAACCCGGTTATGAAAGCTGCAAACTCAGTCATCGGTGGCAGGCTTCCCGAATTCGCTACACCGTGCCAGCCGTCATTCCAGTGCCAGTATCCCTTCCCGAGAACGCACAATACAGTTGCACTTGGGTAATCACTTGGGTCGTATTTAAGATAGCGATCTATCTCCGAACCGGAAATATCGGAAGAGAATGCAAACAGAACAGTTGCAGGCAAGTGGCCAAAGTATTCTACGCCATCAACCACCCTAGGGTAGGAGCGAAGTTTCTTCACAGACTCGAATTTTTTCAAAGAGTCTTTTATTTCAGTGGCATTCAATGTCGACTTTACTTCAAAAACATAACGTACACATTCAACTGGAAAAAGCCCGAGCTCAGGCGCGAACATTATAGGCGGCGCTGCTTTCTTTTGATAAACCACCAAATCCAACTGATCAGTAATCTGACGAAAAGTATCTATGACTTTCCCACTACCGCAGTTAAAGCTATGAGTCAAAAAGGGCGAAATACAGTTTCTAAGCGCGATCTCCCTTATTTGCCCAGCTAAACCGTGATGTTCTAAACCGTGCGCAAGTATATCCGCTTCGCGCTTAGCTGCGGCAACCTTATCAATAATATAATCAAAATATTTTGTCCGCATCGTTTTTCCTCCGAAGCTGCATAAATCTTTGAGCACTATAGACAAAACCGTAACTCATGCAGGCCATTCCTAGACCTAACTATCAGAGCTATTGGTATTTATGGTTATTGTCATAAATCTCTTCAGGAGAAGGCATCTTTGCTATGCGATCTGCTGCTTTCTGTAGCTCTCGTCTAACGACAGCTAAGTAGTCAGCGCAATTGCTTGCTTGCTCCCTCCATTGGCTTACTAGGAATAAACGTTGCATTTCGATCAGTTTGGGCCACTTCCCTTGAGACATGACCACCTCTACATCACGCGTTAGAACATCGATGATTCCGAGCGCGATTGCTAACCGTCCGGCGCATCCGTTAGGGAGGATGAACAGGTCCTGCAGCACGTCGACATTTATTGAGTTTGCTAGCGAGCCAATCCGCACTATACGCGCAGCATGGCTTTGATCGGATGAATGCTCGGCATCGTTGTAGAAGGTGTAGCTGACCATCTCAGATCTCAGTCCCTCTTCGAGAGCTTTGACTGGCTCAATTAATCGCGAAGCAATCAGGTCTGCTTTCTGCCGGTGAACTTGCTTACCCTTCCACGCCGAGACCACTGGGATACCCAAAGCAACGATAACCGCACCAAGCGTCCCAATCGCCGATGCCACCTCCCATGCATTCGACATCTTAATCTCCCTGTTTCAGCGGCGCACTTGGTTAAATCGTTACACAAATACCCTACTTCCACAAATCACGCCACTGGCGAGGATCTCACATGTCTGCGCATCAAAAGAAAAAACACCTTCTCGATTTCAAAATCCAATACGGCCTTGGCTTCGATCCGCAAGATGACGAGATTGTGGTGGATTTCTTCTGCGGCGGAGGCGGCGCCGGTACCGGATTGGAAATGGGGCTGGGCCGAGCAGTGACCGTGGCCAAGAACCACAACCCGGCAGCGATCAGCATGCACACCGCCAACCACCCGGCTGCACGGCACTATGCCACCGACGTGTTCGAGGGTGATCCAGACGGGGAATGCGGCGGCCGCGCCGTGGGCTGGTTCCACATGAGCCCTGACTGCACGCATCACAGCCAGGCCGCTGGTGGCCAGCCGCGTAAGCGCGAGATCCGCAACCTTTCGTGGATCGGTTTGAAGTGGGCCGGCAAGAAGCGCCCGCGTGTCATCAGCCTGGAGAACGTGAAGCAGATCCTGCAGTGGGGCCCGCTGATCGCCAAGCGCGAGAAGGTCACCGGCCGGGTGATGAAGTTGGGCGGCCAGGTCGCCGCTCCGGGCGAAGTTGTGCCGGTACACCAACAGTTCCTAGTGCCCGACCCCAAACGCCGCGGCACTACCTGGCGCCAGTTCGTCGCACTGCTGGAAGGCGTGGGCTACGCCGTCGAGTGGCGGGTCATCAAGGCCTGCGACTTCGGCGCACCTACCAGCCGCGAACGGCTGTTCATGATTGCCCGGTGCGATGGCCAGCCCATCGTGTGGCCAAAGCCAACGCACGCTCGCAAGCCCGCCAAGGGCCAGCTGAAGTGGCGCACCGCCGCAGACTGCATCGATTGGTCGGTGCCGAGCAAAAGCATCTTCGGCCGCAAGAAGGATTTGGCCCCGGCCACGCTTCGCCGGGTTGCCAAGGGCATGAAGAAGTTCGTGATCGACAGCCCCAGCCCATTCATCGTGCCGATCGCGAACTGGTCGGGCGAGCTTGCCCAGTCTGCCCATGAACCGCTGCGCACTGTAACGTCGTGGCCACGCGGCGGATCATTCGCCATGGCCAGTCCTATCATCGCGCCGGCCACGCATCAGGGTAGCGACCGGGTTAACGACCTGGGGGAGCCGCTGCCGACAGTTACATGCGCCAACCGCGGTGAGCTGACGCTGATCAGTCCGCTGATGGTAGGCGTCGGCGGGCGCGCCGGGCAGACTGAGCCCCGCCCTGGGAACGAGCTGGCCTACACAATCACGGCCAAGGCCGACACCGCGATCGCTGCCGCAAACCTGGTGAAGTTCCGATTTGATGATGCCCGCAAGGCGCTCGATGAGCCTCTGCCAACCATCACCAGCGGCGGCAACTACCAGCGCACGGCCGGCGCCGCGCACGCCATGGGCGTGTGCACGGCAGTCATGGCCCAAATGAACGGTGGATTCAACACCACCGATGCCAAGCCAATGGACGAGCCGATGACCACGGTCACCAATACCGGCAGCCAGCAGCAGCTGGTCACCGCCAACCTGGTGCACCTGCGCGGCAATTGCGATGCGCGGGACACCGCCGACCCGCTGCACACGATCAGCGCCGGCGGTACCCATCACGAACTGGTAACAGCCTTCATGGAGCGCCAGTTCGGCGCCAGCGTCGGCCAGGCTATCGACGAACCCGCACCGACAATCACGGCAGACGGTGGCGGCAAGAGCTCGCTGGTGGAGCTGAAGCTGTCGCCCGAGCATGAAGAAGGCGCGCTGCGCGTTGCGGCGTTCCTGATTAGCTATTACGGCACAGAGAACGTCAGCGGCTGCAGCAACCCGGCGCCGACGATCACGACCAAGGATCGGCTTGCGCTGGTAACCGTCATGGTCAAAGGCACCCCCTATGTGATCGTCGACATCTGCCTGCGCATGCTGCAGCCGCATGAGCTGTACCGCGCCCAGGGCTTCCCGGCTGACTACATTATCGACAAGGGTGCCGACGGACGGAAGTTCACGAAGACAGAGCAGGTGCACATGTGCGGCAACAGCGTCAGCCCACCGCCAATGGCCGCACTTGCTCGAGCAAACGATCCATGGCGCGCCGCGGCGCGGGAGGCGGTAGCAGCATGACCGTCATCATTGCCCAGTGCTTCATCGTGTGGCTCTGCCTGCAACTTCCTCTGGGCATGATCCTCGGCCGCTACATCGCAAGCGCCGACGTCATCGCCAAGTAACCCCTTCCCTCCCATCTATGCAGCCTGCCGGTGATCAGCGGGCGGAGCTATGCCATGACAAAAGATGAACTCGAAGGGCTGCCCGAAAAGATCCGGATAGCCGTGGCCGCAGGCGTCGAGGCCGCTAACGCTCAGCCAGACGATGGCGGTAGCGCAAATATTGATCGCGTTGTGATCCCGATGCGCCGGGTGCGTGAATCCACAATCGCAAAACACGGCTTGCCTGGCTATCTCTCTGCGCCCAGCCGCTGGCACGGACGAGCGCTTCACCTTGATACGCCATTTAGGGGCCAGGGGAATCGTCGCTATGCCGGCGTCCAGGCCATGCACAAATCGCTGCAAGCTCAGGGCGTCAACTGCTACGTCTATTACCAGATCGATTAACCCCTGCTACCGCCAAGCGCGGCATGCCTTCAACTATGGGCGCCGACTGCCCGAGTGCGGGCCGAAATTCAATTGGAGAGGTACCAAAACATGAGCGCAGAGCGCGAGGTGGCCGTTGTCCACGAAATGGACAAGGTATCAGAAGAGAAAATGGCGGACCTGCTGGGCACCACCGTATATGCGTTGCGGGCCAGGCGTGCACGCCGCCAGATCCCCATGGGAGTGTGGATCAAGCAAGGCAGCCGAATCATCTACAGCATCAGGAGATACGAAGAATGGCTGGAAAGTCAGTGGGTATGCCCCGAGGGGTGGAAGTCTTCCGGAACGCTCTCCGTGTCCGCTTTACCTACAACGGGGTCCGGCGCTGTGAAACGCTCCCCTATCCCCAGACACAAAAAGGCATCGCAGCTGCATCCAAGCTTCGCGATCAGGTAGTCAGCCTCATCAAACATGGGCTGCTTGATGACGACAAATACGCCGAGCTGTTCCCCGGCTCGGCAACCGTCTCCGGAAGCGCGCTCAGCTTCGGCCAATATGCCCAGCTCTGGTTGGATAGCCGGGAGATCACTGCGGGCACCAGGAACAATTACAAAGGGGCACTGAACCTATACTGGGTCCCGCGCTTGGCACTGGTCCGGATCGATCTGATCACCCCTACCCTGATCCGTACGATCATCACTTCTACAGCCTGGGCTTCGCCTGGGGTGAAGCGCAACGCTCTTACTAAGCTTTCCACAGTGCTGAAGTCGGCCGTCTCCGACGGGCTGCTTGCGAAGAACCCCGCCGACTCAATCGAACTGCCAAAGCGCAACCGCAAAGAGATAGACCCATTCACGTTAGACGAGGCGACCCGGATCATTGCCCAGCTCTACGCCCACAGGCACTGGCCTGGAACAATCTACGCAGCCTTCTACGAGTTCGTCTTTTTCACGGGACTGCGGCTCTCTGAAGCACTTGCGTTGCGCTGGGATGCGATCGATTTCAACAAAAAGATCGCTCACGTCTGTCGGACAGTCGCCTTGGGAGAGATCGAAGAGCGCACGAAAACCGGCGGCGATCGGTTCGTATTGCTGAACGATCGCGCGCTTCATGCCTTGGAGTTCGCGCGAGATTATGCAGAACGTCGGAAAAGTGGAGTTGGTAAGGTGCTTGAGACTCCCTACGTTTTCCCCCCCTCGAAGAACGGAGAGTACGTAAAACAGACATCGGACATCCACAAGCAGTGGCGTCCAGCCCTGCTGGCGCTGGGAATTCGCTACCGGCCGCCATACAACTGCCGCCACACCTATGCGACAATATGCTTAATGTCCGGTTTGAACCCCGCCTTTATTGCTCAGCAGCTCGGCCACAGTGTGCAGATGCTGCTGTCAACGTATGCGCGATGGATCAACTCAAGCTCAGATTGGAGCGAGATGGAAAAGCTCCAAAATGGTATCAAATCGGTATCAGCTGAAACCACCGCTCCCCAAGTTATTGATAGGTAAGCTCTTTGATCTCCACAGCTAACATCACCATGCAGTTTGGCGCCAAGCCGCTGTTCGAGAACGTTTCCGTGAAATTCGGCAACGGCAACCGCTACGGCCTGATCGGCGCCAACGGCTGTGGCAAGTCGACGTTCATGAAGATCCTGGGCGGCGATCTGGAGCCGTCGGGCGGGCAGGTCATGCTCGAGCCGAACGTGCGCCTGGGCAAGCTGCGCCAGGACCAGTTCGCCTACGAGCACTTCACGGTGATCGACACGGTCATCATGGGCCACGAGGAGCTGTGGAAGGTCAAGGCCGAGCGTGATCGCATCTACTCGCTGCCGGAAATGAGCGAGGAAGACGGCATGGCCGTCGCCGAGCTGGAAACCGAGTTCGCCGAAATGGACGGCTACACCGCCGAGTCCCGTGCCGGCGAGCTGTTGCTGGGCCTGGGCATTCCGCTGGAACAGCATTTCGGCCCGATGACCGAAGTGGCGCCGGGCTGGAAGCTGCGGGTGCTGCTGGCGCAGGCGTTGTTCTCGGATCCGGAAGTGTTGCTGCTCGACGAGCCGACCAACCACCTGGACATCAACACCATTCGCTGGCTGGAAAACATTCTCACGGCGCGTAACAGCACCATGATCATCATTTCCCACGACCGGCACTTCCTCAACAGCGTCTGCACTCACATGGCCGACCTGGACTACGGCGAGTTGCGCCTGTTCCCCGGCAACTACGACGAATACATGACCGCTGCGACCCAGTCGCGCGAGCAGTTGCTGTCGGACAACGCCAAGAAGAAAGCCCAGATCGCCGAGCTGCAGACCTTCGTTTCGCGCTTCTCGGCGAACGCCTCCAAGGCCAAGCAGGCCACCTCGCGGGCCAAGCAGATCGACAAGATCCAGCTGGCCGAGGTCAAGCCCTCGAGCCGCGTCAGCCCGTTCATTCGTTTCGAGCAGAACAAGAAGCTGCACCGCCAGGCGGTCACCGTCGAGCGGATGTCCAAGGGCTTCGACGGCAAGCCACTGTTCGAGAACTTCAGCTTCGTGGTCGAAGCAGGCGAGCGTGTAGCGATCATCGGCCCGAACGGGATCGGCAAGACCACCCTGCTGCGCACCCTGGTCGGCGAGCTGACCCCGGACGCGGGCGCGGTGAAGTGGACCGAGAGCGCCGAGCTGGGCTATTACGCCCAGGACCACGCACACGACTTCGAAGACGACATGAACCTGTTCGACTGGATGGGCCAGTGGACCCAGGGCGAGCAGATGGTACGTGGCACCCTGGGCCGGATGCTGTTCTCCAACGACGAGATTCTCAAGTCGGTGAAGGTGATTTCCGGTGGTGAACAGGGGCGCATGCTGTTCGGCAAGCTGACCTTGCAGAAGCCCAACGTGCTGCTCATGGACGAACCGACCAACCACCTGGACATGGAGTCGATCGAGGCACTGAACCTGGCGCTGGAGAACTATCCGGGCACGCTGGTTTTCGTCAGCCATGACCGCGAGTTCGTGTCGTCGCTGGCCACCCGCATCATCGAGCTGAGCGCCGATGGCGTGATCGATTTCAGCGGCACGTACGATGATTACCTGCGCAGCCAGGGCGTGGTTTTCTAAGGGTTCAACGCATTTCGACCCACATACCCCCGGACGCGGATCACGCGATCGCCGTAGCAGCGGCGCGAGCCGCGTCCGGGGGCATCGCGTTTATCCTGACACACCGCATGTGTCGCCGACGCGACTTGCGCCGCTGCTACAACGGTTGCGGGCGGCCGAGGAGGAAGCCTTGGGCGTTGGCGGCGCCCAGGCGTTTGAGTTGCGCCAACTCGGCTTCGGTTTCCACGCCTTCGGCAACGATCACACTCCCCGTCTCGCGGGCGAACGCGATCAACGCCGACGCCATGGCGCGTCGCTGGAAATCCTGGTCGATGCCACGGGTCAGGCTCATGTCGAGCTTGATGATGTCCGGACGCAGCTGCAGGATGTGCCGCATGCTGGCATAGCCGGCGCCGGCATCGTCGATGGCCACGCGCACACCCCGCAGCCGCAGCGGCTGCAGGGCCACTTGCAACGACGCATAGTCCTGCACCACCGCATGCTCGGTGATCTCCAGCACCAGGCGCTCGGCCGGGTAATTCTTGAACAGACCCAGCAATCGTCCGCTGAGCACCAGCTCGGGTGAGCAGTTGATGCTCAGGTAGGTGCCCGGCGCCAGCCGCGCCAGACCGGCCAGGGCCACAGCAATGGCCAGGCATTCCAGTTCCTTGCCCAAACCGACTTCGGCGGCCTCCTTGAACCAGACGTCCGGGGTGCGCGCCGGTTGGCCGTTGAAGCGCGACAGGCATTCCCAGCCTGCCACGTGCATGGTGTGCAGGTCGTAGATCGGTTGATAGACCACGCGTGGCTGCTGCGACTGGATCACGTCCAGCACGCGCAGCGCCTTGTCGTCATGATCGCGGACCATTTGCAGGTCGGACTCCAGGCGCTCGGCAATCAGCTCGGCGAACACCTTCATCATCTTCAGGTCGCGTTCGGTCAACCCCGGATCCGGTGCGTGACTGAAGCAGCAGAACGTCCCGTACAGGCGTCCATCACTCAAATGAATGGGCACGCTCATGTGCGCACCGATTGGCAGGCCGGGGGTCTGCGGTATGGCCATCGCAGCCGGCAATTGACCGGTATCGCGGATAAGCCCGGGCAGTTCGCCGCTGACCACGCCGCGACAGTAGCCGGCGCTCATCTCCAGCACATCGCCGGGGCTCAGGGGTATCAACGCCGCCGCGTCGACGTGGGTGAACACGCGGTCGGTCTGGCGGAAATGAGAAACGAACGCTACATCCATGCCCAAGTGCGTGCGCATGGCGCGCAACACGCGATCCACACAGCCTGCCTCGGTGGCAGACAACGGCTTCAGCGCAACCAGGTCCATCAGGTTATTGGCTGTCATGACACACTATCGCCTCCTAATGTGATAGTGCCATCAGTGTAGATGCAGCTCCCCCCCTGCATTCAAGTAAAAAACGACGAGTTGCCCAACGGTAGGTCCGCGTCGAGAGTTGGGGTGTGGCCAATTGCGCCGACCCGGCGCAACTTGCCGTGCCACGGGTGGCGACGCTGCTACACTGGGGCTTCCAACAGTCCACAGGACACAGCACCCGATGCTCGCAATCTTCAACGTCGCCTTTCCAGTGTTCGGGTTGATTCTGGTAGGTTTCGTCTGCCGTCGGCGCAACGTCCTGGGGCCCAATGCCTCGATCGAGCTCAACCGTTTCGTGATCTACCTCGGCTTGCCGGCCCTGTTATTCGAGGCCATGGCGCGGCTGGGCACACTGCACGGGCTGGACATGGGCTATGTGGTGGCTTTCGGCCTGGGCATGGGCATCGTGTTTCTGTTGACGCTGTGGCTGCGCGTGCGGGCCCGTGCGCACTTTCTCGATGCCACCATCGATGCCCTCGGGGCGGGTTATCCGAACTCCGGGTTTCTTGGCATCCCGCTGTGCCTGCTGACGTTCGGCGACCCCGGTATCGCCCCGGCGGTGATCGGCGCGGTGATGACCGCCTGCCTGCTGTTCGCTGTCGCCATCATCATGATCGAGACCTTCCAGCAAACCGAGAAACGCCTGGGGCGTACCCTGCTCAAAGTCGGCAAATCGCTGCTGCGCAATCCGATCATGGTCGCCCCGGTGCTGGGTTCGCTGGTCGCCTACAGCGGGCTGGTGCTGCCGGTGGGCGTGCGCCAGCTGTTCCAGTTTCTCGGCGCGGCGGCCGGACCCTGTGCGCTGGTGTCGATCGGTCTGTTCCTGGCGGCGGAAAAATCGCACAAGGCCGACGGCAAGACCTTGGCCATGCTGGTGGCGATGAAGCTGCTGGTGCAGCCGGCGCTGACCGCCTGGTTGGCGTTCTGGGTGTTCGACATATCGGCGATGTGGGCCTGGGCGGCACTGCTGGTAAGCGCCCTGCCCATCGGCAACGGGCCGTTCATGCTGGCTGCGCTGTATGGCCGTGAGGCCGACACCATGTCGCGGGCGATCCTGGTCTCGACCCTGTTGTCGCTGGTCACGGTGTCGCTGATCCTGGCCTTGATACCGGCCGGGGTGCAGCGCTAGTCGCGCATGTAGCCGCCGTCGACGTCCATGATCTCGCCGGTGACGAAGCTGGCCGCGCCACTGGCCAGGAAGCACACCGCTGCAGCGATGTCGCGTGGCGAGCCGGCACGGCCGAGCGGCATGTCGGCGAGCACCTTGGCGCGTGCCTCGGTGCTCAGGGCGCGGGTCATGTCGGTGTCGGTCAGCGCCGGCGTGATGGCATTGGCGGTGATATTGAACGGCCCGGCTTCACGGGCCAGGCCCTTGGTCAGGGCGATCACTCCTCCCTTCGCCGCTGCATAGCAGCTGTTGCCCAGCAGGCCGCCACCGCGTTTGCCGGCCACCGAAGCGATATTGATGATGCGTCCGGCGCGCCGGGCCATCATGCCCGGCAACACGGCCTTGGCGCAGAAGAACACGCTGGTGAGGTCGATGGCCATGACCCGGTTCCATTCGGCGGCGCTGACTTCCAGCAGCGGTCCGGTGGAGACGATCCCGGCATTGTTGACCAGGATGTCGACGCCGCCCAGCGCCTGCTCGACGCTGTCGACCATCGCTTGCACCTGGGCTTCGTCGGACACATCCACCGCCACACCGATAGCGTCGATGCCCAGTTCGCACAACTGCCCGGCAGCGGCGCGCGCGGCCGCGCCGTCGAGGTCGGCAATTGCCACCCGGGCACCGCATTGACCCAGCGCCTGGGCGATGGCAAGGCCGATACCGCGCGCGGCACCGGTCACCACCGCCACCTGGCCGGTGATGGCAAGACTGATAGGGGCATTCATTATTGTTGTTCCCTTGGTTGAAGATCAGGCAATACAGATCTGGCGTCAGGCTGGCAGGTAGGCGCCCTGGGCCAGTTGGTCCTTGAGCGGCGGGATGCCCAGGCGGCGCAGGACGCGATACAGCGATGGTCGACAGATGCCCAGGGCACGCGCCGCCGCCGACATGTTCCAGCGGCAGGCGTTGAGCACATCGAGCACGTCGGCGCGCTCGTCCACCGGTGCGGCAAGAATCACCGGACGACGGATCGGCGTGACGTTGGCAGGCGACACGGCGGGCGCACTGCCCTGGGCGATGAAGTCCACCGGCAGGTCGGCGCGCTGGATGCGGGTACCTTCCATCACGGCACAGGCGTAGCGAATCACCGCACGCATCTGCCGCAGGTTGCCTGGCCAGGGATGATTGAGCAGCAGTGGCCAGACATCCGAGGCGATGAGTTGCCGAGGGTCGCAGCCGGGCAATTCGCTGGCCACCATGCGGCAGACCAATTCGGCGCGGTCGGTGCGCTCGCGCAGCGGCGGCAATTGCACCACACCGGTGGCGATGCGATAGAACAGGTCTTCGCGAAACGTGCCTTGTTGCACCAGGCCAGTGAGGTTCTGGTGGGTCGCGCAGATCAGGGCGAAGTCGACCTTGACGCTGCGCTCGGCGCCCAAGGGTGTGACTTCGCGTTCGGCGATCACCCGTAGCAGGCGCGTCTGCTGTTCGAACGGCATGTCGCCGATCTCATCGAGGAACAGGGTGCCGCCGTCGGCCTGCTGGACCTTGCCTTTCTTGCCGCAGGGCAACGCGCCGGAGAAGGCGCCGCGCGAGTAGCCGAACAGTTCGCTTTCGATCAGGCTTTGTGGAATCGAGGCGCAATTGAGCGCGACGCACTGCGCCCGATGGCGTTGGCTGTGGGCGTGCAGGGCGCGGGCCAGCACTTCCTTGCCGGTGCCGGTTTCGCCCTGGATGAGCACGGCAATGCCACGCTCCATCAGGCGCAGGGCGCGACGAAAGGCCTGGCGAACCTGCGGGTCGCTGTCGTTGGCAATATCGGAATCGCACGCGGCGGGCGAAGAAAGTGCGGGCGAAGAAGTCGAAGCACGTGCGGTGTGTTCGCATACAGAAGACATCGGCGTCACCTTTTATTGTTCTATAGCTTGTGACTATCTCGAGGTCTGGCGCTCGTGACGCAAGCCTCGACGCTGTGGCCATTTCACAATACGGCAGGCAGAGTTATGTTTTCCAATCCATAATCAGGCACCCACTGATACCTTTGCGAGCATCAATGATCGAGCTCAGGCATTTACAGTACTTTCGTGCGCTGGCCGAAACCCTGCACTTCGGCCGCGCGGCCGAGCGGCTGCACATCTCCCAACCGCCGTTGTCGCGGCAGATCGCCTTGCTGGAAGACGAGTTGGGGGTAAAGCTGTTCGACCGCTCGCGGCGGCAGGTGGAATTGACCGATGCCGGCCAGCGTTTCTATCTGGACACCGGAACGGTGTTTGCGGCTTTCGAGCAGGCCAAGCGCAATGCGCTGGCGGCGGCTCGCGGGGCGGCCGGGGAATTGTCGGTGGGGTTCATGATGTCGACGGCCTACAGCGTGACGCCCGCGATCACTCGGCGTTACGCGGCGCAGTATCCGCAGGTGAATCTGAAACTGACGGAAACCCTGCCCATGGACCTGGCCCAGGACATCAGCAGCGGCCACAAGGATGTGGCGATCATGTACCGCCCGCAGGATTGCAGCGGATTGGAAACGGTGACGATCTACCGCGAGGAAATGACGGTGGTGCTGCCGCCTGGGCATCGGTTGCTGGAGCAGCCGTTGATCGATCCGCGTGATCTGGCTGCAGAGACTTTCATCATCGTGCCGCGACGCATCGCTCCGGCCCTGCATGACATGATCGTCAACTATTGCCTGCAGCATGGCGTGACGCCCAACGTGGGGCTGGAAATCAACATGCAGCAGACCATCGTCAATCTGGTGGGTGAAGGGCTGGGCATCGCCATCGTTCCGCGTTCGATGCGCAACATGCGCTTGACCACCACCACCTTTCGGCCGCTGGTGGCACCGCCGGTGATCGAAGTGGTCGCGGTATGGAAGGCCGACAACCACAACCCCTGCATCGCCACGTTCGTGGAAAGCGCCATGCGCGCCGGGGAAGAGGCGACGCTGCAGGATCAGTGAACCCCTGAGGTATCGCGGCGCCCCTTTCGCGGGCAGAGCCCGCTCCCACAGTGGGGCCTTGCAGTTACGCAAATCCTTCGTAGGAGCGGTCAGCGGCCGCGAAGGGTTGACGCGGTATGCCTGACACACCGCCCTGTACTTTTACCTGGCAGTCAGATTTCGAGGATGCCGGAGGCCATGTAGCCGCCGTCCACCGGGATCACGTGTCCGCTGATGTAGGAAGCATCGTCGGATGCCAGGAAGGCCACCGCGCCGGCCATTTCCGCGGGGGTGCCGTAACGACCCATGGGCACGGCGCGGGCGTAGGACTCGCGGGTGGCACTCGAGTGCAGGCGTTGGGTCAGCGGCGTGTCCACCGGCCCCGGCGCGATGCCGTTGACGGTAATCCCGTACTCGGCCAGCTCGATCGCCATTTGCCGGGTGAGGCCAATGACCGCTGCCTTCGACGTGCCGTACGCGGTGCGCCCCGCGCTCGCGCGCATGCCGCTGATGGAGGCGACGTTGATGATCCGCCCCCAGCCCTGCGCCTTCATCAAGCGTGCCGCGTGCTGACCGCACAACAGTGCGCCAGTCACATTGATGTTGAGTACCCGCTGCCAATCGGCCAGGTCGCAGTCCAGGAAGGCTTGCGTCCTGGCGATGCCGGCATTGTTCACCAGGACGTCGCAGCGCGGCAGGCTCGCGAACACTTCGGCGATCGACGCAGCATCACCGATGTCGATCATCGCCGCCTCGGCTTCGATGCCCTGCGCGCGCAGGCCGGCGACCATTTCCTCGGCGGCGCCGCGGTTGATGTCGGCGACCACCACGCGGTGGCCGTCCTCGCCCAGGCGCTGGGCGATTGCCGCGCCAATGCCCATGGCCGCGCCGGTGATGAAAGCTACCCGACCTGCGCCAATGCTCTTCACGCCGGTGGTGCTTGAAAGCTGTCTGACTGCTTGGCTCATGACCAGGACTCTCTTAAAGGAAACCGATGGAAATCCACGGGAAACAGGCAACGATGACCAAGGCCACCACCAGTGCCGCCAAGTACCCCCAGACACGCCGGATGACGTGGTCGGACGACGTCTTGCTGATGGCACAGGCAGCGTAGAAACCCACCCCCAACGGCGGCGCGAACAGACCGATGCCCATGGCCAGGATCACCACCATGGCGTAGTGCACCGGGTGGATGCCGAGCATTTCGGCCAACGGGAACATCAAGGGGCCGAACAGCACGATGGCCGGAATGCCTTCGAGCACGCTGCCCAGGATGAGGAAAGTGACGATGGTGACGAACATGAAGCCGATCGCCCCGCCCGGTATCTCGCTGATCAGGTCGACCAGGTTGGCCGAGAACCCCGACTGGGTCAGGGCCCAGGCCATCGCCGAAGCCATGCCGATGATCAACAGGATTGCCCCGGACAGTGCCGCAGCCTCGATCATCATCGGATAGACCTTGCGGAACTCGATGTGGCGCATGAACAGGTGCATCACCAGCCCCACCAGCACCACGTAGGCCACACCGATGGTCGACACCTCGGTGGCGGTCGCCGCCCCTTCGAGCACGGCCACGCGGATCAGCAGCGGCAACGCCAGGGCCGGCAAGGCGATCATGAACGTCTTGGCGACCACCGACATCGGTGCGCGCTTGACGGTGGGCATGGCTTCCTTGCGCGAACGCCACCAGCAGACGATCGCGATGACCACGGTGGCCACCACCGCCGGCATCAGCCCGCCGATGAACAACGCGGTGATCGAGACACTGCACACCGCACCGATGGTGATCAGCACCAGGCTGGGCGGAATGGTCTCGGTCATGGCACCGGTGGCAGCCAGCAAGGCGGCCAGTTCTTCCGGCTCGGAGCCGCGCTTCTTCATTTCCGGGAACAGCGCCGGCGCTACCGCGGCCATGTCGGCCACCTTGGAACCGGAGATTCCCGACACCAGGAACATTGCACCGAGCAGCACGTATTGCAGGCCACCGCGCACATGCCCCAGCAGCGAGGCCATGAAATCGATCAGGGTGCGGGCCATGCCCGACAGCTGCAACACCACCCCCAGCAGGACGAACAGCGGCACGGCGAGCAGGACCATGTGCGACATGCCCTCGTCCATGCGCCCGACCACGATGGACAAAGGTGCATGGGTGGCCAGCGCCAGATAGGCCATGGTCGCGGTGCCGAAGGCGAACGCGATCGGGATGCCACCGAACACGCAGGCGCCCAGCAGCACCAGGAAGAACACCACCAGGTTGTAGTTGCCGATCTCCGCCAGCAGCGGCTGGGACAGCCACAGCGTGCCGCCGACTACCGCGACCACGGCGACGCCGGCCACGAACTGGCGCAGCGTGGAGTAGCGCGCCATGCGTGACACCGCTGCCAGCAGCATGAGCATGGCGCCAACCGGCAAGGCTGCCGCGCGCACCCCGTCGGGGATGCCCAGCGCCGGGGTGGTGATCGCCATCTGCTCGTGGGAGTGGACCATCGCCGGGGTGATGATCATGGCCACGAACAGCACCACGATCAGCGCCGACAGGGTTTCGCTGAAACCACGCCAGGCCGGTGGCAGCTTGTTCACCAGCGCCGACATGCGCATGTGCTCGCCCCGATCCAGGGCCAGCACGGCGCCGAACATCGCCAGCCAGATGAACAGCGACGAGGCCAGCTCATCGGTCCACACCAGCGGGTTGTGAAACACGTAGCGCGAGACCACGCCGGCCAGCAGTACACAGGTCTCGACCAGCATCAAGGCTACGGCAAGCACCTCGACCACGCGCATGGCGCCGCGGTTGAGGCAGATGAGCGCCCGGGCCGGCAGGGGCATGGCAGCGTTTTCGACCGGCATCGCCTCGGCGCTCATCATGCCAGCTTCCCGGAGTATTTTTCGAGGATGGCCCAGGCCGCTTCACCGAACTTCTCGTGCCAGTCGGCGTAGTAGTTGGCGCTGCGCAGCTTCTCGCGGAACGCCTGCGGCTCGGTGTCGGCCAGCTCCAGGCCCTTTTCCTTGAGGGTGTCGCGGATGCTGCCCTGCAAGGCCGCCAGGTCGGCGCGCTGGCTCATGACCGCGGCATCGACGTGCTTGCGCACCACGGCCTGCATGTCCGCCGGCAGGCGGGCGAACGACTTGCTGTTGCCGAGCATCCAGAAGCCGTCCCACACGTGATTGGTCAGCGAGCAATACTTCTGCACTTCATAGAGCTTGGCCGACGACACCAGCGTCAGCGGGTTTTCCTGACCCTCGACGATGCGGGTCTGCAGGGCCGAATACACTTCGGCGAAGTTGATGCTGGTGGGCGCCGCATCGAACGCCTTGAAGATCGACATGATGATCGGGCTGGGCGGCACGCGCAGCTTCATGCCGACCAGGTCTTCGGGCTTGAGCACCGGACGGGTGCTGGTGGTGGTGACGCGGAAGCCGTTGTCCCAGATCTTGTCGAAGGCGAACAGGGTCTCGGTCTTGGCGATCTCGCCGCGGACATGGGCGCCGAGCTCGCCGTCCATCGCACTCCAGACCTGATCGTAGTCCTTGAAGGCAAAGCCTACGGCGCTGATCTGTACCGAAGGCACCAGGGTGCCGAGGATCACCGGCGACAGGGCGAACATGTCCACCGCGCCGGAGCGCACCTGGGCCAGGGTGTCGGTGTCGCTGCCCAACTGGCTGCTGGGGAACACCTGGATCTGCACCGCGCCGTCGGTCTCTTCCTTGATCGCCTTGGCCATTTCCCGCGCCCGGACGTTCATCGGGTGAATCATGGGCAGGTTGTTGGCGAACTTGAGCTTGAACTCCGCCGCCTGGCTTTTCGAGCTGTACAAGCCCAGGCCAGTGGCTGCGACCGCCGCCGATGCGAGGGTGGCGGTCTTGATGAAACTGCGGCGCGAGAAATCACTCATGTAGCTCTCCTGACCTTCTTGTTTTTATTGACCGGTTTGATGACCGGGCTGCCGTGGCTGGCGCTGGGGATGCAGGGTGAGAAAGCAAATCGGGTGCCACCCCTGCCCCGTCGGCGAAAAAAGCGTGTTCAAGGGCGCCCGCCGGCAAGCAAGCCCCTGTTTTTCTTGAACAAAACTGTACCGACTCGAATGTATCCGCACGTTTCACGCCTAAAGCGCCGTACAGCCTGATGTAACAGGTGTCTCCCGCAGGTGTCGCCTGCCGCGAACGAAGCGACACCTGTGGCGACACGACACCTCGCCACGGTAACAGCCAGCCCGCCACGGGCCGGCGTTTCAAGCCCTTGGCACCGCTCTTGCTATCGACCTTGGCAAACAACATCAATCCAGATTTCATTCGAGGAAAGACCTCATGGGTTCGCCAGTCATCAGCGGTTGGTACCACTCCCCCTTCGGCAAATTCGACCAGCTCGACCCCGAGCAGATGATGGCCGATGCGGCCGTGGCTGCGCTCGAGCATGCCGGGCTTGACGCCGAACAGATCGATTCGGTCCACGTCGGCCATTTCAACGCCGGCTTTCTCTATCAGGATTTCCCCTCCGCCCTGCTCGCCAACCACATCCCGGCCCTGCGCTTCACCCCTTCGGTGCGCGTGGAGAACGCCTGCTCCACTGGGTCGGCGGCGATCCATTCGGCGTTGCAGGCAGTGCTCTCCGGCCAGTCGCGCCACGCGCTGGTGGTGGGCTTCGAGAAGATGAACACGCTGCCCACCGAGGAAGTCGGCAAGATCCTGCTCAAGTGCTGCTACGCCAAGGAGGAAGCACAGATCGAGGGCGGCTTCGCCGGGGTGTTCGGCACCATCGCCCAGACCTACTTCGACCGCTACGGCGACCAGTCGGACGCGCTGGCGATGATCGCCGCGAAGAACCACGCCAACGGCGCGTTGAACCCCTATGCACACATGCGTCGCGACCTGGGCTATGAATTCTGCCGCGAGCCGTCGGCAAAGAACCCGTTCGTGGCTGGGCCACTCAAGCGCACCGACTGCTCGCTGATCACCGACGGCGCCGCCGCCCTGGTCATCAGTCGCGACGACCATGCGCCCGGCCGTGGCCAGGCGGTGAGTTTCCGCGCGGCAGTGCAGGTCAATGACTACCTGCCGCTATCGCGCCGCGACCCGACTTTCTTCGAAGGCGCGGCGCGCGCCTGGCAGCAAGCGCTGGGCACCTCTGGCCTGAGCCTGGCCGACCTGTCGCTGGTGGAAACCCACGACTGCTTCACCATTGCCGAACTGCTCGAATACGAAGCCATGGGCCTGGCCGAACGCGGCCAGGGCGCACGGGTGATTGCCGAGGGCATCAGCCGCAAGGACGGCCGGCTGCCGATCAATCCGTCTGGCGGGCTCAAGTCCAAGGGCCACCCGATCGGCGCTACCGGCGTGTCGATGCACGTGATGGCGGCCATGCAGCTCAGCGGCCAGGCCGGCGACATGCAACTGGCCAAGGCCGACCGCGCTGGCGTGTTCAACATGGGCGGCGCCGCGGTGACCAACTACGTGAGCATTCTGGAGCGCGTGCAATGACCGGCATCGACAATGTGATGAACCTGGGCGAACTGCTCAACCAGATTGCCCGCCGCTACCCGGATGCACCGGGGTTCATCCGCGGTGACCAGGTGCACACCTGGCGCAGCATCTCGCAGCGGGTCGACAGCGTCGCCGCCGCACTGCGCGCGCGCGGGCTGGGCAAGGGCGACAAATTGCTGGTGCATTCGCGCAACAACCTGCCGCTGTTCGAGAGCGCCTGGGTGGCGTTCCGCCTGGGCGCGGTATGGGTACCGACCAACGTGCGCATCACCCCGCCCGAGGCTGCCTATCTGGGCAGTTCCAGCGGCGCGGTGGCCATGTTCTACGACGACGGCCTGGCTCACTACGTGGATGCCGTGCGCGCCGAGTCGCCGGCCCTGGTGCATGTGATCGCCCTTGGCGAACCCCGCGAAGGCGAACTCAGCTACGGGCAGTTGCTGGACGAAGGCGCGCCGCACGCCAGCGCTTTCCGCCCCGCCGACGTCAACTACCATGACCCGCTGTGGTTCTTCTACACCTCGGGCACCACCGGCCACCCCAAGGCCGGAGTGCTCACCCACGGGCAGATGGCCTTCGTCATCAACAACCACATCGCCGACCTGATGCCCAGCCTGACCCAGCACTCGCGCTCCCTGGTGCTGGCGCCGTTGTCCCATGGCGCCGGCATCCATGCGCTGGTCAACGTCGCACGCGGCGCCGCCTGCGTGTTGCCGGCCGGCGATCGACTGGACTGCGACGAAGCCTGGCGCCTGGTACAGGAACACCGGGTCGACAACCTGTTCACCGTGCCGACCATCGTCAAGATGCTTACCGAAGACCCCGCCGTCGACCGCTACGACCACAGCAGCCTGCGCCAGGTGATCTATGCCGGCGCGCCGATGTACCGTGCCGACCAGTGCCACGCCCTGCGCAAGCTGGGCAAGGTGCTGGTGCAGTATTACGGGCTGGGCGAAGTCACCGGCAACATCACCGTGCTGCCCGCCGATTGCCACGATGCCGAGGATTCCCCGGCCGCCAAGGTCGGCAGTTGCGGCTATCCGCGCACTGGTATGCAAGTGGCGATTCTCGACGAGTCGGGCCAGGAACTGGCGACCGGCGAGGACGGCGAGATCTGCGTGCGCGGCCCGGCGGTGTTCAGCGGCTACTACAACAACCCCGAGGCCAACGCCAGCTGCTTCAAGCACGGCTGGTTCCACACCGGCGACCTGGGCCACGTCGACGAGCACGGCTACCTGTTCATCACCGGCCGGGCGTCGGATATGTACATTTCCGGCGGTTCCAACGTCTACCCGCGCGAGGTCGAGGAAGCCCTGCTGACCCATCCTGCTGTCAACGAAGTGGCCGTGCTGGGCATGCCGGACGCGAAATGGGGCGAATGCGGCTGCGCGGTGATCGTCACCACCGGCCCGGTCAGTGACGAGCAGTTGCTGGCCCATCTGGAGCCGCGCCTGGCTCGCTACAAATGGCCCAAGCACTTCGTGCGTTGGGACGACATGCCCAAGTCCGGCTACGGCAAGATCGTCAAGAAGCAGATCCGCGCACTGCTGCAGGAACGCGAGGAGGTAGCCTGATGAACCCCCATTTCGAACAGCGCGACGGCGTACGGGTGTTCGTCCACGGCGGGCCGGCGCAGCAGCCGCGGCGCCTGGACCGCAGCGTGGCCCAGGGTGAAGAGTTGCGCATCGTGTTGCCCCTGGCGTGCAACGTCGCCGAAGGCTTGCTGGCAGCCCTGCGCGGGCGCCGCTACGGCAGCGCGGTGGGGCGCATTCTCTGTGGCGGCGCGGCGCACCTGAGCTATCACCGCATGGTGGTCACCGACAAGGCCGAGCGCCCCTACGACTACGGGGCGCCGGTGGTACTGGACGGCTACATCACGTTCATCAGCGGCGCCATCACCGTCGGCCGCGATGCGCAGAACATGCCGTTGCTACATTGCCACGCCGGGTTCCTGGACCGCGACGGGCAGCAGCACGGTGGCCATCTAGTGCTCGACAAACTGATTGTGGGCAGCGAAAACCTGGTGATCCGCCTGTGCCTGTTCGATCAGGTCGCCTATCAGGCACAGCCCGATGCCGAAACCCACTTCAATCTCTTGCACCCGATCGACCAGGAGGCCTCATGAACGCCAGCGCCGTACTCGAACCCGACCTGTCCGCTTCCAGCATCCAGACCGGCCGCCTGGGCCGACTCGTGGTCGCCCGGCTCAAACCCAACGAAGACATCGTTGAAAGCGCCGAGGCGCTGTGCGCCAGCCACGGGATCGCACTGGCCGTGATTCGTGGCGGGCTGGGCAGCTTGATCGATGCACAGCTGGGCTATCTGGGCCGACACGGCATGAAGACCCTGAACGTGCCGGGACCGGGAGTGGAGATTCTGAGCATCAGTGGCGAGATCGTCATCGGCGAGAGTCGCCTGCAGGCCGTGGTTGCGGACGCCGACGGCAACATCTTCGCCGGACGACTGGAGCGCGGCCGCAACCTGTCGTTCATCACCGTCGAGTTGACCCTGCAGGAGTGGCTGCCGGACTGACGCCCCCCCCGTGGCCCTCACGTAGGAGCGGTCAGCGGCCGCGAAGAAGCTATCGCGGTGGATCAGGCCTACCGCGTCAACCTTTCGCGGCCACGGACCGCTCCTACAGGGTCCTGCGCGGTTTTCGGTTCCCCGTAGGAGCGGTCATCGGCCGCGAAAAAGCTATCGCGGTGGATCAGGCCGACCGCGTCAACCTTTCGCGGCCACGGACCGCTCCTACAGGGTCGTGCACAATCTCGGATTGCCCGCTCTATCATTCGTGCCAGTGGCGACATTTGGACGTCTGGCCGACACCCGGGTTGAACGCGTTGCAAGGGTCCAGCTGCTGGTAGAACGCCTTGAGCGCCGGCTTGGCCGGGTACAGATGGCCGACGTTGTGCTCTGCGGGGTACTCGGCGCCGCGCTCGTCGAGCAGTGCCCACATGCGATGCTCCACCGCCAGGCAATCACTGCCCTTGCGCAGGATGTAGTCCTGGTGGAACACGTGGCAGAAGAAATGCCCGTAGTACAGCTTGACGATCATCTGCTGCTCGATGTCGTCGGGCAGCGTCTCGAACCACTGTCGATCGTTGCGCGCCAGGGCGATGTCCAGGGCCACGATGTCCTCCACCTCGCGGTCATGCACCGCGCGGTAGCGAACCGCCGCACCGGCAGCGGCAAACCGATGCAGGAAGGCCTTGCTGCCCTCCTCTGCGGTACAGCGGAAGAAGTCTCCCTCGCGCCCGGCGAACAATCCTTCGAGCAGCTTCTGGGTCGGTGCCACCGAGCCGGCTGACACCTTGAGCATCAGGTAATGCTCGTAACGCTGCCGGAAATCGCGGATGCGCGGTGGCAGGTGATCGGGGAAGCAGCGCGCGGCGACCTGCAGGACCCGGTCGGCGAGGTTGGCGCGCAGCCAGGGAAAACGCTTGAGAAAGGTGTCGGCGCGGCTCTTGAGGGCAAACATCCTGGGCAGGCGCTGCGTGCCCAGGTGATGGATCATCAGGAAGGTGTCCTTGCCGTACTCGGCAGCCACGTCGTAGGCGTCGCGATGCATGTACTCGCCGGCAATGGGCAGTTCGTCGAACTGCTCGAGCATGTGCCGGCGAATCTGCGTGAGGTCGGCGGTGTCGTTGCTGCCGATGTAGAACACGGCGGTGTCGCGCTCGGCGGCGAAGGTGTCCAGGCGCACGGCGAACACCGCCAGCTTGCCGGCACTGCCGCTGGCCTCGTGCAGGCGTTGGTGGTCGGCGTTGAAGCGCGCCGGGGTAGGCGCGTCGACCTCGCGCACATAGGCGGCATAGCCATGGTCGGAACCGAGCCCGGCATCGGCCTTGATGTCGGTTGCGGTGTAGCGCTGGGCGTCGAGGTTGCCCAGAATCTGCTCGGGCGTGTCGCCCAGTTCGACGCCCAGGTGGTTGACCAGCTGCAAGGTGCCGTCCGCACCGAGCTGGGCATACACGGCCATCTGCGTATAGGCCGGGCCGCGGCGCACCAGCGAGCCACCGGAATTGTTGCAGACACCGCCGAATACCGAAGCCCCGATGCACGAAGAACCGATCACCGAATGGGGCTCGCGGCCCAGCGGCTTGAGAACCTTTTCCAGCTGGTCGAGTGTGGAACCGGGAAAACAGATGACCTGACGGCCTTCTTCGATCACATGCACCGTGCGCATGCGCAGGGTACTGATGATCACCACTTCGCGGTCGTAGCCGCCATCGGGGGTGGAGCCCCCGGTCAGGCCGGTGTTGGCCGCCTGCATGATGACGATCACGTCCGCCGCCACGCAGGCCTTGACCACCTGCCACTGCTCCAGCAGCGAGCCGGGGCGGACCACGGCCAGTGCGTTGCCGCTGCCGAAGCGGAAGCCCTGGCGGAAGCGTTCGGTCTCGGCCGACTCGGTCAGCACGTGGGTGGCGCCGACGATGCCGCGCAGGGCGCTGATCAACTCGCTCATTGCGGCACCACCGCGACGGCATCGACTTCGATGAGCATGCCGTCCAGGGCCAGGCGCGGCACCGGGATCAACGTGCAGGCAGGGGTCATTTCGCCACCCCACGCCTCGCGCAGGGTGTCGCTCCAGATGGCCAGGCGCTCGTGGTCGTGATCGACCACCAGCACGGTCAGCTTGGCGACATGGCAATAATCGGCACCGACCGAGGCCAGTGCGGTGCGCAGGTTGGCCAGGGCCTGCCCGGCCTGCAGCTGGAAGTCCGGGGAGATGCTGCTGTCCAGGCTTTCACCGCCCTGGCCTGCGATGAACAGCAACTTGCTGCCAGCGGCGACCTCGGCCACATGGGAGTAGCCATAGGGCGCCGGGTCGAAAAGGCCGGGCGGGTTGCTGAGCGTGAACGGGGCGAGGTCGGGCATGGGCAGGCTCCTGTTGGCTGACAGACCTTACCCTAGCACGGCTGGCCGGGCACATCGCGGCTTCTTCAGGCGTCTTTCGGCCATCCTCCGCCAAGGGCCCGATACAGACGCACACGGTCGATCGCCGCCGCGGTGGCGCTGTCGACCAGCTGGGTTTGCGTGGCCAGCAGCGCGCGCTGTACACCCAGTACGTTGATGAAGTCGGTGGCGCCCTGGTTGTAACGGTCGCGGGCAGTGCCCAGGGCCACGGTGTTCTGCCGCACTGCCTCGCCCAGCGCCGCGTGGTGCTGCTGTTCGGCGGCATAGTCGCTCATGGCATCGTCGACCTCGTGCCAGGCCGCCAGCACCACTCGTTGGTAGTCCAGCGCCGCTTGCTGCTGCTGGTGCTCGCGCAGCTCGAGGGTGCCGGTCAGTCGCCCGCCCTGGAAGATCGGCAGGTACAGGCTGGGGCCGAACGACCAGCTGCGCGAATCCCAGCCGCCCAGGTCCGAGCCGGCCAGCGCCTGAAAACCGAAGCTGGCGCCCAGGCTGACCCGCGGATAGAAATCCGCCTTGGCCACGCCGATGGCTGCCGTGGCGCGATGCAGGGCGGCTTCGCTGCGCTGGATGTCGGGCCGGCGCCGCGCCAGCTCCGAGGGCACCCCCATGGGCACGTCCGGGGCGGGGTTGGGAATGGCCTGCGGGGTGCGCAGTTCGTCGGCCAGGGCCCGGGGCGGCTCCGCCAGCAAGTAGCTCAGGGCGTTGATCAAGCGGTCCTGTTGCGCCTGCAGCATCGGCAGCGAGGCTTCGATGGTTGCCACCAGTGCGGCGGCGTTGGCGGTGTCCAGGTTGGTGGTGACGCCGTTGTCGTACCGGGTCTGCGTCAGGCGCTGGCTTTGCCGGGCGATGTCCAGGTTCTGCCGCGCCACCGCCAGGCGCGCCTGCACGCCACGCAGGCGGATGTAGTCGGTGGCGGTGCGCGCCGCGATACTCAAGCCGACCGCATCGCGCTCGGCCTGGCTGAACTGGACGTCGGCCTCGGCCATCTCCACGCTGCGCTGGACATGGCCCCACAGGTCCACTTCCCAGCTGGCGTCGAGCGCCCCGCTCCACAGTTCGAAAGGCGCCCGGCCGTTCTGGCCGGACGGATCGTTCAACCCCTCGCCACTGTTGCGCTCGCGCTGGTAGCCGCCACGCGCGCTGAGCCCGGGCAATTGCTGGCTGCCGCTGACCTGGCGCAGGGCCTGGCTTTGCTGCACGCGGTTGCTCGCCGAGCGGATGTCCAGGTTGGCCTTGGCCGCGCGGGTGACCAGCGCGGTCAGTTGCGGGTCGCCCAGCTGCTGCCACCAGGCGGCGTCCAGCGCCGCATCGGCGCGCGTCCCGGCGCTGTCCTGCCACTGGGTTGGCAACGCTGCCCGAGGACGCTGGAAGTCCGGGCCGACGCTGCAGGCGCCCAGGCTGCTCAAGGCTAGAACCAGCAATGCACGTTTCATTTCAGGGCTCCTGGGTGGTATCGACCGACGCGACCACCGACAGGCCCACCCGCAGACGGTCAAGGTGCGGTTGGTCGGCCTCGAACACCACCTTGACCGGGATGCGCTGCACCACCTTGGTGAAGTTGCCGGTAGCGTTGTCCGGGCTGATCGGCGCGAACGACAGGCCGGTGGCCGGTGCCACGCTGTCGATATGGCCGCGGAAAACCTGGTCGGGAATGCTGTCGACACGAATGTCCACACGCTGCCTGGCGTGCATGTGCGCCAACTGGGTTTCGCGGAAGTTGGCGACCACGAACGCCTGGTGCAGCGGCACCAGTGCCAGCAGGGGTCGGCCGGGCGCGACGTAGGCGCCCACACGCACCGAACGCTGGCCGATCATGCCATCGGCGGGTGCCAGGATCTGCGTGTACGACAGGTTCAGCTCGGCCTGCTGCAACGCCGAGCGGTCCTTGTCCACTGCTGCCTCGGCCACTTCCAGTTCGGCCTTGAGCACGTCCAGGGTGCGCTGGGCCGCGACCCGCGAGGCCGCATCGCGGTCGCGCGAGGCTTCCCAGCCCTGCAGTTCGGCCTCGGCCTTCTGCCGCTCTTCCTGGGTGCCGGCGCCGGCCTGGGACAGGTTGCGGTAGCGCTGGGCGTTGGCCTGGGCAAACTTCAGCGAAGCGGCAGTGGCACGGGTCGCGGCGCTGGCCTGGTCGATCACGGCCGCCTGACGCTCGATACTGGCGCGCAGATTCTTCACCTGTGCCTGTGCGGCACTGACATTGGCGTGGGCGGCCGCGACCGATGCCGCGTAGTCGCGCTCGTCCAGACGCGCGAGCAACTGCCCGGCCTGGACCGATTGGTTGTCCTGCACCAGCACCTCGGTGACCACCCCGGCCACACGTGGCGCCACCAGCACCGAGTCGGCGCGGATGTAGGCATCGTCGGTGCGCTGCACACCATCGCTGTGCAGCACGTGATAAAGGCCATAGGCCGCGCAGACGAGGATGGCGGCGCCGATGAGGGATACAGCGGTTCGGTTGTTCATAACGGATTTCATGACGGTACCGGGGGTTGCGGTGGATAGGCGCGTTTGGGCAGGGTTACCAACACCACCAGCAGCACGGCGATGAAGGCCAGCAGCGCGAGGAACGCGTCGCTGTAGCTGAGCACGAACGCTTGCGCGCGCACCCGACCGGCCATCTCGGCGGCCGGTTCGCCGTAGAGCGGCATCAGGCTCTGGTAGCTGTTGCCGAGCTGGTCGAGCAAGGTGTTGGAATGCAGGTGCTCGCGGGCGGTGACGAAATTCTCCAGCACCACGCCGGCCACCACCGAAGACAGCCCGCGCAGGGTGTTGACCATGGACGAGGCGAACGGGCCCTCCAGCGGATGAATCACGCCGGTGGCAATCATCAGCAACGGCACCACCACCATCGGCTGGCCGAACGTGTGCAGGGCCTGCAACAGATAGAAGTCGTCGCGGATCCATTCAGCGGTGATCTGCGAGCCGCCCAGCAGGGCCAGGGTCAGCAGGCCGAAACCGGCCGCCATCACATAGCGCGAATCCACCCAGTTGCGGTTGATGACGAACGCCACCAGTGGCGCGACGAGCAGCTGCGGCAAGGCGATGCACAGCGCGGTGGGCATGGTCTGCAGCGGCCGATAGCCCTGGATGTGGGTCAGGTAGCCTGCCGGAATCGCGCTGCCGGCCATGCCGACGAACAGGAACAGGCACAGCGTGGTGATGCCAAAGGCGAAGTTGCGCCGGCCCAGCAACTGCAGCTTGAACAGTGGCAGCGGGTGGAACCACTCGTTGAGCAGGAACAGCGGCAGGCAGACGCCGGCGCCGATCAGCAGCAAGGCAATCAACGGCGAGTCGAGCCAGTCGAGCCGCTCGCCCTGGGTCAGGCCGATGATCAGCATGCTGATGCCCGCGGTCCCGAGCAAGGCACCGCGCCAGTCGGCCTGCTTGAAGCGCTCCAGGCGCAAGGGATCCTGGGGCAGGCCATAGGCAATGCAGGCGGCGCCGATGAGGCACGCTGGAATGATCTGCCAGAACACCATGCGCCAGTCACCGCCCTCGGTCCACAGCGCGGCAAGCGGCATCGCCAGGTTCGGCCCGAAGGTGGCGGTAAGCGCATAGGCCGACAGCCCGTACAACTTGATGTGCCACGGCAGGAAACGCAGCGCGGCGGTCATCAGCAGCGGCGGCAGCGCCCCGCCGGCGAGGCCCTGAAGCACGCGCAACAGCAGCAGGCTTTCCAGGTTGGGCGCGAACGGGCACAGTGCGCCGAAACCGGCGAAGGCCACGGTGACCACGATGGCGAAGCGGCGCAGCGAAAACGTTACCGCCAGCCAGGGCGCCAGCAGCATCGCCGAGACCTCGGCGGCCGCATAGGCAGAACTGACCCAACTGCCTTCATCGTGGCCGAAACCGTAGATGCCCAGCAGGTCGGCCAGGGTTATGTCGGTGACACGGTCATTGATGCCGGACGTCAGCGCGGCGATCAATACGCCGATCAGGCCGAGTGCCAGGCGCCCGCCGAAAGGGGTCGGGGCTGGGGGTGAAGGTGGGGACACAAAGAAATCCTGCTGGCGGCAACCAACGACAGACTGACTGTTGGCTCGGTAACCTGTTGGCTGGTTAACCTGTTGGCTTGGTAACTTATGCGATACACTGTACCGAACAGCGATACAAAAGGCAAATTGCATGAGCAGCGACAACGATCGCAACGGTATTCAAGTCATTTCCCGGGCAGCGGCTATCCTGCGCTGCCTCGAAAGCGAACCCGACGGCTTGAGCCTGGGCGCAATCGCCAAGCGCATCGAGCTACCCCGCTCCACGGTGCAGCGGCTGGTCGACGCCCTGGCCCACGAAGAGCTGCTCAAGGTGCACGGCGCCGGCGGCGTGTGCCTGGGCCCGGCATTGATGCGCCTGGCCTCCAACAGCCATGTCGACATCATCCAGCAGGTCCGCCCCTATATGGAGGCACTGACCGAGCGCACCGGAGAAACCTCGGTACTGGTCAACCGCAACGGCACCCACCTGATGCTGCTGCACTCGGTGGTGTCGCCGCAGCCGCTGCGTGTCGCGCCCTCCTCCGGGAGTTTCCTCAGCGTCTACGCGACCTCGGGGGGCAAGGCATTGCTGGCCAAGATGAGCGACGAAGCCGTCGTGCAACTGCTCGGCCCGGTGCTCGAGCCGCTGACGCCCAGCACGCCAGACCTGCCGCAATTGCTTGAACAATTGGCTGAGGTCCGCGCGCGGGACTATGCCTGCGACGCCAATGAGCACATGATGGGCGTTGGTGCCGTGGCCGTGGCCCTGCAGACCTCGCAAGGTCAGTACGCCCTGGCGCTGGTAGGTCCGGTATGGAGGGTCGAGGCGCAGCATGAGGTGTTTCGCCAGGCGTTGTTCGATACCCGCCAAGCCTTGACGCGTGCTCTGGGCGCAGGCCTGCGCACAGGCGAGACGTCGTCAATTTGAAACAAAATGCCACTATCTTGATTGGCACAAGTGCCGAACCTAAAGGCAACATGACACTCAGAGAGTCGCCCCTGCCACAGGATAACAGGCAGGAAAAACAAAGACAGGGAGACCCAGGCGGCTGCTCGCAGCACGCATTGGACGGGTGTGTCAGCTAACCCAAAGAGAGTTCAAGACCCATCCTATGAAAACTTTGAGCAACTGTGCCCGGCAGTTGAAACGCTACTACTACGCATTGCCCGCCATGCTGTTGGCCGGTACCTGTTCCTTCCTGGCCTTCGAAATCAGCGACAGCCGTGCGGCTCCAGTGGATGGCACGCAGACCCTGGTGTTCCTGCGCCACGCCGAGAAACCCGCCGGTGGCCTCGGCCAGCTCAACTGTCAGGGCCTCAACCGCGCACTGAACCTGGCCGAGGTGCTGCCACAACGGTTCGGCAATGCCGATTTCGTGTTCGCCGCCGACCCTGGCCGGCACGTTGAGGAAGGCGAGAACGACGAATCCTACAGCTACCTGCGCCCGCTGATGACCATCAGCCCCAGTGCGATCAAGCTCGGCCTGCCGGTGAACATCGAATACGGCGCCAACGACACCCAGGATCTGGCCAAGGAACTGATGCGCGACAAGTACCACAATGCCGTCATCTACACCGCCTGGTCGCACGGCTACCTACCGGAACTGATCAACGAAGTGGCCGGCCGCGCCGTGGGCCAGAAAATGAACATCACCGACGACTGGGAATCCGGCGATTTCGACTCACTCTACGTGCTGACCCTGACCTGGCACGACGGCAAGGCCAGCCTGCTCTCGCGCAACGTCAAGCAGGGTCTGGACAACGGCCATACGGCTTGCCCGGTCTGACACCGGCCAGGGCCGTGTGAGTGGCACCAAGCGCTGCAAGGGAGGCTCGGGTATACTGCCCCTCCCTTTCAACGCGCTTGCCCCGGAGTCACCATGCCTGTCAGTCAACATCCCGATGCCGATCCGCTCGTCCAGGACGCCGAGCTCGACAGCCAGGCAGCGGTCCCGGCGTTCACCTTCCCGTTCAAGCCCGGTGCTTTCGCGGCCAAGGAAGCGGCTCGCTACCCCGGCGCCGGCAAGTCCAACCACGACAAGACCCCAGGCCGCGCGCCGAACGGCACGCGCCGCTCCATGGGCAAGCGCTGAGCGCCCGCCGTAGGCAAAACCCCGGAATGCACAACGACAAAGCCACCCTAGGGTGGCTTTGTGATTTTCAGGGCTTCTGGCGCTGCTGGGAATACTGCCGCGCGATGATCGGCACGATACGCCGTCCGTCGTGCCAATAGCGCCCGGCCAGGCGACGCGGCTCGCTGAGGATGCGGTGCAGCCACTCCAGTGACAGCTTCTGCACCCACATCGGCGCGCGTTGCACCTTGCCCGACAGGAAGTTCAGCGCTGCGCCCGTGCACAGGCCTACGCCGTGGGCCAGGCCGCGGTCGGCGATCATCTTGCACAGCAGTTCCTGGCGCGGCGAACCGACCGACATGATCACCAGCTGCGCCCGATGCTGTTCGACGAACTGCAGGGTGGCCTCCACTTCTGCAGGGTTATCGATGAAGCCCATCGGCGGGTTGTAGTGCAGGAACGTCACCGCCGGGTAGCGCTGGGCCAGCACCTGCAGCACATCGGTGGTCGAGCCGACGACCGTCACGGTCCAGCCTTCACGCTGGGCTTCATCCATCACCGACACGGTCAGGGTGCTTCCTGGGATGGCTTCGGGCACACCGGCGTCGAACTTGCGCAGCACGGGCATCAGTACGCGGCTGTCGCAGACCCGGTAGGCCGCCGCGTCATAGGCATTGCGGAAAACCGAGTCGTTTTCAAGCAGCACAACGTGGTTCACGTTGGCGGTAACCACGTAGCCAAACGGCTTGTTCACGTCGCCCTTGATGGCACGGATCAAGTGCGTTTGGTCACCTTTGTAGAAATCTATTCCAAAAACTTTCATCCAGGCCGTCCTATCAGTTCTAGAATGCGTTAATGCAGCGCCATAGAAAGGCTGCGGGAGCTTGGACGATTCGGCTTATTCGTCTGAAGCATGGTAATTGACTGGTTTCCATCCATAGGCTGAGCCAATGAACAGCAAAAGGTTGTATTCACGTGCAGATTCCGGGCGCGCAGTACCTTTCGTGCCTCAACTCCACCCGTCTCGTCCTCGTCGTGCACTGTTGAGTGCGGCGATGTCGATGGCGCTGGTGCTGGGCTCTGGCGCCGCATTCGCGGATGTGCCGATGGTTCAGATCAACGTATCGGGGGCAGAGTTCTCCGAGAATGCGTTTCCGGGCGTGGAAGGTACGCATTATTTCTTTCCGCGCGAAGGTTTCTTTGCCAACTGGAAGCGTCGCGGCATTCAAAGCGTGCGTTTTCCGCTCAAGTGGGAGCGCCTGCAACCCACGCTGGGTGGGGCATTCGACCCCACCTATGCCAAGTTGATCGACAAGATGCTGGTGCAGGCTGCACAGGCGAACATGCAAGTGATCCTCGACGTGCACAACTACGGGCGCTACCGCGGCAAGATCATCGGCACCAAGGAAGTCACCGTGGCTCACTACAAGAACCTCATGACTCAGATGGCCCGCCGCTGGAGCCCCTACAGTGCGCTGGCCGGCTACGACCTGATGAACGAGCCGCACGACGAATCCGACGCCATCTGGCCGACTGCGGCGCAGGCTGGTATCGACGCCATACGGAGCATCGACAAGACTCGTCCGATCTACGTCGAGGGCCGCTCGTGGGCCAGTGCCGAACGCTGGCCGCACTATAACGACGAGCTGCTCAAACTCAAGGACCCGTCGAACAAGCTGATCTTTTCCGCGCATATCTACATCGATCCAGACGGCAGTGGTAACTACAAGAATCGAATTTCCGGCAAATGGGATCCGGATATCGGGGTAAACCGAGCCAAGCCCTTCGTCGAGTGGCTCAAGCGCAATGGCAAGAAAGGCCACATCGGCGAGTTCGGCGTCCCTGACAATGACCCCCGCTGGCTGGACGCGGCCGAGCGGCTGCACAAGTACCTGGCCCTGCAGTGCATGCCGCTCACCTACTGGTCGAGCGGCCCTTACTGGGGTGGCTACTTCATGGCGGTCGAGCCGATCAACGGCAAGGCCCGTCCTCAATGGTCGGTCATGGGCAGGTACCTGAAAGAGCCGAAGTGCAAGGCTATCGGCCCGACCTGATCGCCAGGCCCACAGGGCCGGCCGGTCGTTCCAAGGGACGATCGGCCGGTTGCGATGCCGGCACCCTCACCTGACCGTAATAGACGAATGCCGCAACCGCGAGCGCTGCGATGTTGCCGTCGTACATCATGGCGGGCGACAGGAACAGATTGATCAGGTTGAAGCACATGTCCAGGACGAAGGCAGCCAGCAGGTCGCCTTTGTTGCGGCACTGACGGCTGATTCTCCAGAATCCGACGAAGTACACCAGGATGATCAGCGGCATGATGAAGCCGTAGCGATACAGCACGCCCAGCAAGCCCACGTCCGACAGGTAGAAGTACGAGCTGTACAGGCGCGAGAACCCGCCCTGCCACTGCAGCGACAACGCCCCCATCCCTACGTACCAGTTCGCCGCGGTGTCACGCAGAATGATCGCCGTGGTATCGGCACGCACCCCACCCGGCTCGGTCGCTTCCTGCACCAGGGCCATCAGTCGCTCGTACTGCGCTTCGAACGGCGCCGGCATCACCATGTAGGCGATTCCGCCCACCACGATCATTGCCAGGCCCAGCTTGACCAGCACATGCAGGTGCGCACGGAAGATCCACAGCGCCGCCAGGGTCCACACCAGCATCGTGTTACGCGTCTGCAGAACCAGCCACAGGTAGGCGGCGAACAGGCCGAGCAACAGCACCGGGACCAATTCGATACGACGGCGCAGGCGGTACATCAGCATCATCGCGCACAGCGACACATACGACCCGCCAATGCTGAAGCGATCCGGACGCAACGGGTTGAGGCCGTAGTCCTTCTCGTCGACGTTGAACGCCACGGCGGCGTTTTCCGGGACGATCTTGAAGTAGTAGAGGAAGCCTACCGCCACGCACGCCAGGCCACCGATCAGGAAATAGCGCTCGAGCTGCTCCTGGGTCGGTTGCGCCTTCAACATCAGGTACAAGGCCGGGAAGAACAGCAGGTAGAGGAAGTTGCGGCGCTCTTCGAGCAGGCCGTAGAACAGTGGCTGCTCGAAGTGATACCAGGAGAACAGTGCGGACATCACCGGCAGGGCCACGCCCATGAACAGGATCCACATACTGGCCCGTGACTGCCACGGGCGTTGCCACATGGCCAGCAACAACACCGCTGCGCCCACCACACCGGCCAGGTACAGCTCACGCAGGTACGGCAGCCCCGCCAGCTTGTTGTCGGTCAGGAAAACGAAGCCGGAGTTGACCACCACCAGCAGGCACAGCAACGTGCGCGGATTGAACAAAGCCTGGAGCATGTCCGTTACCTCGTGGACGATAGATCACTCAGCGCCATTTGAACGCCAAGCCCTCGGTGATGCCCTTGATGCCGAACTTGATGTTCTTGGCACTGCCGCGGTTCTGCAGCACGGTGATCGCGCCCAGCGCGATCGCCGAGACGAAGGTGCACGCGGTCGAATGAAAGCGCTTGTTGTACATGATGGCCGCGCGGTTGCGGTAGAAGTGGAACATGTGGCTGCGGCCACGGGTGCTGCCGCTGTCGCCATGGCGAGCGAAGCTGTTCAGAGCGACACGACCATGCCAGCCCACGGCGGCGGCGCGACGTTCCCAGTCCACTTCTTCGGAATACATGAAGTAGCGGTGGTCCATCATGCCGACCTCTTCGATCACCTCGCGACGTACCATCAGGCTGGCGCCCATCAGGTAGTCGGGCTCGGGCAGCCCGGCTGTGGCCAGTTGCGTGCGATCCAGGTTCTTGCCCATCAGCTTGGTCTTGCCCAGCCAGGGGAAGAGCATTCCGCCACCCACGCACTGGACCACCTGTGGCCGGTCCGAATACACCAGCACGGAAGCCGAGAAGCCGCATTTGGGCGACTGCTCCAGGGTATCGCGCAGCGCTTCCAGCGCACCGGCCTCGACGGTCACATCGTTGTTGAGCAGCCAGATGTAGCGATAGCCTGCGCGTATCGCGTAGTCGATGCCCACGTTGTTGCCGCCGGCGTAGCCGTGGTTGCCTTCGTTGACGATCAAGACGCGCTCATGGGGCGTGTCATAGCTGCCGGCGGCGCGCTCGTCGATCACCCGTACGTCCGGGCCGGTCGAATCGTTGAGGAACTGCTGCAGGCGCGACACGCTGTCGTCTTTGGAATCGTTGTCGATCACCACGACCGGAACGCGGCAGTGCGCGTCCAGAGCACGGATGCAGTCGATGGTGGTATCGGCGCCATTCCAGTTGAGGATGATCGCGCATACGTCATTATTGGATCTGGTCATGCTTCAGCCTCCTGTAGAGTGCCACGCTGGCGGTTCTGCCAGGCACGCGCCTTGAATACGACGATCGACAGCATCGCCAGATAGATGAAAATGTTTGCTGCCGCGATGGCCATCACCACCGCCAGGGCCGAGCCGCCCCAGAAGGCGCCCAGGGCCACCGCGCCGAAGCGCAGCGAAGTCGCGAAGACTTCGAAGCCCAGGAAGTAGGCCTGCAGGCGCAAGGCCGGGATGGCTACTTCGCACGGCATCGCCGCGAACCGGGCCAATTCCGCCAGGGCCAGCCAGCGCGCGTATTCGCCCGCTTCGTGCCACTGGGCACCGAAGGCCACGGTGAACAGCCAGGGCCCGGCAATGACCAGGATCAGGAAACCCGCCGAGCCGATCGCCGTCATCGCGCCGACGCCCTTGAGCAGCAGGCCGACCACCGCTTCACGCGCATGGACGGCGGCGGCGATGCGCGGGTAGAAGACGCTGCCCATGGCCTTGCCGATGAAGTTGCTGGGCATTGCCAGCACTTGCAGGCACAGGGCGAAATAGCCGGCCGGTATGGCGCCGAACAGCGAGGCCAGTACCAGTGTGGGCATGTGCACCGACAAGGCGTTGATCAACACCTGCGGGGCACGGAAAAGTGGGAAGTCGCGGTATTCGCTGGCCAGTTGGCGCAAGGTCTTGCGCGGCGCTTCGTTGGTTTCGGCAACCTCGGCCGGGGCCGGTTTGCTCATGGCCATGCCGATCAGGATCAGCAGGCTGTGCACCACGTAGTACAGGGCGCTGGTGACCACCAGCATGGTTGCGCTGTTGTTGAACAGGCCGCCGACACTGCGCATGCCGTTGTACACCAGCGCATGGCTGGTGGCGGCTCGGGCGGTCAGGCGATAGCGTCCATGGCGGTAGAGCCACTGCTGCAGCACTTCGAGCACCGCCGAGCTGAACATCACCAGCGGTAGCAGCATCAGGTACGGGGTGAGCAGTGACAGGTTCCAGCGCTCGGCCAGCATCGGCCCCCACCACAACAGCACGCCGGCAACCAGTATGGAAACCAGCAAGGCGACCACGGTCGCCAGCTTGGCCAGTCCGCTGGCGTCGCGGTGGGTCTGCGGCAGGACGATGGCCATCGACCAGGTCAGGCTGCACGCCGGGATCAGAATGATCGTCAGGCTGAGGAAGGTACCCACCACCCCGAACGCTTCGGGGCCGTAGATACGCATGATCACCGGGATCAGTGCGAGGTTGATCAGCTGCGCGCCGGCCGAGCCGCCGAGCGCGGTCGCCAGATTGCGCACCATGCGGTTCTGGCGCAACTGCTGAATGAGGCCGGGGGCCGGTGTCGGCCCCTGGCTCAAGTCGTGTTCCATCCCAGCCTCCGGGCTCAATAGATGTTCCGTGAGAACAGGGTGAACGGGGTCTTGATCAGGATCTTGATGTCCAGCCACAACGACCAGTGATTGATGTAGGCCAGGTCACGCTCCAGGCGCCCCTGCATCTTGTCCAGGGTATCGGTTTCGCCACGGAAGCCGCTGACCTGGGCCAGGCCGGTGATGCCTGGCTTGATGCGATGACGTGCCATGTAGGCCATCAATTTGTCGCAGTAGTAATGGTTGTGGGCGATGGCGTGTGGACGCGGGCCGACCAGGGCCATTTCGCCGCGCAGCACGTTGATCAACTGTGGCAGCTCGTCGAGCGAAGAACGACGCAGGAATGCACCGACGCGGGTCACGCGCGAATCGTTGCGGGTGGCCTGCTTCACTTCCTGGTCGTCGTGCATGCGCATCGAACGGAACTTGTAGACGTGAATCACGGTGCCGTTGCAGCCGTCGCGGCCCTGGCGGAAGAACACCGGGCCTGGCGAGGACAGCTTGACCGCCACTGCGCAGCTGATCAGTACCGGTGCCAGGGCGATGATCGCCAGCAGCGCCAGGCTGCGGTCGATCAGGTCCTTGGCCATGGCCGCAGCAGGGTGTGAGCTCAGCGGGGTTTCGTTGAGGTAGATGGCCGGGAACTGCTCGATCTGCGAGATCGACTGGTTGAGCAGCATCATGCTGCCGAAGTCCGGCACCCAGACCACGTCCACCGCCAGGTCGAGCAGGTCGACGTAGATCGATTCGATCTGCACCATGCGATCCAGTGGCAGGGCGATGTACACCCGACGCACTTGCTCGCGCTGAACGATGTCGCGCAGTTCGTCGAAACCGCCCAGGTGCGGCACGCCAGGCACTGGTACCCAGTCGGCATCGACTTCGGCGTCCGGCGCGATCACGCCCAGCACCGGTACCCGCGGCTTGAGCTGGCGCGCCAGCTTGCCGGCCAGTTCACCGGCGCCGATGATCACGGCCTTGCGCTCGTTCTTCAGGCGCTGGTTGTGGCGGTTGAGCAGGAAGCGCAGCGGGATGAACGTTGCCGCCTGGGCCAGGAAACCGTAGGCGATCAGCTTGACGGCCATGCCGGGCGCCAGCGTCTGCGGGCTGCCACTGAGCCAGATGACCACGGCCAGGGCGGCGACCAGGGTCAGCCAGCCGCCGAGCAGGCGCAACAGGCCGCTCAGGTAGTTCAGGCGCTTGTGGTAAACGTGCAGGAAACTGTAGACGGGGACCGAAGCAAGAACCCCGATCATCATCAGGACCCGATACTGGGGCGGGAATTCGTTGAAGTGTGCGTACAGGACACTGAATGTCAGCGCGCATGCCAGCGTGGCACCCGCGAGCCACATGGTCCAGAACGTCAGGCCCCGACGATTTACCATCGGGTGCAAGCGAGGCGCAATCATAGATGTATCCTCTGCAGACAAGTGCGGCGTGGTTGGGCATTTTCCGTAACGCGACCAGCCGTGCGCACGGCTCACCCCGAAGGGAGAGCGGCGCGGCTGCAAGGTCGGAAAGGTTTACTGGGCCGGGGCTGCCGGCAGGTAGTCATAGTAGTGGTCGCGACGCTGACCGGGTTCGGGACGCGACACCTGGTTGAGGACCACACCGGTGATCGGCGCGCCGGTCTGCAACAGCTGACCGATGCTCTTGCGCACGAGCGGCATGCTGGTGGCTTCGGACTTGATCACGTAGATCACCGAATCGGCCATGCCGCACAGCAGTGCTGCGTCACTCACCGACTGGCTGGCCGGGGTGTCCAGAATCACGCGGTCGTAGCGGTGGCGTGCCCACTCCAGGAAGGTCTGCATGCGCGTGCTGGCCAGCAGTTCCTGTGGGTTGTAGGGCATTTCACCGGCGCAGATCACGTCCAGGCTACCGATGGTCTGCAGGCAGTCATCGACGCCCGCCTTGCCCGCCAGCAACTCGGCCAGGCCGATGTGCTGAGCGTCCAGGCCCAGGTTGGTGGCCACTTTCGGACGGCGCAGGTCGGCTTCCACCAACAGCACGCGTTCGACGCGGGCCATGGCACCGGCCAGGTTGATCGCCAGGGTGGTCTTGCCTTCGCCCGGAGTGGTCGAGGTCAGGACCAGGGTCTTGCGACGTACATCGTCGTCGTTGAGCATCACGCCGGTGCGCAGGGTACGTACGGCTTCGGCGAATGCCGCGTCGTCGTTGCGCTCGAACTGGCGGTGGATGCGCGAACGGTTGCGGCGCTTGAGCAACGGCACCACGCTCAGTACCGGCAGCTGCAGGGCACGCTCGACGTCGGCGCTGTTCTTGAAGCTGTTGTTCAAGGCTTCACGCAGCAGGGCAATGGCGCAACCGGCGATCAGCGACAGCAGCGCGGCCAGCACTACCAGAATGGCCTTGCGCGGCGTGGTCGGGAACAGCGGTGCAATGGCAGGGTCGACCACGCGGGCATTGCCCGAGACCAGGTCGGCAGTCGCCATGGTTTCGCGCAGCTTGGTCATGAACGTGTTGTACACGTCACGGTTGCTGTCGACATCGCGCTGCAGTTCACGCAGGGCGAACTCCTTGCGGGAGATGTCCTGGATTTCCTGCTTGTTGGTGTTGAACGAGGAGCGCAACGAGTTCTCGTTGTCCTGCGCCAACTGGTAGTTGTGCTGCAGACCGGCGACGACCTGGCTGACCTGGCTGCGCAGGCTGGCCTGGGCGGCTTGCAGTTCGGAGCGTGCGGCAACCATCTGCGGATGCTTGTCGCCGTAGCGCTGGCTGTACTCGTCGACCCGCGCCTGGGCAGTAGCGGCCACGGCCTGGAACTGCTGGATCACCGGGTTGTTGATGACCGCAGGCACGCTGGACAGGTCCAGGTTGCCACCGCGGGCCAACAGACCCTGCACCTGACGGTACTGGCTCTGGGCATCGGCACGTTCGCGGCGTGCGTCGACCAGACGGTCGCTGGTACGAGCCAGTTCGTTGGCAGTGATGGTAGCCACGCCGCCGACATCGACCAGGCCCTGGCCATCGCGATAAGCCTGCAACTTGCTTTCAGCCTGCTGCAGCTGGGTGCGCAGCTCGACCATGCGGGTGTTCATCCAGCGGCTGGCGGTCAGCGATTCCTGCTGCTGCGAGTTCTGCCGGCTGGCCAGGTAACCCTGGGCCAAGGCGTTGGCGGTGGCCGCGCCGGTTTCGGCATCGGCCATGGTCACGCCGATGCTGACCAGGTGGCTCTTGCCCACGACGGTCACGCTGGTGCGCTGACGCAGTTCCATCACGGCGCTGTTGAACGCCTGCTGCTCGGTGTAGTTGAGCTCCTGATGCCAGCTCTGCGGGAACCAGTCGGCATGCCAGTTGGACAGCTGGGCCTTGATCTTGGCCAGGCGCGACTGCTTCTGCCGTGGGTCCAGTTCCTCGTGGTGCGACAGGTCGAGCTCGCGCACGGCGCGCTCGGCCACTTCGCGACTCTGGATCAGGCCCATCTGGGTCTGCAGGTAATCGCTGTTGGGATCGGGACGGTCCGGCGTCTGCTGGAACGTGATGACCTGGTTACCGCTGGGCTCGATGACCAGAGTGGCAACGGAGCGATAGGTCGGGGTCATGTTCAGCGCGTAGATCACGGCGGCGGCGGTGCCTACCGCGAACACGCCGAGGATCATGCCGCGGCGACGCCACAGCGTGCGCCACAGTTTGCGCGAATCCAGCGCATCGCGTTCTTCTGACGCGGGCACAGCCTGCCAGGGAGCAACGCCCTGGCTGTTTCTTACGGCAATCTGGCTCATGTCAGAAGAACCCCTGGTCAATGGTGATGGTGTCGCCCGGTTCTACCGGTGTTGCCAACTGGGCCGCTTTGGCACTGCCGCCGCGATTGATGTTGATGCGGTTGACCGAAGCACGCTCGGTCAGGCCGCCGGCCAGCGCGATGGCACGGTCCATGGTCAGGCCCGGCTTGTAGGGATACCCACCCGGTGCCTTGACTTCGCCGCCAATATAGAAGGGGCGGTATTCGACCACGCTCACGGTCACTTTCGGATCTTTGAGGTAATCACCGCTCAGACCCTTGGTGATGACGCGTTCGATCTCGTCGGTGGTCTTGCCCAGGGCTTTCACGTTGCCGAGAAAGGGGTAGGAAAAGGTACCGGAATCGTTGAGGTGGACTTCCTCGTTGGTCAGATCGGGTTCACCCAGTACGGACACCCGGATGACATCGCCCGAAGCGAGTTTGTAGGCATCGGCCTGGGCTCCCAGGCTGAACAGTGCCAGTACGACAATCAATGCATGCTTGAACATGGTGGCTTCTCCCCTTTGGGTTGAGTTCACAGGGACAGCTTGAGGCTGAGCAGGTAGATGTTGCGAACGTAGTCTTCGCTGTTCACGTTCGAGTTGTTGTCGACGCGGCTGTAGCCCAGGCCAACCTCGGCCCAGCGGCTGGCGGTGTAGATGATCTCGGCGCCGGCGGCGTTCTGCTTGTCGTCGCGACCGCCCGTGCCCAGGTACTCGCGATCTGCATAGCGATAGTTGACGTCGGTGGCGAAGAACGACGACCAGCTGTGGCGCCAGCCCAGGCGGCTGCTGGTCACGTGCACGGTGTTGGCACCGTCGTCACCTTCGTCGAAGGCGCGGCGCATGTTCACCGAGATGGTGGAATAGGTGCGTGGTTTGTAGTCCATGCCCACTTCCCAGGTGCCGCTGCCGTAGTCGTTGCTCTGCGAGCTTTCGAAATCCTTGCGCTCGTAACCCAGGCGGGCGGTACCGCTGAGCTTGGCGGTGACATCGCGGTCGATACCGAACAGCACGCGGTTGCCCTTGCTGTTGCGACGATCGAAGTCCAGGTAGTCGTAGTCGACATGGTTCAGCTCGACCAGGGCGCGGGTGCTGCCGCCCAGGCGATGGAACCAGGTACCGCTGACGCTGGTAGCGTCGTATTCCTTGTCATCGTTGATGCCGTCGGCATTGCGATAGCGCTGCTGACGATAGCCACCGCCCAGTTCGATCTGGTTCATGGCGCTGAGTGCGCCAAAGGTGTACTTCAGGCGACCGCCCTGACGGGTGTACTTGTCGTTTTCGCGCTCGTCGGCGGAATCGACGGTTTCTTCACCACGCTTGTAGTCGAGAATGGCGTCCAGACGATTGCGCGAATCGAAGGCCCACACGCCGCTCAGCTCGGCATCGTGGTCGATGTGACTGGCGTCGGCGTGGTCCAGGTAGGTCTGGCTGTCGGCCGAATACTGGAACTTGTAGCCGGTGTTGCGGGTTTCGCGGGTAAACAACAGGGTCGGCTTGACCGAGGTGATCCACGACGCGTCCTCATTGCGATCCACTGCACGAAAGTTGTCGTCGTAGCGTTCGCTTATCTCCAAAGTCGGAGTGAAGTTCACGGGACCAAGCTCGACTTTTGCCGGTTCCAACGCCCAAGCGCTCAAGGGCCAAGGCGCCAGCGCCAGGCATGCCATCCACTGTTGTTTATTCATATCCATTCCCACTGCCGTGATTCGGGGTAGACGCCAAGGGCGCCTAGAAAGAAAAGCCGATTTCGTTGCGTCGCAGATCTGCCTCGACCATCATTCGGCAAAGCTCCTCGAGACTGGTCTGCGGCTGCCAGCCCAGTATCTCGCGCGCCTTGGCCGGATCACCGATCAACAAATCGACTTCGGCCGGACGGTGAAACATCGGGTTGACCTTGACCAGCACCTTGCCGGTCGCGCGGCAGGTGCCGCATTCCGCATCATCCTTGCCCGACCAGTCCAGGCGGATATCCACCGCTTTGAACGCCATGCTGACGAAATCACGCACGGTTTCGGTACGGTTGGTTGCCAGCACGAAGGTGTCGGGTTCGTCGGCCTGCAGCATGCGCCACATGCCTTCCACGTATTCCTTGGCGAAACCCCAGTCGCGCTTGGCGTCGAGGTTGCCCAGTTCGAGCACGTCGAGCTTGCCGAGCTTGATCTTGGCCACGCTGTCGGTGATCTTGCGGGTCACGAACTCACGGCCGCGCAGCGGCGACTCGTGGTTGAAGAGGATGCCGCTGGTGGCGAACAGCCCGTAGGATTCGCGGTAATTGATGGTCATCCAGTGGGCGTAGAGCTTGGCGACACCGTACGGGCTGCGCGGATAGAACGGCGTGCTTTCGATCTGCGGGATCGCCTGCACTTTGCCGAACATCTCCGAGGTGGACGCCTGGTAGAAGCGGATCTTCGGATTGACGATGCGGATCGCTTCGAGCAGGTTGACCACCCCTACTCCGGTGATCTCGGCGGTAGTCAACGGCTGGTCGAACGACACGCCGACGAAACTCTGTGCCGCAAGGTTGTAGACCTCGGTGGCTTCGGTGTTCTGCAGCAGGCGAATGCTGGCCGACAGGTCGGTCAGGTCGTACTCGACCAGGTGCAGGTTGGCGTGGCCAGCGACACCCAGCTCTTCCAGGCGCCAGAAATTCACCGAACTGGTGCGGCGGTAGGTACCGTAGACGGTGTAGCCTTTCTCCAGCAACAGCTGCGTCAGATACGCTCCATCCTGGCCGGTTACACCGGTGACAATCGCTTTCATGCAAATCTCCAGAGTCTTTGGTAAGCAACAACGACCGGTGCAACGCCAACGGCACATCCTGCGAAGCTGACCTTGGACAAGCTATTGCGACAAGGTTCAGTCCGGACGTCGTTTAAACGCAGCATCGGAGCAAAAAAAACAGGTACACCTCTCGTTTAGTCCTCAAAGGCGCTGAAACGAATCGGAGTGACCCAGGCATTGGCGATCTCGTGCGACCCACAGGTCGCTGTTTGTCAGTGCCGACTCTGGGGCGGCATCGGTAAGGCGAGGTGATACTAGGTGGCAGAAGTCCGGCAGTGCAAGCCGAGTGCTATCACCCGCATGTAAATAAATTATCAGAGCTGTATTTTTTTAGAAAGTACTTATAAATCAGTTGCTTATGCAAACTGGATTGATGGCGCCAAATATCTGCAGGCCCAATTCGTCAATTTTATTGGCGTCAATGAAGCTCATGGCGACAGTGTATGGCAGATCGCCAGCGCAAAGCGACGGTTCATTGGCGAAATTGCCCACCGCCCGACGACCGACACGCTACAGCCCCCGGTGGCCGAGGGCTGCACCTATCGGCCACGGAACACTGTGCAACGCACGCGAAACAGGTTTGCGGCCATACCGCCGGGACCCTGACCGTTGGCGGAGACACAAACGCCAGTAAACCGACTCAACGGGCCTCATGGATCAGTGCATCGGCACGGGCCTTGACTTGCGGGCGCAGCGCTGTGCCAAGGCCAGGCACCGTGGGTACGTTACTGAAACCACTCCTTCAAATCGGTTTCGGTCGCTTCGGCAGACGCAGAAGACTTCCAGCGGTGTTGAATCAGAACACGGCGCGAGTGCTCTGTCGCTCGATGAGGGAGAAGCCGATATCGACGATCTCGGCAACCTGCTCGGGCTGCTGCAGACGGCGCAGCAACAGGTCAGCCGCACAGGCACCCAATTGCGCACCGTCGATGCGCACCGTGGACAAGGCCGGAAAGGTATGGCTGGCGAAGTTCATGTCGCCAAAGCCCATCACACCCAGTCGCTCGGGCACCGGCAAGCCACGCGCAGCCGCTTCGGTGAGCACGCCATGAGCGAGGGTGTCGGAGGTACAGACCACCATCAAGGGTGGCGTCTGCGGGGTTGGCCAATCGTTCTCAAGCAGCGCAGCGAGCCCGCGTCGCCCCTGCTCCAGGGTCGGCAAGCCGGCGAAAATCTGCTGCTGAACATCGCCGATGCCGGCCTGGGTGAGAGCATCGAGCAGACTCTGGGCACGGCGCAATCCACGCGGATCGTCCACCGCCAGCAGGGCAAATCGACGGTAGCCCAGTCGCAGCAGGCGTTGCGCGACCTCGCTGCCCACGCGTTCATGGGAAAAGCCCACCAGCATGTCGATGGGGTCGTCGGTCAGGTCCCAGGTCTCCACCACGGGTACAGCCGCGGCACGCAAGCGCGCGCGACTGGCCTGGGTGTGCAGGGTGCCGGTGAGGATGATGCCGTCGGGGCGTCGACTGAGGATGACGTCGAGCAGATGCTGCTCCTGTTCGCTCTGATAACCGGAAACGCCGAGCAGCACCTGGTAGCCTGCCTGCATCAGGCGTTCGTTGATCGCCTGGAAGGTGTCGGAGAACAGCGGGTTGGTGACCATCGGCAGAACCACGGCGACCAGGCGGCTGCGATTGCTCGCCAGGGAGCTGGCCAGGCGGTTCTGCACGTAGCCGGTCTGGACGATGGCCTGCTGAATCTTCAGCCGGGTTTCCTCGCGCACCGCATCCGGCGCGTTCAGATAACGCGAGACGGTCATCGGCGCCACACCGGCCAGACGCGCGACATCCACCAAGGTGATACCGCGGGTACTGCGTCCCTTGCTGCCCGGTTGCTTTGCCGTCATGGTGTGCCGCGTGCCTCAGCTTGCTTCAGGAACAATGGCGTGATGGTATCAGCGCGTGCCGGGCCGCCGCACCTGCGGCCCGTTCGATAATTCAAGGAAGTCCCGTGTCGTCGTCTCAATCTGCAAAACGCTGGTGGGTACTGGTCGCGGTCATGATGGTGTTTCTGCCCGTGGTGCTGGACGTGACCATCCTGCACGTGGCGGTCCCCTCGCTGACCCTGGCGCTGCAGGCCACTGGCACCGAGGTGCTGTGGATCATCGATATCTACCCGTTGATCATGGCCAGCCTGCTGATCCCCATGGGTACCCTCGCCGATCGGATCGGCCATCGCCAGCTGTTGATCACCGGGTTGTGCATCTTCAGCCTCGGCTCGGTGCTTGCGGCGTTCTCGCCCAGCGTGGCCACTCTGATCGCCGCTCGGGCGTTCATGGCCTTCGGCTCGGCGATGATCATTCCCTGCACGTTGGCGATCATCCGCCAAACCTTCGACGACGAGCGCGAGCGGGCCCTGGCGCTGGGCGTCTGGGGTGCCACCGGCTCGGCAGGTGCGGCCATCGGGCCATTGGTGGGCGGCGCCCTGCTCGAGCATTTCTGGTGGGGCGCGGTGTTTCTGGTCAATGTGCCGGTGATGCTGGTGGTGATGCCGCTGGTGCTCAAGCATGTGCCGCGCACCTCCATCACCGGCGACGGCAACTGGACCATCGGCCAGGCATTGATCCTGATGCTGGGTATCATGGCCACTGTCTATGCGCTCAAGTCCGGGTTCAAGCCCGGCAGCTCGGTGTTCGTCACCAGCGCCTCGGCACTGATCGGCCTGACCATGCTGGGCTGGTTCGGGCACAAGCAATTGCACGCCGCACGCCCCATGCTCGACCTCAGCCTGTTCCGCTCACCGGCGATCAGCGCAGGCGTGGTCATGGCATTGGTGGTGATGGGCGCCCTGGCCGGGGTCGAATTGATGCTGGCCCAGGAGCTGCAATTCGTGCTCGGCCAGACACCGCTCCAGGCCGGCATGTTCCTCTTGCCGTTGATGATCGCCTCGGCGGTCGGCGGGCCCATGGCGGGTCTGCTGTTGCGTGCCATTGGCCTGCGCTGGGTCGGCAGTCTGTCGCTGGCTGCTGCCAGCGCCAGCCTGGCAGGGCTGGCCATGGCTGACCTGCACCACAGCGGATGGGCCGTGATCGGCCTGCTGGTGGTGCTGGGTCTGTCCCTGAGCATTGGCCTGACGGCATCGTCGGTGGCGATCATGAGCAGTACACCGCCGCACAAGGCCGGCTCGGCCGGCGCGCTCGAAGCCACCAGCTATGACCTGGGCACAGGGCTGGGCATCACCGGGTTCGGTATCGTCCTGGGCAGCGGCTACACCCGCTCCATCCAGCTGCCTGAAGGGCTACCCCCGGCAATCGCGGAGACCGCCCGGCATTCGATCGGTGAAACCATGAGCGCGGCGAAGGTGCTGGGTGGCCCGCAGGCTGCCGAGCTGGTCGCCGCTGGCCAAGCCGCGTTCAGCACTTCGCACAACCTGGTGCTGGGATCGGCAGCGACCTTGATCGGGGTTCTCAGTGTAGTGATCTGGGTGGCGCTGCATCGCCATGGGCACACCCACAGCCAAGCGGCGTGATCGGCAAGGGCGTTCGTCGGTCCAGGTGAATTTCTGCAGGCGCACTTACTCGAAACCAGACACCAAAAACACGATGGGTGCTGTCATGATCCCGCTTGAATCCACTGGCCATCCGCATTCAGGGGCCAGGCCCGAGCGTACTGCCCTGCCGCTCTACCGGTCGCTACTCGACCAGCCCGACGCCACCGAGCCAGGACGGGCGAAGCAGTTTCTCGAAGAACAACTGGCGCTGGCGGCCGAGCTGCCCTGCCCGATGCCCTCGAACCCTGCGCAGCTGTTGCAGTGGGTGGCCGACAACGCCGCGGCGGTGGGTCGCCAGTATTCCGAGTATCTTGCCCTGCGCCACGCCGGCGCGCCCCGACGGTTTTTCAGCAACAAGGCCCACGCCCTGTATTTCCTGCAACAGGTGGCACCAAGCAAGCTGGTCGATGGCGCGTGGTTGTTCGGCACCGTCAAGCATGCGGCGGACTGGCGCTATCACGGCCTGATCCGCACCTACCTCGAAGAGTTGGGCGACGGTGATCCCTCGCTCAACCACGTCACGCTGTACCGCGCGCTGTTGGCCGAGCACGACTGCCTGGCGACCCACGACCTGGCCGACGAGCTGTACCTGCAGGGCGCCATTCAGTTGGCCTTGGGCCAGGCCAGCGAGGACTTCCTGCCCGAGGTGATCGGCTACAACCTGGGCTACGAGCAACTGCCGCTGCACCTGCTGATCACTGCGTTCGAACTGAACGAGCTGGGCATCGACCCTTACTATTTCACCTTGCACGTGACCATCGACAACGCTGGCACTGGGCATGCCCACAAGGCGGTAGCGGCCGTGCTCGATCTGCTGCCGGGCGGTGCGGACAACGCTGCGTTTCTGCAGAGGCTGCGGGCAGGCTACAACCTCAACGACTTGGGTATCGGCTCTGCCGCAGTGATCGAGAGCTTCGATCTGGACCATGAGGTGGTGCAGATGCTGGAGCGCAAGCGCGGCTTTGGCCAGTACATGCATTCAGACTACTGCCGCCTCGAAGGCAGGACCGTCAACGAGTGGCTGGCCAAGCCGGGCCAGTGCGGCGCTTTTCTGACCGCGCTGGAAAACAAGGGCTGGATCAAGCGACACCAGGACCCCGAGGCCAGCCGTTTCTGGCAGATGCTCGATGGGCCGGGCGCGCCCATGTTCGGCGTGTTCAACGGTTACGAACGGCAGTTGCTCAAGGACTGGATCGCCGGCGATTGGCTGGACGATCAGTCCGGCGCCAGCAATCCGTTCAGGGCACGCTTTCGCCGGCGCGCACCCGCGGTCGCCATTGCGACCGGCACAGCCCGGCCTGCGGAACCGACCCAGGCACTGATTCGCAAGATGTCGCCGTCGCTGCACGCATCGCCCGAGGGGTTGGAAGTTACCCGGGCATTCACTCGGCGACTGAGCGAGGGAGCGCTGAGCCATGAATATTGAGGTACGAGGCTCTGACATGAACCAGGTGAACGTGTGCCCAACCGTCGAGGGCGCGGAACTGGACCAGGTGCTGCTCCAGCTGGGTCGCCGCTTGCAAGCAGATGGCTACCGCTTTGTGACGGTGACGCCGCTGACCCATCAGCGCAACAACGAGCGGCCTGGCAACGCGGTCGCCCGTGACCTGCGTGATGTGTTCGGCTGGAGTCGCCCGTTCGAATCCAACCTGTTGCCCGAAGTGGAGACGGCGGCATTGCTGGAAAACGCCATCGTCAGCGAGCAGTCGGGGCTGCTGCGCAGCGAGGTGCGCTGGTCCAGCCTGGGCGGGCAGTTGTTCGTTCACTCGGCCTATCCGACCGTCGCCCACGATTCGGTTTTCTTTGGGCCCGATACCTATCGTTTTGCACGGGCCATCGAGAAGCACCTGCACGAGTCCCGGCAGCCGATCCGCAGCGCGGTCGATATCGGTTGCGGCAGCGGCGCAGGGGCGATTCTGATTGCCCTGGCGCGCCGCGAAGCGCAGGTTCAGGCAGTGGATATCAATCCTGCGGCGTTGCGTTTCACTGCAGTCAATGCGGCACTGGCGGGCGTAGCCAATGTAGCGGCCTGGCACAGCGACGTGCTGCAGGGCACCCGCGGGGATTTCGATCTGATCGTTGCCAACCCTCCGTACATGCAGGATCCCCAGGCACGGGCGTATCGCGACGGCGGCGGCGAACTGGGGTCGGCCTTGTCGGTGCGCATCGCCAGCGAGGCGTTGGGTCGATTGGCGCCTGGCGGCAGTCTGCTGCTGTACACCGGCGCGCCGTCGGTGGCCGGCGTCGACTTGTTTCTGAGTCAGGTGCAACCATTGGTGGACGTACCAGGGTTTCAATGGACCTATGAAGAGGTGGACCCGGACGTATTCGGCGAGGAGCTGGAAACCCCCGGGTATCGCCAGGCCGAACGAATCGCCGCCGTGGTCCTCACCGTCACCAGAACCTGACCTTGCGAGGGTTTTGCGAAGCCCTGTAGCAGCGGCGCAAGCCGCGTCCGGGTTTACTGCGCTGTGTCAGGGGGGGGGCGCATTTACCGCCGACGCGGCTTGCGCCGCTGCTACAGGGGGGTGCGCGCTTCCAGATGCCGCTGAACCCCTGTAGCAGCGGCGCGAGCCGCGTCGCGCGCGGCTAGATGCCGCTGAACCAGTTGTAGCCCTGGTCTTCCCAATAGCCGCCGGGATAATCGTTGCTGACGAAGATCTCGACGATGTGCTTGGGGTTCTTGAAGCCCAGCTTGGTCGGCACGCGAACCCGCAATGGGTAGCCATATTCGGGCGGCAGCGCAACCTCGCCATAGTCCAGGGCCAGGAGCGTCTGCGGGTGCAGGGCCGTGGGCATGTCCAGGCTCGAGTAGTAGCGGTCGGCGCACTTGAATCCGACGAATTTGGCTGTGGTATCGGCGCCAATGTGCTCGAGGAAGGTTTTCAACGGCACCCCGCCCCACTGGCCAATGGCGCTCCAGCCTTCGACGCAGATCAACCGGGTGATGTCCGTCTGCTGGGGCAGCTTGCGCAGACCTTCAAGTGTCCAGGCCGCCTTGTCGCGCACCAGGCCGGATACTGCCAAGGCGTAGCCCGATACGTCGATATCGGGGATGTCGTCCTCGCTGTAGAACGCGTTGAACGGGAACGGTTGGGTCATCTGCGCCTTGCTGTAGGTAGGCGCCAGACGCTGGCCGTTGAACAGCCAGGCTTGCACTCGATCGTTCCAGCGCGACATGGCCCAGAGCACCTTGTCGACCTGATCACCGTCCTGCAGATTGCAGCCGCTGAGCATCGCCATGGCGCCGACGGTGAGGCCGCCGCGCAGGAAATGTCGGCGTTGCAGGCTTTCGAGCTGGCTGCGCTGGGCCGGTTCCAGGATTATCGGAGCGACCCGGCGGGATTTGGGTTCATTCATGATCGGTCTTCCCGGTAGTCGAAGGCCTTACCCCGCCGGTGATCATCGGCGGCAGCGTCTTGGGCACCAGCAGCACCAGGGCCAGGTGCACCACTGTAAAGGCGCCGATGGCAGACATCGCGGCGAAATGGACGTAGCGGGCGAAATCGTAGCCGCCCAGCAGTGCTACCAGCTCCTGGAACTGGATGGGCTTCCAGATGGCTACCCCGGATACCAGAATCAGCACCCCGGCCGCCAGTACCAGCCAGTACATGAGGCGCTGCACCGCGTTGTAGACGCCCTTTTCATGGATCAGCCGCAAACGCAGGGCATCGCGCAGGTCGCGTTTGACCGCGCGGGGAGTGATCGGCAGCAAATCGCGCTTGAAGTGGCGGCTGATCAATCCGTAGAGGACGTAGACGAGGCCATTGATGACCAACAGCCACATCACCGCGAAATGCCACGCTATCGCGCCACCCAGCCAACCACCCAGAGTGAACGAGGGCGGAAAACGGAACGCAAACAATGGAGAGGCGTTGTAGATGCCCCAGCCACTCATGAACATGCAGGTCATGCCGAAGGCATTGATCCAGTGGGTGAGGCGTACCGTCAGTGAATGTATGCGACGCACGGCCATCGAATGGCCCTCCCATGTCAAAGAAACACACCACCGCGCCCTTCGCGGGCAGAGACCCGCTCCCACAAGGGGAAGGATGCGCCAACCCCCTGTGGGAGCGGGCTCTGCCCGCGAAAAGGCCGCCGCGGTGAATCAGACAGACCGCGGTGCGCCCTTCGCGGGCAGAGACCCGCTCACACATGAGCGCGGCGACGGACGGTCAAGACATAGGTTACATCGGTGGCTGGAAGCCATCCTTGCCTACGGCCACGCCACGTGCGGTCTTGCCGTCTTCGGCAGGGAACACGACGACCTTGGCGCCTTTCACCAGCTGCTCCGACTTGCCGGCTTCGACATAGGCGATCGGCACATCTTCAGGCACGACGACCTGCTTCTCGCCGCCCTTGTAGTTCACGGTCAAGGTCCGACCATTGGCCTGGGCCAGCTTGCCGACCGTGCCATTGGTCATGGTGCCGGTGGTACCGTCGGCGTTTTCCCAACCGTAGTGCCCTTCCCCGCTGCCCTTCAGGCTGGGTTCGAACACGGTCACTTCCAGCGCTTTCAGCGTGCCATCTGCCTGGGGAGTAGCCGCCGAGCCGATGAAGCTGTCAGCCTTGATCGAGTCGATGTTGGCCTTGGACACCAGGCGGATGCCGGTCTTGTCGGTCAGGCCGATGGTCTGGTGCGCGCCGCTGCGAGTGGTGAAAGACAAGGTGTTGTTGTCCAGGCCATCGACCGTGCCACGCATCGGCTTGACCACCGGCATGTCTGCAGCCGAGGCCAATACGGCGGCACTGAGCAGCAATGTGCCGAGAGTGGTCGACAGGGCAGTTTTGATCTTCATCGGTACGACTCCTTGCGGTAGGTGTGCACCCATCCTCGGCCACCAACCCGCACGCGCGCATGACCGCTCGATGACATTTCTGTCATTCGCGCGGCATGCGCCTCAATGACGGTAATGTAACCGACAGCACCGCGCCGCTTGGTTAGACTGCGCTGTGCGAACCCACCCGCCACGAACCCTCCACGGCAACCGCGAACGCCCGAGCGAGCCTGATCGATGCACATCCTCTTGATCGAAGACGACACCAAGACCGGCGAGTACCTGAAAAAGGGCCTCGGCGAATCCGGCTACAACGTCGACTGGGCGCAGCACGGCGCCGATGGCTTGCACCTGGCCCTGGAAAACCCCTACGACCTGCTGGTGCTCGACGTCATGCTGCCCGGCATCGACGGCTTCCAGATCATGGAGGTGCTGCGCGCGCGGCAGAATGTACCGGTGCTGTTCCTCACCGCCCGCGACCAGTTGCAAGACCGCATTCGGGGCCTGGAATTGGGCGCCGACGACTACCTGGTAAAGCCCTTTTCGTTCACCGAACTGCTGTTGCGCATCCGCACCATCCTGCGCCGCGGCGGCGCCCGTGAAGCCGATCGCTTCCACCTCGCCGACCTCGAACTGGACCTGCTGCGGCGCCGGGTGACCCGGCAACAGGAAGTGATCACCCTGACCAACAAGGAGTTCGCCCTGCTGCACCTGCTGCTGCGGCGCGAGGGCGACGTGCTCTCGCGCACCCAGATCGCCTCGGAGGTGTGGGACATGAATTTCGACAGTGATACCAACGTGGTCGACGTTGCGGTCAAGCGCCTGCGCAGCAAGGTCGACCAGCCCTACCCGGTCAAGCTCATCCACACCGTGCGCGGCATCGGTTACGTCTGCGAGGTGCGGGCATGCGAAGCCGACGCCAACCTTCCCTGACCCTGCGCTCGACCCTGGCCTTCTCTCTGGTGGCCATGCTCACCGTGGCCGGCGCCGGCTGGTACCTGTACGAATCGATGAAAGCTTCGGTGCTGCAGCGCAGCGACAACGCCGTGCTCGGGCGGCTCGACCACTTTCGCAAACTGCTGCACTACGACCTGACCCTGGACAAACTTTCGAGCAGCCCGCAGATCTTCCAGAACATGCTCGGCAGCGAAGACGACATCTTCGTCATTGCCGAGACCGGCCAGCCACCGGTGATTCAGGTCAACCCGCTGCACGCGACCCTGCCCTCCGTGCCTGCGGTCGCCCACGATGCGATTCCCGGCAGCGCCGACCTGCGCACAGGAATGGCACCCTCGGGCATACCCCTGCGGGCGGCGAGCGTATTGACCACCTCCGGTGGGCGCGAGGTGCAACTGACGGCGGCGCACATCATGGTCAAGGAGATGGTCATGCTCGGCGAGTTCCGCCAGCGGATCTACCTGGCCGTGGGCATGGCGTTCCTGCTCACCGCCCTGCTCGGCTTCGTGCTGCTGCGCCGCGGCTTGCGGCCGCTGCGCGAGATGGCGGCGCACGCCACCGACATCTCCCCGGCACGCCTGCACAGCCGCATGAGCAGCGACAACACGCCGGTCGAACTGCAACAGTTGAGCGAAGCCTACAATGCCATGCTCGATCGCCTGGCCGAGGGCTACCAGCGGCTGAACCAATTTTCCGCAGACCTCGCCCACGAGATCCGCACCCCGGTGGGCTCGTTGATGGGGCACTGCCAGGTCGCCCTGCGCCAAGGCCGCAGTGCGGACGAATACCAGGCACTGCTGGCGTCGAATCTGGAGGAGCTGGAACGTATTTCCCGGATCGTCGAAAGCATCCTGTTCCTCGCGCGCGCCGACGACGCCCAGGCGGTGGTACAGCGCCAGCCGCTGCAGGTGCACGATGAACTGGAGCGAGTCACCGAGTATTTCGAAGGGCTCGCCGAAGAACGCAAGATCCGCCTGCTGATTTCCGGTGACGCCACCCTGCACGCCGACCCGCTGCTATTGCGACGGGCGTTGAGCAACCTGGTGGCCAACGCGATCCGCTACGCCGACCCGCACAGCGATGCCCTGATCAGCGTCGAGTCGGCAGAGGGGCAATGCGTGATCGTGGTAGAGAATCAGGGCCCTGCCCTGGAGCCTTCGGCGCTGGCCAGCCTGTTCGATCGTTTCTACCGAGGCGACGCTTCGCGCCAGCATAATTCGGACTCCAATGGCTTGGGACTGGCCATTGTCGCGGCGATCATGCAACTGCACGCCGGTGAGGCCAGCGTGACCCAGCCGCAGCCCGGACGCATCCGCTTTGCGCTGCATTTCCCGGCGCCGGGAAGCGGCTGAAACAAGTCTATTCGGGCTTCTTCCTGGACCTAAACGCCGCCACTTTCATGCGATTGCCACAGGTCGCCATGCTGCACCAGCGGCGTCGATGCGACTTGCTCAGGTCGTGAAAGAACAGCACGCAGTCATGGGCTTCGCATTGCCGAACGAACTCGAATGTGTCCCCCGTGACCAGTCTGGCCAGAGCGTCGGCCACCGGCCACAGCAGGCTTGCCGAACCAGCATCCCTGGGCTGCACCGCGATGCGAAACGCCGGTGCCGCGCCATTCCACTGCAAGCCGCTGACAGGGCGCCCGGCCTCGAGAATCTGGTTGACCACTTCAGGGTCGGCTTCTTCCCCGGTCATCGCGGCGTTCACCAGTCCTTTGGCACACGCGCGCAGCGCAAGGGCCTGGGTCAATAGTCCGCGAGCAGTGTCCGCCTGGTCATGTTGCGCAGGCAGGCCAGCAGCGTCGAGCCACTTCAGTACGTCCTCGTCGTCGCGCAGGCAATCGTGCTGCTGATCGCCCACGCCGTATTGGGTATTGATGAAATCCAGAGCCAGGTTGTCGGCCACGAACAACGTGTCAGGAGCGATGGCGGTAAGATTCATGACGTTCTGTAACCCATAAAATTAGTTTGACAGGTTACCAGAATGCTCCGTAACCTTCAAACACACCAATCAAGGGTTACATCAGGAGCCGTCATGACCATTTCGAAATCCGCAGCCGCGCTTGCCGCTTCGCTGCTGACCAGCACCGCGCCGAACGCCCATGCCGACCGCACGGTGCACTACCGTTACGAGCAGGTCGGCGATGTCAACGTGTTCTACCGAGAAGCCGGCGATCCGGGTGCGCCCACGGTGTTGCTGCTGCATGGCTTTGCCGCGTCTTCGTTCATGTTTCGCGACCTGATTCCGCAACTGGCCGACCGCTACCATGTGATCGCGCCGGATCTGCCTGCATTCGGCTTCACCGAAGCGCCCGCCCGGGGCGACTACGCCTATACCTTCAGCCAACTGGCGCAGACCATCGGCCAGTTCACCGAACAGCTCGAGCTGGACCGCTACGCGCTGATGGTCCACGACTACGGTGCTCCAGTGGGTTGGCGCCTGGCCGTGGCGCACCCCGAGCGCGTGAGTGCGATCATCTCGCAGAACGGCAACGCCTATGAGGAAGGTTTGGGCGCTGGTTGGGCACCCATCCAGACCTACTGGCGCGAGCCTACCCAAGAGCACCGCGATGCCTTGCGGGATTTTCCGACACCGGCTTCGATCAAATGGCAGTACCTGGAAGGGGTCAGCGACCCAAGCGCGGTTTCGCCGGACGGCTACACCCTGGAAGGCCTGCAGATCTCGCGGCCCGGCAATGCCGACATCCAGCTGGACCTGGTGCTGGATTACGCCTCCAATGTGGCGATGTACCCCACCTTTCAGGACTACTTCCGCCAGTACCAGCCGCCCCTGCTGGCCGTGTGGGGCGAGCATGACCCGTTCTTCCTTCCAGCCGGCGCCCAGGCCTGGAAGCGCGACCTGCCCCAGGCGAACATTTGCTTCTACGACACCGGCCACTTCGCCCTGGAAACCCATGGCCGGGAGATCATTCCGGTGATCCGCGAATTCCTCGACAAGAACGTTCGTTGAGAGGGCGATGCCGAATGCCCCATTCAGCGAGACGGCGTTGAGCAATGAGTGGCAGGATGCTGTCGTACCAGCACCCCACTCGAGGACCCGGACCCATGCTCTACGTCGTTCTGCTTGGCGGCAAGCACCCCAAGGCACGCATCGAAGTGCACGATATCGCCTGCGCCGTTGCCGATTCGCTCGAAGCGACCTATCCGCAGCTGAGGGCAGACTGGTTCGGCAGTCAGAAAGGTTTGCACATCGATGCCTGGATGGCGGTGGACGGTGTCGAACAGTGGAAGGTCGAGTTCAGCCCGCTAGCGCCCAGCGCCGGCATGCCGCGGCTGTATGTGATCAACCTTGGCGGCTACGAGGCGCGGTCGTTCGGCGAAGCGCACCACTATCTGCTGGTGGTGGCGCACACGGCTCGAGACGCCAAGAATCGCGCCCGCCGCCAGTGCCTCGAACACTGGCGCCAGCCTCACACCGACGCCGTCTTGGACGTGGACGATTGCGTGCCGATCGACCAGGTCGGCGGTCGTTACGTGCACCTGGTCGAGGGGCCCCACCAAGGCATTCAACAGCGCAACGAATACATCGTGCTGCCGTAGAACATCAGGCGGACCGCAGCGCGCCCTTCGCGGGCAGAGCCCCGCTCCCACAAGGGAAAGGATGCGCTAATCCCCTGTGGGAGCGGGCTCTGCCCGCGAAAAGAACGCCGCGGTGGATCAGGCGTTGGGCGCTCGGGTCGTGCGCCAGTGGGCGATCTGCTGCTGGATGTTCCAGTGGATGATTCGTTCGAACAGTGCCTCGGTGAACGCCGGGTCGAAGCCGGCCAAAGCGGCCCACTCCAGGCGCTGTTCGAGCATGGCAGCAACTCGCTCGGGTGCCGGGATCGATTGCTCGCTGGGTTTGAATTGCGCTGCGGCCTTGACGTACTGCAAACGCTGCACCAGGGCGTCGAAGATCTGCCGGTCGTGCCAGTCGATGCCGCAACGGATGTCTTCCAGGTTGGCACAGTCCTGGGGTGTGGGTGGCTGATTCAAGATGGTCTCCCTCGTTCTTCAGGTGGAATGGGCAACGTGTCACGCCATGAGCCGGTCATCACCGCCCGTCGAGCCTGGCTCCGCCGGCCCAGGACGTGCTGCGTGGCGGCAGTTGGGTGTTCGCGTGCCAGCTTCGCTGCAAAGTGGCGCGCCAGGCCTCCGGGCGCGCCTCGGCGATCACCTCGTCGATCAACTCATCGATGACCCGGGTGTCGCGGTGATGCGGCGTGGTGATCAGGTGCGCGGTAGCGCCCGAGGTGGCCAGACCGTACTTGCGGGCAATGCCCGCCGAGGGGCAGGGAAACACCACAGTGATGGAGTTCGGGTTGCGCCACGCGTCGATGCCGCCGGCACGCAACCGATTCACCGCGTATTGGGCACTCTTCAGGCTGTGCGCGACCCGGCGGCGCCACTGGGCTGGCGAATGGGTGCGCAGCGCCGCCCACATGATCATCGGCGTGTGGCCGTTGCGTGAACCGCTGATGGTCTTGTCGCTCGCCGAAATGTAGTCCACCTCCACCGAGATGCGCTCGACGTTCCTGCGTTTGGCCACGACGATGCCGCAGGGAATCGGCGAGCCGATCATCTTGTGCCCGGATACGCAGATCGAATCGATGCCAGCGGCAAAGGTGAACGGCTGCGGCGTATCCACGAACGGCAGAATCATCCCGCTCAGCGCGGCATCGGCGTGCAGGTAGTAGTCGCGCCGCGCAATACCGGCCTGTTGCAGACGCGCCTGGATGATGGCGATATCGTCGACGGCGCCGCGCATGGTCGTGCCGATGTTGGCGAAGATGATCGGGTGCCTTTCCCCGTCCGCTGCGATCTTCGCCAGCAAGTCGTCGTAGTCGATCTCACCATTGGGCAGCGCGTCCACGGCGCGGCATTTGATGCGCAGCAGCTTGACGATCTTGGCCACCGAATAGTGGGTGTCCCGCGAATAGTACAAGGTGCCATCGGGAAACAGCTCCCGTGCCAGGTAGCAACCGAACATGTTGCCCTCGGTGCCGCCGTTGGTGACATATCCCCAGCTGTCCTCGCGGCGAATGTCGAACAGGTCGGCGAAGTACGCCATCACGTCTTTTTCGAAGTCGAAGGAGTTGAGCACGTAGTTGCTGTGTTCACCCCAGTCACCGCAATTGTTGATCGAAAAGCGCAGAAAGCGCTCGAGCGTGCTGTAGTCGAAATCGGCATTTTCCGGGTAGCCAATGTTGAAGAACTGATGCTCCAGGCAGTGTCGCCAGAAATCATCGAGTCGCGCGGTGTCGGCGGTAGACAATGTCATCGTGGATCCTTTCTGGAATGACCAGGCAAGCCGCACTGCACCGGCACGGCTCGCCGTTTGAATCAGGCAGCTTTCTGGCGGCTCTCGACCAGTGCCCACCAGTTGGCCAGGGTCGGTTCGGTGGCCAGTTCCTCGAAGCTCACCGCCACGCCGCGCTCCTTGAGCTCGGCCGCCAGGCGCATCACCTGGAGGGAATCCAGCCCGTAGAAAATCAGATTCTCCTGAGGGTCGAGGGCGTCACCGTCCTCGATCAGTTGCAGCAGACGTGTCTGCAGCCAAGTGCGGTTGTCTTCCACCGCCAGTAGTTGGCGCAGCCGCTTCTTGTCGATCTTGCCCACGGCCGTCAACGGCATGCTGGGGATCATGCGGATACGATCGGGCAATTTGTATTCGGCGATGCCCAGCGCCAGCAGGTGACGGCGCAGCGCGGGCGCCTTGAGGGTCGGATCGCGAGTGACCACGAACGCGCAGCTCTTCTCGCCCAGGGCCTGGTCCGGCATTGCCACCAGCCCGGCATGGGTCACGTCCGGGTGCAGCACGATGAGGTTTTCGATCTCTTCGGAAGCGATCTTCTCGCCACCACGATTGACCTGATCCTTGATACGGCCGACCACGCGCAGATCACCGCTGGGCAGGCGCTGCACCAGGTCGCCGGAATAGTAATAGCCCTGTTCGTCGAACGCCTGGGCGTTCTGCTCCGGGCTGTTGTAATAGCCGCAGAAGGTATACGGGCCTCGGGTGGCGAGCATTCCCGTCTCGCCGGTGGGCACCTCGGCGCCCTGCTCGTCGACGATCCGGATTTCATCGCCGAGGCTGACCGGACGCCCCTGGGTGGTGAACACCTGCTCGTCGCTGTCGTCCAAGCGGGTGTAGTTGATCAACCCTTCGGCCATGCCGAACACTTGCTGCAACTGGCAGCCCAGCACCGCCGGCACCTGGCGCGCCAACGAGTCGGCGAACACCGCGCCGCCCACCTGCAGGTGGTGCAGCGATTGCAACTGCGCGCGATGCTGGGGCGCGGCCTGCAGCCACAGGGCCACGGCACTGGGTACCAGGGCCACGGTATTGACCGCATGCCGCTGGATGAGGGCGAAGCACGCCAGCGGCTCGGGGTTGTCGGCCATGATCACGCAGCCACCGGCGTGAAACACGCCCAGCGCGCCTGGCGAGCTGAGCAGGAAATTGTGCGCAGCCGGCAAGGCACACAGAAAGCGTGTCTGTGTCGTAAGGGCGCAGACTTCGGCGCAGGCGCGCGCGTTGTAGTGGTAGTCGTTGTGGGTGCGCGGGATCAATTTGGGCGTGCCGGTGCTGCCCCCGGACAACTGGAACAGGGCCACTTCATCGGCGGCTGTGGGCGCGTAGGCCACCTGCTCGGTGGCCGGCGTCTCGAGCCATTGGGCGAGGCTGTGCTGGTTGCGCGAATCGGCCAGAAACAGAGCGACCCGAGGCTGGGCCGTCGCTTGTTCGAACAGGCTTTCATAGCTGTCATCGCGGAACACTTCGTGCTCGCGCGAGGCAATCAACAATTGCGGCGACAGCTGCTTGACGTACGCCCCCAGCTCCAGCTTGCGGTGGCTGAACAACGCGTTGAGCGGCACGATGCCGGCCTTGAACAAGGCAAACAATACAATGTAGAACTCGGCAATGTTGGGCAGCTGGACCAGCGCCGCATCGCCGCGGCTCAGGCCGCGCGCAGCCAGGCGCGAGGCCAGGTTGGATGAGAGGCGGTCGAGGTCGGCGTAGGTGAAGCTGCGCTCGCCGCAGATGATTGCCGGTGCGTCGGGTTGTGCCTGGCAGCGCTCTTCGAGGATCCGCGTCAGTGGCCTGTCGAGCCAGTAGCCGAGGTCGCGATAGACCTGGGCACGGTCCTGTGGCCAGCGGGTGAATTCGATAGTCATGGTTTCACTCGTCATGAGGAAGGGGAAATCACGCGTGCAGTCCGCACGCCTGGAGCATGGTGCGCAGCTTGGTCTGGACCTCGGCCCATTCCGCCGCCGGTTGCGAGGCTTCGACGATACCGGCGCCGGCGAACAGCCTGACTTTGGGGCCGGCGACCGTACCGCAGCGAATGGTCACGACCCATTCGCCGTTGCCCTGGGCGTCGCACCAGCCGACCATGCCGGTGAACAGGCCGCGCTCGGTGGGTTCGACGAAACGAATCAGACGCCGCGCCAATTCGGTGGGAAAACCGCACACGGCAGGCGTGGGATGCAGGCGACAGGCCAGTTGCAGGGCCGACACGGAGGCGTCGGCCAAGGTGCCTTCGATGCGCGTCGACAGGTGCCAGAGGGTCGGGGTGCTGATCAGCGAAGGCCGTTGCGGTACGTCCAGCCGCGTGCACAGCTCGCTGACCCGCGCGGCGATGTCTGCGGTGACGAAGCCATGCTCGTAGTGGTCCTTGTCCGATTCGGACAACCACTGGGCATTGCGTCGATCGGCGTCGGCATCGGTCATGCGCTTGGCCGAACCGGCCAGCGGATTGGAAACGAACGAGGCGCCGTGCTTGCGCACCAGCAACTCGGGGCTCACGCCCAGCAAGGTGCCGCCGTCGGCCATGGGCACGCGAAAGTGATAGCCGCTGGGGTTCTGCACCCGCAGGTTATGGGCCAGGGCGTTCACGTCGATGGCCTGGCTGAACACCAGTTCGCGCTGCACCGACAGCACCGCCTTGCGCACGTCGCTGTAGCCGAAGTTGGCCACGGCGTGCTCGACCGAGCGCATGAACGCGTGCTGGTCGGGCAGGTTGCGCTGCTCCAGCAACGACGGCATGGGGCTCGGCGTACCCGCCCCGCCCGGCTCCAAGTCGTGCCACTGCGCCTGCTCCGGAACGTAGAGGCACGACGCTTCGGACGGATCGAAGGGAATCGCACCGACCACCATCGGCACGGCCTGCCCGGCCTTTCGCGCCTGCTCGAAAGCGCGCTGGATGGCTTGCTGGAAGCGACCCTGCGCGTCCTGCCCGCCCACCGCCGGAGTCTCGATGCGCTGTGCCAGCCCGCTGGCACGCAACTCGCGCTGGCCCGACATGAACGAAAAATTGTCATCTTGCACAACGTGTTGCACGTCTTGCGGCGCAGTCGCCCTGACGATGGCTGATCTCATCTTCGGTGTCGCCTCCCTGCCCTGGAATGTAAGTTTTAATTGCGAATGTGAATGATTATTGTTTCTAATGGTGACGACATAAACGGAACGTTGTCAATCACGTGAGACGAGTGAGCCATGCGAGAGTTAACTTCGATGCAAGCCGCCTGCTGGATCGGGCGTACTGCTCATGCGGCCTTGGGGAGCGTGTCAGCTCACCTGTACGCCGAGTTCGATGGCGCTGGAATCGACCTCGAACGCCTGCGCTCGGCGCTGCAAGATGCCTGTAGCCGTCACCCCATGCTGCGCCTGCGGGTCAGCCCCGAGGGCTTGCAACACACCCCGCCAACGGCGCGCGAGCCGGCGCTTGAAGTCGACGTCTTGAGCGATCTGCCGGCCGTGCAATTGCAACAGGCGCTACAGCGCAAACGCGAAGCCTGGACCCATCAGCAGCTGGATCTGGTAGACGTCGGCGGGCTGCGCGTGGGCGTCAGCCTGCTGCCCGAGAATCGCTTTCGCCTGCACGTCGACAGCGACATGATCGCCATAGACCCGTCCAGTTTTCCCACGCTCATGGAAGACCTTGCCGCGGGCTACGAAGCACCCGAGCAGCCGGCTTCGACGCCGCCGACGTTTTTCCAGTGGCTGGACACCTTGCGGGCAGACCCTGCGGTGAAGGCTGCCCGCGACCGCGATCGCCACTGGTGGCGCCAGCGCCTGGACCACATCGCGCCCGCCCCAACCCTGCCCCTGCTCGAATCAAGCGCAGCGCAGCCGCACAGCCAGCGCCTGCATACCTGGCTCGACGCCGGGCACTACCAAGCCCTGCAGAAGCTGGCGCGGGAGCGCCGACTGACCCTGTCCAGCCTGATGCTGGGGCTGTTCGCGTCGGTGCTGGGCGAGCGCACCGGCGATCCACGCTTTCGCCTCAATGTCCCCAGCTTCTGGCGCGCGCCGGTGCAGCCCCAGGTGCAGGGCATCATCGGCGAATTCGCCAACGTGCTGATCGTCGACGTGGAGATGGCCGACGCCAGCAGTCCCGCGACTCTGTGCCGACAGCTGGGTGACAGCCTGATCCAGGCCCTGGAGCACTGCGCCTATTCCGGCGTCGACCTGATGCGCGACCTGTCGCGGCATACGGGCTCGGCGCAACTGGCGCCGGTGGTCTTCACCGCTGCGTTGGAGCGCAGCAAGGGCGAGCTGTTCTCCGAACGTGTGCGGCGGGCGTTCGGCCCGATGAACTGGGTGATCTCCCAAGGTCCGCAGGTGGCCCTGGACGTTCAGGTCGCTCACATCGACGAAGGGCTTTCGATCAACTGGGATATCCGTGTCGATGCCCTGCCGCTGGCCTGGGTGTCCCCTCTGTTCGAGCGCTTCGTCGCGCGGGTGCAAGCAGTTGCCGCCGATCCGACCCGCCTGGATCAACCCCTGTCGTCGCCGCCGGCCCGACGCCCGTTGAACGCTTTGCAGCAGGCCTACCTGCTGGGGCGCGGCGCGCACATGCCGCTGGGCGGCGTGGCCATGCAGGAATTTCGCGAATACCGCGGGCACATCGACACAGCCGTGCTGCGTGCCCGCTTGGCCGACATGGTCCGGCGCCACCCGAGCCTGCGTACCCACATCGATGCCCAGCGCTGCGTGCAGTACGTCAGCGATGTGGCCGAGCCCCATCTGGATGAAATCGACCTGCGCCACTTGCCCCTGAGCGATGGCCTGCGCGAGGTGGAAGAGCGCCGCGAAGCTTACGCACATGCCGTATTCGGCCTGCACGCGGCGCCGTGGAACGTCACGCTGTTCGAACTGGCCCAGGACCAGCACGTCGTGTTCGTGCGCATGGACGCCCTGATTGTGGACGGCCACTCCATCGCAGCGTTGCTGGTGGAGTTGTTCACCGGCACGCCCGAGCAGCCCTCGGCAGCAGCGGCCCCGGTGCCAGCGCCGGCCGCGAACGAGCAACGCAAGGCAGACATGGCCTACTGGCGCGAGAAGCTCGCGGCGGTCAGCGGGCCGCCCTGCCTGCCGTGGAAACGACCGCTTGCCCAGGCTGGTCCGTCTCGCTACCAACGGCAGAGTCTGCAGGTGCCCCAATCGCGCTTTGCAGCGCTGAGCCGACGGGCCGCACAACAGCGCCTGTTCAAGAATTCCGCACTGATGGCGGTGGTTCTGGAAGTGCTCTCGCACTGGCTCGACGAGGGCGATCTGTGCGTCGCCCTGCCGGTCGCGCCAACCCGCAGCGCCGACCTGGCCAACCACTCGAGCTTTATCGCCATCAACTGGATTGCCGATCGGCGCCCGTTCACCGAACGTGCCAAGGCGCTGCAGGTGGATGTGCTGGAGGGACTGCAGCACCTGGCGTATTCCGGGGTCGACCTGACTCGTTTGCTGTTCGAGCGCCACGGCCCGGGGCCGGTGTTGCCGGTGGTGATCACCAGCGGCCTGTCGTGGCCGGTGACGCCAGCCGACAGCGCCATGAGCCTGCACGGCGGGCTGACCCAGACGCCGCAGGTGGCCATGGACATTCGCCTGTCGACCGACGCCCAAGGCTCGCTGCGGGTCGATATCGACTATGCGCACGAGGTGATGGATTCGGCGCAAGTCAGCGACATTCTGCGCATGCTGGACGACGCCGTCAGCCAGATCGCCGCCCACGACAGCTTCACCCTGGAAACGGCGCCGCTGCTCGACACCGCCCACTATCGCCGCAACAGCCCCGAGCGCGATGCCTGCCAGGCACCTTTCCTGGCCCACATCGCCGAGCAGGTTTTCGATGCCGACAACACCCGCACTGCACTCATCTGCGGATCCCGGCGGCTGAGCTACGCCGAACTGGGCGACGGCGTGGCACGGGTGATCGCCGCCTTGCAGGCCCGAGGTCTCACCCGCGGTCACGTGGTCGCGATCTGTCTGCCGCGCAGCCCGGAGCACACGATGCTGACTCTGGCCTGCGCGCTGACGGGTGTGATCTGGGTGCCCATCGATGCTCAAGCACCCGAGCAACGCCGCCGCTACCTGCTGGACAACTGCCAACCTGATCTGGTCGTGCTGGCCGATCTCGAACCCATCGAACAGCCGATGGCCATCATGGCCGAGCTGCTCGCCAAGCACGCGCCCTTCCCCGTGTCGTTGCCCGATTTTTCCCTGAGTGAAGCGCCCGCCTATTATCTGTACACCTCGGGGACCACGGGCCAACCCAAATGCGTGGTGCTGAACAACCGCGCGACCGCCAACGTCATCGGCAGCACGCTGGCGCGGTGGCAAGTCAGCCAGAACGACGTGCTCATGTCAGTGACGCCGCTGCACCACGACATGTCGCTGTTCGACGTCTTCGGCAGCCTCAGCGCCGGAGCCACGCTGGTGCTGCCGGCGGTGAACGAGGACAAGGACGCGGTGCGTTGGAACCAGTTGATCGCCGAGCATCGGGTCAGCCTCTGGTGTTCGGTACCAGCGATCGTGGAAATGCTCCTGGCCGGTCGCGGCGAGCATGACCTGCGCAGCCTGCGCCTGATCGCCCAGGGTGGCGACTACATCAAGCCGGTGGTGATCGCCCAGTTGCGCGAATGCCTGCCGCACGCCCGCCTGATCTCCCTGGGCGGGCCCACCGAAACCACCATCTGGAGCATCTGGCACGAGATCGGCAGCGACGACCGCACGCTGATTCCCTACGGCGAGCCGTTGCCGGGCAACCGTTATCTGCTGCTCGATGACCACGGCCGGCATTGCCCGCCGGGCGTTGTGGGGCGTATCCATACCGCGGGCGTGAACCTGGCGCTCGGTTATCTGGAAGGCGGCGAATACGCGCAGACCGATTTCATCACGGTCGGCGATGAACAGGGCCACCCGATCAGGGCCTTTCGCAGCGGCGACCGCGGACGCTACCGGAGCGATGGCACCCTGCTCTTCGACAGCCGGGTCAACGGCTATGTGAAAGTGCGCGGCGTGCGCGTCTCGCTGCCCGATGTCGAGAAGGTCCTGAGCAACCATCCTGCGCTGTGCCAGGTGCTGGTAGTGGATTACCAGGACTCCAGCCAGGGCGAAACCAACCTCGGCGTGCTGTACGTGAGCGCTGCCGGCATGCCGCCAGTCAGCGTCGTCCAAGTGCGCAATTACGCCCGCGAACACCTGCAGCCTTCGCACCTGCCAACGCGCCTGCTGGCCGTCAACCAGCTGCCGCTGTCGCAGAACGGCAAGGTCGACCGCCGGCAGGCACGCGCGCTGCTCGCCGTACCGGCCACCGAGTCGTCGCCGGCTGCCGACACGCTGGCGCTGTCCGTGCTGCAGGTTTACCTGAACGTGTTGGGCCGCCCGGCGCAGCATGGCGACGACGTTACCACCCACTTCATCAGCCTGGGCTTGCGACCACAGCACCTGAAAGCCATTGCGGCCGGGCTACGCGAGCGTTTCGCAGTGACGTTGTCGCCCGGCCAGCTACTGCAGTGCCGCAATGCCCACGACGTACAGTGCCTGCTCGCCAAGGGCGCAGCCACGCTGACCGACTGAATCGAATGCGGCGCCCTGCAACGGCGTCGCGCCCACCTGACAATGCTCATGGAGAGACGGGATGACGGATGTAACGACGATAGACATTGCGGGCATAGGCATCGGCCCGTTCAATCTGGGCCTGGCCGCGCTGCTCGATGGCCACCCCGAGGTGAGTCATCTGTTCCTGGAACGCAAGAGCGAGTTTCGCTGGCACGAAGGCCTGCTCCTTCCCGGCACCACCTTGCAGGTGCCCTTTCTGGCGGACCTGGTGACCATGGCCGATCCAACCCACCCGTTGAGCTACCTCAATTACCTGCATCACCACGATCGGCTGCACGCGTTCTATTACTACGACAACTTCCAGGTACCTCGGCTGGAATACGACCACTACTGCCGCTGGGCAGCCCAGCGCCTGGGTACCTGCCGCTTCGACGAGGAAGTCTGCGAGGTGACTTATGACGCCGACACCCAGCGCTTCCTGATCCAGAGCCAGTCGATCTCGGGGTTCAAGCGTCAATACCGCAGCCGACACCTGGCCGTAGGCATCGGCACCCAGCCCCTGCTGCCCCAGTGGGCACAGGTCAGGAGCACTGCGCCGATCATGCACTCGGCGCAGTTCGGCAAACGCCAGGCGGAGCTGGCCGAGTGCCGTCAGGTTACCGTCATCGGTTCCGGGCAAAGTGCAGCGGAATGCGTGCTGGCACTGTTCAGCGAACTGACGCCGGCGCGGGTCGCGGCAGGCGCCTCGATCCGCTGGATCACGCGCTCGCCGGGCTTTCATCCGATGGAGTACTCAAAGCTGGGCCAGGAATGCTTCACCCCTGCCTATATGGACTACTTCCATAGTCTGGCGCCCGAGCGACGGCGCGAAGTGGTTGCCGGGCAAGGGTTGCTGTACAAGGGCATCAGTTTTTCGACCATCGGCGCCCTGTACGACCTGATCTACGAGCGCTCCATCGGCGGGCGTGACCCAGGGCTGACCTTGCTGTCGAACTGCGATGTGCAGCGTGTGGAGGATGTTCACGGCGCACTGCGTATCGCCTACCGGCACCGTGAACTGGACCAGACCGGCACGATCGAAGCGGACGCCATCGTTGCGGCGACCGGTTACCGGCACACCTGGCCGCAGTGGTTCGAACGGCTCAAGGACACACTGCTGGACACCGACAGCTATGGTGACTGCGTGGTGCAGGCGGATTTCACCGCGCGCCGCCGTGACGACGGCGTCGGCAAGATCTTCATCCAGAACGCGGAAATCTTTCAGCACGGCGTCGGCTCACCCGACCTGGGCATCGCCCCGACGCGCAACGCCACCATCGTCAACCAACTGCTGGGGCGCGCCCGCTACCGACTGCCAAAACGCTCGTCGTTCCAGCGCTACGGCATGCATCAGGACTGAACCGCGCCATCGCGCCCCTCCGTAGGAGCGGTCCGTGGCCGCGAAAAGGACACCGCGGTTAGCCTGATACACCGCGGTGAACCCTTCGCGGCCGATGACCGCTCCCACAGGGAATCGCACTACATCCGTAGGAACGGTCAGTGGCCGCGAAAAGGACACCGCGGTCCGCCTGACACACCGGAGTGAACCCTTCGCGGCCGGTGACCGCTCCCACAGGGAATCGCACAACATCCGTAGGAGCGGTCAGTGGCCGCGAAAAGGACACCGCGGTCCGCCTGACACACCGGAGTGAACCCTTCGCGGCCGGTGACCGCTCCCACAGGGAATCGCACAACATCCGTAGGAGCGGTCAGTGGCCGCGAAAAGGACACCGCGGTTAGCCTGATACACCGCGGTGAACCCTTCGCGGCCGATGACCGCTCCTACAAGGGACGGCGCTAGACGCTCAACTGCCCCACTGATGCTTTTGCTCCTTCCCTGTCAGTGAACGCGGTCAACACCTGCTCGATCGCGCGGCTGACCCGGTCCATCTGCATGGCGCTGTAGCGCGCGGTTTGATAGGTGACGACCAGTCGCAACGAGCGCTGGCCCTCAAACATGTTTTCCATGATTTCGAACTGCATGCCGAACATCGACTGGCTCTTTTCCGGGTCGACCTGCCGGTAGCGGATCGCTTCGCCGTCGGCCCCACGCAGCGCGCCATTCAAGGCGTTGCTGGCGTGAATCTGGATGTAGACGTCGAACAACAGGCCGTCCGCGGGGGTCATGCCCAATGCCTGCTGGATCTGCTCCAGCGGCACGTCGGCGTAGGCCATGGAATCATTGATCAGGCTGCTGACTGCCTCGACCATAGACCCCAGTGCCTGCTGCGCATCGAAGCGCACGCGATGGGCGACCATGGTGGTGAAGTAGCCGACCGTGTTGTAGTAGGCCGGATCGGTGCGCCCGGAAGCCGAGGTACCGATCACCAGTTCCTCGAGGCCGCCGACCTTGTGCAAGGCCAAGGCAATGGCGGTGTACAGCACGCCGAACAGGGAAGCACTGTTGTGCCTGGCAAACCGCTGCAGGCCATCGGTCAGCTCCTGGCTCGGGGTGATCTCGAACCATTGTGCCTGGATGCCGGATTCGCTCGCACGCGCGCCAGCCGCACCGGCTTGGTCAGGCAACTGCAGGCCGCGCGTGGCATCGCCCAGCATGTCGGTCCAGTAGGCCAGGTGCCGTGGGTCGATGCCGGCGATGCGAGCGCGCGTGGCGTACTCGTGAAAGGCCGGCGCCGGCTCGTGCCAGACCGGCACCCGGTCGGCGGCGCGCGCGGCGTAGGCCTGGCTCAGGTCCTGCATCAGCACGTTGAGCGACCACTCGTCGATGGCCATGTGGTGGACGAGTAGCGAAAGCGTCTGCCCCGCCTGTTGCCCGTCACGCAGGAAGCGCACGCGCATCGGCAGCTCGCGGGACAGGTCGAAAACATGCCCCGCTTCGCTGGCCAGGCTGGCACCCTCGCTGTGCTGGCTGGACCAGAACCAGCGGTACTGGCTCAGCCGCTCCAGGGGTACCTGCCGCTGGTAGGGTTCGCCTTCATCGAAATGAAAGGTCGTGCGCAGGCTGGCATGGCGCTCGACCAGATCGTGGAAGGCGCGCTCGAAAACGGCCTCGTCGACCGGTTCGCGAAACGCCACGGCGAACGGCAGGTTGAAGATCGTGCCGAAATCGAAGGCGGCGTACGCACGCCCGAGCGACGCCTGCGCCGGTGCGAAAGGGGCGGTTCGCACAGGTGTCGACGAGGCCACTGCAGCGGCCAATGCACGCTGTTCGCGGCGACGTGCCCGTTGTGCCAGCGCGCCCGCCGTGGACGCGCTGAAGAAGTCGTTGAAGTCCACCTCCACGCCGTGGCTGTCTGCAAGTTTGCCGATGATTCGCGTCGCCAGCAGGGAATGGCCACCAAATTCGAAGAAGTCGTCTTCCAACGTCATGCCCGGCTCCGCCAGCGTGTTGCGGAACTCGCCGAGGATCAGCGCGCCCATGGCGTCGGCATCGTTCGACACCTGGGGGTCGGCCGATGGCGAAGCCAGCGGTGGGCTGTCGGTGGCCTGGCGCATCAGCCACGGCAGGTGCGGCACGCCCACGGGACGACCGTCGTAGGCATCCAGGACCAGTCGATACAGGTCGTCTTCGCGACAGGTCTGGTCCAGCACCTCATGCAGCACGAACCCGAGGATCACGCCCTGCCCGGTCTGGATCACCAGGGCAGCGAGCGGCGCCTGGGTTTCGGCGTCCCAGGGCGACGCCTGACGGGCCAGCAGCAGGTCGCCTGCCTGCGCCGGAGTATCGACGTGCAGCACGGCGACACAGGCTTGCCAATCCTCGGCCGTGACCTTGCGCAACTCGCCTTCATCGTCGAACAGATAACGGGCATTGAGCGCCGGCAGTGCATCGATGACCGCCCTCAGGGCGGACTCCAGGCGCTGGGTATCGAATGCGCAGCCTAGCGACCAGGCGCAGAAATGCTTGCGGATCTGCTCGGGATACTGCTGCTGGAGCAGCCACGCCTGCTCTTCATGGGGCGTAAGCGGCGTCTGCAATACGTTGTCAGGACGGGTTTCCATCATGGAAATAAGCACCTTGGTTGGCAGGAAAAACAAGGCCGCGGCCGATGCATGAACGCGGCAGGACGGCGAGGAAGAGCGGTGCGTTTGCACTCGCGAAACAAACACCGTATCGTGCAAATGATAATCATACTTATTAGCATTCGTCAAAATCGCAGCGTCGACATGGGGTGGGGAAAGGCATCGTGGACAACGGATCGTTCGCGCTCAGACAACAAGTGGAGCGGCTCTACAAAGATCATCACGGCTGGCTCAGCGGCCTTTTGCGACGCAAGCTGGGCAACTCGACGGACGCCGCGGACCTGGCGCACGACATCTACCTCAACCTCATCCGCAAGGGCGCCGTGCCAGCGCCCGAGCACTGTCGCTGCTACCTCACGCAGATCGCCAAGGGCATGCTCATCGACCTCTACCGTCGTCGCAGCCTGGAAGCCGGGCACCTGGAACGCCTGAGGCACCAGGACGTGCCACTGGGGCCATCGGAAGAGAGTCGCGCCCTGGCGTTCGAAGCACTGACCCAGGTCGACGCCGTCATCAACCAGCAGCCGGCCAAGGCCCGCCAGGCCCTGCTCCTGCATCGCCTGAGCGGAATGGGCCATCGCGAAATCGCCAGTCAGATCAATGTGTCGGTGTCGTCCGTGGAGAAGTACATCGCCAGCGCCATGCGCGCCTGCCAGCCCTTCGCCAGCGATCGCTGCAGCCATTGAGGAATATTCGCCGTCGCTCGTAATACACGGTAAGCACCGTGCATCCACGACCTGTGCCGAGCCTGCACACCTTGCCGAGGGCCCTGCCCTCTTTACGGAGATTCAATGAGCGCCGCACCCGCTACCGACCCCCCTGTCGCCGAAGGCCCGATATCCCAGCTGCTCCGGCCCATTCGTGGCCGCTTGATCGTGGCGGCCATCCTCGCCGGCCTGGGTACCACCCTGACCTTGCTGCCACTGGCCGCAATCGCCTACCTCGCCGGCCTGGCGCTGGACCCTGCCGACGGCGGGGTCTGGGCGCTGGAGTCGACTGCGCACGTGTGGCCCGTCATCGCCGGCAGCCTGGCCTGCCTGATGCTGGGCATGATCCTGCTCTCGCTGGGCGAAATGCTCGCCCATCTGCTCGACAACCAGATCACTTCACACCTGCGCCTGGCCATTACCCGCAGGCTGGGCAAGGTACCGTTGGGCTGGTTCACCGCGCGGGCCTCGGGCGAGGTCAAGCAGGCAATGCAGGATGACGTCGATACCCTGCACAGCCTGACCGCGCACTTCTACACCACGGTCGGTCGCTCGCTGGGGGCGGTGTCGTTCGCCACGGTGTACCTGTTCGCCACGGACTGGCGCATGGCAGTCATCTCGCTGCTGCCCTTTCCGCTGTTTTTCCTGTTCGTTTCCAGGGCAACCCGGGCAAGCAGCGCCAACATGCAGGCGTTCGGCGCCGGGATGGCGCGCATCAACAACGCCGTGGTGGAATTCGTCAACGGCATCACCGTGGTCAAGTCCTTCGGTATCGAGGGCAAGGCCCAGGCCAACTACCGTGAGGCCGTGGACGGCTTCGCGCTGGCGTTCGAGGATTTCGCCCGCCCCCTGGTCAGTGCCATGGCCAATGCCCATGCGCTGATCACCCCGGTGGTGGTGCTCGGCATCGTGCTGGCGTTCGGCACGCTGTTCACCTGGCTGGGCTGGATCGAAGCCATCGACCTGCTGCCCTTCGTCCTGGTGGCGCCCAGCCTGTGCGCGCCCTTGCTGCTGCTCAGCTACATCACCCATGACCTGCACAACGCAACGGGCGCGGCCCTGCGCATTCAGCAATTGCTGGCCACCCCGGAACTGGCCAGCCCAACGGCTGCAGCCATCGACCTGCCGGCACGAACCGAACTGCAGGTGCAGAACCTGAGCTACAGCTACGACGGCGAAACGCCGGCGTTGAGCAACATCGATCTAACCCTCAGGCCCGGCACGGTCACGGCCGTGGTGGGGCCGTCCGGCGCTGGCAAGTCGACCCTGGCGCGCCTGTTGTTGCGCTTCTTCGACCCGGATACCGGGCGCATTACCCTGGGTGGCGTCGACCTGCGCCAGATCGACAGCACGCAGTTGTATCGGCATATCGGCTTCGTACTGCAGGACGTGCGCCTGATCCACGCCAGCCTGCGCGACAACATCGCCCTGGGCCGCGCCTCGGCCAGCCTCGACGAGATCGAGCAGGCAGCGCGCCTGGCCAACGTGCACGAGCGGATCATCGCCCTGCCCCGTGGCTACGATTCGGTGGTGGGCGAAGACGCGCAACTGTCCGGAGGCGAACTGCAGCGAGTCAGCATTGCCCGCGCCATGCTGCTCGACCCGGCCGTGCTGGTCCTCGACGAAGCCACCGCCGCCGCCGACGCCGAGAACGAGGTGCACATCCAGCAGGCCCTTTCACGCTTCGCCCAGGGCCGCACCGTGCTGGTGATCGCCCACCGTCTGGATACGGTGATGCACGCCGACCACATCATCCTGATCGACCACGGCAGCATTCAGGAGCAAGGCACCCACGCGCAATTGCTCGCCACTGGCGGCCGGTACGCCCGGCTGTGGCAAGCGGGCGACTACCCGAACACCGAGCTTGCGGAGCACGGCCCATGCTGAACACTTTCCTGCGGCTGCTGGGCAACGACGCCGACGTGCTCTATCGCTACCTGGGGCTGACCCTGCTGTACGGGCTGCTCAACGGGCTGACCATCGTCGCCGTGATACCCGTGCTCACCGGGTTGCTGGGCCACGACATCACGGCCGCCACGCGCGGGCTGGTCCCGATGCTGGTCGGCGCAGGGTTGTGCTGGGCGCTGCGTCGGGTGGTCGAGAAAGCCGGCGTACGCTTCGGCATGGCCGTGCTGCAAACCGGCCGCCATCGCTTGAGCGAGCACGTCGCGCGACTGCCGGTCGGCTGGTTCGACCCAGACAACACCGCTCGTCTGAGCCATGTCTCGACCCAGGGCATGATGGCCTTGGCACAACTGCCCGCCCACGTCCTGACGCCCCTGATCACCAGCGTCATCACCCCGCTGGCAGTAGTGGCCGGGCTGTTCTGGTTGAATCTGCAGATGGCCCTGATCGCCTCGGTGACCCTGCCGCTGTTGCTTGCCGTGTTCACCCTGACGGCCCGGATGGGGCAACGCAGCGACGCCCGATTCCATGCCAGCAGCGCCCGAGCCAGTCGGCGCATGGTGGAGTTCGCCCAGGCCCAGTCGGTCCTGCGCGCATTCAACGGCGAAGACGGTGGCGCACGGTTTGTGCAGCAGGCGATTGCCGGCCAGCAGCAGTCGGCCCGGCGCCTGATTCACGTCTCGGCCATGTCGGTGGTACTCAACAGCTGGGCCGTCCAGGCCAGCTTCGCAGCACTGCTGGCAGCTGCCGGGTGGGCGTTGCACTCGTCTGCCGGCAGCGCGACACCCGCTTCGATGGCAGCGCTGGTGGTGGCGCTGGTGCTGGCCAGTCGGTTCATCGACCCGCTGCTGGAGGTCGCCAGCTACAGCGAAGTGTTGCGCGGCGCGCGCGGACAACTGGCCGTGGTCGATGAGCTGTTCGCCGTGCAGGCTCTGCCGATGCCGCAGACAGCGGCAGAGCCTGCCGACAACAGCGTGGCGTTCGACGACGTGAGCTTCGGCTACACCGCGGACCAGGCGCCGATCCTGGAGGGGATCAACCTGCACATCGCGGCGGGAAGCATGACCGCCGTGGTCGGCGCCTCAGGATCAGGCAAGACCACTCTGGTGCGATTGATCGCGCGCTTCTTCGACGTTGGCCAGGGCAGCGTACAGATCGGCGGTGTGGACGTTCGGCAGCTGTCCAGCGCCTGGCTGGCGGCGCAGACCAGTCAGATATTCCAGGACGCCTATCTGTTCCAGGGCAGCATCGCCGCCAACATCGGCGTCGGCAGGGCCGATGCCAGTCGCGAGCAGATCCTGCAGGCAGCCGAGCAGGCCGGCGTGCTGGAGATCGTCGCACGTTTGCCGCACGGGCTCGACACCCAGGTCGGTGAAGGCGGCGCGCGGCTTTCCGGCGGCGAGCGCCAGCGCATCGCGATTGCCCGGGCACTGCTCAAGGATGCGCCGATCCTGCTGATCGACGAAGCCACCTCGGCCCTCGATGCCGAAAACCAGGCAGCCATCGCGCAAACCCTGGCCCGGTTGCGCGGCAAGCGCACGCTGGTGGTGATCGCGCACCAGCTGTCGACGGTGGAAATGGCCGACCAGATCGTGGTGCTGGAGAGTGGGCGCATCGCCGAACGGGGCAGCCATGCCCAGCTCAGCCGCCAGGCCGGGCCCTACGCGCGCTTCCTGGCGCAGCGACGCGCCGCCAAGGGTTGGCGGCTGGCCGCGGCAGCGGCGGACGAGGACGCTACGTGAGGGCGGCGAGCTGGCCGGTTGCATTCCTGCTGCTGTGCGGGCTGTCCTTGACGCTGGGGGTCAAGGAGGTGTCCTGGAGCGAGCTGTGGAATTTCTCCGGCGATGCCTGGCTGACCCTGACCGCCAGCCGTCTGCCGCGCCTGGTGGCACTGGTGTTGACCGGTGCCGGGCTGGCCATGTGCGGGGTGATCCTGCAGCAGATCGTGCGCAACCGCTTCGTCGAACCGGCCACCTGCGGCGGCCTCGATGCAGCCAAGCTGGGAATCCTGGTCGCGCTGACCGTCGCTCCGGCCTCGAGCAGTACGGTCAGAATGCTGTTCGCCCTGGGCTTCTGCTTTCTTGCCAGCGTGCTCTTCGTGGCGATCATTCGCCGCATCCAGTTCAAGAGCGTGGTGCTGGTACCCGTGGTCGGCCTGATGTACGGCAGCGTGCTCAGCGCGATGGCCGAATTCCATGCCTATCGCCACAACCTTCTGCAGAGCATGCAGGGCTGGATGCTCGGCGACTTCTCCAAGATCGTGCAGGGCAACTACGAAATCATCTATCTGATCCTGCCGATCGTGCTGCTCACCTACCTGTTCGCCCAGCGCTTCACCATTCTGGGCATGGGCGAAGGCATGGCCAGCAGCCTGGGGGTGAATTACGCCGCCAACGCCGCCGTGGGCCTGATGCTGGTGGCCGTGTGCGTATCGGCGACGGTGATCACCGTGGGGGCGATACCTTTCGTGGGCCTGGTGGTGCCCAACCTGGTGGCGCTCTACCGCGGCGAAAACCTGCAGCGCACGCTGCCCATCGTGGCGCTGTGCGGGGCGGCGCTGCTGCTGGTCTGCGACATCATCGGGCGCCTGCTGATCTACCCCTTCGAGGTGCCGATCGGCTTGACCGCAGGCAGCATCGGCGGCGTGGTGTTCCTGATCGTGCTCCTGAGAAAGTACACATGAGCCCGAACACGACCCGCTACGGACTCTGGCTCTCGGTACTGACGTTGGCCGTGGCTTTCGTGCTGCTGGGCTCGGGAATGGATTTCGCCTACGTGATCCCGCGACGCCTGATTCGTCTGGCCGCCATGGTCATCGCCGGTGTCTGCATCGGCTACTCCTCGGTGATGTTCCAGACGATCGTCGGCAACCGCATCCTGACTCCGGCGGTCATGGGTTACGAGTCCATCTACCTGCTGTTCCAGGCCCTGTTGATCCTCTGCCTGGGCACGCACAGCCTGGTACTGCTCGGCCGGGGCGGCAACGCGCTGCTGTCGATCGTGCTGATGCTCGGCTATTCGTGGCTGATCCACCATTGGCTGTTCCGCGATGGGCGCAGCAACGTCTACCTGCTGTTGCTGCTGGGGCTGGTGTTGAGCATGGTGATGGCTACCTTCACCCAGTTCATCCAGTTGAAGATCAGCCCAGGCGAGTTCTCGATCCTGCAGGGCTTCAGCTATGCCTCGTTCAACCGGGCTCGGCTGGACCAGGTGATCTACGGCGGCGTGCTGGTCGTCGGCGCATGCCTGCTGGTGCACCGTACCTTGCCGGTACTCGATGTACTGGCGCTGGGCCGCGACCAGGCCGTCTCGCTGGGCGTCGACTACGCACCCAGCGTGCGCCTGCAACTGGCACTGATCGCCGTGCTGGTGGCCGTGTCCACCAGCCTGGTCGGCCCCACCGCCTTCATGGGGGTGATCGTCGCCAACATCAGCTACGCCCTGGCCCGCACCGCGCGCCACCACGCCACCCTGCCGACCGCCTGCGGTGTCGCCATCGGCGTGTTCATCGTTGCCCAGTACCTGGTCGAGCAGCTGTTCAACTACAACACCTCCGTCAGCATTCTCATCAACCTGGTGTGTGGCGTGTACTTCCTCACGCTGATGATCCGCACCCGAGGCAGCCCATGATCGCCCTCAGCCACGTGCATAAATCCTACGGCAGCACCCCGGTGCTGAACGACGTCAGCGTGCGGTTTCCGTCCGGCAAGGTGACCTCGTTGATAGGTCCCAACGGCGCCGGCAAGACTACCCTGCTGATGCTCATTGCCCGCCTGCAGAAGCCGTCGCAGGGCACCTTGACCCTGAACGGCCGCGACAGCGCCCGCATTGCCGTGCGCGATTACGCAAGGCAAGTCGCTACCCTGCGCCAGACCCAATCATTCAGCCTGCGCCTGACGGTCGAAGAACTGGTCGCCTTCGGTCGCTTCCCCTACAGCCAGGGCAACCTCACCGACGCCGACCACGCGGCAATCGACCAGGCCATCGGTTTTCTGTCCCTGCAGGCACTGCGCAGCTGCTACATCGACGAACTGAGCGGTGGACAACGGCAGCTGGCGTTCCTGGCCATGACCATCGCCCAGCAGACCGACTATCTGCTGCTGGACGAGCCGCTCAACAACCTCGACATGAAACACGCCGTAATGATCATGGGCGCCCTGCGCAGGCTGTGCGACGAACAGGGGCGCACGGTAATCCTGGTCGTGCACGACATCAATTTTGCCGCCAATTATTCCGACCACATCGTTGCCATGAAGAACGGCACCGTGCACAGCCAGGGCCCGGTCGCGCAGGTGGTCAACGAAGCATGCCTGCGCGATCTCTACGAACTGGATTTCGAAATCCTGCGCAGCGAACGCGGGTTCGTCTGCAACTATTTCAACCCCTCGACATCAAGGCAACCGATATGAACACCCCACACCACAAGGTCGCCGGTGGCCTGCTGGCATTGGCCATCAGCACGCTCTACGGCTGCGACCAACCCACGGCCGGGGTCACCCCACCCGCTGCCGTGCAAGCCGCGCCTGCCACCACCGCCTACACGCCGATCACCGTGAAGCATGCCCTGGGTACGACCACTATCGACAAGCTGCCGCAACGTGTCGTGGCCTTCGACATGAGCGAACTGGACAGCCTCGACCAACTCGGCGCGCCGGTAGTGGGCATCGCCAAGGACTACGTCGCCGACTTTCTGCTCAAGTACCGCGATGATCCGAACATCGCCGATGTCGGTACCACCATCGAACCCAACCTCGAGCGCCTGCACGCGCTCAAGCCCGACCTGATCCTGATCTCGCCGTTGCAGGCGCGCAGCTATGACGAGCTCAGCCAGATCGCACCGACGGTCTACGACGACATCGACCTGACCAACAAACAGGGCAATTTCATCGAAACCGCAAAGCGTCACCTGACCCTGCTTGGCCGCATCCTGAACAAACCGGCATTGGCCGAGGAAAAGGTCGCGCTGATGGATGCCAAGGTCGAGCAGACGCGCAAGGTCACCGAGGGGCGTCCCGAGAAAGCGCTGATCGTGCTGCACAACAATGGCGCCTTCACCTCATACGGCGTGAAATCGCGCTACGGCTTCATTTTCGACACTTTGGGCGTGAAGCCCGCCAGCAGCGACATCGAAGCCGGACTGCACGGCCAGCCGATCTCCAACGAGTTCATTCAGCAGGCCGACCCGGACATCCTCTATGTCATCGACCGCACCGCCGTCATGGAACGACGCCCGGCGCTGAACCTGGACAGCCTGGACAACCCTCTGCTGCGCAAGACCAAGGCATGGACCCAGGGCCGGGTGATCTTCGTCGAAGCCCGCACCTGGTACCTGTGCACCGCCAGCGTGACGTGTCTTTCACGCATGGCTGATGAGGTGATGGAGGGCTACGCACACTGATCCGAAGCGGCAAATGTGGCTGCTTGGCAACGGTCGGTCACGGCGACGAGAATTATTATCGAATGTTAATCATTTCCATTGAGGACATTTCGTTTTGTTTCGGAACCCTAGTGAGCCTTCAATCATTACCGAACCGAAAGGAATCCAGCATGTTGCCACACCGTCACCCGCGACCCGCGAATCCAGCCTCGACAGCACCGACATTCGCCCTGAGCCGTACCTGCACCGCCGTGCACATGGCTTTGCTGTTCGGCCTGAGCGGCGTTGCGATGGGCGCCCTCGCCGAGACGCAGGAGCAGGCTGAAAAAGCTCGCACAGCGCCAGACAAAGGCAGCCTGGTGCTGTCCGAGACCACTATCGAAGGCACCCAGGACACGCTCGGCACCCTGATGCCCGAGTACGCCGGCGGACAAGTGGCAACCGGTGGGCGGGTCGGCCTGCTCGGCAACAAAGACATCATGGAGACGCCCTTCAGCACCATCAGCTACACCGACAAATACATTCGGGACAGGCAGGCCAAGGACATCACCGACGTGATCGCCGCCACCGACCCGTCCGTGTTCAACAACGGTATCAAGGGCACCTACGGCGAGAACTATTCGATCCGCGGTTTCGGCGTGAGCGTCAGCGACATGACCGTCGACGGCCTCTACGGCATGGCACCCTTCTACCGGGCATCGCCGGAAATGTACGAGCGTATCGAAGTGCTCAAGGGCCCCTCGGCGCTGCTCAATGGCATGCCACCGGGCGGCTCGGTGGGCGGGATCGTCAACTTGATTCCAAAACGCGCTGGCGATACCCCGCTGACGCGTCTGACCGGCACCTACCAATCGGATGCGCAGTTCGGTGGGCATCTGGACATCGGTCGACGCTTCGGCGAAGGCAACCAATTCGGTGTGCGCTTCAACGGTGTCTACCGTGACGGCGACACCGCCACCGATGACCAGTCGTCGCGCAACGTGCTGTCGTCGCTGGCGCTGGACTGGCGCGGCGAGCGCGCCCGGCTGTCCGTCGACCTCTTCGACGCCGACGATCGTGTCAACGGTCAGAACCGCGGCATTGGCCTGGCTGCCGGCGTCGGCATTCCCAAGCCGCCGAAAGCGGGAACGCTGCTCAACCCTGACTGGGCCTACGTCGAAACCAAGGACAAAGGCGTCATCCTGCGCGGCGAGTACGACCTCAGCGACGCCGTGATGGCCTACGGTGCGGTGGGCACCAGCAAAACCCATTACCAATACAGCGGAGCCATATCCTCGGCCGTGATCAATGCGGCGGGTGATTTCAGAACGACCATGGGGCTGCTGAAAACCGAAATCGAGAAAACCTCGGCCGAGGTCGGCCTGCGTGGTCATTTCGATACGTTCGGCATCAATCACCAGTGGTCGGTGAACGCTACCCAATACAGTGACAAGGAAAAAAACTTCGGTCTTCGTGCAGTCCCCAATTCAATCGTGACTACCAACATCTACCACCCTGTCTGGGGAGCAAAATCGCCCGAGTCCTGGCCGCCGGTTTCGCACACCGAAAACGACCTGAAGAGCTACGGCATAGCCGACACCCTGTCGATGTTCGACAATCGTCTGCAGGTCACTGCGGGTGTACGCCGTCAGGAAGTGGTCACCGATACGTTCAGCGTCGTCACCGGCGCGCGCAACCGACCCAATTACGATACCCATGCCACCTCCCCTGCAGGCGCCATCCTGTTCAAGCTCACCGACAACCTGTCGCTGTATGCCAACTACATCGAGGGCCTGAGCAAGGGCGCCTCGGCGCCCGCGAGCGCCGCCAACGCCGGTGATGTGTTCACGCCGTTCAAGTCCAAGCAGAAGGAAGTCGGCCTCAAGCTCGACCTGGGCACTTTCACCCACACCCTGGCGATGTTCGAGATCAAGCGCCCGAATGCCTACACCGACCCGGCCACCAATATCTATTCGTTCGGCGGTGAACAGCGCAACCGCGGCGTGGAGTGGGGTTTCTTCGGCTCGCCGATGATGGATGTGCGGCTGATGGGCGGTGTCGCCTACGTCGACCCGGAAGTGACCAAGAGCGCCGGTGGCGCCACGGACGGCAAGAAGGCCACCGGTTATCCCAAACTGCAGGGCAAGCTCGGCATGGAATGGGACACCCCCCTGCTTGAAGGCCTGACGCTGACCGCCAATGCCACGGCGGTTTCCGAGCAATACATCAACGCCGACAACAGCCTGTCCGTCCCCGGCTACACCCTCTTCGATGCCGGTGCGCGTTACACCACGCACGTCTCCAACAAACCCGTGACCTTGCGTGCCAACGTGCGCAACCTGACCGACAAGGATTACTGGGGGATGCCGCTCACCCAGAGCCTGGGGCTGGGCGCTCCGCGCACTTATGAGCTGTCGGCCAGCGTAGACTTCTAGAACCAGGCCGGCCCGTCGGCACTCGCTTCCCTGGGCGCAGGTCAACGTGCCGGCCCAGGGCCCTTTCGCGGCCACCGGCCGCTTCTACGAGGGCTCGGCTCGTTGGGTGGGAGCGCCCGTTCGCAGGCTCGACGCAGCGCAAATGAACTTGTGACCAGACGCGGTTACAGTCACTCTCTGTAGATCCCCGTCTACCGAGCCCTACCACCGTCATGACCCGCCAGCCCCCCGCTTTCCCCTCACGGGGCCCATCCGATCACAGCGTTCGCGATCAGATCGTCGAGGCCGCCATGGCCCACTTCGGCCATTACGGCTATGACAAGACCACGGTATCGGACCTTGCCAAGGCCATCGGCTTTTCCAAGGCCTACATCTACAAGTTCTTCGAATCCAAGCAGGCCATCGGCGAAATGATCTGCGCCAGCCGGCTGGCCATGATCATGGCCGTGGTCGACCAGGCCATGGGCGCAGCCAGCAGCCCGTCCGACAAGCTGACGCGTCTGTTCAAGGCCGTGGTGGAAGCCGGCAGCGAGCTGTTTTTCCATGATCGCAAGCTCTACGACATCGCCGCTGTCGCGGCGCGGGACAACTGGCCATCGGCGGCGGCACACGGCCAACGCCTGCATGGGCTGATCGAGCAGATCCTGCGCGAAGGCAGAGAAACCGGCGAGTTCGAACACCAGACACCTTTGGACGAGGCGAGCCATGGGGTCTTTCTGGTGATGCGGCCCTACATCAGTCCAGTGCAGCTGCAATACAACCTCGAGAGCGCCTCGCTCGCCGCCGCGCAACTGCCCGCCTTGATACTGAGGAGCCTGGCACCCTGATATGTGACCATTGACTGATTTGGTCACTAGTATCAGAATCGGATTCCTTCTACCCGCTTGCGTAAGGAATCCCATGTCTCGGCTTCGCGCTCCAGTGCTCGGCATTTGCCTGCTGCCTGTGCTTCTGACCGCCTGCGACGGCCAGCCCAGCACTGTCGACCCGCGCACGCAGCCACCTTTGGTGAGGGTGATCGAGGCCGGCCATGCAACGGATGTCGACCGCGCGTTTACCGGGGTGGTGGCAGCGCGCGTGCAAAGCGACCTGGGCTTTCGAGTGGGGGGCAAGGTCGTGGAGCGTTTCGTCGATGCTGGCCAGTCGGTCAGCCGCGGACAGCGGTTGATGCGACTCGACCCCGCCGACCTGGCACTGCAGTCCAACGCCCGCGAGCAAGCCGTGGCCGCCGCCCAGGCGCTGGCCACGCAGACTGCGAACGATGAGCGGCGCAATCGCCAACTGGTTGCCAGCGGCGCCATTTCCGCTGCCAACTACGACCGCTTCAAGTCAGCGGCCGACACTGCCCGAGCCGATCTGGTAGCACTGCAGGCGCAGGCAGCCGTGGGCCGCAACGAAGCCAGCTACGCTACCCTGACCGCGGATTCCGACGGTGTGGTCGTGGCCACCCTGGCCGAACCAGGCCAGGTCGTGAGCGCCGGACAACCTGTGGTGAAGCTGGCCAAGGCAGGCCTGCGCGAAGCGGTCGTGCAACTGCCCGAAACCCTGCGGCCGGCGCCGGGCAGCACCGCCCAGGCCAGGCTGTTCGGCAGTTCCGGCAACAGCGTCAGCGCCACGCTGCGACAGCTGGCCGACGCTGCCGACCCGCTCACCCGCACCTTCGAAGCGCGCTATGTGCTGACCGGCGAACAGGCCAATGCCCCCCTGGGCTCGACCGTGACCCTTGCCATTGCCCCGACGCCTTCGCTAGCCGACGCCCTGAGCGTGCCCATGGCTGCCATTCACGACCCAGGCAACGGGCCAGGTGTGTGGATCGTCGCGGGCACGCCGGCGGTGATCGCATGGCGGGCAATCCAGGTCGTCGGCCTGGGAGATGACACCGCCACGGTGTGCGGCGTGCTTCCAGGTGAGCGGTTGGTTGCCCTGGGCCCGCACCTGCTTCATGAGGGCGAGGAAGTGCTGCTGGCGCCGCAGGACCTGCGCGTCCCGGCCGGGTCTCAGCCATGAGCGGCAGTCGGTTCAACCTGTCCGCCCTCGCCGTGCGCGAGCGGTCGGTGACGCTGTTCCTGATTTTCCTGATCGCCATCGTCGGCACCCTGTCGTTCTTCAAGCTGGGCCGCGCCGAGGATCCGCCGTTCACGGTAAAGCAGATGACCGTGATCACGGCCTGGCCCGGCGCGACCGCGCAGCAGATGCAGGACCTGGTGGCCGAGCCTCTGGAGAAGCGTCTGCAGGAGTTGAAATGGTACGAGCGCAGCGAAACCTACACCCGACCGGGCCTGGCCTTCACCCTCCTGTTTCTGCAGGACAAGACGCCGCCTGCTCAGGTCGAGGACGAGTTCTACCAGGCACGCAAAAAGCTCAGCGATGCGGCCAGTAGCCTGCCGGCCGGGGTGGTCGGCCCCATGGTCAACGATGAGTTCGCCGACGTCACCTTCGCCCTGTTCGCGCTCAAGGCGCAAGGCGAGCCGCAACGCCTGCTGGTGCGTGAAGCCGAATCACTGCGTCAGCGCCTGCTGCACGTACCCGGGGTGAAGAAGGTCAATATCATTGGCGAGCAGTCCGAGCGGATCTTCGTGTCCTTTTCCCATGAGCGCCTGGCGACGCTGGGCGTTTCGCCGCAGGACATCTTCGCCAGCCTGAACGGACAGAACAGGCTGACCGCCGCAGGCGCCATAGACACCCAAGGCCCTCAAGTCGTGGTACGACTCGACGGTGCCTTCGGCACGTTGGACGCCATTCGCGACACGCCTGTCGTCGCCGGCCAGCGCACGCTCAAGCTGGGCGATGTGGCCACGGTTGCGCGTGGCTACGAAGACCCGGCCACGTTCATGGTGCGCCATCAGGGTGAACCGGCGCTGCTTCTCGGCGTGGTCATGCGTGATGGCTGGAACGGTCTGGAGCTGGGCAAGGCGCTGGCCGGCGAGACGGCGCGGATCAGCTCCGGGATGCCACTGGGCATGACCTTCGCGCAGGTCACCGATCAGTCGGTGAACATCGGCTCGGCAGTGAACGAGTTCATGATCAAGTTCTTCGTCGCGCTGCTGGTGGTCATGGTGGTGTGCTTCGTGAGCATGGGCTGGCGCGTCGGCGTGGTGGTTGCGGCGGCGGTGCCGCTGACCCTGGCGATCGTGTTCGTGGTCATGGAAGCCACCGGCAAGCATTTCGACCGCATCACCCTGGGCTCGCTGATCCTGGCACTGGGGCTGCTGGTGGACGACGCAATCATCGCCATCGAGATGATGGTGGTGAAAATGGAGGAAGGCTACGACCGCATCAAGGCGTCGGCCTATGCCTGGAGCCACACCGCGGCGCCCATGCTGGCCGGCACCCTGGTGACCGCCGTCGGCTTCATGCCCAACGGCTTCGCCCAGTCCACGGCCGGCGAGTACACCAGCAACATGTTCTGGATCGTCGGCATCGCGCTGATCGCATCCTGGGTAGTGGCAGTGGTGTTCACCCCCTATCTGGGGGTGAAGCTGCTCCCGGCGATCAAGGCCGTCGAAGGCGGTCATGGGGCGATCTACGACACCCCTCACTACAACCGTTTTCGCCGGTTTCTGAATCAGGTCATTCGCTGGAAATGGCCGGTGGCAGGCTTGGTGCTCCTGTCTTTCGCCCTGGCGATCGTGGGCATGGCACAGGTCAAGAAGCAGTTCTTCCCCACCTCGGATCGGCCGGAAGTACTGATCGAAGTGCAGATGCCCTATGGCACGGCCATCGAGCAGACCAGCGCAGCCACCGCCAAGATCGAGGCCTGGCTGCGCCAGCAGGACGCGGCAAAGGTCGTGACTGCCTACATCGGCCAGGGCCCGCCGCGGTTCTATCTGGCGATGGCGCCCGAACTGCCGGACCCTTCGTTCGCCAAGATCGTCGTGCTGGCCGACAGCCAGGCGGCGCGCGAGGCCCTCAAGCTGAAGATCCGCGAGGCCGTGGCTCGGGGTCTGGCCCCCGAAGCGCGGGTGCGGGTGACCCAGTTGGTGTTCGGGCCCTACTCTCCCTACCCGGTGGCCTACCGCGTCATGGGGCCGGATCCGCAAGTGCTGCGTGAAATCGCCGGCAGGGTGCAGACGGTCATGCAGGGCAGCACGATGATGCGCACCGTCAACCTCGACTGGGGGCCGCGGGTGCCCTCCCTGCATTTCGTTCTGGACCAGGATCGCCTGCAGGCTATGGGCCTGAGTTCCGCTGCGGTTGCCGAGCAGCTGCAGTTCCTGTTGTCCGGAGTACCGATCACCGCCGTGCGCGAGGACATTCGTTCGGTGCAGGTGGTGGGCCGGGCTGCTGGGGAGATCCGCCTCGACCCGGCGAAAATCGGCGGCTTCACCCTCGTCGGCGGCAATGGCCAGCGCATCCCGCTGTCGCAGATAGGCGCTGTCGAGGTCCGCATGGAAGATCCGCTTCTGCGCCGCCGCGATCGGGTGCCTACCCTGACCGTACGCGGCGACATCGCCGAGCACCTGCAGCCGCCGGATGTCTCCAGCCAACTGACGAAAGCCCTGCAACCGATCATCGCCACGCTTCCCGACGGCTACCGCATCGAACAGGCAGGCTCCATCGAAGAATCGGCAAAGGCCACCGCGGCACTGGCGCCGCTGTTTCCGATCATGATCGCCATCACCCTGCTGATCATCATCCTGCAGACGCGCTCGATGTCAGCCATGACCATGGTGTTCCTCACCGCCCCATTGGGGCTGATCGGCGTGGTGCCTACACTGCTGCTGTTCAACCAGCCGTTCGGCATCAATGCCCTGGTCGGGCTGATCGCGCTGTCTGGCATTCTGATGCGCAACACGCTGATTCTGATCGGGCAGATCGACCTCAATGAGAAGAACGGCCTGGAGCCCTTCCACGCCGTGGTCGAAGCCACCGTGCAGCGCGCCCGGCCGGTGCTGCTGACGGCGCTGGCGGCGATCCTGGCGTTCATTCCACTGACCCATTCGGTGTTCTGGGGCACCTTGGCCTACACCCTCATAGGGGGCACGTTCGGCGGGACGGTGATGACCCTGATATTCCTCCCCGCGATGTATTCCATCTGGTTCCGCATTCGTCCGGATACCCGTTCAACACGTCATTCAATGACAGGCTTGGAGAAACACCCATGAACAATCGACAGGGTCAGAAACGTATCGTCGTCACCGGTACCGGGCTGGTGACGCCGCTGGGATGCGGCGTCTACGAGGTCTGGCGGCGGCTGTTGGCGGGTGCGTCGGGCATCAGCCCTTTGCCTGCGCACATCGGTGAAGGTACCGGGGTCGCCGTGGCCGGGCAGGTTCCCACGCTGGAGGCCGACCCGGTGGCAGGCTACGATGCGCAGGCGCTGATACCGGCCAAGGAGCGCAAGAAGATGGACCGCTTCATCGAGTTCGCCCTGGTCGCCGCGCATGAGGCGCTGTCCCAGGCCAGATGGCACCCCACCAGCGAAGCCCAGCAGCAGCGCACGGCAACCGTCATCGGCTCGGGCGTCGGCGGCTTCGGCGCGCTCGCCGGGGCCGTGCGCACGACCGACGAGCGCGGACCGCGACGGTTGTCACCGTTCACGGCGCCATCGTTCCTGGCCAACATGGCGGCCGGGCACGTGTCCATCAGCAATGGATTCAAAGGCCCCCTGGGTGCTCCGGTCACCGCGTGCGCCGCGGGCGTGCAGGCGATCGGCGATGCCGCACGGCTGATCCGCAGCGGTGAAGCCGACATTGCCATCTGTGGCGGAACCGAGGCGGCCATCGACCGCGTCACCCTGGGCTGTTTCGCCGCCGCGCGTGCGCTGTCCACGGGTTTCAACGACCGGCCGAGCGAGGCATCGCGGCCGTTCGACCAGGATCGCGACGGGTTCGTGATGTCCGAGGGTGCGGGCCTGCTGGTGATCGAATCGCTCGAACACGCGTTGGCGCGAGGCGCAACGCCGCTGGCGGAACTGGTTGGGTATGGCACCAGTGCCGACGCCTACCACCTGACGGCCGGCCCGGAAGATGGCAGCGGAGCCCGCCGAGCCATGGAACAGGCCCTGCGCCAGGGCGGCATCGACGCGCAAGACGTGCAGCACATCAATGCCCACGCAACGTCTACGCCAGTCGGCGACAAAGGTGAGCTGGCGGCCATTCGCGCCTTGTTCGGCACTCGGGCCGGCCTTGCCATCACCTCGACCAAGTCGGCCACCGGCCACCTGCTGGGCGCCGCTGGTGGGATCGAGGCCATCTTTACCGTGTTGGCCTTGCGCGATCAAATTGCACCGCCGACGCTGAACCTGCATACGCCGGACGAGGCGGCAGCCGGGCTCGATCTGGTCGGTCCGACTGCACGCAAGACAGCGATAACCTACGCCCTGTCCAACGGCTTCGGCTTCGGCGGCGTCAACGCCAGTGCATTGTTCCGGCGCTGGGAGGGCCGCTAGCCGTCTGCCTACCCAATCCCCTGTGGGAGCGGGCTCTGCCCGCGAAAAGGACGCTGCGGTGAATCAGGCAGACCGCAGTGCGCCCTTCGCGGTCGATGACCGCTCCTACGGGGGAAGAAATACACCAACCCATCGTAGGAGCGGTCCGTGGCCGCGAAAAGGACGCTGCGGTGAATCAGGCAGACCGCAGTGCGCCCTTCGCGGCCGATGACCGCTCCTACGGGGGGAGAAATACGCCAACCCATCGTAGGAGCGGTCCGTGGCCGCGAAAAGGCGCTGCGGTGAATCAGGCAGACCGCAGTGCGCCCTTCGCGGTCGATGACCGCTCCTACAGGGGAAGAAATACACCAACCCATCGTAGGAGCGGTCCGTGGCCGCGAAAAGGCGCTGCGGTGCATCTGGCCGACCGCGGCGCGCCCTTCGCGGGCAGAGACCCGCTCCCACAAGGGCGAGCGGCGCATTGATCTCACTGATGATCACTATCAAGCGCCGCGCCTCCCAGGCTGCGGCAACCCTCCCCTATAATCGCCGCCAATTCCCCCGCTCTTCACGCCTGCCCGCAGGCGACACGCCCCTTTGGAACCGATGCCCATGCCCACCCCTCACTCGGCCGCCCCCGGCCTTTCCGAACGTACCCCGCAAAGCGTCAAGCAACAGTGGCTGGCGATCCTCTCGGTCGCCGTCGGCGCCTTCGCCCTGGTGACCAGCGAATTCCTGCCCGTGGGCGTGCTCAACGATGTTGCCAGCGACCTGGGCATCAGTGCCGGTCGCGCCGGCCTGATGGTCACCCTGCCAGGAATCATGGCTGCGCTTGCTGCGCCCTTGCTGTCGGTGGGCATCGGTGCGATGGACCGTCGCTACCTGCTGACCGGCCTGACGCTGATCATGATCATCGCCAACACCATCGTGGCCTTCGCCAGCGATTTCAACGTCCTGCTGATCGGCCGCGTGTTGCTGGGCGTCAGCATCGGCGGCTTCTGGGCCACGGCCATCGCCTTGAGCGGTCGACTGGCGCCCAAGGGCGTCGGCGTGGCCAAGGCAACGTCGATCATCATGATGGGTGTGACCCTGGCCACGGTACTGGGCGTGCCCGTAGGCACCTGGCTCAGTGGCCTGATGGGCTGGCGCATGACCTTCCTGGTCACCGCGCTGGTGGGCGTGCCGGTACTGCTGGCGCAGATCTTCCTGCTGCCGCCGCTGTATCCGGACCGGGCCATTCGGGTCAGGGACCTGCCTGCCCTGTTCACCAATGCACAGGCGCGGGTTGGCTTGATCGCCGTATTGCTGATCGGCCTGGCGCACTTCGCCGCGTACACCTACGTGGCACCGTTCTTCAAGCAGAGCGCCGGCTTCGATGGGTCCACCATCGGCTCGCTGTTGCTGCTCTACGGCATGGCCGGCGTGCTGGGCAATGTATTCGCCGGCTTCGCCGCCAACCGCAGCGTGCGCAATACGTTGTTGCTGGTGGCCCTGATGATCGGCACCAGCACCGCCCTGTTCCCCCATTTCGCCACTGGTATCACCGGGGCCGCCATGCTGATAGCCCTGTGGGGCTTCGCTTTCGGGGCTTTCCCGGCCTGCGCCAGCATCTGGATGTTCGTGGTCGCGCCCAAGGATGTGGAGCGCGGCATGCCCCTGTTCGTTGCGCTGTTTCAGGTGATCATTGCCCTGGGGTCGTTCTTCGGCGGGCAGATCGTCGATCGGTTGGGCAGCTCGGTGCTGTTGAGCCTGGCCACGGCACTGGTTGGCGCAGGGTTCGCCACGGTGTTGGTGTTGGGCCGCAATGTCAGCAACAACGTGGTGGCTCAACCTGCCTGAGCCCGACTGCGCCGACCGTTGCCGGCAGGTCGTCGGCGCAGCAGCACGCTTCGCAAAAAAAGTTGAACTGCTTTTCCAGCCGTTCGCCTAATGATCAGCTTGTGAATATTCCCACAGGCACTGTGTCAATATCGGCACTTTCCCCAGAGGTGGTCAACGTGGCTAAAGACGAGAAGAAAACCAAAAGCGATGCTTCGAAAGCCAGCAAGGAAATGAAGGACAAAAAGTCGTCACCGGAAAAGAAATCCGCCGCAGCCTCAGCGCTTTCGAAGTCCTCCGACAAGGACAAGAAAGACAAGAAGAAAGACGCCGAGCCGAAGAAAACTGCCAAGAAAGCCGACAGCAAGCCTGAAAAGGCCAAGAAGTCTGACAAGGTCGAAAAAGCAGAAAAGCCTGCGAAGAAGAAAAAGTGATATCCGTTGTCTGCTAGGGCCTTGCGCCCTAGCGTCCCACCCCTCGATAGCCCTGTTCCCCCGCCAAACCTCACTTGCCTCGACGGCCAAGGCTTTATGCCAGGCTCATGCGCGCGTCTGATTCACCACCACTACGGTCAGCCAGGGCATTCGATAGATCTTCACCGGCTGGGTGCGGGCGAGCATGTCGAGCATGCCGGGAATGTCATCGAGGTTGAACACGCCACTCACTGCCGTGGTCGGCAGGCTGCCCGCGATCACCAGCGAGCCAGGCAGATAGCGTTCAATGTCCGCGAACACCTCGGCCAACGGCTGGCGGTTGAAGATCAACTTGCCGCGCTGCCAGGCCGACGCGCTGCCCAGGTCCAGAGCGCCGGTCGGCGACGGCGCCGTTCCCGCAACGTATTCAAGACGCTGGGCGGCCCTCAGGGGAACCACCGCCCCGCCAGACGAAACCTTCACCTCACCCTCCGTCACCCCGACACGAACCTGTTCACCCTGCCGATCGACATCGAAGCGGGTGCCCACGGCCTGTACGCTGCCGCCCGACGCCTGCACCACGAAAGGACGCGAGGCGTCCTTGCTCACCTGGAACAGCGCTTCGCCCTTGATCAGGCTGATCTCGCGCCGCGACGAGGAATAGCGAACCGATAAAGCCGAGCCGCTGTTCAACCACACCTGGCTGCCATCTTCGAGGGTCAGCGCCCGTCGCTCGCCGACCGCCGTGGCATAGTCGGCGAAATACACCCTGGCCGGCTCGCTCAACCCGGTCAGGGCCAGGGCGCCCACCCCGGCTGCCAGCGCCGCCCAGCGCAGCGGCCTGCGCGTGACCCTGGCGGGCACAACGAAGCGCTGCGCGGCGCAAGTCTGGGGAAGTGCCTGCCAGATCCGCTCGGCCAGGCGTGCCGCTGCCTCGTGGTCCGCGCTCTGTCCGCGCCAGCGGGCAAAGGCGCTGCGATCCGCCTCGCTGGCTCGGCCCGATGTCAGGTGCACCCACTGCTCGATGGCCTGGTCCTCCAGGTCGACGGCAGAAGCACTCGGATGGGTGGGCTCGGTCATGATAATGGGCTCGCGGTCGTTGCCGCATAGACGTCAGTACCGTGCATTCTAAGGGCACTCCGACTGACGAAGCCAATCGCGACAATGACGCATGGCGTGCACCATGTACTTGCCCACCGAGCTTTCCGACACCCCAAGGCGTGTGGCGATCTCTGCGTGGGTGAGGCCTTCGAGGCGACTGAGCAGCAACGCCAGACGAGCATTGCTGGGCAGGCGCTGCAGGGCCTTGTCGAGTTGCTCGATGGCTTCGGCGGCAAGAAAGGAGCGTTCCGGCGAGGCCATGGGATCACAAGGTTCCTCGTCGGGCTCATCGACCTGCAGCGCGCAATAGCGCCGTTCCTGGCGCAGGCGGTCGATGGCCAGGTTGCCGGCCACGCGGAAGACGAAAGCGCGGGGCTCGAGGATCTGCGCCGTGTCGGCCAGGCCAGCCAAGCGCACGTAGGTGTCCTGCGCCACGTCGGCAGCCTTTTCCACATTCCCCAAGCGCCGCGCCAGAAAGGCCAACAGGTCGGCATAGTGCTCCTGAAAGACCATCAGCAAAGGGTTGGAGTTGGGTGACACGGACATGCGCACGGCCCAGGCGATCGAGGCGCGCATCCTATCCCACTTGAGAACGGTTATCATCAGATTGGCAGATGATAATGAAAATATTTTCAATCTGGATGGCAAGGTCGGGTCACCTCGTTCGTCGTTGGAGTGAGAAGCAAGATTCTCGGGCATTCCGCCTCCATTGGCTTACGGACGTTTTCAGATGCAGGCACGTTTTCCTTCGTTCACTCCCGCTACCGGTCGCACCCTGAGCCTGGCATTGATGCTGGCCATGACGGCGGGCCTGCCACTGCTTGCGCCTTCGGCACAGGGGGCAGAAGCGACCACCGTCCTGAACCTGCAATCGGCAGAGCAGTCGCTGGATCAGGCGCTGACCCAACTGGCAGACCAGGCCAACGTGCGCCTGATCTTCAACTCCTCGGATGTGGCCAACCTGCGCGCACCGGCCCTGAAAGGCCGATACACCCTCGACCAGGCCCTGCAGACGCTGCTGCGCGGCAGCGGCTTCGGCTGGCAGATGCTCGATGCACGCACCCTGGTGCTGCAGAAGCTGCCCGCGCGCGACGATCCCGCCATGGCTCTGGGCGCCACCACCGTCAATGCCATGAACGATCTGGGCAGCAGCACCGACGGCACGGGCTCGTATACGACTGGTAGCAGCAGCACCGCCGCGAAACTCAACCTGAGCCTCAAGGACACCCCGCAGACCGTCAGCGTGGTGACCCGGCAGCTGATGGACGACAAGAAGCTCACCAGTCTGGACAAGGTGCTGGAACAAACCCCGGGCATCACGTTCCAGTACCGAAACTTCGGCGGGCATGTGTACACCTCCCGCGGTTTCTCGCTGCTGGCGGAAAGCTTTCTGGTGGACGGTGTGCCTGGCCAGGGCTATCAGATCACCGGGTGGATGAAGCCCGACACTGCCATCTACGACCGGGTCGAAGTGCTGCGCGGCGCGGCGGGCCTGCTGGTGGGCGCAGGCGAGCCCGGCGGCGCGGTGAACCTGGTGCGCAAGCGGCCGACCGCCGAACCGCGACTGACGGTACAGGCCAGCGCCGGTTCCTGGGACCGCTACCGCATGGACCTGGACGCCAGCGGCAAGCTCAACGAAACCGGCAGCGTGCGCGGCCGACTGGTCACGGCCTACGAAGACAACGGTTCCTACCTCGATGAACGCAACACCCGCACGCCGCTGGTGTATGGCATCGTCGAAGCCGATATCGACCCGGACACCACCGTGAGCCTGAGCCTGCGCCACCAGGAAAACGTCATCAACGGCTATTCGATCTACGGCCTGCCGCGCTACAGCAACGGCAACGCCCTGGACATCTCCCGCTCCACTTCGCTGGTGCAGGATTGGAACCGTCACCAGAGCGAGATGAGCGAAGCGTTCGCGGAAATCGAGCACCGCTTCAACGAGCGCTGGTCGAGCACCACCTCGGTGACCGTTTCCGAAGGCAGCTTCGATCAACAGATTGCCTATGCGCGACGCACCATCAGCCCGGTGACCAATACCGGTTCGGTGTTTCAGGCCGCACTGTTTCGCCAGGACAAGGTCACCAGCACCGGGGTGGACAGCCATGTCAGCGGCAATTTCGATGCCTTCGGCCTGACCCATGACGTCACCGTGGGCGGCACCTGGTCGCGCCAGGAGGCCAACACCCAGCAGGCCACCGCCAGCCTGGGCAACCGGCCACTGAACATTTTCAATGTCGACCACCATGCCATCGCCAAGCCTGCCAGGCCGGCATGGAGCACCGATATCGACATGACCGAGGAGCGCGCGGGCCTGTACGCCAACTCACGGCTGCGCCTGAGCGAGCCGCTGAGCCTGGTACTGGGTGGTCGCACCAGCTGGTACGACTACACCTACGACATCAAGCGCGGCGCCGCCCTGCCCTACGAGTCCAAGGTGACACGCAAGGTCACCCCCTACGCCGGCGTGATCTACGACATCAGCGACGACTGGGCGTGGTATGCCAGCTATGCGGAAATCTTCAATGCCCAAGGCAATTACGTCGATACCAGCGGTACGCCGCTTTCACCCTCCGAAGGCGACAACTACGAAACCGGCATCAAGGGCGCGCTGTTCGATGACCGCCTGAACCTGTCGATGGCGCTGTTCTACATCAAGCAGACCAACGTCGCTCTGGTCGACCTGGCCAATACCAACTGCACCAGCAACGACTCCGAGGGCACCTGCTACGTCAACGGCACCATCAAGCGCAGCAAGGGCGTCGACCTGGAAGCCAGCGGCGAGATCCTGCCAGGCTGGCAGGTGTTCGGTGGCTACACCTTCAACCTGCTGCGCAACAATACCGAAGACGTCGAGGTGGCCTACGAGACGCCCAAGCACATGCTGCGCCTGCAGACCAGCTACAACCCGCCCGGTGCCTGGGACCGGCTGACCGTCGGGGGTGGCGTGTCGGCGCAGTCCTACTACAAGGCCTCGTCGACCACCGGGCTGGACTTTGGCAGTCAGGGGTATGCGATCTGGGATGCGCGCGTGGCCTGGAAGCTGGACGAGCACTGGAAGGTGCAACTCAACGCCGAGAACCTGTTCGACAAGCGTTACTACACCACTGCGGTAGCGGTCGACCGCTCGAACGTGTTCGGCGAGCCACGCAGCTACATGCTGACCCTGCGAGGCGATTTCTGATCGCGTCGACCTCGGGATCAGGGCGCTGAACGGCTCCCTGCGCCGCTCCCTGGGCTGGCTGCACACCTGGTGCGGCCTGGTCTGCGGCTGGCTGCTGTGCGTGATCTTCCTGACCGGCTCGTTGAGCGTGTTCCGCGAACCCATCACCCGCTGGATGGAGGCGCAGCCGATCGCCCCGCTCGACGCCGGGGAGCCGCTGGATCAAAGCTCTGCTGCCTGGCAAGCGCAGCGCTACCTGGCTGCACACGGCGCCGGTGCGCGGCTGTGGCGGGTGCAGCTGCCGACCTCTGCGGGCGAGGCCGTGCACCTGCTGTGGCGCGACGCAAGCGGCACCCGGCAGATCGCTCTCGACCCTGCGAGCGGTACACCGGTGATGTCGCAAGCACTGCGCAAGACCGAAGGCGGCCGGCATTTCATGTCGTTCCACTACATGCTGCAACTGCCGGTGCTGGGCTTCTGGATCGTCGGCGCGCTGACCGTCGGTTTTCTGGTTGCACTGGTATCGGGGGTCGTGATTCACCGACGCATCTTCGCCGACTTCTTCACCTTCCGACCCGGCCGCGGGCCGCGTGCCTGGCTCGATGCACACAACGCCGCGGCCGTGCTGACCTTGCCGTTCCAGTTGATGATCGCCTACACAGGCCTGTGCATCTTCGCCAGCAGCTACATGCCGTGGCCGGTGCACGCCGTGTACGGCTCGAATGACGGTGCCCATGCACGTTTCAGCGCCGACCTGGCGCCACAGGCTCCGGCTGTGCGCAACACTGCGCCGCTCGACACCCGGGCTCCTGCGTGGGAGCAACTGCTTGAACAGTCCCGCGGACTGACCGGGCAGCCAGCGCAGATGCTGTTGGTGGACAAGCCCGGTAGCGCGAGCGCCAGCGTACGCGTCATCGGTCGTGCCGACCCCGGTCAGCCGTCGTCCCATCTGTTCACGCCCCAGGCCAGCGTGCTGTTCGACGCGGCCAGTGGCGACGTGCTGCAAGTCAGGCTGCCTGACCCGGACAGCGTGTCCATGGGCGCACGCATCGAAGGCGTGATGCGTTCCCTGCATTTTGCCGATTTCGGCAGTTGGGCATTGAGGTGGGTGTACTTCGCCAGCGGCCTGCTGGGCACGCTGATGATGGTCGCCGGCACGCTGCTGTTCTCGATCAAGCGGCGGATCAAGGGGCAGCACGAATTCGGTGCTGCCACCCAACGCTTCTATCACTGTGTCGAAGCGCTCAACGTGGCGTGCAGTGCGGGCATTGGCCTGGCGTGCTGTGCCTACTTCTATGCCAACCGGCTGCTGCCACTGCAGCTGCAGGATCGGGCCAACTGGGAAATACGCTGTTTCCTGCTGATCTGGCTGGCGACCCTGCTGCACGCATTGTGTCGGCCGCGCAACCTCGCATGGGCCGAACAGCTCGGCTTGGGGGCGCTGCTGTGCCTGTGCCTGCCGCTGCTCAATCACTGGACCACGGGGCAGAACCTGTGGCGCTACGCTGCCGCCGGCGACTGGCAGCGCGCAAGTGTGGAAGCGGTAGCGCTGGGCTGCGGCGCAGTGCTGGCAGGGGTGCTGATGAAACTGCAGCGGCGCCATCAGCGGCAGGGCCTGAGACCTTAGCCGAATCAAAGCCGGTTCAAGCCGCCGTAAAACTGTATACCATATGCGCTCAATCCCTCGAATGACCCAGCACCGTGGCCCAGACCAAACTCAACGCGCCGGACCTCGGCAACTCTCCCTCGACCTCGGAGATCATCACCCGGCACCTGCGCGACGCGATCGTTGCCGGACACTTCGCCGAGGACGAACCGATCCGTCAGGACGACATCGCCCGCCAGTTCAATGTGAGCAAGATCCCCGTCCGCGAAGCGCTCAAGCGCCTCGAAGCCGAGGGTCTGGTCATGTTTCAGCGCAATCGCGGGGCGATGGTCACGCGCCTGTCGGAGTCGGAGCTGGCGCAGATGTTCGAAGTGCGCATGCTGCTCGAAGACAAGGTGCTGCGCCTGGCCATTCCGAACATGACCGAGGCCACTTTTACCCGCGCCGAGAGCATCTGCCGCGAGTTCATCGGTGAAACCGACGTGGGCCGCTGGGCCGAGCTGAACTGGGCGCTGCACGCCTGCCTCTACGAGCCCGCGCAACGGCCGTTCCTGGTGGGGATGATTCGTTCGGTCAACGACAAGCTGGAGCGTTACCTGCGCATGCAGATGAGCCTGTCGGCCGGCAAGGATCGCGCCGACCACGAACACCGGGAGATTCTCCAGGCCTGCCGCGAGCGCAACGTGGAGCTGGCCGTGCGCCTGCTCGACGAACACATCGCCGGCGTCTGCCAGACCCTGTTCGAGCATCTGCCAAGCGCCCGCTGAACCCTGGCACTGTGCCGAATTCGTCATTGTCACGGGCTAAATAGCTCAAGCCGCAGAGGGCTATCTGCGCCATTCTAAGGGTCACTTTACCGACCCGACGAGTGGCCCCATGACCCGCATCCAAGTGATCGACTCGCACACCGGTGGTGAGCCCACCCGCCTGGTGATCGACGGTTTTCCCGAGCTGGGCACCGGCAGCATGGCCGAGCGCAAGCAATTGCTCGCCGAGCGGCATGATGCCTGGCGCGCCGCCTGTGTACTGGAGCCGCGGGGCAGCGATGTGCTGGTAGGCGCACTGCTGTGCACGCCGGTAGACCCGAACGCCTGCGCCGGAGTGATCTTCTTCAATAACACCGGCTACCTGGGCATGTGCGGCCACGGCACCATCGGCTTGATCGCCTCGCTGGCCCACCTGGGCCGAATCGGGCCGGGCGTGCACGCCGTCGAGACGCCGGTCGGCACCGTCCAGGCCACGCTGCACGAGGACGGTTCGGTGAGCGTGCGCAATGTGCCGTCCTATCGTTACCGCAAGGACGTCGCCCTGCAGGTGCCGGGCATCGGTTCGGTCACCGGCGACATCGCCTGGGGCGGCAACTGGTTTTTCCTGGTCGCCGAGCATGGCCTGGCGGTCAGCGGTGACAACCTCGACGCCCTGACGGCCTACACCGTCGCCGTGCAGCACGCGCTGGAGGATCAAGGCATACGCGGCGAGGACGGCGGGCTGATCGACCACATCGAGTTGTTCGCCGAAGACCAACGGGCCGACAGCCGCAACTTCGTGCTGTGCCCCGGCAAAGCCTACGATCGCTCGCCTTGCGGAACCGGGACCAGCGCCAAGCTGGCGTGCCTGGCCGCCGACGGCAAACTGCAGCCCGGGCAGATCTGGCGTCAGGCCAGCGTCATCGGCAGCGAGTTCGAGGGTTCCTATGAAACCCTGGAACACGGCAGCGACGGGCCCGTTGTGCCGACCATTCGCGGCCGGGCCTACATCAGCGCCGAAGCCACACTGATCCTGCAGGCCGACGACCCCTTCGCCTGGGGTATCCGCTTGTGAACCCCACGGCCGTGGCCGACGCCATCGTCATCGGCGCAGGCATCGTCGGCGCTGCCTGCGCCCAGGCCCTGGCCAAGCGCGGGCTGAGCGTACGGGTGCTGGACGCCGGCACGCCCGGTGCCACGGCCGCCGGCATGGGCCACCTGCTGGTGCTCGACGACAACGCGGCCGAACTGGCCTTGAGTCAATACTCGTTGAAGCGCTGGCGCGACATCGCCGGGTCGTTGCCCGACGGTTGTGCCTACCGCAGCAACGGCACCCTATGGCTGGCCGCCAACGCTGAGGAAATGGCCGCTGCCGAGCACAAGTTCGGGGTGTTGCGCGAGCATGGCGAGGCCTGCGAAATCCTCGCTGGCAACGCCCTGCGCGAGCGCGAACCGTTGCTTCGCGAAGGGCTGGAGGGTGGTCTGTTGATCAAGGGGGACGGCATTGTGTATGCGCCGGCGGCCGCCCAGTGGATGCTCGATCATCCGTTGATCCGCCAGCAACGCGCCACGGTCACCGAGGTAGACGGCAACCGTGTGCGTCTGGCCGACGGCCAATGGCTCAGTGCTGGCATGGTGCTGTTGGCCAACGGCATCCAGGCCACCGAGCTGTGCCCCGAGCTGCCGATCCAGGCCAAGAAAGGCCATCTGGCGATCACCGACCGCTACCCCGCGCAGATCACTCACACGCTGGTGGAACTGGGCTATGTCACCAGCGCCCACAACGCCAGTGGGCCGTCCACGGCCTGCAACATCCAGCCGCGCCCGACCGGACAACTGTTCATCGGCGCCTCACGGCAATTCAACACCACGGATCCCGACGTCGAAGGCTGGATGCTCGCCAAGATGCTCCGGCGCGCGGCAGAGTACGTGCCTGCGCTGAACACGCTGAACGTGATTCGTGCCTGGACCGGTTTTCGCGCCGCCAGCCCGGATGGCTTGCCCCTGGTGGGCGAGCATCCCCAGCGTCCGGGCCTGTGGCTGGCGGTGGGTCATGAAGGCCTGGGGGTGACCACTGCGCCGGCGACCGCCGATTTGCTGGTGGCGCAACTGTTCGACGAATCACTGCCGCTGGCGGCAACGCCCTACCTGCCGCAACGTTTTCTTGGAGGGTCCAGCCATGCTTGAGTTGACGGTCGATGGACGCACGCTGCAGGTGGCGGTCGGCACCAGCGTCGCTGCGGCACTCGCGATGGCCGGTGATGGCTGCACGCGCACCTCGGTCAGCGGCCAACGGCGCGCGCCGCTGTGCGGCATGGGTATCTGCCAGGAATGCCGTGTGACCATCGACGGCGCGCGGCGCCTGGCGTGCCAGACGTCCTGCCGCGACGGCATGCAGGTACGGAGCCTGCCATGATCGAGCACGTCGATATTCTCATCATCGGTGCCGGGCCGGCAGGCATCCATGCGGCGCTGGCAGCGGCACCCAGCGGCCTGCGCATCGTGTTGCTGGACGACAATCCGTTGCCCGGCGGGCAGATCTGGCGCGATGGCCCGCAGGCCTCGCTGCCCACCCAGGCCACACGGCTGCGCGAGCGCCTGCAGGCGTGTGCCAACGTGCAGATCCAGGGTTCCACTCGGGTGATCGCCCGGCCTGCGCCCCATCAGTTACTGGTGGAGAGCGACGAGCGCGGCTGGATCATCGGCTATGCAAAGCTGATTCTGTGCACCGGTGCCCGCGAGTTGCTGCTGCCCTTCCCCGGCTGGACGCTGCCTGGCGTGACCGGTGCCGGTGGCCTGCAAGCGTTGATCAAGGGCGGCCTCCCCGTTGCGGGCGAACGCGTGGTGGTTGCCGGCAGCGGCCCGCTGCTGCTGGCCAGCGCGCACAGTGCAGCGAAGAACGGCGCACGGGTGCTGCGCATCGCCGAGCAGGCCAGCACCCGCGCCGTGGCAGGATTTGCCACGCAGCTGCCACGCTGGCCACATAAATGGCTGCAGTCGTTGCAACTGTTTTCACCCGCCTATCGCACCGGCAGCCATGTGCTGGCCGCTCTGGGTGACGACCGCCTGGAAGGCGTACGGCTGATGCAGCAGGGCCGGATCAGGGAACTGCCCTGTGACCGGCTGGCCTGTGGCTTCGGCCTAGTGCCCAACACGCAGCTGGGCGAGGCCTTGGGCTGTGCGCTGCAGGACCGGGCCATCGCCGTCGATGCCTGGCAGGCGAGCAGCCTGGCGGACCATTTTGCCGCAGGCGAATGCACCGGCTTCGGCGGCAGCGAGCTGGCCTCGGTGGAAGGCAGCATCGCCGGACACGCCGCCGCGGGCGACCAGGCGGCGGCGCAGCGGCTTTGGCCGCAGCGGGCCCGTTGGCAAGGCTTCGCGGCCGTGCTGAACCGGGCATTTGCCCTCGATCCTGCGCTCGCTGCCCTGTGCGCGCCGGACACCCTGGTCTGCCGCTGCGAAGACGTGCCGTTTGCAGCGCTTGCCGCCCATTGCGATTGGCGCGAGGCCAAACTCGCCACCCGCTGCGGCATGGGCGCTTGCCAGGGGCGGGTATGCGGCGCCGCCACCGCGCACCTGTTCAACTGGCAACCCTCGGCACCGCGACCGCCCTTCAGCCCGGCACGGATCGAGACCCTGCTGCGCCTCGACGGCCACCCGCCCGCCTGAACCCCGCCCTGCTAAACACAGTGTCCGGGCTTTGCGCAGCAGCCCGGCAGCACTATCCTGCAGGAGTCACTTCCGGACCTCGACCCCATGCTCGCCGCATTCCTCAGCGCCAGCCCGTGCCAACTACCGAACCTGCTGGGCAGCCTGCACCCCCTGGCCCCCTTGCTCGACGCCTTGGCCGACGTGGTGTTTTTCATCAAGGACGACGCCGCCCGCTATGCCTTCGTCAATGCCACCCTGGCCAAGCGTTGCGGCTTCAAGACCAGTCAGCAGCTGCTGGGCTTGACCGCCGAGCAAGTGTTCCCGGCACGCTTTGGCACGCTGTACACCGAACAGGACCGCAAGGTCCTTGGCAGCGGCCGCGAATTGGCCAATCAGCTGGAGCTGCACCTCTATTATGGCAACCAGCCCGTGTGGTGCCTGACCCACAAGATCGCCTTGCACGATGAACAGGGTCGGATCATCGGCCTGGCCGGCATTTCCCGCGACCTGCAGTTGCCTCAGTCGAGCCACCCGGCCTTCGCGAAACTGGCGGCGGTCGACGCGCACATCCGCACCCATTTTCATCGTCCGATCAGCCTCGCGGAGCTGACCGCCATTGCCGGGCTGTCGGTTGCGCAACTGGAGCGTCACTGCAAGCGGATCTTCCACCTGACCCCGCGCCAGCTGATTCACAAGGCCCGCCTCGAGGAGGCCTCACGTCTGCTGCGCGACGAAGACCTGCCCATCACCGATGTCGCCCTGCGCTGTGGCTACACCGACCACAGTGCGTTCAGCCGGCAGTTCCGCGCGCTGACGCACCTTTCGCCAAGCCTGTACCGCGAAAGCCATCGCTGATGTTCCGTTAGCGGGCAATCATTGGGGCGGTGCTCCCTTATGTAACACCCCACGGCGTCATACCCGACTCTTCCACCATCGCCGATCCATGATGAACACGCCCTGATTCAGGGGCTTACGACGACAGCGCGAGCACGAACGAAAACAGGCACGCCTGTTGCATTTGAAATATCGTATACGAAATTCTCAATGGCAGTTCCAGTGCTCACCCAACTCCGAGGCCTCCATGAAAACTCCCGCCTTCGCCGTAGCCCTAACCGCTGTGCTCAGTACTACTTTCATGGCGACCGCCCAGGCCGACAAGCTGGACGACATCATTGGTTCCGGCAAGCTGCGCTGTGCGGTGACCCTGGACTTCCCGCCCATGGGCATGCGCGACAGCGCCAACAAGCCTGCAGGGTTCGACGTCGACTACTGCAACGACCTGGCGAAGGTGCTGGGCGTCGATGCCGAAGTCATCGAGACGCCGTTTCCGGACCGGATTCCGGCACTCATCTCGGGGCGTGCCGACGTGATCGTGGCCTCCACCTCCGACACCCTGGAACGGGCCAAGACCGTCGGCCTCAGCGTGCCCTACTTCGCCTTCCAGATGGTCGTGCTGACCCGCGACGACACCGGCGTCAACAGCTTCGACGACCTCAAGGGCAAGGCAGTGGGCAACACCAGCGGCACCTACGAGGCCATCGCGCTGGAAAAGGACGTGAAGGGCTGGGGCAGCGGCAGCTTCCGCGCGTATCAGTCGCAGAACGACACTATTCTGGCCGTCGCCCAAGGCCATATCCAGGCCACCGTGGTCACCAATACCGTGGCCGCCGCCACTCTGAAATCCGGCAAATACAAGAACCTCAAGGTCGCCGGCAATGCGCCCTACGTGATCGACTACGTTTCCCTGGGCGCCAAGCGCACCGAATACGGTCTGCTCAACTACCTCGACCTGTTCGTCAACCAGCAGGTGCGCAGCGGTCGCTACAACGAGTTGTTCGTCAAATGGGTCGGCACCGAAATTGCGCCCGCCAACCTCACCGTACCCAACGTCTACTACTGAGGTGACGACCATGCCACGCAGCGTCGGTGGACGCAGCCTGATAGACGGCAGCGCTCAAGGCGCCCTGTTGTTTGCCGACACCGGCCTGAGTTTCTGGGGCGGGGTCGACCCCAGCAGTGGCGAGGTGATCGACCGCCATCACCCGCTCAGCGGTCAGCGGGTGGCGGGCCGGGTCCTGGCGATTCCCGGCAGTCGCGGGTCCTGCACGGGCAGCAGCGTCATGATGGAGCTGATCAGCAACGGCCACGCGCCGGCAGCGCTGGTACTGGCCGAAGCCGATGAAATCCTCAGCTTGGGCGTGCTGGTGGCACAGCACTTCTTCGCCCGCTCGCTGCCGGTGCTGTGTATCGGCCAGGAAGCCTTCGATACGCTGCGCGGCGTGGCATGGGCTCGGTTGGATGGGGCAGCGCTCGGCCTCTACAGCCAGGCGCCAACGGACGACTGGCAGCCGCAGCCAGGCGTCGGCCAGCCGGAGCCGTTCGATGACGGCTTTGCACTCGACAGCCGTGACCATGAGTTGCTCGCAGGCAGCCACGGCAAGGCGGCGCAGGTGGCGATGCAGATCGTCCTGCGCATGGCCCGTCTCCAGGGCGCGCGGGAACTGGTCGATATCACTCAGGCGCACATCGACGGCTGCATCTACACCGGCCCTGCCAGCCTGCGGTTTGCCGAACAACTGGTGCAATGGGGCGCGCGGGTGCGGGTGCCCACTACCCTGAACGCCATCTCGGTGGACCAGCGGCGCTGGCGAGCACTGGGCATCGATCCGGCCCTGGGCGAGCCTGCCAGCGCGTTGGGCGACGCGTACACGGCCATGGGTGCGCGCGCAAGTTTCACCTGCGCGCCCTATCTGCTCGACAGTGCACCGGCGCTCGGCGAGCAAGTGGTGTGGGCCGAGTCCAACGCGGTGGTATACGCCAACAGCGTGCTCGGTGCGCGCACGCTCAAATACCCGGACTACCTGGACATCTGCATTGCATTGACTGGCCGCGCGCCCCTGATCGGCTGCCATCTCCAGGAGCAACGTCGGGCCCAACTGCTGATCGACGTACCGGCGTTGAAAGAACTGGATGACAGCTTCTACCCGCTGCTCGGCTATCACGTCGGGACCCAGTGCGGCAGCCGCATTCCATTGATCAGCGGCCTGCAGCACCTCAGGCCCAGCCTGGACGACCTCAAGGCATTCGGCGCCGCGTTCGCCACCACCAGCGCTGCACCCATGTTTCATATCGCCGGCGTCACTCCGGAAGCCCTGAACCCGGCGCACTCGAGTGACTCGCCGGAAACGCTGCCGCGCGTCTCGATTTCTCTGCAAGACCTCTACGCCAGCTGGATGGAACTCAACAGCGCCCGGGACACGCAGGTAAGGTTGGTATCCCTGGGCAACCCGCACTTCTCCCTGACCGAATTCGCCCGCCTGGCCGAGCTCTGCCGCGGCCTGCGCAGGCACCCGGACGTGGTACTGGCCATCACCTGTGGCCGAGCGGTGCTGGAACAGGCACGGGCGGCGGGTCATGTGGCCGTGCTCGAGGCCTTCGGCGCCACGCTGATCACCGACACCTGTTGGTGCATGCTGGGCGAACCGGTCATTCCCGTGGGTGTGCGCAGCCTGATGACCAACTCGGGCAAGTACGCCCACTACGCGCCCGGCCTGGTCGGGCGCAGCGTTCATTTCGCCAGCCTCGGCACCTGTGTCGACAGCGCGTGCAGCGGCGCCACCAGCGCTCGACCGCCCGCCTGGCTGGCCACCTGTGCAGCGGAGGGCGCGGAGCATGTTTGACTACACCTTCCAATGGCGGGCTGCGTGGCACGCCCTGCCCGACATGCTGCAAGGCGCGTGGGTGACGTTCGAAACCGCGGCGCTGTCGATGATTTTCGGTGTGCTCATCGCCCTGCTTCTGACCGTGATGCGTGCAGGCTCCGAACGGACGTTCCGCGGCCGGGCGCTGCGCGGCATCGGCGACGGCTGGGTGTCGATTGCGCGCAACACCCCGTCGCTGTTCCAGATCTACATCCTGTACTTCGGCCTCGGCTCGCTGGGCCTGCACGTCAGCTCCTGGCTGGCACTGCTGGCCGGCATCACCTTCAACAACGCCGGCTACCTGGCGGAAAATTTCCGCGGCGGTCTCAGGGCGGTGCCGGACACCCAGATGCGCGCCGCGCGCTCGCTGGGCATGAGTGCCTTCCAGGCCTACCGCATGATCATCGTTCCGCAACTGTTGCGCGTGGTGTTCTACCCGCTGAGCAACCAGATGGTCTGGGCGGTGCTGATGACGTCCCTGGGCGTGGTAGTCGGGCTCAACGACGACCTGACCGGGGTCACCCAGGACTACAACGTGAAGACCTTCCGCACCTTCGAATATTTCGCGATGGCCGCGGTGCTCTATTACCTGATCGCCAAGCTGATCGTCGGCCTCGCCCGGCTGTTGAGCTGGCGTCTGTTTCGCTACTGAGGAGCGGCGCATGTTTTCCACCAGCCTCACCGCGACAGACCTCCTGTACATGCTCGATGGCGCCTGGGTCACCCTGCAACTGACGTTCTGGGCAATCCTGGCGGGCTCCTTCGGCGGCTTGCTGTGCGGCCTGCTGCGGGCCCTCGCACCGCGCGCCAGCCTGCCGCTGGCGTGGGTGCTGGACGTGTTCCGCAGCGTGCCGTTGCTGATCCAGTTCGTGCTGCTCAACTCGCTCAAGAGCATCGTCGGATTGAACATCAGCGCGTTCAGCGTCGGCTGCATCGTGCTGGGCGTCTACGCGGCGGCGTACTTCACCGAGATCGTCCGCAGCGGGGTGCTTGCCGTGTCGCCATCGGTGCGCCGGGCCAGCCGCTCGCTCGGCCTGAGCTATTGGCAAGACCTGCGCTACATCGTCCTGCCGATGGCCACCCGGGTCGCCTTCCCCGGCTGGCTCAACCTGGTGCTTGGCGTCATGAAGGACACCGCGCTGGTGATGTGGATCGGTATCGTCGAACTGCTGCGCGCGTCGCAGACCATCGTCACGCGCATACAGGAGCCGCTGCTGGTGCTGTGCATCGCCGGGCTCATCTACTACGTCATGAGCCTGGTGGTCGCTCGCCTGGGCGCTCGTCTGGAAAGAAGGTGGCAGGAAAATGATTGAGATCGACAACGTACACAAATCCTTCGGCGAACTGGAGGTCATCAAGGGCGTCAGCCTGACGGTGAGCAAGGGCGAGGTGGTGTCGATCATCGGCGGCTCGGGTTCGGGAAAATCCACCTTGCTGATGTGCATCAACGGCCTGGAGCCGATCCAGAAAGGCAGTATTCGAGTCGACGGGGTCGAGGTCCACGGCAGCAGCACAAACCTCAACCAGCTGCGCCAGCGAATCGGCATCGTGTTCCAGCAATGGAACGCCTTTCCTCACCTCACCGTGCTGGAGAACGTCATGCTGGCGCCACGCAAGGTACTGGGCAAGAGCAAGGAGCAGGCCGAGGCGCTGGCCGTGCAGCAGTTGACCCATGTCGGCCTGAGCGACAAATTCAATACCTTTCCCGGCAAGCTCTCGGGCGGCCAGCAGCAGCGCATGGCGATTGCCCGAGCGCTGGCCATGTCACCGGACTACATGCTGTTCGACGAAGCCACCTCGGCGCTCGATCCGCAACTGGTGGGCGAAGTGCTCGACACCATGCGCATGCTCGCCGAAGACGGCATGACCATGGTACTGGTAACCCACGAGATTCGTTTCGCCCGCGATGTGTCCGATCGCGTGGCGTTTTTCCGCAACGGCCTGGTGCATGAGATCGGCAGCCCGGACCAGGTCATCGGCAACCCCTTGCAGCCGGAAACGGCCGCGTTCCTGAAGTCGGTCAAATAGGCGCTACCGATGCACGAGCAGGCACATCGCCTACTCGCGACAACATGGCTGGAACCGCATCACCCTTTGCAAGCAACGTACGAATCGAAGCGTATACGAAATACCATTAATCAGCGGAGCAAATCGAATGAGCAAGCGCATCAACTGGAGTGGCGTATTCCCGGCTGTTACCACTCAATTCAACGATGACTTTTCCATCAACCTGGAAAAGACTCATCAGGTGATTTCCAATGTGATTCGCGACGGCGTGTCAGGCCTGGTGGTCTGCGGCTCGGTAGGTGAAAACACCTCGTTGACCGCCGAAGAGAAGATCGCTGTCACCGAAGTGGCCGTCGACGCCTCCGGTGGGCGCGTGCCGGTCATCTGCGGCGTGGCGGAATTCACCAGTGTCGCTGCCGCAAAAACCGCCAATGCCGTACGCAAGGCCGGGGTGGACGGCGTCATGCTGATGCCGGCGCTGGTCTACGGCTCCAAGCCTTTCGAGACCGCCGAGCACTTCCGTTACGTGGCCAAGCACGCCGACGTGCCGTTGATGGTCTACAACAACCCGCCCATCTACAAGAACGATGTCACCGCCGAGATCCTCATTTCCCTGGCCGACTGCGACAACGTGGTGTGCTTCAAGGACTCCTCCGGCGATACCCGGCGCTTCATCGACGTGCGCAACGAAGTGGGCGACCGCTTCGTGCTGTTCGCCGGCCTCGACGACGTCGTCCTGGAAAGCATCGCAGTGGGCGCCGAAGGCTGGGTGTCGGGCATGTCCAACGTTTTCCCACAGGAAGGCGAAACCATCTTCCGCCTGGCCAAGGCCGGACGCTTTGCCGAAGCCATGGAAATCTACCGGTGGCTGATGCCGATCCTCCACCTGGACGCCCGTGCGGACCTGGTGCAGTGCATCAAGCTGTGCGAAGCGATCATGGGCCGCGGCAGCGCCCTCACTCGCCCACCGCGCCTGGCCCTGCCGGATGAAGACCGTCTGTTCGTCGAACGCATCATGGCCAAGGCCCTGGCCAACCGCCCCACCCTGCCCGACGTCGGTCTTTGAATCACGACCGGGCCAGGCGCATCCGCCAGGCCCGGGTACCTGTCATTGCCACTCCAGGAAGCCTGATCATGTCCACTTCTTCCAACGCGACCACCCCAGCGGGACTCAAACGTGTCGTGGCGGCCGCCATGGCCGGAACCGTCGCCGAATGGTACGAATTCTTCCTGTACGGAACGGCCTCCGCGCTGGTGTTCGGCCAGCTGTTCTTTCGCCAGACCGATAGCCCCATCGACGGCATCATTGCTGCCTTCGCGCTCTACGCAGTGGGCTTTCTGGCCCGACCACTGGGCGGGTTGGTGTTCGGCCACTACGGCGACAAGTTCGGCCGCAAGCGCCTGCTGCAACTGAGCCTGGTAGTGGTGGGCATCACCACCTTCCTGATGGGCTGCCTGCCAGGTTTCGCCACCATCGGCTACGCTGCGCCCGTGCTGCTGGTGCTGTTGCGGCTGATCCAGGGCTTCGCGTTCGGCGGCGAATGGGGCGGTGCCATCCTGCTGGTGTCCGAGCACTGCCCAGACAACCGTCGCGGCTTCTGGGCCAGCTGGCCACAAGCAGGCGTGCCGGCGGGCAACCTGATCGCTACCGTCGCCTTGCTGGGGCTGTCCACCGGGCTTTCCGAGGAGCAGTTCCTGGCCTGGGGCTGGCGCGTGGCGTTCTGGCTGTCGGCCATTGTGGTGCTGATCGGCTACTGGATCCGCAGCAGCGTCGACGATGCGCCTATCTTCAAGGAAGCCCAGGCGCGCCAGGCATCGATTCAATCCGAACAGCTGGGTGTGGTCGAAGTACTGCGCCATCACTGGCGTTCAGTGTTGGTGGGAATCGGCGCGCGGTTTGCCGAGAACATTCTGTATTACACGGTGGTGACCTTTTCCATCACCTACCTCAAGCTGGTGGTTCACAAGGACACCTCGCAGATTCTGCTGCTGATGTTCGGCGCGCACTTCCTGCACTTCTTCATGATTCCGCTGATGGGCTACCTCTCCGACCTGGTCGGCCGCAAACCGGTGTACCTGACCGGCGCAGTACTGACGGCGTTCTGGGGTTTCGTCGGCTTCCCGATGATGGACACCGGCAACAACTGGCTGATCATGGCGGCCATCACTCTGGGCCTGGCCATCGAATCCATGACCTATGCGCCCTACTCGGCACTCATGGCCGAGATGTTCCCGACCCATGTGCGCTACACAGCGCTGTCGCTGTGTTATCAGGTGGCGCCGATCTTCGCCGGCTCGCTGGCGCCGCTGATCGCCATCACTCTGCTGAACAAATACAACAGCTCCACGCCCATCGCCTGGTACCTGGTCGGGGCTGCGGTAATCTCCATCGTCGCCGTCAGCCTGACCCGTGAAACCCGTGGCAAGTCGTTGCGCACGGTCGATGCCGAAGCCGCCGCACGCGTGGCGGCCTCGGAACAAACGGGCGTGTCGCGCGGCAAACTGGCCTGAGCACTTGCGCTGACGATGGCCGTCAGCGCGCCCTCAAAGCCCCAGATCACTCAACCCTGGGTGATCGTCGGGGCGCCGCCCCAAGGGCCAGTGGTACTTGCGTTCGGACTCGGCAATCGGCAGGTCGTTGATGCAGGCGAAGCGCCGGTGCATGAGTCCGTTGGCGGCGAACTCCCAGTTCTCGTTGCCGTAGGAGCGAAACCAGTTGCCCGAATCGTCATGCCACTCGTAGGCGTAACGCACGGCAATGCGGTTGTCGGCGAAGGCCCACAGCTCCTTGATCAGGCGGTAGTCCAACTCCTTGCGCCACTTGCGTTCGAGAAACGCCTGGGCCTGGGCTCGACCTTCGATGAACTCGCTGCGGTTGCGCCAGCAGGTGTCGTGGGTATAGGCCAGCGCCACTTTGGCGGCGTCCCGGGAGTTCCAGCCATCTTCGGCGCCACGCACTTTCTGAATGGCGGTTTCGACGGTGAAAGGTGGCAACGGTGGGCGGTTTTCCTGGTTCATGGCGAGGATCCTAGAAAGGCTTGTAGGGCAGGAACTTGCCGTCCAGGGTGATCACAGCACGCGATCCGCCTTCTGGATCTTCGACTTTCTTGATGTCGAGTTTGAAGTTGATCGCACTGATGATGCCGTCGCCGAATTGCTCATGCACCAGAGCCTTCAAGGTAGTGCCGTAGACCTGGACCATTTCGTGAAAGCGATAGATGGTCGGGTCGTTGGACACGTCTTCGGCGTTGCCGCGCAACGGTATGGTCTGCAACTGAACGACCGCTTGCGCGTCGAGGCCCAGACGCTCGGCCACCACTTCGGCAACCGCCTGCGGCAGCGGGTGTTGGCCCAGCAGCGCGGCCGTCACATACACCGTACTCAGGCCGGTCCCCTCGGACAGCGCCGCCCAGGTCAGATTGTGCGTGGCCTTGGCCTGCAGGACTTGTTCGGTCAAGGTCTGACGCGGCACCTTGGAAACGTTGCTCTGGGACATGGTGATTCTCCGGACTGAAACGCAGGGTCGATTGAACAGCTTGGCAGCAGGGAATCATCGAAACCTACCACAATGATCAGGGCTGCCTTGCACAATTTCAGCTGGGGTTCGATTCGTGCCGCTGCGTCCCATTGGTCACCTGAGCGCTGCGGTTGGCCCGGCAGGACAGCGGGAGGAAGGCTGAACGCGCTGCACGCTCGCGCAAACTTTTCCGTGGTTCAGGCGTCAGCTTGATAGCACATCTCGCTATTGCAGCGCCCCCCTGCCCTTGCACAAGGACTCATCATGGTTTTCTTCATCTTTCTGCTGGCCTGCGCCGCCGCAGCCAGCACCGGTGTCATCTTCAAGCCCGGCGAATGGTACGCCTCGCTGGTCAAGCCGCGTTTCACCCCGCCCAACTGGGCGTTTCCCGTGGCCTGGACGGTCATCTACCTGCTGCTGGCGTGGGCGGGCTATCGGCTGACCCAACTGCCGGGCAGCGAGACGGTACTGGCGCTGTGGGCCGCGCAGATCGCCCTGAATACCCTGTGGACGCCGGTATTCTTCGGCGCCCATCGCCTGCTCGCCGGGATGGTGATCATCGTGGTCTTGTGGCTGGTGACCGCCGCCATGGTTGCCCTGGCAATGCGCCTGGACGTCATCACCGGGCTGATCCTGTTCCCCTACCTGGCCTGGCTCTGCGTGGCCGCGGCGCTGAACTTCTCGATTCTGCGCAACAATCGCTGATGCCACAGTTACGCGGCTCCCACTCGGCCACGGTCAGATCGCGAACGCCCCGACCAATGCGGTCAGCCCGACCGCCAGCCGCGACACTTCTCCGCTGGCGGTGGCCGTTTGCGTGGCGCCGGCTGCGCTCTGGATCGAAAGGTCGCGGATGCTGGTGATGTTGCGATCGATTTCCCGTGCCACCTGTGCCTGCTCCTCGGCTGCGGTGGCGATTACGGTATTGCGTTCGCTGATGAGGTTGATCGATGCCGATATCTGACTGAGCGATGCGCTGGCGTGCTGCGCCACGGCCGACGAATCGCTGGCCATCTGCTGACTCTGCTCCATGGCTTGCACGGCTTGCACCGAATCGGTCTGCATGGAGCCGATCATCTTTTCGATTTCCTGGGTCGACTGCTGAGTGCGGTGAGCCAGGGCGCGCACTTCATCCGCCACCACGGCGAAGCCTCGACCCTGCTCTCCGGCGCGGGCCGCTTCGATGGCCGCGTTCAATGCCAGCAGGTTGGTCTGTTCGGCGATGGCGCGAATCACCTCGACCACCGTATTGATCTCCCGCGCCCGTGACGACAGCTGCTTGACCTGGGTGCTGGTGCTGCCCACGTTGGTGGCCAGTGCCTGAATGGCGGTGAGGGTCTGCTCGACCTTGCCCAGCCCATCCCTGGCCAGGGACTGGGTGGTTGCCGACGCGTCGGCGGCCTCTGCCGCATTGCGTGCCACCTCATCGACGGCCGAGCTCATCTGGGTGACGGCGCTGGCAGCCTGATTGACCTCGTCGTTCTGGCGCGCCAGACCGCGGCTGGATTCCTCGGTCACGGCGCTCATCTCTTCCGAGGCGGCAGCCAACTGGCTGGAACTGTCGGAAATGTGCGCGATGGTCTGGCGCAGGTTGACCTGCATCTGGGCCAACGCGGTGAGCATGCTGGCGGCCTCGTCCTGCCCGACCACGACGATCGTTTCGGTCAGGTCCTTGCGCGCGATGCGCTGGGCGATCTGCACGGCCTCCTTGATCGGCTGGGTGATGCTGCGGATCAATAGCGCAGCGAGCAGGATGGTAGCCAGCACGGCCGCAGCCATCAGCCCGATGACCCAGTTGCGTCCCGACTCGAACGTCGCCAGCGCCGCATCGCCGGCATCCGTGGCACCGCGGTCGTTCAGCGCCATGAGCTGGTTGACCTTGCCTTCGAGGGCATTGGTCAACGGACGAATGCCCGTGTTGATCAGCGCAGTTGCCGCAGTGGTGTCGGCAGCACGCAGCATAGGTTCGAGCTGACCCAGCAGTTGGTCATACGCTGCCGCATCGGAGCGTATGGATTCGTAAAGTTTACGGTCATCGTCGCTCGCAACGGTGCTTTCGTAGTGCTTGATGGTTTCCTGAAAAGTACGGCGATAGCCCGGAAACGCAGCAATCGTCTGTTCACGAAGCGCGGCATCGGTGGTGGTGGCACCGCGCATGCTTTCGAGCCGCAACCTCAGCAGTCCGCTGTTCATCTGACCCGCATCGCGAATGCCGAGCATCCAGTTGGTTTCCACGTCCTGCTCGGCCTGGTAGAGCTTGTTCATCTGAACGATGGAGATACTGCCCAGAAGGATCACGACCGCGACTACGGCCGAGAAGAAAGCGATCGCCCGAGGGGCGAGATTGAGGCGTCGGATGATCATGCAGGATTCCATTGCGATCGGGGGTTGATGACAACCATCATCGGCCCGCCGGCAGGAATCTTGAGCATGGGGCAGGTCGGCAGCTATCGGATATGGCTCACGACGATAGCGAAACGAGCGCGATCAGGGCCTGCAGCGGATCACGGCCTGGCGAACAGGAGTTTCAAGCCGGCTGCGGCAAAGACCATCGCCAAGGTGCCCTCGATCCAACGGCGCGCCTTTCCATAGGCACGCACCATTGGGGCCGTAGAGAAGACCAGTGCATAACCGCCAAAAATGGTCACGCTAAGTATGGCGCAACCCGCCAGGATGATCGCCACGGTCGAGCTCGTCGCGCCTGGGCCCAAGCCCAGGGTCATCGTAGCGATCCAGCTCAGCAGGGCTTTCGGATTGGTAAGGTGCATCAGCAAGCCCCGACGATACAGACTCGGCCAGGATGCCTTCGGTGAAGATGCCAACTCATCGGCAAAGCGTTGATTGGACGTCAGCGCGGAACGGCAGGCCTTGCTGGCTAGAAAAAGCAGATAGGCGCCGCCTGCCATCTTCAGAATGAACAGCGCGCCGGCGTATTGCACGAGCACTGCCGAGACACCCGTAGCAGCCATTGAACCCCAGAAGAACGAACCACTGATGACGCCTGCGGCCAGCACCAACGCGGGGCGTCTGCCTTGGTGCATCGCGACGCTCATGATTCGCATGTTGCTGGGCCCCGGGCTGGCTGCGCCGACAATGTAGGTGACGAACACCAGAAGCAGATGGTGAATATCGAACGACATAAAGGGGCCCCACTCTGTTGCGTCGCTGGCAATGTACTCAGGTACCCTATAGCAACGCCGGTCGCCGATGCAAACCCACGTATTCCGTCCGAAAATGAGGAGTTCTTTCATGTTCACAGGTTTGAGCGCATTCCCTTTGACCCCGCTGCGTGACGGTGTCGTCGACGAAACGGCCTTCGCCGGGTTGATTGAAAACCTGTCGTCGGCAAAGGTCGATTCCATCGGCGTTCTGGGCTCGACGGGAAGCTACGCGTACCTGAACCGGGAAGAACGACGCCTCGCGACGCGGCTTGCCGTCAGCGTGGCCGGTGAGGTGCCCGTTATCGTCGGGATCGGCTCGGTCGCCACGCGAGATGTGCTGCTGCTGGCGGATGATGCGCAGGCCGCTGGGGCCTGCGCGCTGTTGCTGCCACCGGTGAGTTACCAGAAGCTTGGTGCCGATGAAGTATTCGAGTTCTACGAAACCCTCGCCCACCACGTTTCGGTGCCGTTGGTGGTCTACGACAACCCCGGCACCACGCACTTCGAGTTCACGGACGAGCTGCACGGGCGCATTGCAGCTCTGCCGAATGTCGCCTCGATCAAGATCCCCGGCATGAACCTGGATCCAGCGCAAGCCTCGGCCCGGGTGGCGCGCCTGCGGGCGAGCATCCCTGCCCACGTCAGTATAGGCATCAGTGGCGATGCCTTTGCAGTGACCGGCCTCAATGCAGGGTGCGAGCTGTGGTACTCCGTGCTGGGCGGACTGTTTCCGCGAACTGCGCTGGCGCTCATCGAGGCAACGAAGGGTGCACACTCGGGCCGCGCCGTCGAACTGTCGGCAGGGCTTGAACCGCTGTGGGCAATGTTCCGTGAATATGGCAGTGTCCGGGTCATCGCTGCCGCAGCCGAGATCATGGGCCAGGCAGCAGCCAATTGCCTGCCTCTTCCCCTCAAGGGGCTCGACCGGCAGTCCAACGAGCGCCTGGTGCAGATACTGAAGGCGCTAGAGCTCGCCTGAGCCTGGCGCTGCGAGGCCTGGGCCGGGGTCAGTGCCGTTCGATCGACACTTCGCCACCGGACGGGCCCTGCAGCTTGTAGCCCATGCTGTGCACGGTGTGCAGCAGGGGCACGTCGAAGGTTTTGTCGATGGTTCTGCGCAACATGTAGATGCCCGTTCTCAGGCTGTCGGAGTCGTGCGTTTCCTGGCCCCATAGCGCCAGTTCGAACTCGCGACGCTTCACTATCGCGGGGCTTTTGCGCATCAGCAGCTCCAGCAGCACGAGGGTGGTGGGGTTGAGTTTGAGCAGCTTGCCCGCCCGCTTCACCTCAAGCGAATCCAGGTCGAAGGTCAGGTCATGGACCTGGAGCACGTTCTTCCGAACGCCTGTCGATCGTCGACTCACCGTCTCGACGCGAGCAAACAGCTCGGACAACGCGAAGGGCTTGATAATGTAGTCGTCGGCACCGACGCTGAAGCCGGTCAAGCGGTCTTCCAATTCGTCACGGGCAGTCAGCATCAGGATGGGCGTGTTCTGCCTGGAGACCGAGCGCAGCTTGTGACAGACCCGATTGCCGTCCATGCCGGGCAGCATCACATCCAGAATGATGGCATCGAAGTTGCCGGTCATCGCCAGATGCAGCCCAGTGACGCCATCCAGCGCCCCGGTGACTTCACAGCCCTTGAGCGTAAAGTACTCGGAGATGTTGGCGAGGATATCGGCGTGATCTTCGATAACCAGTATGCGCATGGAACCCTCTTTGTGGTGTCAGGCGGAATAACGGAAAAGGTCACCCGCTCAGCGGCCGGCCGCCAGTTGTTTCGCCGCGTCAGCCGCATGCCCGTTGATCCCCCTGCAACTGGCGAACATATCCAACCCGGTGTCGTAGACACGCGTCTGCACATGCAGCAAGCCTAGCATCGAGTGAAACAGATTGTCCTGGCTCAGCGGTTCATGACGCGTCTGCTGCAGGCAGCGGCTGTCGACCGTGAGCGCGCGCTGATAACTTTCGGAAAGCCATACCAGCAGCGGCACGTGTTTCTGCTGATCGGGGGCAAGCATGTAAGGCGTGCCATGCAGGAACAGGTTGTACTCGCCCAGCGACTCGCCATGATCCGACAGATAGATCATTGCGGTGGCCAGATGATCCTGGTTGCTGCGCAGTACATCGATGAGCCGAGCCAGCACGTGATCGGTGTACAGCAAGGTGTTGTCATAGCCGTTGACGATACTCTCTCTGCTGCACGCATCCAGCGCATTGCTTTTGCACACCGGCGTGAATTTCTCGAACGCCTTGGGGTAACGCTTGAAATATTCGGGCCCGTGGCTGCCCATCTGGTGCAATACCAGAACGGTATCTTTGCTCAAATGGTCAATGAAGGCCTGCAGACCTTGCAGCAGAATTTCATCCCCGCACTCGTTGTCCGCGCACAATGCGGGATCTCTGTCATGGCTGACGTCCAGCAAAGTGACCCGGTCGCACGTCCCCTTGCAGCCAGACTGGTTGTCCCACCACACCACATCCAGCCCCGCGCGTTTGAGCACGTCCAGCAGGCCTTCCTGGTTTTTCGCGATGTCCGCCTTGTACTGCTTGCGGCCCATGTTGGAGAACATGCATGGCACAGAGACAGCCGTTTCGGTGCCGCAGGAGTGCATGTCGGTAAAGGCCACCAGCCCTTGTTCCTGGGCAAGTTGCGGCGTGGTCTCGCGCTCGTAACCCAGGATGCCGAAGTTCTCGGCGCGCGCACTTTCCCCTACCACCAGTACCGTCAGTGACTTGGGCGCATTGCTGGCCACGTTGACGGCTCGCACGGCGTCTTCGCCGATGGCCCGGAATGGCTGTCGTGCCGTGGACACTTGTTCGCGTGCATAGGCGATCGAGGCACCGATGTAATTGCTCGGCACCACCATCAGGCGCAACTCGTGATGATTGCGCAACAGTGACGACAGCCCCTGATAGTCCACCAGCGCGACCACGGCAATGACCGCCGCAGAGCCCGCGCCGACCAGTGCCTTGCTGACCAACTGGCGATGCACTTTGCGGTAGGCGATGGGCGTTTTCCACAACAGCACCGACGGCAATACGCCCAACAGCAAAACATAGATCCAGAGCATCGGAGACAACAAGCCTTGTACTTCGGTGATATTGGTTTCCACCAGATTGCGAAGCATGCCAACGTCCATGAGCACACCGTAGTGACTCATGAAGTAGGTGACACTAGCACTGGTAAGAAACAGCACCGTCAATACCGGTTTGAATATGATTGGAAACGCCACTATCGTCAGGACGATATTGAACACGCCCAACAGCATGATGGCAAACGCAAGAGCAAGTTGTGTTCCAGCGCCACCCTCCCCGGTAATTGCAGCCAGATGCTGCCAGAGGGGCACATTGAACACCACCAGCAGAAATACACTGGCAAGCACCGTCGCGGTTTCCGGGCGTACAGGTTTGAGTTTGAACATGGGAGTCTGCCGTCGGGCAAAGAAGCGAGCCGTGCGCCGTGCTACGGTTGTCGATGGCGCGGACTCTAGACGCGGATAATTCAAATTTTCGTGAAAGATTCGCGAGGAAAAGCTCGTTGCGAGTCCGTTTCGAGGCATGCGCTGGAACACAGCAATGCGATCGCTTCCTTGAGCCGAGGCGAGCACTACTTTCCACGTATTTTTCACAGTTCGTTCACTTCGTTCTGAACGGCGCAAACTTATCGTCGCTCGTAACGCAAGCGGCCAATGGATCATTGATGGCAGGCCGTCGTCGTTACTTCCCCACGTAACTTTCACCTGTTCTTCATCATTGGATCGGAGCCTGTCATGGCTATCGCATTACCTGTTGCTGCGTCCCGGCATTTTGACTTTCGATTGGCGCTGGGCATTCCGCTCGTGCTGATGGCAACGATGCTGTGGCTGTATCCGCCCGCCCTCGACTTCGCCCTGGCGCAGATCTTCTACGTGCCGGGGGTTGGCTTCATCGGACGCCAGAGCTACTGGCTGGAAAACATTCTGCATGATCGCGCCAAGCAGGCGGTGATCGCCTTTGCCGTACTTGCACTTGCAGGTTTCGTGGCAAGTCTGTGGGCCACGCGCCTGCGCCAATGGCGTCGACCACTGGGGTATGTGGTGCTGGCGATGGCGCTGACTACGTCGGTGGTGACGCCGCTCAAGGTGCTCACAGCCGTGCATTGCCCCTGGAGCCTGAAAGAGTTCGGCGGCCAGGAAACCTATACACCGTTGCTCAGCCCCCGCGCCGCAACGGAAAAGCCTGGTCTGTGCTGGCCCGGCGGCCATGCGTCGAGCGGCTTCTCACTGCTCGCCTTGTTCTTTTTCTGGCGCGATCGTCGCCCACGCACTGCGCGAATCGCACTGGCGGTTGCGCTGACACTGGGATCGGTCTTTTCGCTGGGGCGAATGGCGCAAGGTGCGCACTTCCTTTCGCACAACATCTGGACGCTGCTGATCGATTGGGTCATTTGCGTGCTGTGTTATCGCTGGATTCTCTACCGCCCCTCGACACAGCCTTCACCTGTGCCGGCTGCGGCCCTGGTGCCCGACGGGTACCGGCGATGAACGCCCTGTGGAGACCTGGTAGACGAACTGGGATGCTGCTGAGCCTAGCCTTATCGGCAGTAGTGTTGAGCGCCTGCCAAACGACCCGGGAGCGGCTATTGGCCGAGGGCTACCCTGCCCCCTTCGCCAGCGGCTTCGAGGACGGCTGCGGCAGTGGTCGGCACGCCGCGCAAGCCTTGGGCGACTTTCGCAAGAACGTGCCTGTGTACCTTTCGGATCGTCAATACGCCACCGGCTGGGACGACGGCTTCCGGCAATGCCAAGCCAGCGCCATCGCTGACTTCCAACGGCATGTCGGCATCGACAGCAAGGAAGACCGCGATTGGCGCCACGCAAAGGATCAGGGGTGGGGCAAGGCGCTTGGGCGCTGATCGAACGCGCTTTTGCGCGAAACAATCTGCGCGCTAACGAAAAAAAACGAGTGAAAGGGACAACCGGGTGTCTATTCCAATCAAGCACACCTCGCTCGATTTCAGACATTTCATTCGCACACCCACCCAGGACACTCATCGATGCATGACAGCATAAAGTGGCCGCTGACCCTCTACTTCGACGGTGACTGCCCCCTCTGCGCCCACGAAATCAAGGTTCTGAGGGCGCGTGCCTTGCCCGCACGCCTGCATTTCACCGATATCAGCGATCCGGCGTTCGACGCTCAATCCTTGGGCTTCACCCACGCGCACATGGAGTCGTTGCTTCATGCCCGGTTCAGCGATGGAACATGGGTCACCGGCCTGGACGCGACCCTCTGGAGCTGGCGCGCCGCGGGCCTCGGCGTCTGGGCCGCGCCGTTGTCCTGGCGCTGGGCAAGACCGCTGTTGAACGTTGGCTATCGCCTGTTCTGCCGCTGGCGTCCGCATCTGGCCTGGCTGCCCCACCCGGACGGCAGTGCCCGCTGCAGGAACGGCAGTTGTGCAGTTCCCGAAGCGAACAGTGCTGGGCAAAAGCGGCCACGGTCCGGGCCGCGTTGAGAGCAGTTCCGACTTGGCTCGTCATAGAATTGATGGCTGACATGCAAATGCTTGGGGCCCTAGCTTGCACATCACTGCTACGGCCGGCTTGAGGTTGCCAAAAATGACAACTGGCGTATCATGACGATAAACGCCAGGAAAACATATGGATGTTCTGAAGAAGGATCGATTTGACGACGCATGCCGTAGGCACCCTACCTGCGCCACTGCCCTCAAAGCCTGCTATCGAATTCTGTGTGCATTGGAACCCAGCTGTTACAACGATCTGGCAGACCTGTTTGGGAGCCGGTTGGATCTATTCAAGCCCCGGGCACAGGTGGGGTGGGTTGTGATCGATATCGGCGGCAACAAATTGAGATTGATCGCAGGCGTCAATTACAAGCGACAAAAGCTGTACGTCAAACACATCTATACCCATGCTGAATATGACGCTGCAAATGACTGGTATGCCAGAAACAACCAGGGGGCGAAACCATGACCACCGTACTTCAAGATCCTCAAAGCATCCGTGCTGCCTTGGAAAGCCTTCAAGTATTGGTTGAGCAGCTACGTGAGTCGTTCGTTGGCGGCATCCATAGCCCCGCCGAATACGCGCGTGCGTCTGCGCTGCTCGACGAGCTGACTGATGGCCATACCCTGAACAAGTATGAAGAGCAGGTACTGGTCGAGCTCGAAGATGCGCTTCTTGATTACGAGCGTGATTCGCAGCAATTCGAGGCCATCAACGCCCATTTGAAACCCACCAGCACTGCCGTGCAGCTGTTGCGTGACTTCATGGAGATGCTGGGGCTTACCGGTTCGGATTTGCCCGAAATTGGCGATAAGCATGTGGTGTCCAAGGTGCTGGCCGGGACGCGCCCCATCAGCCACAAGATGGCCTATGCGCTAGCACAGCGCTTCCATACCAAGCCAGATGTATTCATCGAGGAACCCAAGCCCACGTGTATTGGATGAACCCTGCACCCATCTGCGCCGGTGGCCCGCTACCTGCCGGCATCGAACAGTTCAGCGCCTGCCAAAGCCATATGCTCCTCTCGTCGTGTTTTGCCCGGAGAAAAAACTAGAAACATTTTGAAACATGCACCTCGGATAACCACTCCATAGTCTTTCCCCCAAAGACTATTCCATGAAAACGCCCCGTCCTGCCGCACGCCTGGAACCCCTCGAGCAACTGCGCAATTTGAAGATGGCCCGATCCGCGCATGCCTATGTGCGCGGCAGCACCGTGCAATTCTATGAATGGCTGCAGTCCCAGTCCGGTCGGCGCTTGCCCAGTGGGCCGCCGGTGTGGATCTGTGGCGACTGTCACGCCGGCAACCTCGGGCCGACCGGCGATTTGAAGGGTCGCATCGACATCCATATCCGCGACCTGGACCAGACGGTGATCGGCAACCCTGTCCACGACCTGGTCCGGCTCGGCTTGTCGCTGGCGACCGCCGCTCGCGGCTCGGACCTGCCCGGCGTGGCCACCGCGCGCATGCTCGAAGAGATGATGGTGGGCTACGAGCAAGCCTTCGAGAACAACCAGGAAGAACAGCCGCAGCGTCCCGCGCAGGTCAAGGCTGGCATGCGCAGCGCTGTGCAGCGTACGTGGAAGCATCTGGCGCAGGAACGCATCGAAGACATGCGTCCGACGATTCCGTTGGGCAAGCATTTCTGGGCGCTCTCCAAAACCGAGCGCAGCGCCATCAAGACCTTGTGCGCCACCGACGAGATCCATGCCCTGGTCACGTCCCTCAAGGGCCGCTCGGGGAGTGACAGTGTCGAGTTGCTGGATTCGGCTTATTGGGTCAAGGGTTGCAGCTCCCTGGGCCTCAAGCGCTATGCCGTGCTGCTCGGCGTGGGCGACGACGATGACCAGGAACTGTGTCTCCTGGACGTCAAGGAAGCGGTCGCTGCCGCAGCACCGCGCACGGTGCGCGCAGGCATGCCGCGCGATAACGGCCGGCGCGTGGTCGAAGGCGCCCGGCATCTGTCTCCGGGCCTAGGCAATCGGATGCTGGCCACGCGGATGCTCGACCATGGCTTCTTCATTCGTGAACTGCTGCCCCAAGACATGAAGCTTGAGCTCGACCAGTTGAGCGAAACCGAAGCCATGCGCGCGGCGAGTTACCTGGCCAGGGTCGTGGGCGCCGCTCACGCACGGCAGATGGACCTTTCGACCAGGGCCGACTGGATGCGCGAGTTGCAGACGAATCGTTCGAACACGCTGGACGCGCCGTCCTGGCTGTGGTCCAGCGTGGTTCATCTGGTGGGCAGTCATGAGCAAGGGTACCTGGAGCACTGCCGACGGTACGCTTTGCAGAATTGAACATCGGCGCTCGCGCACAGGACTAAATCGAAACCCCGCGCAGCTGCGCCACATAGGAAACCCCTGTATGCATATTCTTCACATTGCCAGCTCTCCGCGTGGCGAGCGTTCCGCCTCGCTGAAACTGGCCGCACGCTACCTCGAAACCGTCGCTTCGCATCAGCCTGACGCCACCGTCGACGTGCTGGATGTGTGGACCACCGATCTGCTGCCTTTCGACGGTCCTGCGTTGAATGCCAAGTACGCCGACCTCGAAGGCGTGGAAATGACTCCCGAACAGGCAGCCGTGTGGAAACAGATCCACGCGTTGGGCGAGCGCTTCCATCGCGCCGATGTGATTGTCTTCAGTGTGCCGATGTGGAATTTCGGTGTGCCCTACCGTCTCAAGCACCTGATCGACTCGGTGTCACAGCGCGGCGTGCTGTTCGATTTCGATGAACAGGGCATGTGCGGCCTGCTCAAGGGCAAGAAGGTGGTGGTGCTAGCCACCCGCGGGGTGGTGCTGGGCGAGGACTATCCCACCGAGGATTACGATCATCAGGTTGCATTCCTCAGGACTTGGGCACGGATGGTGGGCATTTCAGCCATCGACACGGTGGAGTCGGAAGCGACGCTGGGCGATGCAGCAACGGCCGAGGCCAGCTTTAATGCCGCTCTGGATGCGGCCACCAAGCTGGCTGCATCGCTGTAGCGCTCAGACTGTCAGCTTCGATGGACCACAGCGCGCCGATTTGCCCTTGAGCGCAGATCGGCGCTTCCCTCGGGGCGCCTTCCTATAGCTTGAACCGCGCCACCACGGTGCGCAGCTCGGTTGCAAGCAGTGATAGCTCTTCTGCAGTCACGGCGTTGTCTTCGATACCTTCCATCAACGCCAGGCTGCCATTGCGAATCTCGGTCACGTTGCGGTTGATGTCCTCCGACACGGCGTGCTGCTGAACGGCCGCGCTGGCGATCTGAGTGTTCATACCGACGATCTGCTCGACGCCATCGCTGATGGCATCCAGGCTGGTCGAGGCTGCATCGGCGGACTGCAGGCATTCCTGGGCGCGCTGCTTGCCAGCCTTCATCTGCTCGACGGCGGCAGCGGTAGCCAATTGCAGTTCCTGGATGATCCGGCGGATCTCTTCGGTGGAGTTTTGCGTACGCGATGCCAGGGTCCGCACCTCGTCGGCGACCACCGCGAAGCCGCGGCCCTGCTCACCCGCACGGGCGGCTTCGATGGCGGCGTTCAAGGCCAGCAGGTTGGTCTGGTCGGCAATGTTGCGGATCACTTCGATGACCCCACCGATCTGCTGGCTGTGCTGGGCAAGCGCCGAGACCTTCTGCGCGCTGCGCTCCACTTCGTCGGCCAAGGCCTCGATGGTGACCTTGGTTTCGTGCATCTGCGCCAGCCCGGCATGGGAAGACTGGCTGGCCTGTTCGGCCGCGTGGGCAGCACCTTCGGTGTTCTGCGCGACATCGGCAACGCTGGTGGTCATTTCGTTGATGGCAGTGGCCACCTGCTCGGTTTCGCTTTGCTGGGTATTCATCGAGCGTTTGGCGCGGTCGATGGACACACCCATGCGCGTGGCGGCCTCGGACACCGACTGCGAGCTGCGCTCGACCTGAGCCAGCGAACCACTGAAGGCCTGCACCATATGATTCAGGCTGTTGCCTACGTCGGCCATTTCATCCTTGCCGCGGACCTGGACGCGCGTGCTCAGGTCGCCTTGGGCAATGAGCTGGGTGGCCAACAGCACATCCTGAATGGTACGCCGCATGGCGCTGTAGATGCCGCAGAACACGTACACCAGCAGCAGGCCGACAAGCGCGAACATGCCGATGATGAACTGGCGTTGAGCATTCTTTTCCTCGACACGGTGTTGCAGCCGATTCAGCAACTCCACCTGGAGGGTGTCCTGGGCCTTGTACAACTCAGCCACCACTGCATTGCCCTTGGCGGGTACGTTCTGCACGTTGCCCAGTGTATCGCTGGTAGAGGACGTCACCGCGTCGAGGTCCGCACGGAAGCCCTCGAGGCTTGCGAAAGCGCTGTTGATGGGTGCCTGGATCCGATCGGCGAGCGCGGGCTCACGGCGACGTAGCAGTGCCAGGCTTTGCTGCAGTTCCTTGTGGATCAGCAGTTCGTTCTTGAGCATCGACTTGATCACGCCGCGCGTAGCCGGGCTCAACACCTGCCCTTCACGCAGGCCGCTGGCGAGCCCACGCAGTTGCCCGACGATGTTGATCTGGCGGGGCAGGCGCAAGGTGCTCTGGTCGATCATGAACAGCGATGCGTAATCCTCATCCAGCACCATCCCCGACGTGGCCGACACGTAGTAGACAAAATTCAACGTCTCGGTGAGTTGGTCGTTCCACGCGTCGAACACGCCGCTCTGGTCGGCGCCCGGCTTGGCCTGCGCCATCAACCGCGTGGCTGCTGCGTGCAGATCCTGGACGCGGTCACCGGTTTCCAGCGGCTCGTTGAACTGGCGGTCAGTGGCGGCCAGTTTCGAGAATGCGTCCTCCAGCTTCGCCTGGTTGGCCAGTACATCGGCTTGCGCAGTCGAATCACCGCTGAGTAGGCGATTGCTCAAGGCGCGCTGCATCATGGACAAACGCAGGACGGGCGGGACGTCCAGCAGGTAACGCTGGCCTGCTTGCTCCGAACGGATGACCGCAAGGCTCTCGTTGATCTGCATGATGAAACGGGTGCCCAGCAGCGCCAGGGGAATCAGGACGATGATTGCCAGTACCGCAAACTTCGTCGGAAAGCGTAATCGGTTGGCCAGTGCTACGGCAGGAGCAAGGATATTCATGAGGTTCTCACAGCCCGAAATGGGACGGTTCGTAATGGGTCTTGGGGTGAGAACGGTCCATTTCTCGGACGCCTGAGCTCTGCGTGGCCCATGAGGCTGATCGCAATTATTCTGCGGTCAAACGTCCCTATCGGTAGAAGCCCCGATAACTTTACAAAAGGTTGTACATATTTTTATTTCTGTAAAGGTTTTGAACTTTTCAGGCTGGGTAATGTCCTTTTGGCATCATTGCATCCTGGGTCGATTTCCACCGTAGATTGGGGAAAGTTATTCATCACAGTCGATCCGAAAGGTCCGAAAAAGGCATCTACCCCGGCGTTAAACTGGTGGTATCTCTTGGATCTTGGGCAGGCACTATGAATCCGGAAAAACCTCTACACGATCTGGCTGGCCACGACGCGTTCAGCCGCACCTTCCAACAGGGTCAATTGACCATTGGTTTCATTTCCCCGGCCAGTGGCTACCCCGACAGCCCCTTTCCAGGCCTGTCGGACCAGGCCGAGATCGTGCAAAGCCTGGATCGCAGTGACGCTGCAGCCTTGTGGCTGCGCGATGTACCCTTCTACGACCCGTCGTTCGGCGACACCGGCCAGGTGCTCGACCCACTGGTGTACGCCGGCTGGCTGGCCGCGCTCACTAAACGGATCGCAATCGGCACGGCCGGGTTCGTTACGCCCCTGCGCGAGCCGGTCATCACCGCCAAGCAGATCACCACCGCCGACCAACTGTTGGGCGGCCGTTTTCTGGCCGGCATGGCGTCCGGTGACCGGCCCACCGAGTACCCCGCCTTCGGGGTCGACTTCGCCACGCGCGTGGAGCGCTATCGCGAAGCGGTGGCCTTGATCAAGACCCTGACCTCGGTATCCTTCCCGCGTTTGAAAACCGAACACTTCGGCCATCTGCGCGGCGACATCGACCTGGTGCCCAAGCCTGCGGCGTCACGCATCCCCATCATCGCCATTGGCCGTGCCGGCCAGAGCCTGGAGTGGCTGGGCGAACACGTCGACGCCTGGATCTGGCATGGCGATGCCCAGCGTATGTCGGAGGTGGTGCCGCACTGGCGTGAAGTGACCGCGTCGCGTGGTTTCGTACCGTTCGGCTATGGCGCGATGTTCGACCTGGATACCGATGCCAACGCACCGTTGCAGACCGGTCGAGTGCTGCGCGGCGGCCGTCATGCCCTTAAGGCCTTCTTCGCGCGCCAACGCGATGCCGGCGTCAACCATGTTGCCTTGAACCTCAAGCCAACACGGCGCCCGGCGCTGGAGGTGATTGCGGAACTGCAGGAGTATGTGCTTCCCGAGTTTGCGGTGGGGGCCGAGTAGGTACGACCCCGCTGCAGCCATCAGCCCTCAACGCTGGCCGGCCACGGCTGCACACAAAGCCGATTCTTGCCACTGCGCTTGGCCCGGTACAGTGCTTCGTCCGTGGCCTTTATCCAATCACGTTCGCTGGCATATTCATGGGAGTAAGGCACCAGGCCAATGCTCAGGGTCACTTCTACGGGCACGGTCAGGTCAGCCCAGTAGGCGAATCGTTGGCGAATGTCGTCCAACTGCCGGGTCGCTTCCGCGACGCTGACATCGAACAGCAGCAAACAGAACTCGTCGCCGCCGTAGCGTCCCGGCACGGCAGACGTCCCCAGCCCTGAACGCAGCAGGTTGGCCAGGCGGCCGATGATGGCATCGCCCACCAGATGACCGTGCTCATCGTTGATGCGCTTGAAGTTGTCGATGTCTATCAAGGCCAGCATCGCCGTCACCTCACCCCTCCTGCAGCGAGGAAAGATTTCGTCCAGCTTTTCCCTCCACGAAGCGTGATGGAGCAGGCGGGTCATGCCGTCCAGTTTACTGATGAGTTTGAAGGCCTTCTTGTGCACTGCCAGTTGCACCGAAACGCCGTAGCTGGCGCGGGCCACGATCAGCGGGTAGATGATCAGCATCGGCAGACAGGCCAGTTGCTGCAGCGCCGTGGTCGCCATCGACAACTCGAACCTATTCAGGCTCAGCGCCGTAAGCACACCCACAACCTGCAGCGCAACGCTGGCCCGTAACAGGCGCCAACCGCCTGCGGCCATCGCGTTCATGGCGACCATGGCAAGCAGCAGCACCGACGGCAGCAGGTTGAACGCCATCAGCCCTGCCCAGCCGCCGGCGAACAGGGCGTCCAGCATGAGGTTGCGCTGTTCGGCAGCGAAGGGATCCGAGGCATTGCGTGCGAGCAGGTACGCACCGGTTGGCCAGGCCACGAGGTTGGCCAACATCGCTGCCCATACCCACGTGGGCGTGCCGGGCTGATCCAGCAACACTGCACCGATGAAGAGCGCACTGAGCAGGCACCCTATCGAGCGCGGCCCGTAGATACGGCGCGCGAAACTTCTCCCCAACTCCTGGCGACTGAGCGGCATACCAAGGCTCCCCGCCTTTGCTATCGATGTGCCCTGTCAGAGCAAAGACGTGCCGCTGTCCGGTGGTCGACTGAGCGTCGAACGGCATGGCACTTTGGCATCGATTTTATAGCAAGTCGGGTTTGCAGTCAGCAGCCGTTCGGTGCACGGGCGATTGTTGCCAATGCACGCTGGACATTGGCCTCACTGGGCCTGGCCGTACTCCGCATCGCTGACCTGCTCCAGCCAATCCACCACCTTGCCGTCCAGTGCCTCGGCAATGGCGATATGGCTCATGCCAGTATCGGGCCGTGCGCCGTGCCAGTGTTTCACCTGGGGAGGAATCCACACGGTATCACCGGGGCGAATCAGCTGGCGGCCCTGGCCCTCCTGCTGCACGTAGCCGGCACCTGCGGTCACGATCAGCGTCTGGCCCAGCGGGTGGGTGTGCCAGGCGGTACGCGCGCCGGGCTCAAAAGTGACCGTGGCGCCGCCGATGCGAGCGCCGTCGGTGCCTTTGAATGGGGCATCGACCCGAACCTTACCGGTAAAGTACTCGGCGGGCCCGACCGCGGACGGCTGCGAGCCTGCGGGCGTTACGGTGACATTGAGGGATTGAGTGCCACTCATGGGTTGGGCTCCTTCGCTTTCAAACGTTAACAAGGACAATGAGAGCGCGGCGGCTGCGAGTGATTTCACCAAGAATCTTCCTGTGCTTTGCCGAAGAACTCCAATCTACCCGTTAGATGTCCGTCTGATTAGCCACTATAATCAGCATGGATAAATGAACTGGACTCATGAATGCTTCGCGACAATGCCAACGATCTTCTTGCCTTCCTCGCGGTTGCCAAGGAGCGCAGCTTTACCAAGGCCGCCGGCAAGCTTGGCGTTTCGCAGTCTGCGCTCAGCCACACGGTGCGAGCCCTGGAAGCGCGCCTGGGCTTGCGACTGCTGACGCGCACGACCCGCAGCGTATCCCCCACCGAGGCTGGCCAGCGATTGATCAGCACGGTTGGCCCCAGTTTCGCCGATATCGAAGTTGCGCTGGCGGCACTCAGCGAACTGCGCGACCGTCCCGCCGGTAACATCCGCATCAACGCCGTGGACCATGCTCTGGAACTGGTTTTGCGCCCGGTGCTGAAAACCTTCCTGCCCAGGTACCCCGACATTTCGATAGAAGTGTGTTGCGAGTACAACTTCGTCGACATCGCGGCCCAGGGCTTCGACGCCGGCGTGAGACTGGGCGAGGCTGTCGCCGATGGCATGATCGCCACGCGCATCGGTCCCGACATGCGCATGCTCGTGGTGGGTTCACCGGCCTACTTCGCCGGACGCGAGCGCCCGGTCACACCGCGCTGCCTGCCCAACCATCTGTGCAACAACCTGCGCCTGCCCACTCACGGCGGACTGTATGCGTGGGAGTTCGAAAAGGACGATGAAACCCTCAACGTGCGGGTGTCTGGACAGGTCATCTACAACGGCGCGTACCAACTGCTCGACGCCGCCCTGGACGGGTTCGGCTTGAGCTTCATTCCAGACGACATGGCTGCGCCCTACATTGCCAGCGGGCAGCTGCAGGTCGTACTCGAGGACTGGTGCCCCTGGCATCCGGGGTACCACTTGTATTACCCAAACCGCCGGCAAGCGTCGCCGGCGTTTGCGTTGCTGGTCGAGGCGTTGCGGTATCGGGTGGATTGATGCTGCAGGGTGCGGGTATTCGTGGATTTTTTGCTCGCTCAGCGTCGGATGTGAGGCGAGGCTGCACCGGCGCACTACCGGCATAGCTCATACAAACTTGTACGATGTCTTATCACGCGGTATTACTGCATCTCCAAAAAAAACAAGATCACGGAGATCGCTACATGGACTCAACCTTGTCCGCCTTGCCTGAACGCCCTGCTCAAGGCAACACCCGCCGCAGCTTCCTGCATAAGTCCCTCGCCGTCTCTGCCTCGCTGGCGACAATGGGCGCCGCCGCCCTGCCCCAACTGTCGGATGCCGCCGAACCACTGAGCTCGCGCTACCCCGACCCGTTGGTTCACGCCCTCGACGATAGCTTCATGGCGTTGCGTGTGTTCAACGCCAGCGTGGAAAAGCTCGCCACCGGCATGCGGTGGGCAGAAGGCCCGGTCTGGGTGGGCGATGGCCGCTACTTGCTGGTCAGTGACATTCCCAATAATCGCATCATGCGCTGGGACGAAGTCACCGAGGGCTTCTCCGTGTACCGCGAGCACGCCAACTTTTCCAATGGCATGTGCCGCGATCGCCAAGGGCGTTTGCTGGTCTGCGAAGGGTCGACCACCACTGCCGAGGGTCGCCGGGTCACGCGCACCGAATACAACGGAACGCTCACCGTGCTGGCCGACAGCTACGATGGCAAGCCCTTCAACTCGCCCAACGATATCGTCTGTAGAAGCGACGGCTCGATCTGGTTCACCGACCCGCCTTTTCAGACCCACAACAACTACGAAGGCCGCAAGGTCACGCCGGTTCAACCCCATGGCGTTTACCGCATCGACGGCGACAGTGGCAAGGTCACTCGGGTCATCGACAACCTCGATGGCCCCAACGGCCTGTGCTTCTCCCCCGATGAAAAAACCCTGTACGTCGTCGAAGGCCGGGCCAAACCCAACCGCCTGGTCTGGGCCATTGCGGTCAAGGACGACGGCACCCTTGGCGAGCGCCGCAAGCATATCGAGGGGCTCGACTACGCCGCCATCGACGGAATCGAATGTGATGAAGAAGGCAACCTGTGGTGCGGCTGGGGCGGCAATGGCGATCCCAAGGCCGACCTGGAAAAACTGGACGGCGTGCGCGTGTTCAACCCCCAAGGCAAGGCGATCGGACACATTTCGCTGCCAGAACGCTGCGCAAACCTGTGCTTTGGCGGACGGGAAGGCAACCGACTGTTCATGGCCAGCAGTCATTCGATCTACTCGCTGTTCGTGAACACGCGTGGAACGACTTTCACCTCGTAGCAACCGGGCTGGTCTCGCTACAGGCTCCCCAGTAGCCAAACCCTCACCAGCCGCACAGACAGGCATGTGCGGCGACGCCCTTCCTTCTACCCTTTGACGAGCCACCCATGAACGCATCCGCCACGCGTCCCGTGTCGCAGTTTCTTTCCGACCCCAGAACCGTATTGCTTTTGGCTACCCTGTGTTGCGCCCTTTGGGGCAGCTCTTACCCGGCGATCAAGAACGGCTACGAGCTGCTGCAGATTGCCCCGAACGACGTGCCGTCCAAGCTGATTTTCGCAGGTTGTCGTTTCCTCCTGGCCGGCCTGTGCCTGTTGCTGCTGGCGGTCATGATGGGCAAACCTGTCCTGCGCCTGAGCCCACGCACATTTGGCCAGGTGGCCCTGCTGGGTCTGGTGCAAACGGGGCTGCAATACGTGTTTTTCTACATTGGCCTGGCCTACACCACGGGCGTCCGCGCGTCGATTCTGAATGCCACCACCACCTTCTTCAGCGTGCTGCTGGCGCACTTCGTCTACCACAACGACAAACTGTCCATGCGCAAGAGCGTGGGCTGCCTGCTCGGATTTGCCGGTGTATTGACGGTGAACGCCGGCGCGGGTCCGCTCGATGCCTTGCCGTCCGTGCACGGCGAGGGCTTCATCGTGATCGCCGCTTTCGTGCTGTCGGCGGCGTCCATCTATGGCAAATATGTCTCCCACCGCATGGATGCGATGGTGATGACGGGTTGGCAGCTGGCCGTTGGTGGCCTGGCATTGCTTGTGGGCGGGTACGCGACCGGCGGAACCCTGGGTCACATGACAGCCACGTCGACCCTGCTACTCATCTACCTGGCCCTGCTGTCAGCGGTGGCGTTCACGCTGTGGAGCCTGCTCCTCAAATACAACCCCGTCGGCAGGGTCAGTGTGTTCGCATTCCTGGTGCCGGTGTTCGGGGCCGCGCTGTCGGCGGTGTTCCTCGGCGAGAGCATTTTCGAATGGAAGAATTTGGCAGCCCTGGTGCTGGTGTGTGTCGGTATCGCGCTGGTCACGCGCGCGCAGGTGCCTGGGGTTGCATCCAAGGCAAGCTAGCGCGTGCGTCTCATGGATATCGATACGCATCACATAAACACATTCGAATGTGTTAATGTGAAGTTACTCTCGTTGTCCTACGGAACTGAAATGATCGACTCCAGCCTGTTCACCTCCCTCACACTCGGTGGCCTGACCCTCAAGAACCGGATTGCCCTGCCCCCGCTCACGCGGTCCAGAAGTACCCAGCCCGGGGACGTGCCCAATGCCTTGATGACTGACTATTACCGGCAACGCGCCGGCGCCGGGTTCATGATCACCGAGGGCACCCAGATAGAGCCGCGTGGCCAGGGCTATGCCTGGACGCCAGGCATCTACAGCCAGGAACAGATCGCTGGCTGGCAGCAGGTCACCCGCGCCGTCCATGAACAAGGCGGAGTGATTTTCTGTCAGCTCTGGCATGTCGGGCGCGTATCGCATGACAGCCTGCAACCTGACAACCAGCCCCCCGTCGCCCCCTCCGCCATTCGCGCAACGGCCGTGAAGGTCTTCATCGAAACCGGTCCTGACACCGGTGCGCTGGCCGACCCGAGCATGCCAAGGGCCTTGGAAACTACGGAGGTCCAGGCGCTGGTCGAGTTGTATCGGGTCGCGGCAGTCAACGCCAGGGAAGCGGGATTCGACGGCGTCGAGCTGCACTCGGCCAATGGCTACCTGCTCAATCAGTTCATCTCGGAACACACCAACCAGCGCACCGACGAATATGGCGGTTCGCTGGACAATCGCCTGCGCTTCCTGCGCGAGGTGACCGAAGCGGTGATCTCGGTGTTCGGCAGCGAGCGTGTCGGCGTACGTTTCGCGCCACTGTTCGAGACAACCGCCGAAGAACGCGTCTACCTGGGCCTGGTGGAAAGCGACCCGCAGGCTACCTACATCCAGGCGGCGGCCATGTTGAATGAGCTGGGTATCGGTTACCTGTCCATTGCCGAGGCCGACTGGGACAACGCCCCGGAACTGCCCGAGTCTTTTCGCAAGGCGCTGCGCGAGACGTTCACCCGGCCGATCATGTACTCGGGTTGCTACACCCAGGAAAAGGCCGAGCGCGTGCTTGCCAACGGCCATGGCGACCTGTTCGGTTTCGGCCGCACGTTCATCGCCAACCCCGATCTGCCGAAGCGATTCGAACGGGGCCTGCCGCTCAATCCCGTCGACTACGCCACTCTTTACGGCGGCGGTGAGACAGGTTACGTCGACTATCCCTTCGCGACGCCCTAAAATAGCCACTCCTCGGTGGGATAAATCCCGCCGGTCAAAAGGGTCAGGCAGCGAAATGACGGCATTGAACGAGGCACTCAAGGTTCTATCAAGCCCCACGCGACGGGCCGTTCTGACCTGGCTCAAGGACCCCCATCGCTCGTTCGAAGGCTACAGCCAGCTGTACGATTTCAGTGTGCATGGCGTCTGTGCCAGCCTGATTCAGGACAAGGCCGGCCTCTCGCAGCCGGCCACCTCGATCTGCCTCAAGGCCTTGCTCGACCAAGGCTTCGTCGAGGCCAGCAAGGTTGGCAAGTGGACCTACTACCGGCGCAATGAAGAACGACTCAGGGAGGCGATGTCAGGCTTGCTGACCGAGCTTGAGGTCGACACCCAGGGCTCATAGGGCCTGCCCGAAGTCATGCCTGGCCTTCATCACCCGGTTCGTGCGCCCTTCTGAATGCCAGGATTGCAGACAGGTTGTCCTCGATCCAATCAACGACGATCTCCAGTTTCGCAGCCGCCGCCGCCCCCAGTGGTGTCAGGCTGTACTCGACATACGGTGGCACCACTGGCCGGGCCACGCGCAGCACCAGTCCATCCCCTTCGAGCCGTTGGAGCGTATGGGCGAGCATCTTCTCGCTGACGCCGCCGATCTTGCGTCGCAGTTCGCTGAACCGATGCGTGCCGCCCAACAACACCACCATCACCAGAACGCCCCATCGACTGGTCATGTGCTGGAGGATTTCCCGAGACGGGCAGTCGGCTTGCAGCACTTCACCGCGGCGGACTTTCTCGGAGAACGTATGGGAAGCGGATTCGAGATCAACCATTGCACTTACCTTTATGTACGTACTTACTTTTCGTAAGCTTCTATTCTAGCATCGGTCGCTCTCTAACCCGAACGAAGGTGCTTCCATGATTGCTATTACCGGTGCAAATGGCCAACTGGGCCGTCTGGTTCTCGACGCGCTGCTGAAAACCATCGATCCTGCCGAGCTGATCGCGCTGGTACGCGACCCGGCAAAGGCAGCCGATCTGCGCGCCAAAGGCATCGAGATCCGAGCGGCGGATTACAACAAGCCTGAAACCCTGGCCAGCGCGTTGAAAGGTGTTGACCGCCTGTTGCTGATCTCCTCGAGCGAGGTTGGACAGCGCCGTGCACAACACCGCGCCGTTATCGCCGCCGCGCAGGCAGAAGGCGTGGCATTGTTGGCCTACACCAGCTTGCTGCACGCAGACACATCGACATTGGGATTGGCAGCGGAGCATCGCGATACTGAACAGGCACTGGCCGAATCCGGTTTGAGCCATGTGCTTTTGCGAAATGGCTGGTACAACGAGAACTACACCGCCAGCGTCGCATCGGCTGTCGAGCATGGCGCGATCCTGGGCAGCGCAAAGCAAGGTCGAATCTCCTCGGCGGCTCGGGCGGACTACGCCGAGGCCGCCGCGAGTGTGCTGACCCAAGACGGCCAGGCCGGCAAGATCTACGAACTGGCCGGCGACGACAGCTACACCTTGACTGAGTTGGCCGCAGAAGTGGCGCAGCAATCGGGTAAGGCGGTTGCCTATAACGACTTGCCGCAGGCGCAGTACAAAGAGACCCTCGTCAGCATTGGGTTACCCGATGAATTGGCGGCAATGCTGGCTGACTCGGATGCAGCAGCTGCCAAGGGCGATCTGTACGACGGCAGCCGGCAGTTGAGCCAACTGTTGGGACGCCCCACGACACCGATTGCACCGTCCGTCAGCGCTGCCTTGAAGCCCTGAGCTCGAAGGGCCGAGTCACGGGGGCGTTCCAGGCGCGGCGCCCCCTGCTCGCCCAGCCCGTGCATCAGTGACCACTGACCGTCTGGCCAGACGCCCTGGTTCCTCCAACGAAGCCATGCACCCGAGCCTGCGCGGCGATGCCCAGACTGATCAATACCAGCACCAGCAACACCCAGGGAAAGCAACTCACGCCCCAGTGGCCCAGCAACACGCCACCCAGTAACCCGCCGCCCGCTATCGCACTGTTCCACACCACGACATTCATCGACAGCGCGACGTCAGCGCCTCTGCCTGCCGAGTCGGCCAGCGCTGTTTGCAACAGCGTCGCGGCACCACCGAACGTCAGCCCCCAGATCGCAACGCCGACATAGATGGCCAATGCCGACGCCGAGAACACGCCGAGAAAGACCGCGACCGCCGCAAAGGTGGCCAAACTGACCAGGACTGTTCTTCGTAGATGATCTTCGACCAGCCGTCCCGTGGCCCAGATGCCCACCAGCGCTGCCACACCAAAGGACAGCAAGACCAGATCCACGTCATTCGCCAGCCCGGCCTTGGAAACGAAAGGTGCGACATAGGTATAGAGGATGTTGTGCGCCAGCATCCAGGTGAACACCACCCCCAGCACCGGGCGCACGCCCGGTGTGGAAAAGACCTCGCGCAACGCCATCCGCTGCGAGGACGAATGCCCCGGGTAGTCGGGCACTTTAATCAGCACCCAGACGATCAATACCAAGGTCATTCCGGACATCAATCCGAAGGCCATACGCCAACCCATGAAACCGCCCAGCCAGGTCCCCAGTGGCACGCCCAGCGACAAGGCAATCGGCGTTCCGATCATCGCCACCGCCAGCGCACGGCCCTGCAGTCGCGGTACCACCATGCGTCGAGCGTAGCCAGCGATCAAACTCCAGGCCAGCCCCGCGGAGACGCCCGCGAAAAATCTGGCCACCAGGGTCAGCTCATAGTTGGAAGACCATGCAGTGATGGAGTTGAACAACAGAAACCCTACGATCGTCATCAACAGCACCGTTCTGCGTCGCCAGCTTTGGGTGGCGATGGTCAGCGGAATGGCCGCCAGCAGCGAACCCAATGCATAGACGGTGACCATCTGCCCTGCCAGTGATGGCGAGACGTCCAGGCCGCTGCTGATCTGCGGCAGCAATCCGGCCGGCAATGTCTCGGTGACGATGCAGATGAAACCGGTCATCGCCAAAGCCAGCAATGCGCCAAGCGGAAGCTTTTCGCTGTGTCGCTCATGTGTGGTCATGCCTGTCCCTTTCGATTTATATACTGGTCGGTATAAATGTAAGGCGATAGCGTGCAGTGGTCAACGACTTATGTATCGGTTAGTATCTAAGTCTTGCAGAAGGAGACTCGACATGGCACAGATGGGACGCCCGCGTACGTTCGACCGTGATGCCGCAATCACCCAAGCGATGCATCTGTTCTGGGAGCATGGCTACGACGCCACCTCGCTGAGCCAGCTCAAGGCCAGAATCGGGGGCGGCATCAGTGCGCCCAGTTTCTACGCCGCTTTTGGCTCCAAGCAGGCGCTGTTCCATGAGGTGATCGAGCGTTATCTCGACACCCATGGTCGAGTCACCGAAAGCCTGTTCGATACGACCCTCCCGCCGCGCAAGGCGATCGAGCTCACTCTGCGCCGCTCGGCGAAAATGCAATGCGAGCCCGGTCACCCCAGAGGGTGCCTGGTCGCGCTGGGCCTCATGAGCGCATGTTCCGAGGAAAGCAAGGCGATATCCGAGCCATTGGCGCGTACGAGAAACGTGAACCGGGCCGGTCTGGTAGCGTGTGTCGAGCGAGCCGTCAGCACTGGCGAACTAACGAAGACGGTGGTCCCCGAGGTGCTCGCCACCACGTTCGACAGTTTCATGCTTGGCTTGTCGACCCTGGCGCGCGACGGTGTGCCGGCTGCCAGGCTGGACACCGCGGTCGATCAGATAATGGCGCTGTGGGATAGCCTGAATGCGAGCATTGGCCGTGAGTGCGGCGTTATCGCTGACGAGCCTGGCGAACGGAAATCCGACTGAACGGCGACATGCCAAGTTTCGGGCATGGCACCTGGCAGCCAGCGTCACAACGCAAACGACATCATCACGAAATATATCTTGCGCACTAAATATTAGCGCGATAGATTGAGCCCAGCCAATCAGCGTGCGAATGCATGGCTGACGGCACCTCCTCCAGCCATCGATGGGAAAAAGCCATGAACGTTCTCTATACCGCAACCGCAACTGCCACCGGTGGCCGTGATGGCCGTGCCGTTTCCAGCGACAAGATTCTCGACGTGGCGCTGGCCACGCCGAAAGAACTGGGCGGCGCCGGTGGTGAAGCCACCAACCCCGAGCAACTGTTCGCTGCCGGCTACTCAGCCTGCTTCATCGGTGCACTGAAATTCGTCGCCGGCCAGAACAAACGCAGCATCCCGGCCGACACGTCGATCACTGCCCAGGTGGGCATCGGCCAGATTCCGGGCGGGTTCGGCCTGGACATCGACCTGAACATCAACCTGCCAGGTCTGGAGCAGGCCGATGCCCAGGCGTTGGTCGAAGCTGCCCACCAGGTGTGCCCGTACTCCACTGCCACGCGCGGCAATGTCGAGGTTCGCCTGCACGTCACCGTTTGAATCACTCGCCTGACTGAAGTGCAGCCTCGGCTAGGCCGCACGGGCCGTCAATCGACGGCTCTCTCCCTCTGAACGGCAAACGCCCGACCCATGGGTCGGGCGCTTGCCGTCTCGCGCTCGGCTTCCGCGGTCTGGGTCAGCAAACTGCCCAAGCGTTCTCCGATGATCACGCAAGGCGCCATGGTGTTTCCCGTGGTCACTCGCGGCATGATCGAGGCGTCTGCCACCCTCAGGCCGCTGATGCCGTAGACCCGCAACTGTGAATCCACTACGGACATGGCATCCCTGCCCATCTTGGCCGTACACGACTGGTGCCAGACGGTCGAGGCCGTATTGCGCACGAATGACTCCAGCGCCTTGCGGCTCATGGCCCCCGGCATGACTTCGCGCCGTACATACGGCGCCATGGGCGAACTGTTGCCGAGCTCGCGACAAAACTCGACTGCCCGCACAAGGGCCTGCAAGTCTTCAGGATCCGACAGCGCGCCACTGTCGATGAGCGGGGCATCCATTGGATTGGAACTCGCCAGGGTGATCGAGCCCCGGCTTTTGGGCCGCACCAGGCCCGGTAGCAGCGACCACGCAGCAGCAGGTGGCTGGAACATGGCCTGAGCCTCGGGCGTGGCTATGGGGATTTGCGCGAGAAAGGTCTGGATGTCGGGGACATCCAGGGATGGATCGCTTTTCCAGAAGAACGTCGACTCGCCGGCGTTGTTGCGCGGTGGCTGGGGTCGCTCATACTCCCAGATGCACCCGGAAACCATGATGTGGTCCTGATAGTTCTGACCGACACCTGGAAGGTCCTGAACCACATCGATACCCTGCGCGTTCAACTGCCGCGTGTCGCCGATTCCGGAGAGCATCAGGACCTTGGGCGTATTGATGGCGCCCAGAGACAGCACGACCTCATGTCGAGCCCCCAACCTGATGACTTTGCCCTCGTGAAGCACCTCCACCCCCACCGCCCGCTTGCCGTCCAGCAACACCCGCAGCACATGAGTATGCGTCAGCACGGTCAGGTTGGGCTGAGCCATCAAGGGGTACACATAGCTGCGAAAGATCGAACGACGGCGGCCGTCTTCAAGGCACAGGTTGGCCAACGCGGCGCCTCCAGGTCCTTCCATCATTGCGCCGTTCTGATCGTCGTAGACCGGCAGGCCAAGCGATGCGGCGGCGCGCAGCATGGCCGGTGCAACCGGATTGGGGTCTGGCGCAGGCTGGACGAAAACCGGCCCTCCCGTGCCGCGCCGCAGCGGATCCGGTGCGCCTTGCCAGTCTTCGATACGTCGAAAGGTTGCCAAGGCCGAAGCGTAGTTCCAGGCTGGATCGTCAGCCTCCCTGGCAAAATAGTCCCAGTCGCTGCTGTGACCGCGCGACCAGACCATGACGTTGATCGATGCACCACCGCCGAGCACCTTGCCCATGGACAGAGGAATGGCTCGATCATGGAGATGGGGGTTCGGTTGTGCCTGAAACTGCCAATCGCGTTCGCCGCCCAGGTTGACGAACCACTGGCTGGCATCGGTGACACTGGGCACCTCGTCCGTGCCACCGGCCTCGATCAGCAATACTCTGACGTCGAGGTTCTCCGCCAGGCGGCGGGCAACCACCGATCCGGACGTACCCGAGCCACAGACGATGTAGTCATAGGTCTCAGCCAGCCTGGCCTTCAACTGACGTTGATTGTGTTCGACACGACGCGAGAAGTCTGCGGTGTGCATAGCGCTTGTATAGCTGTTCATGTAGGTGCCTTTGAACACCCCTCAAGCGGGTGATAACGAACGACATTGCCAGCCATTGCAAGGAGGTGCAGGTGTACGACCAAGGGCGCTGACATAGCCGCCGGGGAAACAATCTGTCTGCGAAGACACGACCGATTCTAGGGCGCGAAGAACCCCGACCCGTTACCCAAGAGGCGCTTGCTGCTTGTCCGTGAGGCGCTTTTCAATGCGTTTGAAGAATGCAGGCCGAAGGTAAAGGCGTTCAGCGAGTACTGGCTCGGACCTGCGAGGGGCAAATGCCGAACTCGGCGCGGTAGGCGCGGCTGAAGTGGGCGGCGGTCGCGAATCCGCATTGCCAGGCGACTTCCTGAGCGCTGGGGGTGAGCGTCTGTCTGGCGCTCAGCAAGCGCTGCGCGTGCTGCAGGCGAACGTGCCAGACATGACCCATGACGGTAGTGCCCTGGCTTCTGAACACGTGTTGCAGGTGTTTGACCGATACGTGCGCGGCGGCGGCGATCGCCGAAGTGTCCAGCCCGGTGTGCGCCAGGCTTGTGTGGATGTAGCGGCGGGCCCGCAGCAGTACGACTTCCGCACTGCGCGAAGTGGCCTTGTCCCCCGGAGCACCCAATAACGCGTCGATCAACTCCAGCAGTTGTCGACCCATCAGATCGCGAATCATGGCGCTGGGCGCTACTTGTTGCTGTGCGATGCAGTGAATGAGGGCGCGGGCGGCGCGCGTGTCGGCCGAGCCCGAATCGGTAATCACCAGCCTGGGCAGGGAATGCCTGAGCCCGCGTTCGCGCAGATTACTCTTGGGAATACGCAGCACCGTCATCTGGGCGCGTTCAGTGAAAGACTCTTGAAAAGACCGTTCGGGGTCGATGAAAAACATGCTCCCGGCATCGAATCGGTGCTGCTGCCCGGCTTCCTCGATGTCGACATGCCCTCGCGTCATCAGCTTCAAGTACAGCCAATCGCCCTGCCACGAGGATCGCTCCTCGCCCACCGGCGCCAGCACGACGCACGCCAGGTCGGCCTGGGTCAGGCCTATGTGACCCAATGTCCAACTTTTCGATGTGGAAGCCTGCACGCGTGAGTCGTCGAACCGGCAGTACAGGCCGTGGTGCTCGAGCATGACGTCAGACCAATTGGCTGCGGCATCGGGGCCAAGATCGAAGTCCACGTCGTGAGCGGCGAAGCGTCTTGGCGGCATGGAAACGTTCTCGGGTGAGGTTTCACGCTCTGTATCTCGGCCCACCTCGTGGGCAACGAGACGGGGATCTGAGGCAGGTTACGCTCTTTGTCCAACTGCAGTTCCATCTTCTTGGAAACCGCTTAGAGACGGCCCGTCGTACTGTGTTTTACCAACGTGCGCGGTATCCCTGCCCAACAGTCCCAGCCCGCGTATTGATGCGTTTCCGCCAGACGCCTATCATGAGCATTCACTCATATTGCCCACTTGTGCATCAGTCATGAGCCTGCCATGAAAGACCTGCCACCAACCGCCAGCCTGCGCGCCTTCGAAGTGGCAACGCGGCATGCCACCTTCACGTCGGCCTCCGAAGAACTGCATGTAACCCAAAGCGCCGTCAGCCATCAGCTCAAGCACTTGGAGGATCTGTGGGGATTGAAGCTGTTCGAACGGGGCAAGTCGCTCACCCTGACACCCGCCGGAGCGGCTCTGGCGCCCATCGTCCGTGGTTTTTTCGCGGACCTGGAGGCGATGCTCGCCGAACTGAGGGAGCATAAGGGAAGAGTTCGGCTCAAGGTCAGCACCACCTACTCCTATGCACTGAAGTGGCTGCTGCCGCGATTGCCGAGTCTGGCCCAGCAGCACCCGGACATATTGGTGACGCTGGACACCACCGATACGGCAATCAAGTTCTCCGGCACCGACCCTGACGTTGCGATCCGCCTCGGCACCGGTAACTACCCCGGCCTTTATTCCGAGTTTCTGTTCCGCGAACATATCTTCCCCGTCGCCAGCCCCGCCTTGCTCGCGCGCTTCGGGCTGCCGCAGCACCCTGGCGAGTTGCTGCGCTACCCGCTGCTGACCCGTGACGGGAACGATCTGGTACCACGGTGGGAAGTGTGGTTCCAGCACGTCGGCCTGAGCATTTCCACGCTCAAGGAAAATGTCCGGTTCGCAGACACCAACATGACCGTTGACGCTGCCCTGCTGGGACAAGGCATTGCTCTGGTTCGCAGCGGCCACGTCGAGTCACAGATCGCCGATGGCAGCCTCGTCAGGCTTTTCGAGGTGCCATTCCCCTCGCCGGTGGCGTACTACTTCGTCTGCCCGAAAGGTATCGAAACCCAACCCCACGTAGTTTCATTCCGGAAGTGGTTGAGAGAACAGTCAACGCAAGCACAACTGGCCTACGATCGTGATGTCCCATGAGGTTTTGCTCATGACGCAATGAGCAGACTTCTCTGTTACATCCACTGATGGGCGGCCTAACATGGCGCATGCCTATCTCTATCATCTCCCTCGTACTGTTCGCCGCCCTGCTGCATGCCGGTTGGAACGCGCTGTTGCGCGGCGGCGAGGACCGACTGTGGTCCATGACCGTCATGTGCCTGGCAGTGGCGGTCACCTGCATCGCCCTGGCTTTGTTCATGGTCGCGCCAGCCCAGGCGAGTTGGCCGTATGCGGTGCTGTCGGGTGTGCTGCACGTTGGCTACAACCTGTTCCTGGTGCGCAGCTACCGGGCGGGCGATCTTGGCCAGACCTATCCGGTAGCACGCGGCTCGTCGCCGATTCTGATCACCCTTGGCGCAGCCCTGTTCGCCGGGGAACAGATCCAGGCCAGTGCCCTGTTGGGCATTTTTCTGGTCTCGGGCGGGATCATCCTACTGGCGTTCAGCAAGGGCAAACTCGCTGTGCCTAGCCTGCCCTACGCCTTGGGCACAGGCGCCTTCATCGCGGCCTACAGCGTCACCGATGGCATCGGCGCGCGCCTGTCTGGCGCGCCCATGGCCTATACCGTCTGGATGTGTGCACTGTGGGGTGTGCTGATGCCAGCGGTGTACATCGCACGTCGTGGCGCGCGCAGCCTGTTCGCCTGGCGGCCTGGAATGGCGACTGCTGCAGCCGGCGGGCTGGTCTCGCTGCTGGCCTACGGTATCGTCATTTATGCCATGACCGATGCTCCCATGGGCATGGTCTCGGCACTGCGTGAAACCAGCGTGCTGTTTGCCGCGTTGATCGGTTATTTTTTCCTCGGTGAAAGCCTGACCGTGCGCAAGGTGCTGGCGTGTACGGTGATCGCGTTGGGTACGGTGATCATCGGCTGAGCGCGCCAGGTCAGCGCCCCTGTGCAGGCCCCTCGAATGGCAACAACTCCACCACCCAATCGATGAACACCCGCAACTTCAAACTGATGTGTCGGTTGGGCGGATAGGCGATGTACATCGGCATGGTATCGAGCTGCCAGTCCTGGAACAGCGGAACGAGCTCGCCGCGGGCCAGTGGCGCCCTGGCCATGTACCCCGGTAGCCACAACACCCCCATTCCGGCCAGACCGGCAGCCAGGTAGGCATTGCCGTCGTCGACCGAAAGCACCGGCTGGCCGCGCACCGTGATGCTCTCGGCGGCACGGTGCAGGGTGTAGGCCAGCGCCCTGCCCGTGCGCGCCCAGAGGAAACCGATCACACGGTGCTGCGTGGCGTCGAGTTCGCTGGGATGTTGCGGCGTGCCGAGCCGGTGCAAATAACCAGGTGAGGCATAGACCCCCAGTTGCAGATCACCCAGGCGACGCGCCATCAGCGATTGATCGGTGAGCTCACCGCCGCGCACGACGCAGTCGACGTTCTCGCCGATGATATCGACCATGCGGTCGCTGACGCCCATGTCGATCTGGATATCCGGATAGCGCCGATGAAAGTCGGGCATGGCCGGCATCAGCACATGGCTGGCGAACGGGCTCGGTACGTCTACCCGCAGCCTGCCGCGCGGCGCGATCGCGGCGCTGGAAAGGCCGGTTTCGGCATCGTCCAGATCGGCCAGCAGGCGTATCGCCCGCTCGTAGTAGACGGCACCGTCGGCGGTGACGTTGACCCTGCGCGTGGTGCGGTTCAGCAGCTTCACCCGCAGGCGCGCTTCGAGCTGCTGCACCAGTTGGGTCACCGTGGTCTTGCTCATGTGCAAGGTCTGCGCCGCCCGGGTGAAGCTGCCCGTCTCCACCACCCGCGCGAAGGCCTGCATGGCATCGAAACGGTCCATCAGCACCTCATTCTGACTGGCCATTGTTTGGGAAATCCAAACAGTTCTGGCCAGACTTGCTCGTTTATGCAGCCCTGGCAAGCCTCTACTGTGGCTGCACCATAGATGACGGGTCACCCGACCCGCTCCAGGAGGCAATCCCATGACTCAGCGTGACGTCGTTTTCCCAGCCGGTCGCCAGGCGCTCTACGAGCGCAACCGCTACTCCCCCGCCGTTCGCAGCAATGGCCTGCTGTTCGTGTCTGGCCAGGTCGGCAGCCGCGAGGATGGCTCGGCCGAGCCCGACTTGCGGGACCAGGTGCGCCTGGCATTCAAAAATCTCAACGCCGTGCTGCTGGCAGCCGACTGCACATTCGATGACGTGGTGGACGTCACGGTGTTCATCGTCGATCCGCAGTCCAGGTTCGAGACCATCTGGGAAGTGGTGCCCGAATACTGGGGACAAGCCCCCTTCCCCAACATCACCTGCGTGGGCGTTACCTGGTTGTATGGATTCGATTTCGAGATCAAGGTGATAGCGAAGCTGCCGCCGCAAAGCTAAGTCGCTCGAAAACTCCACACGATTTCCACAACACGTTCGGAGATGACCAGATAGATCACGACGATCAGGATCTGCAGGACGAGGTGATAGCGCAGCTTGCCCAGCCGCCGGATACCGTCGCTCATGTTCAGGACCATCAGCGCGGCAGACACTGCAATGATCCCCCACCCTGCCAGATTCAACGCAGTGAGACTCAGGAAGACGCGGTGATCGGTCTGCACCGCGTGGGTGCCTGCTGCGAACAACAGCGCACACAGCACCATATTCTTGAAGCTGTCGAAAATTCGGGTGTTCAAGTCGTTGTCGAGCAGGTCCAGGTAGCGCGCCCAGTATTTTCTCAATGCTGAATCTCCCGTGCGTACGTTCATTGTTCCATTGCAGCCGATCAGCAGACGGAGCTTGCTGGCGATCTGCAGGGCCGCATGACATCGAAAATGGGGAGGCACAGTGCGGTCGGGTCTGGTCTACCATAGGACGGGCGCAGGCAATGCGCCAGTCGCAAAGCCGCATCCCTCCAATCATTCACCCAAGAGCCCAGCATGCTGATTTCCGCAGTCCTCAACGGCCAGCCCTGGCTGCTGGCAGAGCACCCCGAGCCGATGCTGCCGTGGTGGAGCTTCACCAAAACGGTGCTTGCCGCCACCGCGCTGACCCTGGTCCGTGACGGGAGGCTGGACCTGGACGAGCCGTTGACGGGCCACGACTACACGTTGCGCCAGTTGCTGCGCCATGAGGCGGGATTGGCGGACTATGCCGAGCTGGCCGAATACCATACCGCCGTCGCCAACCATGAGCCGGCCTGGTCGGCGCAAGAGATGCTGCAGCGCTTGCAGGCCGATCGGCTTCGCTACAGCCCTGGCGCAGGCTGGCATTATTCCAACGTCGGCTACCTGCTGGTGGCCAGGCTGATCGAACGCACCACCGACCTGCCGCTGGCCGAAGCAGTGCACACGCGCGTGCTGTTGCCATTGGGCATCGCCAACGTGCGTTTCGCCATCGATCGCGCCGATCTGCAGCAAGCCTGCACCGGCCTCGCCACGTACGACCCAGGTTGGGTGTATCACGGCTTGCTGATCGGCCCGCTGTCACAGGCCGTGCTGCTGCTTGACCGTCTGTTCAGCGAACACCTGCTGCCTGGCGACTTGCTGCAGGCGATGCAGGAAACGCACACCTTGGGCGGCCCGATTGCCGGCAGACCCTGGCGGGCACCGGGCTATGCATTGGGGCTGATGCGCAGTCCGGTGGACGGCGGTGTGGTGTTGGCAGGGCATACCGGGTCCGGGCCCGGCAGCGTCGTCGCGGTGTACCGAGGCTGCCTGGGTGACGTCTGCGCCAGTTATGCAGCGTTCGCCCAGGACACCAGCGAAGGCGCTGTCGAGGCCTGCGTCGTCGAGCACATCTGCCGCCATCTCAACGGCTGAAGCGTGCTCGGTCGACGCTCGGCGGCCCCTCAGCGCTTCAGACCTCTTCGTCCTGAAAGGCCTCTTAGCGCTTCTTGCGAAACGCTGGCAGCACCATCATCACCAGCAGAATGGCGGACGCGGCGAAGAGCACGGCACTGATGGGGCGCTCGATCAACACGACAGGGTCACCCTGAGAGATCAACAGCGCGCGGCGCAGGTTGGTCTCCAGCAACGGCCCCAGTACGAAGCCGAGCAACAGCGGCCCGGGCTCGCACTTGGCCTTGCGAAACAGATACCCCAGCAGACCGAAGATGATCACCAGGGCCACGTCGAAACCGCGGTTATTCACGATCGCGTTTCCCTTGTAGGAGCGGTCATCGGCCGCGAAGAGCGCGCCTCGGTATGCATGATGCAACGCGGTGCGCCTTTCGCGGCCACGGACCGCTCCCACATTCGATCGCGGTCCCTGAGCGGGGTGCTCTTTTGTTGTTGTCTGGGTAACGAACGACGATGCTGCGGTGCTGCTCAGCCAAGTCCCGGCGGCAGCGGATGAAGGTCTGCGTTGCGCCCCGCCTTCGCCACCTGCCCCGGCATTTCATGCCCCAGCAGCGCTGGCAAGGTGCGGGAAAGGTCGAGCAGACGGGGCAGATCGATGCCGTTGGGAATGCCCATCTCCTCACACAGGTTGACCAGGTCTTCGGTGCAGATGTTGCCCGAGGCACCCGGCGCGAACGGGCATCCGCCCAAACCACCGAGCGACGCATCGAAGCGCCGCGCACCGGCTTCGTAGGCAGCCAGGACGTTGCTCAATCCCAAGCCGCGGGTATTGTGGAAATGCAGGGTCAGCGCTTCGGCGGGCAACTGTTCCAGCACCCGCCGGACCAATGCGTAGACCTGGCGCGGGTTGGCCATGCCCGTGGTGTCGGCCAGGGTCACGCCCTGCATGCCGAGCCGCTGATAGGCATCGACCAGGTCCATCACCACGCGTTCATCGATGGCGCCTTCGAACGGGCAGCCGAAGGTCGTGGCGATGGTGCCATTGAGGCTGATCGACGTACCGCGGGCCAGCTCGAGCACTTCGGTGAAGCCTGCCAGGGATTGTTCACGGGTCATGCGCATGTTGGCGCGGTTGTGGCTCTGGCTGGCCGACAACACCAGGTTGAGTTCATCCGCCTTGGCGACGAGCGCGCGCTGCGCCCCCTTGAGATTGGGAATCAGCGCCACGTAGGTCACACCCGGCTGACGGGCGATGCCATGGAACACCTGTTCGCCATCGCGCAGCGCTGGAATGGCCTTGGGCGAAACGAAGGAACCGGCCTCGATGCGGCTGAAGCCTGCCAGCGAAAGCTGGTCGATCAAGGCAATCTTGTCTGCGGTGGCAACCCAGATCGGCTCGATCTGCAGACCATCACGGGGCGCCACTTCCTGAACGATGAGACGTTGCGAGTAGTCGTTTATCACTGCACGATCCCCTCATCCTTCAGGCGCTGGATAGCGCTCTCGCTCAGGCCCAGCTCGGTCAGCACGGCCTGGGTGTGCTGCCCCAGGCTGGGCCCCTGCCAATTGACCACACCCGGCGTGGCGGAGAGCTTGGGCACGATGCCGGGCATTTTCGTTGCCACGCCACCGGGCAGCTGCGCATCGAGAATCATGCCGCGGGCCTGATAGTGCGGGTCGGCGACGATATCGGCGACCGAGTAGATCCGCCCGGCAGGCACCTCGGCGCTTTCCAGTGCCTGCAACACATCCTCGATGGGGCGCTGGGCGCTCCAGGCACTGATGGCGCCATCGAGCAGGTCGCTCTGCGCAGCTCGGCCATCGTTGTGAGCGAACGCCGGGTCATCGCCCAGATCGGCTCGACCGATGGCGTTCATCAGGCGCTTGAAAATGGGATCGCTGTTGCCCGCGATCACCACATAACCGCCATCGGCAGTGGGATAGGTATTGGATGGGGCGATACCGGGCAAAGCGCCGCCGCTGCGCTCGCGCACATGGCCGAGCATGGCATACTCGGGCACCAGGCTTTCCATCACGTTGAAGACGCTTTCGGCCAGGGAGACATCGACCACCTGACCGTCACCCTGACCGGTCTTGACCCGCAGCAACGACATCAGCGCGCCCATCACCGCATGCATGGACGCCAGCGAATCACCCAGGCTGACCCCCACCCGTGCCGGCGGTGAGTCCGGGTGGCCGGTGGTGTAGCGAATGCCGCCCATGGCCTCGCCGATCGCGCCGAAACCTGGCCGGTCGCGATAAGGGCCAGACTGGCCATAGCCGGAGATGCGCACCAGCGTTAGCTTGGGGTTCAGCGCATGCAAGACGTCCCAGCCCAGGCCGAGTTTCTCCAAGGCGCCGGGACGCAGGTTCTCGATCAGTACGTCGGCGCTTTCGGCCAGTTGCTTGACGATCTCGATGCCTTCGGCGGACTTGAGGTTCAGCGCCAGGGATTTCTTGTTGCGCGATTGCAGGTACCACCACAACGAAGTGCCTTCGTGGAGTTTTCGCCACTTGCGAAGGGGGTCGCCCTGCCCCAGGGTTTCGATCTTGATCACCTCGGCACCAAACTCGCCCATCATGCGCGCAGCGAACGGCGCAGCGATGAGGGTTCCGATCTCGATGACACGGATTCCGCTAAGAGCAGTCATGGGGCAGCCTCGATGTCTGTTGAAAAAAGGATGATCTGCGATGCGGCGCAGGGGACATGGCGCGCCACTCAGTCCTGATTGACGCCCTCGGTCAGTTGCTGGTCCTCGCCGAGGAAACCGCCGCTCTGGTGCTGCCACAGCCGTGCATAGATACCGTTTTTCGCCAGCAGCTGGGCATGGGTGCCCTGTTCGAGAATGCGCCCCTGGTCCATGACGATGAGCCGGTCCATGGCGGCGATGGTCGACAGGCGGTGGGCAATGGCTATCACGGTCTTGCCCTGCATCATGTGATCGAGGCTTTCCTGGATGGCCACTTCGACTTCCGAGTCCAGCGCGCTGGTGGCCTCGTCGAGCAACAGGATCGGCGCGTTCTTGAGCATCACCCGCGCAATCGCCACGCGTTGGCGCTGGCCGCCGGACAGCTTGATGCCCCGCTCGCCCACCAGGGTGTCGTAGCCACTGTGGCCCTGGCGGTCGCTGAGTCGGCTGATGAACTCATCGGCCTGGGCGCTGGCAGCCGCACTGCGCACCTGCTCATCGGTGGCATCGGGGCGCCCATAGGCGATGTTGTCGCGAATGGAGCGGTGCAGCAGCGAGGTGTCCTGGGTCACCATGCCGATGGCGCTGCGCAGACTGTCCTGGGTCACATGGGCGATGTTCTGCCCATCGATGCGGATCTCGCCGCTGTCGACGTCGTAGAAACGCAGCAGAAGGTTGATCAGCGTCGACTTGCCCGCACCCGAGCGCCCGACCAGGCCGATCTTCTCGCCCGGACGGATGTCCAGGCTCAAACCGTCGAGCACCTGGCGTTCGCCGTTGTAGTTGAAGCTCACGTTGTCGAACGTCACCGCCCCGCCGGAAGTCGTCAGCGCACCTGCGTCGGGCGCGTCCTGCACCTTCGCCCCGCGGGTCAGCGTGCCCATGCCATCCTGCAGCGTGCCGATGTTTTCGAACAACGAGGTCATCTGCCACATGATCCAGTGCGACATGCCATTGATGCGCAGCGCCATGGCGGTGATCGCCGCGACGGCGCCGGTCCCGATCTCGCCCAGGTGCCACAGCCACAGCGCGTAGCCACCGGCCGCCATCAGCAGGCCGACCACCAGCGCCTGGTTGACGATCTCGAACTGGCTGACCAGACGCATCTGGCGGAAGCCGGTGTTCTTGAAGTCTTCCATGGCCGCACGGGCGAAGTGCGCCTCGCGGTTGGAGTGAGAGAACAGCTTGACCGTGGCGATGTTGGTGTAGGCATCCGAGATGCGTCCGGTCATCGACGAACGGGCGTGGGCCTGCTCTTGCCCGACCTTGCCCAGGCGTGGCACGAAATACAGCATGGTCAGGCCGAACAGCACCAGCCAGGCCACGAACGGCAGCATCAGCTTGGGTGCGAAACCACCGGCCAGAGCGATGATGGCGATGAAATACACGCCGATGCCCGGCAGGATCTCGATCAGGGTGAACAGCACGTCGCGCACGGCCAGGGCGGTCTGCATCACCTTGGTGGTGACCCGCCCGGAAAACTCGTCGGAGAAGAACGACAGGCTTTGCCGCAGCATCAGCCGGTGGAAGTCCCAACGCAGCCTGAGCGGCAGGTTGATCGCCAGAATCTGGTGCTGGACCATGGTGCGCAAGGCGACCAGGGCAATGCTGCCCACCATCACCAGGCCCATGCCCCACAACACGCGGCTTTCCTGGGCAGCGGCATCGCCGCCCTGCTGCCAGGTGGTGAGCAGGTCGACGACCTGGCCAAGAAAGGAAAACAGCCAGGCTTCATAGACCGACACCGCAGCGCTGAGCACCGCAAATGCCAGGATATAGCCGCGCGCGCCGCGCGTGCAGGCCCAGAGAAAACGGGCCAGGCCATCGGGTGGCGGCGGTACTTCATCGGGTGGGAAAGGGTCGAGCCTTCGTTCGAATGCACGAAGCATGGGGGTCTCCATCGGAATCAAGTGGCGCAGATTCTGCCACTTAATGGCGCACTCGTGGGTCGCGATGGGCGCCTTTGCGAAGAACGATGCATTCGGCAAGCGCGCGCGGCGTGCAATCCACTAGCTCGCCAGGGCCTTCAATCCCCAGAGCACGGCCATTCCGACGGCCAGGGTCAGCACCGTGCTCTTGAACTTCCAGGCGACCACCGCAGCGGCGATCGCCGCCGGAATCTGCGGATTGTCCAGCACCGGTGCACCCTGTCCGTTGGGGTAGATCACCGCCGGCAGCACCAGCGCGGCGAGGACGCTGGCCGGCACGTAGCGCAAGGCGCGACTGAGCAGCTCGGGCATGCGCCAGCGGCCGTGCAGCTCGACAAAGCACAGACGCATGGCGAAGGTTCCCACGCCTACGGCAACGAACAGCGCCCACAGGCCCAAGTCGCTCACGAGGCTCGCTCCTCGGGGTCGGCGCCAGCGCGCGAGGCCACCCGGTCGCGCCAGGTTTCGATGGCGAGGCCCGCAGCGATGCCACCCACCGCAGCGATGACCAGTCCAAGGTTGTAAGGCAGGTTCACCGCCAGCACGGCAAGCACCCCGCCTACCACGGCCGCGCCCAAGGTCGCCGGACTGCGGATGCCAGGCACCAGCAGCGCCAGGAAGGACAAGGGTATGGCAAAGCTCAATGACCAGCTCTGCGGGATGCTCGCGCCCAGGTACACACCTGCCAGTACCGAGACCTGCCACGCCAGCCACATGCCCACTGCGGTGCCAGCGTAGTAATGGTGAGCATGGCGGCCCAGTTCCCCGCTGTCGAACTTCAGTGTGCACAGCGCGTAGGCCTGGTCCGACAGCAGGTAGCACAGCGGCCAGGTCCAGCGCCGCGGCAGGCCGTGAAAATGCGGCGCCAGCGACGCGCTGTACATGATGAAGCGCAGGTTGATGATCAATGCCGTAGCGACGATCGCCACGGGCAGAACACCGACGTGCAGCAGCTGCAAGGCGACCATCTGCGCTGAACCCGAGTAGAAGAGCAACGTCATGCCGATACTGGTGCCCGGCGACAGACCCAGCTCGACCGCCATCACCCCTGTGACCAGGCCGAACGGAATCACCCCAGGTGTCAACGGCAGCAGTGCACGGATGCCCTGCATGAACGCTTGGCTTGCACTCGGGAAAGGCATTCAGGTTCCTCGGCTGGGTATGATCTCAGGCCTCAGCAAGACACTTCGCGTGCGGCCTGTGCGACGGCAGCGGCACCGCCTTCGCGCTCGACCCACTCGATCAGTCGTTCGCTGGCCATCGGCGCAGCAATGAAGTAACCCTGCCCCTCGTCGCAACCCCAGCCTTTCACTGCGTCGAAACTGGCCTGGTTCTCGATGCCCTCGGCCACCACCTTGTAGCCCAGACGCTGCGCCAGATCAATGAGTGTGGTGACCAGGCGCCGGTCCTTCTCCTGGTTTTCGATGTCCTTGAGCAGCGAACGGTCGAGCTTTACCGAGGTGGCAGGCAGTTCGCGCAGGTAGGTCCAGTTGCTGTAGCCGGTGCCGAAGTCATCGATGGAGATCTCGATGCCCAGCGCACGCAGGCGGGTCAGCTGGTTCCGGCATTCGGCGGGGTTCTTGATCAACGCGCCTTCGGTGAACTCGATCTCCAGGGTCGCAGCCTCGACGTCATAGCGTTCCAGGGTCTGGATCAGCCGGTCGGTGAAGGCCGGCCCCTCGAGATCGCAGGGGCTGATATTGATCGCGACCTTGAAGTCGTAGCCCGCATCGCGCCAGTGCCTCGTCTGCTTGATGGCCGCCTCGACCACCCACACGCTCAACAGCCGGATCAGGTCGGTCTTCTCCGCCAGCGGGATGAATTCGTCCGGTCCTATCGGCCCCAGGGTCGGGTGGGTCCAACGCAACAGCGCCTCGACCGCGCAGCAGCGTCCGCTGGCGAAGTCGATGCGCGGCTGGAACACCAGGCCCAGTTGCTCGGACTCCTCCAGGGCGTACGACAATGAACTGAGCAGCACGAAGGCACGCTGCTGGGCGATGTCCAGTTCCGCCTGGTACCTGGCCCAGCCGATGCCGCGATCACGCGCGTAATCGGCGGCACTGACCACCAGACGGACCCAGTCACGGTCGTGGATCGTGTGGCAGTCCAGCTCCAGCGCACCCATGCCGATCTGCGTGCGAATCGGGATCCCGTCATGTTCGACCGGGGTGGCGAAGGCCGTGGAAAACCTCGCGTACAAGGTCGCCAGGCATTCGTCACGCGGCTTGATGAATGCGAAACGGGTGAGACCGATCCGGTACAGCACGCAGTCGTGGCCGATCAAGCCCGCCACCCGACGGCTGATTTCGCTGACCAGACGCTGGGAAAACGAATAGCCCAGCGCCTTGACGATATCGTTGACGAAACTGGGCGAGAGGAAATCGACCGCGACCAGCAACGGCTCTTCCCTAGCGCTCAGATGCCGATGGATGTCGTCTTCCAGGCGAATACGGTTCATCAGGCGGGTGGGCCGGTCGATGAACGAGTCGGCGCGCAGGTCGTGGAGCCGGTGCACCACCAACTGCGCCAAGTGCCGCAGGCTCGCCCGCTGGCCGGTGGACATCGGCGCGCGCGGCTGCTTGTCGATGACGCACAGGCTGCCCAAAGCATGGCCGTCATCGGTCAGCAGCGGCACGCCGGCGTAATAGCGTATGCCTGGTGCACCGGTGACCAGCACGTTGTGCCGAAACCGCGGGTCGCGGTGGGTGTCCGGCACTTCGAAGAAGTCGTCGACCAAAATGGTGTGACCGCAGAAGGACACATCCCGTGGCGTGGATGAAACGGTGATGCCGACCTTCGCCCGAAACCACTGCTGCTGTTCTTCGAGAATGGAAATGAGCGCTATCGGCGTGCCGAAGACTTCAGCAGCCAGCGCCACGATCCGGTCCAGCACCTCGTCGTCGACCGCATCGCGGTAGCAGAGCTCGGCTACGCGGCGAACGCGCTCGCGCTCGTTGGCCGGGAAAGGTGGAGCGAAATGGGTCATCACGGTATTCATTGCCCGATGGTCAGTCGCAAAGGGAGTCACTCAAGACAAGGCTGCATCGTTGTATCGGCAGCCTTGCCAGGAACTGTATACAGCTTTGCTCCGAGTGCACCACTGCCCTTCGTCTGCCTAGACAACCCCGAAGAAAGCCACCTTCTGCGAAAGGCGGTCCGCCAGACGCGCAAGCTCGGTGCTGGCGGTCGCGACCTGCTGCGAGCCGGTCGCCGACTGCACCGTCGAGCCATGGATGCGCGTGATGTTCTGCGAGACGTCGTCGGCGACCGCGCTCTGCTGCACGGACGCGCTGGCGATCTGCGCGTTCATCAGGTTGATCGCACCCACCTGCTCGCTGATCTTGGCCAGGGCCTCCTGCGCACTGCGCGTCTGGGTGACGGTCTGCCCCACCAGTTCGCAGCTGTTGCGCATGGTCTGCGCGGCCGCCTCGGTGCCCGATTGCAAGGTACTGATCATCTCGCGAATTTCTTCGGTCGACTGCTGGGTGCGATTGGCCAGCGAGCGCACTTCGTCGGCGACTACGGCAAAGCCACGCCCGTGCTCACCGGCGCGGGCGGCCTCGATGGCGGCATTGAGCGCCAGCAGGTTGGTCTGCGCGGCAATCGAGTTGATCACGTCGATGACCGATTCGATCTTTTCGCTGTGGCGCGACACCTGGTCGACGGTGTCGGTGGTCTGCTCCAAGGTGAGCGCCAACTGCTCGATAGCCTGCGTGGTGCTGGCCACCAGCCGATTGCCGCTTTCCACTTCGATATCCGCCAGGCGCGACGCATCCGCAGCCTGGGCAGCGTAACCGGAGACTTCGCCCACGGTCGCCGCCATCTGCGTGATGGCGGTGGCCACCTGTTCGGCCTCACGGGTCTGCAGGCGAATATGCGCGTCGTTGGCGGTGGAGGTCGCCGACAGCTGCGCCGAAGAGTGAGTGACTTCCCGCGCCGCCGTACGCACCTGCTCGATGGTCTCGCGCAAATGGCCCAAGGCTGTTTGCAATACCCCCATCACGCTACCGGGGTAATCGGTCACGATGGTCTGGTTCAGGTTGCCTGCGGCGAGTTGCTCGATTGCCAGGGCCACTTCGGCCGGCTCGGCGCCCAGCGTCGACTTGACGAAGCGGATGATCACGATCGACAGCACGATGCTCAGCAGCAGCGCGATACCGGTGGCCACCAGCATCAGCGTGCTGAACTGGCTGGCGGTAGCCTGCACATCACCCAACTTGGCCTTGATCGCGGCTTCCTCGTAGTCGATCAGTGCGTTGATGCGCTTGAGCCATTCGCTGTAGTCATCCGAAGTCTGGCGCAGCAGCAAGGCCTGGGCACCTTGCACATCACCGCCCCGCCGCAGCTCGATGAGCGTGCGGGTCGATTCCAGGGTCTGCCGCTCGATGCCCTTGATGGCCCCCAGCAACTGACGCTCCTCGCCTGTTACGCCAGCGCTCTGAAACAGCTGCTCCATCGGCGCGGCGGAATCGACATAGTCTTTTTCCAGCGAGGCCACCTGCGCCAGGTGTTTTTCCAGGTCGCGATCATTGTCCACCAACACCGCGTCACGGATGGCGATGGCACGGTTGTGCACACTGCCACGAAAATTGATGGCGTAACGCTGGATCTTTGCCGCGTTCTCGCTCACGTCACTCAACGTGGAATCGATGAACGCAACGCGCTGAATGCCGATGGCGGTGATCATCACCAACAAGGCGAGAATGGCCGCGAAGCTCAGGGCTATGCGCGTGGCCAGAGACAGAGGTTTTTTCATGGCAGGCTCGAAAGTTCGCCCGATGAGGACGGAAAAGGCGCGCGATCCGAAGGTGCAGTCGCGCCGAAGCGGCGGACGTTACGGCGCTGCTGGCAAGGAAGCCAATTGGCATTTCGCGGAGCAATGATAGCTAAACGCTATCAAACTAATTCCGCTGTGAGTTGTAGCATTCGGTTGACACGCAAAACGATCGCTCTACAGTCGCCTGATGGACAACCACTCAGAAATTCCAGCGGTTTTCGACGGTGCGCCAGCTGCCGCCAGGGAGGTCGCCGTGGTCGCTGCCGATGAGGCCAGGCAGGCCACGCTGACCCTCACGGTTTACGCAAAGGTCCGGGAATCATGAACGCCGGTCGTAACCTGGTAGCGGCGGCATTTGCCCTCACCGCGCTCTCGTACGGGCTGGCGCGTTTCGCCTATGGCCTGCTGTTGCCGCAGATGCGCGTAGAGCTGTCGCTGGACGCCACGGCCGCAGGCTGGATCGGCAGCGGCGCCTTCGCGGCCTACTGCGCCGGCATCGTCTTGACGTTCGTACTCAACGGCACGTTCACGCCACGCACCCTTGCGGTGCTCGCGGGTCTGGCCGCCACGGTGGGAATGGCCTGTATCGTGGTCGCTTCATCGGGGTGGATGCTGGGGGCCGGTGTGGCACTTGCCGGGCTGAGCACCGGATTGACCTCACCACCGTTGGCGAGTGCAGTCGCCGCTCGGTTCAACGCTGCCGGCCGCGCAAAGGCCAATGCGGCGATCAACGCCGGCACGGCTGCCGGCATCGTCTTCTCGGGTGCCGCTGCGGCCATGACCGTGGACGCCTGGCGTGAGCTGTATGCCCTGTTCGCCCTGATCGGCGCTGCGATCACCGTCTGGCTGTGGCGGGCCCTGCCGCAGGGTGGTGGCAGTGACACCGGCGCTGGCATGTCCCTGAAACTGATTGGCCGACCGGGGCTGGCTCTGCTCTGCCTGAGTGCCTTCGCCATGGGCCTGTCGAGCACTGCCATCTGGACCTTCGGCGCCGACATCCTGCGCGGCGCGTTCGGGGTCAGCGACAGCGGCATCGCCTGGGCCTGGATCGTGCTGGGAGCGGCCGGGGTCAGCGGCGCCGCCACCGGCGTGCTGATCGACCGCTTCGGTACGGCCGTCATCCATGGCGGCTCGCTGTTGGCCATCGTCACAGCGATCCTGACCCTGGCCGCTAGCGAGTTCAGCATCGCCTATGGCTTCGTCGCCATGGGCCTGTTCGGCGCGGCCTACATCATGTCCTCGGGTGCGTACCTGATCCAGGGCACTGCACTGCTGCCGGATCGACCCGACCTGGGCCTGGGTTTTCCGTTCCTGTGCCTGGCACTCGGGCAGACGGCCGGCGCGCCGTTGTTCGGTGCAGCCATGGGCGCCATGGGTGTCACCGCTGCCCTTTTCGCCTTTGCCCTGCCTGCCTTTCTGGCGATATTTCTCAGGCCCAAAACCCGCTAGCAGAATCTTCATTCGATTGCGCTGTGGAGCCCGGAACTTACGCTCGATCCGCCCACTCAGTTCTGTACCTGCCTGCCCTCATTCGAGACCACTGCCTTGGCCACATCTGCCACTTCGCGGCGTAACGCGCTGTCTCTCGACGGCCTGAATTTCTTCCTGGCCGATGTCCGTGACGGGCTCGGACCCTATCTGGCAATCTACCTGCTGGCGGTGCACAAATGGGACCCCGGCAGTATCGGCCTGGTGATGACCCTGGCCGGGCTGGCGGCGCTGCTCACCCAGACTCCCGCCGGTGCCCTGATCGACAAGACCCGGCACAAACGTGCGGTGGTGGTGGTTGCCGCCTTGCTGGTCACTGCCAGTTGCGTGGTACTGCCTTTCATTACTTCGTTCGGCCTGGTGGCCGCTACCCAGGCACTTGGCGCCATCGCCGGCTCGGTGTTCGCTCCGGCCATCGCCGCCATCTCCCTGGGCATCACCGGGCCCAAGGCCTTCACCCGGCGTACCGGTCGCAACGAAACCTACAACCATGCCGGCAACGCCTTCGCCGCCCTGCTGGCGGGCGGGTTTGCCTACCTGTTCGGACCGGTCGCGGTGTTCTACCTGATGGCCGCCATGGCCTTGGCCAGCGTACTGGCAGTGAGCTGCGTGAAGGCCGATGCCATCGACCACGACGTCGCCCGCGGGCTGGAGGCACACCACAAGGACGGTCACGAACAGCCCTCCGGCTTCAAGGTGCTGCTGGGCAACCGGGCGCTGCTGGTGTTCGCGGTGTGTTGTGCGCTGTTCCACCTGGCCAACGCGGCGATGCTGCCGCTGGTGAGCCAGAAGCTGTCGCAGATCGACCTGAGCATGGCTACCCCATTGACCTCGGCCTGCATCGTCGCCGCGCAACTGGTGATGGTGCCAGCCGCCCTGCTGGTGGGTGCGCGTGCCGATCAATGGGGGCGCAAGCCCCTGCTGCTGGCCGGCTTCCTGATCCTGCCGATTCGCGGTGTGCTCTATACGTTTTCCAATGATCCGTACTGGCTGGTGGGCGTGCAACTGCTCGACGGCATCGGCGCCGGCCTGTTCGGTGCACTGTTTCCGCTGGTGGTCAAAGACCTCACCCACGGTACCGGGCGTTTCAACGTCAGCCTGGGCGCCCTGACCACGGCGTTCGGCCTGGGCGCTGCGCTGAGCAACGGCCTGGCCGGCCTGGTCGTGCAGGAGGCCGGCTACAGCGCAGCCTTCCTGACCCTGGCCGGGGTCGCCGCGGTGGCCTTCGTCCTGCTGCTCACTGCCATGCCGGAAACCCTGCGCCGCGCCACTGAACAGGATGCCACGCCTTGCCCCACGCCAGCTTGATCATCTGGGGCGTCAGCCTCCTCGCGACGTTGGGCATCATCACCAGGCCATTGCGCATCCCCGAATACGTCTGGGCGCTGGCGGCAGCGATCGGTCTGGTCGCTGGCGGTTTGATCGCCTGGTCTTCGGCACTGGCAGCGGTACTTAAAGGTACCGATGTCTATCTGTTTCTGGTGGGCATGATGCTGCTGGCCGAACTGGCCCGCCGTGAAGGGTTGTTCGATTGGCTGGCGACCGTCGCTGCCCGCCAGGCCCGCGGCAGTGCGCAACGGCTGTTCGATCTGGTGTTCGTGGTCGGCACCGTGGTGACTGTTTTCCTGTCCAACGATGCCACGGCCGTGGTGCTGACCCCGGCCGTGTACGCGGCCACCCGGGCAGCACGCGTCAACCCGTTGCCGTATCTGTTCGTCTGCGCGTTCATTGCCAACGCTGCCAGTTTCGTCCTGCCGATTTCAAACCCGGCCAATCTGGTGATATTCGGCAAGCACATGCCGCCGCTGCTCGATTGGCTGGCCATGTTCAGCCTGCCGTCCGTGGCGGCCATCGCCATGACCTATCTGGTTTTGCGCCTGACCCAGCGTCGCCATCTGCAGCAGCGCCTGCAACTCGTCGAGCAACTGCCCCGCCTGAGCGCAGGTGCTCGACTCACCGCCTGCGGGCTGGCCGTCACGGCGGTGTTGCTGTTGACCGTATCGGCCCTGGACGAAGCGCTGGGCCTGCCGACGTTCCTCGCCGCCGTCAGCACCCTCGCCGTCGTCCACCTGTACCAGAGAAGCAATCCCTGGCCGGTGTGCAAGGGCGTGGCCTGGGGCGTGCTGCCGCTGGTAGCGGGGCTGTTCGTGCTGGTGGAAGGCATTGGCCAGACCGGCGTGACCGGTCAGTTGGCCAACTGGCTGGAACAGGCCGCAAGGCACGCGCCGGCCCAGGCGCACTGGTGGGCAGGAGGCCTGGTGGCGCTGGCCTGCAACATCGGCAACAACCTGCCGATCGGCCTGCTCAGCGGGTCCATCAACGAACTGGCGCACCTGCCGCCCACTGTCACCGGCGCGCTGGTGGTCGGCGTCGACCTGGGCCCCAACCTCTCGGTCACCGGCTCCCTGGCGACCTTGCTGTGGTTGATCGCGGTGCGCCGCGAAGGGGTCGAAATCAGCGCCTGGACGTTCCTCAAGCTTGGCGCCGTGGTCATGCCGCCGGCCCTGATCGCCGCCCTGTGGCTGCTTTGAGGCCGCAGGCGCATTCGCGTCTCAGAACTTCACGGTCGCGGTCAGACGCGCCGTGCGCAACGCGCCCTCTTCCACCTGCAGCGTGCTGCTGCCGGTGGTAGCTGGGTAATACTGCTTGTTGAACAGGTTGTCGATGTTCAGCTGCAGGCGCGTTTCGTAACCCTGGGTGGGCAGGTCCCAGCGCACGAAAGCGTCGGCCAGGGTGTAGCTGTCCATCCAGAAACTGTTGGCGCTGTCGCCCGGCCGCTCGCCCACGTAGCGCGCGCCTGCGCCCACATGCCACTGGCCGGTCTGCGCGGGCAAGGCCAGATGATGGGTCAGGTACAGGCTGGCCGTGTGCATCGGCGCGTTGGGCAGACGATTGCCTTCCTGCTCGGGCGCTTCGGCGTTCTTCAGCACTTCGGTATGGCTGTAGGCATAGGTGCCGATCACACTCCAATTCTCGGCTATCCGACCGGTGACATCCAGCTCGACACCGCGCGAGCGCGCCTTGCCGACCGCCTCGTCGAGGCTGTCGCCATTGCTCTGCAGCACGCTGTTGACCAGGTTCTTCTTCTCGATGTCATACACCGCCAGGTTCACGTTCAGCGCAGCGGTTGGCGTGTATTTGACTCCGGCTTCGTAGCTGCGACCCTCGGTGGGCTTGAAGCTGTTGCCTGCATCGTCGGCGTCGTTGGGCACGAACGAGCGGCTGTAGTTGGCATACAGTGCCACCGTTTCGCTGGGCTGGTAGACGATCCCGCCAAAGGGAATGAATTCGTCGCCGTTGGAATCGGCACCGGGCGCGTACGAGCGGCCCAGGCCCTGATCGCTGTATTGGTCCCAATGCGCCTGACGCCCACCGAACACCAGGATCCAGCGATCGTTGAGGTGCCAGTTATCCTTGAAGTACAGGGATGTGGTGACCAGGTTGTTCTCGGCATTGCTCTGCGCCGCGCTGACCGTGACCGGCTCGGCCAGACGGCCATAGACCGGGTTGCGGATGTCGATATTGCCGGCGGCGGTATTGGCGTTGCGGTAGGTCTTGCCGCGGTATTTGTCCAGCGACTCGTTGTCCAGGCCCACCACGATTTCATGCCGCTGGCCGAACAGCTGCTGGTCGCCGATCAGGTCCAGCGCGGTGTAGCGGCTTTCGTAATCGTAGTGACCGCCATTGGCGATGCGCCGCAGCGTGTTGCCGGTGAGCGTGTTGGGTTGAGCGATGGCCAGGCTGTAGCGATCCTGGGTCCAACCGTAGGTCAGGCGACTGCGCCAGGCGTCCCCCAGCTGGTATTCGAACTTCGCTGTGGTGCTCTGGCTGATGCCCACGGTCTTGGCCCAGCGCTCGTCGAGGCGGTCGCGGTAGCTGATGTCGGCGGGTCGCCCAGCGACGAACACGGTGCCACGGTCGAACGGGCTGGCGTAGTCGTTGTAGGTATAGGCCAGCGAAGCACTGGCCCGCTCACCGACCCAGGCAATCGACGGAGCGATCAGGGTGTGCTCGTCGGTCCCATAGTTGCGCCAGTAATCCTCGTGGCTGCGCTCGGCCACCAGCCGGTAGGCCAGATCGGTATCGCCCAGCGGGCCGGTGGTGTCCAGCGACAGCGAACCGCCACCCTCGCTGAAGCCGGATGCGCCGAGGGTGGTGCTGCGGGTGAACTGCGGCTGCTTGCTGACGACGTTGATGACCCCGCCCGGTTCGAGCGCGCCATACATCAGCGAGGCCGGCCCCTTGAGCACTTCCACATGATCGGTGGTCGCCCCCAGGTTGCGACCGATGGCCGAGCGGATGCCGTCGCGCAGGATCGAGTTGTCGTCGTTGCTGCCAAACCCGCGCTTGATCAGCGCATCCTTGGTGCCGCCCAGGGTGTTGGTCTGGGTGACACCGCTGACGAAGCGCATCGCGTCGTTCAAATCCTTGACCTGGTAGTCGTCCAGCGTGCGTGCCGTCACCGAATTGATGGTCTGCGCTTCATCACGGTTCTGCGTGGCGCTCTTGCTGGCGGTTTCGCCGCGCGCGCGGGCGTAGCCGTCATCGCCCTCACCTTCGCCGGTGGCCTGGATGACACTGGATGGCAGCTCGGTGGCCGCCATGGCCAGGCAAGGCAGGACTGAGCACAACAGCACCCAGGAATGGGCCCGATTCAACGACTTGACCACGCGTGTAACTCCGTACTGGATAGAAGACGCGAATGCGTCCCATCTCAATTGTACGGACTATTGCGGTCATTTGCTGAATCGGCTGTACGATTTTTTACTACCTGAGAGACGAATTCAGAGACGGAAGCGACCCACCAGATCGTTGAACGAGATGGCCAGGCGCGACAGATCCTGGGTCGATGCGCTGGTCTGGTGAGCGCCTGCGGCCGTCTGCGTCGACAGGTCCTGGATGTTGATCAGATTCCGGTCGACCTCACGGGCCACGTGGGCCTGCTCTTCGCAGGCGCTGGCGATGACCAGGTTGCGGTCGTTGATCTGCGCGATCCCGGTGGCGATGGATTGCAGCGCATCCCCGGTGGCTTTGGCCAATACCTGAGTGTCCCCTACCAGCCCCTGGCTCTTGCCCATGGCAGCGACTGCCTGGTCTGCCCGCGAACGCACCGCGCCGATCATGCTTTCGATCTCGCCCGTGGACGACTGGGTACGCGCCGCCAGTGCCCTGACCTCGTCGGCAACCACCGCGAAACCACGCCCCTGTTCGCCGGCGCGGGCCGCTTCGATGGCCGCGTTGAGGGCCAGCAGATTGGTCTGTTCGGCGATACCGCGAATCACGTCGAGCACCTTGCCGATATCGCGCACCTGAACCGCCAGGTCTTCCACGATGGTGGTCGAGGACTGGATTTCGATGGTGGCATTGTTCACCGCTTCCACGGCATTGCGCGCCTGCGTCAGGCCATCGGTGGCCTGGCTGCTGGCAGTCTTCGAGGCTTCCGAGGTGGAGATGGCGTTGCGCGCGACCTCTTCCACGGCCGACGTCATCTCGGTGACGGCCGTGGCCGCCTGCTGAATCTCGTCGTTCTGACGCAGCAGCCCACGGCTGCCGTCTTCAGTGACCGCGTTCAACTCTTCGGCTGCCGAAGCGAGTTGGTTCGAGGCGTCGGCAATCTGGTGGATGGTGGCCTTTAGGCCTTCCTGCATTTCGCCGAGTGCGGCAAGCAGCTGCCCGGTCTCGTCACGGGCCGAGCTGCCAATGCTGTGGGTCAGATCACCCTTGGCGATCAATTTCGCGCTGGCCACCGCGGTGGCGATGGGCCTGCTGATCAGGCGGCTCATGAACAGCCCCAGTGCCAGTGCTGCCAGAAAGGCCAGTGCGATGCCGATGTAGAGCACGGTGATTGCCGCCTGTTCCTGCTCGTCGGCGTCACGCGCGCCTTCCTGGATCTGCCGGTTGTTCGACTCGACCATCACGGTCAACTCGTCCATGACGGTGCGATAGGCCGGCTGGATCTCCCCCGACATGAGCGAGCGCGCCGCTGAAACATCGCCGGTGTCCAGCACCGACAGGACCTTCTGCAGCTGCGCCTGATACAGCGGCCAGTCACGTTCCATCTTGTCGCCGGCGGCACGCTCGTCGTCGGCCTGTGGCGTCTTGCGGTACGTCGAAAAAGCCTTCTCGCTGTCCGCCAGGTTGGTGTTCATACTCTGGCGAATCGAGTCCTTGGCGCTTTGCGAATCGTTCTCCGCATGGGCGGCGATCAGGGCGTAGAGGTCTTTGAGCTGGGCAATGGCCTTGCTCTTGGCTTCGGCCGTCTTGGCAACCGACACCAGGTTGTTAGAGAACACCCCTTTGAGGCTGTCCGACAGCTGACTGACGCCGCGGCCCCCCAGCAGGCCGACGCCGAGGGTAATGAACGCACACAACCCGAAGGCCGCAATCAGCTTGGAAGATAACTTTGCATCGCGAAGCCACGTCATACAGGTATCCTGTCAGGTCCACCAAAAAAAGCCCCGGGTTCGGCACTTTCCTTAGCGTCGTGGGCGGTATGAACCTGCTATCGGCATTGCCGCAGGAAGCTTGAATAGTGTTCGCAGGCCGTGTGGCCACTTGGGCCTACCTTCTGTCGTGGCGACCAAATGCACCCGCCATACGATCAGCGGTATGAACGCTTGTGAGATGATGGCTGTCTGACATCACTCTATCCGCATGACCTTGCGATGCCGCCCATGAACGATCTCAACCGCCGTAATCCATGCCGCTTGCCGATGCTGCTGACGCTGACGCTGCTCACGATCGTGGGGCTCTCCATCCTGTGGGAGTTCCACCTCGAAGCCTATGTGATGCACTGGCTGAACCTGCCCTACGACGGTGATTTCGAAGATGCCGAACGCTGGCGTTTCGTGCTGACATCTTCGGGGTTCTCGATGATTTCGCTGATCGTGCCGACCATCGTGCTCAAGCGCATGGTCACCAGTACTCAGCTCAGCTACCGGCGTCTGCAGCGGATCCAGTTTCAAACCGAAACCCTGGCCAAGTACGACTCCCTCAGCGCCTTGATCAACCGTCGCGGCTTCATGGACCTGCTGTGCGAACGGCTTGCACAGCACCGTTGCGTATCGATCATGCTGATCGACCTGGACCACTTCAAAGCCATAAACGACCAGCATGGCCACTCTGGCGGAGACAGCGTGCTGGTCGAGGTGGCCGACCGGCTCAAGCACATCGCACGCTTGCACGGTGGCACCGCCGCCCGACTGGGTGGGGATGAATTCTGCCTGCTGTTTCTGGACTACAGGGATGAGCGCGAGTTGAGCGACATTGCCGCAACGACTATCCAGCGGGTCAGCGAGGCCTTTGTCGAACCCTCTACCCCCGTGCGGCTGGGCGCGACCATTGGCATATCGCGTTCCTGGATCGATGCCACCGAGGCGTCCGCACTGCTGCACTGCGCCGATACGGCGATGTACCGGGGAAAGAACGCTGGCCGCTCCATGTTCAATTTCTACGACAACGAATACGAGCGGCAGCTGCGGGCGCAAGCCGACCTCGACCAAGCCCTCAGGCACGCGGTGGAGCGCGAGGAAATCGTGCCGTTCTTCCAACCCATCGTCACCCTTCCGTCGCAGACGATCGTCGGCTTCGAGGTGCTCGCACGCTGGGCCCGGCCCGACGGCAGCACCGGCATGCCTACCGACTTCATCCCGATACTGGAGCGCCTTGGCCTGATTCCGGCCATGACCCGCTCACTGGTCAAGCAGGCCTGCAGGGCGGCCAGCTTCTGGGACGACACACTGCACCTGTCGCTCAATGTCAGCGCCACCATGATCACCGACGAGCTGTTCCCCGATCGCCTGGCCGAGCAACTCAGGCATGAACGCTTCCCCTACGAGCGCTTCGAAGTGGAGATCACGGAAGAAGCGCTGGTGGGCAACCTCGACGCCGCCCAGCGGAACCTGAGCAAGCTGCACGCCTACGGCATCAGCGTGGCGCTGGACGACTTCGGCATCGGCTATTCGGGCCTGTACCATCTGACGCGGCTGTCCATCGACAAGATCAAGATAGACCGGTCCTTCTTCGAGGCCGGCAGCATTGACCACCTGCCCATGGTGGAAGCCATCCTGGGGATGGCACGCAGCCTGAAAATGAAAGTCACGGCCGAAGGCATCGAGGACTTCCACCTGCCCTACCTGCCGAAATGGCTGGCGGAAAATGGTTGCCACTATGCCCAGGGCTATCTATATGGCCGCCCACAGGCAGGGAGCACCATCGCCGCCGCCGTCCATGCCCCGTTGACGGTCTGCGCCGCGGCTCAGAACTGAACCCGACGCCCGGTCACCGGGTAGCTCGGGTCGGTGTAGCCAGGCGTCGAGCTATGGCCCGCCGCCACCAGGGCGTCGATGAAAGCCTCGTCCTCTGCAGTGAACCGGTACTGCAACGCCGGCACATAGTCGCGCCATTGCTGTTCGGTGCGAGGCCCGGCGATGGCCGAGCTGATCAATTCGTTGTTGAGCACCCAGGCCAGCGCGAACTGCCCCGAGGTGATGCCGCGGGCCTGGGCGTGATCCTTGATGCGTTGCGCCAGGTTCAGCGACTCTGGGCGCCACTCGGTCTGTTGCAGGCGCGGATCGCTGCGCCCCGCCCGCGTATCGACACCCGGTTCGGCACCGGGGTCGTACTTGGCGGTGAGCACGCCTCGCGCCAGCGGGCTGTAGGACACTACGCCAATGCCATAATGCTCGGCCGCCGGCAGATGCTCGGCTTCGATCTGCCGATTGGCCAGGTTGTACAGCGGCTGGCTCACGGTCGGCCGCTCGACCCCCAGCAGGTCTGCCACCCGGCAGAATTCGGCAAGCTTCCAACTGCTGTGGTTCGACAGCCCGTAGCCGCGGATCTTGCCGGCGCGAATCAGATCGCCCAAGGCGCGCACGGTCTCTTCCACCGGCGTGAAAGGGTCTTCACGGTGCACGTAGTAGAGGTCGAGGTAATCGGTCTGCAAGCGGCGCAGACTGCCTTCCACCGACTCGATCACGCTGTGGCGGGAAGCCCCGCGCCCATTCGGCCCTTGCACGCCTGGGTTGGGGTTGACGAACTTGCTCGACAGCACCCAACGCGAGCGCTGGCCGGCGATCAGCTTGCCCACCGCGATTTCCGAAGCGCCGTCGTTGTAATTGTTCGCCGTGTCGATGGCATTGATACCCTGCTCCAAGGCATCGTCGACGATACGCTTGGCAGTGGCGTCGTCGGTCTGGCCACCGAACATCATCGTGCCCAGGGTGATTTCGGAAACCTGCAGACCGTGGCGGCCCAGGCGGCGGTATCTGACGTCGCTCATCGGAAAGTCCTCTTTTAGCAAAACAGCCGGCCATGCAAGGCCCTGTTCTTCGATGCTGGCGTATCCGATCCCATCCAGCAACATGATGGCCTATAGCCTCTATCGGAAAAGACTATTTAAGCTACGCGGGCCATGGCCGATAGACTGATCACACTCAAATGAAACAACGCTCATCCCGTGGCCAGGACGCCTACACCAAGATAGAGCCCTCGGAGCACCGCATGCCCACCACCCACATTACGGAAATGCAGGAAGACGTCCATGACGCGGCACGTCAGTTGGAAATGATCTACCAAATGCTCCGCGGCCACGCCCTGTTTCTGCGCAGCAGAAACATCGACCATCTCATAGATGATGTCTTGCTCGTTGAAAACCAGGCGGGCGCTCTGGCCTTGTCCATTCAAGATCTAAAAGGGGCCGCGTCCAGGATGGCCAAGGCGGCGTAGCTCGAAAAGCCTCGTATCCCACAAAATCTAGTATACAAGCCTCTTATTCCATTCAGGAATTTACTGAAACCGTTTAGTGATTATCCAGGCATAAGCACCAATGCTAGTGTCGACGACATACCGATCAGCATTCGTGTCGTCCTTATGCCCAATTATCTCGATTCCCGTCACCGCCAATCGATCCTGAAACTGCAGACTACCTGGACCGCGCGCAGCGACTGGCCAACCTGGCTGCTGCTGCTCGGCACCTATGGCGCCTGGTGGGCGCTGATCGACTTCGGTTCGTTCATCGGGCGACCGCTCACCGTACTGCTGCTGGTGCCGCTGCTTACCCTGTGGATGTCACTGCAGCATGAACTTCTGCACGGCCACCCTACCCGCTGGCGCAGCGTCAACAAGGTCCTGGGCTATGCCCCGCTGGCCATCTGGTACCCCTACACGCTGTACCGCGACAGCCATCTGGCCCATCACCGCGACGAGACGATCACGCTGCCGCGCGACGACCCGGAAAGCCGATACCTCGATGCCCGGGCCTGGTCAGGCAGCGCGGGGCCCGGCCGGACGCTGCACTGGCTGAACAAGACCCTGCTGGGCCGTCTCTGCGTAGGCCCGGCCCTGGCGCTTGCCGGTTTGATTCACGAGCAGTGCGCCCGCCTGTTGCGCGGCGAGGCGCAAGCGTGGCTGATGTGGGGCACTCATCTGCTCTGCGTGCTGGCGCTGTTCGGGTTCATCAGCGCCCAAGGCGTGGCTGTCTTCGATTACCTGCTGGCGAGCATTCTGGCGCTGGCGCTGTCCATGATTCGTTCCTACTACGAACATCGCCCTGCCGAGGCACCCGAGCAGCGCTCGGTGCTCAACGAGGCGGGCTGGCCCTGGCGCTGGCTGTTTCTCAACCTCAACCTGCACCTGGTGCACCACGACCTGCCGGGGTTGCCTTGGTACTACCTGCCCCGCGTGTACCGCGAGCGCCGCGCGGACTGGCTGCAACGCAGCGGACATTTTTTGGTCAATGGCTACAGCGAGCTGTTTCGGCGTTATGCCGTGTCCCCCGTCGACAGCCCTTTGCACCCTCGCGGCGGAGGCACCCAGCCATGAGCACCGACGTGATCGCTGCACTGCCCATGTATCCCGCGCCCGCCGTAGTCGGCGAGGCGTACCGCCGCTGGCTGGAGGAAACCCTGCAGTTGCTGGGCACCGACCGCCCTACGCCCTGGCCGGGTTCACTCGCGGAGCTGTGGCTGCATCCACGACTGCTGTTGGCGCAGACCTGCGGCTTGCCTTTGATCACCGAACTCAAGCATCGGGTCCGTATCGTCGGCCGACCTCATTTCGCGCTACCCGAGGCACAGGCCGGACAACATTGCAGCCTGCTGATCGCTCGCCTCGATGACCCACGGCAGACCCTCGCCGAATTCTTCGATTGCCGGGGCGCCTACAACAGCCTCGACTCCAACAGTGGCATGAACCTGCTACGCCATGCGCTGATCCCCCATGTGCGGGAAGGTCGGTTCTTCAAAAGCGTTCAAGCGACCGGCAGTCATCGCCAGAGCATTGCCCACGTCGCCACAGGCATCGCCGACCTGGCGGCCATCGACAGCGTTACCTTTGCCTACTTGGCTCGCCATGCCCCGAATGAAGTCGCCGGCGTGCGGGTCGTGGAACGCACGGCCAATGCGCCGACATTGCCCTATATCACCAGCCTCCACGGGCCAGAGCCAGGCTTGCTGCGCGAGGCCATGAATGCGGCACTGGCACATCTGCCAGAGGTTGCGGCAGTGTTGGCTATAACGACCGTGCAGGAAACGGCCTTCGCCGATTACGAAGTATTGCTGGAGTATCGGGACAAGGCGCGGCGGCATATCGGACAAGCCGAGCTGTGGTAGCCTCGCATCGCTTGGGCCGAGCCTGGCCGTCAGAAAAAGTACCTTACCGATGCGCCCAGGGTGGTTGATGGCTGAGGCACGATCACCAGGCCGCTGTTGGTGCCATAGGCCACTTCGCTGCCATACCGGTGGGGCTGAAAAGTGCCGTAGACACTGAACTGGTAATCGCTGTAGTCGTAGCTGGCGCGCAGGTCATAGCGCGTGTAGGCAGGCATGGTCTTCCTGCCAGTGCCGACGTAATAGGGAATGCCGCCCAGATGATAAGCATCGGCATTCAATGTAACTTGCCCACCCATGAACCCGTCTCGATACTGAACGCCCGCCTTGTAGGTGTGCTCCGGCACGACCAGTCGCGCACCGATACCCGGCGCCGGGTTGGTGATGACCGCATCGATGATCCGGCCATAACTGATGTAGGTACTGACGGTCGACGTGGGTTGATAGTTGACACTGGTCTCCAGCCCTTTGCGCGTGGTGTCACCTACTTGCTCGTACACACCCGGCGAGGTTTGCACGGTCTCGCTGTCGTTCTGGATGTAATAGAACTCGGTGGTACTGGACAGGCTATCGGTAGGCCGCAGGGTAAAACCCACGTCGTAGGACTTGACCTTGCTGGGGCGCACGCTGCCGTTTATCTGTCCACCCGTGTCCCTGAGCGGAAGCGCACTGCTGCTGCCTGAACTGATGTACTCCGCCGCTGGGGAGCGAAAACCCTGAGCCACATTGGTGAACAGTTCGAGCTGATCGATCGGTGTCCATGCCACGCCGAACCTGGGCGTTGTCACCGAGCTGTTGTAGCCGGTACTGGCGTCTCGAAACTTCAGGTTGTCGATATCGTAGTCGAACCGATCGTGACGGATACCGGCGAGCAACTTGAGCGAATCGATGGGCTTGTACTGGCCCTGCGCGAAGACCCCATAGGTGATGAGGTCCATGTCGAAGTCGTAGTAGAAGTTTTGCGTGGGCTGGAAGTTGCGGTACTGCTGGCGAAAGGCATCGCCTTTGTCGCGACGCACGTCCGTACCGACCATGAGCGATGCCGTGTCTTCATACACGAAGTTATAGGCCAGGCGACCACCGTAGATGTCACGATCATCCTTGCCATAGTTATGTGTGTTCGTACCGTTGGAGATGGCGCGTACGCGCCTGAAGTCTTCGTAATAGGCCGTGTAGTACAGGCCCGCTTCGCCCTCGGCCGGCGACCGATTGAACACGTAGGTATTGCGATTGGCGTTGCCGAAGCCATACAGGTTGTCGGTATCGCGGCGGCCGACGGTGCCCGCCTTCAATGCGGGCAGGCTCAGATAGCCGTCATTCCTGAAGTCCGATTCGTAATGGCTGAACCGCGCCGAGTATTTCGCATCGCCAATGACTTTGGAAAGCTTCCAGAAATAGTTGTCGCGCTGGTTTTCGGCGGCCTTGCGGTATCCGTTGGTCCTGTAGAGGTCAGTCACCAACAGTGACTCGAGGCCTTCATGTTCACCGCCTAGTACCAAGTTAGTCCGCTGGCCATCGAAGCTGGCGACATCCACCCCGATGCTGGACGCGACGTCACTGCCGTCCAAGGTTTCGATGTTCACCGCGCCTGCCCGATTCTGATCGCCGTACAGTGCCGACACCGGGCCTTTGATGACGTCCACACGCTTGATCATCTGCGGCGTGAGCCATTCCAGAAATACGGGACCATGCCCTGCCCCGCCCTGACTTGAGGGAATGTTCTGCGGCACCCCGTCCACCGACACCGCCACGTCGGCCCCGTGGGTGCCATTGGTGGCGAACCCGCGCATGCGAAAACCGTTACCGGTGTCCCCCTGATCGATGTTGTTGGCTACCACGCCCGGCACCCGTCGGTAGATGTTGGAGATATCGCGATCCACGTTGAAAGTGCGGATCTCTTCTTCGGTTATCGTCGAGACGGCAGTCGGCAGGCTTTGCGAGGCCGTGCTGATCCGATTGCGCACCAGCGGTTGCGCTATACCCGTGCCGTATCGATCGCCTGAAATCTCGACAAGGCCCAACTCGGTAGGCCCTGGTGGTTCCGACTCCTGTGCCGCCAGCGGCGTGTAGAAACCAACGCTGCCAGTCAGCGCCGCGCCAGCGAATGCCAGGCGCCTGAAGTGATTCGCATATCCGTACATGAATAATTCTGCTTAAGTTATGATATAACGTGACAAGTTTACAACCGAAAATGTCCGTTGACCAGAAGCGCCCTACACGATTGCCGTGCTGCACCCGCGATGCCTATCGGCATCGTTCGATGCGCACGGTTCAACCCCTGCAGAACACTAGGGAAAACCCATGAAAATTGCTTTGTCATTGCTTGCCGCTGCAACCCTTCTCAGCGCCCAAGGTGCGTATGCCCATGGTATCTGGACCGAACAACGCTACGGCCAGTTGGACGTCGTCTACGGGCACGGCGCAGAAGACCAGGCCTATGCCGCGGATAAGGTCAAAGGCGCATGGGCCTACGATGAACGCGGACAAATGATCCCGGTGACGGTCGAGAAGCTCGGCGACCACGCGCGTCTGCATCCAGCCGCGCAGCCCGCCGTGCTCGCCGTTGCCCTGGACAACGGTGTCTGGAGCAAGAACGCTCAGGGAGAATCGGTGAACAAGCCCATGGCTGACGTACCTGGCGCCGTCAGCGCCAGTCACAGCTACAAGTACAGCCTGGCGATCCTGAAAGCACACGCGCAGGTGCCCGACGCGCTGAAATTGGCCATGGTCATTCGGCCGTTGAAAGATCCGAGCGAAGTAGGCGTCGGTAATCCATTACCCGTTGAACTGACGATCGATGGCAAGCCGGCCGGTGGCATCGCCCTGCTCGATGACTACCGAGGCATGTCGGACGCCAGTAGCGTCGTCACCGATGCACGAGGTCGCGCCACCGTCACCGTGCGCAACGCCGGGTTGAACGTCATCGCGGCTCAAGCCAAGGTAGCAGCGGTCGATCGCAAGGACGTTTCAGAGCGCAGCCTCTTCACCTCGCTGACCTTTGTCGGCAAGGCACACCAACACTGAGTCCGCGAGCCGCCCTTCATTTCAACCAATCCAGCGTCATGATCAGGCGGCGCTCGCCAGCCCGTGCCTGCGGCGAGCGATGAATGATTCCGCGCCCTTCGTTGCTCATCCATCGCTCACCCTTGAACAAGGCCACGTCAGCCGCCAGCAGCTTGTGCGGTGCATCCACCGGTTCGGACCCGGCCTGCCCCAGCCCCGCCCTGGGCATCGCACCCTCTTCGAGCCATTCGCTGCCCCGGCCAGCGTACGTCGTGATCAAGCGCACGGAGACCCGATCGACGTGATAACGCGGACACATCGCCTTGTCCAGAATGCGCAGACGCAGGCCGATACGCTCGGCGCCCAATAGGCAACCGTAGGCCTGGATCAACCAGGCAACATCCTCGACGAACTCGGCGTAACCCTCACACTGAGCGAAAGCGGCAGCCAGCCCGACCAGATCCGGGGGCTCTTCCCCCTGTAACTCAATCACTCGCGACTCCGATAGTGGATCGTCACGGCACAACAACGCATCAGTGAAACTCGCGATCGCGGGCGAAAATTGCCGCGTCCAGATGGCCAGGTTTATGTCGTCGCGCAGGATCTCCGCCAGCACGGCGGGCTCGGGCGACTGAATGTAATGGGGGGTGGCGGGCATAGCATACATCGCATCAGTGGAGGATATGAATAGATATAACATAACATATCAATAACCACGCCCATGATCCAACGAGATGTGTTAGTCGCGCCGTTGTCACAGCTTTATCACCCAAAGGAGGATGAGCCAGTGAAACAGATTCAAGCAGGCGTGCTCAACGTCGCGTACCGGGACCTTGGCCCAGCCGATGGGCCTGCGGTCGTGCTGTTGCATGGCTTCCCCTACGACATCCGCGCCTACGACGCGGTGGCCGAACGGATCACCGCTGCCGGTTGCCGATGCATCGTTCCCTACCTGCGCGGATACGGGGGCACGCATTTCGTCGACGCAAACACGCCTCGCTCGGGTGAGCAAGCAGCCTTGGGGTCGGACCTGCTGGCATTATTGGATGCTTTGAAAATTCCCCAGGCCGTACTTGCCGGCTACGACTGGGGTGGCCGCGCAGCGTGCGTGGTGTCCGCCCTGTGGCCCGAGCGCGTCGTGGGACTGGTCAGTTGCGAGCCGGGCTACAACATCCAGGACATTGCCCATGCGACCCGCCCCGCCGCCCCGCAAGCCGAACAGCGCTTGTGGTATCAATACTACCTGCACGGCGCCCGTGGCTACGCAGGCCTTGAAGCCGACCGGGATGCCTTCTGCAAGCTGCTGTGGCAACTATGGTCGCCGACCTGGGCATTCACCGATGAGGTGTTTTTAGCCTCGGCGCAGTCGTTCCACACTCTCGACTTCGTCGACGTGGTCACGCACTCCTATCGCCATCGCTTCGGACTGGTCGACGGCGATGCGCAGTACGCGGCCATCGAACAGAGGCTGGCGAAGCAACCCGTCATTGCCGTGCCAACGGTCATCCTGGCCGGTGCTTGCGACGGTGTCACCCCGGTTCAGGATGAGCAGCAGGCGCTACGCCGATTCAGCGGCCCTGTTCGTCGATCAATCCTCGAAGGCGTGGGCCACAACGTCCCGCAGGAGGCACCGGAGGCATTCGCCCGCGCGGTGCTGAGCCTGTCAGGGCCGTGAGGCCCCTACCATGGTGTGGCCCATCGATTGGTGTCGGGTGTCTATTCACTCAAGAGCGTGCGCAGCAGCTCGATCATAGGCTCGACCGCCGGGCTGCTTCGATTGGGTGCCTGCACCAGATGCAATTGCCTTGACGCCACGGAATCATCCAGATCGCGAACGACTATATCCGCCCTGCAGGTGGTGGTGGACAGTTTCGGTGCAAGCGCCACGCCCAATCCTGCAGCGACCATTGCCTGGGTTTCCTGATAGTCGTTGGCCAACAGGGCGATGCGTGGCGTGAACTTGCACTGGGCAGCGGTGCGGTGCAGCAGCTCGGTGATTTCATGACCATCGGACCGGCACACCCAAGCCTCCTTGGCGAGCTGAGCCAGGTTCAGAGGTCCTGCCTCCTGCGCCATTGCGTGCCCTGCTGGCAGCAATACCACCGTAGGGTCCGTGCGCAGCTGCAAGGTCGACCCAGGTTCGTTCAGCCACGGATATGTCCAGGTAATGGCCAGATCGAGCTCACCCGAGCCGATGAGTTGACGCAACGCCACCAGACGCGTGCTGCGCACATCCAGGGTGATGGTCGGATGCCGCGCCCTGAACTGCATGACAATTCGCGGCAACAATGAAGACCCCAGCGTCGGAAACACCCCCAGCGACAGGTGGCCGGCGCGGCCTTCGGCAACACTGCGCAGTTCCGTCTCGAGCTGCGCCATCTGTGCCTCGATCAGGTTGACCCGGCGCATGACCCGCTCCCCGGCATCGGTAAGCGCCATGCCATGGGGTCGACGCTCGAACAGTGGCAGCCCGATGACGCTTTCCACACGCTGTACCGTTTGAGAAACCGCGGAGGGGGTCAGGTGCAAGCTGCGTGCGGCAGCGGTCATCGAGCCGACTCTGCCGACTTGTGCCACCACTCTGAGTTTTTCGATATCGAGCTTCATGGAAAGAGCCTATTAGCTATTAAGCCAGACTTCAATCTGTGTTTAGCATTTGTCGTTAGGCTTAACGACCTGGCGTTGATATCTTTTTATCAAGCGCTGCAATTCTCGTCAGCAGCACTACCCAGACACAATAAAAACAAAAGGCACCGCTCATGAACCCACGACACAACCTGGTCTCGCAGACAGATCACTGCCTGCCCCATCCGCCCGTCCCCTTTATTGTTCCTGTCCCATTCGACGCCTGCTGAGGAGCACCGACATGTTGGCTCTCCTCGGTTTTGCCACCTTGGGTGTGTTCATGCTGTGCGTCATCCGCAAATGGATGACGGCCTTCGTCGCGATCATAGTCGTGCCAGCATTTTTCCTGCTGTTCACCGGCCAGGGCGCACAGCTGGGCGAAATGATCGCCGCCGGCATCAAGACGGTAGCACCCACTGCCGTGTTGCTGTTGTTCGCCGTGCTGTATTTCGGCTTGATGATGGATGCGCGCTTGTTCGATCCGCTATCGCGACTGATCATCCGCATATCCAAAGGCGACCCAGTCAATATCTGCGTGGGCACCGCCGTCCTCGCCTGTCTGGTCGCCCTGGATGGCGACGGAACCACCAGCTACATGATCATCTGCTCGGCTTTCCTGCCGCTCTACAAAAGGCTTCACATCAACCCGTTGATCATCGCGACCATCGCCACCATGGCGCTGGGTACCGTGTCCGGGACGACCCCTTGGGGCGGTGCTGCAACACGGGCCGTCAGTATCCTGCACCTGGACGCCAGCGAGTATTTCGCGGCAATGCTCGGCCCGATGATCCTGTCCTGCGCCTTTGTCTGCCTCATTGCCTACGTGCTGGGGCGCAAAGCGCGCAAGGCAATCGATCCGCAGCACAGTGCGCAGGTTTCAGCGCAGATCATCGCCGAGAGCTGCCAAGTCGAGCACGCCGCGAACTGGCGGACGGCATTGAACGCTGCACTGACCGTCCTGCTGCTGGTGTGCCTGGTCTTGGGTGTAGCCAACCTCATGGTGTTGTTCATCGCCGGTTTCGTCATCGCACTGTTCGTCAATGTGCCACAAGCTGCCGACCAAGGCGCTGTCATTCAGCGGCATGCAGCAAGTGCCGTGCCTGTGGTGATGCTGGTGTTAGGCGCAGGGGTCTTCACGGGGATTTTGACTCAAACCGGCATGACTACGGCGATGGCCGAAGCCTTCGTGGGCAGTCTGCCCAGCCACCTCGGCTCATTGATCCCACTGGCCACCGCGCTGATCGGCATCCCCCTGAGCTTCTTCATGGCCAACGACGCGTACTTCTTTGGCATCGTGCCGGTACTGGCGGAAATGGCCGCGCGCTACGACATCCCTGCCATGGAGATCGCTCGTGCCGCCGTCATCGGCCAGATGGCCCATTCGATAGGCCCGGCCTCGGCGCCCTTGTGGGCCTTGCTCGGCATCATCAAGGCAGACCTGGGCGACTTCCAGAAATTTGCCTGGAAATGGGTGCTGCTGGCATCGCTGGCCTACATGACTTTTGCCGTCCTGACCGGGGCAATCTCCGTCTCCAGGTAGATCCCGCTCTGCGTGGCGAATTTGACTCCATCCCGGCAATGCGGCCTTGAACGAGGTACCGACACGCCTGGTCGATACCTCCCTTCACGATTGGACTCACAATGAAACTGACCTCTGCCATCGCAGCACGCACCTGCAGTCTGACCTTCGAGCACTTATCCCCACAGGCCTTATGGAATGCCAAGCTCGCCATCCTCGACACCGTGGGCTGTGCCCTGGCAGGCGCACGTGAACCCGTAGTGCACACGCTGCTGCAGACCGGGGGACTGAACACCTTCGGCGCAGTACCGGTACTGGGCAGACACGAACGACTGGACCCGCTGTGCGCGGCCCTGGTCAACGGTGCTGCGGCCCATGCGCTGGATTTCGACGACGTGAACATCGCCATGGGCGGGCACCCTACCGCGCCGATCCTGCCGGCCTTGTTGGCCTTGGCTGCAGAAGGGGGACACACCGGCCGCCAGCTGTTGCTGGCTTACGTGGCCGGCTTCGAAACGCAGGCACGCCTGGCACAGAGCGTCAATTTTCATCACTACGACAAGGGCTGGCACCCAACTGCCACCTTAGGCGTGTTCGGCGCAGCTGCGGCCAGTGCTCGGTTGCTTGGCCTCGATGAACAGCAGACCTCGATGGCCTTGGCGCTGTGTGTGTCGTTGGCCTCGGGTGTCAAGGCCAACTTCGGCACCATGGCCAAGCCCTACCACGTCGGCCATGCCGCCAGGAACGGCTTGATGGCAGCGCTTTTGACCCGCAACGGTTTCACCGCAAGCCTGGATGCCTTCGAACATCGGCAAGGTTTCTTCGAAGTGTTCAACGGCCCCGGAAACTATACGCCGGCACTGGCATTGCAGAATTGGGCTGCTCCCCTGGACATCGTGGAGCCAGGTATCGGCATCAAGCTCTACCCCTGCTGCGACAGCACACACACCAGCCTCGATGCCTTGTTCACGCTGCGCCGTGACCACCCTTTCGAGGTTCGCGACGTTGCAGGCATCGAGGTCTACCTGCATCCACTGCGTCTGACCCATGTCGACCGCCCTCTGCTACGGACCAGCCTGGATGCCAAATTCAGCGTGCAATATTGCCTGGCCCGCGCCCTGATCGACGGCCGCATCGTACTTGACAGCTTCAGCGAAAACGCCTTCAACGACGCCGAAGCGCTGGCGCTCATGCAACGCATACATGCCCTGCCTCACCCCACCCCGTCTCTGGCCAGACGGGGCAACTACCTGACCGACTTGCACATTCGATTGCACGATGGGACGCGGCTGACCGTGCGAGCGCACAGTCCGGCCGGCAGGACCGCCGACCAGCCAGCCCCTCTGGAGAGCATCATGACCAAGTTCAACCACAACGCGGCCAAGGCCTTGGATACGCAAGCCGTTGCAACCTTGAGCGATACCCTCATGCGCATGGAGCAATTGCCCCGCGCCGAGGTGATCGGCGATCTTTGCGCGACGCGTTGAACGTCGGTAAAACGCCAAGTGCGTCCTGGGGCAGGTAGTGCAGAACACGGGGCCGAATATATGCACTCGCCCATGTGCACTCGAGGGGCATCCACTTGGACACCGCTGCTGCATTCCCTGTATTGACCGCTCAACCAATGCGAAAGAAAATCTTGCCCAGCATCAGCAGGCTTACGCAAACACAGAGCACAGAGAACATCTGCTGCAAGAGCCGTGCAGGTAGGGTCGGCGCCACAAGGCGGCCGCCAATCATGCCGACCAGTGCCGATACGGTGAACACGGCGCCTGCCGAGGAAAACTTCATACCCTGGCTGAACAGATGGCCCAAGGTACCCAGTGACACCAGTGCAACCACCATCAGTGAAGTTGCCACGACACCATGCATGCGCACGTCGCTGAACGTTCGAAAGGCGGGAACGATGAAAAACCCTCCCCCGACTCCCAGCAAGCCGGTCAGGAACCCCGAAGTCGCGCCAATCGATGCCAGCGTCGCCAGGCAGCGGGCATTCCAGTCGAGTCGGCCCGTGGCAGGATCGAGCATACAGTTGCGCTGCAGTGCGCCTCGGGCCTCGTCGTCGCGTCTGGCCTGCAGGTACATTCGACACGCCACAATCAGCATGACCACGGCGAACACTGCCATCAATGCTGTACCGGGCACCCGTGCGGCCACGTAAATGCCCACAGGAGCCACCACCCATCCGGCGGCTGCCATCGTGGCTGCGGCCTTGTAGCGTACCAGGCCTTGGCGCAGTCCCTGCATCGCGCCGATCAAGGCAGCACTGCCAACCGCGAGCAACGCGATGGGCGTGGCTTGGGTAATCGACCAACCCAGTCCGAGGGTCAGGGCCGGAATCGCCAGAATGCCACCACCTGCTCCGGTGAGCCCCAGCACTAGACCTACACATGCGCCCAATATGAACGTCAGCATCCGATCACTTCGAAGAGCAGTCGGTGAACCACTCGCGCCCCTTGAGCATGCCGTTCCAATAGAACCATGGCAGCAATCGTGCCTTGAGGAACCACGCCGACCTGCGCGGGATCGTCGGGTCCATCGGGAACGTGGGTAACAATTTTCCACCATAGCCAAACTCGGCCAATATGACCTTGCCGTTTTCGACAGTGAGCGGACAGGAGCCGTAGCCGTCATAACGTCGAGGCAGCTCACGGCCTTTGCGCAGTGCGATGAGGTTGTCTGCGACCACGACTGCCTGCTTGCGCGCAGCCGCTGCGGTTTTGGCGTTACTGGTGCCGCAGACATCCCCCAGGGCAAATATTTCAGGGTAGCGCGGGTGCTGCAACGTGGCTGGATCGACCTCCAGCCATCCGGCCTTGTCGGCAAGCTCGCTGCGGCGAACCACATCCGGCGCTTGCTGCGGTGGCACGACGTGCAGTACATCGAAGTGTTTTTCCACGCGCGTCACGTTTCCGGCCGTGTCTGTCACATCGAACCATGCGGTCTTGCTCGGGCCATCGACCCTGACCAGATTGGACTGGAAGGCGAGTTTCGCGCCGTAGGCTTCGACATACTTCATCAGCGGGGCGACGAACGTGGCAACCCCGAACAGCACGGGAGCTGCCAGGTTGAACTCGACCGAAATCGACTGCAGCACGCCCTCATTGCGCCAGTGATCACAGGACAGGTACATCGCCTTCTGCGGCGCGCCCGCGCATTTGATCGGCATGGGAGGCTGGCTGAACAGGACCTTCCCGCTGCGCAGCGAGCGAACCAGTTCCCAGGTATAGGGGGCCAGGTCGTGGCGGTAATTCGACGTCACGCCATTCTTTCCAAGGGTGTCTTCAAGCCCTTGGATTTCTTCCCAGGCCAGTTGCAGACCCGGGCAGACGATGAGTTGCTGGTAGGCCAGCTCGCTGCCGTCGCTGAGCAACACCAGCTTGCGGGCTGGGGCGAAGGCCGACACCGACGCCCTGATCCAGCATGCGCCTTGGGGAATGACGCTTTGCATGGGGCGGACGGTGGCATCGATGGGGTAAGCGCCCCCGCCTACGAGCGTCCAGGCGGGCTGATAGTAATGTTCGGTGCCAGGTTCGACGATCGCAACGCGTAAAGACGAATCTCGCTTGAGCAGACCGGCCGCAACGGTGATACCGGCAGAGCCTGCGCCCATGACCACTACATCGTACTGCTGGGTCGGGGGGCTGCCTTTGGTTGCCGCCTCGTACAGCTTGGCGGACCGATTGCCGGTGCGGCAGTAGGCAAGCACCGGCTTGGGCAACTGCTCCAGAAGCGCGTTCAGCGCTTGAGCCTGTGCTGGCGTAGCACCGGAGCTCGCTACGGGTAGATATCGGAACTCCAGCCCCGACGCGACAGCCGCTCGTTGCATGGCCAGGTGGCTGGGTTGCTCAGCCCCACCTTCATCGTCAGGACGATTGCAGATCAGGCTGGCGAACCCTTGTGCTCGCACCTCAGGCACATCCTGCGGATCGAGTTGGCCCGCCACCGAGAACGATGCGTCTATTCGCTTTATCACTTGCTCCATTACAAACCCCGGGCATAGCCACCGTGTGAGAGTTCCAACACCGCGCCCCGGCCGAGCCACGCGAGGTGCGATGGCGCAGCGACGAGCAACGGGTCATGCAGAGGCTTACTTCTTCAGCGCCTGGCCACAGTAAAGTCCCGACAAGGTCTGCATCAGCGAAACCACCTCGAAGCTGGCCAACGAGTAGTAGATGTACTTGCCCATTCTGCGGGTGTTGACCATTCCTTCGTCGCGCAGCACACCCAACTGCTGCGACAACGTCGGCTGCCTGATCCCGGACAGTGCCTCCAATTCCCCTACGTTTCGCTCGCCCTGGGTCAATTGGCACAGCAGCAACAGACGGTCTTCGTTCGCCAAGGCCTTGAGCAAGGCACACGCCTTGGACGCGGAATCGCGCAACAGACCGATTTCTTCGGTGGACAATTGAGCAGTCATGGAAAGCCCCGATGGTTGACCGGTCGACAGTCTACGATTGAATAGTATATGTTTCAATATAGTGTAATGACGTGAATCGAAGAGGTTGCCCGATGACGGCTCAGATAGAAGGTTTCTACGACACCGCCACCTCGACGGTGAGCTATGTCATTTTCGAAGCGTCAGGGGGGGCATGTGCAATCGTGGATCCGGTGCTGGATTACGATGCCAAAGCCGGGCGGATCCGCACCGATAGCGCGGACCGCATCGTCGCCTTCGTGGACAGCCATGGGTTGCAGGTGCAGTGGCTACTGGAAACACACGCTCATGCCGATCACCTCTCGGCCAGCGCTTACCTCAAAGCCAAGCGAGGCGGCAAGATCGGCATCGGTGCGCAGATCACCGTCGTGCAGGGCGCGTTTCGGGATATCTACAACCTCGAACCCGACTTCCTGCTGGATGGCTCTCAGTTCGACACGCTGTTCGAAGCGGATGAGATCTTCCACGTCGGCAACATACCGGTGCAGGTTCTGCACGTGCCTGGCCATACGCCTGCGGACGTCGCCTATCGAGTTGGGGATACACAGGTCTTCGTCGGCGATACGCTGTTCATGCCGGATGTCGGCACTGCCCGATGCGATTTCCCCGGCGGGGACGCCGTACAGATGTATGGCTCGATCAAACGGCTGCTGAGCCTACCCCCCCAGACCACACTGTTCATGTGCCACGACTATCCTCCTGCCGACAGGGAAGCGTCCTGGATCACCACCGTTGCCGAGCAGCGCGCGAACAACATTCATGTCGGTGACGCGTCCGATCTTGAATCGTTCGTACGCATGCGCACAGCCCGCGATGTCAGCCTGTCGGTCCCGGCGCTGTTGCTGCCGGCGATCCAGGTGAATATCCGCGCCGGGAATCTGCCCCCTGCCGATGAGAGTGGGTTGTGCAGCCTGAAGATTCCTTTGAACAGGTTTTGAGAGGGTTTGTCGTGGTTAGGTAATGGCCTCAGTGAGCATGAGCGGAGCTGTTTCATCGCCACCTCGCTAGAAAGTATCGCCGAAACCCATCTCGAAATAGTTGCTCGAATGATTGCCGGACACCCTGTTCAACAATGAGTTGAATACGGCGTTGAAAGGCGTATGCTCGCTCTTAACGAATAACGTTAAGCGTTCAATCCATGATTCGAAGCTTTGCATGCGCCGATACGGAAGCACTTTTCACCACCGGCAGGACAAGGCGCTGGGCAGACATCAAGTCAGTCGCGGAGCGTAAACTGGCCGCACTGCATGCTGCGAAAGAGCTTCGAGACTTGCGCTCACCGCCCGGAAACCGGCTTCACACCTTGGAAGGTGACAGAGCCGGCCAGCATAGCATCAGCATCAACATGCAGTGGCGGGTATGCTTCATATGGACCCAGAACGGCCCTGAACACGTTGAGATTGTCGACTATCACTGAGGTGCATCATGTTCAAGAATGGCATGCGTCCCATACATCCCGGCGAGATTCTTCGCGAGGATTTCCAGCACGAAATGGGCTTCAGTGCCGCTGCTCTGGCCCGTGCTTTAGGCGTATCTACGCCGACCGTGAATAACATTCTGCTTGAGCGTGGTGGCGTATCGGCTGACATGGCCTTGCGCTTGGCCGTCTGCCTGGATACCACTGCAGAGTTCTGGCTCAACCTGCAAACAGCGTACGAGTTACGCAAGGCAGAGCTGGAGCATGGAGATGCGATTGCAGCGGTACAGCGCCTGGTTGCTTGAAATGAATCCAGATGCCCGCCAAGGGCGGGCTTCAGACAGGCGCAGGCTCTGGCGCTCCTGTTGCGCCGCTGAAAACTCCTGACCCACTCGCCTGCAAACGCTCGGGGATCATCAGTCGCTGCACGGCAGGGATAATGGCTCAGAGCGAGTCCCGGGAGATCCCATTACTCACACGAACGATGTCAGCCATTACAGCCAGGGCAATCTCCGCCGGTGTCTTGCTTCCCAGGCTCAAGCCTACCGGTGCGCTGATACGGCTAATTGCCCGATCGTCCAGAGCGCCGATGCGGCGAACGCGTTCAAGGCGCTTTTCACTGGTACGTCGTGAGCCCATGGCGCCGATATAGAACGCGGGCGTTCGCACCGCTTCAAGTAACGTCAGATCATCCAGGCGTGGGTCGTGGGTGAGCGCGACAACGGCGGTGCCCGCGTGGCAGCCACCCTTGGCGATGAAGACCGCGGGTAGTTGCTCGATGACTTTCACCCCTTCCACGTGAAACCTGTGGAGCAGCTCGGTGCGCGGATCACAGACAATGACTTCATAGCCCAATGACACGGCGAAACTTGCGCAAAATTCTGCCACAGGCGACAGCCCCGCTATCAATAGCCGCCGCGCTGCGCCAATGCGAATGGCGACCTGCTGGTCGAATACTTCGACGGTTTGACCCTGCGCAGAAGAGGTGTCGAGTGCACGGTCGTCGCTGACCAGAGAAACGTTACGGATGATCCGTTGCTGGCCTTGCAGCGCATGCAACATCAAGGAAAAGTGCTCGAGTGACTGACAGCCGGGGCCGAACTGCTCAACGAGTACGTCAAGGACGCCTCCACACGGCAGCTCCATTGAAGGCGCCAGACCTCCTTCGCCATATCGAACGATTTGGGTGTCGGGCCCGAACTCGTCACGCGCAAGACGCTCGAGGAAGTCGTCCTCGACACAACCGCCTGAAAGGGACCCGCAAAAACTTCCACTGGCCAGCGCAACCAGCATTGCCCCTGGCCCCCGTGGCGCAGAGCCAAACGTAGAAAGAACAGTGCAAAGCCACACGCACTGCCCCTGTTCAAGCCACTGCTGCCCTTGCTGGACTACTTGGAGGTCAAGGTTGTTCATGGGGCTTACGGTCCACTGTGTTTGCAGAAACCCGAGCGATGAGGTGGGCTGGGAATACCCGATTCAGTATGTGTTGGAGCGACTTTCCAAAGTTGCCCGATCCGCGCGGGTTATTGCCTATTTCTTGCGACCTCGAGGCTAAACCAAGCGCGATGCTGCGAGCTCGTCGAACCGGGCAATCATTGCCGCGAACCCGGAAGGTACTGACCTGGCGATCAGATGAGGATGGATGACACACTCATCCGGTGATAGTGGCGAAGTTCGCCGACCACCTCGCGCCCAAAGGCGCGCGCCAGCAGGCTTTGCTCATCTACTCTGAAATCATCCAGGTAGTCTTCGAATGCTGCCAAAGCGCGCATCAGTTCGATCAGTACAGGGACATCGGTCGCAGCGGCTGCGCGAACTGCCGAGCCTGAGGTCAGCACGCGCAGGAGATCGAAGTGGAGGTGCTCTGCACAATGTCGGTATTCGAGAGGCTAAGGCCTTCATCGAGCCAGCCGGTGACACCACCGATCATTTCCTTCACCGCATAACCGAGCTGAGCTATTCGTGCAGCTGCCCGGTGCACACCGTTACAGTGAGGGCTGGCACAGGCTGCAACATGCACGCATGACTCAGGCTCGCTCGCTGCTTGAGAGCACAGTTCTCAATACCGAGCAAATCGCCGAGCGATGCGGATTCGCCTCGGTGGAAAGCTTCAGGGTGGCCTTTCGCAAGGCAGTCGGGATTGCGCCATCGCTCTATCGAGACGGTTTTGGCCAGCGTTGAATCAGGAGCACAACCAGCACCCCTGCCGCTCGCCCTGCTGTCGGTATAACGGCTCGTGTGAAAATGAAGACAAAAAAAAGCCACTTTCGAGAAGTGGCTTTCTTGTCTGATTTTACTCAGGAATAAATGGTCGGGACGGAGTGATTCGAACACTCGACCCCTTGCACCCCATGCAAGTGCGCTACCGGGCTGCGCTACGCCCCGACCGAGCGTAAAGCTGTTCCAGAACCTCTGAGAACGTCGAGGAATATACCTTAAGCATTTGAATTATGGAAGTATTCTTTTCCAGAAATTCACTTCTTGAGGACACTCAACACATCTTCGAGCTCGGAGATCGTCTGGCGGATCAGTTGCTTGTACTGCGTAGTGTCATCCTTGGCCTCGTCGCCGGACAGGCGCAGACGCGCGCCGCCGATGGTGAAGCCCTGGTCATACAGCAGCGCGCGGATCTGGCGAATCATCAGCACATCCTGGCGCTGGTAATACCGACGGTTTCCGCGACGCTTCACGGGGTTGAGCTGAGGAAACTCCTGCTCCCAATACCGCAGCACATGTGGCTTGACGGCACACAAGTCGCTGACTTCACCAATGGTGAAGTAGCGCTTGCCGGGAATGGGCGGGAGTTCGTCGTTATGACTTGGTTCCAGCATAGGCCTCAACTCGGGCTTTCAACTTCTGCCCTGGACGAAAGGTGACCACGCGGCGAGCCGTGATCGGGATTTCTTCACCGGTTTTCGGATTGCGGCCAGGCCGCTGGCGTTTGTCCCGAAGGTCGAAATTGCCGAAACCGGACAATTTGACCTGCTCGTTGTCTTCAAGAGCGTGCCTGATTTCTTCGAAGAAAAGCTCGACCAATTCCTTGGCCTCTCGTTTGTTCAGGCCCAACTCTTCATAAAGACGTTCCGCCATTTCAGCTTTCGTCAAAGCCCCCATGCGCTACTTCCTTAACGTGGCGTTCAACCTTTGTTCGAGCGAGGTGAGGATTGTTTGAGTCGTGGCATTCACCTCATCGTCATTAAGAGTGCGCGATGGATGCTGCCAGGTCAAGCCAACAGCCAGGCTTTTTCTATGAGGATCAATGCCTTTACCCTGGTAGACGTCAAACAGCCTGAGGTCCGTGAGCCATTCCCCTGCATTCTCGCGAATGACCGCGAGCACTGCGCTGGCAGCCACATCACGATCGGCCAGCAGTGCCAGGTCGCGGCGCACTTCGGGGAAGCGCGACAACTCCTGGAACTTCGGCAGACGGCCTTCGGACACCTGCGCAAGCACCAGCTCGAAAACGAAGACAGCGCGATCCAGACCCAGCGACTTCACCAGTTCCGGGTGCAATGCGCCCAGATAACCGACCAGCTGACCCTCGCGCTCGATGCGCGCGGTCTGGCCCGGATGCAGAGCAGGATGCTGCCCCGGAACGAAGGTGAAGGCATCCAGCGCACCGGCGAAGCCAAGCACGGCTTCCACGTCGGCCTTGACGTCGAAGAAGTCCACCGTCTCGCGACCCTGCGCCCAGCCTTCGGGCAGACGACTGCCGCAGACCACGCCAGCCAGCATGGGCTCTTGTTTCAAGCCATCGAGCTGACCGACGAAACGCAGGCCGCTCTCGAACAGGCGTACGCGATCCTGCTGGCGATTGAGGTTGTGCTGCAGAGCCTTGACCAGGCCTGGCCACAGCGACGAGCGCATGGCCGCCATGTCGGCCGAGATCGGGTTGGCCAGCAGCAGCGGCTCGACGCCGGGGCTGAACAGTTCGAACAGCTTGGGATCGATGAAGCTGTAGGTGATAGCCTCCTGGTAACCACGTGCAACCAACAGGCGGCGCAAGGCCGGCAGGTCGGAACGTGCCTCCGGGGCGGCCTGCGGCGCCAGCCGCGCTTGCGGGTAGCGCACGGGCAGGCGGTTGTAGCCATAGAGCCGTGCCAGCTCTTCGATCAGATCGACTTCCAGGCTGATATCGAAGCGATGGCTCGGCACCTCCACGGACCACTGCCCTTCCCCGCCGGCCGTGGCACCCAGGCCCAAGCCGGTCAGCAACCCTTCAATTTCGCTGGCGCCCATTTCCAGGCCCAGCATCTGGCTGACCCGGTCGGCACGCAAGGTGATCGGCGCAATCTGCGGAAGATGCTCCTGGCTGACGTGTTCGACGATCGGACCCGGTTCGCCGCCGGCGATTTCCAGCAACAGTGCGGTCGCACGCTCCATGGCTTCACGGGCCAGATTCGAATCGACGCCGCGCTCGAAACGGTGCGACGCATCGGTGTGCAGCCCGTACGAGCGGGCCTTGCCGGCCACCGAGATCGGTTCGAAAAACGCCGCCTCGAGGAACACGTCGCGGGTCTTGGCGGTCACGCCGCTGTTCTCGCCACCCATCACGCCAGCGATGCCCAGCAGGCGCGCGTGGTCGGCAATGACCAGCGTGTCGCCGCGCAGTGCTACTTCCTGACCGTCGAGCAGGGTGATCTTCTCGCCCTCCTCGGCCATGCGCACGCGGATGCCGCCGTCGATTTCGGCAAGGTCGTAGGCATGCATCGGCTGGCCCAGCTCGATCATCACGTAGTTGGTGATGTCTACCGCGGCATCGATGCTGCGCACTTCGCTGCGACGCAGACGCTCGACCATCCATAACGGAGTGGCCCTGGACAGGTCGACGTTGCGCACCACTCGGCCGAGGAAGCGCGGACAGGCGGCGGGGGCCAACACGTCCACTGCCAGCACCTCGTCGCTGACCGGGGCTACCGCAGCGATGACCGGACGGGTCACTGGGGCTGCATACAGCGCGCCCACTTCCCGCGCCAGGCCCGCCAGCGACAGGCAGTCGCCGCGGTTGGGCGTCAGGTCGACCTCGATGCTGGCATCGTCCAAGCCCAGGTAAACCCGGAAATCCTCACCCGCAGGGGCATCGGCCGGCAGCTCCATCAGGCCGTCGTTGCCCTCGCCGACCTGCAGCTCGGACTGCGAGCAGAGCATGCCGTTGGACTCGACGCCGCGCAGCTTGGCTTTCTTGATCTTGAAATCGCCCGGCAACTGGGCGCCGATCTTGGCGAACGGAATCTTCAGGCCGGGGCGCACGTTTGGCGCACCGCAAACCACCTGAAAGGTTTCGCTGCCATCGCTGACCTGACACACACGCAGTTTGTCGGCGTCCGGGTGTTGCTCCGTGGCAAGCACTTCACCCACCACCACGCCGCTGAACTCACCTGCGGCCAGGGTCACACTGTCCACTTCCAGACCTGCCATCGACAGACGTGCAACCAGCTCGTCTCGCGAGGCCTGCGGGCTTACCCAGCCGCGCAGCCATTGTTCACTGAATTTCATCCTGCTCTCCTGAAAGATTCGTTACGGCTAGCGAAATTGCGCGAGGAACCGCAAGTCGTTGTCGAAGAACAGGCGCAAGTCATTGACGCCGTAACGCAGCATGGCCAGACGTTCTGCGCCCATGCCGAAAGCAAAACCCTGGAACTCTTCGGGGTCGATACCCGACATGCGCAGCACGTTCGGGTGCACCATGCCGCAGCCCAGCACTTCCAGCCAGCCGGTCTGCTTGCAGACCCGGCAGCCCTTGCCGCTGCACATCACACATTGGATATCGACTTCAGCCGAAGGCTCGGTGAAGGGGAAGAACGAGGGCCGGAAGCGTACTGCCAGCTCTTTTTCGAAGAACACGCGCAGGAATTCCTCGATGGTGCCTTTCAGGTCCGCGAAGTTGATGTCGCGGTCGATCAGCAACCCCTCGACCTGATGAAACATCGGCGAGTGGGTGATATCCGAGTCGCAGCGATAGACCCGTCCCGGGCAGACGACCCGAATCGGCGGCTTTTGCGACTCCATGGTCCGCGCCTGCACCGGTGAGGTGTGGGTACGCAGCAACATGTTGGCATTGAAATAGAAGGTGTCATGCATCGCACGGGCCGGGTGATGGCCTGGGATGTTGAGCGCTTCGAAGTTGTGGTAGTCGTCTTCCACCTCGGGGCCTTCGGCGATGCCGTAGCCTATGTGGGTGAAAAACTGCTCGATACGCTCCAGCGTCCGGGTAACCGGATGCAGGCCGCCAGTGGTCTGGCCACGGCCAGGCAAGGTGACGTCGATCTGCTCGGCGGCGAGCTTGGCGCTCAGTTCGGCTTCTTCGAATGCCGTCTTGCGCGCATTGAGGACATCTGTGACACGTTCCTTGGCTTCGTTGATCAGCGCGCCCACCTTGGGCCGCTCATCGGCAGGCATGTTGCCCAAGGTCTTCATCACCTGGGTCAGTTCGCCTTTCTTGCCAAGGAATTGAACCCGGATCTGCTCCAGGGCATTGATGTCTTCAGCGTGTTGCACGGCCTCCAAAGCTTGAGAGACCAGCGCATCCAGGTTTTCCATGTACAGACTCCAGATACGAAATAGGGGAAGAGCTTGAAGGCTCTTCCCCTATTCATGACGTTTAACACCCAAGCCCGCCGACGGCAGGCTGGAGTGATTGTCGGGGTACTTAGGCCAGCGAGGCTTTAGCTTTCTCGACAATCGCAGCAAACGCCGCTTTTTCGTTCACTGCCAGATCAGCCAGAACCTTACGGTCGATCTCGATGGACGCTTTCTTCAGGCCAGCAATGAAACGGCTGTAGGACAGACCGTTTACACGAGCACCGGCGTTGATACGAGCGATCCACAGGGCGCGGAACTGACGTTTTTTCTGACGACGGTCACGGTAGGCGTATTGGCCTGCCTTGATTACCGCTTGCTTGGCAACACGGAATACGCGCGAACGAGCGCCGTAGTAGCCTTTAGCCAGTTTCAGAATTTTCTTGTGACGCTTACGGGCAATGACGCCACGCTTAACACGAGCCATGAGTTAGTCCTCTATCTTTGACCGAAATTAACGAAGGCGCAGCATGCGCTCGACTTTTGCCACGTCAGACGGATGCAGCAAGCTGCTACCGCGCAGTTGACGCTTACGCTTGGTCGACATTTTGGTCAGGATGTGGCTCTTGAAAGCGTGCTTGTGCTTGATGCCGTTAGCGGTTTTCAAGAACCGCTTAGCTGCACCACTTTTGGTTTTCATCTTTGGCATGTTCGGGTACTCCACATTCAATTGATAAACATAACCGCAAGGCCTGCCGTGCCCTGGTGGTTACTTCTTTTTCTTGGGGGCGATGACCATGATCAGCTGGCGTCCTTCCATCTTCGGATGCTGTTCGACGGAACCGTATTCGAGCAGGTCACCTTCGACCCGCTTCAACAGCTCCATACCCAGCTCCTGATGCGCCATCTCACGGCCGCGGAATCGCAAGGATACCTTGGCCCTGTCCCCATCACTCAGGAAACGTACCAGGTTGCGGAGTTTTACCTGGTAATCCCCTTCTTCCGTCCCTGGACGAAACTTGATTTCTTTAACCTGAATCTGTTTCTGGTTCTTCTTCGCTGCGGCAACCTGCTTCTTCTTCTCGAAGATCGATTTGCCGTAGTCCATCACCCGGCATACGGGCGGGATGGCGTCAGCGGAGATTTCCACCAGATCCAGCTTCGATTCTTCAGCGATACGAAGCGCTTCATCGATAGAGACGATGCCAATCTGCTCGCCGTCAGCGCCAATTAACCGAACCTCGCGTGCCGAGATATTCTCGTTGATCGGGGCTTTCGGTGCAGCTCGTTTATCTTGTCTCATTTCACGCTTAATAATAATTACTCCGAATCTGGGCGACCACGCCGGGAAACCGCTTGTGCAAGGTACTCGGTGAATTGCGCGATGGGCATGGAGCCCAGGTCAGCGCCTTCACGGGTACGCACAGCGACAGTTTGCGTTTCAACTTCCTTGTCCCCGATGACCAGGAGATAAGGAACCTTGAGCAAAGTATGCTCACGGATTTTAAAGCCGATCTTTTCATTTCTCAAGTCGGACTTGGCACGAAACCCGCTTTCCGTCAGATTTTTTTCGACAAGCTGTACAAAATCGGCTTGTTTATCAGTGATATTCATCACCACTGCCTGTGTCGGCGCCAGCCAGGCCGGGAATGCGCCCTCGTAGTGCTCGATCAGGATCCCGACGAATCGCTCGAACGAACCCAGGATCGCCCGGTGCAGCATCACGGGATGCTTGCGACCGTTGTCTTCGGTGACGTATTCGGCGCCCAGGCGGATCGGCAGGTTGAAATCGAGCTGCAGTGTACCGCATTGCCAGACGCGACCCAGACAATCCTTCAACGAGAATTCGATCTTGGGGCCGTAGAAGGCGCCCTCGCCCGGCTGCAGATCGTAGGGAAGCCCGGCCGCGTCGAGTGCGGCAGCCAGGGCTGACTCGGCGCGATCCCACAGCTCGTCGGAACCGACACGCTTTTCAGGACGCGTCGACAGCTTGAGCTGGATGTCCTTGAAGCCGAAGTCGGCGTAGACGTCCATGGTCAGCTTGATGAAGGCCGCCGACTCGGACTGCATCTGCTCTTCGGTGCAGAAGATGTGCGCATCGTCCTGCACGAAGCCACGCACGCGCATGATGCCGTGCAGCGCGCCCGAAGGCTCGTTGCGATGGCAGGCACCGAACTCGGCCAGGCGCAGCGGCAACTCGCGGTAGCTTTTCAAGCCCTGGTTGAACACCTGCACATGGCACGGGCAGTTCATCGGCTTGATGGCGTAGTCGCGGTTTTCCGACTCGGTGGTGAACATGTTCTCGGCGTAGTTGGCCCAGTGCCCTGATTTCTCCCAGAGGCTGCGGTCGACTACCTGGGGCGTCTTGATTTCCAGGTAGCCGTTCTGCTGCTGGATCTTGCGCATGTACTGCTCGAGCACCTGGTACACGGTCCAGCCGTTGGGGTGCCAGAAGACCATGCCCGGAGCTTCTTCCTGGAGATGGAACAGGCCCAGGCGCTTGCCGATCTTGCGGTGATCGCGCTTCTCGGCTTCCTCGATGCGCTTGACGTAGGCCGCCAGTTGCTTCTTGTCGGCCCACGCGGTGCCATAGACGCGCTGCAGCTGCTCGTTCTTGGCATCGCCGCGCCAGTAGGCGCCCGACAGCTTGGTGAGCTTGAAGGATTTCAGGAAACGCGTGTTCGGCACGTGCGGACCACGGCACATGTCGACGTATTCTTCGTGATAGTACAGGCCCATGGCCTGCTCATCCGGCATGTCTTCGACCAGACGCAGCTTGTAGTCCTCACCGCGAGCGGTGAACACGTCGATGACTTCGGCACGCGGCGTGACCTTCTTGACCACGTCGTATTCGGTGTCGATCAGCTGCTGCATGCGCTGCTCGATCGCCGCCATGTCGTCTGGCGTGAAAGGCCGCTCGTAGGCGATGTCGTAGTAGAAGCCTTCTTCGATGACAGGACCGATCACCATGCGCGCAGTAGGGTACAGCTGCTTCACCGCATGGCCGACGAGGTGGGCGCAGGAGTGACGGATGATCTCCAGCCCCTCTTCGTCCTTTGGCGTGATGATCTGCAAGGTGGCGTCGGCGGTGATCAGGTCACAGGCATCGACCAGTTGGCCGTTGACCTTGCCGGCAACGGTGGCCTTGGCCAGGCCGGCGCCGATGGACGCGGCGACCTCGGCGACGGAAACCGGGTGATCGAACGAACGCTGACTGCCGTCGGGAAGAGTAATGGTGGGCATGGCGCCTCCTCTCCTAGTGGTGACCCCTACCAAAGGTCACATGGGTTGGGATGAGCCAGTACGCGATTCGCCCGGTATGCCCGCCTTACGTTGGCAGGAGCCTTGCGGCCGACCGGAACACGAACCAGAGTGACTGGAGCAATCGAAAAAGGTGAATCCCGCGCCTCGGCGCCTACTCAAGGTAGTGCCGAACGCAGGGCCGAACATCCTAGCACAGAAGATGCGTCGACTTGCTGCGTCATATGCACGATACGGCAACTGGGCCCGTCGCTGAACTTGCTGCCCTCTTCACCCCTCAGATGACATGAGTCAAAACCGCCTGAGAACAAGGAGCTATTCATTATGGGTCTCAAACGACTTCTTCCCCTGAGTGCCTGCCTGGCCCTGGTGCTTCCATTCGCGGCCCAGGCTGCCGCGCTGTCCGCCGATGCCAAGGCCGAATATACCGCGCAGTGCCAGGCCGCAGCCGTGCAGCAAGGCGTGGACGCAGCCAAGGCGCAGGCGCACTGCAGCTGTGGCGCGAAAGTGATCGAGGAGAAATTCAGCAAGGCCGAGATCGACCAGCTCACCAACAAGCAGGTCGAACCGCCAATGGCGCTGCGCCAGAAGCTGATGAAGGAAGTGCTGGTTTGCAATAACCAGTAGCGCTTTCAGCAGCACCGCAGGACGGCCCCGAGAGACGCCAACGGTGCTACTGGGGGTCGACGGCTGCGGTCAATCGAATCAAGTGCGACTTTATACGGTTTTTTTTTAAAACATTTTTCAGCTGCAAACCTCAATGAAATAAGGGGCTTAGCAGTTTTGGACAGGCCAATTTGCGACAACTTTGGTTCTTGCGCCAATCAAAGGGGGTTCACAGTCCAGGTTTTGGACTATGATAGGCCCCGTGTGCCCAGTTGGCCTGAGCAGCACAGCACTACTGAATATTATGTTTCTTGGAGATTCACCATGTCTAATCGCCAGACCGGCACCGTAAAATGGTTCAACGATGAGAAAGGCTTCGGCTTCATCACTCCTTCAGGTGGCGGTGACGACCTGTTCGTACACTTCAAAGCTATCGAATCCGACGGTTTCAAAAGCCTGAAAGAAGGCCAGACCGTTTCGTTCGTGGCTGAGAAAGGCCAAAAGGGCATGCAAGCTGCTCAAGTTCGCCCAGAGTAATCTCGGCAACTGAAAAAAACCCGTACATGTGACGGGTTTTTTTTCGCCTGCGATTCGTGTCGAGTGCGACGATTACTCAGCCACAGTTGACACGGGTGATCTGGCCGCTGTCATCGGCGTTGAGGTTGAGACGGTCGGAACGGTATTCCAGGGTCACCATGTCGTGCGGGCGCAGGACGCGGGCGACCTGTGCGCCTGCCTTGACCCTCGCCTGCTCGAGCAGGTCTGCGGAAACCGGCTTGCCAACGGTGTAGCGTGCGCCGTCGGCGTTGCAGCGCCCATCGAATGCAGGGGCGGCAGCGGCAGACTGTCCGGTCGAGGTTCCGGATGTAGAACAGCCAGTTACAGCCAGGGCTGCCATCAGGATCAACAAGGTCTTGCGCGGGAAAGGCATGCAGCCTCCTCTTTTCAGTGGGTTTTTCTGGTAGGTAAGGTTGTGCGACCGCCTCTGGCCGATTTGGTTGCACATTGGCCTAGTCTGCCCGAGCGCATCGTTACGCGGTGTCAGAGAAATCGTCACTGGATGTGTGTCTGCGGATCAGTACAAGTCAATGTAGTCGGATAGGGGCATGGGCCAGTGTGTCTTCAGGGCCGTGTGGATCTGCTTCACCCAGGTAGCGTCGGATGCCGCAGCAGCGCCAACGTAACCGGATCCGGCGGCCCAGGTTTCCAGACGGAAGCACAGGCCCTGGATATCCGTGCCGCCGACCGCCTCGGTGGAGAAGAAGGCGATGCCTTCGCGGGTCACGCGCAGCTGGGTGTGGATGGCCGGATTACCCGAGGCGATCAGCGCACGGACCGCATCCAGGGTGAGTGAGTCGCTTTGCTTGAGGTCGATGTGCACATGAGCCTCCATGCCGAAGATTTGACCGAAGTTTGACACGCGCCCTGCCATCTGCCCAAGGGCCGGTGTAAAGCGTTGGCGAAAATGCTTTACTTGGCCACGTGGAGCGAACGTCGTTCGCTCGTGACCGTTGGCGAGAGCAACATGGCAAACGTATCAATCAAGGCGGACATCAAGGTCCAGTGGCCTCAGGGCCAGAGCTCCTTCAGCCCCGGTACGCCCGAGGAGCTGGCGATCATCGGCGTCGACGTGCTGGTCAAGGCACTGGGCACCGATGCCGCGCGCAGCTTCGTCATGCAGGTGTTCGAGCGTTACGCCCACGAACACGTGGCAGCGACGGGCAATACCGTGGCGCATCCCTTGAAGAACGCGCCCACGCCATAGCCCGTGATGCACCGGCGCTTCGGCCGGTCAGGGCAGACGCTGCAGGCGTTGGGTCAGCAGATCGAAAAAGCCCTGTGCATTTCCCTCGTTCACCCAGAACACGTTGGCCGGCTGCTCGAGCGTACCGTACCAGTCGGCCACGGTCTGGCCGAAGCTCGGGCCTTCCCGGCTGTCGATGGTCAGGTTGACCTTGCGCCCGCTGAACAGCTCTGGCGCCAGCAGATAGGCAATCACGCTGGCATCGTGAACCGGGCCCCCGGGCAGCCCGTAGTGCTCCATATCGGCCTTGACGTACGCCTGCAGGATATCCACCACCCGCGGCCCGGCCTTGTTCTGCAAGGCAGCCAACTGCTGCAGGCGCGCCGGGCTGGTCAGAACCTTGTGGGTGACATCCAGTGGCACGTAGGTGAGCTTGACGCCGCTGGCCAGTACCACCTGGGCGGCGTGAGGGTCGGCGAACAGGTTGAACTCGGCCACCGGGGTGATATTGCCGCCATTGAAGTGCGCGCCCCCCATGACGATCACTTCCTTGATGCCCTGGGTGATGCCGGGCGCCTGGATCAGTGCCAGCGCCAGGTTGGTCTGTGGCCCCAACATTGCCAGGGTGATGCTGTGGGGTTCGGCATTGCTCAGGGTGTCGATCAAATACTGCACCGCGTTGCCCTGGGCCAGCCCTTTGCTTGGCTCATGCACGGCGATACCAGGCACGCCCTCCTCGCCATGCACGTTGGCGGCATAGATCGGCTCGCGGACCAGCGGCTTGGGTGCACCGGCATAGACCGGCACATCTTCGCGACCCGCCCACTCACGGGCCAGGCGTGCGTTTCGCGAGGTCTTGTCGAGGCGCACGTTGCCGGCCACGGTCGTGAGGGCGCGGACGTTGATCTCCTCGGGCGAAGCCAGGGCCAGCAGCAAGGCGACGACATCGTCGGCGCCAGGGTCGGTGTCGATGATCAGATCGATCTTGTCGGCCGCCGTGGCGGCAGCGCTGGTCAGCAGGGCCATCAATGAAAATCCTCGAAGCAGGGTCAGCAGGGAACGTTGCATGTTGCACTCCTTGTGCTCAGTGGTAAGTCTAGAAAGTGACGCCCGCCAACAGGGCGATATTGCTGTAGGGCTGGCATTCGCCAGTGCGCACGATGGCGCGAGCGTTCCGCGACAGCTCCTTGAACCGCGCATGGCTGACCGACTGGCGCACACCGAGGGCACCCTGCTCGTGCAATTGCTGGATTCGCGCCAACGCCGGCGGCAGCACCTGCAGCATCTCCTCGGCGATCACGTGGCTTTCCACCTGCATTTCGCTGAGCAGCACGTCCAGCGTGCTGATGAAGCTGGGAATGCCTGGCGTCAAGGCCAGATCGATCAAGGGCACGCCCGGGGGTACCGGCAAACCGGCATCGCCGATCACGACGATATCGCCATGGCCAAGGGACGCAACCAGTTGCGAAAGCGATATGTTCAACAAGGCGGTCTTTTTCACGATGCAACCTGCTCCACTTGCGCCATGGTCGGGATGGAAGGCTGGGCGCCGGCGCGGGTGACCGACAGTGCAGCGGCGGCCTGGCCGAACGCAATGGCCTGTGACTCGTCCAGGCCTCTGGCCAGCGCCGCGGCAAAGCCACCGACGAACGTATCGCCGGCCGCCGTGGTATCCACCGCCTGCACCTTGCGTCCAGGATAATGCCGGGGCTGCGCGCCATCGGCAAACAGCAGGCCCTGCTCACCCAGGGTGATGAGCACCTTGCCGGCGCCGGCCTGGCGCAGAAGACTGGCCGCCTGCTCGGCCTCGGCCACCGAGCTGACGCTCAGGCCGGTGAGCGCCTGAGTTTCGGTTTCGTTGGGGATCAAATAATCGACCCAGCCCAGCCATTGCTGCGGTAACGGCCCGCTGACCGGCGCCGGATTGAGAATGACCGTCTTGCCAGCCTGGTGAGCGCGCTGCAAGGCGAAAGCCACCACCGCATGAGGAATTTCCAGCTGGCACACCACCACATCGGCGGCCAGCAGCAGGCGGTCGAAACGCTCGATGTCGGCGCATTCGAGCTGGCCATTGCCGCCCGCCACGATGACGATCGCATTCTGGCTGGCGGCATCGACCACAATCATCGCGATCCCGGTCGCTACCGCTTCAGCCACCCGTACGCCCTGGCAGTCGATGCCTTCATCGGCCAACGCCTGGCGCAGCGCCTGGCCATAGGCGTCGGCGCCGACGCAGCCGATCATCGCCACTTGCCCGCCCAGCCGCGCGGCAGCGACCGCCTGGTTGGCGCCCTTGCCGCCCGGCACGGTCGCGAAGGACTGGCCCAGCAGGGTTTCTCCCGCCTGCGGCAAACGCTCGGCCTGTGCCACCAGGTCCATGTTCAGACTGCCTATTACCAATACGTTTGCTTGCATCATCTACCACTCTCAGCGCAATTCATGGGAAAGACCGGCGTATCGCGCCGTGGACTCGCGCACCACGATCTGTGGCGCGATGACGTGTTGCGTCGCAGCCGCACCGGCCGCTCCGGCGATGCGCGCCAGAAGCCGCTCGGCAGCCACTTCACCCAATTCGCCGATGCGCTGGCCGACGGTGGTCAGGGCCGGGTACACATAGCGACTGAGCTGGATATCGTCGAAACCGATGACCGACAGCTGTTCGGGCACGCGGACGCCGCGCTCGGCGGCCGCGCGCAGCACGCCCAGGCCGATCATGTCGTTGGCCGCAAAGATCGCCGTGGGCACCGGCCCCGCGAGCAGCTCGACTGCCGCACGGTAGCCACCCGGACTGGTGAAATCGCTGTGCAGGACATGCTCGGGCGCGGGCTGCACGGCGTACTCGGCGAGCGCACGACGATAGCCGTCCAGGCGCAGCTGCGCCACGTGGGTATGTTGCGGGCCACTGATGCAGGCGATGGCGCGATGGCCCAGTTCGAGCAGATGCCGGGTGGCCAGGTAGCCACCCTGTTCGTGATCGATGCACACCAGGTCGGCTGCCACCTGCTGCAGGCCGCGGTCGACGATGACCATGGGCGTGCGCACCGCCGCGAGCATGTCGGTCAGCGCGGCATCGCCACCCACCGAGGCGAATACGATACCGTCGACGCGCTTCTCCAGCAGCACGCGCAGGTAGTTGCGCTGCTTCTGCGGGTCGTCGTCGCAGTTGCAGAGGATCACGCAGTAGCCGTTGCGCTCGCAGCAGTCTTCGATACCACGCGCCAGCTCGGCGAAATACGGGTTGACGCTGTTGGGCACCAACAAGCCGATGGTCGCTGTACTGCGCGCTTTCAAGGAGCGCGCCACCGCACTGGGAACGTAGTTGAGCTCGGCGATCGCCGACTCGACCTTGCGCCGCACGTGCGCGCTGACCGGCCGGCTGTTGTTCACGACGTGCGAGACGGTGGTGTAGGAGATACCGGCTCGCGCCGCCACGTCCTTGATGGTCGCCATGCTAGCCCCGCTTGCGTGCGCGTTGGCTGCGGTAGGTGTCGAGCACCACGGCGATGACGATCACCGCGCCGGTGATGATGCGCTTGGTCGGCTCGGTTGCGCCGATCTGCGCCAGGCCGGCCGCCAGCACGGAAATGATCAGCACGCCAAAGAAGGTGCTGATGACCGAGCCGCGCCCGCCCATCAGGCTGGTGCCGCCGATCACCACGGCGGCGATCACCTGCAGTTCCAGGCCAGCACCGGCATTCGGGTCGGCCGCCTCCAGCCGAGATATCTGGAACAGCGCAGCCACGCCCGCCAGCAGGCCCATGAGGGAGAACACCAGCACCTTGTAGGGCTTGGGGTTGATGCCGGCCAGGCGCACGGCTTCTTCGTTGGTACCGATGCCGATCAGGTAGCGGCCAAACACGGTGCGAGTCAGGGTCAGGTGGGCAATGGCGATGACGCCGAGGGCGATCAGGAACGAGGGCGCTATGCCGAACGCTACCGGGTCGGACAGCCAGGCGAAGGCATCGCCGATATAGGCGGTGCGCGAATCGGTCATCTGGTAGGCAACCCCGCGGGCCATTTCCAGCACACCCAGGGAGACGATGAACGAAGGAATCCGCCAGGCCACGGTGATCGAGCCGGTGATGGTGCCGGCGAGCGCTGCGCAACCCATGCCGAGCAGGGCTGCGGGCAATACGCTCCAGCCCCAGCCGAGGATCGCCACACTGACCGCCGAGGCCGCCAGCGCCAGCACCGACCCCACCGACAGGTCGATGCCGCCGATGATCAGCACGAAGGTCATGCCGACGGCCAGCACCATGAGGTCGGGGATCTGGTTGGCGATGGTGCTGAACGTGCTGTACGAAAGGAAATGGCTGCTGAGCAGGGAGAACAGGACGATCATGGCCAGCAATGCGCCAGCCAGACCCAGATAGGTGCCGAGGCCCAGGTAAGTGCCGCCGGTTTTTGCGCCGGGAGTGTCTTTGGGCAGTGTCGAAGTTTTCATGCAGGGGTCCTTGCTGCAGGCTCGGCCAGCAGCGCATCGCGTTTTTGATAACCGGCGAACGCGGCTGCCAGCAGTTCATCCTGGCTCCAGTGTTCGCGCTCGAAGGTGTCGATCAGGCGGCCGGCCGAGAGCACCGCGATGCGATCGCAGATCAGCATCAGCTCGCGCAGGTCGCTGGACACCACCACCAGTGCCTTGCCCTGACGGGTGAGCTCGCCCAGCAGGGCATAGATGTCGAATTTGGCGCCCACGTCGATGCCACGGGTGGGCTCGTCGAACAGCAGCACGTTGCAGTCACGCTCCAGCCAGCGGCCGATCACCACCTTCTGCTGATTGCCGCCGGAAAGCTCGGCCACCGTCTGCGCCGGGCTGGAACTGCGGATGCGCATGGCCTCGATCTGGCGCTGGGCCAGGCCTCGCTCGGCCTTGTTGTCGACGATACCGGCCGCGGAAATGGCCGGCATGTTGCCCAGGGCGATATTGGCGCTGATCGACTGCGACAGCAGCAGGCCTTCGCCCTTGCGGTCTTCGGTGATCAGGGCGATACCATGAGCAACGGCGTCGGCCGGGCTGCGAATGCTCACCGGTTTGGGTGGTTGACCGATCGCGACGGTACCGGCATCGCTGGCATCGGCGCCGAAGATCAGCCGCAGCAGCTCGGTACGCCCAGCCCCGATCAATCCGGAAATACCGAAAATTTCACCCTGGCGCACCTCGAAGGACACGTCCTTGACCTTGTCGCCACGGGTCATGCCCTGCACCTTGAACATCGGCGCGCCGATGCGTCGCTCGCCCAGGTCGATACGCTCGCCCAGTTCGCGCCCGACCATGAGGTTCACCAGTTGCTCGCTGTCGTAGCGCGCCATCGGTTCGACACACACCAGGCGTCCGTCGCGCAGCACGGCGATGCGTTGCGCGACCTGCGCCAGTTCTTCCAGCCGGTGGGAAATGTAGATGATCGACACCCCGCGTTCGCGCAGCCGCAGGATCTGCGCGAACAGCATGTCGACCTCGCGTGCGGTGAGCATGGCGGTAGGTTCGTCGAGCACCAGCACCTGACAGTCGCCGATCAGGTTGCGGGCGATTTCGACCATCTGCTGATGGCCGATGCCAAGGTCGCTGACCAGGGTGTCCGGGTCGATGGCATCCAGGCCCACCTGCGCCATGGCCTGGCGGGCCTGTTCGCGCAGGCGGCGACGGTCGATCCAGCCAGCACGGCTGGGCAGATCATGGAGGAACAGGTTTTCCGCGACGGTCAGGGTAGGCAACAGGTTGAGTTCCTGCATGACCATGCGCACCCCGCCGCGCTCGGCTGCAGTGCGACTGCCCGGCAGCCATGGCTGGCCCTGGAACTGCATCTGGCCGGTGGTGGGTGCTTCCAGGCCACCGATTATCTTCGACAGCGTGCTTTTGCCTGCGCCGTTCTCCCCGGTCAAGGCCAGCACTTCGCCGCGGTGCAACTCAAGGTCGATGTCCCACAGCACCGGCTGGGCATAGGTCTTGCCGATGCCACTTACCGACAGCACAACGTTGGATGTCATAGGTTTCTCCAGGCACACCTGCAGGCGACAGGCCGGCACTGGCCAGACCTGCCGCGAGGTGCACTGCATCAAGGCTTGGTGACGAGCTCGACCGGGGTCTGGATGACACCGTTGGCGTCGACGTCGAGCTTGTCGCCCTTGACCAGGGCCAAGGCGTTCTGGATGCCGAACACTGCCTGGCGGGCGGCGAACTGGTCGGCCGTGGCCAGTATGCGGCCGTCCTTGAGCATCGGCTTGATGGCATTGATGTTGTCGTAGCCGACCACCTGGACCTTGCCCGCCTTGCCGGCGGCGCGCACTGCAGACACTGCGCCCAGCGCCATGCTGTCGTTGCCGGCCAGCAGCGCCTTGAGGTCCGGGTACTCGTTGAGCATGGCCGAAGCGACGGCATTGCCCTTGTCGATTTCCCAGTTACCCGACTGCACCGAGACGATGTTCATCTGCGCCGCTTGCATGGCGTCCTTGAAACCGGCAGTGCGCATCTGCGCGTTGGTGGTGGTCGGTACACCTTCGATGATCCCCACCTGGTCGCCAGCGCTCAGGCGCGTAGCCAGGTAGTCACCCACCAGCTTGGCGCCCTTGCGGTTGTCGGGGCCCACGAACGGCACCTGGATGCCTTTGCTCTTAAGCACCCCGGCATCGAGCTGGTTGTCGATATTGACGACCTTGATGCCTGCATCCATGGCTTTCTTGATGATGGGTACCAATGCCTTGGAGTCCGCCGGAGCAATGACCAGCGCGTCGACCTTGGCGACGATCATCTGCTCGACGATACGGATCTGGTTGGCGGTGTCGGACTCGTCCTTGATGCCGTTGGACACCAGGTCGAAATCGGCAGCGTGCTCTTTCTGGTAGCTTTTGGCGCCGTCTTCCATGGTCAGGAAGAATTCGTTGGCCAGGGACTTCATGACCAGCGCGACCTTGGGCTTCTGGGTATCGGCGAAAGAGGATTGCAACGGGGCGATGGCGCCGATGGCAGCCATCAGGGAGACAGCGAGCAGGCGTCCGGCGAAGGGCAGCTTCATGGGTTTACTCCGATCTTATGATTGTTATCGAGCGCAGCTTGCGGAAACCCGCAAACGTTTGCGTGACAGGAACTATGGTCAGGGATCGGAGAATTGTCAATCGGTGCCGAGGGCTGTAGCACGGGTCATCACAGCGCCCACTCGAGGCGGGCCGAAACACGGCAGGTTACAACAGCGGGAAACCTATCCCTGATTCCTGTTTATCGGTACTGCCATGACTGACGCTGCTGCTCACACCATCCATGCTGCAACCCCTGCCCTGCGCTGCTTCGACGGCCGGGCGCGGGTGCTGCGCGAGATTGCCTACCACCGCGACCAAGCGGGACCTGCGCAGGCCCGCGTCACCCGCTACGGCCATGACGCCCGCGGGCAATTGATCAGCAGTATCGATCCGCGCCTTCACGCGGCCCAGGCCGAGCGTCCCGAAGTGGCCGCCAACCTGGTACAGGTGCGCAGCTTGAGCGGTCGATGCCTGTACACCCGCAGTGTCGATGCCGGCAACACGCGAACGCTGTACGACGCCTGTGGCCGCGAGGCGATGACATGGCTGGCGAACGGTGTCGAGCAGACGCGCTGCTACGAACCTGCGGCGCTGCCCGGCCGGCTGCTGTCGATCCGGGAACGCTCTGCCCAACGTGCCTTTCGCACCGCCGAGCGCTGGCAATGGGCGGGCGTTGACGCAGAGGCCAAGGCGTTCAACCTGGCCGGCCATTGCCAGACACGTTTCGACAGCGCCGGCAGACACGTCGTGCAAGCGCGCAGCCTGCTCGGTGCAATCGCAGGCGAGACCCTGCAACTGCTAGCTGGCCACACCGAATGCGACTGGGCGCAGGACGATGCCCAAGGCGAGGCGCGGTGCCTGGAACCGCAAAGCCTGACCAGTACGGTGAGCTTCGATGCCTGCGGCGCAATCATCGCCAGCGAGGATGCCAGGGGCCATCGGCAACGCCACGGCCATGACCGTTGCGGGCAGTACCGGGCCAGTTGGGTCACTCGCAATGGCGGCTTGGAGACGCCGGTGGTGCTGGACGTGACCTACACAGCCGGGGGGCAGAAAGAAGTCGAGCGGCATGCCAACGGTGTCGTCATCACCCATACCTATGCAGCCGACACCCAACGCCTGGTCGGCATGCGTACCCAGCGCGCCAGCGACCGCCAGACCTTGCAGGACCTGCGCTACCGCTATGACCCCACCGGCCGGGTGACCCAGGTGCGCAACCAAGCGGAGCAGACACGCTTCTGGCGCAATCAGAAAATCGATCCGCAGCAGGACTACCGTTACGACTCGCTGTCGCAGTTGATCCTGGCCAGCGGTCGGCAGATGGCTGCACTCGGCCAGATGAGCAGCAGCCTGCCATCTGCACTCCCCATCGATACCCACGCCCATGCGCTGTACCAGCGTCGCTACGCGTACGACGAGGCCGGCAACCTGCAGAGCATTCGGCACACCGTGCCAGCCACCGATTCCGGCTACACGGTCAGGCTGACGACCTCGGCGTGCAGCAACCGGGCCGTGTTGAGCAGCGTGTGCGATGACCCTGCACTGGTCGACAGCCAGTTCGATGCCGCCGGGCAACAACGCGGGCTGGACGGCTCCCAATCTGTTGCCTGGAACAGTCGCATGCAGCTGGCCAGCGTGACGCGCGCCGAGGCCGGCACCGAGCACTACCTCTACGGCCAGCAGCACCAGCGACTGCGCAAGACCCACGCGCAGGGAAGCACTTGCTACCTGCCGGGGCTGGAGTTGCGCCAGCATGACGGCCAGACCCTGCATTGCCTCAAGGTAGCCGAACATATTCGCCTATTGCACTGGCCAGACGGCTGTCCCGAGGGCCTGGCCAACGATCAGTTGCGCTACAGCTACACCGACCTGCTGGGCAGTCATGGCCTGGAACTCGACGGCGACGGTCAAGTCATCAGCCGCGAGGAATTCTTTCCGTTCGGCGCCACCTCGGTCTGGGCCTGCCGCCACCAGGTCGAGGCGAGCTACAAGACCGTCCGTTACTCGGGCAAGGAACGCGACGACACCGGGCTCTACTACTATGGCTACCGCTACTATCAGCCCTGGGCCGGACGCTGGCTGAGCGCCGATCCGGCGGGGACGGTGGATGGGCTCAATCTGTATGCCATGGTGCGCAACTCGCCGTCGTCTGCAGTGGATGACGATGGCCGGATGATGCGTGCCTTGTTCAAGGGCGGCGTCGGCGCAGCGGGTATCGGCTACGAGGCGTACAAGTACCACGAACGTCAGTCGCAAGCGCCAGCACAGCCAGCTGCTGCTCCAACCAGCACCTCGATGGGCGACCAGCGGGCGGACAACGCCATGGGCAAGGTTCAGCGCATGAAGGACCAATTCAGCCCGGGGCAGCAGATTCTGAACAGTGCCAAGGGCCGTGCGCAGACGGCAGATCACCTCGCGCATGGGCAAGTGCCGGGCGTCGGTGCAGTGCTCAAGGGCGCTGAAAGCGTTGGCACCGTGGTCGAGTTCAGCCAGACCGGCGACCTCTCGCAGATCAACAAGGCACCTCTGGCGGGGGCTATTGCCACGGATGCGGTGAACGGCGTTGCGCACAGCATCAAGGCCACTATCAAGAATACCCAGAAAGCCGTGCAAGGCACTGCCGAGCTGGCAACCCTGTCCGAAACCAAGGCCGAGGAACTGCAAGCGTCACTGCACGACCTGCAGGAGCTGACGCAAGACAAGCTGATCACCGGCCTGTCGTTCGGCGCTACGGTCAAGGCAGGCCTGGACGGCGCTGCTGCGGTGGTGCCGCATCCAGTAGCGAAGTTCGGACTCAAGGTGTTGTCGACGGCGTGGACCGTGACCGGTGTGGTGCATGGCGCGGAGGAGCTTGGAGAAATTGCCAAGACTCATGAGGATCTGCTTGCGAGCAAGACCGGTGAAAACCTCATGGGGCAGATGAAGACAGTCAATGCGTCGAATCGCACGGGCATCATGGACCGCGTCAAGCAGAGCTATGGTCTCTCGGGCAATCCATAACGCCAGCTCGCCGCCTGTGCCAGTAGCCACTGGCCGCGACGTTTTGCCACTCAACTAACGCTCTCCCTGGCAGTCACAGCTGAAGCGGTTACATTTTGTAGCCATTTCATGGGCGCAAGCCCGGCGAGGCCTGATGAGCTTTATTTTGTGGATGGCCGTTCTTGGCGTCCTGCTGTTGATGCTGGCGCTGACGGCGTCTTACTTGCGCTGGCTGCCGGTGACGACCTCTGCGGTGTGCCTGGCATTCGGCGTGGCCATCGGTCCCATGGGGCTGGGCCTGTTCAGCACCGATTTCAAGGACACCGCCTCGTGGCTCGAGCGCCTGGCGGAGGCTGCCGTGCTGTTCTCGCTGTTCAGCACCGGGATCAAGCTGCGACTTGGCCTGGGGCGCAGCGCGTGGCGAGCGGCCTATATGCTGTCGGGTCCGGTCATGCTGGTGTCGATTCTGGGCGTGTGCCTGGTGGCGCACTACGGCCTGGGCTTGTCCTGGGGCGTGAGTACCTTGCTCGGGGCCATGCTGGCGCCGACCGATCCGGTGCTGGCATCCATGGTCCAGGTGAATAGCGCGCAGGACTTCGACCGTGTGCGCTTCGGGCTGTCGGGTGAGGCCGGGCTCAACGACGGTACGGCCTTTCCCTTCGTGATCCTCAGCCTGCTGATGCTGCACCATGGCAGCCTGGACAGCCACTGGCTGGGCCAGTGGGCCTTGGAGAATCTGCTGTGGGGCGTGCCGGTCGGGCTCTTGGTCGGTTACGGGATGGGCCGGGCCATCGGTCACCTGATGATCTACCTGCGCGTGCGCAATGCCGACAGTACCAACTCGCCCAACGACTTTCTGGCGTTGGCGCTGATTGCCCTGTCGTACTTTGGCGCCGCATCCCTGGGCGCTTTCGGATTTCTCGCAGTGTTCGCGGCCGGCCTGGGGCTGCGTCAGGCAGAGGTGCGTACGTCCAGATCCGAGGTGCCTTCGGAGCATCTGGCCAAGCCGGTCGTGGGGCACCGCGACCTGGCGCCCGAGGAAGGTACCGTCACCCATCCCAAGGATCTGGAGGACGGGCAATTGGCCGCTGGGGTGATGATGGGTGACATCCTGGTGTTCGGCAATCTGGTGGAACGGTCCATGGAAGTGCTGCTGATCACCATTCTGGGGGCAACGCTGTCTGCCTACTGGGACTGGCGTGCGGTCGGCCTGGCGGCGGCACTGTTCTGCGTGATCCGCCCGCTGAGCGTATGGCTGCTGGTCAGCCGCCGCCTGCTCGATGGCCATCAGCGAGCATTGCTGGGCTGGTTCGGCATCCGCGGGATCGGCTCCATCTACTACCTGTGCTACGCACTGGCCCACGAACTGCCTGAGTCGGTCGAGCAGGTGTGTATCAGCCTGACGTTGTCGGTGGTGGCCTTGAGCATTCTGGTGCATGGCATCAGCACCCAGCCGTTGCTGGAGCATTACGAACGTCGGCGGAAATCCGTCTAGCGGTGGTTGAGGTGGATCAGGGGCTCCGCGGTGCTGCCGGACGCGGCTTGCGCCGCTGCTACAGGGAGTGCGAACACCTGCCATACCGTTGGCGCAAGCCGCTGCTACAGGGGCATGGGTTTGGATGCACTGGCTTGGTCAAAAAGGTATAGAATCCCCAGCATTTGATGGATCGGTCACCGTCGTGCAGACATGGCCGATCGCGTACAACCCATACAGGCAGATCGGATATTGGAACAGCTAAAGCGCCTCGCAAGCGGGATTGAAGGGCTCGATTTGTTGCTCAAGGGTGGGCTGGTGGCCGGTGCGTCATACATCGTGCAGGGCCGTCCGGGTTCGGGCAAGACCATCCTGGCCAACCAGTTGGGCTTCAATCACGTGAGCCAGGGTGGCCGCGTACTGGTCGCCACCCTGCTTGCGGAATCCCATGAGCGGCTGTTCCAGTACCTGTCCACGCTGAGCTTTTTCGATGCCTCGAAAATCGGCAACGAGATCCAGTTCGTCAGCGCATTCGACACCCTGGAAAACGAAGGCCTGGACGAAGTGGTCAAGCTGCTGCGCCGCGAAATCAGTCGGCAGAAAGCGACGGTATTGATCGTTGATGGCGTGCTCAATGCCCGCTCCAAGGCCGACTCGCAGATCGACACCAAGAAATTCATCTCCGAGCTGCAGGGCCATGCGGCGTTCGCCGGGTGTACGGTGCTGTTCCTGACCAGCTCGCGACTGGACGACGGCAGCCCAGAGCACACCATGGTCGATGGCGTGATCGAACTGGGCGAGGAGCTGTTCAACACCCGTTCGGTGCGCCGCATCCAACTGCGCAAGACCCGTGGCAGCGGCGCGCTGTCAGGGTTGCACGAATGCGAGATCACCGACGATGGGCTGGTGGTGTACCCGCGCCTGGAAAGCCTGTACAGCCACCCCTCGTGCCCTGACCCCACCGATCTTACCCGCATACCCAGCGGCATTCCTGCGCTGGACAACCTGATTGGCGGCGGTCTGCCGCGTTCCTCGGTGACGCTGGTAATGGGCCCGTCGGGCATCGGCAAGACCAGCATGGGAATCAGCTTCCTGTCGGCGTCCACGCCCGAACAGCCGGGCATGCTGTTTGGCATGTACGAGTCCGAGCGCCGCCTGCAGGTCAAGGCGCGATCGCTTGGCCATGATTTCGAGGCGCTGCAAGCCAGCGGCGCTTTGCACGTGTGTTGGCAACCAACTACCGAAGGGCTGCTCGACGGTCTGGGGGCAAGGCTGCTGCGCCATGTCGAGGTCCATGGCATCAAGCGCCTGCTCATCGACAGCCTGGGCGGCATGGCCCGCACGGCGACCAGCACCGTACGCCTGACCGAGTTCTTCAGTACCCTGATGAGCGAGCTGCGCGCCCGTGGCGTCACGGTGTTCGCCACGTGGGAGGTTCGCGGCCTGTTCGGTCCGGAGATCACCTCGCCGGCGCCAGACCTCTCCAGCATCGTCGACAACATCCTGCTGACGCGATTCGTCGAACATGAGTCTGAACTAAAGCGCCTGCTTTCCATTCTTAAAATCAGAGACAGTTATTATGATCCGTCGCTATTGGAGCTGGTCATTCATGGTCATGGAATCGACCTGAGAAAGGCGTTCACAAATGCAGAGGCAGTGTTATCGGGTAGTGCCTCCACGATTTCGAATCCGTGATGTTGCCGGGGTCGAACTGACATGCCCACTATCCTGATCGTCGACGATGAGTATCTCATCGCCGACATTCTCGGTTACGCGCTGGAGGACGAAGGTTACAAGGCCTTCACCGCCAGCAACGGCAAACGCGCGCTCGAGATTTTCGATAGCGAGTCGCCGGCGCTTGTCATAACCGACTTCATGATGCCTGGCATGAACGGCCTCGAGCTGGCGCAAAAAATTCGCAGCCACGCTTCGCTCGGATCCGTGCCCATTCTTTTGATGAGTGGCGCCCAGGGCGGCGTCGGTCGGGCAACGCCCGAGCTGTTCAACGCCGTGTACGACAAACCCTTCGATATCAACAAAGTGGTTGCGCGTATTCGTGAACTGGTGCCCCTGGATCCGGATTAGCGGCAGGCGCCTGTGCTCGTCCGTTACAGCGTGAGAATCTCGTAGCCATCGGCAGTCACTGCCACCATATGCTCCCATTGCGCGGACAGTGACCGGTCGCGGGTCACCACGGTCCAGCCATCGGCCAACTGGCGGGTTCCAGCCTTGCCGGCGTTGATCATCGGCTCGATGGTGAAAATCATGCCCTGGCTCAAACGCATCCCCTCGCCCTTGCGGCCGTAGTGCAACACTTGCGGATCGTCGTGGTAGATCTGCCCGATGCCGTGCCCGCAGTATTCGCGTACAACGCTGAACCCTTCGCGGTGCGCCACGCTCTGGATGGCGTGGCCGATATCGCCCAAGGTCGCACCCGGCTTGACCACTTCGATACCGGCCAGCATCGCCTCGTGGGTGGTGTCCACCAGTCGCTTTGCCAGCGCGCTCGGCTCACCGACGTAGTACATGCGGCTGGTGTCGCCGAACCAGCCGTCTTTTATGACGGCCACATCGATGTTGACGATGTCGCCGTCGGCCAGCACCACTTCGTTGCTGGGCACACCGTGGCAAACCACTTCGTTGACCGATATGCACACCGTCTTGGTAAACCCGTGATAGCCAACGTTGGCCGGGATTACTTTCAATTCGTTCACGATGTAGGCATTGCACAGCTCGTCCAGGTACTGGGTGGTGACGCCGGCCTGTACGTGCGGTGCAATCATCCGCAGTACGTCAGCGGCAAGCGCCCCTGCACGGCGGGCCAAGGCGACTTGCTCGGGGGTGCGGTTCAGATTCTTGCGGCTCACGGGTTTCTCCTGGGATTCAAGCCTCTATGCTAGCAGAGCGCCGCTGCCGTGCCTGGGCGGCGCACGCCGACATCATTTAATTTCAGACGATACAAAACTTTTTGTAACCACTTCGTTCATAAGACTCACAGCCCAGCGCCATACCGGCAGATGGTCGCGAAAAGCGCACAGGCAGTGTCTTCGGCAGCATGATCGAATGCGGCCCGAAGACTTCAACATTCAAGCAGTTCGACATAATCATAATATCCGCTGGAGCCGACGGCCTTAGGGAGTGTTCCCTTCCCGGGCCGGCATCGCAACACCGAACGCTGATACCTGCCTTGCCCCTTTCGTGCGCGATCCTGCGTGGCGCATCACGACGCATTGCCTGCGCGCAATGAAAGGAATGAGCCTTGTCCAGTTCCAACACCACAACACCCGACACTTCGCCCGCAGGCGAGGAAAACGACGCCACACGCACCTCTCCCGGCCAGATAGTGGTGCGTGTGGCGATCATCGCCACCATGGGCGCGCTGGCTTTCGGCTACGACACGGGGGTGATTTCCGGCGCCCTGCCCTTCATGACCCAGGGGCCGGACCAAGGTGGCCTGGGCCTCACTCCGTTCACCGAGGGCCTGGTGGCTTCCTCGCTGATTCTGGGTGCCGCCTTCGGCTCATTGTTCGCCGGCCATCTGGCTGACAAATACGGACGCCTGACGGCGCTCAAAGGCCTGGCCATCCTGTTCATGATCGGCGCCCTGGGTTCCGCCCTCGCGCCGACGGTGGCGATCATGATCGCCACTCGCTTCGTGCTGGGGTTGGCAGTCGGTGGGGCATCGGCGATCGTGCCGATGTTCATTGCCGAAATCGCCGGCCCCAACAAGCGGGCGCGGCTGGTCAGCCAGAATGAGTTGATGATCGTCACCGGGCAGTTGGTGGCCTATGTCTCCAACGCCCTGCTCGCGCATTTTGCCCACACCCCCGATGTATGGCGCTGGATGCTCGCCATCGCGGTGATTCCGGCCGCCCTGCTGTGGATCGGCATGCACTTCGTGCCCACCTCACCGCGCTGGCTCGCCAGCAAGGGCCGCATGGACGAGGCACGCGAAGTGCTGGAAAGGCTGCGTTCGAGCAAGAAGCAGGTCGACAAGGAAATGAAGGAAATCATTGCCCAGAACGAAGAGCAGCGCGCCGATGTCAGTTGGTCCTCGATCTGGGCCGAGCCCTGGCTGCGTCGCCTGCTGCTGGTGGGCATGGGGCTGGGCTTCGTGGCTCAGCTGACGGGGGTGAATGCGTTCATGTATTTCACGCCGGTCATCCTCAAGTCCACCGGGCTGGGTACCAACGCGGCACTCACCGCCACCATCGGCAACGGCGTGGCTTCGGTGATCGCCACCCTGATCGGCATCTGGCTGGTCGGGCGCCATGGCCGTCGGCCGATGCTGATGACCGGCCTGTGCTTCGTGATCCTCGCGCAGGTGCTGCTCTGCTGCGTGCTGACCATGCTGCCCGCCTCGCTGCTGCAGAGCTACCTGGCACTGGCCTGCATCCTGATGTTCCTGCTGTTCATGCAGACCTTCATCGCTCCGGTCTACTGGCTGCTGATGTCCGAGCTGTTTCCCTCGCACCTGCGTGGCCTGATGACCGGCACGGCGGTGTGCTTCCAGTGGCTGTGCAATGCGTCGGTGGCGTTCATGTTCCCGATCGCCCTGGCCGGCTTCGGCCCTTATACCTTCATGTTGTTCGCGGTGATCAACGTCATGTCGCTGATCTTCGTGATGACTTGCGTGCCGGAAACCCGGGGCAAGTCGCTGGAGCAGATCGAACGGCACATGGAGAAGGAATTCACTCCGGACGAGGCCGCCAGCGCCTGAGCCGGCAACGGGTCAATATGTCCAGTGCGAGACGTTGCAGGTAACATGGCTGAAGTTGTTTTCATATTCGCCATGTTGCCTGCAAGGACGAACGCCCTCCATGACCCATCCCGACGACGTCATCGCCAGCCGCGTCCTGCAACTGCTGGAACAGCGCGCTCCCGGCGCTTCGATCTGCCCATCCGAGGTGGCTCGCTCGCTGGAGCAGGATGAACCGCAATGGCGCGCGCTGATGCCCGAGGTTCGCCGGGTGGCCAGGGCCCTGGCCGCCGCTCGCATCATCGACGTGACTCAAGGCGATGTGCGGCTCGACCCGGACACTGAAGCCGAGGGGCCGATCCGGCTGCGCCGTGGCGCGCACTTCAAGCACCCGTGATGCATGGCCGGCCGCTGCTGCTGACGGGCGTCCGGCCAAATGCCACCGACGGGTACTCCGACTGCCTTCTCCGATCTGGCTGAAACCGATGACTCGAACACCTGCGCAAGACCCTGGCGTCACCGACGACACCTGCAACGACCGGCGTGCCCGGACTCGCTTCTGGCTGATCGCCCTGGCGTTTCTGATCACCATGATCGGCACCACTCTGCCAACACCGCTGTATGCCTTGTATCAACAGCACCTGGGTTTCGGTCCGACCTGGGTGACCTTGATTTTCGCCATCTATGCCGCCGGCGTGATCTTTGCGTTGCTGGCGGTCGGCAGCTGGTCCGATCAACTGGGCCGGCGACCGATGCTGCTGGCCGGCCTGGCCATGGGCGCGCTCAGTGCGCTGATCTTCCTCTGCACCGACTCCATCGGCGGGCTGCTGGTCGGTCGGCTGATCTCGGGCTTCTCGGCCGGCATCATGACCGGTACCGGCACGGTGGCGGTGATCGAGGCGGCGCCCAAGCGCTGGCAGGGCAATGCCACCCTGGTCGCCACCGCGGCCAACATGCTGGGCCTGGGCCTCGGGCCATTGCTGGCCGGGCTGACTTCGCAATTCCTGCCGTGGCCGGTACACCTGGCGTTCGTCGTCCACCTGGTGCTGCTGTTGGCGGCTACCGCAGCCATTCTGTCTGTCGGTGAAACCGTCCGACGCCCAGCCAAGCCGCGGCTTGCCTTCCAACGTCCCAGCCTGCCAGCGGCGGTGCGCGGACCGTTCATTCCTGCGGCCATTGCCGGCCTCGCCGGTTTCAGCGTGACGGGGCTGTTCACCTCGCTGGTGCCGTCGATCATGCGCCAAGTCATGGGTCACGACGGCGGGGTCGTGATCGGCGCGGTGATCTTCGTGCTGTTCGCAGGCTCGGTCGTCGGCCAGGCCTGGGTCCGGCGGATCCGCGACAGTGCGCAGATGAGCATCGGTTGCAGCGTGCTGATCGTGGGCGTTGCCTGCCTGGGCATGAGTATCGCCAGCGCGCAGCTGTGGCTACTGGTGCTGGGCGGCGCCTTGAGCGGCATCGGCCAGGGCCTGACCTTCCGCGCCGGCATGGGCGCGGTGGCCAACGCCGCGCCGGCCGGCCAGAAAGCCGGGGTGACCTCGGCGCTGTTCATCGTCTACTACATGTCCATGTCGGTGCCGGTGATTGCCGTCGGCGTGAGCATTCCACAGTTCGGCCTGCATCATTCGGCGGAATTTTTCAGCGTGCTGGTTGCCTTGGTTGCGGTGGTGGCCATGGTCAGCATGAACGTCGTGCGTGCCCGAGCGTCCAACGTCTGAGGCGACCCGCGCAGGTCGCGACGTATTTCTTCTACAGGAGAATGACCATGACACCGGAAACCGAAGGTACTGAAGAGAAAGGCCCGAACGGCGTGCCTTTCATCAACGACCCAGGCAACGAAGACCCCGGATCGGGCACGAGCGATGCCCCCGTGCCGCTTGACGACGAAGATGATCAAGATGACGCCTATGAATAGGTCGAATCGGCCACATGCATGACTGTACGGGCCAGTGCTCCCCATGACGGAACACTGGCCGCTATGCTGGATGCCTCCTGCATCCCCTAGCGAGGCATTGGTACAGATGGAGCCCCTTACTCCCGCTGCAAACAGCTGGTTGACCCTTCCCGCCCACCGGCACTGGCTGGCCCTGCAGGGGCAGCGATTGCTGGAGTTTGCCAAGGCCGCGCGGATCGAGAACGGTTTCGCCGACCTCGACCACCGTGGCCGACCGCTGCTGTCCAGCGGCGCATTGACCATTCAGACCGCGCGCATGACCCACAGCTTCGCCCTCGCCTGCCTCCAGGGGATCCCGGGCAGCGCAGCCATGGTCGACCACGGCATTCGCACGCTGCAGGGCCCACTGCGTGATGCACGAAATGGCGGCTGGCATGCCAGCGAGAAACCCGTGGCTGCAGAGCGCAAGCAAGCCTACCTGCATGCCTTCGTTGCCCTGGCGGCGAGCTCGGCGGTTGCCGCCGGACGGCCCGGCGCGACAGCGTTGCTGACGGATGCGGTCGATGTGCTGGAACGACGCTTCTGGTGCGAGGAGGAGCAGGCATTCCTGGAGTCCTTCGCCCAGGACTGGAGCGATCCGGAAAGCTACCGCGGTGGCAACAGCAACATGCACGGCGTGGAAGCGTGCCTGGCGCTGGCCGACGTCTGCAACGACGACAAATGGCTGGATCGCGCGCTGGCAATCAGTGAACGGCTGATTCACCACCACGCGGCTGCGGCCAGCTACCTGCCGGTCGAACATTTCGACGCCTGCTGGCAACCCCTGGCGGACTACAACCACGAGCGCCCCGCCGACGAATTTCGCCCATACGGGCAAACCCCAGGGCACGCATTCGAGTGGGCGCGATTGCTGCTGCACCTGGAGGCCGCCAGGCACCGCATCGGCCTGACCAACCCGAGCTGGCTGGCCGACGACGCCCAGCGTCTGTTCGCCGCAGCCTGCGACCTGGGCTGGGCTGTGGACGGGCAGCCGGGAATCGTCTACACCATCGACTGGCAGCACCGTCCAGTGGTCGCGCAGCGCCTGCATTGGACGCTGGCCGAGGCAGTGGCCGCCGCCGCGGCGTTGCACCAGCGCACCGCGGATGCCGCTTACGAGCGCTGGTATCGCGAGTTCTGGGACTACATCGACCTCTACCTGATCGACCGCGAGCACGGCAGCTGGCACCACGAACTCGACGCTCGCAATCGACCGGCAGGGACCATCTGGCCGGGCAAGCCTGATCTCTACCATGCCTACCAGGCAACTTTGTTGCCGACCTTGCCGCTGGCTCCGAGCCTGGCAACCGCGCTGGCCCGCCAGGCCGGCCTGGGCTGAGCTGAGCTGAGCGAGCTACCAGGCAATCTGCGGATTGGCGCGAGCGCGCCAATCCAACGGAATTTTTCTGGCGGGCCATACTCCGACGCACATCACGCCGCTCATCACAAGGAAGAACCTCGGCCCCATGAACAACGCGAAACTGTTCGTCATTGACTATACCCTTCACGGCGATCCCAAATCCTTCGTCATCAGAGCCGAGAAAATGGACAACAGCGAAGCCTGGCATTGGGCGAGCTGCGATGCTGGCGTTGGCCGCATCGGTCGATTCGGCCGCGAGCATGTGACCAAGACCAGCCAGCCCTCGGCCGAGAAATTCGGCATTCACGCGGTGAGCTGGCGCCCTGCCTGAGCAGGCTCGGCGCTCGGATTACCCGCGCGGCAACGTGGCTGGAAAAACTTAGCTAGCGAACGAATTCACTTTACCTGAGGTCGATCTGGAACATATTGTTACAAGATATGTTCCCGGAGTCGGACAGCTGTGCCCGATTGGCCAGGTGTTCGAATCCATGGGTCATCAACAAGATCAAGTAGAGTGAGCACGGCCATGACGTCTGAGGTGGGTAAAGGCAAGGCGATCTTTCGCGTTGTCAGCGGCAATTTTCTCGAAATGTTCGATTTCATGGTCTATGGCTTCTATGCCACGGCAATCGCCAAGACTTTCTTTCCGACCGACAGCGCCTTCGCTTCATTGATGCTATCGCTGGCCACCTTCGGTGCCGGTTTTCTCATGCGCCCGCTCGGGGCAATCTTTCTGGGTGCCTACATCGACCGGCACGGGCGCCGCAAAGGGCTGATCGTGACCCTGGCGTTGATGGCCATGGGCACGGTGTTGATTGCCTGCGTACCGGGCTATGCGACCCTGGGCGTTGCAGCACCTTTACTGGTGTTGCTCGGCCGGCTGCTGCAGGGCTTTTCCGCAGGCGTCGAACTGGGCGGGGTGTCGGTGTATCTGGCGGAAATCGCCACACCAGGGCGCAAGGGCTTTTTCGTCAGTTGGCAGTCTGCCAGTCAGCAGGTCGCCGTGGTCTTCGCCGGCCTGCTGGGGGTATTGCTCAACCACTTCCTGGATGCACGACAGATGGGCGAATGGGGCTGGCGGGTGCCGTTCCTGGTGGGTTGCATGATCGTACCCGTGATCTTTTTCATCCGCCGTTCGCTGGAGGAGACGCCGGAGTTCGAGGCTCGCACCCACCGCCCAACCCTCAAGCAGGTGGTGCACTCGGTGGCGCAGAATTTCCGTCTGGTGCTGGCGGGCATGGCGCTGGTCGTGATGACCACCGTGTCGTTCTACCTGATTACTGCCTACACGCCGACGTTCGGCAAGAACGAGCTGCACCTGTCGGACATGGATGCGTTGCTGGTGACCATGGCGGTGGGCATTTCCAACTTCATCTGGTTGCCGATCATGGGCGCGCTGTCGGACCGGATCGGGCGCAAACCGTTGCTGCTTGCGGCCACGGTGCTGGCGATTCTGACGGCCTATCCGACCTTGTCATGGCTGGTGGCTGACCCCAGCTTCGCGCGTCTGCTGACGGTCGAGTTGTGGCTGTCGTTCCTGTATGGCTCGTACAACGGTGCCATGGTTGTGGCGTTGACCGAGATCATGCCGCTGGACGTGCGCACCACCGGGTTTTCCCTGGCCTACAGCCTGGCCACGGCGACGTTTGGCGGGTTCACCCCGGTCGCCTGCACCTACCTGATTCATGCCCTGGACAACAAGGCGGCACCGGGCATCTGGCTCAGTGGCGCGGCGGTGTTGGGGTTGGTGGCGACTTTGGTGCTGTTTCGTGGCGACCGCCATGCGCAGCGGACTGCGTTGGCGGCGCAGGCGTGAAACGGTGGCGCGGCCTTCGCGGGCAGAGACCCGCTCCCACAAAAGCACGCGGGCTCTGCCCGTGACGGGGTCCTGACTGACACCCACACACAAAAACGCCCCGAACCAGTCGGGGCGTTTTCATTCAGCGGTCAGGCTCAGTGAGGGAAAGCTGGAGGGTTGACGCCCGCCATGTCTTCCATCACGCGCACGACCTGGCAGCTGTAGCCGAACTCGTTGTCGTACCAGACGTACAACACGACGCGGTTGTCGTTGCAGATGGTGGCTTCGGCATCGACCACACCGGCGTAGCGCGAGCCGACGAAGTCGGTCGATACCACTTCCTGCGAGTTGACGAAGTCGATCTGCCGGGACAGGTCCGAATGCAGCGCCATGTAGCGCAGGTACTCGTTCATTTCTTCGCGAGTACTGGCCTTTTCCAGGTTCAGGTTGAGGATGGCCATGGAGACGTTCGGCGTCGGCACGCGGATCGCGTTGCCGGTCAGCTTGCCAGCCAGTTCAGGCAGAGCCTTGGCGGCAGCGGTGGCGGCGCCGGTCTCGGTGATGACCATGTTCAACGCCGCGGAACGGCCGCGACGGTCGCCCTTGTGGAAGTTGTCGATGAGGTTCTGGTCGTTGGTGTACGAGTGAACGGTTTCGACGTGGCCGTTGATGATGCCGAACTTGTCGTTGACCGCCTTGAGCACCGGCACGATGGCATTGGTGGTGCAGGACGCCGCCGAAACGATCTTGTCGTCTGCGGTGATCTGGCCGTGGTTGATGCCGTGCACGATGTTCTTCAGCTTGCCCTTGCCCGGTGCGGTCAGCACCACGCGGTCGATGCCGGGGCAGGCCAGGTGCTGGCCGAGGCCGTCGGCATCGCGCCACACGCCGGTGTTGTCGACCAGCAGGGCATTCTTGATGCCGTACTGGGTGTAGTCGACTTCGCTGGGGTTCTTGGCGTAGATGACCTGGATCAGGTTGCCGTTAACCGTCAGGGTGCTGTTGGCTTCGTCGACATGGATGATGCCGTCGAACGAACCGTGCACCGAGTCGCGACGCAGCAGGCTGGCGCGCTTGACCAGATCGTTGTCGGCGCCCTTGCGCACGACGATCGCCCGCAGACGCAGGCCATCGCCGGCACCTGCCTTCTCCACCAGGATGCGCGCCAGGAGGCGACCGATGCGGCCAAAACCGTACAGCACCACGTCGGTACCGGTACGCTCGCCTTCGTTCTGCTTGCCGACCACGTCTGCCAGTTCTTCACGCACGAACTGTTCGGCAGTGCGCCCGTTGCCGCTTTCCTTGAACTTGACCGCGAGTTTGCCCAGATCGACGGAGGCGGCGCCCAGCTTGAGTTCGCTCATCGCCTTGATCAGCGGGAACGTCTCGTGCACCGACAGCTCCGAGGAATCGGACTGGCGGTGGCGAGCGAAGCGGTGCGCCTTGAGCAGTTCGATCACCGAACGGTTGATCAGGCTGCGGCCGTAGATGGAGGTGACTACGTTGTTATTGCGGTAGAGCTGGCCGATCAACGGAATCATCGCTTCGGCGAGTGCTTCACGATCGATCCATTCACCAAGACACTGGTCGGGCTTCTGAGTCACGGTAACCTTCCACATGTAGGGGCTAAGAAAACGGGCTACATTATGACTTCGCCGCGCGGCGGGAGCAATCCGCGCTTATCGGCGTCGTGAAGTTTGGCGAATCGGGCCGTCAAAAAAACCGAGGTGTACCAATGAGGTAGGCGACACCCGGCGGTTTTATGGCGAGGGACCATGGCGCGCCCTCTGCGGGCCGATTCCTCCGCGATCGAACAAGAAAATCAATGCCCGGATCCTTCAGGGTCTGCTTGTAGAAGCCGCACAATGGCACAACCCCATCACAGCACCTGACAGCCCCCCGCCGCCCCGGTACAATCCCGGTTTTCCGCCGCAACGCTTGGAGCTCAACCTCCCGTGCCTGTTCTGCGCCTTCCGCAACTCCCTGCCTCGGCAGGCAAACATGCCTGGGGCAACCTGCCCGGGGCCGCCCTGAGCCTGGCGATCGCCGAAGCGGCCAATGCCGCCAAGCGCTTCACCCTGCTGCTGACCGCCGACAGCCAGAGCGCCGATCGGCTGGAACAGGAACTGCGCTTTTTCGCCCCGCAGTTGCCGGTGCTGCATTTCCCCGACTGGGAAACCCTGCCCTACGACCTGTTCTCGCCGCACCAGGACATCATCTCGCAGCGCATCGCCGCCCTCTACCGCCTGCCCGAGCTGGCACACGGGGTTTTGGTAGTGCCCATCACCACTGCCCTACACAGGCTGGCACCGACCCAGTTTCTGCTCGGCAGCAGCCTGGTGCTGGATGTTGGTCAGCGCCTGGACGTGGAGCAGATGCGCACGCGCCTGGAAGCCAGCGGCTACCGCTATGTCGACACCGTCTATGAACACGGCGAGTTCGCCGTGCGCGGCGCCCTGATCGACCTGTTCCCCATGGGCAGCAAACTGCCCTACCGGATCGACCTGTTCGACGACGAGATCGAGACCCTGCGCACCTTCGATCCGGAGACCCAGCGTTCCATCGACAAGGTCGAATCGATCCGCCTGCTGCCGGCACGTGAGTTCCCCTTGCAGAAGGAGGCGGTAACCCGCTTCAAGGCGCGCTTTCGCGAACGCTTCGACGTCGACTTCCGGCGCTGCCCGATCTTCCAGGACCTGAGCAGCGGCATCACGCCTGCTGGCATCGAGTACTACCTGCCGCTGTTCTTCGAAGAAACCTCGACCCTGTTCGACTACCTGCCCCAGGACACCCAGGTGTTTTCGCTGCCCGGCATCGAACAGGCCGCCGAGCATTTCTGGAGCGATGTGCGCAACCGCTATGAAGAGCGCCGGGTCGATCCCGCGCGGCCCCTGCTGCCGCCCGCAGAGCTGTTCATGCCGGTGGAAGACTGCTTCGCCCAACTCAAGACCTGGCCGCGCGTCATCGTTAGCCAGGACGATCTGGAACCGGGGCCGGGCCGCGAGCGCTTTGCCGCAGCCAAACTGCCGGACCTGGCCATCGAGGCCAAGGCCAGCCAGCCCCTCGCCGCGCTGGCCGGATTCCTCGACCAGTTCCCCGGGCGGGTACTGTTCACCGCCGAATCGGCTGGCCGTCGCGAAGTGCTGCTGGAGTTGCTCGAGCGGCTCAAGGTCCGCCCGAGGACCGTGGACGGCTGGGAAGAGTTCGCCCAGGGCAAGGAGCGCCTGGCGATCACCATCGCGCCACTGGACGAGGGCCTGCAGATTCTCGACCCGGCCCTGGCCCTGATCGCCGAAAGCCCGCTGTTCGGCCAGCGCGTCATGCAGCGCCGGCGCCGTGACAAGCGTGCCGACGCCGCCAACGACAACGTCATCAAGAACCTCACCGAATTGCGTGAAGGCGCGCCAGTGGTGCACATCGACCACGGTGTGGGCCGCTACCTGGGTCTGGCGACGCTGGAGATCGACAATCAGGTTGCCGAGTTCCTGACCCTGGCCTACGCCGAGAACGCCAAGCTGTACGTGCCGGTGGCCAACCTGCACCTGATCGCCCGCTACACCGGTAGCGACGATGCACTGGCGCCGCTGCACCGGCTTGGTTCGGAAACCTGGCAGAAGGCCAAGCGCAAGGCGGCCGAGCAGGTCCGCGACGTGGCCGCCGAGTTGCTCGACATCTATGCGCGCCGTGCTGCCCGCAAAGGCTATGCCTTCGCCGACCCGGCGCTGGACTACGCCACGTTCAGTGCCGGCTTCGCCTTCGAGGAAACCCCGGACCAGCAATCGGCCATCGACGCGGTGCGCCACGACATGCTGGCGCCCAAGCCGATGGACCGCCTGGTGTGCGGCGACGTTGGCTTCGGCAAGACCGAAGTGGCCATGCGTGCCGCGTTCATCGCCGTGCACGGTGGTCGTCAGGTGGCCATTCTGGTGCCGACCACGCTGCTCGCCCAGCAACACTACAACAGCTTCCGTGACCGCTTCGCCGACTGGCCGGTCAGCGTCGAGGTGATGAGCCGCTTCAAGTCGACCAAGGAGGTCAACAGCGCGGTGGCGCAACTGGCCGAGGGCAAGATCGACATCGTCATCGGTACCCACAAGCTGCTCCAGGACGACGTCAAGATCAAGAACCTGGGCCTGGTGATCATCGACGAGGAGCACCGCTTCGGGGTGCGCCAGAAAGAAGCGCTCAAGGCCCTGCGCAGCGAAGTCGACATCCTGACCCTGACTGCCACGCCGATCCCGCGCACCCTGAACATGGCCGTGGCCGGCATGCGTGACCTGTCGATCATCGCCACGCCGCCGGCACGGCGGCTGTCGGTGCGCACCTTCGTCATGGAGCAGAACAAGAGCACCGTGAAGGAAGCACTGCTGCGCGAGCTGTTGCGCGGTGGCCAGGTGTACTACCTGCACAACGATGTGAAGACCATCGAGAAATGCGCTGCCGACCTCGCCGAACTGGTGCCCGAGGCACGCATCGGCATCGGCCACGGCCAGATGCGCGAGCGCGAGCTCGAACAGGTGATGAGCGACTTCTACCACAAGCGCTTCAACGTGCTGATTGCTTCGACCATCATCGAGACCGGCATCGACGTGCCCAGCGCCAACACCATCATCATCGAGCGTGCCGACAAGTTCGGCCTGGCCCAGCTGCACCAGCTGCGCGGCCGCGTGGGGCGCAGTCACCACCAGGCTTACGCCTACCTGCTGACCCCGCCGCGCCAGCAGATCACCCCGGACGCGGAAAAGCGCCTGGAAGCCATCGCCAACACCCAGGACCTGGGGGCGGGTTTCGTTCTGGCTACCAACGACCTGGAGATCCGCGGTGCCGGCGAGCTGCTCGGCGAAGGCCAGAGCGGGCAGATCCAGGCAGTCGGCTTTACCCTGTACATGGAAATGCTCGAACGCGCGGTGAAGTCGATCCGCAAGGGCGAGCAGCCCAACCTCGATCAGCCGCTGGGAGGCGGCCCGGAAATCAACCTGCGTCTGCCGGCCCTGATTCCCGCGGACTACCTGCCCGACGTGCACGCACGCCTGATCCTCTACAAGCGCATCGCCTCGGCGGTGGACGAGGACGGTCTCAAGGATCTGCAGGTGGAGATGATCGACCGCTTCGGCCTGTTGCCCGAACCCACCAAGAACCTGGTGCGCCTGACCCTGCTCAAGCTTCAGGCCGAGCAGCTAGGTATCACCAAGGTCGATGGCGGCCCGCAGGGTGGACGCATCGAGTTCGGCGCCAGCACGCCGGTGGATCCGCTGACCCTGATCAAGCTGATCCAGAGCCAGCCCAAGCGCTACAAGTTCGAAGGCGCCACGCTGTTCAAGTTCATGGTGCCGATGGAGCGCGCCGAGGAGCGTTTCAACGTCATCGAGGCGCTGTTCGAACGCCTCACGCCGAAAGCCGGTTGATATGCCCGATGAGCGCTTGATCGATACCCTGCAACCGCGCCCTCGGTTGTGGCTGGGCAGTGTCGAGTTCAGCGCTTTCGAACCGCGCAACGGCAAGATGCAGCGCTACGTGCAGCACCGCGCAGCGCTGGCCTACGGCTACGCGGGCGAGTATGTCAGCGGCCCGCGGCCTACTGCCGTGGCACGCCAGTGGAACAACCAGAGCGCCCGGATCCAGCGCCAGCCGGCCGCCGAGCGGGCCCTGCGCGAGCAGCTGCAGGGCATCGGTTTCAAACTCGCCACCCGTCAGAGCAAGGCTCTGCCCGAAAGCGCCGGCGAAATCTTCGAGCTGCCCAGCGATGCCGCCTGGCTGCGTTTCATCCTCAACGAACTCCCGGGGTTACGCGAGCAAGGCTGGGAAATCGAATACGCCGAGGATTTCGCGTTCGACCTGACGCCGGTAGAGCGCTGGTACGCCGCAATCGAAGAAGGGCCGGAACGCGACTGGTTCGATCTGGAGCTGGGCATCGTGGTCGACGGCGAGCCGTTGAGCCTGCTGCCGATCCTGCTCAACCTGCTGCGCAGCCACCCCGAGTTGCTCAACCCGGCGCACCTGGCGCGACGGCGCGACGACGAGCAGATTCTGGTGCCCATCCACACCTCCCACCTCGGCTTCCAGCGAACCCTGCAGGTCGCCCTGCCCTATGGGCGGCTGAAGCCGGTGCTGGCGACCCTGGGCGACTTCTACCTGCGCGAGCCTGGGGAAACCTCGATCCGCCTGGCCACAGCCGATGCCACGCGCCTGGAAGGGCTGCAGGCATTGTCCCTGGACTGGCAAGGCGGCGAGCAGGTACGCCATTTCGCCGAGCGGCTGCGTGACATTCGCCATTGCCCGGTGGCAGCACCCGGGGGCCTGAATGCAACCTTGCGCCCCTACCAGCTGGAGGGCGTGAGCTGGATGCAGGCCTTGCGGCAGCTGGAAGTGGGCGGCATCCTGGCCGACGACATGGGCCTGGGCAAGACCCTGCAGACCCTCGCCCACCTATTGATCGAGAAACAGGCGGGGCGCCTGGATCGCCCGGCCATGGTGGTGATGCCCACCAGCCTGGTACCGAACTGGCAGGACGAGGCCGCCCGCTTCGCGCCGACCCTCAAGGTCCTCGCGCTGCACGGTGCCGCGCGCAAGAAACACTTCGCCCATCTGGCCGACTACGACGTATTGCTGACCACCTATGCCCTGCTGCCCAAGGACATCGAGGTGCTCGAGCAGGTGCCGCTGCACGTATTGGTACTCGACGAAGCCCAGTACATCAAGACCCCTGGCAGCAAGGCCGCGCAGACGGCGCGCCAGCTCAACGCGCGGCAACGCCTGTGCCTGAGCGGCACGCCCCTGGAAAACCACCTGGGCGAACTCTGGTCGCTGTTCCATTTCCTCATGCCCGGTTGGCTGGGTGACAGCAAACAGTTCAGCCGCAACTACCGCGTGCCGATCGAAAGGCAGGGCGACGAGGCACGCTTGCAGCATCTGAACGCGCGCATCAAGCCGTTTCTGTTGCGTCGGACCAAGGAGCAGGTGGCCACCGAGCTGCCGGCCAAGAGCGAGATCGTCCACTGGGTCGAACTCAATGACGCACAGCGCGACGTGTACGAGACGGTACGCCTGGCCATGGACAAGAAGGTCCGGGCCGAGATCGACCGCAAGGGCCTGGCGCGCAGCCAGATCATCATTCTCGAAGCGTTGCTCAAGCTGCGCCAGGTCTGCTGCGACCTGCGTCTGGTCAACAGTGTTGCCCCGCCTGCACCAGGGCACAGCTCGGGCAAGCTGACCAGTCTGCTGCAACTGCTCGACGAACTGCTGGGCAACGGTCGACGCATTCTGCTGTTTTCCCAGTTCACCTCGATGCTGGGCCTGATCGAACAGGAGCTGCACAAGCGCGGCGTGCACTATGCGCTGCTCACCGGTACCACCCGCGACCGTCGGGCACCGGTCAAGGATTTCCAGGACGGCAAGCTGCAGATCTTCCTGATCAGCCTCAAGGCCGGCGGGGTGGGCCTGAATCTGACGGCGGCGGACACGGTCATTCACTATGACCCGTGGTGGAACCCCGCAGCCGAGCACCAGGCCACCGACCGCGCCTACCGAATCGGCCAGGAGAAACCGGTGTTCGTCTACAAGCTGATCACCCGTGGCACGGTAGAGGAAAAGATCCAGCGCCTGCAGCAGGAAAAGTCGGCCCTGGCGGCAGGCGTTCTCGATGCCCGCGAAGGCAGCGACTGGCGCCTGCAGGGCGATGATATCGACGCCCTGCTCGCACCGCTGCCCAGCCCTCCCTCCCAGCGCCGCTGAACGCAGGTTCAGTCGAGGAAATCGGCGACCGTTTCGCGCTGCCCCAGCAGGAACCCATCGGCCACCAGACGCAGAGGCTGCAAGTCGGTATCGCTTCGACCGGCCTCGATCAACTGCGCGAAGTAGTGGTAGAGCAATGGGTATTCGCCTGTCGTGGCGAGCGTCTGTGGCACGTCGTCGATCAGCAGGTGTGCACCGCCATGGGTCAGGCGCAGCCAGCCTTCGGCGCAGCGCACCTCGATCTGCCAGAGTTCGTCGTGGCCGTGGTCCCAGTCGAACGCGGCGCTGACCGTCAGGCCGGTGGCGTCACTCATGGTCAGGTCGGCCGCAATCGGCGCCTGCCGGTTGCCAGGAAAGCGCAGGCTGGCGTGGGTGACGAACAGCGGTTCGGGCAACACGTGGCTGATGATCGACAGGGCGTTGATACCCGGATCGAACACACCCAGCCCCCCGGCCTGCCAGATCCACTGCTGGCCCGGGTGCCACTTGCGCACGTCCTCCTTCCACTGGACCGTGACCGCCTGCAGCTGCTTGCCCACCAGCCAGGCCCGCGCGGCCTCGACGCCTGCGGCGAAGCGTGAGTGCCAGGCGAACAGGCACGTCACGCCCTTCTCGGCGGCCAGTTCGACCAATGCCATGGCCTCACCGAGGCTCGCGCAGGGTGGTTTTTCCACCAGCACATGCTTGCCGGCCTGCAGGGCTTCACGCACTTGTGCATAACGGCCCTGGGGCGGCGTGCAGAAGGCCAGCGCCTGGATGTCCGGGCCGTTATCGAGTAGCTCGCGCAGGCTGCCGAAGTGCGCGACACCGGGGCAAGGTGCCCCCAGCGTGGCCACTGCGGCCAGCTCGAAGGCCGGGTTGTCGCGCAGGGCGGGCACATGCTGATCCTGGGCGATCTTGCCGTAGCCGACCACGCCGAGACGAATGGGGGACATCGTGAACTCCTTTTTTATTGTTTGGCTGGGGCGTTATAGCAGTTACGCGGCTGCCGGCATACGCAGCGGCGTACAAGCGGCCAACGGGGATCGGACCGGGACTTGCATGCAGTCGGGCTGTCCATCACCGAAGTTGCGAGCCCGCCATGCCCGACCGCGCCCTGCCAGACCGCCCCATGCCCCCTGCCCTGCGCTTCATGCTGGCCGCCCGCCGCAGCGAGCTGGAAGGTCTGCGCGGACTTGCCGACACCTGCGAACTGGTGACCTTGATCAGCCGCCTGGTCCACGCGCTGCAGCGCGAGCGGGGCTACACCAACGTCTACCTGGGCAGCCAGGTCGAAACCTACCGCAGCCAACTCGACCTGCATACGGAACAGGCGCGGGCACTTGAACAGGACGTGCTGCAGCGGTTGCAGGCCATGGACCTGAACGCGGCCAGCGCTGCCGACCGTGCCCGCCTGTTCAATCGTGTGGCCTACGTGCTGCACGGCTTCGACGAACTGCCCGGCCTGCGCCGTCGCATCCGCGAACGTCTGCTGAGCCCCAGCGTCGCCACGGCGGCCCTGACCCGCCTGGTGGGTGGGCTCATGGCCGTGGTGTTCGAAGCGGCCGACACCGCCATTGATCCGAGTATCACCCGAGTGCTGGTGGCGCTGTTCAATTTCATGCAGGGCAAGGAGCTGGCCGGCCAGGAACGCGCCACCGGCGTGGCGGGCTTCTCGGCAGGCTTCTTCGATGCCGGTGTGCAGGAGCGCATCCTGCACCTGACGCAAAGCCAGCAGCGCTGCTTCCAGACCTTCGACGAGTTCGCCGACCCGGTGGCCGGGCAGCGCTGGGCCGACCTGCAGCGCAGCGAGATCACCGCACAGCTGGTCCGCCTGCGCGAGGTGGGTATGCGCACTTCGGCGCAATACCCCGTCGACCCGGGCCTGTCGCAGCTGTGGTTCGAGCTGCACAGCCAGCGCATCGACCAGATGCACGAGGTAGAGACACACCTGGCCGAACAACTGCTCGCCAGCTGCCAGAGCAGCATCAAGATGGCCAATGCCGACCTGGACAACCACCGCGTGCTGCTGCAACGCCTGGCCAGCCTGGAAACCATGGGCTGTGGCGATGCCCGCCTGTTCAGCGTGCAGGCCAGCGATCTCGACAGCCCGGCGCCCGACGGCCACGGCCCGCAGATGGGCCGCTCGTTGCTGGACCTGCTGCAGGCCCAGACCCACCGCCTGCAGGACGCCAACCTGCAGCTGGACGAAGCACGCCAGGCGCTCAACGAACGCAAGTTGGTGGAGCGCGCCAAGCAGTTGCTGATGAACGAATACGCGTTGAGCGAGAGCGAGGCCTACACCCGACTGCGGCAATCGGCGATGTCGCGCGGGCTGCGCATGGTCGACATGGCGCAGAATGTACTGGCCGTGGCCGGCAAGGGTTGATGCCGACATTGCGCCCTATTTGCACATCCCACGGGCGGCATGCTCCGCATCCGTGCACGGTGACGCGGCCTGAAGCTGGCAAACGGCCGCAGCGCCTGGCGCAGGCCGCCTTGGCACGCAACCTGCTTTGAGACCAACAGGACCGCAGCCACCTGTGGTCGACATTTCAAATCCTGGACAACGGTGTCCACGCGCTCCCGACAGCATTGCCGGGAACGGGTGAACGCCGTTTTTTTTGCATTTTTTTTTGGCCGCCACCAGCAGGGGAATCAGCGATGGATGACAAGCCTTTCAAAGGACACCCGGAAAGCGCACACGACGCCAGGCGTCGGCACTTTCTCAAGCAGTCGTTGACCGTCGCCGGTGCCGGCGCAGCCCTCGGCCTGCTGCCACCGGGACTGTCTTCGGCGGTGTGGGCGGCAGGCAGCGACGGCCTGGAAACCACCACGGCCAAGCTGGGCTTCATCGCCCTGACCGACGCCGCGCCGCTGTTCGTCGCCGACGAGAAAGGCTTTTTCGCCAAGCATGGCATGACCGGAGTGGAAGTGCTCAAGCAGTCCTCCTGGGGTACCACGCGGGACAACCTAGTGCTGGGCTCGGCCGCCAATGGCATCGACGGCGCACACATTCTCACCCCCATGCCCTACCTGATCGCGGCCGGCAAGGTCACCCCCAACAACCAGCCGGTGCCGATGTACATCGTCGCGCGGCTGAACCTGGCCGGCCAGTGCATCTCGGTGGGCAACGAACACGCAGACCTGGCACTGGGCCTGGATTCCGCGCCGTTCAAGGCCGCGCTGGCCAGCAAGCGCGCCAGTGGCAAGGCCGTCAACGCGGCGATGACCTTCCCCGGCGGCACCCATGACCTGTGGTTGCGCTACTGGCTGGCGGCAGGCGGGATCGACCCGAACAAAGACCTGTCGACCATCGTCGTGCCGCCGCCGCAGATGGTTGCCAACATGAAGGTCGGCAGCATGGACAGCTTCTGCGTGTGCGAGCCATGGAACGCCCAGCTCATCAACCAGAAGATCGGCTACACCGCCAACACCACCGGCGAGATCTGGAACAAGCACCCGGAGAAAGCCCTGGCCCTGCGCGCCGACTACGTCGACAAGAACCCCAACGCGACCAAAGCACTGCTCAAGGCGGTGATGGAGGCGCAGATGTTCTGCGAGCAGCCGCAGAACAAGGAAGAAGTGGCGCAGATCTGCGCCAAGCGGCGCTGGATCAACGCGCCTGTCGCCGACATCACCGAGCGCATGAAAGGCAATTTCGATTACGGCAACGGCAAAGTGGTCAACGACAGTCCGCACATCATGCGCTACTGGGACGACTTCGCCTCCTACCCGTTCAAGAGCCACGACCTGTGGTTTCTCACCGAGAACAAGCGCTGGGGCTACCTGCCCAAGGACTTCGACAGCCAGGCCCTGGTCGCCAGGGTCAATCGCTCCGACCTGTGGCGCCTGGCCGCTGCGGAACTGAACGTGCCAGCGGCGCAGATTCCCGATTCCGACTCGCGCGGCATCGAAACCTTTTTCGACGGCAAGACCTTCGATCCCCAGAACCCCCAGGCCTATCTCGACAGCCTGTCCATCAAGGCCCTGGCCTGATGTTTCCCGCACGCACCGGAGGTCATCATGAATGCTGAAGTGAAGAAGCTGCACAGCGCCGCGCAAGCGGTCGCCAAGGCTCAGGTCAAGCCGCCGGTACTGGCGGGCCTGCTGAAGAACACCCGGCGCTTCGTGCTTCAGCAGTGTCTGCCGCCGGTGGTGATCGGTGCCCTGCTGTTGCTGGTCTGGCAATTGGTCTGCAGTGGCAAGGGCGCAGCGCTGCCGCCGCCTACCCAGGTGATCACCGACACCTGGGAGCTGATCGTCGATCCGTTCTACGACAACGGTGGCAATGACAAGGGCATGGCCTGGCAGTTGCTGGCGAGCCTGTCGCGGGTCGCCTATGGCTACGCCCTGGCCGTGGTAGTGGGGATCAGCCTGGGCGTACTGGTGGGTCAATCGACCTGGGCCATGCGCGGGCTCGATCCACTGTTCCAGATCCTGCGCACCGTGCCACCCCTGGCCTGGCTGCCGCTGTCGCTGGCCGGCTTCAAGGACAGCTATCCTTCGGCGATCTTCGTGATCTTCATCACCGCCATCTGGCCGATCATCATCAACACCTCGGTCGGCGTGCGCAACATCCCCGAGGACTACCGCAACGTGGCCAAGGTGCTGCGCCTCAATGGCGCGGAATACTTCAGCAAGATCATGCTGCCGGCGGCCGCGCCCTACATCTTCTCCGGCCTGCGCATCGGCGTCGGCCTGTCGTGGCTGGCGATCATCGCTGCCGAGATGCTGATCGGCGGCGTCGGCATCGGCTTCTTCATTTGGGACGCCTGGAACGCTTCGCGCATCAGCGACATCATCCTCGCCCTGGCCTACGTGGGGGTGGTCGGCTTCTGCCTCGACCGCCTGGTGGCGATGGTCGGACGCCTGGTCACCCGCGGCACTTCGCAAAGCTGAGGAGGCAACATGAGCCATTACTTGAGTATCGAAAACGTCGACAAGCACTTCGAGCGCGATGGCGTTACCAGCCAGGTGCTGCGCGGCATCAACCTCAACGTCGCGCGCGGTGAGTACATCTCCATCATCGGCCATTCAGGCTGCGGCAAGTCGACGGTGCTGAACATCGTCGCCGGGCTCATCGAGTCGAGCAATGGCGCGGTGATCCTCGACGGCAAGGAAGTGCGCCAGCCGGGGCCCGATCGCAGCCTGGTGTTCCAGAACCACTCGCTGCTGCCCTGGCTGACCGTCTATGAAAACGTCGCGCTGGGGGTGGACAAGGTCTTCAAACGCAGCAAGAGCAAAAGCGAACGCCACGCCTGGACCCTGCACAACCTGGAAATGGTCAACATGACCCACGCCCTGCACAAGCGTCCGAGCGAGATATCCGGCGGCATGAAGCAGCGCGTCGGCATCGCCCGCGCGCTGGCGATGCAGCCCAAGGTGCTGTTGCTCGACGAGCCGTTCGGTGCCCTCGATGCACTGACCCGGGCGCACCTTCAGGACGAGGTGATGCGCATCCAGAGCGAGCTGCACAATACCGTGATGATGATCACCCACGATGTCGACGAGGCAGTGCTGCTCTCCGATCGCATCGTGATGATGACCAACGGCCCGGCGGCGACCATCGGCGAAATCCTCACCATCGACCTGCCGCGCCCGCGCAGCCGACTGGCCCTGGCCGACGACCCGAAGTACAACCAGTACCGCCTGGCAGTGCTCAGCTTCCTCTACGAGAAGCAAGGCAAAGTCATCGAAGCGGTGGCCTGATCCACCGCATTGATCGCCAACGCGGCTCGCGCCGCTGCTACAGGGGAATGCAACCCTCCTGTAGGAGCGGTCCGTGGCCGCGAAACGGACGACGCGGCGCATCTGTCAATCCGCGGTGCCCCTTTCGCGGCCGATGACCGCTCCTACGGTGACCGCCCTCCTGTAGGAGCGGTCCGTGGCCGCGAAACGAGCGCCGCGGCGCATCTGTCAATCCGCGGTGCCCCTTACGCGGCCGATGACCGCTCCTACGGGGTACTTGCCGCAGGGCGCGGGCGAACGAACGCTGGTTGGGGTCGGTCTACTGAATGCCGACCAGCGCGTGCAACCCGTGCAAATTTGCAGGCAACGCCTGCATTAATCTGCATTGAAAGCTGCAAACTTGCCTGTCACGATCGCCTGGTCCGCTTATTTATCTCAGGAAATCAATAACAAGCAGGGATTCAGCGATGACAGCTCATGTCTTTCCCCCGCCCCAGCGCTCTTCCCTGGGGCTCGACGATCAAGTACTCGGCGAAGTCCGCAACCATATCGGTCACTTGACCCTCAACCGGCCAGCCGGTCTGAATGCACTCACCCTCGACATGATCCGTACCCTGCGCGGCTACCTGGATGCCTGGGCGCTGGACCCGCACATCCATGCCGTTGTAATGCGCGGCGCCGGCGACCGTGGCTTCTGCGCCGGAGGCGACATCCGCAGCCTCTACCACAGCCATCTCAACCAGGACGCCCTGCGCGAAGTGTTCTTCAATGAAGAATATGCGCTGGACCAATGCCTGCATCAGTACCGCAAGCCAGTCATGGCGCTGCTCGACGGCTATACCCTGGGCGGCGGCATGGGCCTGGCACAGGCAGCCGAACTGCGCGTGGTCACAGAGCGCAGCAAGCTGGGCATGCCCGAAGTGGCCATCGGGTATTTTCCCGATGTCGGCGCCAGCTATTTCCTCAGCCGCATCCCCGGCGAAATCGGCACTTACCTGGGGGTTACCGGCATCCAGATCGAGGCGGCCGATGCACTCTACTGCGGCTTGGCCGACTGGTACGTGGAAAGCGACCGCCTGGGCCTGCTGGACGAGCGCCTGGACAGACTGCAATGGAGCGACAACGCCCTCAAGGACCTGCAGGGTGTACTTGCCCGCCTCGGTGTGCAAACGCTCGCGGACGCCCCGCTGCACCGCTTGCGACCGGCCATCGACCACTTTTTCGGCCAGGACGACCTGACCAGCCTGGTCGAACAGCTGGAACACGTGAACGTCGCCGACAGCCAGGCGTGGGCACAGAACACCGCGCGGCTGATGCGCACCCGCTCACCGCTGGCCATGGCGGTCACCCTGGAGCTGCTGCGCCGCGGTCGCCACTGCTCCCTGGAAAAATGCTTTGCCCTGGAGCTGCATCTCAACCGCCAGTGGTTCGAACAGGGTGACCTGATCGAGGGCGTGCGTGCTTTACTGATCGACAAAGACAAGAACCCGCGTTGGAACCCACCGACGCTAGACCGGCTTACCCGCGCACGCGTCGAGCCATTCTTCCAAGGCCTCTGAGGCCGGAGTCTGCCATGCAAGACCTGGAACTGAGCGAAGAACAGATCATGATCCGCGACATGGCGCGCGACTTTGCCCGCGCCGAAGTGGCGCCCCATGCCCGTGCCTGGGAACAGGCGGGCTGGATCAACGATGCCCTGGTGGCACAGATGGGCGCCCTCGGCCTGCTGGGCATGGTGGTGCCCGAACAATGGGGTGGCAGCTACACCGATTACGTCGCCTATGCCCTGGCCGTCGAAGAGATCTCCGCTGCCGACGGCGCGTTGGGTGCATTGATGAGCGTGCACAACTCGGTAGGCTGCGGCCCGCTGCTCAACTACGGCAGCCCGGCGCAGCAGGACACCTGGCTGGCCGGGCTGGCCAGCGGCGAGGTCATTGGCTGTTTCTGCCTCACCGAGCCCCAGGCCGGTTCCGAAGCCAACAACCTGCGCACCCGCGCCGTGCTCGACGGCGAACATTGGGTGATCGACGGCGCCAAGCAGTTCGTCACCAATGGGCGACGGGCCAAGCTGGCCATCGTGTTTGCGGTCACCGACCCGGAGCTGGGCAAGAAAGGCCTGTCGGCCTTCCTGGTGCCCACCGACACCCCAGGTTTCAGCGTCGACCGCAGCGAGCACAAGCTCGGCATCCGTGCCTCCGACACCTGTGCAATCACCTTGAGCCAGTGTCGCGTGCCGGCCGCCAATCTGCTCGGCGAACGCGGCAAGGGCTTGAACATCGCCCTGTCCAACCTCGAAGGCGGCCGCATCGGCATCGCTGCCCAGGCGCTTGGGATCGCGCGGGCCGCCTTCGAAGCAGCGCTGGGTTACGCCCGTGAACGCGTGCAGTTCGGCAAGCCGATCATCGAACACCAGAGCGTGGCCAACCTGCTGGCAGACATGCAGGTGCAGGTCAACGCTGCACGCCTGCTGGTGCTGCACGCCGCACGCCTGCGCAGTGCCGGTCTGCCCTGCCTGTCCGAAGCTTCGCAGGCAAAGCTGTTCGCCTCGGAAATGGCCGAACGGGTCTGCTCCAGCGCCGTACAGGTGCACGGGGGCTACGGTTACCTTGAAGATTACCCCGTGGAAAAGTATTACCGCGATGCACGCATCACCCAGATCTACGAAGGCTCGAGCGAGATCCAGCGCATGTTGATCGCCCGCGAGCTGCGCAATTATCTGCTGTAGTGCAGCATGCAACACGTGCCATCGAGGGGGGCTGGTCGACGACCAGTCCCCCTTTTTGCTCAATGACCCTTGAACTGCGGCTCGCGCTTGGCGATGAACGCCGCCATGCCTTCTTTCTGATCTTCACTGGCAAACGCCGCGTGGAACACCCGCCGCTCGAAGCGCACGCCTTCGGACAGGCTCACTTCGAAAGCGCGGTTGACGCTCTCCTTGACCATCATGGCGATCGGTAGCGACTTGGCTGCGATCTGCTGCGCAACTTCCAACGCCTCGTCGAGCAGTCGGTCGGCGGCCACGATACGGGCAACCAGCCCTGCCCGCTCCGCTTCCTCGGCGCCCATCAAACGACCGGTCAGGCACAGCTCCATGGCCTTGGCCTTGCCCACCGCATGGGTCAGGCGCTGGGTGCCGCCCATGCCCGGCAGCACGCCCAGCTTGATCTCCGGCTGGCCGAACTTGGCATTGTCGGCGGCCAGGATGAAATCGCACATCAACGCCAGCTCGCACCCCCCGCCCAAGGCAAAGCCGGCCACGGCAGCGATCATCGGCTTGCGCCGATTGGCGACCCGGTCGCTCTCATGGAACAGATCGTCGAGGTAGATCTGCGGGTAGCGCAGCTCTGCCATTTCCTTGATATCGGCGCCGGCGGCAAACGCCTTGGCAGACCCGGTAAGGACGATGCAACCGATCTCGCGATCGCTTTCCAGGCGATCGAGCGCCTGGTTCAATTCATCGATCAGCTGGGCGTTGAGGGCATTCAACGCCTGCGGCCGATTGAGCGTGATCAGGCCCACGCGACCGCGAGTTTCCAAGAGGATGGTTTCAAAAGCCATGGCATGTCTCCAGATAGAGGCATTGTCTGCCTCACTGATTATTGTTGTATCGACCCCTGGGCGGCGAACTGCCCAGGATCGCGTCGTGTTTGTAGCATTCTGAAACCTGATAGCGGACATTCTTTCGCCGCAGCTCGGCACCACCTGGGCGTGCAAACCTCCAATGGATGCTACGGTACAGACCTGCGACACCCTGCGCCCGCGTGTCCACGTCACTTCACAGCCCACTCCAGGAGGTCCCCCATGCTTCGCCTGTCCATGCTGGCGCTCGCCAGCGTCTTCGCCCAGCCACTGCTGGCCGCCGATTCATCGCCCACCTATGGTCCCGAACTGCAGGGCTTCGATTATCCGTACACGCTGCAACATTACGCCTTCGAGTCCCAGGGCAAAAGCCTGCAGATGGGTTATATGGACGTTGCTGCCAACGGCAAGGCCAACGGCCGCACGGTGGTACTGATGCATGGCAAGAATTTCTGCGGCGCCACCTGGGAAAGCTCGATCAAGGCGCTCAGCGATGCCGGTTACCGGGTGGTCGCGCCCGACCAGATCGGCTTCTGCACCTCCAGCAAGCCTGAGCACTATCAATACAGCTTCCAGCAGTTGGCCAACAATACCCATGACCTGCTGACCCGTATCGGGGTCAAGGAAGCGGTGATCATGGGCCACTCCACCGGTGGCATGCTCGCCACTCGCTACGCCTTGATGTTCCCCGAAGACACCGAGCGCCTGGCCATGGTCAACCCTATCGGCCTGGAAGACTGGAAAGCCATGGGCGTGCCCTATCGCAGCGTCGACCAGTGGTTCGACCGTGAAACCAAGGTCACCGCCGAAGGCATCCGCAACTACGAGCGCACCACCTATTACGGTGGTCGCTGGAAGCCTGAGTATGACCGCTGGGTAGACATGCTTGCGGGGTTGAACAAGGGTCCGGGGCATACCTTGGTGGCATGGAATTCGGCGCTGATCTACGACATGATCTTCACCCAGCCGGTGGTCTACGAGTTCAAGGACCTGCAGGTGCCGACCCTGCTGCTGATCGGCGACGCCGACACCACGGCGATCGGCAGCGACATCGCGCCACCCCAGGTCAAGGCCACGCTGGGCAAATACACCGTGCTGGGCAAGCAGGCCAGCCAGCTGATTCCTCACAGCACACTGGTGGAGTTTGCCGGGCTTGGTCACGCCCCGCAAATGGAGGAGCCGGCGCGCTTCCACAAGGCCCTGCTCGACTGGCTGGACACTCCTCAGAAACCGCTTTGACAAGAGGCAACCCCCCATGCGAATAGCCGTCATCGACGACTGGCAATCGGTCGCTGAAAACGTGGTCGACTGGACCCCGCTGCAGGCCGTAGGCGACCTCGACTTCATTCACGACTACAGCGGCGGGAGCGCGGCGCTGGCCGAGCGCCTGGCGCCCTACGCCATCATCTGCGTGATGCGTGAACGCACGCTGTTCGACGCCGGTCTGCTGGAACGACTGCCGCAGCTCAAGCTGCTGGTGACCGGCGGCATGCGCAACGCAGCCATCGACCTGCAGGCGGCGACCCGGCTGGGCATCCAGGTGGCCGGCACGGACAGCTACAAGCACGCCGCGCCGGAACTCACCTGGGCACTGCTGATGGCGCTGACCCGTGACCTGCTCGGTGAAGCGAACTCGCTGCGCGCTGGCGGTTGGCAGATCGGCCTGGGTGGCGATCTGCACGGCAGCACACTGGGCCTGCTGGGCCTGGGCAGTATCGGTGAAAAGGTGGCGCGCTTCGGTCAGGCGTTCGGCATGCGCGTGATTGCCTGGAGTCAGAACCTGACACCCGAGCGTGCCGCGCAGGTGGGCGTCGAATACGTGAGCAAGCAGCAACTGTTCAAGCAGGCCGATGTGCTCAGCGTGCACCTGGTGCTGAGCGAACGCAGCCGGGGGCTGGTCGATGCCCAGGCGCTGGGGTGGATGAAGCCGGGCGCGCGGTTGGTCAACACGTCGCGCGGCCCGATCGTCGACGAAGCAGCGTTGATTCAGTCCCTGCGTGATGGCCACCTGGGCGGCGCGGGGCTGGACGTGTTCGATCAGGAGCCCCTGGCGCTGGACCACCCGTTCCGGACCCTGCCCAATGTGCTGGCAACGCCGCACATCGGCTATGTCAGCGGCAACAACTATCGGCTGTTCTTCAGCCAGATGATCGAAGACATACTGGCCTGGCATTCGGGCCAGCCAGTGCGCCTGCTGACCGGCTGACCGCAACCCTCAGTCGATCAGGCCGGCGCTGCGCAATGCCGCTGTCGCCTGCTGCCAACGCGGATGCCGGCGGTACTCGACGTCGGCGTGGCTCCGCCCGCGCATGGCGGCGATCCGTGGCGAGGGCTGCACGCCCATGCGCTGCGCCGCGCTCAAAGCCAGCTCGGCCGCCGCCCGGTCGTTGCACACCAGGCCCATGTCGCAACCAGCGCCAAGGGCCGCCTCGATACGGCTGGCGGCGTCGCCGACCACATGGGCGCCGGCCATCGACAAGTCGTCGCTGAAGATCACCCCTTCGAAGCCCAGCTCGCCGCGCAATATGTCCTGCAGCCAACGGCGCGAAAAGCCGGCTGGGTTGCTGTCCACCTGGGGGTAGATGACATGGGCCGGCATGACCGCCGCCAGCTTGCCCGCCAGCCGCGCGAATGGCACCAGATCGCAGGCGCGAATCTGCTCGAGGCTGCGCTCGTCGGTGGGAATTGCCACGTGAGAATCGGCTTCCGCCCAGCCGTGACCGGGAAAATGCTTGCCGCATGCCGCCATGCCTGCCGCATTCATGCCACGGATGAACGCGCCCGCCAGCAGCGTGGCCCGCTCGGGATCGCCTTCGAACGCGCGGGTGCCGACCACGGCGCTGTGCCCGTGATCCAGGTCCAGCACCGGCGCAAAGCTGAGGTCCAGCCCAGCCGCCAGTACTTCGGCGGCCATCAACCAGCCGCAGTGCTCGGCCAGGACGGCCGCATCCGCGTGGTAGGCCAGCTCGCGCATGGCCGGCAGACGCACGAAGCCCTGGCGTAGCCGTTGCACGCGTCCACCCTCCTGGTCCACCGCCAGGATCAGGTCGGGCCGCACCGCGCGGATGGCGGCGGTCAACTCGCGTACCTGACGCGGATGCTCGATGTTGCGCGCGAAAATGATCAACCCGGCCACTTCGGGCTGGCGCAGCAGATGGCGGTCCTCGGCGCTGAGCCAGGTACCGGCGACGTCGACCATCAGGGAGCCTTGCAGACGAGTGCTCATGGATTTTCCTTGTAGAGAGGGATCTGGAGGGCGACCGGGCACACGTCAGGCCTTGGCAACCGCCGGGGCGCTCTTGCTGCGTGGCCGCAATTGAGCGGCGGCCATGGCCTGGTCGGTCACCGCACTCTGCGCGCGCATGCCTGCAGCGAGGAACGGCACCATCAAGCGCATTACCTGTTCGATCGAGGTATCGACGCCGAAATCGGTTTCCGCGATGGCACGCAGTGCCTTGATCCCGGACATGCTGAAGGCGGCAGCGCCCAGCATGAAATGCACGCGCCAGAACAGTTCGAGGGGGGGAATGCGCGGTGCGGCTTCGTTGACCAGCAGCATGTAGCGACGAAAGACCTTGCCGTACATGTCTTCCAGGTAACGGCGCAAATGACCCTGGCTCTGGCTGAAGGCCAGGCCCAGCAAACGCATGAAGATGGAGAGATCGTTACCGCTGCGCGGCTGGACCACGAGCGCCTGCTCTACCAGGATTTCCAGCAGCTCTTCGAGGCTGGCCTTGGGCATCGCGCTGGTCTGCCGCCGTTCCAGCTCACGGTCGAGGCTGGCACAGAAAGGCCCGAGAAATCTGGAGAATACCGCCTGGATGAGCGCTTTCTTCGAACCGAAGTGGTAGTTCACCGCCGCCAGATTGACCCCGGCCTTGCTGGTGATCAGGCGCAGCGAGGTTTCCGCGAAGCCTTTCTCTGCAAAAAGCTGTTCGGCGGCATCGAGGATGCGTTCAACGGTTTCCGACTGGGCCATGGCAACTCCGCCTGACAAACACTTGTTTGAAACATACGTTTCAAAGTGCGTGACTGTCAAGTCCATACAGGCTTTTCGTGGCCATGCGGTCACGTATTAAAGCATACAAATTCATCGCCTTAGCGCAGCATGCGAACTTCGGCAGGCGACGCGCCCGGAAAACGGTATTGCCAAGGGCCATCTACTGTATATAATCCCAGTCACTGTACAAAAAGACAGAGCCATCGACATGTTGAAATTGACGCCACGCCAAGCTGAAATTCTGGCCTTCATCAAGCGCTGCCTTGACGACAATGGCTTTCCACCTACCCGTGCGGAAATTGCTCAGGAACTGGGGTTCAAGTCACCCAACGCGGCCGAGGAACACCTCAAGGCACTGGCGCGAAAAGGCGCCATCGAAATGACCCCGGGCGCCTCGCGCGGCATCCGCATCCCCGGTTCCGAAGCCCGCAACGACGACGCCAGCCTGCCAGTCGTCGGACGCGTTGCTGCTGGTGCGCCGATTCTGGCGCAGGAACACATCGAAGAGTCCTGCAAGATCAACCCGGGCTTCTTCCATCCTCGCGCCGACTACCTCCTGCGCGTACAGGGCATGAGCATGCGTGACGTCGGCATTCTCGACGGTGACCTGCTGGCCGTGCACACCTGCCGCGAAGTCCGCAACGGGCAGATCGTGGTGGCGCGCATCGGCGACGAAGTCACCGTGAAGCGGTTCCAGCGCGAAGGCAACAAGGTTTTCCTGGTTGCGGAAAACCCCGACTTCGCACCCATTGAAGTCGACCTCAAGGATCAGGATCTGGTCATTGAAGGTCTGAGCGTCGGCGTCATTCGTCGATAAGGAGGCATCATGCAGTTTCCCCTGTCACCCCAACAAGCACAAATGTCGCTGTTCGAAGCATTCATGGCTGCACCGGTAACGCCGCTGTTCAAGGAGGCCGTAGAATCGCCCTGGACTGTCGCCGACCCGGATGTATTCAGCGAGATGTCTCTGCGTGGTGCCGCGGGGAACTGCCTGAACCTGCTGGCACCCATGCTGCGGGAATTGAGCGAAGAGCAGGACGCGCGCTGGTTGACGCTGATCGCTCCGCCGGCAAGCCTGACGCAGGCCTGGCTGCGCGATGCAGGGCTCAATCGCGAACGCATATTGCTGCTGCAGCCGCGCGGTATGCAAAGCGCCCAGCAGTTGGCGTGCGAGGCGCTGCGCCTGGGGCGCAGCCATACCGTGGTGAGCTGGCTCAACCCACTGCCGTCCGTGGCGAGGCAGCAATTGATGGCAGCGGCGCGCCAGGGCAGCGCGCAGAGCCTGAACATCCGTTTGGGGTGATACCTGCGGTCAAACGATACTGCCCGCCAAGGCCAGCGCAAGGCGCTCGCTGCGTGGCAGGATCAGTGCAGGACGTGCGGCCCGTCGTCCTTGTCGATTTCGCCTTCCACCAGCTTGCCGGCCATCTGCACACCGACACTGAGCATGGCCTTGGCCACTTCCACGTGCTGGCCCTGCAGGAATGCCTTGGCATCTTCGGAAAAATTCAGCGTCACCAGCGAACCTTCGTCCTCGGCACGACGCAACTCGATGCGGCCGTCAGGCAGCTCGACAATCTCAAGAAAGGACGTTGGCATAAGGACATGTTCTCCACGAAAGGCGGGCATTGTAGCAGTGCCAGTGCAAATCAGCACTCACTCAGCCCTTCGCGGAAACGAACGGTCAGGCCCTTGAGCTGCTGACGCCAGCTTTCGAGCACCTCGCGGCTGAGTTCCTGCTCTTCGACTTCATCCAGATTGACTGCCTGGATGAGTGGCTGGGTCACATCGCCTTTGGGCTTTTTGGGCGCCTTGGGCGGCACGAACAGCGCGCTGTGCGCCGCAAGCAGTTGCGCCAGCCAGGTATGCGAATGCTGGGCCAGCTCCACCAACTCCGCCAGCTCGGGAATGGATGTGCCGTCGAGTGCTTGCGGGGTCAGCAGGTTTTCCGCACGGGCAGTGCCGGCCTGAGGCAGGCGGTAATAACCAGCGATCTCGTGACACAGCCCCAACAATGCACCGTACAGGTGGAACAGCGCGGATTCGCGCTGCGCCTGCAGCTGAGCCTGCGCATTGATGGCCTGGCCCAGTTCGGCCTTGCTCATGGCTTCCAGCGCCAGCCCGGCGAAATAGATTTTCTGGTTGGTACGGGTATAGAGCTCATAGGCCATGCTGGCGATCTCCGCAGTGAACACTCGACTGCCACAGTGTCGGGAACCTGCCCAGCCAGTGCAAGCCACAAATGAAAAGGCCGCACAGCCCTGGGGACGGTGCGGCCTTGGTGCTGACAGCGCTTCAGCGCTTGTCTTCGACCTTCCACGTCTTGCCGTCGTAGAACGCCTTCCAACCGGTCGGTTTGCCCTCGACCTCGCTCTGCACGTACTGCTCCTTGGTCTTGCGGCTGTAGCGAATCACGGTCGGACGGCCGTCCGGGTCCTTGATCGGCGCGTCGAACAGGAAGCTGTACTTGGGATCGATCTCATCCTTGTGCGGGATGATTTCGAGCACCAGGGGGGCGCGAGTCTCGCGGTTCTTCGGAAACTGGCTGGCCGCCAGGAACAGACCGGATGCGCCATCGCGCAGCACGTAGGTATCGTTGACCTTCTCGCACTTGAGTTCGGGCATCTTCACCGCGTCCATCTTGGGCGGCGCCGCCTCGCCACTCTTGAGCAGCTTGCGGGTGTTCTTGCACTCCGGATTGGTGCAGCCGAAGAACTTGCCGAAACGGCCGGTTTTCAACTGCATCTCGCTGCCGCACTTGTCGCACTCCAGGCTCGGCCCTTCGTAGCCCTTGATGCGGTAGTTGCCCTCTTCGATCTCGTAGCCCGGGCAGTCGGGGTTGTTCCCGCAGATGTGCAGCTTGCGCTTCTCATCCAGCAGATACGCGTCCATGGCGGTCGCACAGACCGGGCAGCGATGCTTGCCGCGCAGAATCTGCGACTCGGACTCGCCCTCGTCGTCGGCCGCTATCTCATCACCTGGAATCAGGTTGATGGTGGCCTTGCAGCGCTCCTTGGGTGGCAGCGCATAGCCCGAACAGCCCAGGAACACCCCGGTGGATGCGGTGCGGATCATCATCGGCCGACCGCATTCGCGGCAGGCGATGTTGGTCAGGGTCGGCAGGTTGGCGCGCATGCCGCTGTCGGCTGCACCCGCAACGTCCAGCTTGCCCTTGAAGTCACCGTAGAACTCGTCGAGAACGTTCTTCCAGTCGCGCTCGCCGTGCGCCACGTCATCGAGGTTCTCTTCCATGCCGGCGGTAAAGCCGTAGTCCATGAGGTTGGAGAAGCTTTCGGACAGCCGCTCGGTGACGATGTCGCCCATCTTTTCCGAGTAGAAGCGACGGTTGTGCAGCGCCACGTAGCCACGGTCCTGGATGGTCGAGATGATCGCCGCGTAGGTGGACGGACGACCGATGCCGCGTTTTTCCATTTCCTTGACCAGGCTGGCTTCGGAATAGCGCGCAGGCGGCTTGGTGAAGTGCTGGGTAGGGTCCAGCTGCAGCAGCTTGAGTTGCTCACCCTGGTTCATTTCCGGCAGCACGTCGTCGTCGCCCGGCTTGCTCATCTGTGGCAGCACACGCGTGTAGCCGTCGAACTTGAGGATACGCCCCTTGGCGCGCAGCTCGAAATCAGCGGCAGCCACGGTAACGGTGGTCGACAGGTACTGGGCAGGCGGCATCTGGCAGGCGAGGAACTGGCGCCAGATCAATTCGTAAAGGCGCTCGGCATCGCGCTCCATGCCGTTCAGCTTGCTCGGATGAGTGTTCACGTCCGATGGGCGAATGGCCTCGTGCGCTTCCTGGGCGCCCTGCTTGCTGCCGTAGACCATCGGCGATTCCGGCAGGTACTTCTTGCCGAACTCGCTCTCAATGTAGGCCCGAGCCATCTCCACGGCGTCGACCGACAGGTTGGTGGAGTCGGTACGCATGTAGGTGATATAGCCAGCTTCGTACAAGCGCTGCGCCATCATCATGGTCTTCTTCACGCCGTAGCCCAGGCGGTTGCTCGCGGCCTGCTGCAGCGTGGAAGTAATGAACGGGGCCGACGGCTTGCTGCTGGTCGGCTTGTCTTCGCGCTTGACGATGCTGTAGCTGGCATCCTTGAGCTTGGCCAGCGCGGCCATGGCCTGGGCTTCGTTGAGGGGTTTGAAGACTTCGCCGTTCTCGCGAGCCACTTCGAAACGCACCTTGGCGGCCTTGGCCGACGCCAGGTCGGCATGCACTTCCCAGTATTCCTCGGGGTTGAACGCGCGAATCTCGCGTTCACGCTCGACCACCAGTTTCACTGCCACGGACTGCACACGACCAGCGGACAACCCGCGGGCGATCTTCTGCCAGAGCAGCGGCGACACCATGTAGCCAACCACGCGGTCGAGGAAACGCCGCGCCTGCTGGGCGTTGACACGGTCGATGTCCAGCTCGCCGGGGCGGGAGAAAGCTTCCTGGATGGCCTTCTTGGTGATCTCGTTGAACACCACACGCTTGTAGCGGCTGTCATCGCCACCGATGGCTTCGCGCAGGTGCCAGGCAATGGCTTCCCCCTCGCGGTCCAAGTCCGTCGCCAGATAGATGGTGTCGGCGTCCTTGGCCAGCCGGCGCAGTTCCTCGATGACCTTTTCCTTGCCGGGAAGGATCTCGTACTTGGCCTTCCAGCCCTGGTCTGGATCGACGCCCATGCGTGCCACCAACTGCTTGCGGGCCTTTTCCTTGGGCGACAGCGCCGGCGCGTCGGCAGCCGCAGCCTTGCCGCGCTTGGCGGCCGGCTCCTTGCTGGCGCTCGCCGAACCGCTGGTGGGCAAGTCTCGGATATGGCCGATACTCGACTTCACCACGTACTGGTCACCCAGATACTTGTTGATGGTCTTGGCCTTAGCCGGGGATTCCACAATGACCAGCGATTTGCCCATGGATCGGAAAATTCCTGAATACTTGAAATGAAAGGCATGCGGCGCCTTGCGAGGCCCCGCTATATATAGTGGTGAGAACGTGAGGTCAAGCGCCGAGGTTCAAGCGGTCGGCGCCTGCGGAACGGAAAACAGGCTGGGTTCGGCCTTCACCAAAGCAAAGCGCGGGACGCTCTCGCCGTCAACCTCGACCGACTCCAGGAACATGCTCAGCGGGCGCACCCAGAGGCCGAATTCACCGTACAGCGCCTGGTAGAACACCACTTCCTGTTCGTCCTCGGAACTGCGCGCGACGCCGTAGACACGATACTCGGGGCCTTTGTAATGACGATAGAGCCCTAGTTGTATATGCATGTTGCGCCTCGCTTGAAATACTTTTTCGAATGAACCGGGAAAAAACAAAACCGGGACACTGGGCCCCGGTTCGTTCGACTCGCTCGTCAGGACTAGACGCGCTCGAAGACCGTGGTGATGCCCTGCCCCAGGCCTACACACATGGTGGACAGGCCGAAAGTGCCGCCATTCTGCTTCATGACATTGAGCAAAGTGCCGGAAATTCGTGCGCCTGAACAGCCAAAAGGATGCCCCAGGGCGATCGCGCCGCCATGCAGGTTAACCTTCTCGTTCATCTTGTCGAGCACTTTCAGATCCTTCAGCACAGGCAGGGCCTGTGCGGCGAAGGCTTCGTTGAGTTCGATGAAGTCGATGTCGGCAATGCCCAGACCTGCGCGCTTGAGCGCTTTCTGGGTGGCCGGAACCGGCCCGTAGCCCATGATCGCGGGGTCGACGCCGGCCACTGCCATGGAGCGGATTACCGCCAATGGCGTGATGCCCAGGTCCTGGGCGCGCTGCGCCGACATCACGATCATGCACGAGGCACCGTCGGTGATCTGCGACGAAGTACCGGCCGTGACCGTACCGCCCTTCGGGTTGAAGGCAGGCTTGAGCGCCGCAAGGCTCTCCAGGGTGGTGTCGGGGCGAATCGTTTCATCGTAGTCGAAGACCTTGATGAAGCCATTTTCGTCGCAACCCTGCATCGGGATGATCTCGTCCTTGAACTTGCCCTGGACCGTGGCCTGGTGGGCCAACTGGTGCGAGCGCACGCCGAAGGCATCCTGCTGTTCGCGAGTGATGCCGTGCATTTTACCGAGCATCTCGGCGGTAAGCCCCATCATGCCCGAGGCTTTCGCGGCGTACAGCGACATGTGCGGGTTCGGATCCACGCCGTGCATCATGCCGACATGGCCCATGTGCTCGACGCCGCCGACCACGAACACGTCGCCGTTGCCGGTCATGATCGCCTGGGCGGCAGTGTGCAGCGCGCTCATGGACGAGCCGCACAACCGGCTGACGGTCTGGCCGGCCGCAGTGTGCGGGATCTGCGTCATCAGCGAAGCCATGCGGGCGATGTTCCAGCCCTGTTCCAGCGTCTGGTTGACGCAGCCCCAGATCACGTCCTCGACTTCGGCCGGATCGACCTTGGCATTGCGCTCCAGCAGCTTGCTGATCAGGTGCGCCGACATGTCCTCGGCGCGGGTGTTGCGGTGCATGCCGCCTTTGGAGCGGCCCATGGGGGTGCGACCGAAGTCGACGATCACCACGTCTCTAGGATTCAAGCTCATCAGTCATTCACCCTTGTTCTGTACGTTGGCCGCTTGCCCGAAGAAGGTCTGGCCAGCACGCGCCATTTCACGAAGCTTCTGCGTAGGCTGGTACAGCGGACCCAGTTCGGCGTAGCGGTCGGCCAGTTCCACGAATTCGGCCACGCCCAGCGAATCGATGTAGCGCAGCGCCCCGCCGCGGAACGGAGGGAAACCGATGCCGTAGACCAGGCCCATGTCGGCCTCGGCCGCGGTTTCGACGATCCCGTCTTCCAGGCAGCGTACGGTTTCCAGGCACAGCGGGATCATCATCCAGTTGACGATGTCCTCATCGGAGACCTCGCGCTGTTCGTAGATCACCGGCTTGAGCACGTCCAGCGCCGCAGGATCGGCCACCTTCTTCGGCTTGCCGCGCTTGTCGGTTTCGTAGGCATAGAAGCCCTTGCCGTTCTTCTGCCCCAGGCGGTTGGCCTCGTACAGCGCGTCGATGGCGGAGCGACGCTCGTCTTTCATGCGATCCGGAAAGCCTTCGGCCATCACATCACGGCCATGATGGCCGGTGTCGATGCCCACCACGTCCATCAGGTAGGCCGGGCCCATGGGCCAGCCGAATTTCTCCATGACCTTGTCGATGCGCACGAAATCGACACCGGCGCTGACCAGCCGGGCGAAACCGCCGAAGTACGGGAACAGCACGCGGTTCACCAAAAAGCCGGGGCAATCGTTGACCACGATGGGGTTCTTGCCCATCTTGCGGGCATAGGCAACGGTGGTCGCCACGGCGACCTCACTGGACTTCTCGCCACGGATCACTTCGACCAGCGGCATCATGTGCACCGGGTTGAAGAAGTGCATGCCGACGAAGTTTTCCGGACGCTTGAGCGCCTGGGCCAGCAGGTTGATGGAAATGGTCGACGTGTTGGACGCCAGAATGGTGTCATCCTTGACCTGCGCCTCGACTTCGGCCAGCACTGCCTGCTTGACCTTGGGGTTTTCCACCACCGCTTCGACGACGATGTCGACATGACCGAAATCGCCGTAGGACAGCGTCGGACGAATGTCGTTGAGCGCTTCGGCCATCTTCGCCGGGGTCAGGCGACCTTTTTCGACGCGCGCGCCGAGCAGCTTGGACGCCTCGGCCAGGCCCTGTTCGATGCCCTTCTCGTTGATGTCCTTCATCAGGATCGGCGTGCCTTTGAGCGCCGACTGATAGGCGATGCCACCGCCCATGATGCCAGCGCCCAGCACGGCCGCCTGACTCACATCGCGTGCCACCTTGTCGTAGCCACGGGCCTTGCGCTTGAGCTCCTGATCGTTGAGGAACAGGCCGATGAGGCTTTGCGCAGCCGAGGTCTTGGCCATCTTGGCGAAGCCGGCGGCTTCGATTTCGAGGGCTTTCTCGCGACCGAAACTGGCTGCTTTCTGGATGGTCTTGATGGCCTCGACCGGCGCCGGATAGTTGGGCCCGGCCTGGCCGGCGACGAAGCCCTTGGCGGTTTCGAACGCCATCATCTGTTCGATGGCGTTGAGCTTGAGCTTGACCAACTTGGGCTGGCGCTTGGACTTGTGATCGAACTCGCCGCTGATGGCGCGCTTGACCAGGTCTAAAGCAGCAGCTTCCAGCTTGTCCGGCGCCACCACCGCATCGACCGCACCCACCTTAAGCGCATCGTCGGCGCCGTTTTCCTTGCCCGACGCAATCCACTCGATGGCATTGTCGGCGCCGATGATGCGCGGCAGGCGCACCGTGCCGCCGAAACCTGGGTAGATGCCCAGCTTGACCTCGGGCAGGCCGATCTTCGCTTCGCTGGACATGACCCGGTAGTCGGCAGCCAGGCACATTTCCAGGCCGCCGCCCAGGGCGATGCCGTTGATGGCGGCGACCGTCGGCACTTCGAGGTCCTCGAAGTCGCTGAAGATGCGATTGGCCTGCAGGTTGCCCGCGACCAGCTCGGCTTCGGGCAACTTGAAATTCTCGACGAATTCGGTGATGTCCGCACCGACGATGAAGACGTCCTTGCCACTGGCGACGATCACGCCCTTGATCCAAGCGTCGGCCTTGATTGCCGCGATCGCTTCGCGCAGCTCTTCGAGCGTGAGGCGGTTGAATTTGTTGACGGACTCGCCCTTGAGGTCGAACCGCAGTTCGACGATGCCGCTTTCAAGAGCCTTCACCGTGATGGCTTTACCTTCGTAAATCATCCACTGATCTCCACGATATGGAAGCTGAACAGTACACGCCTGACGCTGGATAAAAGGGGGCGATACATGGCCGCCGCTCTCTGTAGCCAGGCATACCCGTCAGCGCGGTAGTCGGGATAGTGCTGGAGCGTGACTGAAAAACGCTCGATTCATACGCCCGTTTGATTGGGCTGCGTGTACATTCACGGAATTGCGGGCGATTGTCAAATGCCGCGCCAGCCGCGAGAAAACGCGACTTTGCGGTCATTTCTGGAATGCGCAGAAACGCGCACCTGCGACAGCCTGCCGCAGGTATATGACGATAGCTCGAGACAACGATCAAGCCAGGGCTTGCAGGACCTTTGCAATATCCTGAAGCACCTTTTCGTCACCCTTCTCGCCCCAGTACAGGGCGAGCATCTGCGGCCCGGCTTCGAGCTTGTAGACGTCGGCGGGCAACGTGGCCAGGTGAGGCAGCAGCAGCGGATCGACACAGGCTTCGCGCCACTGGTTGCACCAGACCCCCGGCTCGGTCTGCCAGTAGCTCCAGCTGTCGACCCTGACCTTGCGGCGTGGCCGATGGTATTGCGCGCAGGGGTCGGGCGGCTCGACGCTGAGCCAGTGCGGCCACTGCTGGGGAGCCAGCTGCATGGCCAGGCCCATCCGCCGCGCCTGCAGGCGCACGGCCATGCGGCCGCTCTGGCTGCGCGACGGCCGCAGCCATACCATGGGGCTGAGAATCAGCGCAAGGATTGACACGACTATCCACACCGTCATAAAGAGTACACCCGCTAAGCGTTTCAAATAGATCGGCGAGGGTTGTTCATGTCGCGCCCCGCCCAAACAGTCCATACTCAAGCTATCGCAATCGTCAGGAGTGCTTCTCATGCCCTACCAACACATTCTGGTCGCCGTCGACCTCACCGAGGAGTGTGACCCGGTCATCAAGCGGGCCCGGGAGCTGGCGGTCAGCAACGGCGCCAAGCTCTCGCTGGTGCACATCGTCGAACCCATGGCCATGGCTTTCGGCGGGGACGTGCCGATGGACCTCTCGCAGTTGCAGCAGCAGCAGTTCGATCAGGCCAAGGAGCGCCTGGAAACGCTGAAGGTCAAGTACCCGGACCTGGTCGTCGGCGATTGCCACCTGACCTACGGCCAGCCGCGTCAGGAGATTCACAACCTGGCGAAGAAATCGGAATGCGACCTGGTGGTGGTCGGCAGTCATGGCCGTCATGGTCTGGCATTGCTGCTTGGTTCGACGGCCAACGACGTGTTGCACGGTGCGCCGTGCGACGTTTTGGCGGTGCGCCTGGTCAAGCGCGCCGAATAAGGATCATCAGCGGGGCCGAGCAGCAGCTGCGGCCTCGCTGATGATTCCAGGGTCGAGGGCTCAGGCGTCGAGTTCGGCCCAGCGCTCGACCATGACTTCCAGCTCGGCCTGCGAGGCTTCCAGCTTGGCCATCACTTCCGCCGTCTGCGCGGCAGGCCGCTGATAGAACCCGGCATCGGCCATCTCGGCTTCCAGCGCAGCGATTTCCTGCTCCTTGGCTTCGATCTGGCCCGGCAGGGCTTCCAGCTCGCGCTGCAGCTTGTAGCTGAGCTTCTTCTTGGCGGGCGCCGGTGCTTCCACAGGTGCAGGCTCTGCGGCCTTGACCACGGCGCTGTTGAGCTCGGCCTTGCCTGACTTGTTCTCGGTCACGCCGAGCAGCTTGGGCGAGCCGCCCTGGCGGATCCAGTCCTGGTAGCCACCGACGTATTCGCGAACCTTGCCCTCGCCTTCGAACACCAGCGTGCTGGTGACCACGTTGTCGAGGAAGGCCCGGTCGTGGCTGACCATCAACACGGTACCCTTGAAAGCGGACAGCACTTCTTCGAGCAGTTCGAGGGTCTCGACGTCGAGGTCGTTGGTCGGTTCGTCCAGCACCAGCAGGTTGGCCGGCTTGCTGAACAGCTTGGCCAGCAACAGGCGCGCACGCTCACCGCCCGACAGGGCCTTGACCGGCGTGCGTGCACGCTGGGGGCTGAACAGGAAGTCGCCCAGGTAGCTCAACACGTGGCGGCTCTGACCGTCGATGTCGATGAAATCGCGGCCCTCGGCAACGTTGTCGATGACGGTCTTTTCCAGGTCGAGCTGGTGACGCAACTGGTCGAAGTAGGCGACGTCCAGGCGCGTGCCGACGTCGACCGAACCGTTGGTGGGCTGCAGGTTATCGAGCATCAGCTTGAGCAGCGTGGTCTTGCCGGTCCCGTTCGCCCCCAGCAAGCCGATACGGTCCTCGCGCTGCAGCACCATGGAGAAATCCTTGATCAGCATCGGCCCACCCGGATGGGCGAAGCTGACGTTGTCGAGGACCATGACCTGCTTGCCGGACTTGTCTGCGGTATCGAGCTGGATGTTGGCCTTGCCGGTGCGCTCGCGGCGTTCGCCACGCTCCACACGCAATGCCTTGAGCGCACGCACCCGGCCTTCGTTGCGGGTGCGTCGGGCCTTGATGCCCTGGCGGATCCACACTTCTTCCTGGGCCAGGCGCTTGTCGAACAGCGCGTTGGCGGTTTCCTCGGCCGACAGCATGGCCTCTTTGTGCACCAGGAAGCTGGCGTAGTCGCCGTTCCAGTCGATCAGGCCGCCGCGATCGAGCTCGAGAATGCGCGTGGCCAGATTCTGCAGGAAGGAACGGTCGTGGGTAATGAACAGCACCGCCCCCTGGAAATCCTTGAGGGCTTCTTCGAGCCAGGCGATCGCGCCGATGTCCAGGTGGTTGGTCGGTTCGTCGAGCAGCAGCAGGTCAGGTTCGGACACCAGCGCCTGGGCCAGCAGGACGCGGCGGCGCCAGCCACCGGACAACTGCTTCAAGGTCTTGTCGGCAGGCAGCTGCAGGCGGCTCAGGGTGCTGTCGACCAGTTGCTGCAGGCGCCAGCCGTCACGGGCTTCGAGATCTTGCTGGACATGCATGAGCTTGTTCAGGTCTTCGTCGGTGACGATGTTCTGGCTCAGGTGGTGGTACTCGGCCAGCAGCGCGCCGACCCCGTCCAGGCCCTCGGCAACCACGTCGAACACAGTCCGGTCGTCGGCCACCGGCAGTTCCTGCGGCAGCTCGCCGATCTTCAGCCCCGGCGCACGCCAGACGGCGCCGTCGTCGGGTTTCTGCACGCCCTTGACCAGCTTCAGCATGCTGGATTTGCCAGTGCCGTTGCGGCCGATGATGCACACCCGCTCACCACGGGCGATCTGCCAGGACACCTTGTCCAACAACGGCATCGCGCCGAATGCAAGGGACACATCGCTGAATTTGAGCAGGGTCATGAGCTTCTCCAAAAACCGGGCGCGCATTCTAACCGACTTTTACCCTGGCAGACCGAAGGCAGCAATAAAATGAATGATCCTGAACGCTTTCATCGCGCCTGCCCTAGAGGCTAAGCTAGGCTCACTTCTTTAGTGCTGGCACTGCCGACACTTGTCACGTCTTTTCTGCCTGGAAGTCTCATGCGCAGTCGCCTGTTCAGCTTGTTGTCCTGCCTCATCCTCTCTGCATCCAGTGTCGCCAACGTCCAGGCCGCCGACCTGGCCACGCAGCGTCAATACTACGACGAGGCCAAGCGCGCCCTGGCCAAGGGCGACAGCGGTCCGTACATGCGCTACGCCGCCGAGCTTCAGGACTACCCGCTGGAGGCCTACCTGGCCTACGACGAGCTCACCCCGCGCCTGCGCAGCGCCAGCAACGCCGAGATCGAAGGCTTTCTCGCCAAGCACGGCGACCTGCCCCAGGCCAACTGGATGAAACTGCGCTGGCTGCGGCAGCTGGCCGAGCGCGGCGAGTGGGCGCCGTTCGTCAAATACTACGACCCCAAGCTGAACTTCAAGGAGCTCGACTGCCTGTACGGCCAGTACCAGCTGAGCAACAGCCAGCTGCGCGCCGAAGGCTATGCCAATGCCGACAAACTGTGGCTCACCGGCAAATCGCTGCCCACGGCCTGCGACGGGCTGTTCCAGCGCTGGGCCAGCGAAGGCCAGCTGACCGAGAACAAGCGCTGGCAGCGCGCCAAGCTCGCGGCCCAGGAGCGCAACTACCCGTTGGCCACCAGCCTGGTGCAAAGCCTGACCAGCCTGTCGAGCCAGGGTCGACTGCTGCTGGATGTCGCGCAGAAACCCGAACTGCTCGACCAACCGGCGCGTTTCATGCCGGTCGACGAAGCCATGTCCGACGTGGTCGGGCTGGGGCTGCGCCGCCTGGCCCGTCAGGACCCGGAAAAAGCCATGCGCATGCTCGACAGCTATGCCAGCAGCATGCGTTTCTCGGCCGAGGAGAAGGTTGCCATCGCCCGCGAGATCGGCCTGACCCTGGCGCGGCGCTACGACCCGCGGGCGCTGGAGCTGATAACTCGCTACGATCCGGAGCTGCGCGACGACACCGTGACCGAATGGCGCCTGCGCCTGCTGCTGCGCCTGGGCCGCTGGCAGGACGCCTACGACCTGACCACCCGCCTGCCCAAGGACCTGGCCAAGACCAACCGCTGGCAGTACTGGCAGGCGCGCAGCCTGGAGCTGGCCCAGCCGCAGAGTGCCAAGGTGCCATCGCTGTACAAGGCGGTGGCCAAGGAGCGCGACTTCTACGGCTTCCTGGCGGCCGACCGCATCCAGGCGCCCTACTCGCTCAACAACAAGCCGCTGGTGATGAGCCAGGCGCTGGTCAACAAGGTGCGCAACACCGCCGGTGTACGTCGTTCGCTCGAGCTCTACGCACGTGGCCAGATCGTCGATGCGCGACGCGAGTGGTATCACGTCAGCCGCCATTTCGACCGCGACGAGATGGTCGCCCAGGCCAAGCTGGCCTACGACATGCGCTGGTACTTTCCGGCCATTCGCACGATCAGCCAGGCGCAGTACTGGGACGACCTGGACATCCGCTTCCCGATGGCCCACCGTGACACCCTGATTCGCGAAGCCAATGTGCGAGGCCTGCACACCAGCTGGGTGTTCGCCATCACCCGTCAGGAAAGCGCCTTCATGGACGACGCTCGTTCCGGCGCCGGCGCCATGGGGTTGATGCAGTTGATGCCGGGCACCGCCAAGGAAACCTCGCGCAAGTTCAGCATCCCGCTGTCGTCGCCCCAGCAGGTACTCGATCCCGACACCAACATCCAGCTCGGTGCGGCATACCTGAGCCAGGTGCACAGCCAGTTCAACGGCAACCGGGTACTGGCCTCGGCCGCCTACAACGCGGGCCCCGGGCGCGTACGGCAGTGGCTCAGAGGCGCGAATCACCTGAGCTTCGATGTCTGGGTGGAGTCCATTCCATTCGATGAAACCCGCCAGTACGTGCAGAACGTGCTGTCCTACGCGGTCATCTATGGCGAGAAGCTCAACGCGCCGCAGCCGGTGGTGGACTGGCACGAACGCTTCTTCGACGACCAGTGAGCCGAGCCTGGCAGCCCGCCGGCTGCCGGCCCGTCACTCGAGCACGGTGATCGGCATGCCCACTTCCAGCACGCCGGCGCCATCGCATACCAGATTCTGGCCGAACATGGCGTGGCCGTCCTGCTGGCGGTAGCGCTTGAGGGTTGCCAGGGGCTCGCGATCGGCGCTGCGCTCGCCGGTGTGCGGGTCGAGCGTGGTCAGAATGCAGCGCGCGCAGGGCTTGAGCACACGAAAGTCCAGGCCACAGATGCGAATGCGCTTCCAGCCATCCTCGGCGAAGGCGGCGCTGTCCTGGACTACCAGATTGGGCCGAAACCGCGCCATCTCCAGCGTCCGTCCGACCCGTGCGGACAGGTCGTCCAGCGAGCCCTGACCGATCAACAACAGTGGAAAGCCATCGGCAAAAGCCACCTTGTCGCCGCCCTCGCCGTAACCGGCGCTGACGGTACGGGCGCGCTCGGCGGGCACGTACACCAGCCGAGTCGGCTTACCGACGAAATCACTGACCCAGCGCGCTGCTTCCTCGCCGGCGTCGGGCACGCGGAAGCTGTCGTTCCACAGCGTGACTCCGCGCAGTTCGCCTGACTCCGGGACCGCGACGTTCAGCTCAGGGTATCCGCTTGCGCTCAGGCGCAGGCCTGCGTCTTCACCGACTTGCGTACCCAACTGCCCCAGGCGGGGGTCTGCGCGCTGGCTGAGGAACCGACCGCTCTGGGCGTCGACCAGCATCCAGCGCCGATCGCCGAGCAGCCCCAGGCCATCCACAGGCGACTGCTGCAGCGACTGGCCAATGGCCGATTTGAGCGGGTAACGGTACAGCGCGGCAAGGCTCGACATGGCCCGGCTCCTCAGGACAGAGAAAAACCCAGTCTAGCGGAACCGGCAGGAGAATAACGAGGGCCTGTCAGCGTTGATCCAGCTCCAGGCGCTGGCGAACCACGTCGACCAGTTTGTCGGGCTGGAACTTGGACAGGAAGTTGTCACAGCCGACCTTTTTCACCATCGATTCGTTGAAGCTGCCCGACAACGAGGTGTGCAGCACCACGTAGAGGTTGCGCAGTCGCGGATCGTTGCGGATCTCGGTGGTAAGCCGGTAGCCGTCCATTTCCGGCATCTCGGCGTCGGTGAAGACCATCAGCAGTTTGTCGGTCATGCGCTCGCCGGTGTCGGCCCACGCCTTGAGCTTGTTCAACGCCTTCAGGCCATCGCTGGCCACGTGCATCTTGATGTCCAGCTGCGACAAGGTATCGCGCAGCTGCGCCAGTGCCACCGTCGAGTCATCCACCAGCAGCACTTCCCGGCCACGAGCGCGCGCCAGCAAGGGGTCGTCGAGCTTGTCGCGGGAAACGCGAGCGTTGTAGGGGACGATTTCGGCGAGCACCTTTTCCACGTCGATGATCTCGACCAGTTGCTCGTCGACCCGGCTGATTGCGGTCAGATAGTGCTGGCGCCCGGCACTGGCCGGAGGCGGCAGGATGGCTTCCCAGTTCATGTTGACGATGCGGTCGACACCACCGACCAGGAAGGCCTGGATCGAGCGGTTGTATTCGGTGACGATGATGGTACTGCTCGGCCCCGGCACCAGCGGGCGCATGCCGATGGCCTGGGACAGGTCGATCACCGGCAGGGTCTGCCCGCGCAGGTTGATCACACCACAGACATACGGATGGCGCTGCGGCATCAGCGTCAGCTTGGGCAACTGCAGGACTTCCTGGACCTTGAACACGTTGATCGCGAACAGTTGCCTGCCGGCCAGGCGAAACATGAGCAGCTCCAGACGGTTTTCACCCACCAGCTGCGTACGTTGGTCAACCGAGTCAAGAATGCCGGCCATGTAAAACTCCAAAGCCCAAGTGAAAGAAGAGGTACCGGGCTATCGGCGCTGGCGCGAATATCTTGACTGCCGTCGCTGCGGTTATGTCAGTTAAGTCAGTTGTCCATGGCTCAGCAGCGGCGACCCGGCGGGCAAATGAACTTTCAATGCCTTGGGCATGGTGCTGAAGCGCAGGTTTTCACCCCGCAATGGCTCGCCATCGAGGTTGATGTCGAGGTTTTCCTTGCTGTTGATTTCGACCCACGGCAGCCGTGCACGCACGAACAGTGTTTCCAGTCCGCCGCCGCCGAGCAGGCTTTTCAAGGTGCCGACCACTTCGGTCGGTGCCGGCAGAATGCTGATCTCCAGCAGTCCGTCGTCGACCACGGCTTCGGGGCACAATTCGTGGCCACCACCGGCCTGGCGTCCATTGCCGATGCCCAGCGCCAGCAGATCGCCTTCCCAATGGAAGTCCGGGCCGCTGAGCGAAGCGGAGGCAGCGCGCAATTCGCTGAACCGCGACAGCCCGGTGAACAGGTAGGCGGCGCCACCGAGCACCTTCTTCAAGTCTTCGGAGGTATTGGCCGTGACCTGACTGCCGAAACCACCGGTTGCCATGTTGAGAAACACCTGCCCGCCCACTTCACCCAGATCGATGGCCTGAGGCTCGCGGGCAAGCAGCGCCAATGCGTGTTCGGGTTCGAGGGGAACGCCGGCGGCACGTGCGAAATCGTTGGCTGTGCCCAGGGGCATCAACGCCAGGCTGGCGTCGGTCTTGGCCAGCGCCATCGCTTCGGCCACATCGCGCAGGGTGCCGTCGCCACCGCCGGCGATGATCTGGGTGTAGCCGGCTTGCAGTGCCTCATCGACCAGACGCTGGGCGTCGCCGCCTTCCCAGGTCAGACGCACGTCCAGCGCGTTGCCTTGCTCCCGGTAATGCTCCACCGCGCTGCGGACGTCTTCGTTGGAAGCTTGTTTGCCGTGCAATATCAGAATTGCCTTGCGCTCGCTCATGCTGCATGTCTCCGGTGGCCAGTAAGTGGAACTGTGCCTGATGTGACCACAGCCGCAGGAAAAAAAGCCCCGACGAAAAGTTTTTAACCATTCGTACATTTACCACTCGCCAACCGTTCTCGTTTAGGCTTTACTGCGAAGCAACTGGCCACTATCGAAGTCGCCGTTACCTCCCGATTCCTGCACGTCCAGCCCGTCTCCAGGCGGGCGGTAGCATTGTCGAATCGCCGAATCCTGCGCCCTGCCCTTCTTCATCGACCTTTTCATGCATCCAGCCCGGCTGGACGTGTGCGCTTGCCTTCGCAGGTGCCGTCCGCCACCTTCAACTCGAGGCTCGACCTATGACGACTCTGATTCCCTGCATCATCGCCGGCGGCTCCGGCACCCGCCTGTGGCCCGTATCGCGCGAAGCCATGCCCAAGCCGTTCATGCGCCTGCCGGACGGCGAAAGCCTGCTGCAGAAAACCTTCACCCGTGCCTCGCAATTGCCAGGCGTGGAGCGGGTGCTGACGGTGACCAACCGTGAGGTGTTCTTCCGCACGCTGGACGACTACCGCCAATTGAACGACCGCGATGCCCTGCTCGACTTCATTCTCGAACCTGCGGGCCGCAACACTGCGCCAGCCATCGCCAGCGCCGCCTTGCATGCCGCCAAACACTACGGCGCGTCGGCGCAGTTGCTGGTACTGCCGGCCGACCACCTGATCCGCGACATCGACGCCTTCCAGGCCGCGGTCAGTGCAGCACGCAAGAAAGCCGACGAGGGTTGGCTGGTGACGTTCGGCCTGGTGCCGCAAACGGCGGAAACCGGTTTCGGCTACATCGAGCGCGGCGCCGACCTGGGCGATGGCAGCTATCAAGTCGCGCACTTCCGGGAAAAGCCGGACCAGGCCACCGCCCAAGCCTACCTGGACAGCGGTGACTACCTGTGGAACGCCGGCATGTTCTGCATGCGTGTGGACGTGCTTCTGCGCGAACTGGAAAAGCACGCACCGGACGTGCTGCTGGCGGCCACCACCTGCCTGCAGGTCAGCCACAGCAAGCAAGGCAACCGCGAGCTGCAAGTTGAGCTGGACAGCAGCACCTTCGCCCTGGCGCCGGACATTTCCATCGACTACGCGCTGCTCGAACGCTCCGACAAGGTGGCGGTCATTCCGTGCCAGATGGGGTGGAGCGACATCGGTTCGTGGCAGGCGGTGCGCGAGCTGACTCCAGCCGACGCACAGGGCAACCAGTGCAACGGCGAAACCGTGCTGCATGACGTGAGCAACTGCTACATCGACTCGCCACGCCGCCTGGTCGGCGCCGTCGGCCTCGACAACCTGGTGGTGATCGATACGCCTGACGCACTGCTGATTGCCGACGGCAGCCGCACCCAGGACGTCAAGTTCCTTGCCCAGCAGCTCAAGCGCCAGGGTCACGATGCCTTCCGACTGCACCGCACGGTCACTCGGCCATGGGGCACGTACACGATCCTCGAGGAAGGCAAGCGCTTCAAGATCAAGCGCATCGTGGTCAAGCCCGGCGGCACCCTGTCGCTGCAGATGCACCACCACCGCAGCGAGCATTGGATCGTGGTCAGCGGCATGGCCCGAGTCACTAACGGTGACAACGAGTTTTTGCTCGACACCAACGAGTCGACCTTCATCAAGCAGGGCCACGTGCACCGCTTGGTCAACTCCGGGGTGATCGACCTGGTCATGATCGAAGTGCAGAGCGGTGAATACCTGGGCGAAGACGATATCGTGCGCTTCACCGACATCTACGGCCGCGCACCGGCGGCCGTCGAAGCGACCAAGAGCAACGCTTAAAAAAGTTCGCTGAACGGGATGAAGGCGACCAGTTCGCCTTCATTCAATGTGCAGCCTTCGCGTATTTCCACCAACCCATGGGCCCAGGCCGCGCTCAGCAGCACGCCGGAGCTCTGGTTGGGGTAGATCACAGCCCGGCCCTGCTCGATACGCCCGCGCAGGTACTCGCGACGGGTACCGGCGCGCGGCCAGGCAAACCCGGCTGGCACCTGGAAGCTCAGCGGCGCAACGTCGCGAACACCCAGCCGACGCAGCAGGTAAGGCCGTGCCAGCAGGGTGAAAGTGACCAGTGTCGATGCCGGATTGCCCGGCAGGCCGATGACCGGTACGCCACGGAAGTGGCCGAACGTCAGTGGCTTGCCGGGTTTGATCGCCAGTTTCCAGAGGGCCAACTGCCCTTCCTCGCGCAAGGCGATGCCGAGAAAATCGGCTTCGCCCACCGAGACGCCCCCCGTGGACAGAATCAGGTCCACATCACCCAGAGCCGCCAGGCGCTGGCGTGTCTGCTGCAGATCGTCGGGCAGAATCCCGGCATCCACTACCTCACAGCCCAAACCACTCAAGGCACTGCACAGCACCTGACGATTGCTGTTGTAGATCTGCCCTGGCCCCAGCGGCTGACCTGGCTCGACCAATTCATCTCCCGTGGACAGCACCGCCACCCGTGGCCGACGGACCACGTCGATGTGCGCATGCCCCATGGAGGCCAACAGGCCCAGTTCGATCGCACCCAAGCGGCTGCCAGCTTCGAGCAGGCGTTCGCCGATGCGGGTTTCCTGGCCCTGGGGACGGATATTCTGGCCGATCCTCAAGGGCTGGTCGAAGGTCACCCGCTGGTCGTCCACGATTTGCACGTTCTCCTGCATTTCCACGCAGTCGGCGCCTTCGGGCAGCGGCGCGCCGGTAAAGATGCGTGCGCACGTGCCGGGTTCCAGGGGCGCGGGCACGGCGCCCGCGAACACGCGCTGGCTGACCCGCAACGGCTCGCCCTGCCAGTCTTCGCGGCGCAGCGCGTAGCCGTCCATGGCACTGTTGGGCCAGGGCGGCAGGTCGAGCGTGGCGATCAGGTCAGTGGCCAGCACGCGACCGACGCCTTGGGCCAGGGCGACCCTTTCGCGCTCGCGCACCGGCGTGCCATCGGCCATGGCCAGTAGTTGCGCCAGTGCCTGTTCTACCGGAAGCAGCGGCTGCGCCGCTGGCAACTCAGCCACGGCTGACGCAGGGCTCGGCCTGCTTGAGGTGCACGACGAAATTGCACGGCCGGTGGCGCACGTCCAGCTGCTCGGCGAGAATCCCATCCCAGCCGGTGCGGCAGGCGTTGGTCGAACCGGGCAGGCAGCACACCAGGGTGCCGTTGGCGAGCCCGGCGAGCGCACGTGACTGCACGGTCGAGGTGCCGATGTCGGCGACGGAGATCTGCCGGAACAGCTCGCCGAAGCCATCGACTTGCTTGTCCAGCAGGCAGGCCACGGCTTCCGGCGTACTGTCACGGCCGGTGAAGCCGGTGCCGCCGGTAATCAGCACCACTTGGCATTGGTCATCGGCGATCCACTGCGCAACCTGTGCACGGATCTTGTACAGGTCGTCCTTTAGCAGCACGCGGGCATAAAGGCCGTGGCCCGCCGCGCTCAGGCGATCGACGAACAATTGGCCAGAGGTATCGGTTTCCACGCTGCGGGTGTCGCTGACAGTCAACACTGCAATATTGAGCGGCACAAAGGGTACATCTGCCTTGGCTTTCATTGGCTGGGTCCGGTTGTTTGGCGGGATGGACGGTGTTATATCACAGCCCCACAGCCACTGTCCGAGGCCCCGAATGAACCCTGCCGACACCTTGCCCCCCTGCTCTGTCCTGCTGCTGGCAGGCGGCCGCGGACAACGCATGGGCGGCCGCGACAAGGGCCTGATCGACTGGCATGGCCGGCCCTTGATCGAGCACCTGCAGCAACGCGTGCGACCCCTGACCGATGACCTGATCATTTCGTGCAACCGCAATTATCCGCGATACGCAGCCTTCGCCGACCGCTTGGTGCACGATGACAGCAGCGACTTTCCCGGACCGCTGGCGGGCATTCTGGCCGGCCTGGCCGCCGCTCGACACCCGCTGCTGCTGGTATTGCCCTGCGATGTGCCGGGCGTGGACGAGGCCCTGCTCGACGCCATGCGCCATGCGCAGCAAACTCATCCAACCCAGCCGCTGATGGTGCGTCAGGGTGAGTTCTGGGAACCGTTGCTGTGCATCGTTGGCAAGGTGCATCAACCGCTCGTGCGACAAGCCTGGGATGCCGGCGAACGGAGCCCGCGCAAGGTCTTGCTGGCACTCGGCGCCCAGCCGCTGCAATGTGCCGAGAACGATCCGCGCCTGGCCAATTTCAATACGCCTCAACTGCTGGGTCGCTGAGCAGGTCGGCAAACGCTAGACTGCACCGGTCGGACCAACGGAACTTTGCTGGCGCAAGCAGCGTCTTATTCCCGTATACGCCAGCACCCTTTTTTGTTTTGTGGAGAAACACAATGACTCACCGGATCCTTCCCGCTTTCATGCTCGCGCTGGGCCTGGCATCGCTTGCCGGTTGCGCATCGCCTACCGTGATCACCCTGAACGACGGTCGTGAAATCCAGGCGGTGGACACGCCCTCCTACGACGAAGACGCTGGCTTCTACGAATTCGAGCAGCTGGACGGCAAGACTACCCGTGTCAATAAAGACCAGGTACGTACCGTCAAGGAACTCTGATCAAACAGAGTTTAAGTGTTGCAAGACAAAGCCCGCCCTCTGGCGGGCTTTGTCGTTCTAGAACGTCAGCTTCAGTTGTGTCTCGAAATTGCGCAGGCGACCGTCGAGCGGGTCGTGGAACTGCAGCGAGCGTGCCAGCAGCTTCAACGGCCGGGCATAGTCGTCCACCTCGGTATTGCTCAGCTGCGGGTAGAACGGATCGTTGCAGATGCTGGCCCCCAGCGCGGTCATGTGGACGCGCAGCTGATGAGTCTTGCCGGTGACCGGGTTGAGCACGTAGCGCCACACGTGTTCGCCTTTTTCGGCGACCTCCAGGCGAGTTTCACTGTTGCTCGGCCCCGGCACTTCGCGCATGCGAAAAAACGGCTCGCCATGCTCCAGGCGGCTGCGGTGCACCCACGGAAAAGCCAGGTCGGGCAGTGCGGGCGCGATGGCCTCGTAGCGCTTTTCGATCTGTCGAGTGGGAAACAGCTGCTGATAGGCACTGCGCGTCTGCGGATTGGCCGAGAACAGCACCAGACCTGCCGTATGCCGGTCAATGCGGTGCAGCGGCACCAAGTGCGGGTTGTCGAGACGGCGGATGAGCCGCCGCAGCAAGGTGTGTTCGACGTACTCGCCGGTCGGTGTCACCGGCAGGAAGTGTGGCTTGTCGGCCACCACCAGATGCTCGTCGACGTGCAACACCTGCTCCTGTGCAGCGATCGGCCGTTCGTTCGGCACTTCGCGAAAGTAGTGGATGCGCAGGCCCTGGCGGTAGGCATGGGCAGGTCCGATGGGTACGCCGTCGGCGTCCAGCACCCGGTCCCTGGCCATGCGGCTCAGCCACTGAGCGCGATCGATGGCCGGAAAATGTTCGCACAGGCAATCCAGCACGGTTGCCCATTTGCCGGGTGGCAGGCACAGGGTGCTGGCCTGATGCGCAGCAGGGTCGAATTTGGGTGCAGACATGCCTAGATCCACGATGGTTTCAGGCCGCGAGTATCGCCCACGGCGTTACGGCTGTCATCGCGCGTGGACAGCCTCGGCTGCCTCGGTGAATTCCTTGAGCCAACGCAGCACCTCGACCGCTTCCCAGCGAGTTGGGTCGTACAAGGCGTACAGCAGGCCCTTGTAGCCGACCACATCCAGCGGTCGGTGATAGCCGGCACGCTGGAACAGCGCCTCGACCTCGGCAAAGCAGGTGTTGAAGTGCAGCTTGCTAAACGGGGTCTTGCCTTCGGTAACCAGGCCGTCGAGACGCAGTTCCAGCACGGCTTCGCGAACCACGTCTGGGGCCATGCGGTTGACGCTGTACTTGAGTTGTTCGACGTTGAGCATGGGCGAGTGATTATCCATATACTGTATCTTTATACAGCATAAGGCAGCCGTCCGAGACCCGTCAATTGCCCCGACATGTCGATAATGGGCTATACAAAGGATTATGCCGCGCAATGGCACTGAACCTTCGGGATCACCCTCACTCGAAATATCCAGACGCCACCCATATGGAGATCAACATGGCCACCCCGAGCACCAAAGCAGCCCAAGAAGTTCTCAAAGCCGATTTTCAGACCCTGGTCCGTGACACCGAGAAACTTCTCGAACACACCGCCAGCATCGCCGGCACCCAGGCCGAAGAACTGCGCGCGCAGATCAACGAGAGCCTGCTGAAGGCTCGCGAATCGCTGCAGCAGACCAAAGAAACCGCAGCCGAGCGCAGCCAGGAGGCCGTAGTCGCAGCCGAAGGCTACGTTCAGGAAAACCCATGGCAGTCCGTCGGCATCGCCGCAGGCGTAGGCTTCCTTCTGGGCCTGCTGGCCACAAGGCACTGATATGTCCCTCCTCGACTCGGATACCACAGATAACAGCACCGGCTCCACCTCTCGGCGCCTGGGTGCTGCCATGCTCGGCCTGCTTCGCAGTCATGTCGAACTGTTCGGCATCGAGTTGCAGGAGCAGAAATCTCGAACCGTCAGCCTGTTGCTGTTCGCAGGCCTGGCCCTGGTCTTCGCCTTGCTGGCACTGGTGGCGTTGTCCGGGCTCATTCTGATTCTGCTGTGGGACAACTACCGCATGGCCGGCATGGTCGGCCTGGCGGTGTTCTACGTACTGGCAGGTATTTTCTGCGCATTCCGCCTCAAGGCGGCTGTGTTCGATGAATCCTCGCCATTCAGTGGGACACTGGAAGAACTGGCCAATGACCGGGAGCGCCTGCTGCCATGAGCCGAAACGAACCTACCAGCGCCCAGTCACGGCGCGACATGCGCAAGTCGTTGATTCGCCTGCGCATGGAAATGCATCGCCAGGAGTTGCGGCACGAGTCGCGGCAATTGGTCAATCCGCTCACCCGCCTGCGCGGGTTGGGTCAATCGGTGCAGACCGGCATGGGTATCAAGCATGCCTCGCTGTGGGGCATAGCAGGCGTCACCCTGATGGGTTTCCTGACCGGACGCGGGGCTGGTAACAGCGCTCGTGCGCCGGTAGTCGCGCCGGTGCGTGGTCCGGGCCGTCTTTCGCGGCTGGCCAAGGTCGGCACGTTGCTGTTGCCGGTGATCAAGCTGGCCATGCAGGGCTCTTCGCGCAGACGCTAGGCTTGGCTGAAAGAGCAACCCGGGTGCGGTCGTAAACGTATCCGGGTTGCTTTTTTTTGCCCGACATTCCTGCTTCACCTACCTGCTCAATACGTTCAAGGCCCGATGCCAGCCTTGCCAGCCAGCCCACGCAGGCCGACACTGCAGGCTCGATCGGGTCCCGGAGGAATCGCCTTGGATTGGCACACACTGCTTACACGCGAACGCTTGGGCAAGCCCCTGCACAGCCCGGAAGAACTGGGCCGCAGCCCGTTCCACAAGGATCACGACCGCATCATCTTTTCCGGCGCCTTCCGCCGGCTGGGGCGCAAGACCCAGGTTCACCCGGTGTCGAGCAACGACCACATCCATACGCGCCTGACCCATTCGCTGGAAGTCAGTTGCGTGGGCCGCTCCCTGGGCATGCGCGTGGGCGAAACCCTGCGCGACCAGCTGCCGCAATGGTGCGAGCCCAGCGACCTGGGCATGGTCGTGCAGTCGGCCTGCCTGGCGCACGACATCGGCAATCCGCCCTTCGGGCATTCCGGTGAAGACGCCATTCGCCACTGGTTCCGCCAGGCAGCCGGGCTTGGCTGGCTCGACGCGATGAGCGAAGTGGAGCGTGACGACTTCCTCAATTTCGAAGGCAATGCCCAAGGCTTCAGGGTGCTCACCCAGCTCGAGTATCACCAGTTCGACGGGGGCACCCGGCTGACCTATGCAACCTTGGGCACCTACCTCAAGTACCCGTGGACGGCGCGCCACGCCGATGCATTGGGCTACAAGAAGCACAAGTTCGGCTGCTACCAGAGCGAACTGCCGCTGCTCGAACAGATCGCCGGCAAGCTGGGTCTGCCATTGCTCGAAGAGCAGCGTTGGGCCCGGCATCCGCTGGTGTACCTGATGGAGGCCGCAGACGACATCTGCTATGGCCTGATCGACCTGGAAGACGGCCTGGAAATGGAGCTGCTCGACTACGCCGAAGTCGAGGCACTGTTGCTCGACCTGGTAGGCGATGACATCCCGGACACCTATCGCCAGCTCGGCCCACTGGACTCGCGGCGGCGCAAGCTGGCGATCCTGCGCGGCAAGGCCATCGAGCACCTGACCAACGCTGCCGCGCGCGCGTTCGTCGAACAGCAGCAGGCGCTGCTGGCCGGCCAGCTGAGCGGCGATCTGGTCGAGCACATGCACGGTCCGGCCAAGCGCTGCGTGCTCGACGCCAAGGACATGGCGCGCAAGAAGATTTTCCAGGACAAGCGCAAGACCCTGCACGAGATCGGCGCCTACACCACCCTCGAAGTGCTGCTCAATGCGTTCTGCGGGGCGGCGCTGGAGCAGCACACCACAGGCAGGTTGTCGTTCAAGCACCAGCGCATTCTCGATCTGCTGGGGCACAACGCGCCGCAGCCGCACTGGCCGCTGCACAAGTCGTTCCTGCGCATGATCGATTTCATCGCAGGCATGACCGACAGTTATGCCGCAGAGATGGCTGGCGAAATGACCGGGCGCTCGAACTCGTTCTAGTCTGTAGCGTGGAAATAAACGAATACAAACGATAGTTGACTCTTTGGAATCAAACTATCTTTGTATTCCGTTACGTTTATATCTGTAGGAAGTTTCCTAGAATCACTCTTTCCCGAGTCCATTCGTATGCCCTTCGAAGCAACTGGGCTAAGGTGCGCGCTTTTACTGGATCGTTCAGGAGAGGCTGCATGCGTAATGTATTCATCATCGATGATCACCCTGTCATTCGGCTCGCCGTCAGAATGCTTCTGGAAAACGAAGGCTACTGCGTCGTAGGCGAAAGCGACAACGGGGTGGATGCCATGCAGATGGTGCGCGAGTGCCAGCCTGACTTGCTGATTCTCGATATCAGCATTCCCAAGCTCGACGGGCTCGAAGTACTGACCCGCTTCCATGGCATGAACGTCCCCTACAAGATCCTGGTACTGACCGCTCAGGCCCCGGCCCTGTTCGCCATACGCTGCATGCAGTCGGGCGCCGCCGGTTTCGTCTGCAAGCAGGAGGCCCTGAGCGAGTTGATCAGTGCCGTCCGCGCAGTGTTCTCTGGTTACAACTACTTTCCCAGCCAAGCGTTGATTCCGTCACGAGAAGATGAAGGCCAACTTCAGGAACTCGAACTGTTCAAGACCATCAACGACCGCGAGTTGATGGTCTTGCAGTTGTTTGCGCAGGGCCGCAGCAACAAGGAAATTGCCACAGGCATGTTTCTCAGCAACAAGACAGTCAGTACCTACAAGAAACGCCTGATGCAGAAACTTCAGGCGAACTCATTGGTTGAACTTATCGAAATGGCCAAGCGCAACGCGCTGGTGTGATTGCACACATGAACATCATCGACCCACTCAACGTCTTGACCGGCGGCAACAGCGTGCTCACGCGGCGACTGCTCGAGGAAGTACTGCGCAGTTGCACGGAGGATAGCCAGCGACTGCTTGCCATTGCCGACGACGACCACCAGGGCGTGGTGGAGATTGCTCACAAGATCAATGGCGCCGCTCGCATCGTCCAGGCGCACGCGGTCTATGAAGCGTGCCTGGCGCTGGAAGCAAGCCACCCATGGGACGATCTGCGTGCAGGACGTGAGGCCCTGCACCTGGCGTTGCTGGAATTGCAGACGCAGTTGCGCCTGGCACTGGCCGGGCTGGGCGAGTAGGTGCAGGGCAAGTCATTTGTCACTGAATCAGGCAGGCGCCTGGCTTAACTGGTAGACTGCGCCGCGATATTACCTAAGAGGATTGTTTCATGGCCACTAACCGCTCCCGTCGTCTGCGCAAAAAACTGTGCGTCGACGAATTCCAGGAATTGGGTTTCGAATTGAACCTGGACTTCAAGGAGGATTTGGCTGACGAGCAGATCGACGCATTCCTCGATGCGTTCCTGACCGAAGCAATGGACGCCAACGGCCTCGACTATGTTGGCGGCGACGACTTCGGTCTGGTTTGCCTGGCCAAGCGTGGTTCCGTCACCGAAGAGCACCGCACTATCGTCGAAGCCTGGCTCAAGGGTCGCAGCGAACTGACCCGCGTCGAAGTCAGCCCGTTGCTGGACGCCTGGCACCCAGAGAAGCCGATCAACTCGGCAGCTTGATGTACCGCTGAAAAAGGCCATCTTCGGATGGCCTTTTTTGTGGGCGCGATTTGCTAACGGGGTACTGCTGCGCCGGCGTGGGCGCGCGCTACGCGCGATGCGCTCTGCCTGCCCAGCGCGAGCATGATCGACTGCCCTGCCTGTACGACCTGCGCCAGATCCACGCCGGTAGCGATGCCCAGCCCGTGCAGCAGGTAGAGGACGTCCTCGGTCGCGACGTTGCCGCTGGCGCCCGGCGCGTAGGGGCAACCGCCCAGCCCCGCCACCGAGCTGTCGAACACCTGCAGGCCTTCCAGCAGGCAGGCGTAGATGTTCGCCACGGCTTGGCCATACGTATCGTGAAAGTGTCCGGCCAGATGCGCCCGCGGCACGCGCTGTGCGACCACTTCGATCAGTTTTCGCGCGGCCCCAGGCGTACCGACGCCGAGGGTGTCGCCCAGGGAAATCTCGTAGCAGCCCATCTGCAGCATGGCGCTGGCCACGTCGCGCACCTGCACCGCTGCGATCTCGCCTTCGTACGGACACCCGAGCACGCATGACACGTAGCCACGCACCTTGATACCGCGCAGGGCGGCGGCCGCCAGAACCGGTTCGAAGCGCTGCAGGCTCTGTGCGATGGAGCAGTTGATGTTGCGCTGGGAGAAGGATTCAGACGCCGCGGCAAACACCGCCACCTCCGATGCACCAGCTTGAATGGCGGCCTCGAAGCCTTGCAGGTTCGGCGTCAGTGCCGCGTAGGTCACCCCCGGCGAACGCTGGATGGCGGAAAAGACCGCCGCGCTGTCGGCCATCTGCGGCACCCAGCGCGGCGACACGAAACTGCCGACCTCGACATGCTGCAAGCCCGCCGCGACCAGCGCGTCGACCAGCGCTACCTTGTCTTCGACGCGCACACGGCCCTGCTCGTTCTGCAACCCGTCACGGGGCCCGACCTCAACGATCCGCACCCGTTCAGGCAGCATGTTCGGCCTCCTGCAACTCGATCAATACCCTGCCTTCGCTGACCATCTCGCCCTCTTCGCAGCACAGCGCCTGAACCACGCCTGCGCGGTTGGCACGCACGGTGTGCTCCATCTTCATGGCCTCCAGCACCACCAAGCCATCGCCCAACGCCACCTGCTGGCCCGGACTGACCAACAGACGGACGATGCTGCCGTTCATGGGCGCAGCGAGCGAGTCGTCGGACGCATGGGCACCGGTGCCCGCCGCCAGGGAGTCAACCAGCGCGACCTCGTAGGGGTCGCCTTGCCACTGCAGGTAGACGACGTCGCCGCGGCGGCCGATCAGCCGTGCTTCATCCGGGCCGGCGCAAGCGTTGCTCAAAGCCACCGTGCACAATCGGCTCTGGGCGCCACAGCGCAGGTCGAGCGTGGCTTGCGCAGGCATGAGTTGACGCCAACCAGTGGCAGCGCTCCAAGGTGAATGCGGGTCTTGTTCACAGGCAACAAGCGGGGCCGAACGCAGGAAGGCACGCGCGGCGCTGTGCCAGAACGCTTCGGTCAGCGCCGGTGGCGCAGGCAACAGCGCGTCGGCGTGGCGTTCGATGAAGCCGGTGTCGATTCGGGACGCGGCGAACGCAGGCGTGGCAAGGATGCGCTGCAGCAGGGCCAGGTTGCTCTTGATCCCGCCGACCGCCGTTTCGGCGAGCATCGCCAGCAGGCGCAGCCGGGCCTCTTCGCGATTTTCACCCCAGGCAATGAGCTTGGCGATCATCGGATCATAGAATGGCGAAATCACGTCGCCTTCGCGCACCGCGCTGTCCACTCGCCGACCGGGTCCGGCTGCCGGTTCCCGATACAGTGCCAATTGCCCACTGGCCGGCAGGAACCCGCCTGCTGGATCTTCGGCATACAGGCGCACCTCGATGGCGTGCCCGAACAGGGGAACCTGCGCCTGGCTCAGCGGCAGGGTTTCACCACGCGCCACGCGAATCTGCCAGGCCACCAGGTCCAGCCCGGTGATCGCTTCGGTCACCGGATGCTCGACCTGCAGGCGGGTATTCATCTCCATGAAGTAGAAACGCCCTTCCCCATCCAGCAGGAACTCCACCGTACCTGCGCCCACATAGCCAATCGCCTGGGCTGCGCGCACCGCGGCTTCGCCCATGGCCTGGCGCAGGGAGGCATCGAGCCCCGGTGCCGGTGCTTCCTCCAGTACTTTCTGATGCCGTCGCTGGATGGAGCAATCCCGCTCGTGAAGATAGAGGCAATGCCCCTGTGCGTCGGCAAAGACCTGGATCTCCACGTGCCGGGGTGCCACCAGGTATTTCTCGACCAGCATATGACCGTCGCCGAAGGCTGCCACGGCCTCTCGCCGCGCCGAGTCCAGGGCAGGTGCCAGTTCGGCGGCGGACTCGGCCACCTTCATGCCCTTGCCGCCACCGCCGGCAGCGGCCTTGAGCAGCACCGGGTAGCCGATGCGCTGCGCCGCATCGGCGAAGGTCGACAGGTCCTGGGCCTGGCCGTGGTATCCCGGCACCAGCGGCACTCCGGCGCGTTCCATCAGGGCCTTGGCCGCCGACTTGCTGCCCATGGCTTCGATGGCCTCGGCGGGCGGGCCGATGAACAGGATGCCCTCGAGCGCCAGGCGCCGGGCGAAGGCGGCGTTTTCCGACAGGAAGCCGTAGCCGGGATGGACCGCGTCGGCGCCACAGGCCAAGGCAGCGGCAACCACCTTGTCGATCTGCAGGTAGCTGTCGGCGGGTTTGCTGCCACCCAGGGGGATGGCCAGATCGGCCTCGTGCACATGGCGGGCATCGGCGTCGGCGTCGCTGTAGATGGCCACGCTGCGGATGCCCATGGCCCTGGCGGTGCGGATGATGCGGCAGGCGATCTCGCCACGGTTGGCAATCAGCAGCGTTGCCACGGTCTGCGGGAGTGGCTTCATGGGGTTACCTCTGCCCAGGCGGGCGCGCGTTTGTCGAAGAAAGCCTGCATGCCTTCCTGGCCCTCAGGGCCGGTGCGCAGCCGGGCGATCAGGGCCTGCGCCTGGGCCTGGCGTGGCGCCGTGACCTGGCCATCGCCGATAGCCAGCAGCAGCGCCTTGCAGGCGCGCATCGCTTCGGGACCGTTACCCAGCAGACGCCGTTGCCACGCCTGTACCGCCCGTTCCAGCTCGGCGCGCGGATACACTTCGTCGAGCAGTCCCAGTTCGCGGGCCCGCACGGCATCGAAACGCTCGGCGCTTAGCGCATAGCGGCGCGCGGCGCGCGAGCCGATGGCCTGGACCACGTAGGGACTGATCACCGCCGGCGCCAGGCCCAGGCGCACTTCACTGAGACTGAACAGCGCGTCGTCGGCGCCGATGGCCATGTCACAGCAACTGACCAGGCCCATTGCCCCGGCGAACGCGGCGCCCTGCACCACCGCGACGGTGGGCAGCGGCAGGCGCTGCAGCTGCTCCATCAGCTCGCTCAGACGCGTGGCCTCGGCGAGGTTTTCCGCGTAGCTCAGCCGGGCACTGGCTTGCATCCAGGCCAGATCGGCACCGGCGCTGAAGTGTTGCCCATGGCCACGCAGGAACATGAAGCGCAACCCTGGCCGCTGGCTGATGTGGTCGAAAGCCTGGCGCAGCTCCTCCAGCATGAGCGCATTGAATGCGTTGTTCTTGTCCGGTCGATCGAGCCAGACGCTGGCCACGTGTTCGGCGCTGATGTGCAGCTGTATCGTGGAAAATTCGTGCATACCCTGATCCCCGATTCCTGATAAATGCATGGGCTACATGCGGAAGACGCCGAAGCGGGTTTCGACCAGCGGCGCGTTCAACGCCGCCGATAAACCCAGCGCCAGTACGGTTCGGGTTTGCGCAGGATCGATCACGCCGTCGTCCCACAGACGTGCCGAGGAATAGAACGCGTGGGCCTGTTGTTCGTACTGCGCCACCATGGGCTCGGCCAGTTGCCGGGCCTGTTCGTCGCTGAACGCCTGACCCTGGCGCTGGGCCTGCTCCTGCTTGACCTGGACCAGCACGCCGGCCGCCTGCTGGGCGCCCATCACGCCGATCTTGGCGTTCGGCCACATCCACAGGAAGCGCGGATCGTAGGCGCGCCCGCACATCCCGTAATTGCCCGCGCCGTAGCTGGCACCAATGATCACGGTGAACTTGGGCACCTTGGCGCAGGCCACCGCCGTGACCAGCTTGGCGCCGTGCTTGGCGATACCGCCGGCCTCGTATTTCTGGCCGACCATGAAGCCGGTGATGTTCTGCAGGAACACCAGGGGGATTCCGCGCTGGCACGCTAGCTCGATGAAGTGCGCGCCCTTCTGCGCGGCCTCGGCGAACAGCACGCCGTTGTTCGCCAGGATCGCCACCGGGTAGCCGTGGATATGCGCAAAACCACAGATCAGGGTCGGCCCGAACAGTGCCTTGAACTCGTCGAAGGCCGAGTCGTCGACGATGCGCGCGATGATTTCGTGGATCGGCAGTCGCTGCTTGGGATCAGTGGGGACCAGACCGTAGATCTCGTCTGCGGCATGGCGTGGCGGCCGCGGTTCGATACAGGCCAGCCAGCCCTGCTTGCGTCCGTTCAGATGGGCGACGCAGCGCCGGGCGATGGCCAGTGCGTGCTGGTCGTTTTCGGCGTAGTGATCCGCCACCCCCGACTGCCGGCAATGCAGGTCGGCACCGCCGAGGGCCTGCGCGCTGACCACCTCGCCGGTGGCGGCCTTGACCAGGGGCGGGCCGGCCAGAAAGATGGTCGCCTGATCGCGAACCATGATGGTCTCGTCACTCATGGCCGGCACATAGGCGCCCCCGGCCGTGCACGAGCCCAGCACCACGGCGATCTGGGCGATGCCCTGGGCGCTCATGTTGGCCTGGTTGAAGAAGATCCGCCCGAAGTGCTCGCGGTCTGGAAACACTTCGTCCTGACGCGGCAGGTTGGCGCCCCCGGAGTCGACCAGGTACAAACAGGGCAGGCGGTTATGCTGGGCGATTTCCTGGGCGCGCAAATGCTTCTTCACGGTCAGCGGGTAATAGCTGCCGCCTTTGACCGTGGCATCGTTGGCGATGATCATGCACTCGACGCCGGACACCCGTCCGATACCGGTGATCAAACCGGCAGCGGCGACCTGTTCGGGATACACCTCATGGGCGGCCAGCAGGCCCACTTCGAGGAAGGCCGAGCCTGGGTCGAGCAGCACGTCGATACGCTGCCGCGGCAGCAGCTTGCCGCGCGCGACATGCCGCGCCTGCGCCGCTTCACCACCGCCCTGGTGAATCTGCGCCGCGCACTGCTGCAGCGTTTCGAGCTGCCGCAGCATGGCTTCACGATTGGCGGCGAAGTCGGCGGAACGGGTGTTGACCTGGGTGTGCAGAATGGCCATGGGCATTTCCTGTGCGAATACGGCACCAGAGGGACGCGTCAGCGGTTGCGGGCTCAGCGGGTCTGCTCGAACAGCTCGCGGCCGATCAGCATGCGACGGATCTCGCTGGTGCCTGCGCCGATCTCGTACAGCTTGGCGTCACGCCATAGCCGCCCGGCGGGAAATTCGTTGATGTAGCCATTGCCGCCGAGGATCTGGATGGCTTCACCGGCCAGCCAGGTGGCTTTTTCGGCGGCATACAGAATGACCCCGGCGCAGTCCTTGCGCACCTGGCGCACGGGTGCCTGGCCCAGTGCATCGAGGTGCCGGCCCACGGCGTAGAGGTACGCCCGGCATGCCTGCTGGGTGGTGTACATGTCGGCCAGCTTGCCCTGGATGAGCTGGAACTCGCCGATGCTCTGGCCGAACTGCTGGCGGTCGTGGACGTACGGCAGCACCAGGTCCATGGCCGCCTGCATCAGCCCCAGCGGGCCACCGCTGAGCACGGCGCGCTCGTAGTCCAGGCCACTCATCAGCACACCGACGCCCTGCCCCGTCTGGCCCAGCACGTTCTGCAGCGGCACTTCGACGTCCTGGAACACCAGCTCGCCGGTGTGCGAGCCGCGCATGCCCAGCTTGTCGAGTTTCTGCGCGACGCTGAAGCCAGGCGCGCCTTTCTCCAGGATGAACGCAGTGATGCCCTTGGCGCCGGCCGCCATGTCGGTCTTGGCGTAGACCACCAGCACGTCGCAGTCCGGGCCGTTGGTGATCCACATCTTGGTGCCGTTGAGCACGTAGCGGTCGCCCTTGAGGTCGGCGCGCAAGCGCATGGAAACCACGTCGGAACCAGCGTTGGGCTCGCTCATGGCGAGTGCACCGATGTGTTCGCCGCTGATCAGCTTCGGCAGGTAGCGGGCCTTCTGTTCGGCAGTGCCGTTGCGGTTGATCTGGTTGACGCAAAGGTTGGAATGGGCGGCGTAGGACAAACCGATGGCTCCGGAGCCGCGGGAGATTTCCTCCATGGCGACCATGTGCGCCAGGTAGCCCATGCCCGTCCCGCCCCACTCTTCGGCCACGGTCAGGCCCAGCAGGCCCATGTCGCCGAACTTGCGCCACAGGTCGGCAGGAAACTGGTCGCTGCGATCGGCCTCGGCGGCACGCGGGGTGATCTCGCGCGCCACGAAGGCGGCCACGGAATCGCGCAGCATGTCGATGTCTTCGCCAAGGAAGAAATCCAGTCCCGGTACTGAAATCATGTTCGCCACCCACTTGTTGTTTTTTTTGGGGAGAAAGCTGTTGAGCACAATCATCTTGCAGGAAACGTTACAGGGGGCACTGCGCACCGCAGACGCGCTCCGGTCAAGTCTGCAGCGCGGCGCGGCAGCGTTCTTCAGCGGTGTCGAGCTCCACCTGCATCTGTTCGATGTCCAGCATCTGCTGCTGCAACTGCGCCCGGCGCTCGGTGATCTTCTCCAGAAAACGGTCGAGTTGCTTGCGGTTGCCCGACGGGTCGTACATGTCGATGAGCTCTTTGCATTCGGCCAGGGAGAAGCCGATGCGCTTGCCGCGCAGGATCAGTTTCATCGCCACCAGGTCTCGCGGCGCATAGATCCGCTCCTGGCCACGGCGCGTCGGTGTGACCATGCCCTGCTCTTCATAGAAACGCAGGGTCCTGGGCGTTACGTCCAACAACTGGGCTATGTCGGAAATGCTGTAGGTCGCGCTCACGTCGATCGACTTCCTCGTGCTTTACGTTAACGTAAACGTCAGCCAGAGGTCTGTCAATACACGCAACTGTGCTATCGAGGGGCGGGAAGTCTCTCGACGCGATCCTGGGAGCGCGTCATCGGCAGCGGTCAGGCGAAGGCCGGCACACCGCTGTGGAAGCGAAATTCGGGGTCGGGCGTTTCGATCAGTTCGGCTTCGGCCACGCGGACCCTGTCGACGGTCTGGGCGATATCGGCGGCATCGCCGTATTGATGCGCCAGTTTCAGGTAGCCCTGGTAATGCCGCGCTTCGCTCATGAGCAGGCCGTTGTAGAAGGTGCCCAGCTCTTCGTCCAGATGCGGCACCAGAGCCGCGAAACGCTCGCAGCTGCGCGCTTCGATGAAAGCGCCAACCACCAGGGTGTCGACCAGCTTGACGGGCTCGTGGTTGCGCACCTGCTTGCGCAGCGACGAGGCATAACGGCTCGCCGACAGGGGTTGCAACTCGACTCCGCGGCGCTTCATCAGGCGCAGGACCTGCTCGTGGTGCACCAGCTCCTCGCGAGCCAGGCGCGACATCATGTTGATCAGGTCGGCATGGGTGCAGTACTTGGCGATCAGGCTCAGGGCCGTGGAAGCTGCCTTGAATTCGCAGTTCTTGTGGTCGATCAGCAAGGTGCGCTGGTCGGCCAGCGCGGCCTGGACCCAGGCATCGGGCGTAGGGCAGCCGAGAAAGGCATGAATTTCAGACAGCATGGCCAGGCACCTGGAAAAAAGGGGGCGATTATACCCAGCTCGCCTGCAACTGGGTATGTGCGCCGCGCGACCGCCGCTGCGAGGCGATCAGTCGCTTTTCTTGCGGATCCAGTAGCGGTAGGTGCCGCCCTCCTCGTCCTGCTGAACCAGCTCATGGCCCAGGAATACGCAGAACTTGGGGATGTCGCGACGGGTCGAGGGGTCGGTGGCAATGACTTTCAGCAGGCCGCCTGCAGGCAGGTCGCGCACATGCTGGTGCAGCATCATCACCGGTTCCGGACAGCTCAGGCCGGTGGCATCCAGGGTACGGTCGGCAGGCAAGGTTTGAGTCATGAAAAGCTCCAGGTCAAGCGGGCATTCAGGCGCACGTTCGCAACCAATAGTGTAGCGCCAGCGCGCGGTCCGAGCGCAGCGTGCGACGCCAGGCCGCAGCGCTCGGATCGATCAGCGCCGGCCGCCGTCGAGTCGACGCAGGTGGCAGGTGACTTCCTCGCGGTCATGGTAGAGCTGCTTGCAGCCGATCTGGACCTTGATGCCGCGCGCCTTGAAACCCTCTTCGATGCGCTCGAGCAAGCGCCGGACTTCGGCATAGCGCTGCTTCATCGGCAGCTTCAGATTGACCACCGCTTCGCGGCAGAGGTTCTCCCCCAGCCAGGTTTCCAGCAAGGCGGCGTTGCGCGCCGGCTTCTCGACGATGTCGCAGACCATCCAGTCCACCGTCTGCTTGGGCCGATAGGTGAACCCGTCGGCCATCAGATGGGTGACCAGTCCGGTGTCCATCAGGCTCTGTGCCATGGGCCCGTTGTCGATGGCGGTAACCAGCATGCCGCGGCGTACCAGCTGGTAGGTCCAGCCACCGGGTGCGGCGCCCAGGTCGACACCGGTCATGTCGCCGTGCAGGCGTTCGTCCCATTGCTCGCGGGGAATGAAGTGATGCCATGCCTCTTCGAGTTTCAGGGTCGAACGGCTGGGCGCTTCGCGGGGGAACTTGAGCCGCGGGATGCCCATGGGCCACATGGCGAAATTACCCGCGTCGGCCATGCCCAGGAAGACTTCGCGACCACTCTTGAACGTCAGCAGCAGGCGCGGCAAGGCAGGATCGTCCACCAGCCTGCCAGCACCCAGCAGGGCCTTGCGCAGCGGTGCTTCGAACTTCTTGCAGAAATTCGACAGCTCCTTGCCATCGTTGGTGTCGAGCACTTCCAGCCACAGGCTGCCACACACTGGATAGGCCGCCAGGTGGTCGAGCAGCACGCTGATGCGGTCGGTTTCGGGCAACTGCACGAAATCGCCCCTGGCCCACTGCCGTGGAAATATCAAGTCACTAAAACGCAACTCGCGCATCAACCGCGCCGGACCGGCCGGTTCGTGGCAGATGAATTCGGCGCAGGCGGTCAGCGGCTTCGCCTTGGCATACCCAGCAACCCCCAGCCGTGCGGCGTGTTCGGCGATCTCCGAGCAGACCTCGCCTTCGAAGCCGGGGCGGCAATGCATAAACAGCGTATTCATAAAGGGACTTTCACCGCCGGGGTGCTCAAATCGGCGCATGATAAAGGAAATCGGAACCCTGGGCATGCACTGGAAGTCCCTGACTGAAAGAACCTGTTTATCCAGCCCGTGCCGTGCGGGCCTGAAAAGGAGCTGATCCATGTCCTCCCTCGATAGCCTGAAAAGCCTGAAGACGCTCGACGTCGCGGGCACGTCCTATCACTACTTCAGCCTGCCCGATGCTGCCAACAGCCTGGGTGACCTGCAGAAACTGCCGATGTCGCTCAAGGTCCTGCTGGAGAACCTGCTGCGCTGGGAAGACGGCAAGACCGTGACCGGTGCCGACCTCCAGGCCCTGGCCGATTGGCTGCAGGAGCGCCGCTCCGATCGCGAGATTCAATACCGCCCGGCACGGGTGCTGATGCAGGATTTCACCGGGGTACCGGCGGTGGTCGACCTCGCCGCCATGCGCGCGGCCGTGGCCAAGGCCGGCGGTGACCCTCAGCGAATCAATCCGTTGTCGCCGGTGGACCTGGTGATCGACCATTCGGTCATGGTCGACCGTTATGCCACCGGGCAGGCATTCGAGGAAAACGTCGACATCGAGATGGAGCGCAATGGCGAGCGCTATGCGTTCCTGCGCTGGGGTCAGAGCGCGTTCGACAACTTCAGCGTGGTCCCGCCGGGCACCGGCATCTGCCACCAGGTCAACCTCGAATACCTTGGCCGCACCGTCTGGACCAAAGAAGAAGACGGCCGCACCTACGCCTTTCCCGACACCCTGGTGGGTACCGACTCCCACACCACCATGATCAACGGCCTGGGGGTACTGGGCTGGGGCGTCGGCGGTATCGAAGCGGAAGCCGCCATGCTCGGCCAGCCGGTGTCGATGCTGATTCCCGAGGTCATTGGCTTCAAGCTCACCGGCAAGCTCAAGGAAGGCATCACGGCCACCGACCTGGTACTGACCGTGACGCAGATGCTGCGCAAGAAAGGCGTCGTGGGCAAGTTCGTCGAATTCTACGGTGATGGCCTGGCCGATCTGCCCCTGGCCGACCGCGCGACCATTGCCAATATGGCGCCGGAGTACGGTGCCACCTGCGGTTTCTTCCCGGTGGATGACGTGACCCTGGGTTACCTGCGCCTGTCCGGACGCCCGGAAGCCACCGTGCAATTGGTCGAAGCCTATTGCAAGGCGCAGGGCATGTGGCGCCTGCCCGGCCAGGAGCCTGTATTCAGCGATACCCTGGGGCTGGACATGGGTGAGGTCGAGGCCAGCCTGGCCGGGCCGAAGCGCCCGCAGGATCGCGTGGCATTGCCCAAGGTCAGCGCGGCGTTCGACGATTTCATCGGCCTGCAGCTCAAGCCGACCAGCAAGGAAGAAGGCCGCTTGGAAAGCGAGGGCGGCGGTGGCGTGGCGGTGGGCAACGCCGACCAGACCGAGGGCACGCCGTATACCTGGCGCGGCCAGACGCACAATCTGCAGCACGGCGCAGTGGTCATTGCGGCCATCACCTCGTGCACCAACACCTCCAACCCCAGCGTGATGATGGCCGCCGGCCTGGTGGCAAAGAAGGCGGTCGAGAAAGGCCTGACCACCAAGCCGTGGGTCAAGACTTCCCTGGCCCCCGGCTCCAAAGTGGTGACCGACTACTATCGGGCTGCGGGCCTGACCCAGTATCTGGACACGCTGGGCTTCGCCCTGGTCGGTTATGGCTGCACCACCTGCATCGGCAACTCCGGGCCGCTGGACGAGCCTATCGAGCAAGCCATCCAGAGCGCGGACCTGACCGTGGCTTCGGTGCTCTCGGGCAACCGCAACTTCGAGGGCCGGGTGCACCCGTTGGTGAAGACCAACTGGTTGGCCTCACCACCACTGGTAGTCGCCTACGCCCTGGCCGGCAGTGTGCGTACCGACATCAGCAGTGAACCCTTGGGCACCGGCAGTGACGGCCAGCCGGTCTACCTGCGCGACATCTGGCCGACCCAGCAGGAGATTGCCGACGCAGTGGCCAAGGTCGACACCGCGATGTTCCACAAGGAGTACGCCGAGGTGTTCGCCGGCGATGCGCAATGGCAGGCAATCGAAGTGTCGCAGGCGCCTACCTACGTCTGGCAGGCCGACTCGACCTACATCCAGCATCCACCGTTTTTCGAGGATATCGCCGGTCCCGCACCCGTGATCGCCGACGTGCAGGGCGCAAGCATTCTGGCCTTGCTGGGGGATTCGGTCACCACCGACCACATCTCCCCTGCGGGCAACATCAAGGCTGACAGTCCGGCGGGCCGTTATCTGCGCGACAAGGGCGTGGAACCGCGTGATTTCAACTCCTATGGATCGCGCCGAGGCAACCACGAAGTGATGATGCGCGGGACCTTTGCCAACATCCGTATCCGCAACGAAATGCTCGGGGGTGAAGAAGGTGGCAACACCTTGTTCATTCCTACGGGCGAGAAGCTGCCGATCTACGATGCGGCCATGCGCTACCAGCAGGCCGGCACACCGCTGGTGATCATTGCCGGCCAGGAGTACGGCACCGGTTCGAGCCGCGACTGGGCTGCCAAGGGGACCAATCTGCTGGGCGTCAAGGCCGTGGTGGCGGAGAGTTTCGAGCGTATCCACCGTTCCAACCTGGTGGGCATGGGCGTGCTGCCCTTGCAGTTCACCGACGGGCAGAGCCGCAAGAGCCTCGCCCTGACCGGCCGCGAGACCCTGGAAATCGTCGGTTTGAGTGGTGCCCGGCTGCAGCCGCACATGCGCCTGGACCTGCGCATCCGCCGTGAGGACGGCCAGCAGGAAACCGTCGAACTGCTGTGCCGGATCGACACCCTCAACGAAGTGGAGTATTTCCGTTCCGGCGGTATCCTGCACTACGTCTTGCGCCAGTTGATTGGGAACCCCGTGGTGTAAAGCATCTGTAGGAGCGGTCAGCGGCCGCGAAAAGAACACCGCGGATGATCTGACATGCCGCGGTGTCTGGTTCGCGGCCGCGGACCGCTCCTACGGGGGATCGAAGGGATTGCTCCCGTTGACCGGCGGGTATCAACCACAACGGGGCCTGCAGCGCTTTCTGAAACATTAGGTTTCAAATGATTGCACCCGTAATTCATTTGGTTCTTGTTCTCATTCTTGTTTATCCAGTGCAATAGCCGCCATCCAAATCCGTGGCCACCTGTTCGCTGGATCCGGAAAGTGCCCTCAGGCGACCGGCTTCGTGAATCGAGAACGTTTTCCCATGTCCAAGAAATCCCGCTCGAAAATCTGGTTCCTGGTGCACAGCTGGTTGGCCCTGCCGATCTGGTTTTTCGTGCTGATCGTATGTGTGACCGGCACCCTGGCCGTGGTGAGCACCGAGATCATGTGGCTGATCAATCCGGAAATGCGTGCCAACAAACCGTCCGACGACGCCCAGCCGTTGAACTACGACCAACTGATGGCCGCCATCGAACGCGATCATCCCGAGCTGCGAGTCAGCAATCTCATTCACCCCGACGGCGACTACTTCGCCGTCAACGCCAGTGTCACCTACCCGGACGGCCGCTCGCCAACGGTCTATGTGAACCCCTATACCGGCGTGCTGCAAGGCGTCAGTCCGGCGTTCGACTTCCCGGCCTTCACCCGCGCCCTGCACGGCTGGTGGCTGGTGCCCTTCACCAACGGTTTCTCCTGGGGCTGGTACCTGGTGTCGTTCCTCGGCCTGCCGCTGCTGGCGTCCTTGATCACCGGCCTGGTGGTGTACAAGAAATTCTGGAAGGGCTTTCTCAAGCCCACCCTGCGCCTGAACCAGGGCGCACGGGTGTTCTGGGGTGACTTCCACCGCCTCAGCGGTATCTGGTCGATCTGGTTCATCGCGGTCATCGCCATTACCGGCGTGTGGTTCCTGATTCGCGCCATCCTCTACGACAACCAGATCAGCATCTCCAGCTACTCGCCGGTCACCTCGGTGATTGCCCGGGCCGACGTGCCGCTGGTGGCCGACGGCACGCCGGCACCGATGATTCCGGTCGAGCAGGCCATCGCCGTGGTCAAGCAGCAGGTGCCGGGCCTCGATGCCAGCTACGTGTCGCTGCCGCTCAACGCGTACAGCCCGATGGAAGTGGGTGGCCGCAGCTGGTACCCGCTGATGTTCCAGACCGCCAGCATCAATCCCTACACCGGGCAGCTGATCAGCTCGCACCTGCTGGGCGACCGCAATGCACTGGAGTTCGTTACCGAGTCCATGCGCCCGCTGCACACCGGTGACTTCGGAGGGCTGTGGATCAAGCTGATCTGGGCCTTCTTCGGCCTGCTGCTGAGCATGATGGTGCTCAGCGGCTTGATGATCTGGAGCAAGCGCACCGCGCTGGCCACGGCCCAGGCGTTCAAGCGCGGCGCCCGCCACGAAACTGCGCAGACGCCCACCGGCAGCCTGCACCCGATTGCCCACAAGACCGCGGAGCGCAGCCTGTGAGCCGAGTCCTCAGTGCCCCCACGCCTTCGCCCCTGTCGCGTTTCTGGCGCAAGTGGCGGTTCCATATCAACGTGCTGCTGGTGTTCATCCCGCTGAGCTTCATGCCGCACTATTTCGCCGAGAACGCCATGGATCGCGGCGACAGCGGCCTGGGCGAGCGGACAGTAGGCGACATCGCCGTCGGGCCGTGGAGCCTGACCCTGGCCGAACGCCGCATCGAAGGCCCGACCGCCGAAAGCGGCCAGGACATCAAGTACTTCAACGCGGCCCTGTGCAAGACCTGCATCGACCAGGTCAAGGCCACCTACCTGCGCATCGGCAAGCCACGCAGCCTGAGGGCTGCAGGCGTGATCTTCTTCGGCAGTGGCTACCGCATGTTCGCCGGGTTGCCAGTGCCGGCCAAAACCCAGGCCGATGCTCAGCTGTGGATCACCATGGAAGGCTGGGACGGCTCGATGCACCAGACCTCCATTCCATTGAGCCAGGCATCACCCGCGACGATGGCCTGGCTGAACCGTCAAGGAACCCGACCATGACCCGCGTTTCATTCATCCGCTGGCCCGCCCTGGCACTGGGGCTGCTCGCTGCCGCCTGCAGCGGCGTGGCCCTGGCGCACAACCCGATGTGCGAATGCAAGCAGATCGACGACCAGCAGATCCGCTGCACCGGCGGATTTTCCGATGGCAGCGGCGCGCCGGGGGTGACCCTGGACGTGGTCGGCTATGACGAAAGCATCCTGGTACCCGGCAAGCTGGGCAGCGATTCGACCGTGACCTTCAAGCGTCCGGATGCCGAGTTCTATGTGCTGTTCGATGCCGGCCCCGGCCACGTCGTCGAAATCGACCAAGCCGACATCGAGGCACCATGAGCACGCCTGTCACGCACATCGTGCGCACGGCCGGTGCGGGCCATGAAACCCTGTACGTCGGCCTGCTCTGCCTGTTCATCCTGCTGGCGGCGGCCGGCGTCGTGTCCTGGCACGGGGTCAGCCACGAAGCCGTCGCGGTACCGTCCCACCAGCTCGACGCCCGACGCGACCTGAGCGCCGCCGAACAGGGCATCTACGCCGACCTGCGAGTGACCCTCGACGAGGTCCGCCTGCTGGCCGAGGAACAGTCCGATCCGGTCACGCCCGAGCAACTGGCCCGCGAGGGCTTCCCACCCTTCGCCCAGGACGCCAGCTCGGTCAGCCGCGGCAGCCACGCCTGGCAGATGGTCCAGGGTACCTACGTGGGCCTGAGCCAGGCGCCAGAGGTGGCGGGCTCGTTCCTGCTGCGCATGAACGGCGCGGACGCCGATGTCTGGCTCAACCGCGCACCCTCCGCCAGTGCACCGGCGCTGCTGGACGACACGTCGCTTGCCGACAGCGGCTGGCAGCAGGTCATCGCCCAGTTCGACACCGGTGTCACCCGTCAGCATCGCCATTGAATACGCCCTCTTCACCAGGATTCTTCATGCCCAGATCTATTGCCCGCCGTCCGTTGCTGCGACTCCTGTCCGTTGCCGTGCTGGGCACCCTGTTCACCAGCACCGCCTGGGCCGCCGACGGCAAGCCGCTGCGTATCGGCATCACACTGCACCCCTATTACAGCTATGTAGCGAACATCGTCGGCGACAAGGCCGAAGTGGTGCCGTTGATCCCGGCCGGGTTCAACCCCCATGCCTACGAGCCACGCGCCGACGACATCAAGCGCATCGGCAGCCTGGACGTGATCGTGCTCAATGGCGTCGGCCATGACGATTTTGCCGACCGCATGATCGAAGCCAGCGAGAAACCCGATATCCACGTGATCGAGGCCAATGCCGACGTGCCCCTGCTGGCGGCCACCGGGACGATGGCGCGTGGCGCCGGCAAAGTGGTCAATCCGCACACGTTCCTGTCCATCAGTGCCTCTATCGCCCAGGTCAACAACATCGCCCGCGAACTGGGCAAGCTCGACCCGGACAACGCCAAGTTCTACACCGCCAATGCCCGGGCCTACGGCAAGCGCCTGCGCACGCTGCGCGCCGACGCCCTGGCCAAGCTGACCCAGGCGCCCAACGCCGAGCTGCGGGTGGCCACGGTACACGCGGCCTACGACTACCTGCTGCGCGAGTTCGGCCTGGAAGTGACCGCCGTGGTCGAGCCGGCGCACGGCATCGAGCCCAGCCCCAGCCAGCTGAAGAAGACCATCGACCAGCTGCGTGAACTGGACGTCAAGGTGATCTTCTCGGAAATGGATTTCCCTTCGACCTATGTGGAAACCATCCAGCGCGAGTCGGGAGTGAAGATGTACCCCCTCTCGCACATCTCCTATGGCGAGTACAGCGCCGACAAGTACGAGAAGGAAATGGGCGGCAACCTCGACACCGTGGTCCGGGCCATCCAGGAGGCCGGCGCATGACGGCCGCCGAACCCCTCGCCCTCGCCCGCAGCGGCCCCGCCATCGAGTTCGCCGAAGTGGGCCTGGTGCTGGGCCGCACGCTGATTCTCGACCAGGTCTCCTTTCGCGTGGCCAGCGGCAGCGTGCACGCGCTGGTCGGACCCAACGGCGGTGGCAAGAGCTCGTTGATCAAGACCCTGCTGGGGCAGATGCCCCATCGTGGCCAGTTGAGCCTGCAGTGGCCGGGCAGCCCCGGGGTGATCGGCTATGTACCGCAGGCACTGGAATTCGACCGTGGCCTGCCGATGACGGTCGACGATTTCATGGCCGCCATGTGCCAGCGTCGGCCTGCCTTTCTCGGCCTGTCGAAACGCTATGCCGGCGCCATTGGCGAGGCCCTGGAGCGAGTCGGCATGCAGGACAAGCGCAAGCGCCGCATGGGCGCGTTGTCGGGCGGCGAACGCCAGCGCGTGCTGTTGGCGCAGGGCTTGATCCCGGCGCCGCAGCTGCTGATCCTCGACGAGCCCATGTCGGCGCTCGACGAAGCCGGCATCCAGGTGTTCGAGCGCCTGCTGCTGGACTGGCAGCAAGCCGGCATCACGGTCGTGTGGATCGAGCACGACCTGGAAGCGGTCAAGCGTCTGGCCGACCACGTCACCGGGCTCAACCGACGCGTGCTGTTCGACGCCAGGCCGGCGGACGCACTGACGCCAGACCGGCTGTTGACGCTGTTCTCCACCCATCCACGCGCCGGGGGCCTCGCCTGATGGACTACGAACAGTTTCGCCTGGCCATCCAGGGCCTTGCCTCGAACGGCTACCTGCCCGCTGCACTGGCCTATGGTTTCGTGGTCAACGCCTTGATCGCCGGGTTGCTGATCGGCCCGGTACTGGGCGGCCTGGGAACGCTGGTGGTGGTCAAGCGCTTTGCGTTCTTTTCCGAAGCGGTCGGGCATGCCGCGCTCACCGGCGTGGCCATCGGCATCCTGCTCGGCGAACCCTACACGGGCCCCTACGGCAGCCTGTTCGGCTACTGCCTGTTGTTTGGCATCGTGCTCAATTACCTGCGCAACCGCACCGGCCTGGCGCCGGACACGCTGATCGGCGTGTTTCTGTCGGTCTCGCTGGCCTTGGGTGCCAGCCTGCTGTTGACCCTGGCCGGCAAGATCAACGTGCACATCCTCGAGAACGTGCTGTTCGGCTCGGTACTGACAGTCAACGGCAACGATCTGCTGGTACTGGCCGTGGTCGGTACCCTGGTCCTGAGCCTGAGCCTGCCGCTGTACAACCGCATCATGCTGGCCAGCTTCAATCCGCAGCTGGCCGCGGTGCGCGGGGTGGCGGTGAAAGCCCTGGATTACCTGTTCGTGATTCTGGTGACGCTGATCACCGTGGCAGCGGTGAAGGTCATCGGCGCGATCCTGGTCGGTGCGCTGCTGGTGATTCCGGCAGCGGCGGCGCGGCTGCTGAGCCAATCGCTCAAGGGCTTCTTCTGGATCTCGGTGATCATTGCCACGGTGAGCACCCTGTGCGGCATCCTGCTGCCGATCCTCTTCGATCTGCCGGTGCCTTCCGGGGCGGCCATCATCCTGGTCGCAGGCCTGGCCTTCGCTCTCGCCGCCATCGCCCGCGGCACCTTGCCCAGCCTCAAAGGGAACATCGGATAAATGCCTACTCTGCGCAAACTGACAGTCGCCCTGGCCCTGTGTGCGGCGCTCGCCCCTGCGATCCAGGCGGCGGAGCCGGTGAAGGTTCTCGCCAGCCTGCCGATCACCTACGGCCTGGGCCAACTGCTGCTCAAGGACAGCGGCGTGCAACTGCACCGTGCGGCCGCCGCCAACCTGCCCGGCTCCCGACAGAATGCCTATTTCACCGGCCGCGGCGCAGAAGCCCTGGCCGGACTGGCCGGCGCTGCCGACGCGGTGATCGGGCTGCGTTCGCTATGGCCTGACGACTCCCTGTACCCGCTGGCGCGGCGCAGCAACATTCGCATCGTCGAGATCGACGCAGCGCGCCCGGTCGACGGGGTGCTGCCCGGTATCGCGGTACAGCCGGGCGTGAGCGGACTGAACAGCCAGCCGTGGCTGTCGAGCAACAACATGGGCCGCATGGCCGACGTCATGGCTGCCGACCTGGTACGCCTGGCTCCGGCCGCCAAACCGCGGATCGACGCCAACCTGGCCGCACTCAAGCAGCAACTGCTCAAGCTCAGCGCCGACAGCGAGGCACGCCTGGCAAAGGCGGACAATGTCAGTGTGGTCAGCCTCAGCGACCGCTTCGCCTACCTTGCAGCCGGTCTCAATCTGGACACGGTGGCCACCCAGGTGCTCAACGACGAACAGTGGGACACCGCGCAGCTGGAGAACCTGAGCATGACGCTCAAGGACAACGACGTTGCCCTGGTCATCGACCATCGCCAACCGCCCGAAGCGGTCAAGGCGGTGATCACTGCCGCAGGCAGCAAGCTGCTGGTGCTGGCCGAGGAAAGCGACGACCCGATCGCCGACCTGCAGGCTCACATGAGCGCCGTCATCCAGGCCCTTTGACCCTACCCTGCCGTAAGCAGGCTGCGGTTCCCGGGCCTGCTCGGCAATGACTTTGAAGCCCTCTCACCACCCTTCGCCGATATCCCATTCAATCTTTTCCCGAGCTGGCCGAGAACCTGTCAAAGCCCCACGGAATGAATGGACACTCATGCGTAACAATCAGCCTATCACCCAGCGCGAACGGACTTTCCCTGCCCAGCAGCGCCTGATTTCCACGACCGACACCCAAGGAATGATCACCTACTGCAATGATGCTTTCGTGGAGATCAGCGGGTTCACCCGCGAGCAGCTGATTCGCGCGCCGCACAATACAGTGCGCCACCCGGACGTGCCTTCGGCGGTGTTCGAGCACATGTGGGCGACGCTGCGCCAGGGCCTGCCATGGATGGGCATCATCAAGAACCGTTGCGAGAACGGCGACTACTACTGGGTCAACGCCTATGTCACCCCAGTGCTGGAAAACAAGCAGGTGGTAGGTTACGAATCGGTCAGGATCAAGCCGACGGCCGAGCAGATCCGTCGTGCCCAGTCGCTCTACGAACGCTTGAACAACGGCAGGTCGGCGGTACCCGGCCGCGATCGCTGGATGCCGGTGCTGCAGAACTGGGTACCGTTCATTCTGGTCAGCCAGGTCGGCTTCATGATCGGCACCTGGCTGGATACCTCGTGGGGGTTCGCCCTGGCTGCCGGGCTGTCGCTGCCGCTGGGTCTGATGGGCCTGAGCTGGCAGCAGCGTGGGATGAAGCGCCTGCTCGATCTGGCGGACCAGACCACCTCGGACCCCCTCATCGCGCAGATGTACACCGACAGCCGGGGCGCCCAGGCGCGCCTGGAAATGGCCATTCTGAGCCAGGAAGCGCGCTTGAAGACCTGCCTCACCCGTTTGCAGGACACCGCCGAGCACCTGACCGGTCAAGCCCGGCAATCCGACGCCCTTGCACACCAGAGCTCCCAGGGCCTGGACCGTCAGCGCCTGGAAACCGAGCAGGTAGCCGCTGCGGTGAACCAGATGGCGGCCACTACCCAGGAAGTGGCCAGCCATGTGCAGCGCACTGCCGACGCCACCCAGGAGGCCAACCGCCTGACCAGCCGCGGGCGCGACATCGCCGGCGAAACCCGCGAGGCGATCCAGCGCTTGTCGGTGGTCGTCGGGGAAACCGGGCAGACCGTGACCCAGCTGGCCAAGGACAGCGACGAGATCGGCGGCGTGGTGGATGTGATCAAAGGCATCGCCGACCAGACCAACCTGCTGGCGCTCAACGCAGCCATCGAAGCGGCACGCGCCGGCGAAATGGGCCGCGGCTTCGCCGTGGTCGCCGACGAGGTGCGTCAGCTGGCACAACGCACCAGCGAGTCGACCGGGCAGATCCATGGGCTCATCGCCAAGCTGCAGCAGACCGCCAACAATGCCGTGCAGACCATGGATGCCGGTCACCGTCAGGCCGAGGAAGGCGTGGCTCGCGTGCTGGAAGCCGACCAGGCGTTGATCGGCATCAGCGAAGCGGTCGCCAACATCACCGACATGACCACGCAGATCGCCGCAGCCACCGAAGAGCAGAGTGCAGTGGCCGAGGAGATCAGCCGCAACATCACCACCATCTCGCACCTGGCCGATGAAACCAGCGAACAGGCGCAGAACTCGGCACTGCTCAGCGAAGAGCTGACCAAGACCGCCAACAGTCAGTACTCGCTGGTGGAGCGTTTCAACCGCTGACTGCCCCCTGCCCTCGCATCGCAGCCTGCATGGCAGGCCACGTGTCGGCCACGCGAGTCAGGACAGGAAGGCCACGATCCGGTCGGCGGCGGTCTGCAGATGCTGATCGTGGCTGAACCCGGATGACTTCAAGGGTTTGAGGTCATGATCGGCGGCGCTGAGCCAGTACAGCTCGACTTGCTCCGACAACTCATAGCCTGCCACTGTCTCGCAGTTGCCCAACGCATCGCGCTCGCCCTGGATGATCAGGGTTGGCGTGCGCAGGTCGGCCAGGTGTTCGACTCGCGGCTTTTCCGGCTTGCCGGCCGCGTAGAAGGGATACCCCAGGCACACCAGTGCATCGGCACCCAGTTCGTCCGCCAGCAGGCTGGCCATCCGTCCGCCCATGGATTTCCCCCCCACGGCCAGGGTTCCCGTCACCAGCGGTCGCACCAGGGCATAGGCCTGTCGCCAGCTTTCCAGCAGGCTTGCCTGCGGACTGGGCGGACGCTTGCTGCCGCCGCTGCGGCGCTGGGCCATGTAGGGAAACTCGAAACGCACCACGCTGACCCCGCCAGCGGCCAGGCGCTCGGCCATGCTGTTCATGAAGGCACTGTCCATCGGCGCGCCGGCACCGTGCGCAAGGATCAGGCACGGCGCCTGCACGCCAGTCTGGGCAGGGTTCCACAGCCAGCCGTTGTCTTGCATGCGTTGGCTCCACTGATCTTCGCTCATCATCCTTCCGTCGACGTTTGGCACTATTGGCGATTCACAGACTCTGAGGCAAAACGCGGCACAGGAAAAGTGCCCTGTGCATGATGGCGTGCACGACGTCAGCGTGCAGGCGCGGCTCGCCCCCTCCCCTATACTCAATGATCTTTTCGCGAAGGATAGCGATTCATGAACTTCGACTGGCACAGTGCTCCCATCACCCGTTACACCCCCCTGGACAGAGGCTATCGCAACACTCAGAACGTGCGGCGTTTCCTGACCGAGGCATGCGGCCCGAACTTTCATTTCGACCGCCCCTTCATGGCCTGGCTCAAAAGTGGCGAAGCCAAGACCATGGGCCAGGTCGCGGACCACTGGAACCTGCTGCATCGCCGCTGACGCGCGAAGCGCTGGCCAGGGTGCGAAACGCTGCTTTAATGAGTGCAACCCTCACCGCTTGGTGTCTTCCGATAGGAGTGCCCGATGGATCGCCTCAGTGCCAAGGATTTTTCCCCCGAGTTGCTGGAACTGTACGACTTCTATGCCCATGGCAAGATCAACCGCCGCGAGTTCCTCGACCGCGCGGCGCTGTTCACCTTTGGGGGGCTGACGGCAGGCGCATTGCTGGCCAGCCTGAGCCCGAACTATGCATTGGCCCAGCAGGTGGAATTCACCGATCCACAGATCGTGGCCGAATACGTCACCTACCCCTCGCCCAATGGCCATGGCCAGGTGCGTGGCTACCTGGTGCGGCCGGCCCAGGCCACCGGCAAGGTGCCAGGCGTGGTGGTGGTGCATGAGAACCGCGGGCTCAACCCTTATATCGAAGACGTCGCACGGCGGGTCGCCAAGGCCGGCTACATGGCCCTGGCCCCGGATGGCCTGACCTCGGTCGGCGGCTATCCGGGCAACGACGACAAGGGTCGGGCGCTGCAGGAGAAGGTCGACCCGACCAAACTGATGAATGATTTCTTCGCTGCGATCCCCTGGCTGATGGCGCACGAGGGTGCCACGGGCAAGGTCGGCATGACCGGCTTCTGCTATGGCGGCGGTGTGTCCAATGCGGCGGCGGTGGCCTATCCCGAGTTGGCGTGCGCGGTGCCGTTCTATGGCCGTCAAGCCGATGCCAAGGATGTAGCGAAGATCAAGGCGCCGCTGCTGCTGCATTTCGGCGAACTGGACACGCGCATCAACGAAGGTTGGCCCGCGTACGAGGCAGCGCTCAAGGCGGCAGGCAAAACCTACGAGGCGTACATCTATCCCGGCGCCAACCATGGTTTCCACAACGATTCGACCCCGCGCTATGGCAAGGCCGCAGCCGACCTGGCCTGGGAACGCACGCTGGGCTGGTTCGAAAAATACCTGAGCTGACGTAGAATGCCGGCCCTTTGCAGCCGTGATCCTTGCCATGAACGCCGACGCCTTCGCCACCTTGCACCAACACCTGCTCCAAGCCCTCGCTCAGCCGCCGATTGAAACCCGTCGGTTGTTTCACGGCCGCGGTCGGCGCTGGCCGGGGCTGGAGCAACTGACCGTGGACTGGCTGCAGGGCATCGTGCTGGTATCGCTGTTCAAGGAGCCGCTTGCCGAACAGCTGGCAGACTTGCAACAGCTGCTTGCCCAACTTGCTGAGCAGCCAGTCTGGGCAGCCAGCGGTGCGCGCGGTCTGGCACTGCAGCACCGCTATCTGCCCGGCAGCGACGTGCACTGGCTGATCGGAGAAGCGCAAGAGCAGGTGATCCTGGTCGAGAACGGCCTGCAGTACCGCATCGACCTGGGGCGTAAACAGAACAACGGCTTGTTTCTCGACATGCGCCACGGTCGCGACTGGGTACGCGAAAACGCCCAGGGTCGACGTGTGCTCAACCTGTTCGCCTACACCTGCGGTTTCTCGGTGGCCGCCATCGCTGGCGGCGCAGCCCATGTGGTCAACCTCGACATGTCTCGCGCCGCCCTCACCCGGGGACGCGAGAACCACCACCTCAATGGCCACGAGCTGGGCAAGGTCAGCTTTCTGGGCCACGATCTGTTCAAGTCCTGGGGCCGGGTCGGCAAGGACGGCCCTTACGACATGGTGATCATCGACCCGCCGTCGTTCCAGAAAGGCAGCTTCCTGCTGACCAAGGATTACCAGCGGGTACTGCGCCGCCTGCCGGAACTGCTCAGCGAATCGGGCGTGGTGCTGGCGTGCATGAACGACCCGGCGCTGGGCCCCGACTTTCTCGTCGACGAGCTGCGCCGCGAAGCACCGCAGCTGCGCCTGCAGCGGCGCCTGGACAACCCACCTGAGTTTGCCGACATAGATCCAGCCAGCGGCCTCAAGGCCATGGTGTTCGCGCGGGAGTGATTACCAAATAGAGCAGGGGAAGGGCCTAACATACCGTACGGCGACTGGCCATCTTAAAGATTGAACAATTTCACGTGCCCGGCGAACCAAGTAAAGGAGAGCCACCGGGAGGTGAGAGTCCCGGCGGCTCGGGTGACACATCGAATGAAACCCTTGAGAGGTATCCGCCATGTCAGCGCAGGAATATAACACCATCCGCCATACCCCTGTCAGTGCATTGGGCACAATCCCGGCCAGCCAGTTGATCGCCTTCGTCGAAGCCTGCCGCCCGCTGGTGCGCGACGCGATCCTGAACGCCAGGTTGACTCGATGAGCCCGCTGGTTGTGAGCAGCCCCGCCATGGCGGGGCTTTTTCATGGCCGCAGAACAGGTTTCATGGCTGCCGTTGCGTGATCAGCATGCGCACGCGCTCGCTCAGCGCCTCCAGGGCGAACGGCTTGGTCAGCACCTCGGTGCAGGGCTGCAGATGGCATTGGTCCAACGCCAGGTTCTGCGCGTAGCCGGTGATGTACAGCACCGGCAAGCCTGGCCGGGCCGAGCGCCCCAGCTCGGCCATCTGCCGGCCATTGAGCCCGCCAGGCAAGCCTACGTCCGTGACCAGCAGGTCGATGCGCGCAGCCGATTGCAGCAGGTCTCGGCCCTGGGCGCTGTCGCCGGCCTGCAGGACCACATAGCCCAGGCTTTCCAGCAGCTCGGCCACGGAACCGCGCACCGAGGCTTCGTCGTCCACCACCAGCACGGTTTCGCCGCTGCCACCGAGGTCGATGGGCGCCTGGCTGGGCACCACCGCTTCTGTCTCGAGGCCTGCGCAATGCCTGGGCAGGTACAGGCTGACCGTCGTGCCAAGCCCCGGCCGTGACTGGATCTTCACCAGTCCGCCGGACTGCCTGGCAAACCCATAGATCATCGACAGACCCAGGCCGGTGCCCTCGCCCACCGGTTTGGTGGTGAAGAACGGCTCGAACACCTTGGCCATGACCTCCTCGCTCATCCCCGAACCGTTATCGGTCACGTGAACCACCAGGTACTCGCCGGCCTGTACCTCGTGATTGAATGCATCGCTGTGAGGCAGCCACTGATTGGCGGTTTCGATGGTGATCCGCCCACCACCGGGCATGGCATCGCGAGCATTGATACACAGGTTGAGCAAGGCGTTTTCCAGCTGGGTCGGGTCGATCAGCGCCGTCCACAGACCCTGGGTATGGCGCACGCTCAGTTCGATGGAGGGTCCGACCGAACGTCGCACCAGTTCTTCCAGGCCGTGGATCAGCGCGTTGACGTCGGTGGGCACCGGAGCCAGGGTCTGCCGCCGGGAGAACGCCAGCAGGCGATGAGTCAGTGACGCGGCGCGCTTGACCGCCCCCTGCGCTACGTCCAGGTAGCGTTCGAGGTCAGCGGTACGGCCCTGTTTCAAGCGCATGTGCATCAATTCGAGGCTGCCGGACAGGCCCGCCAGCAGGTTGTTGAAGTCGTGGGCGATACCCCCGGTAAGCTGGCCCACGGCTTCCATCTTCTGCGCCTGGTGCAACGCTGCCTCGGCTTTTTCCCGCTCGGCAATGGCGATGCGCACGCGCTCTTCCAGGGTCTGATTGAGCTCGCGCACCGCAGCCTCGGCTTTCTTGCGCGCGGTGACGTCGATGGAGGACCCGATCAGGCCAATGACTTCGCCGTCCTCGTCGAGCAGAGGCGTCTTGAGCGACAGCCAGGTCGCGGCGGTGCCGTCGGCCTGGCGTACCTCCTCTTCCACCTCCTGGGTGTGCCGACCTTCCATGATGCGCCGGTCGGTTTCCATGATCACCCGAGCCTGGACCTTGTCTTCCAGGAACTCCATATCGGTGCGGCCGATGTATTGCTCGGGCGGTTTGCCGATGAGTTCGGTGGTGCCGCGATTGGCAACCAGCATCCGGCCCTGGCGATCCTTGGCGTACACCACACCGGGCACCGCGGCGGTGAAGGTGCGCAGCAGGTGGGTCATGCGATCGCGCTCGGCCTCGGCGCTGCGGCGTTGCTGGATGTCCAGCAGCACGCCGGGAAAACGGTGCGGACGCCCCGCCTCGTCGAATTCGACGTGGCCGTTGGCTTCGATCCAGCGATAGCTGCCGTCGCTCTGCAGCACGCGATACTCGCAACGGTAGTGACCGCCGTTGCCGAGGGTCTCGAACACGGCCGCTTCGACCCGCGGGCGATCCTGCGGATGGACGCTGGCCATCGCTTGCTCCAGCGGCAGGCCCTGGGCACAGACCTTGCCGGACAGACCGAAGGTGCGGGCAAAGCGTTCGTCGGCACTGAAGTGGTCGGCCGCAACATCCCATACCCAGGTGCCGACGATGGCCCCGGTATCCAGAGCCAGCTGCAGGCGCTCGGCGGCATCCTGGGCGGGTGTCTCCTCAAGTACGGAGGGGGCGCGAAAATGTTCGGGAGGCTGGGTCGGCATATCGGCTCACAGCGGAACGCAGGGTGCCCTGATGGTGACGTTGGCGTTTAGGTAATACAAGCCTGCGCAACGCGAAATCCGCGCGCAAGACCGACAAGCCGCGTTGGCAACCCCGCAAAACACCAAACAGCCCCTGTAGCAGCGGCGCGAGCCGCGTCCGGCAACCCCGCAAAACACCAGACAGCCCCTGTAGCAGCGGCGCGAGCCGCGTTAGCAACCCCGCAAAACACCAAACAGCCCCTGTAGCAGCGGCGCGAGCCGCGTCCGGCAACCCCGCGCAACTTCAGACACGCCGCCTGAGCAGATAACTGTCCATGATCCAGCCATGCTGGCTACGCGCCTGCTGCCGCGCATCGGCAATGGTCTGCGCCACGTCGTCCAGCCTTCCCGACAGCAGCACTTCATCGGCCGTACCGACGTAAGCTCCCCAATAGATATCCAGATCCTGGCCGACCAGCGCCTTGAAGCTGTCCTGTGCATCGAGCATCACCACCACCGTGTCGACGCCCTCGGGCATGCCCGCCGCCAGGCGTCGACCCGTAGTGATCTGCACGGCACCGGCAATGCTGTTGAGGGTGATCCGGTGCGCCGCGGTCAGCGCCTGAATGCTGGTCACCCCGGGAAACACCTCATACCGCACCGCTCGCGCGCCGTTGGCAGCGATCGCCTCGACAATGCGCAGCGTGCTGTCGTACAGCGAAGGATCGCCCCACACCAGAACGCCCGCGCACTCCCCGTCCGCCACTTCATCATCGAGCAGCCGCTCGAAGGCCGCCCGCTTGCGCGCGTTCAGGGTATTCACCGACGTCCGATAGTCCGGCCCGGCCGGACGCTCGGGCTGCCGCACCTCGACCACCCGATACGCCCCAGGCGTTGCATGACGCTCGAGGATCTCTTTGCGCAGGGCATTGAGCTTGCCCTTGTGGTCGCCCTTGTCCATCAGGAAGAACACATCGACCCGCGCCAAGGCACGCGCCGCCTGCACCGTGATGTGCTCGGGATGACCGGCGCCGATGCCGATGATGAGGAGTGTTTTCAAAAGTGCTCCGCAGACAGTTCACCACAACGCGCCTATGGCAGTGCCGATAGGGGCCTCTCTTCACAGCTGGCCCATGCCAGACCTTACAGCGTCCGTTTCAAGGTGAATACAGGGTTGCGCGAATTGGCACAATTCCAGCTGTCCACGCCCTTTCGGCCTTGACACGTATGGGCATCTGCTACGAATGCCTGTGATGATCGACGGGCGGGCGCATTGCACGCCCGCCCTCTCGGTCACTGGATCACAGCGACCATTTCAGCGAGAACATCAGGTTGCGCGGGTCGCCGTAGGTGCCACTGCCGGTTGCGGTAGGAATACCCTGCCAGTACTTCTCGTCCAGCACGTTGTTGAAGTTGACGCGGGCGTCCCAGTGTTCGTCGAAGCGATAGCCGGCCATCAAGCCCAGTACCGCGTAGGAATCCTGCTCCGCATGACCGGTTCCGACACGGCCGTAGGTTGCGCTCTGCGCCAGCACGTCGGCACCGATACGCAGCCTGTCCAAGGCACCTTCGAACTGGTAAGTGGTTGCGGCCTTGAACAGATGCTTGGGCTGGTTGGGCGCGAACAGATTGCCTTTCTCGTAGGTACGGTCTTTCACGTACTGGCTGAGCACCAGGGTATAGGCGGCCGAGAACTGCCAGTTGGGCGTGAAGGCGCCACTGATTTCGGTATCCAGGCCACGGCTGCGTACCTCGCCCGCAGCCTCGTAGCAGGTGCGGTTGGTGGCCCGGCAGCTGGCCGGTTGATCGGGAATGGCGTAGGCGCGGTTTTGCTGGGTCATGTCGAACATGGCCACGGACGCATTCAGTCCGCCATCGAAGTACTCGCCCTTGATGCCGATCTCATAGCTTTCACCGGTCATCGGGTCCAGCACCGTGCCGCCGACATCCTGCTGCGTCTGCGGCTTGAAGATTTCGGTGTAGCTGGCGTAGACCGAGTAGGTATCGTTCAGGTCATAGATGATGCCGGCGTAGGGCGTGACTTCCTGGGTCACTTTGTAATCACCCGTGCCCGAGCGGTTGTCGTAGTCATACCAGCTGACCCGGCTGCCGACGATGATGTGCAGCGGGTCCAGCGGGTTGAAACGCGCGGCGGCGTAGACACCCTTTTCGGTCGCCGTGTTCTTGCTCTCGTAGAGCCGATAGTCGCTGCGAGTGCGCGAAGGCTTGGCAATGACACCCGGATCGAAGTTGTAGATATCGATGGGCGTGGAGTCGTTCCAGTAGCCACCGGTCTGGTCGAACTTTTCCTGGCGACGGCTCGCGCCGAGGGTCAACTGATGCTCGCGACCGAACAACTGGAACGGGCCGGCCAGGGAGGCATCCACGTTGGTCTGCACGTCGGTGGTGTCGTAGGCGCCTGTGGCCTGCCCGTACACACCATTGCGGGGCGCCGTCAGATAGCTGGAAAAGGTGTTGGACTCGGCCCATATCTTCGCGGCCGCAGCCTTGGCGGTCCAGCCGTTGTCGAAGCGGTGGGTGACGTCGGTGAACACGCTGACGTTGTCCCGGTCCCAGTAGGCCCAGTCATTGCTCAGGAAGGTGGAACGCGACAGATGCAGGTCTTCGCCATTCGGACCGGACGGCAGGCTGCCCCAGTCCGAGGTGGCGTCATCGCGCTGCTTGGAAGCCCCGAGGGTCAGGGTAGTCGCCTCGCTCAGGTCCGCTTCGAATACGCCGTAGAAGGTCTGGCGCTGCTTTTCACGCTCGTCGATGTAGCTGTTGTCGTCTTCGTAGGCGGCCACCACCCGGCCACGCAGGGTGCCGGATTCGTTGAGCCGGTTCGACGCATCCACTTGCGTGCGGTAGCGGTCCCAGGTACCGGCGCTGGTGGTGATGCTGACCTGAGGGGTAGCGGTAGGACGCTTGCGCACCAGGTTCAGGGTTGCCGACGGGCTGCCGGCACCGGTCATCAAGCCGGTGGCGCCGCGCACCACTTCAACCCTGTCGTACAAAGCCAGGTCGGCACCGGCGATGGTGTCCAGGGTGAACTGGCCGATGCTGGTCGGCAGGCCGTCGTACATGATGTTGTCGATGTTGAACCCGCGCGCCTGGAACGCCTGGCGGTCGCCGCCAAACTTGCGCAAGGTGATGCCGGGCGCGTACTTGACCACATCGTTGAGGTCGTTCATGCCCTGGTCGTCCATGCGCTGGCGCGTGATGACGCTGACCGACTGCGGGGTTTCGCGGATCGACAGCGGCAGCCCGGTCGAGGTGCTCATGCTGCCGGTGGTGTAGGAGCCGGAGTGTTCGGTAGTGGCCGTGCCGGCTATGGAACTGGTGGCGGCCGAGACGGCCGTCGCGCCCAGTTCCACCGCGCCGCCAGTGGACGCTGTAGCGGGCGCGGTGACGCTGACCACGTCGCCCTGCACCGTACCGACCAGGCCGCTGCCGGCCAGCAGGCGTTGCAGTGCCAATGCGGGTTCCATCCGGCCGGTGACCGAAGGTGCCGTCTTGCCGGCAATCGCCGCTGGTTCGAACACCACTTGCAGGCCGCTGGCCTGACCCAACTGGTTCAGCGCTTCGCCCAAGGGCTGCGCGGGCAGATTCACCGCAATCGGAGCTGCCTGCGCCAGGCCGGCAATGGACAAAGAGATGCACAGCGCAACACTGCGCAACGGAAAATGATTCATGGCATGACCTCAGGAACCCACACAAGGCGGTCTGCCCCCCCCGGGCGAAGACTCGAATGCAGGCTGTAGGAAGCCACGCAAACTTGTGTGCGAAACCGCGTTGAATGCGGAAGCGGCGCAAGGCTATGCAAATGTCAAAAAAATGTAAATGATAATTCATGGCACTTGGCAAGCATTCGCGGCTGCCAACCAGAAGCATTGATCTTTGCCAGCGAGCGTGCAGGCTGGATGAGTGCGTATGAAGAGCGCAGAGCGTGCGGGCTGCACGATGGAGAGGGGTCGTTGCAGGGGGCGTCAGGATGGATGTCCCGGCAGTGATGAACACCACCGCCGGGAAATTATTACTGGATATGTCTAGCTATTGGCGCAACCTGATCAGCCGCGCGCGGGAAGTTTCCAGTCGGGACGTACGAAATGGCAGGTGTAGCCGTTGGGAATACGCTCCAGGTAATCCTGATGCTCGGGCTCGGCTTCCCAGAAATCACCTGCAGGGGCAAGCTCGGTGACGACCTTGCCGGGCCACAGGTCGGAGGCATCGACATCGGCGATCGTTTCCAGTGCGACGCGTTTCTGCTCCTCGGTGTTGTAGAAGATCGCCGAGCGGTAGCTCAGGCCTACATCGTTGCCCTGGCGGTTGGCCGTGGACGGGTCGTGAATCTGGAAGAAAAACTCGAGGATCTGGCGATAGCCGATCACGCTGGGATCGAAGACGATCTCGATGGCTTCGGCGTGGGTGCCGTGGTTGCGGTAGGTCGCATTGGCGACATCGCCGCCGCTGTACCCGACCCGCGTCTGCAGGACGCCCGGATAACGACGGATCAGGTCCTGCATGCCCCAGAAGCAGCCACCCGCCAGCAGAGCGGTTTCGGTCTGGACTGTCATATCGATTACCTTCGCTGAATGAACGTGGCCCATTCTAATACAACCGCTGCGAAGGTGCCGTACAGGCCGTCAGAGGTTGGTGAAACGCGCCACCGCCTCCACCACTTTCTTGGCCCCGTCCTGGATCTCGACGATCACGTCACCGGCCTGACCGGCCAGTTGTACGCCCTGCTCAGCCTGCTGCCTGCTGTTGGCCATGTCGCGCACGGTGCCGTCGACCAGTGCCTGGTTCTGCTGCACCACGGCGGCGATCTCGTCGGTGGCGGTGCTGGTCCGGCCCGCCAGTTGCCGGACTTCGTCGGCCACCACGGCGAACCCGCGCCCCTGTTCACCGGCGCGGGCCGCTTCGATGGCGGCGTTCAGCGCCAGCAGGTTGGTCTGTTGGGCGATGCTGCTGATGGTCTGGATGATCGAGCTGATCAGCAGCGATTGCTTGCCCAGCGCTTCCACACCGCTGGACGCGGACTGCATGTCGTCGGCGATCTTGCGCATGGTCTGCACGGTATCGGTCACTACCACCGCGCCACGCTGGGCGCTGATGTCGGTGCTGCGCGAGATTTCATAGGCGGTCTGCGCCGCCTGATTGACCTCGGCCTCGCGCTCGACCTGCTCGGTGACCACGGTAGCGAACTTGACCACCTTGTAGAGCTTGCCTTCGGTGTCGTAGACGGGGTTGTAGGTCGCCTCGAGCCAGATGGTGCGGCCCATGCTGTCGAGGCGCTTGAAGCGCCCGGCGACGAACTCACCGCGGTTCAGGTTTGCCCAGAATTCGGTGTAGCTCGGCGAACTGGTTTCTTCGCTGTGGCAGAACATGCGGTGATGCTTGCCCTGCACCTGCGCCAGGGTATAGCCCATGCCGCGCATGAACTGGTCGTTGGCCGACAGCACGGTGCCTTTCAAATCGAACTCGATGACCGCCGTGGAGCGCAGCAAGGCGTCGATGAACGAAGCGTTCTCCGCTGCTTTCTCCATGCTCTTGGTGACATCGGTGGCAAAGCACTTGATGTGCATCAGCACACCTGCCGCATTGCGGATGGGCTTCCAGTGCGCATTGACCCAGACCAGACTGCCGTCCGCCTTGAGGTAGCGATAGTTGTCCGACACCGAAGTGCCCGCTGCCACCGCCGCACGGAAGTTGTTGTAGCACGGCAGTTTGGTCACGTAGGTGGGGACCAATTCGGTCATCAGCCTGCCAACCAGCTGGGCTTCAGTATAGCCCAAAGTGGTCGCAAACAAGTCGTTGCAGGCGATGATGCGCAGCGATGCATCGATGTCCAGGCTGAGCATCTCGTGGGTCATGCCGGCTACCAGTTGACGCAATTCCACCAGTTCGTCGGCTTGGGCGCTGAGTTGCTGCTTGAGTTTGTTGTTGAACATAAGGCACCGGCATCAGGGTCATGGTCGTGTTATCGGCGGCAATGGCCGAGGGTTTAGCCCCAGGTGACAGATGTCTGCCCTTTCGGACCCGACCAACCCCGTGCCAGAGCGCGTCCTTGGGACAATCCACAGAAGCTGTGGATAAGTCAGTGGACAACCCCCCCCTGCCCCTCGCAAACCCATATGGAATGGGGCCTGAAGTCAAACTGTCGATTTTTTCACCAACTCGAAAAGACGTTTTTTTTCATTGACTTGCGTGAGTCATACCGAGTAGCCATGATCGACGAGGCACGATCAGACCGGACAGACATGATTTCTTGCACTTGCAGTGACCGGGTCTTCGTTTGCGTCTTCAAGGTAGCGATAAGGTATTTTTTCGGAATATCGCTTGCGCTTCTCATAGCCGATGCGATAGTCTTCGACCCGTTAGTACCAAGCTGAAAGTCAATTCAGGTCGACCACCCTGTTCACACGGGCTCGACCAACATGATGGTCTCCAGGTAACGCTCCCCGACTTGCGAACAAGTCCGGCATCAAGCGAATTACTCTGCCCCGACCAACCTACGATTGATCAGGATCTGCATCCAGGGCCCCGAACCTTAGCCCGGAATGTTGCCTGCCCTCCTAAGTACCTACCAGTCAGCCCAACAGCCAAAACGATAAAGCGCTGTTCACTGGCTGTCTTGTTCCAGACAGGTTCTTCGCCCGGCCCAAAGGCCCGCGCTACTGGAACGTTTTTATCGATCACGGCTCCAAGTCGTGACCATTGCAGGAACATACAACAACATGACTCATATCCAGACCCAGGATGCCATCCGCACCCTCACCCACGCCTTCGCTCCGATGAACTGCCTGATCATGGCCGCGCGCAAAGGCTGCTTCAGCTTCACCATCGTCAATGAGCACGGTATCGCCCGTCACAGCGAACGCTTGTACCCGGAACAGTACTCCAGTGCCGAACCGCTGCAGGCCGTGATCGACCGTACGCGTCAGGCCCTGGTTGCCTGATCGCTGCAACGATGCACACGATGTAATGTATGGAAAAGCCTCGACCCGTCGGGGCTTTTTCATGCCTGCGATTTGGGGGAGGCCCAGGCCTTGGCATGCTATCGATGCATGCAACTGTAAACGCACATTACAGTTCGCCAGTCTGGCCGAAGGACCACCGTGCGTCGCCCACTGCCGCGCAATCGAAAATCTGACGTCATTTTTCTGCTTGCCAACGACCCTGTCTTGCCCGAGCTAGACAGCTGCGTGGAATCTACCAGGCACCGGCGTGCGCCCATGGCACAGGGATGGCGCATACGCGACCGCTGGAAGCTGCATTCGGGCGCCCGTAAATTATGGTCGGATTGTCCTACAAAACCGCTCTAGCCAGAGTGTTTCAGGCTATAGCGTTGCAGTGAAAATGTTGGTAGCTTGCCCCTCAGTGCCCCCCTAGAGTTAAAACAATGAAAAGACCAATGCTCAAGACCACTCTCGGCTTCGCTGTCACCCTGGCATCGAGCCAGCTTTTCGCTGCCGGCTTCGCCCTCAATGAACAAAGCATCAGCGGCATGGGTACCGGCTTCGCCGGTCGCTCGTCGTCCGCCGAGGACGCCAGCACTGTCTATGGCAACCCTGCCGGCATGTCCCGCATCAAACGTGAACAGGTCAGCGTCGGCGCGGCGGCCATCGTCGCCAAGACCGACATCAGCGGCCGTGGAACCTTCGGCGGCAGCAACGACGGCGACATGGTGCCGTTCGTCGGCGTACCCATGGGCTACTACGTCAAACCCCTGGATGACAACTGGACCGTCGGTTTCGGTCTGTACGCGCCTTTCGGTCTGGTCACCGACTATGAAAGCGGTTTTGCCGGCCGCTACTGGGGCGACAAGAGCCATGTGGCGGTCGTCACGCTGCAGCCTACCGTCAGCTATGCCTTCAACGAGCGCGTGTCGATCGGCTTCGGTCCTACCTTCAACCGCCTTGAAGGCGAGCTGACGTCGGCCGCGCTGAACCGCGCGACGCCAGGCCGCAACGACGGCGAAGTCAAGATCAAGGGCGACGATACCGCCGTGGGCTTCAACGTCGGCGTGCTCGTTCAGGCCACTGACGATACCCGCGTGGGCCTGACCTACCACTCCAAGGTCAAGTACAAGCTGGACGGCCATACCAAGGTCGAAGGTTCGGGGTTCGGGCCGTTCAACGGCAGCAAGTACGATGCATCGCTGGACATCGACACGCCTGAGTCGGTGGACTTCTCGGTCACCCACGAACTCAACCAGGACTGGACCCTGTACGCAGGCAGCACCTGGACCCGTTGGAGCCGCCTGAAGGAAATCTCGGTCGAGAACGATGGCGTGCCTGCCGCGCTGCGCCCATCGATCGGCACCATCACCGAAGAACAGAACTGGCACGACACCTGGTCCCATGCCGTGGGCGCCGCCTACAAACTGAACAAACAGTGGACGCTGCGCACGGGCTTTTCGGTTGACCAGTCGCCGACCAACAACACCAATCGTTCGCCACGCATCCCGACGGGCGACCGCGCCATCCTCAGCCTGGGTGCTGGCTGGAGCCCGACGGACGACCTGACCTTCGACTTCGCCTATTCCTACCTGAAGGAAGAAGACACGAAGATCAACCTGGTCAGCGCCACCAAGGGTGCCTACCAGGCCAAGTACGAGAACAGCGCACATGGCTTCGGTACTTCAGTGACCTACCGCTTCTGATCGATCAGGTAATACGAAAAGCCCCGACCGGTTCGGGGCTTTTTCATGTGTGACGTCAGCACAGGCTCATGTTCATTTGCAGCAGGGCCAGTCCGCCCTGCTGCCAGCCCCACCACGCCAGACCCAGCAGCGCGGCCAGTGCGCATGCCATGGCGAGTTGCACGCTGCGGAGCCTGCTCATGCGCTCGCTCCCTGAGCCTGCAGCCGGGCAACGGGGCGTTCGCGCACCGGCCAGTTGAGCGCACCGGCGAGCAGGCTCAACGCAATCGACAGCTGCCAGACCAGGTCATAGCTGCCGGTCTGGTCGTACACCAGGCCGCCCAGCCAACCCCCCAGAAACGCCCCCAGCTGGTGGAAGAGAAACACGATGCCGCCGAGCATCGACAGGTTGCGCACGCCAAACAGCGTTGCGACGGTACCGTTGGTCAAGGGAACGGTGGATAACCAGAGCAGCCCCATCGCCATGCCGAACAGGCAGGCGCTGACGGTAGTGACAGGGAACCACAGGAACAGCACGATCACCACGGCGCGCATCAGGTACAAGGCGGTCAGCAGTCGCGGCTTGGACATGCGCCCACCCAGCCAGCCGGCGATGTAGGTGCCGAAGATGTTGAACAGCCCGATCAGCGCCAGAACCGTGGTGCCGACGCTTGCCGGGAGGTGCTGGTCGACGAGGTAGGACGGCAGGTGCACACCGATGAATACCACCTGGAAACCACACACGAAGAAGCCCAGCGCCAGCAGCCAGAACCCTGAATGGCCGCACGCCTCACGCAGCGCCTGGCCAAGGCTCTGATCGTGGGCCTGGGCTGGCAGTGGCCGGTCCTTGAGCATGCGTACCAGGGGGACGATGAACGCCACCAGTACGCCCATCACCAGCAAGGCCGTCGACCAGCCCAGCCAACTGATAAGGCCGAGCGTGCCGGGCAGCATCGCGAATTGCCCGAACGAGCCGGCTGCGCTGGCGATCCCCATGCCCATGCTGCGGTGTTCGGCGGGCAGGGCTCGTCCTACCACGCCCAGAATCACCGAGAACGACGTACCGGAGAGCCCCAGGCCGATCAGCAGGCCAGCGCTGAGGCTCAGGCTCAACTCGGAGTTGGCCAGCCCCATGCAGCCAAGGCCGACCGCGTAGAGCACACCACCCACCGCAACCACCCGCCCGGCGCCGAAGCGATCCGCCAGGGCGCCGGCGAACGGTTGGGCCAGGCCCCAGATCAGGTTCTGCAGCGCGATGGCCAGCGCGAATACGCCCCTGCCCCAGCCGAACTCCGCACTCATGGGCGCCAGGAACAGCCCGAAGCCGTGGCGAATGCCCAGGGACAGGGCAAGGATCAGGGCTGCGCCGAGCAGGACCCAGCCGCTGGTACGCCATACCGATGTCATTATTGTGTGCTCCGGGCATGAGGGGACAGGCCGCTCGATTGTATGCCTGTTCATCGCCGACAGGCAGCGCCGCATGCAACCATCTGCCAGGCAGGTTCTACAGCGCAGCGCCCAGCAGCAGCAACAGTTCGAGCAACTCGAGCATGGCGCCGGCGGTGTCACCGGTGGTGCCGCCCAAACGCTTGATCATCTGGCGTCGCAGCGCCACGAAGCCAGCCAGCACCAGCAGGCTGATCCAAACCCCGCAGAACGCCAGGCTGACCAGTGCCACGCCTGCCAGCAACCAGGCGCCGGCACGACGCGGCAGGTGGTCGGCCAGGGCCTGGCCCAGCCCGCCAGCGCGCACGTAGGGCGTGGTCATGAACAGGCCGAGCATGGCGGCCCGCCCCAGTATCGGGGCCAGCATCAGCGCGGCCTGCTGGCCCTGCTCGAGCAAGGCCAGCAGCGCACAGAACTTGAGCAGCAGCACCAACATCAGCGTCACCACGGCCATGGGACCGCTGCGTGGGTCCTTCATGATCAGCAAGGTGCGTTCGCGGTCGCCGAATCCGCCCAGCCAGGCATCGGCGCTGTCCGCCAGACCGTCCAGGTGCAGGCCACCGCTGAGCACCACCCACAGCGCCAGCAACAGCGCGGCGTGCAGAAGCACTGGCGTTCCGGCGAGCAGCGCACTGGCGGCCCACAAGAGCACGCCGAACAGCAGCCCCACGGCAGGATAGAACAACAGCGAGCGCCCGGAAGCCTCTGGACTGGGCATACCGGGCAGGCGCACCGGCAAGCTGCTGAGAAACTGCAAGGCGATCCAGAACGGCAGCATGCTCAGGACGGCTCGCTCAGGCTGCCGTCGGCTGCCATCACCACACTGAACAAGGCAGCGTGTCCGACCTCGACTTGGAGCAGCTGTTCGCGTGGCAGGGCGCGTGCTTCGGCCAGCAGCAGGCGCATGACCCCGCCGTGCACCACCAGCAGCAACCGCTCGCCCGGATATTGCAGGTGCAACCTGCGCAACGCGGCATGGATGCGCGCGGAAAAATCCAGCATGGGCTCGCCGTCGGGTGGCGTGAAGGCGTAGGGGTCGTTCCAGAACAGACCCAGGCCGGCTTCGTCGGTCTGCATCAATTGCGCCGCACTCAGGCCTTCCCAGGCGCCGAAATGCAGTTCCTGAAGACCAGCCTCGAAGCTCAGCGGCAGCCCGCGCTGTTCGGCCAGCACCTCGGCGAAGCGTGCGCATCGCTGCAGCGGTGAGCTGACGATGCGGTCCCAACCGGAACGGTCGGCAACCGCCGCGTGCAGTTGGGCCCAACCGCGCTCGGTCAGGGCGTCATCGAGGCTGCCGCGAAACCCGCCGATCTCGGTTTCGCCATGGCGCAGCAGATCCAGGTGCAAGATCATGCCGGACGGTCCGCGACAGCCGCTTCGGCGAAGGTCGCCATCTGCTCGTGCAAGTCGCACGCCAGGCGCAACAGCGGCACGGCCAAGGCGGCGCCGCTGCCTTCGCCCAGGCGCAAGCCCAGTTGCAGCAACGGTTGCGCCTCGAGGGCCGCCAGGACATGGCGATGGCCGGGTTCGGCGCCGTTGTGAGCGAACAGCAGCCAAGGCCGGATGGACGGGTTCAACTGCACCGCCAACAGCGCCGCGACACTGCAGATGAAACCATCCACCAGCGCCACGATGCCCTCCTGGGCACAGGCCAGGTAGGCGCCGACCAGCGCGGCAACCTCGAAGCCGCCGTAGCAGAACAGGCGCTGCAGCGGTTCGTCGGGCAGCCCGGCATGGGCCTTCAAGGCGCGCTCGATGACCTGCACCTTGTGGGTCACGCCAGCGGCGTCCAGACCGGTGCCCGGCCCGGCCAGATCGACCACGGCGCACGCCAGCGAGGCGCAGGCCAGCGCGGTGGCAGACGTGGTGTTGCCGATGCCCATCTCACCGCCGATGAACAGCTCGGTGCCGCTGGCTTTCGCCCGCAGCACGCTGTCGCGACCGGCCTGCAGTGCCTGCGTGCCCTGCTCGAAACTCATCGCCGGCGCGTCGATGAAATTGCGCGTACCGGCAGCGATCCGCACATGCTGCACGCCAGGCAGATCGCCCAGCGGCGTCGCGGTACCGAGGTCCACCACTTCCAGGCGTGCCTGCAGGCGGCGCGCCAATACGCTGATGGCCGCACCGCCGTTGACGAAGTTGTGCACCATTTGCGCAGTGACTTCCTGCGGATAGGGCGAGACGCCCTCGGCGACGATGCCGTGGTCGGCAGCGAACACCGAGATCCAGACCTGCTCGACCGAGGGCTTGAGCCGCCCTTGCAATGCGGCCAGTTGCACGGCCACCTGTTCCAGCGCGCCGAGCGAGCCCGCCGGCTTGGTCAACTGCTGCTGACGCTCCAGCGCCTCGCGATGGATGCGGGCATCGGCGGCACGGGCAGTGTGCAGCCACCAGGCTGAGTTCATAACGCAGGTCCTTTCAATACCATGGGAAGGCCGGCCACGGTGAACACCACTCGCTCGCAGCGTTCGGCCAGGGCCTGGTGCAGCAGGCCTGCCTCGTCGACGTAGCGCCGGGTCAGTTCACCCAGCGGCACGACGCCCAGGCCGGTTTCGTTGCTGACGAAGAGGATGTGTCCCGGCAGGCCGGGCAGTGTTTCCAGCAGAGCTTCACGCTCTGCCTTCAAGCGCTCGGGCTCGTCGAGCATGAGCAGATTGGTCAGCCACAGGGTCAGGCAGTCAACCAACAGGCAGCGATCGCTGCGCGCTTGAGCACGCAGCACGTCGGCCAAAGCAAGTGGCTCTTCCACCAGCCCCCAATGATCGGGACGGCGCTCGCGGTGCAAGGCCACCCGCTGGTCAAGCTCGCCATCCACCGGCTGGCTGGTAGCAATGTATACGACGTGCAGCTGGCTGTCGGTGGCCAGCCGTTCGGCCAGGCGGCTCTTGCCGGAGCGGGCACCGCCGAGGATCAGTTGCAGCATGTCAGGCACCTCCCCCAGGCAAGCCGCACAGCTCGCGCAGGCGCGCGGTGTCCAGGTGCTGCTCGACCAGGTCGGCCAGGCGCTCGATGTCGGCCTCGCGCAACGCGTGGTAATCCACCGACTGCACGTCGGCCAGCCCCGCCCAGCGCAGCAATGCCACCGATGACTGCGGCGCTTCGAACAAGCCGTGCAGGTAAGTCCCCAGAATCTGCCCGTCAGCACTGATCGCGCCGTCGCGGCGGCCATCGCTCAATTGCACCGCCGGATGATCCAGCGCCGCCCCGGTGGTCACCCCGGCATGGATCTCGTAGCCGCTGACGGCGGCCTGTTCAAGGGTCAACTGGCCGGTCACGTTGCGCAGCTGCTTTTGCGCCTGCAGTTCGGTGGTGAACTCCAGCAGGCCCAGGCCCGCGCTGGAACCGGCAGCGCCTTCGAGGCCCAGCGGGTCGTCGATGCGCGTGCCGAGCATTTGCAGCCCGCCGCAGATGCCCAGTACCTTGCCGCCATAACGCAGGTGGCGGGAGATCGCCTGTTCCCAGCCCTGAGCGCGCAGGTGAGCCAGGTCGGCACGCACGCTCTTCGAGCCGGGCAGGATGATCAGGTCGGCCGGGGGGATGTCATCGCCCACGCCGATGAACTGCAGGTCGACCTGCGGATGCAGGCGCAGCGGGTCGAAATCGGTGTGGTTGCTGATGCGCGGCAAGACCGGCACGATCACCTTGAGCACCTTGTCCGCCTTGCTTGACTGACGCCGATCCAGGCCGTCTTCGGCCTCCAGGTGCAAGTCCATGACATACGGCAGCACACCGATCACCGGCTTGCCGGTACGGGCCTCCAGCCAATCCAGACCGGGTTGGAGCAAGGCGATGTCGCCGCGAAAGCGATTGATGATGAAGCCTTGAACCCGCGCCTGTTCAGTCGGCGAAAGCAGTTCCAGGGTACCAACCAGATGGGCGAATACACCGCCGCGGTTGATGTCGGCGATCAGCAGCACCGGGCAGTCCACCGCCTCGGCGAAGCCCATGTTGGCGATGTCGCCGGCGCGCAGGTTGATCTCGGCCGGTGAACCGGCCCCTTCGACCATCACCACCTCGTAGCGGCCACTCAAGCGTTGGTGCGAAGCCAGTACCGCCTGCATGGCGATGGCCTTGTAGTCGTGATACGCGACGGCGTTCATGCTGGTCACGGCGCGCCCGTGGATGATCACCTGGGCGCCGGTGTCGCTGTTGGGCTTGAGCAATACCGGGTTCATGTCGGTGTGCGGCTGCAGGTACGCGGCCTGGGCCTGCACCGCCTGGGCGCGACCGATCTCGCCGCCGTCGGCAGTCACCGCACTGTTGAGGGCCATGTTCTGCGGTTTGAACGGCACCACCGCCACGCCCTGACGGGTCAGCCAGCGGCACAGCGCGGTGACCAGCGTGCTTTTCCCTGCATCGGACGTGGTGCCCTGAACCATCAATGTGCTCATGAATGCTCCTTGCGATACTCGCCCAGGGCGGATTCGAGTCGTGCCCAGTCGCCCTCGCGGGCAGGCAGGCCGAAGCGCAGGCGGCTGTCCTGCTTGAACAGCCGCACGAGGATGCCGCGACGGGCGAGGAAATCCTGCAGGCGCTCGGCCCCTTCGTACGCCACCGACTGGAACAGTGCGCAGCCGCCCTGTGGCGCCAGGTCGTGGCGCCGCAAGCATTGGGCAAGGCGCTCGCTGGCGGCGGCGCAGCGGGCGATCTGCGCCTGCTGCGACGGCTGGTCGAGCAGGCAGGCCTGCCCCAGCTGGCGTGTCGGTCCGCTCACTGCCCAAGGCCCGATCAGGTCGGCCAGCAAGCGCAGCAGGCGCGGCTCGCCGAGGACAAAGCCCAGCCGTACACCCGCCAGCCCGAAGAACTTGCCGAACGAGCGCAGCACGATCAACCCAGGTTGTACGCCGTAGCGAGCCAGACCGGCACGCGGGGTGTTGTCCATGAACGCTTCATCGACCACCAGCCAGCCGCCCCGGCTGTTCAGACGCGCATTCCAGGCCAGCAGGCAGTCGGCGGACAACAGCCGGCCAGTGGGGTTGTTCGGGTTGACGACGACCAGCACGTCGAGACTGTCGATGAAGTGCTCGACCTCGTCTTCGCTGATTTCGCGTACCACATGCCCCGCTTGTCGCCAGCCCTCGGCATGTTCGGCGTAGCACGGCGACAGCACCCCTACCCGACCACTGCGACGAAGGCGTGGCAGTGTCTGAATGGCCGCTTGCGAGCCCGGCACCGGCAACACGTGCGCGAAGCCGTAGTAGCTGCGCGCGGCGTCTTCCAGACCGTCTTCGTTTTCCGGCAGCCGCGCCCAGGCGCGCGCCGTGATCTCGGGCAGGGGGAAAGCCCATGGCGCAATACCGGTGGACAGGTCGACCCAGTCGTCTTCGGCGATACCGTATTCGAGCACCGCCTGGCGCAAGCGCCCTCCGTGTTCAAGCATCGAGCAAGCCTCCCAGACACAGCACCAACAGCCACAGCCACACGCCGCGCTGGACCAGGTTCCAGCCGCGCTCGATGCTGTCGGCATCGGCCGGCGCACCCTCGCCCAGCACGGCCCGCTCATGCAGCTCGCCGTGATAGATAGCCGGACCGCCCAGCTGCACGCCCAATGCGCCGGCCCCTGCCGCCATCACCGGGCCTGCGTTGGGGCTGTCCCACTGCGGTGCCTGCCGGCGCCAGCAGCGCAAGGCCAGGCGGGTCTTGCCCAGCACGGCATAGGTGAGCGCAACCAGGCGCGCCGGGATGTAGTTGAGCAGGTCGTCGATCCGCGCCGCCGCCCAACCGAAACGCTCGAAGCGTTCGTTGCGGTAGCCCCACATGGCGTCCAGCGTGTTGCTCAAGCGATACAGGACAACCCCGGGCGCGCCGGCCACGACGAACCAGAAGATCGCCGCGAACACCGCATCACTGCCGTTTTCCAGCACCGATTCGGTGCCGGCCCGGGCCACTGCTTCGGCGTCCAGCTCATCGGTCTGCCGGCTCACCAGATAGCCGACACGCTGACGAGCGCTGGCCAGGTCGTCGCTGCGCAGGGCCTGGGCCACGGGCATCACGTGCTCCCCCAGGCTGCGCATGCCCAGCGCCAGGTACAGCGCGCCAATCTCCACCAGCCAGCCGACCAGCGGCAGCCAGGACAGCAATGTCACCAACAGGGTCAGGGGCACCACGGCCAGGAACCAGGCGGTGACACCGTGGCTGCGCCAGCCACGCCCGGCACGGTTGAAACGTGCTTCGATCCGGTTGGCCAGACGGCCGAAGGCGACCAGCGGATGGTGCCTGCGCGGCTCCCCCAACAGGGCATCGAGCGCCACCCCGGCCGCCGTCATCAACGCAATGCTCACAACGATTTTCCCCATTGGTTTTCGTACAGCATGTGTTCGAGCGGCTGGGGGGCAGCCCAGCCTTGAAGTTTCAGCATCGGCGCATCGTAGAAGCCTTCGACCGGCCCCAGGCACAGTACCGCCACCGGCTTGGCTCCAGCGGGCATGCCCAGTACCTCGGCCAGGGCATGGGGATCGAACAGCGACACCCAACCCATGCCCAAACCCTCGGCGCGCGCCGCCAGCCATAGGTTCTGGATGGCGCAGGACACCGAGGCCAGGTCCATTTCCGGCAAGGTCCGGCGGCCGAACACATGGCGCTCGCGATCGTCCATCAGCGCCGCAACCAGCACTTCGGCGCAGTCCGCGATCCCTTCGACCTTGAGCCGCATGAACTGGTCCGAACGCTCGCCCATGGCGTGTGCGGTGCGCAGTCGCTCTTCCTCGACCAACGCCTGGATGCGACCGCGCACACCCGCGTCGCTGATGCGAATGAATCGCCAGGGCTGCATCAGGCCGACGCTGGGCCCCTGGTGGGCGGCCGCCAGCAACCGCGCAAGCAGCTCCGGGGGGACGCTGCCGCCGGCGAAGTGACGCATGTCGCGGCGTTCGGCGATCACTCGGTAGATGGCGGCGCGCTCGCTGTCGCTGTAGGGCTCGCTCATGACGCCGCCCGATGCCCGGCTGCAGGCGCGCGATCATCGGGCGCGAACAGTGCGGCCACCGCCGCGGGATTGGACGGGAAATAGAAATGCACGTAAGAGGCCGTCATCCGTCCCTGGCGGTAAACCGCCTCGGCGCCGCGACCGCCATTGGGGCTGACGCCGCGAGCAATCGGCTGCAGCTCGGTACTGGTCAGCGAGTGGTGATAAGTGTGCCCGCGCAATACCCCCTCCGGCAGCTCGACCGCCTGCAAGGCCAGGGCCGCCAGGCGCTTCTGCATGACTGCTTCGCCGGGCAGCAGACCCAGCAGTTGCGCGCGGGCCCCTTCGACGTCGGTCAGTGCGTCGAGCAAGTAGAGCATGCCGCCACATTCGGCCAGCAGCGGCTTGTCCGCGGCATGGTGAGCGCGGATATCGTCGAGCATCGAAACGTTGGCGGCCAGCGCCAAATGGTGCAGCTCGGGGTAGCCACCGGGCAGGTAAAGGCTGTCGCATGGCGGCAGCCGCAGGTCGTGCAACGGCGAGAAGAACACCAGCTCGGCGCCCATGTCGCGCAACACATCCAGACTGGCGTCGTAGACGAAAGCGAACGCGGCATCGCGGGCCACACCAAGGCGCACGCCATCGAGCAGGCGCGCCACCGAGCGTTCGACCGGGGCGGCGAAGGTGACCGCAGGCGGCAAGGCCACCTGGCAGGTCTGGGCCAGGGCGGCGGCCGCGGCATCCAGGCGGGTATCCAGGTCGTTGAGTTCGCTGGCCTGCACCAGCCCCAGATGGCGGCTCGGCAGCTCGATCCCGGTTTCCCGGGACAACGCGCCGTACCAGCGCAGACCCTGGGTCAGGCTGCCCTCGAGCAGTTGCGCGTGACGCACCGTGCCGACCCGGTTGGCCAGGACGCCGGCGAACGGCAGATCGGGTTGGTAACAGGCCAGGCCCAGGGCAAGAGCGCCGAACGTCTGCGCCATGGCGGTGCCATCGATCACGGCCAGCACCGGAACGCCGAAATGACGCGCCAGGTCAGCGCTGGACGGCGTGCCGTCGAACAGGCCCATGACGCCTTCGATGAGGATGATGTCGGCTTCCTGCGCCGCTTCCCATAACAGCCGCCGGCTGTCCTGCTCGCCGACCATCCACATGTCCAACTGATAGACAGGCGCGCCGCTGGCGCGAGCGAGGATCATCGGATCGAGAAAGTCCGGGCCGCACTTGAACACCCGCACCCGCCGCCCCTGATTGCGATGCAGGCGCGCCAGGGCGGCAGTCACCGTGGTCTTGCCCTGCCCGGAGGCCGGGGCGGCGATCAGCACCGCAGGACACTGGCGCGGCTCAGTCATAGCTCGATGCCCTTCTGGGCGCGGATGCCGGCCTGGAACGCATGCTTGACCACGCCCATTTCGGTGACTGTGTCGGCCAGTTCGATCAGCTCGGGCTTGGCCCCGCGACCGGTGACGATCACATGCTGCATGGGCGGACGTGCCTGCAGATCATGCAACACGGTGTCCAGGTCGAGATAACCATGCTTGAGGGCAATGTTGAGTTCGTCGAGCACCACCAGGCCAATGGCCGGATCGCTCATCAGCTGCCTGGAGACGTCCCAGGCAGCCTCGGCCGCCGCGATGTCTCGCTGCCGATCCTGAGTTTCCCAGGTGAACCCTTCACCCATCACGTGGTAGCGCACCTGCTCGGGAAAGCGCCGGAAGAACAGTTCCTCGCCGGTGCTGTTGCGCCCTTTGATGAACTGCACCACGCCGCACTGCAGGCCGTGGCCCATGGCTCGCGCGAGCATGCCGAACGCCGAACTGCTCTTGCCCTTGCCGTTACCGCTGAGCACCAGCAGCAAGCCACATTCGTTGGGAGAATTGGCGATGCGTTCGTCCATCACGGCTTTCTTGCGCAGCATGCGCGCCAGGTGACGGGCGTCGCGTTCGGTCGTTTCGTTCATGGTGGCTCTCCGCTACACCTGCACGCAGGCCGCATCGACGCGACACCGCGGCCGGCTGGCCGAACAGTGAACGTCAATGCCGCTCTCCCCGCGCGACAGTACATGGGTCAGGGCACGGCCCGGCGCAACGACGCCCGAGAGTGAGCGCCGGCCCTGCAGCGTGCAGTAAAGGTGGACCAGGCCGGTCTCCGGGCTCACGAGCGGGGCTGTACACACCCAGGCCACACGCCTTCCCGAATCACTTCAGTGGCATCGTGTGCAGCCTTGACTCGTCTACCGTTGCGGGGGCAGCGCCGGGATGGCGCGTCGAACGCTGCGCACCGGCTTCCCTGTTTCACTCGTCTGGATCGTCCGATCGCCGAGCACCTGGAACAGCCGCGCAGGTTAGAGGGTTGAGCCAGGAGCGTCAATTGATCCGCAGCACCTGATCCCCTGCTGCCGCTGACCGGCAACGCGGTTGAACCTTGCCAACCGCCAGTGCCTCTACCTTCTGTGAACAAAACCTCAGAGAGCCCGACCATGCACAAGACCCGCCTCGCTACATTGATCCTGCTGGCTGCCGGCCTTGCCGCCTGTGGCGAAACATCGTCATTGCAGGTCAGCGACGGGACGGGCCCCTCGCCCAAGCTGCCCGAGCCCAACAAGACGCTGATCCCTACCGTCAACATCGCGCCGGCGGTGGGCTGGCCCGAAGGTGGCAAGCCAACGGCGGCGCCCGGCACCCAGGTGGCCGCATTCGCCGCAGACCTGGACCACCCGCGCTGGCTTTACGTGCTGCCCAACGGTGACGTGCTGGTGGCGGAAACCAACTCGCCGGCCAAGCCCGACGACAGCAAGGGCATTCGCGGCTTCGTCATGGAGAAGGTGATGAGCCGGGCGGGCGCTGGCGTGCCCAGCGCCAACCGGATTTCGCTGCTGCGCGACAAGGACGGTGATGGCGTGGCCGAAACCCGTACCGTCTTCATCGCCAACCTCAATTCGCCGTTCGGCATGACCCTGGTCGGCAACGATTTCTATGTGGCGGACACCGACAAGCTGCTGCGCTTCAAATACACCGATGGCGCCACCTCGATCAGCGGCGCGGGCAAGAAAGTCGTGGACCTGCCGGGCGGCACGCTCAACCACCACTGGACCAAGAACGTCATCGCCAGCCCAGATGGCAAGAAGCTGTACGTCACCGTTGGCTCCAACAGCAACGTGGGCGAGAACGGCATGGATCAGGAACAAGGCCGCGCAGCAATCTGGGAAGTGGATGCTGCCACGGGCCAGCACCGGATTTTCGCCTCCGGCCTGCGCAACCCCAACGGCATGGCCTGGGAACCCAAGACCGGCAAGTTGTGGACGGCGGTCAACGAGCGCGACGAGATCGGCAGCGACCTGGTGCCGGATTACATCACCTCGGTCAAGGATGGCGGTTTCTACGGCTGGCCCTATAGCTATTACGGGCAGCATGTAGACGTACGCGTCGAGCCGCAGAATCCCGAACTGGTGGCCAAGGCCATCGCGCCGGACTATGCAGTCGGGCCGCATACGGCATCGCTGGGCTTGAGTTTCGCCGACGGCAGCGGATTGCCTGCCCCCTTCACTACGGGCGCACTGATCGGCCAGCATGGATCGTGGAATCGCAAGCCGCACAGCGGCTACAAGGTGGTGTTCGTGCCGTTCGTGGACGGCAAGCCGAGCGGCCAGCCCATCGACCTGCTCAGTGGCTTCCTCAATGGCGACGAGAAAGCCATGGGTCGCCCGGTTGCGGTACTGCCCGACCACAAGGGCGGTGTGCTGGTTGCCGACGATGTGGGCAACAAGATCTGGCGAGTCACTGCCGCCAAGTGATCGAGCCTGGCCGGGGCGAGATCACTCGCCCCGTTCGGGTCACGGATTGCGCGCCAGCTGGCCGGGTTGCAGCACCCGCTTGGCGTTGAGATAGGCTTTTTGCCAATAGGGCTTGTTCAGATAATCGAGCTTGACCGTGCCGCCGCTCGACGGGGCATGCACGAAACGCCCCTCCCCTACGTAGATACCGGCGTGACTGACTTGCGAGCCACCGCTGGTGGCAAAGAACACCAGATCCCCGGACTGCAGGTGCGACTGGTCGACATCCGGCGAGCGCATCACGATCATTTCCCGCGTCGAGCGCGGCAGGGCAATGCCGGCGGCATCGCGATAAACGAAGCTGATCAGGCCGCTGCAGTCGAACCCGGAGTCGGGCGTATTGCCTCCCCAGCGGTACGGCGTGCCCACCAATCCCAAGGCCCGAAACAAGACGTCGTCGGCGGCGCCGACCATGTCGTTGTTGGGATTCATGACGATCGGGTTGATGACCTTGGGCCTGACTACCTTGGCCGGAGGCGCACTGGCGCAGCCGGCAAGCACGGCAGCCAATGCGATTGAAGCGAAAACGCGTGCCTGGGTAGACATGTACCGAACCATCCTGAGCCGACTGCCGTAATAGACTAGATTCATTACCCGAAAACACAAACGGCGCTGAGGTTTTCACCTCACCGCCGCTTTGTTGCGCTGCATCTGTTATTTGCTGGAGATCATCGTGGTGGGCGCCATGGCCAGGGCCCGCTTGGCCTCGATGAAAGTCTTGCTCCAGTAGCTGTCGCCCAGGCTGTCTACGCGAACGCCACCGCTGCGGCGGCTGCTGGAGTGGATGAACTGGTCATCGCCCAGGTAGATGCCGGCATGGCTGACACGACCACGGCCGTTGGTGCTGAAGAACAGCAGGTCACCGGGCTTGAGCTTGTTGCGGGCAACCAGTGGGGCCTTGACGTTGATCATCTCGCGAGTCGAGCGCGGCAGGTTCATGCCCGCCTCTTCGCGAAACAGATAGCCGATGAAACCACTGCAATCGAAGCCGGAAGCCTTGTCGGTGCCGCCGAAACGGTAGCGGGTACCGATCAGGGATTTGCCACGCTCAAGGATGCTGTCGGCCAGGATCGGCAAGCTGTAGCCCTTGCTGCCGTCGAACTGGGCCAGCTCGTCTTCGGTGGCGATTTCTTCTTCGAACAGCAGCGAGGCTTTCGAAGGGGATTGATGCGGCTGGACGGCGGTGACCGGGTCCAGGACCTGCTGCTGGGAGACCGGCGCTTGCGCCGCGCAACCGACCAGAAGGGTCAACAGTGCGATGGGCACGAGGGGTGCTAAGCGATTGAGCATGGGCACGACCGTGACGAGGAATAGTGAAAGAGAAGCGACTATACCTGTATCGCGATTATTTGCAAATTCAATCGAACGAAATGTGACTCAGGAGAATTACGGTGACATCTAACGCCCCATTTTGCAGCCCCGCTCGCACCGCGTTGCACAATAATGACGCCGAATCCCCGAATTCATTGGCCGAAAGATAATCGCAAAATGCCACCATCATGACTGGACGTCTATACAGATAAGAATGCTGCAGAGGCGGACTTAGAACCGATTGGAACACCGGTGAAACAGGTCATAGAGCGGCTGAATCGACCTGCCTTTTCTACCACCCCAGCGTTTCCTTGAGGAAAGGGATGGTCAGCTTGCGCTGCGCCTGCAGCGAGGCCTGATCGAGGCGCTCGAGCAGCTCGAACAGTGCACTCATGCTGCGCGTTCCACGGGTGAGAATGAAATGGCCGACCTCATCGGTCAGGTGCAGGCCGCGACGCGACGCACGCAGCTGCAGGGCGCGCAGTTTGTCCTCGTCGGACAGCGGGCGCATCTGGAAGATCAGGGCGAGGGTCAGGCGCGACTTCAGGTCGGCAAGCTTCACCGGCAGTTCGCGGGGCGAGTGGGACGCAGCGATCAGCAGCCGGCGGCCACTGTCGCGAAGGCGGTTGAACAGGTGGAACAGGGCTTCTTCCCACTCCGGCTTGCCGGCCACCACATGCAGGTCATCCAGGCACACCAGCTCGTACTGGGCCAGATCATCGAGGATGCCGACGCCACGATCGAGCAGTTCGGCCAGCGGCAGGTACACCGCCGGTTCGCCCAGTTGCTCGAAACGCAGGCAGGCTGCGTGCAGCAAATGAGTGCGCCCTACCCCGTGCTTGCCCCACAGGTAGATGAGGCTTTCGGTCCAACCGGCGTCGGCTTCGCACAGGCGCTCGACGTAGCCGAGTGCCGCGGCATTGGCGCCTGGATAGTAATTGATGAAGGTCGCGTCATCCCGCAGACGCACACCTAGGGGCAGCTGAATCGGTTTCATGCTGGCTGAACAGCCCTGGGATCGAGCTGCAACGGGCCTCAATGTGAAGTGTGCAAAGTCTATACCTGCCCGGGCAGCCGCACAATGCGCAACACTGCTTGGAAAATCAAAGGTTTACAGTTTGGCTGCAGCGAGCCCCGCAGGGCCCGCCGCGCTCACAGGTCTGGATCCTCGGAGCCGGCGTAGATGTTCGAGTCCTTGTACAGGTCGTGCATGTGCCGCACCAGGACCATGATCACTGCAGCCACCGGCAGCGCCAGCAGCACGCCGGTGAAACCGAACAGCTCGCCGCCGGCGAGAATGGCGAAGATCACCGCCACCGGGTGCAGACCTATGCGGTCACCTACCAGCAAAGGTGTGAGCACCATGCCCTCCAGCGCCTGGCCGATCATGAATACGGCGACGATGGCGATCATGTGGAACGGGTCCAGGCCGAACTGGAACAGGCCGGCGATGATCGCCGAACCGATGCCGATGACGAAGCCCATGTACGGCACGATGGCCGCAAGCCCGGCCACGACGCCGATCAACAGGCCCAACTGCAGGCCCACCAGCATCAATCCGGTGGCGTAGATGACACCCAGGGCCAGCATCACCAGCAGCTGTCCACGCACGAACGCGCCCAGCACCTCGTGGCACTCACCCGCGAGGCGCACGATCTGCCCTTCCCGTTGTCGTGGCAGCAGGCCGCGGATTTTCGCCATCATCAGGTCCCAGTCGCGCAACAGGTAAAAGGCGACTACGGGGATCAGCACGAAGTTGGCCAACCACGCCATGAACGCCAGACCGGACGCCGTGGCCTGGGACAGGATCACCCCGACCACATCGGTGGTCTGTCCCATATGGCTGCTGATGGCGGCCTTGATCTGGTCGAATTTCCAGAATCCTTCAGCCAGGCCCAGCCGCGTCTGCACCCATGGCAGCGCCGAATGCTGCAACCAGTCGAGCATCTGCGGGGCCATCTGGTACAGGCTGACCAACTGCTTGGCGAGCATGGGGATGAGCACCAGCAGCGCCAGCACCAACAGCAGCGTGAACAGGGCGAACACCACCACCACGCCCCAGGTGCGCGACAGCTTCCATTTCTCCAGTCGATCGACCAGCGGATCCGCCAGATAAGCCAGCAGGATGCCTACCAGAAAAGGCGAGAGAATCGGATGCAGCAGGTAGAAGAACACGCAGAGCAGCAGCACTGCTCCCAGCCAGAACCAACGGCGCATATCAGTCATCGGACAGCCCAGCTATATATAGAAGAGACAAAACGGGAATTGGGTGCGACGCCAGTGCGGCGCCGCACTGGCGTCGCCGGCTTACCAGCGAAAGCTCAGGTCCGGCGCGGGCTGGGGCGCTGGCGCCGGCGCGCCGGGAGCCGCCTGGGCATCGACCGGTACCACGGGCGCCTGGTACGGCACCTCCTGCAGCTTGGCCAGGCCCAGTTGCGCGCGCAACTGCTCGGCACTGCCCGTCACGCGGTAGACGACCTTGTCGCCGTCCACCGTGCGCAGGCGCGCACCGTAGGATTCAAGCAGGCGACCCATCTGCGCGTAACGCTCCAGTTTCATGCCTTCGACTGCCAGGGTCATTTCGCTGCTGGCGCCGGGCTTGGCCACGAAACGCGTGGCCAGGCGCTGACTGACGGCCAGCAGCACGGCATCGGCAAGGGCCGCCTGGTCGGCGCCCTCGGCCTTGCCCTGTTCGCGCTGGTTGCCCAGCCACAGGCGCCAGGTGCCCGACCATTTGCCTTCCTCCTCGCGCGCATGCACAGCCAGCAGGCCATCGGCACCGTAGCGCTCGGACGCGCCACGCAGCGCCGCCGGGTCGCTGGCTTCGAGGTTCTGCGCAGTCCCCACGCCCTGCTCGCCGAGGTCGGCCAGGGGCAGGCGCAATGGCAGACCGCGATGCTGAGCGGCGCGGCGCAGCGGCTCGGCGGCGGATTGGCCGTCACCGACCAGGCTGCTGCCCTCGACGCTGTCGCTCAACCACCAGCCCAGGATCGAAGGCCGATTGCTGCCCCAGGTCGGCAGACCCGCCGAGCGCAAGGCGGTGTCGGTGCTGGCCATGTCGAAATCGACCTGCAGTGACTCGGGCGGGCCTGCATCGTAGCCGTACTGGCTGATGATCTGCTGTGGATCCTTGCGCACGCTGGCCAGGCCTGGGCTGGCAAACGCCTTGGCGTCGCCGGTCAGGCGCAGCACCAGGGTTTCCAGCGCACGCTGGGTGGCCTGGGTACGCTCTTCGGGCGTCTGGCTGGCCACGGGCTCGCGCACCTGATACAGGTTGCTGATTGTTTCGGCGTGCAGCGGCACGCTCGACAGGGTAATGCAGGTGGCTAGCAGGTAGTGGCGCAGACGCATGGACGTTTCCCGACGGTAATAGCGGATTGAGGCTGTGACCGTACAATCGGCAAAAAGCTCAGTGGTCAAGCTCGGCGCCCAATGTAGCATGCCCGCGCGCGCCTTGGCTGCGGGCGGGCGCAAGCCGGCAATGGCACAACCGTCGAACCGCGCTGGTGACGTTCGGACAAGCCTGATAAAATCGCGCGCCTTCGTGGATCGACGACGGTCGACTCCCCCGACTCCCTCCTTTAAAGGCCTGGATCATGAGCAATAAACCCTCCGTGAGCTACAAGGACGCCGGTGTAGACATCGACGCCGGTGAAGCATTGGTCGAACGCATCAAAGGCGTCGCCAAGCGTACCGCGCGCCCCGAGGTCATGGGCGGCCTGGGCGGTTTTGGTGCCTTGTGCGAAATCCCGGCCGGCTACAAGCAGCCCGTGCTGGTGTCGGGCACCGACGGCGTGGGGACCAAGCTGCGCCTGGCACTGAACCTCAATCGCCATGAAAGCATCGGCATCGACCTGGTTGCCATGTGCGTCAACGACCTGGTGGTGTGTGGCGCCGAGCCGCTGTTCTTCCTCGACTACTACGCCACCGGCAAGCTCAACGTCGACACCGCCGCCACCGTGGTCACCGGCATCGGCGCCGGCTGCGAACTGGCCGGTTGCTCTCTGGTAGGCGGCGAGACGGCCGAGATGCCGGGCATGTACGAAGGCGAAGACTACGACCTGGCCGGCTTCTGCGTGGGTGTGGTCGAGAAGGCCGAGATCATCGACGGCAGCAAGGTCGCCAACGGCGACGCGTTGATCGCCCTGCCGTCTTCGGGCCCTCACTCCAACGGCTATTCGCTGGTGCGCAAGATCATCGAAGTCGCCGGTGCCGACATCGAGACCGTCGAGCTCGACGGCAAACCGTTGACCGACCTGCTGATGGCACCCACGCGCATCTACGTCAAACCCCTGCTGCAACTGATCAAGGACACCGGAGCCGTCAAGGCCATGGCCCACATCACCGGCGGCGGGCTGCTCGACAATATCCCGCGGGTCCTGCCCAAGGGTGCCCAGGCCGTGGTCGACGTCGCCAGCTGGCAGCGTCCTGCGGTGTTCGACTGGCTGCAGCAGCAGGGCAACGTCGATGAGCACGAGATGCATCGCGTGCTGAACTGCGGCGTTGGCATGGTCATCTGCGTGGCCCAGGCCGATGTCGAGAAAACCCTGGCGTCCCTGCGCGCCGCCGGCGAGCAACCTTGGGTCATCGGTGAAATCGCCCAGGCCGCTGAAGGTGCCGCACAGGTCGAACTGAAGAACCTCAAGGCTCACTGATGCCTTCGACCTGTAACGTCGTGGTGCTGCTGTCGGGCACCGGCAGCAACCTGCAGGCCCTGCTCGACAGCCTGCAGGCAGGCAACCCCGCCCGCATCGCCGCGGTGGTTTCCAACCGGGCCGATGCCCTTGGCCTGCAGCGCGCACGCGATGCAGGCATCGAGGCACGCGTACTGGAGCATCAGGGGTTCGCCGACCGCGAAGCCTTCGATGCTGCCCTGATCGACCTCGTCGACCAGTACCAACCCCACCTGGTGGTCCTCGCCGGCTTCATGCGCATCCTCAGCCCGTCTTTCGTGCGTCACTACCAGGGCCGTCTGCTCAACATCCATCCCTCCCTGCTGCCGCGTCACAAGGGTCTGCATACCCACCGTCGCGCGCTCGAGGCCGGGGACCGGGAGCATGGCTGCAGCGTGCACTTCGTCACCGAGGAACTCGATGGCGGGCCACTGGTCGTACAGGCAGTGATTCCGGTACAGTCGACCGATACGCCAGACACCCTGGCGCAACGGGTGCATGCCCAAGAACACCAGATCTACCCGCTGGCAGTGCGCTGGTTCGCCGAAGGCCGTGTGCGCCTGGGCAAACAGGGTGCACTGCTCGATGGCCAGCCGTTACCGGCTTGTGGCCATTTGATTCGACTCTAGGAGTTTATATGCGTCGCGCCCTGCTCTTCGCCGTTGCCCTGCTGGCCCTTCCGCTTCACGCCGCAGAGCTCAAGCCCTTTTCCGCCAGCTACACGGCCGACTGGAAACAGCTGCCCATGAGCGGCACCGCCGAGCGCAGCCTGAGCAAGGGCGCCAACGGCGATTGGACGCTGGCATTCAAGGCCTCGATGATGATCGCCAGCCTGAGTGAAGTCAGCACCCTGCGTGTCGACAAGGAAGCCATGCTGCCCGAGACCTACAATTTCGAACGTGGCGGGCTGGGCAAGGCCCGCAAGGTCAACCTCGACTTCGACTGGGCGGCCAAGAAGGTCACCGGTACCGACCGTGGCGACCCGATCAACCTGCCCCTCAACACCGGTGTCCTGGACAAATCCACCTATCAGCTGGCTCTGCAGCACGACGTTGCCGCAGGTAAGAAGAGCATGAGCTACCAGGTGGTCGATGGCGACGAGATCGACACCTACGACTTCCGCGTGCTGGGTACCGAGAAGGTCGAGACCAAGGCAGGCCAGGTCGACGCGATCAAGGTCGAGCGCGTGCGCGATCCCACCCAAAGCAAGCGCATCACCGTGCTCTGGTTCGCCAAGGATTGGGACTACCTGCTGGTGCGCCTGCAGCAGGTCGAGACCGACGGCAAGGAGTACAACATCATGCTGCAGGACGGCACGGTGGACGGCAAATCGGTAAAAGGCAGCTGAGTGGCTGCCTTGCGGTAACGACAAGGGCCCTGCGGGGCCTTTTTTGTGGGCGGATATCCGCCACGGTTTCGGCGCAGGGAGGCGCACAGGGCGGATTCCCGCCACTTGTACAGCTATGTGACGACAACCATACGCCTGCCCAGGCCGCAGCCACCCGTGTTGTGCCATCAGTACGCAACTATGGCACGGCACCTGCAATACATTCCGCAGAGGTTTGCCACCGTGCAACTCGCCCACAACAAATCCCTCCAGACAGGAGGGTTCGTGCTTTAGGTGTCGCGAACACTCCGGAACGGGTGCCAGGCGATACACTTGAGGAACTCGCAAAATGACGACTCGTCAGCCGCTGTACAAATCGCTGTATTTCCAGGTGATCGTCGCGATCATCATCGGTATTCTGATCGGCCACTTCTACCCTCAGTTCGCGGTCAAGCTCAAGCCTTTCGGCGACGGCTTCATCAAGCTGATCAAGATGGTCATCGCCCCCATCATCTTCTGCACCGTGGTCAGCGGCATCGCCGGCATGCAGAGCATGAAGTCGGTCGGCAAGACCGGTGGCTACGCCCTGCTGTACTTCGAAGTCGTCTCGACCCTGGCGCTGATCATCGGCCTGGTCGTGGTCAACGTGGTCCAGCCCGGTGCCGGCATGCACGTCGACGTATCGACCCTGGACGCCAGCAAGATCGCCAGCTACGTTTCGGCAGGCGCTGACCAGAGCATCGTCGGCTTCATCCTCAACGTGATCCCGAACACCATCGTCGGCGCCTTCGCCAACGGCGATATCCTTCAGGTATTGATGTTCTCGGTGATCTTCGGTTTCGCCCTGCATCGCCTGGGTGCCTACGGCAAGCCGTTGCTGGACCTGATCGATCGCTTCGCCCACGCCATGTTCAACATCATCAACATGATCATGAAGCTGGCGCCGCTGGGTGCGTTCGGTGCCATGGCCTTCACCATCGGCGCCTACGGTGTCGGTTCGCTGGTGCAGCTGGGCCAGCTGATGATCTGCTTCTACGTCACTTGCGTACTGTTCGTGCTGCTGGTGCTGGGCGCCATCTGCCGCGCCCACGGCTTCAGCGTGGTCAAGGTGATCCGTTACATCCGTGAAGAACTGCTGATCGTTCTCGGCACTTCTTCCTCGGAATCGGCACTGCCTCGCATGCTGATCAAGATGGAACGCCTGGGTGCGAAGAAGTCGGTAGTAGGCTTGGTCATTCCGACTGGCTACTCGTTCAACCTGGACGGCACCTCGATCTACCTGACCATGGCCGCCGTGTTCATCGCCCAGGCGACCGACACCACCATGGACCTGACTCACCAGATCACCCTGCTGCTGGTACTGCTGCTGTCCTCCAAGGGCGCTGCCGGTGTCACCGGTTCGGGCTTCATCGTGCTGGCCGCTACTCTGTCGGCCGTTGGCCAACTGCCGGTCGCCGGCCTGGCACTGATCCTGGGTATCGACCGCTTCATGTCCGAAGCACGCGCACTGACCAACCTGGTCGGTAACGCGGTTGCCACGCTGGTGGTTGCCAAGTGGGTAGGCGAGCTGGACGAGAAAGTCCTGCAGACCGAGCTGGCTTCCGGTGGCCGCGCCATCGTCGACGGCCGTCCGGAAGACGACCTGGGCGTTGCCGAAGGCCGTGATGCCGACACCACGCCACAGAGCACTACCCTGCGCTGATCCTGTGCAGCGATAAAAAAAACCCATCTTCGGATGGGTTTTTTGTTGGATGAAATTTGTTTCACAGCACTGAACCCGCTGCGACAATCCGCCGCAGCGCACGCCCCATGGGCGTTTGCCGATTGCTGCTGTTTTGGTAAAAAACTGTTGCAGGATTCGTCTGTTTACTTAGCAAGCTACCCAACTCTATAACAAAGACCTGCACACGCCAGGTTGCAGATATTCGAGAAAGGAGCTTTCCCATGACTGTAAAAGTGACCGAACGCGACGAAGCCCATATGTCCCACGAAGGCGTGGCGGCAGGCATCCAGATCTGGGATGTCTATCAGCAGGACCTGTTGGTAGGGATGTTCCACAACGAGAACGATGCCCACAGCTACAAGAACGAACTGGAAACACTCGAAAGCCAACGCGCTTCGAATTGACCGTTCGCCGCGCAAGAAAAACCCCGCTCAGGCGGGGTTTGTCGTTTCAGGGCGTTACCACATCAGGTCGTCCGGAATCTTGTAGGCGGCGTATGGATCTTCTGCCGACTCGACTTCTTCGGTGGCCACATTGAGCATGACGATGCGCTGCGGCGCGCGCTCCTGGACCTTGAGCGCGGCCTCGCGCGGAATCACCTCATAGCCTCCGCCATGCTGCACGATCGCCAGCGAACCGTTGCTCAGCTTGCTGCGCATGAGGTTGTTGACCGACAGGCGCTTGACCTTCTTGTCGTCGACGAAGTTGTAGTAGTCCTCGGTGGTGAGCTTGGGCAGCCGGGTCGCCTCGATCAACTGCTTGACCTGCGCGGCGCGGGCCTTCTCCTCGACCTTGTCCTGCTGCTGGCGATTGAGCTCCTGGTCGCGGCGCGCCTTCTCGGCCATGGCTTGCTGGGCGATACGCTGCTGCGTGTCGTCCACCTCGACCTGGCCCTTGTTCTCCAGACGCTTCTGCTTCTGCTTGTCCTTGCTGACTTGCTTGACCTGCTTCTGGTTGACCAGTCCAGCTTTCAACAATTGGTCGCGGAGGGAAAGGCTCATGGTGTTCTGCTCACTTATAAAACGGCTCAGCCACAGCTGGGCAGATTCTGTTCCTGACGTTTGGCCTCGCCCCACAGGGCGTCCATGTCTTCCAGGGTGCAATCTTGGATGTTGGTATGGGTGTCGCGCAATGCCTGCTCGATGAAGCGGAATCGCCTGTCGAACTTGACGTTGGCACCGCGCAGGGCATTTTCCGGGTCGACCTTGAGGTGACGGGCCAGATTGACCACACTGAACAACAGGTCGCCGATTTCTTCGGCCACCGCTGGCGCATCGTCGGCGGCCATGGCCTCCAGTACCTCGTCGAGTTCTTCCCGGACCTTGTCGAGCACCGGCAGCGGTCCCGGCCAGTCAAAACCGACAACCGCGGCACGCTTCTGCAACTTGGCAGCACGCGACAACGCCGGCAGCGCTGCGGGCACGTCGTCGAGCAGCGACAGCTGCTCGCCCGCCCCACCCTTCTCGGCACGCTCCTGGGCTTTGATTTCTTCCCAGCGCTGCTTGACCTGTTGCTCGTCCAGCTGCGGCGTGTCCAGGGCCGCGTAGAGCTCGCCGGTGGGGAACACGTGGGGGTGGCGGCGAATCAGCTTGCGGGTGATGCCATCGACCACGCCATCGAACTCGAAACGGCCTTCCTCGCGCGCCAGCTGGCTGTAATAGACCACTTGGAACAGCAGGTCGCCAAGCTCGCCCTGGAGGTGCTCGAAGTCCTCGCGTTCGATGGCGTCGGCCACCTCATAGGCTTCTTCCAGGGTGAACGGCACGATGCTGGCGTAGGTTTGCTTCACATCCCACGGGCAACCGTGCTGCGGATCACGCAGCCGGGCCATGAGGTTGAGCAGGTCTTGCAGTGTGTACATGCTCGGGCTCTTTGCAAAGGTGTCGGGATCCGCCGGTTCACGGCGTCCGGTTACGGCGTGTCTCGATGATGTTCGGCAACTGCGAGATGCGTCCGAGCAGGCGTCCGAGGGCGTCGAGGCCGGGGATCTCGATGGTCAGCGACATCAAGGCGGTGTTGTCTTCCTTGTTCGAGCGGGTATTGACCGCCAACACGTTGATCCGCTCGTTGAGCAGGATCTGCGAAACGTCGCGCAGCAGGCCCGAACGGTCGTAGGCACGGATGATGATATCGACCGGATAGGTCAGCACCGGCACCGGGCCCCAGCTGACCTGAATGATCCGCTCCGGCTCGCGCCCGCCCAGTTGCAGCACCGATGCGCAGTCCTGGCGGTGGATGCTCACGCCGCGGCCCTGGGTGATGTAGCCGACGATGGCATCGCCCGGCAGCGGCTGGCAGCAGCCGGCCATCTGCGTCATCAGGTTGCCGACGCCCTGGATCTGGATATCGCCGCGCTTGCCAGGCTTGTAACCGGTGGCCTTGCGGGTGACCAGCTCCATCGGCTCGTTGCCGCGTTCGGGTTCGACCAGTTGCTGCGCCGAATTGACCAGATGCGCCAGGCGCAGGTCGCCCGCGCCGAGGGCGGCGAACATGTCCTCGGCGCCCTTGTGGTTGGCCTTTTCGGCCAGCTGGTCGAAGTCGACCTGAGGCAGGCCCAGGCGACTGAGCTCGCGCTCGAGCAGCGACTTGCCGGCGGCGACGTTCTGGTCGCGGGCCTGCAACTTGAACCAGTGGACGATCTTCGCCCGTGCGCGGGACGTGGTGACGTAGCCAAGGTTGGAGTTGAGCCAGTCACGGCTGGGCGTGCCGTGCTTGCTGGTGATGATCTCGACCTGCTCGCCGGTGTTCAGGCTGTAGTTGAGCGGGACGATGCGGCCGTTGATCTTGGCGCCGCGGCAGTTGTGACCGATCTCGGTGTGCACGCGGTAGGCGAAGTCCAGGGGCGTGGCGCCCTTGGGCAGGTCGATGGCGTGGCCGTCGGGGGTGAACACATAGACTCGGTCGGGTTCGATGTCGACCCGCAACTGGTCGGCGAGGCCACCGATGTCGCCCAGCTCCTCGTGCCATTCCAGCACCTGGCGCAGCCAGGAGATCTTTTCTTCGTATTGATTGGACCCGGACTTGACGTCGGTGCCCTTGTAGCGCCAGTGCGCGCAAACACCCAGCTCCGCCTCTTCGTGCATGGCGTGGGTGCGAATCTGCACTTCAAGCACCTTGCCCTCGGGGCCGATCACCGCAGTGTGCAGCGACCGATAGCCGTTCTCCTTGGGGTTGGCGATGTAGTCGTCGAACTCCTTGGGGATGTGCCGCCAGAGGGTGTGCACGATGCCCAGCGCGGTATAGCAATCGCGCATTTCCGGAACCAGCACGCGAACCGCGCGCACGTCGTAGATCTGGCTGAACTCCAGGCCCTTGCGCTGCATCTTGCGCCAGATGGAATAGATGTGTTTTGCCCGCCCGCTGATGTCGGCCTTGACCCCGGTGTCGAGCAGTTCGTTGTGCAGCTGGCTCATCACCTCGGTGATGAAACGCTCGCGATCCAGGCGGCGTTCGTGCAGCAGCTTGGCGATCTGTTTGTATTGGTCGGGCTCCAGGTAGCGGAACGACAGGTCCTCGAGTTCCCATTTGATGTGGCCGATGCCCAGTCGATGCGCCAGCGGTGCATAGATGTCGAACACCTCGCGGGCCACGCGGTTGCGCTTTTCGTCGTCGGCGCTCTTCACCGCGCGGATCGCGCAGGTACGCTCGGCCAGCTTGATCAGCGCCACGCGGACATCGTCGACCATGGCCACGAGCATCTTGCGCAGGTTCTCGACCTGTACCTGCGAGCCCAGCACCATGGACTGGCGCGGGCTGAGGCTGGCGCTGATGGCCGCCATGCGCAGCACGCCGTCGATGAGCTTGGACACGGTGCTGCCGAAGCGCCGGCCGACCTCTTCCAGGCTCGCCTTGCCCTCGCGGACCGCGCGGTAGATGACCGCGGCCATGAGCGAATCCTGGTCGAGCTTGAGGTCGGCGAGAATCTCGGCGATCTCCAGCCCCGCCTGGAAACACGACGTGCCGTCGGCCCAGGAATGCTGGGCCGGGTTGCCGACCAGTTCGGCGGCCTGGGCGAACTCGCAGGCCTGCTTCAGGGCCTCGCGATCCAGCACCAGATCCACGCTGACGATATGATCCAGCCATGCATCGAGATTGATACTGCCGTCGGTGTTGATCGGCTGGCGTGCTCTCACCTGTACCATCTTGCTTACCTTTCCCTACAACACGCCGAAGCGCATCAACAGTCGCTGGCTATGACCAATGCTGGGCCGGCAATGGTCAGGCGTTTCGCGCGCCAGTCGGATTGGACGGGCCATCCTGGCCCGCTTCGAATAACGCCATGGCCTCGACATGCGCAGTTTGCGGAAACATGTCGAGGATCCCGGCTCGTTTTAGCCTGTAGCCTTGCCTCAACAATTCGACCGTATCGCGGGCCAAAGTTGCCGGGTTACAGGAGACATACACCAGACGTTGCGCACCCAGTGCGCGGATCGTGCGCACCACCTCGAAAGCACCGTCGCGAGGTGGATCCAAGAGTACCGCAGAAAAACCTTCACCCACCCACTCGGCGGCGTCCAGAGGCTGCGACAGGTCGCTCTGGTAAAAACCAGTGTTATGCAAATTGTTGCCAACGGCATTGTCGGCAGCACGCTGCACCATGGCCGCCACGCCTTCGACCGCCACCACTTCGCGCGCGCGCTGGGCCAGGGGCAAGGCGAAGTTGCCGAGCCCGCAGAACAGATCCAGGACTCGCTCGTGGGGTTCGGGTGCCAGCCAGTCCAGCGCCTGGGCGATCATGGCATCGTTGACGGCCGCGTTGACCTGGACGAAGTCACCGGGTCGGTACGCCAGCTCGAGCCCCCAGGGGGCCAGGGCGAACCCCAGCGTTGCGCCTGCGACCAGCGGTGCCGGCTCGCCTTCGCCGTGCAGCCATAACTGCAGGCCCAGGTCCGTGCAGAAGGCCTGCAGCGCCGCCAGGTCAGTATCGGCCAGCGCGGCGGTATGACGAAGCAGCAAGGCCAGTGCGGTACCCGCGTACAGCTCGACGTGGCCCAGCGACTGGGGTTTGACGAAGCTGCGCAGCAGCTGTGGCAACTGCTCGATGACCGGCTGCAACGCCGGCACCAGCACCTGGCACTGGCTGATGTCGACGATGTCCTGGCTGGCTGCAGCGCGAAAGCCCACGGCCAGATGACGCGCCTTGGGATCCCAGCGCACTGCCAGCCGGGCGCGTCGGCGATAGCCCAGCTCGGGCCCGCTCAACGGTGCTGCCCATTGCTCGGGCGCGACTCCGGCCACGCGCGACAACTGCTCGGCCAGCAGACCTTGCTTGAGCGCCAACTGCCGGTCGTGCGGCAGGTGCTGGAGGCTGCAGCCACCGCAGGTGCCGAAATGCGGACACGGCGCCGGGCGGCGCAGTTCGCTGGCCACGAGCACGCGCTCGCAGCGCGCTTCGACGATCTTGCCGTGGGCATTGAGCACCCGCGCCTCGACCTGCTCGCCGGCCAGGGCGCCACTGACGAACCACGTCCGCCCTTCGAAGAAGGCAATGCCGCGGCCGTCGTTGGCAAGGCGCTCGATCGGCAGGCGCTGTTTCTTGCCGGTCGGTACCTGTGGCGCACGGGTGCCGCCTGTCGGCTGGAAACGCAGGCCCGGTTTGGTTCTGGCCATCAGTTGGGCGCGTCGAAGATGCCGCTGGACAGGTAGCGGTCGCCGCGGTCGCAGATGATCGCGACGATGACCGCGTTGCTCACTTCGCGCGACAGGCGCAGCATGCCTGCCACCGCGCCGCCGGACGACACGCCGCAGAAGATGCCTTCTTCGCGCGCCAGCCTGCGGGTGGTGTCTTCGGCTTCGTGCTGGGCCATGTCGATGATCCGATCGACCCGATCGGCCTCATAGATGCGCGGCAGGTATTCTTCCGGCCAACGGCGGATGCCGGGAATGGCAGCCCCCTCCATGGGTTGCAGGCCAACGATCTGCACTGCGGGGTTCTGCTCCTTGAGAAAACGAGAGGTGCCCATGATGGTGCCGGTGGTGCCCATGGAACTGACGAAATGGGTAATGGTACCGGCCGTCTGCTGCCAGATCTCGGGGCCGGTGCTGCGATAGTGCGCCTCGGGATTGTCGCCGTTGGCGAACTGGTCGAGGACCTTGCCGTGCCCTTCTCTCTGCATGCGTTCGGCGAGGTCGCGCGCGCCTTCCATGCCCTGCTCGCGGGTGACCAGGATCAGCTCGGCACCATACGCGGTCATGGCCGCCTTGCGTTCGGCCGTCGAGTTGTCGGGCATGATCAGGATCATCTTGTAGCCCTTGATCGCAGCCGCCATGGCCAGGGCGATGCCGGTATTGCCGGAGGTCGCTTCGATCAGGGTGTCGCCGGGCTGGATCTGCCCACGGCTTTCGGCGCGGCTGATCATCGACAGCGCCGGGCGGTCCTTCACGGAACCGGCCGGGTTGTTGCCTTCCAGCTTGAGCAGCAAGGTGTTGCTGGTCTCGCCGGCCAGGCGCTGCAGGCGCACCAGCGGCGTGTTGCCGACGCAGTCGGCGATGGTTAGGTACTGCGGGGTCATGGCGTATTCGCAATCCAGACTGCGGGGGTGGCCTATCATACCGGCAAACGGCGCCTACCCATATCACGCAAAGTGCGCACCTTATAGCGCGAAAGCATAAGCAGCTGGTGGGGCGCTTTCACTCGCGCACGTCCAATGCCCTTCCATGACCTTTGGTCGCTCTGGTTCAGCCCCTGGCGACCTTGCACATGCCATTGGCCCAACGCCGCGGCGCGCGCGACTGGCGCATCGGCACGCCCCGCTGTATTTTCCCAGCATTGCTCAGTCAGAAAGGCGCCTGCGGCGTGTTGAAGAAACTCGGTATCAAAACCCGCGTGCTGTTGCTCGCGCTCATTCCGGCCACCTGCATGGCGCTGATCCTGGGGGGTTATTTCACCTGGATGCAGCAGTCCGACCTGCAGCGGCAGTTGCTGCAGCGCGGCGACATGATTTCCGAACAGCTTGCGCCGCTGGCCGCACCGGCACTGGCGGCCAAGGACCGCGAGCGCCTGGAGCGCATCGCCGCGCAATCCCTGGAGCTGACCGACGTGCGCTCGGTGACCTTCCTGGGGGCGGACAGGACCCTGCTCGCCCATGCCGGGCCGATGATGCTCAACGCGGTGCCGATCGGCAACAGCACGCACTCGCTGCAGCGCAGCGGCTTCGACGCCACGCGCTATCTGATGCCCGTGTTCGGCCGCCATCGCGACCTGGCCAGTGACGAGGTGCCCGGCGAAGTCGATCACCTGCTGGGCTGGGTCGAGCTGGAACTGTCCCATGACGGCACCTTGCTGCGCGGCTACCGCAGCCTGTTCGCCAGCCTGCTGCTGATCCTCACCGGGCTGAGCATCACCGCGCTGCTTGCCGCGCACATGAGTCGCAGCATCAGTGCGCCGATTCGGCAGATCAAGGACACCGTCACGCAGATCAAGGACGGCAATCTGGAAAGTCGCGTACCGGCCATGGGCAGCCATGAAATGGACGCCCTGGCCGCCGGCATCAATCGCATGGCCGAAACTCTGCAGGACGCCCAGGAAGAACTGCAGCACAGCATCGACCAGGCCACCGAAGACGTCCGGCAGAACCTGGAAACCATCGAGATCCAGAACATCGAACTGGACCTGGCGCGCAAGGAAGCGCTGGAAGCGAGCCGGATCAAATCCGAATTCCTCGCCAACATGAGTCACGAAATCAGGACCCCACTCAACGGCATACTGGGGTTCACTCATCTACTGCAGAAAAGCGAGCTCACCCCGCGCCAGCTGGATTACCTGGGCACCATCGAGAAATCCGCAGACAGCCTGTTGGGCATCATCAATGAAATCCTCGACTTCTCGAAGATCGAGGCGGGCAAGCTGGTACTGGACAATATTCCCTTCAATCTGCGCGACCTGCTGCAGGACACGCTGACCATCCTCGCACCCGCCGCCCATGCCAAGCAGCTCGAACTGGTCAGCCTGGTCTACCGCGATACCCCGCTGTCGCTGATCGGCGACCCGCTGCGGCTCAAGCAGATCCTGACCAACCTGGTCAGCAACGCCATCAAGTTCACCCGCGAGGGCACCATCGTCGCCCGCGCCATGATGGAGGACGAGAACGAAGACAGCGTGCAACTGCGCATCAGTGTCCAGGACACCGGTATCGGCCTGTCCGGCCAGGATGTGCGGGCGCTGTTCCAGGCCTTCAGCCAGGCCGACAACTCGCTGTCGCGGCAGCCCGGCGGCACGGGCCTGGGGCTGGTGATTTCCAAGCGTCTGGTCGAGCAGATGGGCGGCGAGATCGGGGTCGACAGCACGCCCGGCGAGGGCTCGGAATTCTGGATCAGCCTCAATCTGCCCAAGGCGCGCGACGATGCCGAGGACCTGCCGTCGGCGCCCCTGCTCGGCCGTCGCATCGCGATCGTCGATGGCCATGGACTGGCGCGGCAGGCCCTGCAGCATCAGCTCGAAGACTGTGGCCTGGACGTCACCGACTTCAAGTCGCTGGACAAGCTGGTACTGGCCACCCACGCTGCGCGGCAGGCAGGCCAGCCGCTCGACCTGGCCGTGCTGGGCATCACCGCCCATGAGATATCGCCGGAACGCCTGGGCGTGCAGATTCGCGAGATCGAGCAGAGCGGCTGCCAGGTGCTGGTGCTGTGCCCGACCACCGAACAAGCGCTGTTCCATGCCGCAGTGCCCAATGCGGATCGTCAGCTGCAGGCCAAGCCAAGCTGCACGCGCCGACTGCGCCGTGCGCTGGCGGACCTGATCAACCCCAAGCAATTGCGCTACGAAAGCCCCGAGGGCAGCGGCGAGCGCGCACCGCGCGTGCTGTGCGTGGACGACAATCCGGCCAACCTGCTGCTGGTGCAGACCCTGCTCGAAGACCTCGGCGCCGAGGTGCGAGCGGTGGACAACGGTGCGGCAGCGATCAAGGCCGTACAGGAAGGCGGGCTCGACCTGGTGCTGATGGACGTGCAGATGCCGGAGATGGACGGCCGCGAAACCACCGAGCGCATCCGGCTGTGGGAAAGTGCCCAGACCGGTGCCGCCCTGCCCATCGTGGCGCTGACTGCCCATGCGATGGCCAATGAAAAGAGGGCCTTGCTGCAGAGCGGCATGGACGACTACCTGACCAAGCCCATCAGCGAACGTCAGCTGGCCCAGGTGGTGCTGAAATGGACCGGGCTGGCGCTCAGCGCGCAGTCCCTGGACAAGACCGCGGACCTGCCGCTGGAAAGCAATACCCTGCAGGTGCTCGATGCCGCCGAAGGCCTGCGCCTGGCGGCAGGCAAGGCCGATCTGGCCGCCGACATGCTGGCGATGCTGCTGGCGTCACTGCAGGCCGACCGCGAAGCGATTCAACTGGCGCGAATCAATGCCGATCAGAATGCCATGATCGAGCGGGTGCATCGCCTGCACGGCGCCACACGCTACTGCGGCGTGCCGCAACTGCGTGCGGCCTGCCTGCGCAGCGAAACCCTGCTCAAGCAGAACGATCCGGCAGCCTTGGCGGCGCTGGATGAACTGGACGACGCCATCACTCGCCTCGAGGAACAGGCCCGCGCGATGGCCTGAGGCCCCGCCGTGGCCGGCGTGCTAGCATGTCGCGTCTATTTGGAGGACCCATGGTCGAACACGATTTCCGCTTCAGTCTGCTCAACCCGCAGCACACCTTGATCGAGTGCCGCGCGCTCATGCCCGGCCGTTACCAGGTCACCGGCAACGGCGGCTCGATCCACAACACCGACACCCTGCTGGTCACCCTCAAGGGCAGCAAGGATCTTTCGATGCGCCTGGTGGTGGAGAAGGTCCGTCATCTGATCAACCCGCCTGGCCAGTGGGTGGCCGTGGCCACCGGCCCGGTGTTCGGCGAACTGGCGATCCATCAGTGGAAAGTCAATTGCGACAGCTGCGGCAAGGTCCTCGACTTCGAATTTGCGGTGGACGCCAAGCTCGGCACCAAGGCGCAGAAACCTGCAGCGGAGGCGCGCATTGCCGAACTGGGCTGGGCCAATCGCAATGGCAAGCATATCTGCCGACAGTGCCAGGCCGCCCCGGCGGGCTGAACGCGGCAGCCGCATAACGCAGTTGGGCATGTGGTGTTCGCTTTGGGGATGCAGCGGACGGTACGGAACGTGGACTAATTGACATGGCGCCACGGCACACGAGGGCGCTTTAGCTGCACTCGCCTTTCCCTGGAGCCATAGCCCATGAAAACCGTCGCGGAACTGTTGAAGAGTAAAGTCCAGCACAACCAGCAGGTGCACACCATCGAGCCGCAACAGATGGTGTTCGATGCCCTCAAGCTCATGGCGCAGATGAATGTCGGCGCCCTGCCGGTGGTGGTCGAGGGGCGCGTGGTGGGTATCGTCAGCGAGCGCGACTATGCACGCAAGATGGTGCTGCTGGGGCGCTCGTCGATTGGCACGCCGGTCAGCGAGATCATGAGCGCCCATGTGATCACCGTGACTCCCCAACAGAACATCGATCATTGCATGGCATTGATGACCGAGGGTCGTCTGCGCCACCTGCCGGTGGTCGACAACGGCCAACTGCTGGGGCTGCTATCCATCGGTGACCTGGTCAAGGAAGCCATCGCCGAACAAGCCAGCCTGATCGAGCAGCTGCAGCAGTACATCCGCGGCGAATGAAGCAGCCAGCGTGGTAAACCCTGTGGGAGCTGTGCTACCCCTGACACACGGCAGCGCCTGCTTCGCGGGCAGAGCCCGCTCCCACAAATTTCGCGGCCCGCTCCCACACATTGATCCCACGGGCTGCCTGCGGGCAGGAATTCTGGACAAAAAAAAAGCGACCCGAAGGTCGCTTTTTTTTGCTTCAGAGAGTTCAAGGGCTCTGAGGCGGAATTAATGGCGCAGCGGACGGGACTCGAACCCGCGACCCCCGGCGTGACAGGCCGGTATTCTAACCGACTGAACTACCGCTGCGCGTAACACTGAGAGAGATTGGTGGGTGATGACGGGATCGAACCGCCGACCCTCTGCTTGTAAGGCAGATGCTCTCCCGGCTGAGCTAATCACCCTTTGTCTCTCGGTGTGGCGCGCATTCTACGGAGCGACCCAAACTCTGGCAAGCACTTTTTCAAAAAAATTTTCGAGGCCTTCCAAACACTTAGCACAGGGATGGCGTCGGCTTCGCACACGGAGAATAATGCCTGCCTAATGTTGAGGAGTGCTTCACCCCATGTGGTTCAAAAACCTGCTTGTCTACCGTCTTACCCAGGATATCCCCTTCGACGCCGAGGCTTTGGAAACCGCACTGGCGAGTAAACCGGCACGCCCATGTGCCAGCCAGGAACTGACCACCTACGGTTTCGTGGCGCCGTTCGGTAAAGGCGAAGACGCCCCGTTCGTGCATGTCAGCCAGGATTTCATGCTGATCGCCGCACGCAAGGAAGAGCGCATCCTGCCGGGCAGTGTCGTGCGTGACGCGGTCAAGGAGAAGGTCGAGGAGATCGAGGCCGAGCAGATGCGCAAGGTCTACAAGAAGGAACGCGACCAGATCAAGGACGAGATCATCCAGGCCTTCCTGCCGCGCGCGTTCATTCGTCGCTCGTCGACCTTCGCCGCCATTGCCCCCAAGCAAGGCTTGATCCTGGTCAATTCGGCCAGCCCGAAACGCGCCGAAGATCTGCTGTCGACCCTGCGTGAAGTGATCGGCTCGTTGCCGGTGCGCCCGCTGACCGTGAAGGTGGCGCCGACCGCGACCATGACCGAGTGGGTGAAGACGCAGAAAGCGGCCGATGACTTCCATGTTCTGGACGAGTGCGAACTGCGCGACACCCATGAAGATGGCGGTATCGTGCGTTGCAAGCGCCAGGATCTGACCAGCGACGAGATCCAATTGCACCTGAGCACTGGCAAGCAGGTTACCCAGTTGTCACTGGCGTGGCAGGACAAGCTGTCATTCGTGCTGGATGACAAGATGGTGGTCAAGCGTTTGAAGTTCGAGGAATTGCTGCAGGATCAAGCCGAGCAGGACGGTGGCGAGGAAGCGCTGGGGCAGCTGGATGCCAGCTTTACCTTGATGATGCTGACCTTCGGTGAATTCCTGCCAGTGCTGTTCGAGGCGCTGGGCGGCGAAGAGCTGCCCCAGGGGATTTGACCGGCAGCGCGCCCATCGCGGGCAGAGCCCGCTCCCACAGGGGTTGTGTGGTTTCTGTGGGAGTGGGCTCTGCTGTGAGTCAGGCAGACCGGGGTGTGGCTTTCGCGGCCGCGGACCGCTCCTACAGGGGGTGTGCGATTTCTGTGGGAGTGGGCGTTGCCCGCGAAGGGGCGCTGCGATGTGTCAGGCAGACCGTGGTGCGGCTTTCGCGGCCACGGACCGCTCCCACAGGGGTTCGTGGGTACCAACATGATGATTCTATATAAGAAGGAACTACCCCATGCGCGCCTTGGCCGCTTTGAGTCGCTTCGTTGGCAATACCTTTGCCTACTGGGTCCTGCTGTTCGCCATACTGGCGTTTCTGGCGCCTGAATGGTTCATCGGCCTCAAGCCGCTGATCGTGCCGCTGCTGGGCCTGGTGATGTTCGGCATGGGCCTGACCCTCAAGCTCGACGATTTTGCCGAGGTCGGGCGTCATCCGTGGCGCGTGGCGCTGGGCGTGGTTGCGCACTTCGTGATCATGCCAGGTGTCGCCTGGCTGTTGTGCCAGGTGTTCCATCTGCCGCCGGAGATCGCCGTCGGTGTGATTCTGGTCGGTTGCTGCCCGAGCGGCACCTCGTCCAACGTGATGACCTGGCTGGCCAAGGGCGACCTGGCGCTGTCGGTGGCCATCGCGGCGGTGACTACCCTGCTCGCCCCGCTGCTCACCCCTGCCCTGATCTGGCTGTTGGCTTCGGCCTGGCTGCCGGTATCGTTCATGGAAATGTTCTGGTCGATCCTGCAACTGGTCATGCTGCCGATCGTTCTGGGCGTCGTTGCCCAGAAGCTGCTCGGTGCGCGGGTCCAGCTGGCGGTCGATGTGCTGCCGCTGGTGTCGGTGGTGAGTATCGTGTTGATCGTCTGCGCCGTGGTCGCGGCCAGCCAGGCACGCATTGCCGAGTCGGGCCTGTTGATCATGGCGGTGGTGATTCTGCACAACAGTTTCGGTTTCCTGCTCGGCTACTTCACCGGCAAGCTGTTCAAGCTGCCGCTGGCGCAGCGCAAGTCATTGGCCCTGGAAGTCGGGATGCAGAACTCGGGACTGGGCGCGGCCTTGGCCAGTGCTCACTTCTCACCACTGGCGGCGGTGCCCAGCGCCTTGTTCAGCGTCTGGCACAATATTTCCGGAGCACTGCTCTCGACCTATTTCCGGCGCATGGAAGGCACCGAGCCGGGCGCGTTGAAGACCGAACCTTGATCCGCCGCACTTGATCCATCGGGCAAGGATGGGCAACATGGTGTTCGGCGCCGGGACGACCCGGCGCCACTTTTCCTGCAAACGGGGACGACCCCATCTTCGATGAGGGTTTTTCCATGTCCTGGTTACTGTTGTTTTTCGCCGGTCTGTTCGAAGTGTGCTGGGCCATCGGCCTGAAGTACACCGACGGCTTTACCCGCCCCCTTCCTACCGTGTTGACCGTTGCCGCCATGGCGGCGAGCCTCGGCCTGCTCGGCCTGGCCATGCGTGAGCTGCCCTTGGGCACCGCCTATGCCATCTGGACCGGGGTCGGTGCGGTGGGTACGGTGATTGCCGGTATCGTGCTGTTTGGCGAGTCGATGGCGCTGATGCGGATGGTCAGTGTGGGTCTGATCATCCTGGGGTTGGTGGGATTGAAGGTCAGCACCTGACCCTGTAACGCTCCTGTAGGAGCGGTCTGTGGCCGCGAACCGAGCGCTGCGGCGCGTCAGCCAATTTGCGGCGCCCTTTTCGCGGGCAGAGCCCGCTCCCACAATGAGACGATGTACCCGCATTCATTGTGGGAGCGGGCTCTGCCCGCGAAGAATCCCCACCAATCAATCCATCAAGCCAGGCTTTTGCTGACCACTTCGTAGACGTCGCTGGACAGTGGGCCGGAGGCGAGAATCCGTTCAAGCTCGGCTTTCATCAGTGCCTGCCGCGCGCTGTCGTACTTTCTCCAACGGGTCAGCGGCGACAGTTGCCGCGAGGCGATCTGCGGGTTCAGGGCATTGAGCTCGATCACCAGGTCGGCCAGGAAACGGTAGCCCGAGCCATCGGCCGCATGGAAGTTGATCAGGTTCTGACCCGCGAAGGCACCGATCAGCGCACGCACCTTGTTCGGGTTCTTCAGGGTGAACGCTGGATGCTGCATCAGCGCCTTCACGCGCGGCAGCCCGCCCGGCAAGCCACTGGCCGCCTGCACGCTGAACCACTGGTCCATGACCAACGGGTTGTCCTTGAAGTGTTCGGCGAACGCTTCCAATGCACGGGTCTTTTCCGCGTCAAATGGCGAATTGACCAACACTGCCAAGGCCGTCAGGCGCTCGGTCATGTTGTCGCAGGCATCATATTGTTCGAGGGTAGCGGCGAGCACTTCGGGACGTCCGCTGAGCATCAGGTAGGACAACGCGATGTTCTGCAGCGCGCGGCGGGCGAAATGCTCTTTCTCGGCCACGTACGCAGTGGCCCTGGAGACCTCGCGATTGGCCTGGTAGCGCGTCCACAGCCCATCGAACAGACCATCGGCCAGCTGCTTGCGGGCGAACTCGCGAGCGGCATGGATCGCGTCGACATCGGCCACTTCGCTGATCTCGGCCAGATAGGCCTCGCTGGGCAACGACAACATCTCGGCAACCATTGCCGGATCCAGTTGCGGATTCTCCAGCACGCTGGCCAGGGCCGTGAGCAGGCGTGGATCCATCGACAACGACTCGCCGCGCTGGTACTGGCAGATCATTTCCTGCAGCACCTGGACCGACAGCTGCTGGCCGGCATCCCAGCGGTTGAAACCGTCGCTGTCGTGCTGCATGAGGAACATCAACTGGTCACGGGTATACGGGAAGATCAGCTTGACGGGCGCACTGAAGCCGCGCAGCAGCGACGGCAATGGTTGCTCGGCGATGTCGACGAAAGTGAACGTCTGCTCGGCCTCGGTCATCGCTAGCACACGGCTGGTACCGACCGCCGCGGCCTCGTCGCTCAAACGCAATGGCAGCTCCTGGCCCTTGGCGTCGAGCAGGCCCAGCGCCACGGGAATCACGAATGGCAGCTTCTCGACCTTGTCCGGGGTCTCGGGGCAGCTCTGGCGCAGGGTCAAGCTGTAGGTGCGAGCCTGCGCATCGTAGCGTTCGCTTACCTGAAGGCGTGGCGTGCCCGCCTGGCTGTACCAGCGCTTGAACTGCTCGAGCTCGACACCGTTGGCGTCTTCCATCGCACTGATGAAGTCGTCGCAGGTCACGGCCTGGCCATCGTGACGCTCGAAGTACAGGTCGCTGCCCTTGCGGAAGCCTTCGGCGCCCAACAGGGTGTGCAGCATGCCGACCACTTCCGAGCCCTTCTCGTACACGGTCAAGGTGTAGAAGTTGGATATCTCGATGAAGCTGTCGGGGCGCACCGCGTGGGCCATCGGGCCGGCATCTTCGGCGAACTGGTGGGTGCGCAGGTAGGCGACGTCCTGGATGCGCTTGACGGTCGGCGAATGCATGTCGGCGCTGAAGCCTGCATCGCGGTAGACGGTGAAGCCTTCCTTGAGCGACAACTGGAACCAGTCGCGGCAGGTCACTCGGTTGCCCGACCAGTTGTGGAAATATTCGTGGGCGACGATGGCCTCGACCCGCTGGTGGGCGGCATCGGTGGCGGTTTCGGCGCGGGCCAGCACGGCGCTGGAGTTGAAGATGTTCAGGCCCTTGTTTTCCATGGCGCCCATGTTGAAGTCGTTGACCGCGACGATCATGAAGATGTCCAGGTCGTACTCACGGCCGTAGGCTTCTTCGTCCCAACGCATGGACTTCTTCAGGCTGGTCATGGCGTGAGCGCACTTGTCGATGTTCTCCGGCTCGACATAGATGCGCAGCGCCACATCGCGACCACTGACGGTGGTGAAGCTGTCTTCCACGCACCACAGGTCACCGGCCACCAGCGCGAACAGGTACGCCGGTTTCACGAACGGGTCTTCCCAGGTTGCCCAGTGCCGGCCATCTTCCTGGGGACCGTTGCCGACCGGATTGCCGTTGGACAGCAGGATCGGGTACTGCTGCTGGTCGGCGATCAACGTGGTGGTGAAGCGGCTCATCACGTCGGGACGGTCGAGGTAGTAGGTGATCTTGCGGAAGCCTTCGGCCTCGCACTGGGTACAGAACATGCCCGTGGACTTGTACAGGCCTTCCAGTGCGGTGTTGGTTTCGGGGTGGATGCGCACGCTGGTGTCGACGGTGAACGCCTCGCTGCGCGGCTGCAGGGTCAGGCTGTCGGCGGTCAGCTGGTAGTCGGCGGCACCCAGGTCGCTGTCGTCGAGCTTGACGCCGAGCAGCTCCATCAACTCGCCGTCGAGCACCAGCGGTGGCAGCCCGGCACCACGCGCCGGGTTGCGGCGCATGACCAACTGCGCGTGGACCAGGCTGTGATCGTCGAACAACTCAAAGGTCAGGTGCGTCTCGTCGATCAGATAATCGGGCGCCTGATAGTCTTTCAGGTAGATCATTTTCGGTTGTTCGGTACGCATGCGAAAACCCTTCTACTGATGCACGGCCAATTGGTAAGCCGTGTACTTGCGAATATTGATGACGCCGGAGTCGAAGATCAGGTATTGACCCTTGATGCCCAGCAACGTGCCTTCGGCGATGGGGTTCTTGTCCAGGTTGAAGCTGGCGATCTTGCTCGGGTAGGTGTGCACCGGGTAGCGGATCTCGATGGGCTCGACATCGTTCAGGGCCTGGATCGCCTGCAGGCCGAAACGATCCTGCAGCATGTGGATACCGGCCGCGCAGCTGTCGAACAGTTGCTCGCGGATGGCCACCAGGTCCACCGCCGGGGCGTCACCCTTGAGCAGCGCGCGCCAGTTGGTGCGGTCCGCGACCTGCGAGCGGAACAGGTCTTCGACCAGCCCGGATTGCTGGCGGGTCGCCACGCGCATGATCGGCAGTGCCTGGCTGGCGCCCTGGTCGAGCCAGCGGGTAGGCAACTGGCTGGCGCGGGTGATGCCGACCTTGACCCCTGAAGAGTTGGCCAGATAGACCACATGATCGGTCATGCAGAACTGCTCGCCCCAGGCCGGATCGCGGCAGGTACCGGCGTCGTAGTGGCATTTTTCCGGAGCCATGATGCACACGTCGCACTGGGCCAGCTTGGTCATGCAGGGGTAGCAGTAGCCTTGGCTGAAACTGGTCTTGGTCTTGCGCCCGCAGTTCACGCAGTGGATGGCGCCGAGAAACTCCAGGCGCAGCTTGCTGCCGATCAAGGGATTGACGGCAATCTGCGTATCGCCCAGACGCAGCTGGTATTGCACCACTGGCGCCTCGAGCTGTGCGGACATCTTGCTGGCCGCACCGCGACCGAGCTCTTGCAGGGTGTCTTGCGCAAAGAGATCGCAGGTCAATGGATCGAATCCGACTTGAACAGGATGTTTTCGATCGGCGCGGACTTAGAGGCGCACTCTTGCGGGCCCATGTAGCCGGTACGCTGATCTTCGGGCAGGTTCTTCATTTCCCAGGCGATGATGGCCTGCAGGGTCAGTTCTTTCTGCTCGGCGGTCAGCTTGCGGCCGTCGGACCATTTGCCGATTTCGACAGCCAGCTTGAGGCTTTCGTAGATATCAGGGGTGATGTTTTCGATCATGTGGGCGAATGACGACATGCGGAGGCCTCCAATGGATGCTGGCATTTTAAACGGTGTACCGAGTGCGTAAAGCGAAATCCCGGCCCCCGGCCCTAGACCGCTAGGCAACCGAGCCGGCCGGGGTCAGTCGCGCGGTGAGGAATTCCAGCAGGGCATGCACCTTGGGCAGGGCTTCACGGCTTTTCAGCCACACCAGGTTCATTGCCAGGCCGTCGGTGGCCAATGGCGCGAGCACTTCGACCAGGGCGCCGCTGTCCAGGTGCCGCTGGATCAGCCAGGTCGGCAGCTGGGCGATGCCCTGCCCGGCAAGCACGGCCATCACCTGCCCTTCGCCATCGCCAACGGCCACGTGCGGATGAATGGTCCGTCGCTCCATGTCGCCGGCCTGGCGGCCCTTGAAGTACCACGGATAGACCGTGCCATCGGTCTGCCCATAGCCAACGCAGCGATGCTGTTCCAGCTCACGCTCGCCCTGTGGCGTACCGTGCTCGTGCAGGTAGGCGGGTGCTGCGCAGAACACCAGCCGCTGACGCCCCAGGAAGCGTCGCCCAACGTTGCTCGGCCAGGCATCGGAACCCCCGATGCGCACGACGATGTCGATGCCTTCCTGGACAGGGTCGACGAAGCGGTCCGAGAACGACACGTGAGGCTGCAGCCGCGGATGCCGCGCAGCGAACTCGAGAATCAGGGGCAGCACGTGCAATCGGCCGTAGGACGCAGGCAGGTCGATGCGCAGACGGCCATGGGGTTCGCGCTGCTCGGCGCTCATGGCCAGTTCCACCTCTTCGAGGTCGGCGAGCACGCTGGTGCAGGTGCGGTAGAACGTCTGCCCTGCCTCGGTCAGCGCCAGGCGCCGCGTGGTGCGCTGGAACAGCCGTACGCCGAGCCGCGCTTCCAGGCGCGCAACGCCTTTGCTGACCGCCGAGTTGCTGAGGTTCAGGCGTTCGGCGGCGGCGGTGAAACTGCCCAGGTCGGCGACGCTGACGAAGACGTCGATACCCTTGAGGCGCTCCGAGGAAAACATCGCATCTCCGATTGGTGAATTCAGTTCAATTCACAAGGTAATTAATGGCCGGGATTTTCCAGGACTTCCCCAATAGGCTATTACAAAATCTTTCCGGAGTTAAGTTCGATGTCTTCTTCCCACATGGCCGACGCCGCGCCGTCTGCCTCGAGCAGCAGCGCTTCCGGCGTGCAGATCCTGATCATGGCCGTAGCGGCCTTCATCATCGTGACCACCGAGTTCCTGATCGTCGGCTTGTTGCCGAGCCTGGCGCGGGACCTGGACATTTCCATTGCCCTGGCCGGTCAGGTGGTGACCCTGTTCGCATTCACCGTGATGCTGTTCGGACCGTATCTGACGGCGCGTCTGGCGCACGTCGAGCGCAAGAAGCTGTTCACCCTGATTCTGCTGGTGTCTGCGGCGTCCAATGTGCTGGCGGCGGTGTCCACCAATATCTGGGTGCTGGCCATCGCTCGCTTCATCCCTGCCCTGGCGCTACCGGTGTTCTGGGGCACGGCCAGTGAAACCGCCGGCCAACTGGCTGCGCCCGGACAATCCGGCAAGGCCGTGGCCAAGGTGTACCTGGGCATTTCCGCAGCATTGGTGTTCGGCGTTCCGCTGGGCACCGTGGCCGCCGACCTGATCGGCTGGCGCGGGAGCTTCTGGGTGCTGGCTGGGGTGTCGCTGCTGATTGGCGTGCTGATGCATCTGGTGATGCCGAAACTGCCTGGCTCGCCCGCCGCCGCGGTCGGCGAGAAGCAGACAGCGATCCTGCGTCAGCCGCGCTTCCTGGCCCACGTGCTGCTGTCGGTGCTGACCTTTACCGCCATGTTCACCGCCTACACCTACCTGGCCGACATCCTCGAGCGGTTGGGTGGTGTGCCGGCAGGTCAGGTCGGTTGGTGGCTGATGGGCTTCGGCGCAGTCGGCATGCTGGGTAACCACTTGGGTGGCAGCATGGTCGACCGACGCCCGCTGGGGGCGATGGTGGTGTTTCTGCTGGTGCTGGGCGCAGGCATGACCGCTGCGGTGGCGCTGGCCGAGCAGCGCGCCTGGTTGATCGCGGCACTGATTGCCTGGGGCATCGCCTATACGGCGCTGTTTCCGATCTGCCAGGTGCGCGTGATGCAGGCTGGCGCGAAGGCTCAGGCCCTGGCGGCGTCGCTGAACATCTCGGCGGCCAATGCCGGCATTGGTCTGGGCGCTATTTTCGGTGGCCTGGGCATTCGTCAATTTGGCCTGGAATCCCTCGGCCTGCTGGCCACCGGCGTGGCGGTGCTGGCGCTGATCGTAGCCCTGCTGATGATCAAGCGCCCCGCAGCAGCCAGGTAACCACATGTCTGTAGCAGCGGCGCGAGCCGCGTCGGCTGTGGATGCAGCAAACTGGAGGGATACACGGTCTGAACCGGCAAGGAGTTTTACCATGCCCTCACTCAGTACCGACATCGAGTTGTTCTACCAGCCGCCCTTCGACTGGCAGCGCCTGCTCAGGTTCTTCGGCGGGCGTTCCAGTGCCTTGGTCGAAACCGTCATCGACGGCGTGTACTTGCGCACCGTCGAATGGCGAGGTGACGAAGGCCTGCTCAGTGTCCGCCAGGACCCGGCCCGTGACTGCCTGATCGCGCGCATCGATGGACCGGCCAGCGTTCACCTGCCCGCGCTGGTGCCACGCCTGCGGCGCATGTTCGATCTGGATCTTGACCCGCAGCGGTTGCACGCGGCGCTGGACAGCGACCCCTGGCTTGGTCGCCTGCTGCTGCAGACGCCGGGACTGCGCGTGCCTGGCACCTGGTCGACCTTCGAGCTGATCGTGCGCACCATCGTCGGCCAGCAGGTCAGCGTCAAGGCGGCCACCACCATTGCCGGGCGTCTGGCCGAGCGGGCCGGGCGGCCGGTGGCGCTGCCACAGCACCCACAGGTCGCGTGGCAGTTTCCCACTCCCGCTGCCTTGGCCGAGGTCAACCTCGACCGCATCGGCATGCCCGGCAAGCGCGTGGCCGCGCTGCAGAACTTCGCCGCTGCAGTGGCTTGCAATCAGGTACAGATCGAAGCGTTCGTCGATGAACACACACGTACCGACCTGACGCCCCTGCGCCAAGGCCTGCTGGCACTGCCGGGCATTGGCCCGTGGACGGTCGAATACGTTGCGATGCGTGCCTGGCGCGATGCCGATGCCTGGCCGGGCAGCGATCTGGTGATCATGCAGGAGATCACGCGCGCGCACCCCGAGCTGCTCAAGCCCGGTCACCAACGGCTGCGCAGCGAAGACTGGCGGCCATGGCGTGCCTACGCCGTCATGTATATCTGGAACGAGCTCATGGACCGCACCGATGGCCAGCGCGGCGGCTGACACCGGAGCGCCATGACGCCCAGGTGTCAGCCGTACGCTCAGCGCTGCAAGGGTGGCGTGCGCGGTGGAATCGCCCGGCGGTTGCCCGTGGCTTCGAAGGCCGCGGCGAACCGCAGCAGTTGCGTGTCGTCGTAGGCGCGGCCGGCGAACGTGAGACCCACCGGCATGCCAATGTCGGCCATCAGGCCCATCGGCACGGTCACGGTCGGCACGCCCAAATGGCGGATCGCCAGATTGCCGTTGGCCACCCACACACCATTGCTCCAGGCGATGTCCGCCGCGGCCGGGTCGACGTCGGCATTGGCCGGTGCCACGTCGGCGACGGTAGGAAACACCACGGCATCCAGCTGCAGTGCCTGCAGCCAGTCTTCCAGGTCGATCTTGCGGGTGTGTTCCAGTGCACGCAGGCCGTCGGCGAGGGTGTCGATCCGGTCCCACGGGGTGATGCCCCGCTCGGCCATCTTCACGTACTCGTCCATACCGGCGGCCAGGTCGCCTTCGCGGTTGGGCAGCGTGCCGGGGTCGTGCGGAAAGATCAGCGGGCCATCGACGTCCACCAGGCGGTTGAGCGCCGGGTCGCCATTGGCGCGCAGGAAATCGTCGAACGCCCAGGCGGTCAGGTCCCACAGCTCATGGTGAAGGAACGCCGGGTCGACGATGCCGCGGTTGAACACGGTTGGCGCACCCGGTCGGTCGCCTTCGCAATTGGACACCAGAGGGAAGTCCACTTCCACGACTTCGGCGCCAGCCGCCTCGAGGGCGCGCCGTGCCTGCTGCCACAGTTCGATCACCGAAGCACGGGTGTGGATGCGCTGCCCGGTCGGGCCGCCGATGCCCGATTGCTCCGCAGTGCCCGCCAGCGGGTCGGCATTGATGTACATGCGCGGGACGCCGAAACGCTTGCCCGCCAGTGCCTCGGCGGGCGCGGCCAGCTCCAGGTAGGACGCCGGGCGCACGCTGGCGACCTGGGGTATCGGCACCCAGGGTTGCAGGCGCCACAGGTCGCCCCGGGTGTCGGGGTCGTCGGCGACCACCACGTCGAGGATTTCCAGCAGATCGGCCATGGTGCGAGCAAATGGCACAACCACGTCCATGGTCGGCGTCAGTGGCCAGTTGCCGCGCACCGAGATGATCCCGCGCGAGGGTGTGTAGGCGCACAGACCATTGTTGGACGCAGGGCCGCGCCCGCTGGACCAGGTTTCCTCGGCCAGGCCGAAGGCCGCGAAACTGGCGGCGGTCGCGGTGCCGGCGCCATTCGATGAGCCGGACGCGAAAGGCGCCGTGAGAAAGTCGGCGTTGTACGGGCTTTCGGCGCGTCCATAGACACCGCGCTGCATGCCCCCGTTGGCCATCGGCGGCATGTTGGTCTTGCCCAGGCAGATCGCCCCGGCAGCGCGCAGGCGCTCGACGGTGAACGCGTCGCGCTGCGCCACCAGTCCGGCGAAGGCCGGGCTGCCGGAAGCTGCGGTCAGGCCCTTGACCAGGTAGCTGTCCTTGGCGGTGTAGGGGATGCCATCGAGTGGCCCCAGCGTCTGGCCACTGGCGCGACGTGCATCCGCCGCGCGGGCTTCGGCCAGCGCCGAGGGGTTCGGCACCACCAGCGCGTTCAGCGCGGTGGGCGTGTCGGCGCCGTCGTAGGCGGCGATGCGCTGCAGATAGGCCTGGGCCAGCTCGACAGCGGTGGTCTGGCCGTTTTCCAGCGCGGCGCGCAGTTGCGCGATGGAAACCTCGGTGACTTCGATCATGCTGCTCTCCTGCACGATCAGCCCTTGGCTGCCATGGCGGTGACTTCCACGCGCATGCCTGTGGCAGCGAGCGCGGTGATGCCCACCGCCGCACGCACCGGCCAGGGTTTGGCGAAAAAGCGCTGGTAGACCTCGTTGAACGCGGGACGATCGGCGATGTCGGTAAGGTAGATGGTCAGGTGCAGGACGCGATCGAGCGAACTGCCCGCCGCCTCCAGCGCCACCTTCAGCGCCTGCAGCGTGCATTCGCTCTGCTCGGTGATGCTGCCCAGCTCCAGGCTGCCGTCGGCGCGAGTCGGGATCTGGGTAGTCACCAGCAGGCCGCCGAAGCCTGCAACGTCCGAGGAAATCGACTCGGGGTCGGGGTCTGGCAGGAACGTGATGTCGGAATGGGCCATGGGAGGCTCCTGAAATGAGGGATGGCAATGGCCGGCATGTTACCGCCCGGCCATTGCAAATTGAAACGGCGTGAAGCTCAACCCACCAGGTGCAGGAAGTGCATGTGCCGCTCGTAGTGGTCGAGAATGTCGCCGATCACCTCGTCGCGGGACCAGCCCATCACGTCGTGATCCTGGCCACCCTCGCGCAGATGCACTTCGGCGCGGAAGTATTTGCGCTCTTCGCCCGGCGGCCCGCTCATGACGAAGCTGGGTGTGGCATAGGCATGGGGCCTGATCTCGTAGATGAAAGCGGTGTCGGTAGGACCGACGCTCAGGCGCACGCCGCCCTCCTCTCCGTCTTCAACGGTGCAGTCGTAACCCTGCAGGCGCCATTCCTCGGCAACGCCAAGGCACGCCGGACGTGCCACGTCCTCGATGAAACGAACCACGTGGGCACGCCGCGGAAACATCGCCAGGGTGCGCAGGCGGCGCTGCCAGGTGCCGCCGGTACGCGGCGTGCTTGGCGAGATGGCCAGTGCCTGGTGACGCAGGTCACGCTTGGTGGCGTCGAGCTTGAGCGCCTTGAGCAGGCCGCGCATGCTCAGCAGCAAAGCCAGGGTAAAGGGCAGCGCGCTGGCGATGGTTGCGGTCTGCAAGGCCTTGAGGCCGTCGGCCAGCAGCAGCGCGATCGCCACCAGGCCCATGCTCGAGGCCCAGAAGATGCGCTGGCGCACGGGGGTGTTTTCCGAACCGCCGGACGCAAGCATGTCGACCACCATGGCGCCGGAGTCGGCGGACGTCACGAAGAACACCACTACCATGATGATCGCCAGCGCGCTGATCACCCCGGAAAACGGGAAGTGCTGGAGAAACGCGAACAGTGCCAGGGAGGTGTCCTTGTCCACGGCAATGCCCAGGTCCACCATGCCCTGCTCGAGGATCATGTGGATCGCGGTGTTGCCGAACACGGTCATCCACAGCAGGGTGAACGCGGTAGGCACCAGCAGCACGCCGGTGACGAATTCACGAATGGTGCGGCCGCGCGAGATGCGCGCGATGAACAGCCCCACGAACGGCGACCAGGCCAGCCACCAGCCCCAGTAGAACAGGGTCCAGCCGCCGATCCAGTCGGTGGGCTGGTAGGCATTGAGGTTGAGCGTGCGGCTGACGATTTCGCTCAGGTACCCGCCGGTGTTCTGCACGAAAGTCTGCAGGATCAGCACGGTGGGGCCGAGAATCATCACCATGGCCATCAGCAGTACGGCCAGCCCGAGGTTGAGCTCGGACAACCGGCGGATGCCCTTGTCCAGCCCGGACACCACCGACAGCGTGGCCAGCGCCGTGGTGCCGATGATCAGCGCGATCTGGATCGGGATCGACACCGGCACGCCGAACAGCGCGTTGAGGCCGGTGTTGATCTGCGCCACGCCGAAGCCCAGCGAAGTGGCCACACCCAGCACCGTACCGATGATGGCGAAGATGTCCACGGCATGCCCGATGGGGCCGTAGATGCGCTCGCCGATCAGCGGATAGAGGGCTGAACGCAGCGTCAGCGGCAGGCCGTGGCGAAAGCTGAAATAGGCCAGGATCAAGGCGACGATGGCGTAGATGGCCCAGGCATGCAGGCCCCAGTGAAAGAAGGTGATCTTCATCGCCTCGCCCGCCGCAGCGACCGTGGCACCCTCCCCGTAGGGCGGGTTGAGGAAATGCATGACCGGCTCGGCGACGCCGAAGAACATCAGGCCGATGCCCATGCCTGCCGAAAAGAGCATGGCAAACCAGGTCATGCTGCTGTAGTCCGGGGTGCTGTGGTCCGGGCCCAGCTTGATGTCGCCGTAGCGACTCACGCCCAGGAACACCACGGTGCCCAGGATGATCGCCACGGCCAGGATGTAGAACCAGCTGACGTTGGTGAAAATCCACTCTTGCACCACGGCAAAGAAGGTCTGCGCCTGCCGCGGCATCAGGCTGGCGAACAGCACCAGCAGCAACAGCAAGATGGCCGATATCCAGAATACCGGTGGGTTGAGGGTCGAGGGTTTGACGGGGTCTGACTTCACAGTCATCGAAAAGCTCCTGGTGGGACGTGCAGCGCTTGCCTGCGGTGGAAAGTGTAGGTGTGACCGCACTGGGCCCTCGAGGTTTAGCGGACAGGAAAATCAGTCACCCGTTTGCGGTTGATGTATTTGCAAACATATTCATCCGTGCACTTGGGCAACGTTGGCCAGGCCTTCCGGTCTATCACTGAACAGGCGTTCGCGACGACGCTGCGTGACTATCTATTGGAGGATTCGATGGCATTTGTCGACAGCTATGTGAAAGAGATCATCGCACTGGAAGTGGCGCTCTTTCATGCGCGGGTACGTCTGCAGGCAGCGACCGACGAAGAGGCGCTGCACGATCTGCGCATTGCCGTACGGCGCATTCGCAGCCTGTTGATACCGGTTCGTGCGCTGCCGGCGCTGCAACCGCTGCTGAGCGCAGCCAAGAACGTGGGCCGCTTCACCACGCCCACCCGCGATCTGGAAGTCATGGTGCAGGAGCTGGAGCGGCGTGGCTTGCACGGCGCGGCCGACAAACGTCGCGCGCGGCTTGCAGGCGAGCATCGGGTGATCGTCGACCATTCGAGCCTGAACGCCCTGTTCAGTGCGCTGGACACCTGGTCGGCCGCGTTCCGCGCCAGCGAACTGGGCAGCCACTCGCGAGCGTTCGAAAAGCTCGTGATCAAGACCCTCGACAAGCACGTGCGCAAGCTGCGGCACGCCTTGAAGGATGCCGAGTTCGACCGCCACGAACTGCGGATCCTGGTCAAGCGCACACGTTACCTGATCCAGGCGTTCGGGGACCTGTCGCCGCTGTCGCCCAAGGCAGAGAAATCCCTCAAGGCGGTGCAGTCGGCACTGGGCTCGTGGCACGACCATCACCAGTGGTGCATCAAGGTCAAGGTCGAGCCCGACCTGCAGCCGCTGCAGCGGGTCTGGCAAGAGGCGTCGGCCACGGAGCTGGCCAAGGCCGAAGTGGAGATGCGCAAGCTGGCGCGGCTGCTGCCCAAGGGCAAGTAGCGCCAGCTGGCGGCGGGGCGCTCGCTCAAGCCGCCTTGATGCGCGCGGTGACCTGAGCCAGTTCCGCCGACAATTGATGCAGGTGGCTGCTGGCAGCCTGGGTGCGCTCGACGCTGCCCTGGTTGGTGGTGGCGATGGCGGTGATTTCAACCAGATTCTGCGCGATGTCTTCGACCACCGCGTTCTGTTCCTCGGCAGCGGTGGCAATCTGCCGATTCATGTCCCTGATCGACTCGATGGTCTGGGTGATGCGGGTCAGAGTCTGACCCGCCGCCACCACTTGCTCGGCGCCCTCGTCGCTGCGCTTCTGCCCGCTTTCGATGGCCTGCACGGCGTTCACCGCGCCGGTCTGCACGGTGTCGATGATCTGATGGATTTCCTGGGTGGAGGCGGCGGTGCGCTGCGCCAGGGTACGCACTTCGTCGGCCACAACGGCAAACCCGCGGCCGGCATCGCCCGCGCGCGCGGCTTCGATGGCGGCGTTGAGCGCGAGCAGATTGGTCTGGTCGGCAATGCCGCGGATGACTTCCAATACCTTGCCGATGCGGCCACTGTCGTCGCGCAACTGACGAATGACATCGCCGGTCACGGCAATTTCACCGCGCATGCGGGTGATGGTATGGATGGTGGCTTGCATCGCCTGCTCGCCGTCCTGGGCTTCGCGGTCGGCGTCATCCGCCGCAGTGGCGGCGCCAGCGGCGTGGCGTGCGACTTCCTGGGCGGTCGCAGACATCTCCTGCATCGCCGTGGCCACCTGATCAGTGCGTTCGAATTGCTCGCTGGTGCCTTGCAGCATGACCGCAGCGATGGTGTTGAGCTCGCCGCTGGCCTGGTCCAGATTGGCCGTGCTGCGTTGCAGGCGGGTGAAGGTGTCGGCGAGGAAATCACGCAGGGTGTTCGCGGCCACGGCCAGGCGACCCAGCTCGTCACGGCGATGGCTGACCACGCGCTCGGCCAGATGACCCTGGCTCAGGCGCGCCACGTAGTCGATCAGATCGCGTACCGGGGTGACCAGGTTGCGGTTGACCAGCCACAGGCTCAGGGCCGTGATCAACAGGCCCGACACCAGCATGATGGCGATGCCCCAGATGATCGCCTGGTGGCCTTGGTGGTTGATCAGCAGCGATTGTTCGTCGGCGAGTGTACGCAGTTCGCTGACCAGGGCATTGAGCTGCTCGCTGGTAGCGCGGTCGACGCCTGCCACGGCGCGGTCACCGCTGGCAGCATCGGCGCCACTGGCCAGGAAGGCGTCGCGCCCCTTGCGATAGGCTGCACCCAGCACCGCGTGTTCGGCGCGCAGGCGTTGCGCATTCTGACTGATACCGGCGGGCACCCCCGGCAGCTCGCCGAGCGCTTGCAAGGTCGCCGCCACCGCGCGCTCCTGCTCCTCGAACTGCGCCCAATACTTGTCCGCCGCCTTGGCATCCTTCCCGCGCAGCAGCACGTTCTTCCATTCCTGCACCTGGGTCTTGAACTGAACGTTGGCCCGGTCGACCAGTTCAGTGGCACGCAGGGGGCCCGCCACCAGCGCCGTGTAGTCATCCAGGCTGGCCGCAAGAAACTTGAAGCTGCCCAGGGCGATCAGCAGCAGGATCAGCAACCCACTGGCCAGCAGCGCCAGGACCTGTGCGCGCAGAGACGTTTTGAACATGACAGACCTCGAGAAGGGGAACCCTGCGAAAGCATGGGCTGGCGTTGTATCGGCCACTCGAGGCGATTGCTTGAATGAAGATCGCGGCGGCCGACGGCCGGTGGCGTCTGGCTCGGGCCATTGCGCTGGGCTGCGCATGCGCCGCGTAAAATATTTCGACACGAAGCCTGGTGAACTAACAGTTGGCGTCGGCGATCCCTTGCTATGCGCACCCTGCGCCCCTGACGAGCCGGTACACCCGTGCCGATGTTGTCCAACGATGAGGAACAATCGTGACCACTTCTACCCAACTCGCCTATCGACACAGGCCAGGCCCGCTGCATGCGATCTTTCTGGCCGGCACCGTGCCGCTGTTTCTCGGCGCCCTGCTCAGTGATATCGCCTACTACCAGAGCTACCAGATCCAATGGAGCAACTTCGCCGCCTGGCTCATCGCCGGTGGCCTGGTGTTCTGCGGGCTGGCGCTGGTCTTTGCGCTGATCAACCTGATCCGTGCCGAGCACAAGGGCGGCCGTGCGGTGCTGTATTTTCTGCTGTTGCTGGTCACGTGGGTGCTGGGCCTGGTGAACGCCTTCGAGCACGCCAAGGATGCCTGGGCGGTGATGCCCACCGGGTTGGTCATGTCGGTGGTGGTGACCGTACTGTCGCTGGTGGCGGCATGGATCGGCTTGAGCAATCTGCGTTCGGGAGGTGTTCGATGAAATATTCAGGCGCATTGACGGCCTTGAGCATGGCGCTGCTGCTCGCCGGCTGCGGCAGCGAAGCCGACAGCACCCAGGCACGCGGGCCCGACCCGAAGTTGCCGGAAGCGCAGCGCGGCCTGCTGCCGAGCATGAAGATCGCCGAGCCGGTGGCGTGGGGTGACAGCAAGCCGACCGTGCCGCAAGGCTATACCATCAGCGCGATCGCCACCGGCCTGGCCATCCCGCGGCAGACCCTGGTCTTGCCCAATGGTGACATCCTGGTGGCCGAGGGTCGCGGTGGCAGCGCCGCCAAGCTCAAGCCCAAGGACGTGATCGCCAGCTACATCAAGGCCCAGGGCAACACCCAGGTCAAAGGCGGCAACCGCCTGACCCTGCTGCGCGACGCCGATGGCGACGGCACCTATGAGCTGAAAACGGTGTTCGCGGAAAACCTCAACGCGCCCTACGGCCTGGCCTATGCCAACAGCAAACTGTACGTGGCCAACCAGGATGCCCTGGTGCGCTTCGACTACACCGACGGGCAGACCAAAGCCAGCGCGGCACCGACCAAACTGGCCGACCTGCCGTCGGCGATCAACCACCACTGGACCAAGTCGCTGGCCATCAGTGACGACGCGCGCTACCTGTACGTGGGCATCGGCTCCAACAGCAATGTGACCGAACGCGGCATGGAGGTCGAGATCGACCGCGCCATGGTCTGGCAGATCGATGCGCAGACCGGTGCGCACAAGCCCTACGCGACCGGTATACGCAACCCGACGGCGCTGACCATTCAGCCGGGGACCGGCCAGTTGTGGGCGGTGGTCAACGAGCGTGACGAATTGGGCCCGGACCTGGTGCCCGACTACCTGAGTTCGGTACGTGAAGGCCAGTTCTATGGCTGGCCGTACAGCTACTGGGGCCAGAACGTCGATTCCCGCGCTCAGCCGCAGAACCCGGCGAAAGTCGCCGCTGCGGTCAAGCCCGACTACAGCCTGGGCTCCCACGTGGCTGCACTGGGTGTGGACTTCTCGATCCCGGCCATGGGCGAGAAATTTGCCCAGGGTGCATTCGTCGGTGAGCACGGCAGCTGGAACCGCGACAATCCCGTGGGCTACAAGGTGATCTTCGTGCCGTTCGCCGGTGACAAACCCGCCGGCGAGCCTATCGACTTCGCCACTGGCTTCCGCGGCGACGATGGCAAGACCCGCGGCCGCCCGGTGGGCGTCACGGTCGACCCGCGTGGTGCGCTGATCATCGCCGATGACCTGGCCAACACCATCTGGCGGGTCACCCCCAACCGTTGAGGCCGGCCTGGGGGCGCCCTGCCCTTGGGTGATCTGGATCTGCGCGGCACCCGCCGCGCAGATCTTCTATTGCAACCGCGTTCACTCACTCGCTCATCAGCGCCAAGGCGCTCGCCAAGGCATGCATGTCGGCTGGCGTGGTGTTGATGCCTGGCGTCACCCGTATGCAGGGCCCGCACGCCGAGCCGGCGCGGGCCACCGTGAAGATATTGAACTGCGCCAGCAACTGGTCGATTTTGCCTTGTTGATCCTCGACGTCGCGAAAGCGGAACGAGGCGATGCCGCACGCCAGGCGCGGATCGTCCGGCGTGAGCACTTCAATGCCGGGCAGCGCACGCGCCGCCGGCAACCAGAGGTCGCGCAGGTAGCGCAGGCGTGCACCCTTGACCTGCCAGCCGCCGAGCGCCTCATGTTCGGCAAACACGGTCGGCAGGCTCATCAGCGCCGGCACATTGGGCGTGCCGTAGGGTGTCAGGCAGCGTATGTCGTCGGCCGGGTAGCTGGGGTTGCCCATGTCGGGAGCGAAATCGACCAGGCGCTCGCGGCGTACGTGAATGACCCCGAGGCTGAGCGGCGCGCCGATCCATTTCTGCAGGTTGAAGCCCGCCATTTCCACGCCCATGTCGGCCAGATCGACTTCCATCTGGCCCAGCGAGTGCGCGCCGTCGAGAATCACGTCGATCCCGTGCGCCTTGGCCTCGCTGGCAATGGCTTTGACCGGCATGACCAGGCCGGTGCGGTGGGTGACGTGGGTCAGCGCCATGAGCTTGAGCCGCGGGTGGGTGACGAAGGCCTGGCGGTAGGTCTGAAGCAAGCCCTCGTAGCTGGCGGGGTGCTCGTGGACCAGACGCACCAGCTCGACGCCGCGGGCCTGTTGCAACCAGTCGAAGGCGCCCTGCACCGAGCCGTAGTCCAGGTCGCTGATCAGCACCTGGTCGCCCGGCTGCAGGCACTTGTAGTTGCGGATCAGTGAATACAAGGCTTCGGACGCACTGCGGGCAAAGGTGAGTTCGCCTGCAGGCACGCCCATCAGTTCGGCGAGCTGCTGGCGGATGGCGTCGGCCTCATGCTTGTCGAAGTGCTGGCGCACGTGCACCGAATTGCTCCGGTTGACATGACGGATCGCGTCTTCATAGGCGCTCACCACGCCTTCGCTCATGCGCCCGAAATAGCCGCCATCGAGGTTGATTGGCCCATCGTCGCGCGGGTAACGCGCTGCAACGTCCTTCCAGAAGGTTTCATCCATGGCCAGTTCGGCAGGGCTTTGCGTTACGCAGGGCATGACAGCGCTCTCGGTTGGAAAAGCCTGTGAGCATCGCCGCGCCGCTCGCGCGATGCAAGCGTCGGCGCCGACCGTCGCCGGGCATGAGTACAACGCCAATGGTTATTTGACCATTCGTTCAAGAATCCCTAGGGTAGCCAGCTTCATTTTTGTCCGAGATGCTCATGACCACCCGTTCCAAGCTTCCGCCGACCGTCTACCTGTTGGGTTTGACGATTTTCTCGCTGGTGACTGCCGAGTTCATGGTGGCGGGCATGATGCCAGCCCTGGCCTCGGCGTTTTCCGTGAGCCTGGCCCAGGTCGGCAACCTGATCGCCCTGTATGCCCTGGGCATGGCCCTCGGCGGACCGCCGGTCACGGTTCTGCTGCTGTCGCGCGGGATCAGCAATCAGCGCGCCCTGGTCGGGCTGCTGGCGGTGTATGTGCTGGCTGGCGCCTTGGCCGCGGCGGCGCCCACCTATACGGTGCTGGCACTGGCCCGGATCGTCATGGGGGTTTCCAGCGCGGCCTGCATCGGCCTGTGCATGACCCTGTGCGCGGGGTTGGTCAGCCTGCAGGACCGCGGCCGGGCCATTTCGGTGGTGCTGGCCGGGCTAATGCTGTCGCCGGTGGCCGGCGTGCCGGCGACCGCCTGGGTCGAACATCACTATGGCTGGCGTGCCAGTGCCTGGTTGGTAGTGGCGCTGGCCTCGCTGTGCACGGTGCTGGTTGCCACCCGCCTGCCTCGCGCCGAGGCTGGAGACGAGCCGTCGCTGGGCAGCCAGTGGATCAGCCTGAAGAATCGCAGCCTGTGGGGGGCCTACATCACCAGTGGCCTGATCATCGGTGCCACCTTCGCCGCCTTCAGCTATTGCACGCCGATACTCATCGAGGAAGTCGGCGTGGCGCCCGCCCAGGTGGCGCCGTTGCTGGCGCTGTACGGCGTGGCCAACGTGCTTGGCAACATGGTGGTAGGGCGCATCGCCGATCGGTACACCTACGCGGCGCTGGGTTGGGGCCTGGCGCTGCTGGTACTGGCCCTGGGCGGATTCGCCCTGGCCGGCCAGGTGTTCTGGCTGAACCTGGCCTGCTTCCTCACGGTCGGCCTGACCGGGGTGGCATTGAACCCGGCCATGGTCGCGCGGGTGATGAAAGCCGCCGAGCCCGGCGCACTGGTCAACACCCTGCACACCTCGGTCATCACTGCCGGGCTGGCACTGGGCAGCTGGGCCGGCGGCGCGGTGATCGATGCCGGGCTGGGCCTGCGAGCGCCCCTTTGGGTGGGCGCAGGCATGGCGCTGCTGGGCCTGCTCAGCCTGCTGCGACCCTGGTATCACGCTTCGCCAGCGGCCGCTGCGCGCTAGCCCCCAGGTCGGTTACAGCGGCTTGGCCAACACCCCTGCCGGGGCATGGTCGGCCGCCGTGGCTGGTTCGCCCTGGTCCAGTTCACGCGACACCGACAGGCGTTCCTCAGCGATGCGCTGGACCAGATTGAGCGCGCGCTCGGCGCTGCCCAGCAATGCCAGAATTGCGCCGCGTTCATCCCAGCCAAGCTTCTGTTCGCCCTGCAGGCAACGTTCGCGCAAGGCCAGCAAGTCCTTGGCGTGGGCATTCGGCAGGTAGACCCCTTGCGGCCCCTTGCGCACCGCCGGCTCGACGATATCGAGGATGGCGTCGATGATCTTGCGCGCGTTGGCGCTGAACACCTGACGCTCGATGCGGCGGGTGATCTGCGACAGGGTTCGGGTCAGGCTCGCGCTGAAATCCTCTTCCTCGATGAGGCTGGCCAGCAGGTTGGTCTGGCGCGCAGTCAGATCGTTCTTGAACATCTGCGCGGTGTAGCCGCGGATCTCCTGGCTCAGGGTGTCCAGCGCGTGCTCATGTTCCGTGGCGTTCTTCAGCGCCTGGGACTGGCCGCGCGCTGCATCCAGCAGCAAACCCATGCCTTGGCCATGGCGGGTCAGTTCCTGGCTGACCGCCGCGACACCGGTGTTCACGCTGGCCAGCGCGGCGCGGTCGAGATAGCGCGGCACGGCATAGTCCTCCTCGTCGCTGCGGCTCGCGCCGATGCGCGACAGCACGCGGTCGAACACGCCGATGAAGGGAAACATCAGCGCCGTGTTGAAGATATTGAAGCCGATTGAATAGAGCCCCACTGCCACGGGCACCAGCGGGAAGCTTTCCTTGCCGTCGACCATTTCCGAGCGGGTGACGTCCATGCCGAACAGGCCCATGGCGCCTTGCAGGATGTCCATGGACAGGAAGAACAGCGGAAACATCACTGCTACGCCGATGAAGTTGAAGGCGATGTGCGCGTAAGCGGCGCGCTTGGCGTTCTTCGACAGGTTCAGCGAAGCCAGCCATGAGGTGACGGTGGTGCCCAGGTCGGCGCCCAGGGAGAACGCGACGGCGGTCTGCCAGTCCAGGATGCCCGCGGCGCCCAGGCCCATGACGATGCCGATGGTGGCTGAGGACGAATGGATCATCGCGGTGATGCCCGCGGCAGTCAGCACGCAGATGGCCAGCCCGGTATAGCTGTCGGCCTGGAGACTGGAAATGACCGACATCACCTCGGGCAGGCCGCGCAGGGGTTTGAGGCCGCCGGTGAGCAGGTTCAGGCCATAGAAGATCAGCGAGAAGCCAATGATGGCCAGCGCCAGGTGACGGGTTTTCTCGCTCTTGCTGAACACGTAGACCAGGGCAAACACCCCGGCGAAGATCAGCCCCAGCGGACCCAGCGGCATGGCGATCAGGCCGTTGCCCAGGGTGGTGCCGATGTTGGCCCCCATGATCACGCTGATGGCGGGTCGCAGGCCGACCACGCCGGCGTTGACCAGGCCAACCACCATGACTGTCATGGCCGTGCTCGATTGCAGCACGCCGGTGATCACCGTGCCGGCGGCCAAGCCTTTCACCGGCGTGCCGGCCAGCTTGGCGAGCCAGGCGCGCATGCGGTTGGCAGCCAGGTTGTTGATGCCATCGGACATGAACTCCAGGCCGAGCATGAAGATGCCCAGACCACCGATGACGGGGACCAGCAGGTCTTTGAAGATATCGATTTCCATGGCGGCTCTTTGCGGTAGGGAAGAAGGCCGGCGCCCGGGGTGTGATGATCGAAGCTAGACATGAAATGTGACATATGGGTGACGCGTCGGCCCTGTAGGCCCTGGCCGCGACCACCGGTACCTTCGGGACCCCGTAGGAGCGGTCATCGGCCGCGAATGGAGCGCCACGGATCGGCTGATGCATCGTGGCGCCGGGTTCGCGGCCGATGACCGCTCCTACAAGCCAGCGAGCAATTCGCAGAAAGGAAGGTGGTTTTTTTGATACGCCTGCGCCATGTGTAGGAATTTTCTGAGACAATAGTGCTAACGATTCGCATTAACCTTGTCTGGCCAGGAAGCTTTACATGTCACGCCCTACCCCGCTGCAACGCCCCCACGCTCCGCGCAATCTGTTGGCAGTGGCCATTTGCATGGCCACGATGGCCCCGGCACTGGCTGCCGATGGCGCCCAGACCCAAGGACAGACGGCCCCGGGCGTCATCGAATTGGGTGCCAGCCAGATCACCTCGGATTCGTTCCAGCTGGGCAGCTTCACCGAAGGCTCGCAGTCCTACACCACCGGCGCCATGGCAACCGCCACCAAGCTGCCGCTGAGCCTGCGCGAAACGCCGCAATCGGTGACCGTGATCACCCGTCAGCGCATGGATGACCAGGCCATGACCAGCATCAACGATGCGGTGCGCGCCACCCCGGGCCTGTTCCTCAACTATGCCAACGGCCCCGGCCGCCAGGCCTATTCGGCGCGCGGCTTCGACATCGACAACCTGATGTACGACGGCATACCCAGCGGCTATTCGGGCGTCACCATCGGTGCCCAGCCCAACCTGGCCATGTTCGATCGGGTCGAGGTCGTGCGCGGCGCGACAGGGCTGGTGACCGGTGCCGGCAACCCCTCGGCGGCGATCAACCTGGTGCGCAAACGGCCATTGGCCGAGCAGAAGGTGACCTTGACCGGCGCTGCCGGCAGCCACGACGACTACCGTGGCGAGATCGACGCGTCCAGCCCGCTCAACGAGGCCGGCACGCTGCGGGGCCGAGTGGTGGGTTCGTACCGAGACGCAAACAGTTTCATCGACGGCGTCGAAGAGGACCACGGCCTGTTCTACGCCGTCACCGAGGCGGACCTGGGCGAAGACACCCTGCTGACCCTCGGTTTCTCCCATCAGAAAGACAAGACCAACTACTTCTGGGGCTCCTCGATGATCGGCCAGGACGGCCATCATCTGGACCTGCCGCGTTCCTACAATCCGGGTACCGACTGGGAAAACAAGGACCAGGAAATCAATACCGTGTTCGCCGAAGTGCGCCAGCGCCTGGCCAACGACTGGAACCTGCAGGTCAACGCCAACTACGCCGAGCAGAACGGCTTGTTCTCCGGCTCTTATCAGTCGCGCTGGGTCAACAACACGCTGGCACGTACCGTCTACCAGTCCGCCCACGACGAAAACCAGGCCGGCCTCGATGCCTTTGCCAGCGGCCCGTTCCAGGCGTTCGGGCGGACCCACGAACTGGTGGTGGGGGCCAGCAAGCGCATCTACGACATGACCACCCACAACTACGACCCGTACGACACCAACTGGCCGATCGACGCCGGCAAGCCGAACTTCACCCACACCGACAACGGCCGCGAAGTCACTACCCAGGATGGCGTGTACCTGACCACGCGGCTGAGCCTTGCCGACCCGCTGAAGCTGATCCTGGGTGGTCGGGTGGACTGGTACGACTATGACAATCGCGACGGCGAAGGCGACTACAAGGTGACTCGCAACGTCACCCGCTACGCCGGCCTGATCTACACGCTGGACGACCACCATTCGGTGTACGCCAGCTACAGCGATATCTTCACCCCGCAGAGCGCGCAGGACACCAGCGGCACGCCGGTCAAGCCGATCGTGGGCAAGAACTACGAAATCGGCATCAAGGGCGAGTACTTCGACGGCGCCTTGAACGCCAGCCTGGCGTTGTTCCGGGTCGACCAGGAAAACCGCGCGGTGCAGATCTTCGTCGACAACTGCCCGCAACTCAGCTGCTACGAAGCCTCGGGCGAGGTGCGCAGCCAGGGTATCGACTTCGAGCTGCAAGGGGCGCTGACCGATAACTGGCAGGTGGGCGGTGGCTACACCTACGCGCGGGTCCACACGCTCAAGGACAACGCGAACCCACAGAATGAAAACCAGCGTTTCGACACCGACATTCCCGAGCACCTGTTCAAGGTCACCACCAGCTACCGCTTCCAGGGCCCGTTGGAAAAACTGCGCGTGGGCGGCACCTTGTCCTGGCAGAGCCGCCTGTACAACGACATCGACCTGGCCGACGGCAGCCGCTACCGCCTGGAACAGGGTGGCTATGCCATCACCGACCTGATGGCCGGCTATCAGGTCAACCGCAACCTGGACCTGCAGTTGAATGCCAACAACGTGTTCGACCGCAAGTACTACAATGCCATCGCCAACTCGACCAGCTATGGCGGCGACAGCTACGGCAATCCGCGCAACCTGATGCTGACGGCCAAGTACAGCTTCTGATCGGGCGCAACAAGCGGGTCGATGAGCCGTACTGGTATCATCGCCCCACTTTCCGCCTGGGCCACGCCATGAATCGCCGCAAGAAAATCAAACAGCTGTTGCAGGCACACGCCAAGAAGGCCAGCGCCAAGCTGGCGCCACAGAGCAAGGACCGCTACATCAGCAAGGCCGATCGGGCGAAGCTGGCGCTCGAGGCGGATGCCCCGAGCCCGGCCGCCGAGCAGGACTGACGCGAGTTCGGGTGGCGCGTCACGGGCCATGCGGCGGCAGTGTGCGGTCGCCTGTCAGGGCGCAGGGTCGCTATCCATGAACGCCCCCGAGAACGTTCGACCGCAGTGCCGGGTCCTATCGGTACGATCCTTGTTCCGGGCGGTGCAGCATGGCGTTGATACCCGATCTATCCAGTGGCGCCTGCGCGCTGATCTGTGGTGCCAGTCAGGGCATCGGCTTGGCGTTGTGCGAGCAGCTGTTGCAGCGTGAGGATGTCGCGCAGGTGTTTGCGGTCTCCCGCGAGGCCACCACGAGCGTCGAACTCGCGGCATTGGCCCAGCGCCATGGATCGCGGTTGGTCACTCATGATTGTGATGCGCGCGATGAGCAGGCGCTGCAGCGGCTGGCCAGTGCAGTAGCGGGCGATTGCAATCATTTGCACCTGGTGATCAGCACGCTGGGCATTCTGCATCAGGACGGCGCGCGGCCGGAAAAAGGTCTGGCGCAACTGGAGCTGAGCAGTCTGCAGGCCAGTTTTGCCACCAATGCCTTTGCGCCGGTGATGCTGCTCAAGCATCTGCTGCCGTTGTTGCGCAGACAGCCGGCCACCTTCGCGGCGCTGTCGGCCCGCGTCGGTTCGATCGGCGACAACCGCCTGGGTGGCTGGTACAGCTATCGCGCCAGCAAGGCGGCGCTCAACCAGCTGCTGCGCACCGCCAGCATCGAGCTCAAGCGTTTGAACCCCGCCGCCACGGTCCTGGCCTTGCATCCGGGCACCACCGACACCCGCCTGTCCCAGCCCTTTCAAGCCAACGTGCCGGCCGGCAAACTGTTCGACCCCGATTTCGCCGCACGCTGCCTGCTCGAATTGATCGGCCAGCACGGACCGACGCAGACCGGCAGCTTCTGGGCCTGGGATGGGCAACCCATACAGTGGTGAGTCCGACGCACCGCGTAAGCTATGACACGGCTTACGCCGCTGCTACAAGGGATTGAGGGATTCGATCCAGTCGATGTGTTCGGCCAGTTCCACTCGTTTGCTTTCGAGCCCGTTCTGCCGGGCGTGGGCCAGCCGCTCGAGGGTGCGGCGCTTGAGGTGCAGCAGGCGTTGCCACTTGGCCAGGAACGCCGGCGTACGTCGCTGCAGTTGCAAGGGCCCGAAAAACAATTCCTGTGGGCTGTACGCGACCGGCTCGCCAGGGTCAGCGACGATGATCTCGTAGTCGAAGCGATTTTCCCGCAGCACCTCTTCATGGCGGATGCCATAGCCATTGTCCATCAGCCACTGGCGCAGGTGGCGTTCACCGCCATTGGGCTGCAGGATCAACCGCTCGCCGGTGCTCAAACGAGCCTTGCCCGCCTGCAGAATGTCGCGAATGGTTTCGCCGCCCATCCCGCACAAGGTCACCGCCGAGATCCGATCGCTCGCTTCGATTGCCGCCAGGCCGTCGGCCTGACGCACGCTGATGCAATGCGCCAGCCCGTTCTCGTCAACGCTGCGCCGGGCCGCCAGAAACGGCGTCAGGGCGACCTCCCCGACCACGGCCCGAGGGACGATGCCACGCAGGACCAAGGCCACCGGCAGGTAGGCATGATCCGAACCAATGTCAGCCAGACGCGCGCCGGCGGGGACCTGAGCGGCGACCTGCTCCAGGCGGTGAGACAAGCTCTGCGGGTTCACGAGGCAACGATTCTCCAGGTTCAACGCGTGCCGTTCAGGCCCGCATGGGCGGGCATTCTGGCGAGCACGCCGGGGTATTTCAACTCATCCGGCAGGATCCTGCGCAGCGCGTGCCGCCAGCAGGCGGACGACCCATTCACGGCTGTATGCCAGCGCCCGCGCGGCCATGGGCGTGGGGAAGTGGATGAAGCCATGGGGCGAGGCCGGCAACAGGCGCAGCTCCACGCTGGCCACCCTGCCCCAGCGTTCGGCCATCAGCAGGGTATCGTCGCGCAATGGGTCCAGTTCACCGACGAACATCAGCGCCGGCGGCAGTCCATCAAGGTCGCCATGCAGCGGCGACAGCGACGGTTGCCGCCGTTGCTCGTCGTCCAGGCCGGGGGTTAGCCGACGGAAGGCCTCGAGCATGCCTGGCCCGTCCAGCACCAGGGTTTCGGGGCCCGCATCGCGCACGCTGGGCGTGCCGGTCAGGTCGAATACTCCGTAATACAGCAGCGCCCCGCACACGCGCTGCAGCAACGCCGGCCATCGCTTGAGCTGCAGCAGCGTGGCCGCTGCCAGGTGGCCACCGGCGGACTCACCGACCATGATCACCGGCAGGCCCTCGAGCTCGGGAAAGCCGCCACCGAGCACGCAGCGCGTGGCCGCCAGGCAGTCGTCGAGCAAACCCTGCAGCGGGGTCGACACGGCCAGCCGGTAGTCCACCGAGACCACCGCCACGTCACAGGCCTGAACCAGGGCGATGTTCACGTCATCGTTCATCTGCGCGTTGCCGATCACCCAGCCGCCACCATGGAAATCCAGCACCAAGCCCTTGGCAGGCCCCTGCGGGCGGATGATGCGCACCCTCACCGGAACGGCATCGGCGCTGACCAGCACGCGGTTCTCGATGGCCAGGCCATGGTTGACAGGCTTCAGCGCCTTGCCCAGCTGGCCGGCACGCAGCAGTGTCTGGATCAGCATTGGCGTGACGCGGTTGCGGATGCGGAACCGCGGCAGGCGCTCGAGGGTCTTGTTGAAGCGCTGCGCCTGCGCGATCTGCGCTGCATCGAACGACCAGCTTTGCTTGGTCTCCACCTGGAGTGTCCTCAGTGCGTAGGTATGTATCGGATATGGATGGGCTGAGGTCGACGCGGTTCCCATGCGAGCAGGTAGCGCCATTAGCGACTATGCTGGCCGTCCAGGAGCCTGCCATTGAAAGTCATCGGATCGTTGCCATGGGTCATCTGAACCGCACTTGCGGATTGCTGTTCAAGTCTGTCTGCGGTCTGCTGCTGTGCAGCGCCCTCCTCCCGGCTGCCTGGGCCGCGCACCCGCGCACCTTCGATCTGTACATGCCCGAGGCGCCGCCGCTGAGCATGGCGGGGGATGCGGGCCAGCAAGGCATCGTTGCTGACGCCGCTCGGCAGGCCATGACGCTGGCGGGCTATCGCATGAATACCAACGTGCTGCCCTGGCTTCGCGCGCAACGCACGGTGCAGCACGGGCAGGACATGCTTATCGTGCCGCTGTCGCGAACTCCCGACAGGGAAACCAGCTACACCTGGATCGCCCCGATCATGAGCATGGACCGGGCGTTTTTTACCCTCGACAAGCGCGTCGACAGCTTTGCCCAGGCACGTCGGACCTATCGACGGATCGCCGTGGGCATGGGCAGCGCGCAGGAGCGCAAGCTGTACGACGAAGGGTTCGATGCGTCGCAGATCTACCCGTTGCGCATCGGTGAGAATCCGGCGCAGATGCTGCTGCTGGGACGGGTCGATGCCTGGTTCAACGGGGTGCCGGAATCGCAGTACATCTGGCGCCAGGTTTCCAAGCAGCCGCTGCTGATGAGCCCGGTGCTGATGACCACGGACCTGTACCTGGCGTGTTCGAAGACATGCTCGCCGCGCGTGGTGAGCAGTTTGCGCAAGGCGGTGGAGACGCTGCACCGCAACGGCTCCATCCAGCGTCTGCTGGACCATTACCTGCCTGCCGCGCTTTGAAGACGGTGTAGCCTTTTTCCGTAGGAGCGGCCCGTGGCCGCGAAAAGGGCAGCGCGGGGGATCAGGCCCTGGCGCGGGCGCTGTGCAGTTTCTTGTAGCTGTCGATCAGGCGCAGATGACGGTCCAGCCCTTCGAGCTTCATGCTGGTCGGGGTCAGGCCGTGGAAACGCACGCTGCCATCCACGGATCCCAGCGCCGCCTCTATCCGCGCGTCACCGAACATGCGGCGGAAGTTGAACTCGTAGTCGGCCATGTCCAGGTCACTGTCAAGCTGCACCTCGAGCACCACGTTCAGCGCCTGGAAGAACAGCCCGCGCTCCAGCGTATTGGCGTTGTACTGCAGGAACATTTCGACCAGCTCCTTGGCGTCGTCGAAGCGCTCCAGCACCAGCTGGATCAGCACCTTCAACTCCAGAATGGTCAACTGCCCCCACACTGTGTTCTCGTCGAACTCGATGCCGATCAAGGTGCGGATATCGGTGTAGTCGTCCAGCTCCGACTCTTCCAGGCGCTGCAGCAGGTCGCCCAGCGCGTCGTCATCGAGCCGGTGCAGATTGAGGATGTCTTCGCGGAAAAACAGCGCCTTGTTGGTGTTGTCCCAGATCAGATCCTCGATCGGATAGATCTCCGAATACCCCGGCACCAGAATCCGGCACGCCTTGGCGCCCAGGTGCTCATAGACCGCCATGTACACCTGCTTGCCCAGGCCATCGAGAATGGCGAACAGGGTGGCGGCTTCCTCGGCATTGGCATTGTCGCCCTGTGCGGTGAAATCCCAATCGACAAAGGCAAAATCGGCCTTGGCACTGAAGAAGCGCCACGACACCACGCCGCTCGAATCGATGAAATGCTCGACGAAGTTGTTCGGCTCCATCAGCGCATGGCTTTCGAAGGTCGGCTGGGGCAAGTCGTTGAGCCCCTCGAAACTGCGGCCCTGAAGCAACTCGGTGAGGCTGCGCTCGAGCGCTACTTCCAGGCTTGGATGGGCGCCGAACGAGGCGAACACGCCGCCGGTGCGCGGGTTCATCAAGGTCACGCACATCACCGGGAAGCGACCGCCCAGGGAGGCATCCTTGACCAGCACCGGAAAGCCCTGCTCCTCCAGCCCCTGAATGCCGGCCTGGATGCCGGGATAGCGCGCCAGCACCTCGGCCGGGACGTCGGGCAGCGCCAGTTCGCCTTCGAGAATCTCGCGCTTGACTGCGCGCTCGAAGATCTCCGACAGGCATTGCACCTGGGCCTCGGCCAAGGTGTTGCCGGCACTCATGCCGTTGCTCAGGTAGAGGTTTTCGATCAGGTTGGACGGGAAATACACCGTCTCGCCGTCGGACTGGCGCACGAAAGGCAGCGAACAGATGCCCCGCTCCACGTTGCCCGAGTTGGTGTCGTAGAGGTGAGAACCGCGCAGTTCGCCGTCGGCGTTGTAGATGGCCAGGCAGTGGGCATCGAGTATATCGGCAGGCAGCGCATCCTTGCGGCCCGGCTGGAACCAGCGCTCGTCGGGGTAGTGCACGAAGGCCGCATTGGCGATGTCTTCGCCCCAGAACTGATCGTTGTAGAAGAAGTTGCAGTTGAGTCGCTCGATGAATTCACCGAGAGCCGACGCCAGCGCGCTTTCCTTGGTCGAACCCTTGCCGTTGGTGAAGCACATCGGCGAGTAGGCATCGCGGATGTGCAACGACCATACGTTGGGCACGATGTTGCGCCACGAGGCGATCTCGATCTTCATCCCCAGCCCGGCAAGGATGCCAGACATGTTGGCGATGGTCTGCTCCAGCGGCAGGTCCTTGCCCAGCACATAGGTGCTCGCCCCTTCCGCCTGCGCGGGCATCAGCAAGGCCTGGGCATCGGCGTCGAGGTTGTCGACCTCCTCGATGATGAAGTCCGGGCCGGTCTGCACGACCTTCTTCACGGTGCAGCGGTCGATCGAGCGCAGGATGCCCTGGCGGTCCTTGGCCGACATGTCCGCTGGCAGTTCGACCTGGATCTTGAAGATCTGGTTGTAGCGGTTCTCCGGGTCGACGATGTTGTTCTGCGACAGGCGGATGTTGTCGGTGGAAATATTGCGGGTGTTGCAATAGAGCTTGACGAAGTACGCCGCGCACAACGCCGAGGATGCCAGGAAGTAGTCGAACGGGCCCGGCGCCGAGCCGTCGCCCTTGTAGCGGATCGGTTGGTCGGCCACCACCGTGAAATCGTCGAACTTGGCTTCAAGTCGAAGGTTGTCGAGAAAATTGACCTTGATTTCCATGGGGCAGCACCTGATGACAGCTAAAACGAATGGCCGGCATTATCCGGTTTTTTGGCGTCTCCGTCTTGGGCGATCTGTCGCTCCCATGGGTACGCTGGCGCCCGGACAACCGCTGCGATACTAAATCGCCGTCATCAGTGAATTATTTAGTGTCATTTTGTATCTCATGGGGACAAGCCGCTTTGACACAAGAGAAACACCCATGAAATCTCGCAGAAAAACCGTCAACCCGATCGGGTTGAACGACATCACCATCGTCGACGACGTCAAGATGCGCAAGGCGATCACCGCCGCCGCGCTTGGCAACGCCATGGAATGGTTCGACTTCGGCGTCTACGGCTTCGTGGCCTACGCCTTGGGCAAAGTGTTCTTCCCGGACGTCGATCCCAGTGTGCAGATGATCGCGGCCTTGGCCACCTTCTCGGTACCCTTCCTGATTCGCCCGCTGGGCGGCCTGTTCTTCGGCGCCCTGGGCGACAAGTACGGACGGCAGAAAGTCCTGGCTGCCACCATCGTGATCATGTCGTTGAGTACGTTCGCGATCGGCTTGATTCCGTCCTATGCCTCCATCGGCATCTGGGCACCCATCCTGCTGCTGCTGGCGAAGATGGCCCAGGGCTTCTCGGTGGGCGGTGAATACACCGGCGCCTCGATCTTCGTGGCCGAGTACGCTCCGGACCGCAAACGCGGTTTCCTCGGCAGCTGGCTGGACTTCGGCTCGATCGCCGGTTTCGTGCTCGGTGCAGGCGTGGTGGTGGGCATCTCCGCAGTAATCGGCGAAGAGAAGTTCCTCGACTGGGGTTGGCGCGTGCCGTTCTTCCTGGCCCTGCCGCTGGGCATGATCGGCCTCTACCTGCGTCATGCGCTGGAAGAAACCCCAGCGTTCCAGCAGCACGTCGAGAAGCTCGAACAAGGCGACCGCGAAGGCCTGGCCGGCGGCCCCAAGGTATCGTTCAAGGAAGTGGCAACCAAGCACTGGCGCAGCCTGCTGACCTGCATCGGCATCGTCGCGGTGACCAACGTCACCTACTACATGCTGCTCACCTACATGCCCAGCTACCTGTCGCACAACCTGCACTACAGCGAAAGCCATGGCGTGTTGATCATCATTGCGATCATGGTCGGCATGCTGTTCGCCCAACCGCTGATCGGCTTCGCCAGCGACAAGTTCGGCCGCAAGCCTTTCATTCTGTTCGGCAGCATCGGCCTGTTCTTCCTGGCCATCCCGGCCTTCATGCTGATCAACAGCGGCCAGATCGGTTGGATCTTCGCCGGGCTGCTGATGCTGGCCGTGGTGCTGAACTTCTTCATCGGCGTCATGGCGTCCACGTTGCCGGCGATGTTCCCCACGCACATCCGCTACAGCGCCCTGGCCAGTGCATTCAACGTATCAGTACTGATTGCCGGCCTGACACCGACGGCCGTGGCCTGGCTGGTGGAAAGCACCGACGACCTGTACATGCCTGCCTATTACCTGATGGTGTTTGCCGTGGTCGGCTTCATCACCGCCATCACCATGAAGGAGACGGCCAACAAGCCGTTGCGCGGCGCTGCGCCAGCGGCCTCGGACATCGCCGAAGCCCGTGAACTGCTGGTCGAGCACCACGACAACATCGAGCAGAAGATCGAAGACATCGACAGCGAGATCGCCGCGCTGCAAGCCAAGCGCGAGCTTCTGGTGCAACAGCACCCGCGGATCAACTGAGCCAAGCCTGGCCAGGGCCTGAAGACTGCACTCGCCGTCTTCAGCCCCTGGCCAGACGCTCGCGCAGGTAGTCGACCACGGCCGCCTGATCGCCAGCGAACTCGATGCGCGCCGCCTTGCTCTCGCGTTGATAGGCGTACATCGGGTCGTAGTACTCGTGCAGCAGGCCTTCGATCCAGCCACGGTGCAGGTCGACCAGGCCATAGCGCCGCTGCTCTTCCAGCGCGGCCTGCATGAGGCCCTGCAGGCGTTGATGGCGCTCGCCGCCCAGACGCTTGTGGATGCGGTCCAGACTCTGCAGCAGACGCTCGGCAAACAGCGCTTCACCGCGCTCGCCATACAACCCGACGAAGTCTGCGCACAGGTCTACCACGTAGTCGCGCAGGATACGCTTGACGCGATTCTGGAAGCTGTCTTCCAGCCAAACCAATGGATACGCCTGCATGCCCTGATGCAGGCTCAACGGCACGTTGCAACTGCCCACCAGGCGGCTTTCGTCCTCGAGCACGAACTGCTCGATGCCAGCGGCCCGCTTCTTCAACACGTCGATCGCCAGGCTGTTTTCGAAATCGATCTGCACAGGCTGCCCGGTCGCACGCTTGCCGAAGCTGGAACCGCGGTGGTTGGCGTGGCCTTCCAGGTCCAAAGCGTTGCTCAATTGCGCCAGCACGTCGGTCTTGCCAGTGCCGGTCATGCCGCCCAGAACGACGAACTGGCACTGTTCGACGGCTTGTTCCAAGGTGTCGAGCAGAAAGCTGCGCATGGCCTTGTAGCCGCCCAGTACCCGCGGGTACTCGACGCCTGCCTCGCGCAGCCAGCGCTGTACGGTCTGCGAGCGCAGGCCGCCGCGGAAGCAATACAGATAGCCCTCGGGATTGGCCTTGGCGAATGCCACCCAGGCTTCGACCCGGCGCGCCTTGATCTCGCCGGACACCAGCCGGTGCCCCAACTCGATGGCGGCTTCCTGGCCGTGCTGCTTGTAGCAGGTACCGACTTTCTGCCGTTCCAGGTCGTCCATCAAGGGCAGGTTGTGCACGCCGGGAAATGCGCCCTTGTCGAATTCGACCGGCGCGCGCGCGTCCATCATCGCTACCTCGCCGAGGAACAACGTGCGGTAGTCGCTGCTGTCTTCGCGCATCAGAACACCTCGACAGCGTGGGGCTGGCGATCGATCAAGGTGCCGATCGGCGCCAGGTGCAGACCCAGTTCGGCAGCCAGCGCGACGAACTCGGCTTCGCCGGCAGCGCTGACGGCTACCAACAGGCCGCCACTGGTCTGCGGATCGCAGAGCAGGTCACGCTGCTCGTCGCTCAACGCGGCGATGCGTTCGCCGTAGCTGTCGAAGTTGCGCTGGGTGCCGCCCGGCACGCAGCCCTCGCGCAGGTAGTGGTCGATGCCGGGCAGGCGCGGCACCGCGGCGTATTCCAGGCGTGCGGTCAGTTGGGCACCGTCGGCCATTTCGACCAGGTGCCCGAGCAGGCCGAAACCGGTGACGTCGGTCATCGCGGTGACCTCGCGCAGCTTGCCGAAGCGGCTGCCGGGCTTGTTCAGCGTGCACATCCAGTCGCGGGCCACGCCCACGTCTTCTTCACGCAGCCGGGATTTCTTCTCTGCGGTGGTGAGAATGCCGATGCCCAGCGGCTTGGTCAGGTACAGGCGGTCGCCGACCTGGGCGGTGTCGTTGCGTTTCATGTGGCGCTTGTCGACCAGACCGGTCACCGCCAGGCCGAAGATGGGTTCGGGAGCGTCGATCGAATGGCCACCGGCCAGGGGAATGCCGGCAGCATCGCACACCGCCCGACCGCCGCGGATCACCTCGCGGGCAACTTCCGGGGGCAGCAGGTTGACCGGCCAGCCGAGAATGGCGATGGCCATCAACGGATCGCCGCCCATGGCATAGATGTCGCTGATGGCGTTGGTGGCGGCAATGCGCCCGAAATCGAAGGGGTCGTCGACGATGGGCATGAAGAAATCGGTGGTCGACACCACCCCGCGCTCGTCGTCGATGGCATACACCGCGGCATCGTCGCGCGAAGCATTGCCGACCCACAGCTTCGGGTCCAGGTTCTGTGCGCCGCTGCCGGCCAGAATCACCTCCAATACCTTGGGCGAAATCTTGCAGCCGCAACCGGCTCCATGGCTGTACTGGGTCAAACGGATAGGCGAATTCATGGCAGCATTCTCGACGTCCTGGAATCAGGCTGCGAATTCTATCAAAGCTGGCCTTTCCTGCAGTGACTCTTATAATCGCGCCACCTCGTATCCACGCGTGCCGGGCCTTGCCCGCGCTGCTTGCGTCATCTTTCGGAGACCCACCATGTTCAAGCGCTCCCTGTCACTGGTCGCCGGCCTCGCTCTTTGCGCCAGCGCCGTCACCAGCTTCGCTGCCGATGTCTTGCGTGTTTCGGCCATCCCGGACGAGGCGCCCACCGAACTGCTGCGCAAGTTCAAGCCGCTGGGTGCCTACCTCGAGCAGAAGATCGGCATGAAGGTCGAGTTCGTGCCGGTGGCCGACTACCCTGCCGTGGTCGAGGCGCTGGCGACCGATCGCCTGGACATGGCCTGGCTGGGCGGTTTCACCTTCGTTCAGGTCAACCTGAAGACCGGCAACGCGATTCCCCTGGTACAGCGCGAGCAGGATGCGCAGTTCACCAGCAAGTTCATCACCAGCGACCCGAACGTCAAGTCGCTGGCCGACCTCAAGGGCAAGACCTTCGCCTTCGGTTCGATCTCGTCGACCTCCGGCAGCCTGATGCCGCGCTACTTCATGCTGCAGGACAACATCAAGCCGGAAACCTACTTCAGCCGGGTCGCCTACTCCGGCGCCCATGACGCCACCGCGGCGTGGGTACAGGCGGGCAAGGTCGACGCCGGCGTGCTCAATGCCAGCGTGTGGGACAAGCTGGTCAACAGCGGCAAGGTTGATACCAGCAAGGTCAAGGTGTTCGCCACCACGCCGACCTACTTCGACTACAACTGGACCGTGCGCGGTACCCTGGACCCGGCCCTGGCAGAAAAGATCAAACAGGCCTTCCTCGCCCTCGACCCGGCCAAGCCCGACGACAAGGCCATTCTCGACCTGCAGGCGGCCAGCCGCTTCATCGCCACCAAGCCTGAGAACTACAAGGGTATCGAGGACGCCGCTCGCGCTGCCGACCTGTTGAAATGACCCTGCGGCTGTCGGCCATCGACCTGCGCCACCGTAACGGTGTGCAGGCCCTGCGCGATGTGAACCTGAGCATCGAGCCCGGCGAGCGCGTGGCAATCATCGGCCCTTCGGGCGCCGGCAAGTCCAGCCTGCTCAACGTGCTGGCAACCGCTCTGCCGCCCAGCGCCGGTGAGCTGCAGGTGCTGGGCATGCAGCCCTGGCGCCTCGGCAGTCGCGCGCGCCAGCGTCTGCGCGCACGTATCGCGCTGATCCATCAGGCCCCGCCGCTGCCGCCGCGGCAACGGGTGGTGACTGCCGTGCTGGCCGGCAAGCTGGGGCAATGGGGGCTGGGCAAGAGCCTGCTCAACCTGCTGCACCCGGTGGACATCGACGGTGCCCGTGCGCTGCTGGCGCGGCTGGACCTGGACGACAAGCTGTTCGCCCAGTGCCAGCAATTGTCCGGCGGCCAGTTGCAGCGTGTCGGCATCGCCCGCGCCCTGTACCAGGCGCCGGAGCTGTTGCTGGCGGACGAGCCCGTCTCGGCGATGGACCCACGGCTGGCCAGGCACACGCTGGACATGCTTTGCCAGCATGCCAGCGAACAGCGCGTCACGCTGGTGGCCAGCCTGCACACGGTGGAGCTGGCGCTGGCCTGCTTCCCACGGATCGTCGGCGTGCGCGACGGCCAGATCGCTTTCGATCTGGAGGTCACGCAGGTCACCGCGCAGCGCCTGGAGGCGTTGTACGCGAACGAAAACCTGAGCCGCGTGCAAACGCCGGCCGACACCCCTGCTCACTGGCTGCCGCGATGCTGAAAAGGGACCGACGCGACCCTGCCGCGCTGCCGCGCCTTCTGCTTGCCGCCCTGGCGGTGCTGTTGTTGTGGCCCGGCATACGCCTGGCCGAGCTCGATCCATGGGTCCTGTTCGACCCGGCCAGCACCCAGTCCATGGGGGCTTTTCTCGCCGACTTCTGGCCGCCCGCGCATGACCCCGCGTTTCTGACGCTGCTGCTGGACGCCACCTTGCAGACCCTGGCCATCGCCACGGCCGGCATGGCCCTGGCGCTGACCTTGGCCATTCCCGCCGGCCTGCTGGCCAGCCGCGCGCTGTCGCTGTCGGCTGCCAACCTCGGCGGCCAACCCGGCTGGGCCGGCACCTGCGTACGCTGGCCGGTGCGTGGCGTGCTGATTTTTCTGCGCAGCGTGCCGGAAATCGTCTGGGCCCTGCTGTTCGTCCGCGCCGTCGGCCTGGGCCCGACGGCCGGCGTGCTGGCCATCGCCATCACCTACGCCGGCATGCTCGGCAAGGTGTATGCCGAGATCTGCGAGTCGGTCGACCAGCGCCCGGCCCAGGCGCTGCTGCGCGCCGGCGCCGGCCGCCTGGCTGCGTTCGCCTATGGCATTCTCCCGGCCGCTGCCGCCGAGCTGACGTCCTACACCGTGTACCGCTGGGAATGCGCCGTGCGCGCCTCGGTGGTGATGGGCTTCGTCGGCGCCGGCGGGCTGGGCCAGCAGATCGACCTGTCGATGCGCATGTTCGCCTCGGCCGAGGTGGCCAGCATGCTGCTGACGTTCATCGCCCTGGTGTTGCTCGCGGACCTGCTCAGCCGCCTGCTCAGGGGACGCTTCGCATGAGGCGCCTAAGCAACCTGCTGCTGGTGCTGGCGATGGTGCTGGCGGTGGTCGGCTCCTTCGTCTATCTGGGCCTGGACCTGTTCACCCTGACCAATGTCGACAGCCTGCAGCACATGACCAGCTACGCGGCACGCTTCATGTCGCCTGACCTCAGTGCCACCCACCTGCGCGCGGTGGGCCATGGCGCGCTGGAAACCCTGGCGATGTCGGCGTTGGGCACGCTGCTGGCGGCGCTCGCCGGTCTGCTGCTGGCCATCCCCGCAGCCGGGCGCCTGGGCTGGCTGGCGCAAGGCGTGACGAAACTGGTGCTCAATGCCCTGCGGGCCATTCCCGAACTGGTCTGGGCGGTGTTGATGGTGCTCGCCGCAGGCCTGGGGCCGAATGCCGGCACCCTGGCCCTGGCGCTGCACACCGCCGGGGTCCTCGGCCGTCTGTTTGCCGAGGCCCTGGAAAACACCCCTGCCGCACCCGCCGCCGCCATCCGCCTGCAGGGCGGCAATGCCTGGCTGGCCTTCTGTTACGGCACCTTGCCCAATCTGTGGCCGCAACTGCTGGCCTACACCCTGTACCGTTGGGAAAACAATATTCGCATGGCCAGCATCCTCGGTTTCGTCGGTGCCGGCGGGCTGGGACAGATGCTTTACGTGAGCCTGAGCCTGTTCCAGGAAGCACGGGCCAGCACGCTCATCTTGGCCATGCTGGCGCTGGTACTGGCGGTGGATGCCTTGAGCGGCTGGATGCGCCAACGCTGGATTCGCCTGTAGCCAGGCCGTGCTGAGCGCAAACGGCATTCGACCTTGGTGTATTTCGACATTGGTCGCGTTGACAAGATCGCCGAGAGCTGTCGATAATCCGAAATAAGTCATACGACAACAGATGACAAAATAATAACGATAAAAGGACTCGCTCATGACAGGCACTCACTCCGTCCAGAATCCCTTCGATCGCCTTCTCCTGACCGGCGCCGCCGGCGGTCTGGGGAAGGTGCTGCGAGAAAGTCTGAAACCCTTCGCCCGCACCCTGCGGCTCTCCGATATCGTCCCGCTTCCCGCCTCTTCCGATACTGGTTCTGCTACCCGTTCCGACACGCAGGAAGAATTCCAGTTGTGCGATCTCGCCGACAAGCAGGCAGTGCACGAGCTGGTGCAGGGCGTGGACGCCATCGTGCATTTTGGCGGGGTGTCGGTGGAGCACGCGTTCGAAGACATCCTGGGGCCCAATATCTGCGGGGTTTTCCACATCTACGAAGCCGCACGCCGGCATGGCGTCAAGCGCGTGGTGTTCGCCAGCTCCAACCACGTGATCGGTTTCTACAAGCAGGACCAGACCATCGACGCCCATTCGCCCCGGCGTCCGGACAGCTATTACGGCCTGTCCAAGTCCTACGGCGAAGACCTGGCAACGTTCTACTTCGATCGCTACGGCATCGAAACCGTCAGCATCCGCATCGGCTCTTCGTTTCCCGAGCCGGCCAATCGCCGAATGATGAGCACCTGGCTCAGTTTCGACGACCTGACCCGCCTCATCGAGCTGAGCCTGTTCACCCCGGACGTCGGCCACACGGTGGTGTATGGCGCCTCGGCGAACCGTGACTTGTGGTGGGACAACCGTTTTGCCGCGCACCTGGGCTTCACACCCAAGGACAGCTCGGAAGTGTTCCGCGACAAGATCGAAGCTCAGCCGATGCCTGCCGCCGACGACCCGGCGAGGGTCTATCAGGGCGGCGCCTTCGTGGCCGCCGGGCCGTTTGGCGACAACTGAATCCTTTGCGACTTTAAAACAACAACAACGCTGGAGTTATCCATGGATTTCAAACGCACGTTACTCGTAGCCGCTCTCCCGCTCGCCTTCTGCCTGTCCGGGCTGGCGCAGGCCGAGATCAAGATCAAGTTCGCCGAAGTGCACCCGGCCGGCTACCCGCCGGTGGTGGCCGAGCAGGCCATGGGCAAGAAACTCGAAGAGCAGAGCAAGGGCGAGATCAGCTTCAAGATGTTCGCAGGCGGTGTACTGGGTTCCGAGAAGGAAGTGGTCGAGCAGGTGCAGAGCAACGCGGTGCAGATGACCCGCGTCAGCCTGGGCATCGTCGGCCCGGTAGTACCGGACGTGAACGTGTTCAACCTGCCGTTCATTTTCCGCGACCAGGCCCACATGCGCAGCATCATCGACGGCGAGATCGGTCAGGAGATTCTCGACAAGATCACCAACTCCGAATTCAACCTGGTCGCGCTGGGCTGGATGGATGGCGGTACGCGCAACCTCTACACCAAGAAGCCGGTACGGCAGATCAGTGACCTCAAGGGCATGAAGATCCGCGTGCAAGGCAACCCGGTATTCATCGACACCATCAACCAGATGGGCGGCAACGGCATCGCCATGGCCACCGGCGAGATCTTCAGCGCCCTGCAGACCGGCGTGATCGACGGCGCCGAGAACAATCCGCCGACCATGCTCGAACACAACCACTACCAGAACGCCAAGTTCTACACGCTCACCGAACACCTGATCCTCCCCGAGCCCATCGTGATGTCGAAGATCACCTGGAACAAGCTCAACCCCGAGCAACAGGCGCTGGTGAAAAAGCTCTCCCGCGAAGCACAGATGGAAGAGCGCGTGCTGTGGGACAAGAAATCCAGCGAAGCCGAAGCCAAGCTCAAGGCCGGTGGCGTGGAGTTCATCACCCTCACGCCCGAGCAGAAGAAAGCCTTCTACGATGCGACCCAGCCAGTGCGCGACAAGTACGGCGCGCCTTACAAAGAGCTGATCACCCGCATCGAAGCCGTCAAGTAAGTCTGTCCGTCAACACCACGGGGGACCGGGCATGTGCCCGCTCCCCCGCCGCTGGGTGAGCCTCATGAAAAACACTGTGCTGCGTTTCAACGACCTGCTTTACCGGGTGTGCATCGGGATCGCCGGCTTGTCGGTCCTGACCATGACCCTGATCATTCCATGGGGCATCTTTACCCGCTACGCACTGGGCAGCGGTTCCAGTTGGCCGGAGCCGGTGGCAATCCTGCTGATGGTGGTCTTCACCTTCTTCGGCGCCGCCGCCAGCTACCGCGCCGGCGCACACATGGCGGTAGCCATGGCCGTGGACCGCATGCCGGCGCAGGTTCGCCGAGTGGCGGCATTCGCGGTTCAGCTCCTGATGGCGGTGGTCGCGCTGTTCATGATCTTCAAGGGCTTCAAGCTGTGCGCCAACACCTGGAACCAGTACCTGGGTGAAATTCCTTCCATGCGGGTAGGCATTTCCTACCTGCCCATCCCGATCGGCGGCATCGTGACTTTGGTATTCATCCTCGAGAAGCTGTTCCTGGGTGACCAGAGCCACCGCGCCGTGATGCGGTTCGACGTCGTAGAAGCCAGTGAAGGTGCCGCGTAAATGGATGCTCTCATACTGTTGGGCAGCTTCATCGCCTTGATCCTGGTGGGCATGCCGGTGGCCTATGCGCTGGGCCTGTCGGCGTTGATCGGGGCCTGGTGGATCGACATCCCGGCCGACGCCCTGATGATCCAGATCGCCGGTGGGGTGAACAAATTCTCGCTGCTGGCCATTCCGTTCTTCGTGCTGGCGGGTGCGATCATGGCCGAAGGCGGCATGTCGCGCCGGCTGGTGGCCTTCGCCGGCGTGCTGGTGGGCTTCGTGCGCGGAGGCCTGTCGCTGGTCAACATCGTCGCTTCGACCTTTTTCGGTGCCATCTCAGGTTCGTCAGTCGCCGATACCGCATCGGTGGGTTCGGTGTTGATTCCGGAAATGGAGCGGGCCGGCTATCCGCGTGATTTCTCCACGGCCGTAACCGTCAGCGGCTCGGTCCAGGCCCTGCTGACGCCACCGAGCCACAACTCGGTGCTGTACTCGCTGGCCGCTGGCGGCTCGGTGTCGATCGCTTCGCTGTTCATGGCCGGGATCATGCCAGGGCTGTTGCTCAGTGCTGTGATGATGGGCTTGTGCATGATCTTTGCGCGCAAGCGCAACTATCCCAAGGGAGAAGTCATTCCGATGCGCCAGGCGCTGAAGATCGCCGGTGAGGCGTTGTGGGGAATGATGGCGCTGGTGATCATTCTCGGCGGCATCCTCTCGGGCGTGTTCACCGCGACCGAGTCGGCAGCCATCGCCGTGTTGTGGTCGTTCTTCGTGACCATGTTCATCTACCGCGACTACAAGTGGCGCGACCTGCCCAAGCTGATGCACCGGGCGGCGCGGACCATTTCCATCGTGATGATTCTGATCGGTTTCGCTGCCAGCTTCGGGTACATCCTGACGCTGATGGAAATCCCGATGAAGATCACCACGGCGTTCCTGACGCTGTCGGACAACCGCTACGTGATCCTGATGTGCATCAACGTGATGCTGCTGATGCTGGGCACGATCATGGACATGGCGCCGTTGATTCTGATCCTGACACCGATCCTGTTGCCGGTGATCGTCAGCGTGGGTGTGGATCCGGTGCATTTCGGCATGATCATGCTGGTCAACCTGGGCATAGGCCTGATCACACCACCGGTGGGTGCCGTGCTGTTCGTCGGTGCGGCGGTCGGCAAGGTGACCATCGAAGCCACGGTCAAGGCCCTGCTGCCGTTCTACCTGGCGCTGTTCCTGGTGCTGATGCTGGTCACCTACATTCCGGCCATCTCCCTCTGGCTGCCGAGCGTGGTGTTGTAAATCCAAGTGTTGCGGGGTGTCCAACACCCCGCAGCGACCGATGCACTGAAATCCCTGCAGCAGCGGCGCAAGCCGCGTCGGTGGTCACGCACATCTCCCCACACCCCCGCAGCCCCTGTAGCAGCGGCGCAAGCCGCGTCGGCGGTCACGCACATCTCCCTACACCACCGCAGCCCCCTGTAGCAGCGGCGCGAGCCGCGTCGGCGGTGCATGCTATCCGGCTGTCACACCGCGGCGTATCCGGACGCGGCTTGCGCCGCTGCTACAGGGGACGGAGGTGTTCCTCGAGGGCCTTCGTAGGAGCGGTCCGTGGCCGCGAAGTTGTCGCCGCGGTGTGCCAGACCATCCGCGGTGCCCTTTCGCGGCCGATGACCGCTCCTACGCAGGGTGCTGGCGGCGGTGGGCTCGTCAACCACATCCCCCCACACCACCGCAGCCCCTGTAGCAGCGGCGCAAGCCGCGTCGGCGGTGCATGCTGTCCGGCTGTCACACCGCGGCGTATCCGGACGCGGCTTGCGCCGCTGCTACAGGGGGACGGAGGTGTTCCCCAAGGGCCTTCGTAGGAGCGGTCCGTGGCCGCGAAGTTGTCGCCGCGGTGTGACAGACCATCCGCGGTGCCCTTTCGCGGCCGATGACCGCTCCTACGCAGAGTGCTGGCGGCAGTCACGCACATCCCCACACCACCGCAGCCCCTTGTAGCAGCGGCGCAAGCCGCGTCGGCGGTCACGCACACCCCCCCACACCACCGCAGCCCCTGTAGCAGCGGCGCAAGCCGCGTCGGCGGTGCATGCTATCCGGCTGTCACACCGCGGCGTGTCCGGCCGCGGCTTGCGCCGCTGCTACAGGGATCGTGGTAGAGGTTTCGGTTGTATAGACGATGGGCCGGTGTTCCTCTGCCAGGCGGCGCTCCCAGCGCCAGGCGTCGCGCAGCATGTCGTCCAGGCCGCGTCGGGCCTGCCAGCCCAGCTCGCGGCGCGCCTTGCCCGGGTTGGCCCAGCACTGCGCCACGTCGCCCATGCGCCTGGGCTCGAAGGCCAGGGCGATGGGCACCCCGCAGGTGCGGGTGAAAGCATCGACCACCTGCAATACCGAATACCCCCGCCCGGTTCCCAGATTCCAGACGCGCACCCCGCTGCCGCCCAACAATGCCTGCAAAGCCCGCCAGTGTCCTTCGGCCAGGTCCATCACATGCACGTAATCACGAACGCCGGTGCCGTCCGGCGTAGCGTAGTCGTTGCCGAACACCTGCAGCACGTCGCGCCGCCCACTGGCCACCTGCAGAAGGTACGGCAGCAGGTTGTTCGGCACCTGTGCCGGCGCCTCGCCCAGCTCGCCCGATTCATGGGCGCCGATGGGGTTGAAATAGCGCAGCAGCCCGACCGACCAGCGCGCATCCGAAGCCGCCAGGCTGAGCATGACGTTCTCCGCCATCAGCTTGGAAAACCCGTAGGGGTTGGTCGGCAATCCGGTGGCGCAGGTTTCGTCGATGGGCATCGTGGCGCAGTCGCCATAGACCGTCGCCGAAGAGCTGAAAATCAGCGTGAAGACACCGGCGGCCGCCATCGCCTGGCACAGCGCAATGCTGCCGCCGACATTGCTGTCGTAATAGCGCAACGGCTCGCGCACGCTCTCGCCAACCGCTTTCAAGCCAGCGCAATGAATCACCGCAGCGATGGGAAAATCCGCGAACAGGGCATCCAGCTGCGCTCGGTTGCGCACGTCGCCGAGTACGAACCGGGCCCGCCGTCCGCCCAGCCGGGCAATACGCTCCAGGCTTGCACGCGAGCTGTTGCAGAGGTTGTCGAAGATCACCACAGTCTGCCCATGAGCAAGCAGTTGCAGCACCACCTGTGCGCCGATGTAACCCGTACCGCCTGTGACCAGAATCATCGCCGTCGCTCCCGTCGCCCGCAGGCGCACCGGTCAAGATCAAGAGATAGCACCTGCGTGATACGACGACGGGATCAGGCCTATGAAACTATGGGCGCGCGCGGTGGCGCGGAGTTCCAGGCGGCAGCCAGACGGTTGGCATATCCCAGGCGGTCGGCAAATCAAAGTTGAACGCCGCCTGCAGCGACGGCGTCTCAATCAGTACCAACGCACCGCGCGCATGCACTCGCTCGCCGCACTGCCTTGCAACATCCATCCGGGTGGCGTCGAAGCCCAGCTCAACTGGCTTCAGTCCCGATTCAGGCACTGACCAAGGACACCCCCATGACCGATGTGGCGCCGCCCGGCTTCACCCCTGCCCCACTGTCCACTCCAGCGCGCACCGCGACGCCCGCAGGCCGACCGCTGATGCTATGTCTGTCGCACTTGCGCTGGGGGTTCGTCTACCAGCGACCCCAACACCTCATGTCACGCCTGGCGCAGAGCTACGACGTGCTGTTCTTCGAAGAGCCGCTGTTCGCCGAGCATGTGCAACCGCAGTTGCTGGCCAGCCATCCAGCACACGGCGTGACCGTGCTGGTGCCGCAGCTGCCGGCGGGCACCCCTCACGACCAGGTCATCGCGATGCAGCGCGACCTGCTCGATGGCTACCTGGCCCAGCACCGCGACGCCGAACTGCTGCTCTGGTACCTGACCCCGATGAGCCTGGCGTTCACTGACCATCTGCACGGCCAGGTGACTATCTTCGATTGCATGGACGAGTTGTCCGCATTCATGGGCGCTCCGCCGGAACTCATCGAAAGGGAACGCCAACTGTTGGCGCGTGCCGACGTGGTGTTCACCGGGGGGCAGAGTCTGTGGGAAGCCAAGCGCCATCAGCACGACAACGCCCACGCCATGCCCAGTAGTGTCGACATCGCTCACTTTGCCCAGGCCCGGGCGTTGCTGCCCGATCCGGCCGATCAGGCCGCGATCGGCCACCCGCGGCTGGGCTTCTTCGGTGTCATCGACGAGCGTTTCGACATCCAGTTGGTCGATGAGCTGGCCCGGCAGCGGCCACAGTGGCAGATCGTGCTGATCGGCCCGGTGGTGAAGATCGATCCGCAGACCTTGCCGCAACGCGCCAACATTCACTACCTCGGGGCGAAGCAGTATGAGCAATTGCCCCACTACCTGGCCGGCTGGGACGTTGCCCTCATGCCGTTCGCGATCAATGCTTCCACGCGCTTCATCAGCCCGACCAAGACCCCCGAATACCTTGCTGGCGGGCGCCCGGTGGTGTCGACACCGATTGCCGACGTGATCAGCGGCTATGGCACCAGCGGTGTCGTAAGCATCGCCGACACCCCCACGGCATTCATCGCTGCGGTGGAACGCGCACTGGGTGCCGAAGCCCGTGACAGCGTGGTCGTCCAGGCCGATGCCGCATTGGATGGCATGTCGTGGGACAAGACCTGCAACGCCATGAAGGAGCAGATCGAATGCCTCAGGTAACCCTCGACAGCGCCTGCCGTGGTCCGTCCGCTCACGGCGATGGACGCCCTTATGATTACCTGGTGGTGGGTGCCGGCTTCGCTGGCAGCGTCATTGCCGAGCGCCTGGCCGCAGGGCTTGGCATGAACGTGCTGGTGATCGACCGTCGTGAGCATATCGGCGGCAACGCCTACGACCATCTGGATGCAGCGGGCGTCATGGTCCACCGCTACGGGCCGCACATCTTCCATACCAACGCCCAGCGCATCGTCGACTATCTGTCGCGTTTCACCCAGTGGCGCCCTTACGAGCACCGCGTGCTGGCCCGGGTCGACGACCACCTGGTGCCGATCCCGATCAACCTGACCACGCTCAATACGCTGTTCGACTTGCAGATGGACGAGGCCGGGGCCGAGCGCTTTCTTGCCGAACGGGCGCAGCCGGTTGAATGCATCCGCACCTCCGAGGATGTGGTGATCAATCAGATCGGCGAGCAGCTCTACCAGAAGTTCTTCCAGGGCTACACCCGCAAGCAGTGGGGCCTGGACCCTTCGCAGCTGGACAAGTCGGTGACCTCGCGGATCCCCACGCGCACCAACGTCGACGACCGCTACTTCACCGACAGTTTTCAGGCAATGCCGCTCGATGGCTACACGCGCATGTTCGAGAACATGCTCGACCATCCCCGCATCGACGTGTTGCTGGACACCGATTTCGCCCGGGTGCGCGAGCAGTTGGCGTACACCCAGCTGATCTATTGCGGCCCGGTGGACGAATACTTCGAGTTCCGCCTGGGTCGCCTGCCCTACCGGTCGCTGCGCTTCGAACACAAGACCCTCCAGCAACCACAGTTGCAAGCGGTGGCCGTAGTCAACTACCCCGATGAAGCGGTGCCCTACACGCGCATCACCGAATACAAGCACCTCACCGGTCAGCAACATCCGCACACCAGTATCACCTATGAATACCCCTGCGCCGAAGGCGACCCCTACTACCCGATTCCGCGAGCCGAAAACGCCCAGCTGTATCAACGCTACAAGGCGCTGGCGGACGACACGCCGGGGGTGACATTCCTCGGGCGACTGGGCACCTACAAGTACTACAACATGGATCAGGTCGTGGGCCAGGCGCTGGCACTGTATCAACGGATCGAGCAGCAAGCCTTGCCGACCGAGGGAGCCGGGGCGTCGACGGCGCTCGACGAGCAAGGCGCTTGAACCCGCCTGGCCTGTTCAATACCTTCATCATGGCCGGCTACGAATGCGCCGCGCAGCGGCGGCGCGATGGTGAACGTGTGGATGTGCAGGTCAGCACCGGCCATCTGCGCTGGGCGGCCCATGACTATCGTCAGCTGCTGGCCAGTGGCATTGGTGCCGCACGCGACGGCCTGCGCTGGCATGTGATCGAACAGCGTCCAGGGTATTACGACTGGAGCAGTTTCCTGCCCCTGCTGCGCGCCGCACGCGAGTGCAATCTGCAGGTGGTGTGGGACCTGTGTCACTACGGCTACCCGGATGGCCTGGATATCTGGCGACCCGAATTCGTCGAACGCTTTGCGCGCTTCTCCGGGGCCGCGGCACGGTTGATGGTTGATGAAGGCTTCGAGGCGCCCTTTTGTTCCCCCATCAACGAGATGTCGTTCTGGAGTTGGGCCGGCGGCGACGTCGGCTATTTCAACCCCGGCGCGCATGGCCGTGGGCTGGAACTCAAGCATCAGCTGGTGCGGGCCAGCATCGAGGCGATCGAGGCCATTCACGCGCAGGCGCCTGCGGCGCGTTTGGTTCAGTGCGACCCGCTGATTCACGTCGTGCCGGACTCATCACGCGCCGTGGACCAGGAGCGCGCCGAGGGTCAGCGGCTGTCGCAGTTCCAGGCCTGGGACATGCTGGCCGGTCGGCAGTGGCCGGGGCTGGGCGGCTGTGAAGCGTACCTGGACATCATCGGGGCCAACTTCTACCCGCAGAATCAGTGGCGGCACAATGGCGAACGGATCTTGCGCGGGCACCCCGAGTTTCGTCCGCTGGCCGGGCTGCTGGCTGAGCTCCATCGGCGTTACGGACGGCCGATTCTGCTGGCCGAAACCGGCGCCGAGGGTGATGCGCGCGGGCCGTGGCTGGACTACGTGGGCAGCCAGCTGGCAGTGGCGCTGCAACGCGGGGTCGATGTGCAGGGGCTGTGCTGGTACCCGTTTCTGGACTATCCGGGTTGGGATGACGGCCGTTATTGTCCCGCAGGCGTGTTCGGCGACGCCGACGGTGCGGGTACCCGCGCGCCGTATCATCCGTTGCTGATGCAGTTGCAGGCATTGGAAAAGCTGCACCGGCCCGGTCAGTGACGGTGGGCGTGTACCCGCAGCCACGCGTTGCCCCCGGACGCGGCTCGCGCCGCTGCTACAGGGGACACAGGCGTTCCCGCAGGGCCTTCGCAGGAGCGGTCTGTGGCCGCGCAGCCGTTGCCGCGGTGTGCCAGATAATCCGCAGCGCCCCTTCGCGGCCGATGACCGCTCCTACGGGAAGTGCAGGCGCCCCCACACACCCCCGCAGTCCTGTAGCAGCGGCGCAAGCCGCGTCAGCGGTGCATGCTATCCGGCTGTCACACCGCGGCGTATTCGGACGCGGCTCGCGCCGCTGCTACAGGGGATGGAGGCGTGCCTGCAGGGCCTTCGTAGGAGCGGTCTGTGGCCGCGAAGCCGTCGTCGTGGTGTGTCAGATAATCCACAGCGCCCCTTCGCGGCCATTGACCGCTCCTACGGGGAGTGCAGGCGCGTCGGCGGACACACACCCCCGCAGCCCCTGTAGCAGCGGCGCGAGCCGCGTCGGCGGTGCATGCGATACCAGCGGGGTTTGAATGGTTGGCCTGGTCGATCAACGCGCGCAACTGGCGAGCAGCAGCTCTTCGAACCGCGCGCCGTCCAGGGGCCGACTCAGGTAATAACCCTGGCCCTCGTCGCAAGCCACCGAATCCAGCAGCTGCAACTGTTCCAGCGTTTCCACCCCTTCGGCCGTCACCGTCAGCGACAGTGCCCGACCCAGGCCGATCACCGCCTCGATGATGGCCAGGTCGGGTTGGCTGTCGCCCAGCCTGCCGACGAAACTGCGGTCGATCTTGAGCCCATCGAAGGGAAACGTGCGCAGGTAGCTCAGCGATGAATAGCCGGTGCCGAAATCATCCATGGCCAGCCGGACGCCGAGGCCCTTCAGCGCTCGCATCAGGGTCAACGCATTGTCGGCATCTTCGAGCATCACGCTTTCGGTAACCTCAAGCTCCAGCCTCGCCGCCGCCAGGCCCGACCTCAACAAGGCGGCCCTGACCCGCTCCACCAATTGTCCGCCCTGGAACTCCTTGGAAGACACGTTGACCGACACGAACAGCTCTTCGGGCCATTGACTGGCCTGCCGGCAGGCCGCGTTCATCACCCAGTCGCCAAGTGCGGTGATCAAGCCCGTGTCTTCGGCGATCGGAATGAATGCATCAGGCGCCAGCAGGCCACGCTGTGGATGCTGCCAGCGCACCAGCGCCTCGGCCCCGACCATCTGGCCGTCGGCAATGCGGAAGCGCGGCTGGTATTGCAGGCATAACTCGCCATGCTTGATCGCATAGCGCAGGTCGCTTTCCAGGCGCCGACGTTCGATGATCCGCTCATTCATGTCGCCATCATAGAAACGCCAGGTGCCGCGCCCGCTCGCCTTCGCCTCGTACAAGGCGATGTCCGAATAGCGCAGCAGTTCAGGGGCGTGCGCCGCATCGCCCGGCGACACGGCAATGCCGATACTGGCGCTGACATGGATGTCCTGGTCGTCGACCTCGATGACCTGCTCGATCAGCTCGATCAGCCGTCGACACAGTGCCTCGATCTCCGCATGCCCGACCGCGCCCGCCACGACCATGACGAATTCGTCGCCACCGACCCGGGCGACGATGTCCTGGCTGCGCACGCATTGCCTGATGCGCTCGCCGATCTGGTACAGCACGCGGTCGCCGGTAGCATGGCCGAGCAGGTCGTTGACCGGCTTGAACCGATCCAGGTCGATGGTCAGCATGACCAGGGGCTGGCGGGCGGCGAGCGCGTTTTCCAGACGGCTTTCCAGGTAGTCGCGCAACTGGCTGCGGTTGGGCAGGCCGGTCAGCACGTCATGGCGCGACAGGTACTCGACCCGTCGCCGCGCGTCGATCTCCTCGGTGACATCGGTGGCGGTACCCCGAAAGCCTTGATCGCCGATGGTCCGCGCAGCGATCCGCGCCGTACGCCGTTGCCGATGCACGTCCATATAGCTGCATTCAGTGGTCAGGTTGCCCTGCCCTGGATTGCCGCGCAGCCACGCCAGGAGCGTGCCCTGGGGCAATTCGACCAGGTCGTCGATCGAGATGCCCAGCCATTGCGCCTTGCCCACGCCAGTGACCGTCTCGAAGCGGTCGGACAGGTAGGTGACATGACCATCGCCATCGGTTTCCCAGATCCAGTCGGAGCTGGCTTCGGCTACGTCGCGAAAGCGCGACTCGCTGAGCGCCAGCGCCACCTGGCTGTCGCGCAGCAATTGGTGGCTGCTGTCCAGGGCGCGCGCAGCGCGAGTATTGCGCCGCAGCATGACCCAGGTCATGCCGAGGATGATCAGCGTCGCCAGGATGATCATGGGCAATACCACGATGATCATCTGCCGCCCCGGCCTTGCTGCGTCCCACTGCATGTCGAAAGTCGTGCCGTGCTCGGCCGCGACCAGCGCGTGGGCAGCCGTGGTGTCATCGGTACGGGCCACCCGCAGCCCGCGCAGGCCCATACTCTCGCCGAGCGCTTGAAGCCGCTGCGGATCGAGACGATTGACCACCAGCATGACCGACGGCGGCCGGTCGTCGGTCTGCACCGTAGGGTCGGTGCTGGGCGTGATCGCTGCCGCCACGACCAGGGCCGGTGTACCGGCCAGGCTGGTCAGTGCGGTGAAGACCTTTTCGTCGTCGGCCAGGGCGCGTGCGGCGGCGACCCACTCATCGACGGGGCGGCCCAGCCAATCCGCAGCCGCTATGGTTTCATACTTGCCGTCGATTACCGCATACACCGAGCGGTTGCCCGGCCCTATGACGAACGCGGCCTGGTAGCCGAAATCGTCGTACAACGCCGGACCGAAGTTTTCCCGCACATAGGCCCATTCCATGTCCACCTTGAGATGCAGGTGCCGATAGGCCTCCCCCCAGAACGAGTAGTCCTTGATGGTCAGTTGCAGAAGCCGGCGTTCGGACTCGATGCTTTTCTGCACCATCGACTGACCCTGGACGCGCTCGGTGCGATCCAGACCGTGGGCGAAATACAGGGACAGAGCGACCGCCAGTGCAAAGACCACGGCGAGGCTGGCGCAAAAGGTGACCAACGAGGTCTGCGCCAGGGCAGTGCTGCTCGCAGGCCTGGCGGAGGATGCCGGAGAGGTGAAACTGGACTTGAGCATGGATGGCCTGAAAGAGAATGCGCGGAACCGATACAAGGCTATCGGCCAGCCGCGCGCTTCCATGAACACCTAGGCTCTTGCCAAAGCAGACTCATATGGCCAGCAGTAGATTCATGTGGCCAGCAGCAGACTCATGTGACCAGCAGCAGATTCATGTGGGAGCGGGCTCTGCCCGCGAAGAGGTCCACGCTAGCCTCTTCGCGGGAAGAGCCCGCTCCCACAAAAGCCAGAACAGGCTCGGCCCTCCCACAAAAGCCAGCACAAGCTCAGGCCATCGGTGTCACGCAGGCCGCGCCTTGCCGAAGCTGAGCTTGCCCCAGACCAGACCCAGCACCGCCGCCACCGTGGACGCCGCCAGTACACTGAGCTTGGCCGAAGCCAGCAGGGTCGGGTCGGAGAACGCCAGCGAAGCGATGAAGATCGACATGGTGAAGCCGATCCCGGCGAGCAGACCGACCAAGCCTACCCCACTCCAGGTCACACCCTCGGGCAGCCTGCAGATGTTCAGCCTGACCAGCAGAAAGCTCACCAGCAGCACGCCCAGCGGTTTGCCCAGCACCAGAGCCAGCATCACCCCGCCAAACACATGCTGCGACACCGCGTCACTGAGGTTGGCGCCGGCGAAACTGACCCCGGCATTGGCCAGCGCAAACAACGGCATGACGCCGAACGCCACCCACAGATGCAGCCCGACCTGTATCCGCTGCACCGGCGGCAGCACTTCGCGCTGCGCATCGCGCAACTGCCTGAGCGGCTCGGCAACCGCCTCGCGATTGTCGCTGCCGGGGGTGAAGCGCTCCATCAGCTCGTTGAAATTGCGGCGGATGATATCCACCGGGCGCTCGCTCATCGGCTTGGAATAGACCGGCGTCATCAAGCCCAGAATCACCCCGGCCAGGGTGGGATGGACGCCCGTCTTGAGCAGGCCGAACCAGACGATCGCGCCCGGTAACACATAGGCATATGCCTTGCTGATGCCCATGCGCTGGAACAGCAGCACCAGCAGCAACCCGGCCACGGCCACCAGCAGACCCAGGTAGTCGAGGCTGGCGGTATAGAACACGGCGATGATCAGGATGGCCACGATATCGTCGATGATCGCCAGTGCCAGCAGCAGGATCCGCACGCTGGCGGGAATGGATTTACCCAGCAGCGCCAGCACGCCGACGGCGAAGGCGATGTCGGTGGCGGTCGGCACTGCCCAGCCGGCGCTGGCCGGTGTGCCGTGGTTGAGGGCAAGGTAAAGCAAGGCGGGCATCAGCACGCCACCCAGTGCCGCACCCAGCGGCAGGGCTGCCAGCTGCAGGTTGGCCAGCGCGCCATCCTTGATTTCCTGGCGTATCTCGGCACCCACCACCAGAAAGAAAATGGTCATCAGGCCATCGTTGACCAGAAAATGCAGGGACTGCGAAACGCTGAAATCGCCGAGGCCCAAGGTGACTTGGGTATGCCAGAAGTGCTCGTAGGAATCCCCTATCGAGCTGTTGGCCCAGACCAGTGCGGTGATCGCGGCAAGCAGCAACACGATGCCGCTGACGGCCTCGATGTGGGAGAAGCGTTCGAGCGCCGCCAGGGCGCGTTCGGTGAGCTGTTGAGGACGGGGGATGGCAGGTGTCGACGGTCTTTTTGCAGGCACGGTAGCTCTCCGCTGGCGGCCCGACCAACGCTGAACTTTAACCTGCCCCCTGCCGTATGCAGCGGTGCACCCGCGGCGATGATAGAAAGCCTGGGGCCAAGTTGCAACGCATCATCTCAATCCGGCACCGGTGTCGGCATCAAAGTGGCGATCAGCGCGCGAACCGTGCCGGGCAACGCCTCGAGCTCGCGTACCAGAATGCTGCGCTCGCGTATCGCCCAGGGCTCGTCCAGTTCGATGGTCACCAGGCGCATGGTACGGCTGTGCCGCAGGGCCGCCGACTCTGGAATGATACCGATGCCGACTCCGGCCTCGACCATCCGGCAGATCGCTTCGAAGCTCGACACCTGGATGCGCAGCGACAGCCCCTGGCCGATTCGCTCGACATGCTCACGCAGAAAGCTGAGCAAGGTGCTGCCTTCGTGCAAGGCAATGTGTTGAAACGCCAGGGTCTGTTTCAGGCTGATGCGCTTGCACTGTGCCAGCTCGTGCCCCACAGGCACGGTGAGCACCAGGCGGTCGGTGCTGAAATGCATCACCTGCAGCCCCACCGCTTCGACCGGGCCGGCGATGATGCCCATGTCGGTGCTGCCGTCGAGCACGCCGCGAACGATGTCGCGCGACAGGCGCTCCTGCAGATCTACGCTTACCCCGGGGCGCCGGGCGAGAAAACCGGCCAGCACTTCGGGCAGGAACTCGGTCACCGCCGTGGTGTTGGCGAAGATACGGATGTGCCCGGCCGAGTCGGCGCCCAAGTGGGTGAAGTCGGCCTTGAGGTAGTCGACCTGACGCATGATCAGCCGGGCATGCACGAGCAGCTTCTGCCCTGCCGGCGTCAGCTCTACGCCGCGGCTGTCACGGTACAGCAGGCGCGTATCGAGTTGCTGCTCCAGTGCCTTGATCCGGGCACTGGCCGCAGCCGGCGAGAGGAACGCCCGGCGCGCGCCCTGGGTCAGGCTGGGTGATTCGCCGATATGGATGAAAAGGCGCAGGTCGGCCAAGTCGAAGTGCATGGTGGGGATCCTACCTTCAGGCGTTCGGCAAATATGAACGCCGCCTTACGCAAATGCAAATTCACAGAATGCCGCGGCCCTCGCATCATCGCAGCACAACAAAAATGCAGAGGCCACCCATGAGCGCATCAGATTCAGCCATCGACTACAGCGCCTGGATGGGCCGCACCGAACAGGCGCAGGATGTGCTCAGCCAGAACATTGCCGAGCGCATCGCCGCGACCTTCGGCGAACCTGCGCCAAAAGACGGTGAGCCGCTGCCGCCCCTGTGGCAGTGGTGCTTTTTCCAGGCGCCGGTCACCGAAGACCAGTTGGGCACCGATGGCCACCCGTTGCGCGGCGGCTTTCTGCCCGCCGCCGACAATCGCAACCGCATGTGGGCCGGTGGCCGTTTGGAGTTCATCGCGCCACTGACGGTTGGCAGCGCTGCCGAGCGCCTGTCCACTATCCTGCGTATCGAGGAAAAGCACGGCCACACCGGCGCGCTGCTGTTCGTCACGGTGCGCCACGACTACACCCAGGGCGGCCGCCTGTGCCTGCGCGAAGAGCAGGACATCGTCTACCGGGAGCCGAACCCTCCCAAGCTGTCCAGTGACCCTGCACCGGTCGCTGCGCAGTGGAGTGAAACGGTAAAGCCGACCCCGACCCTGCTGTTCCGCTACTCGGCCGTCACTTTCAACGGCCATCGCATCCACTACGACCACCCCTACGTGACTGACGTCGAGGGCTACGCTGGCCTGGTGGTGCACGGGCCGCTGATCGCCACCTTGCTGCTGCGCAGCTTCATCCGCGCCAACCCTCGAAAGCCTGTGCGCCACTTCGCCTACCGCGGCGTACGCCCTTTGACCGTGCCCACTGCGTTCCAGCTCAGTGGCTGCCTGCTCGAACAGGGCAAGGCGCGGCTGTGGGCCGGCAACGAGGCGGGCGTCGCGCAAAGCGCCGATGTCACCTTCGACTCCAGCTCCCCGCCCCAGTCCGGCCACTGACCGCGAACCCATCATCGACTCCGAGAACCGTGCCATGTCCGTCTACGATGAAGAAGACCTCAATGCCATCCGCGAGGGCGTTCGTGCCCTGTGCGCAGAATTCGACGCTGCCTACTGGCGCAAGATCGATGAGGAGAAGGGTTTTCCCGAAACCTTCGTCAAGGCCCTCACCGATGCCGGTTGGCTGTCGGCGATGATTCCCAGCGAATACGGCGGCTCGGGCCTGGGCCTGGCCGAGGCCTCGGTGATCCTCGAAGAGGTCAACGCCTGCGGTGGTAACTCGGGCACGGTGCATGGGCAGATGTACAACATGTTCACCTTGCTGCGCCACGGCAGCGAGGCGCAGAAGCGCCACTACCTGCCCAAGCTGGCCAGTGGCGAATTGCGCCTGCAATCGATGGCGGTAACCGAGCCGACCACCGGCACCGACACCACCAAGATCAAGACCACCGCCGTGCGCCAGGGCGACAAGTACGTCATCAATGGGCAGAAGGTGTGGATATCCCGAGTGCAGCATTCGGATCTGATGATTCTGCTGGCGCGTACTACACCGCTGGCCCAGGTGACGAAGAAATCCGAAGGCATGTCGATCTTCCTGGTCGATCTGCGTGAAGCGATCGGCAAGGGGCTGACCGTGCAGCCGATCGCCAACATGGTCAACCATGAGACCAACGAGTTGTTCTTCGACAACCTCGAACTGCCCGCCGACAGCCTCATCGGCGAAGAAGGCAAGGGGTTTCGCTATATCCTCGACGGCCTCAATGCCGAGCGGACGCTGATCGCTGCCGAATGCATCGGCGATGGTCGCTGGTTCATCGAAAAGGCCAGTGCCTACGCCCGCGATCGAGTGGTCTTCGGCCGGCCGATCGGACAGAACCAGGGCGTGCAGTTCCCGATTGCCGAAGCGCACATCGAGATCGAAGCAGCCGACCTGATGCGCTGGCGCGCCTGTGCCGAATATGACAGCGGGCAGAACGCCGGCGCCAGCGCCAACATGGCCAAGTACCTGGCGGCCAAGGCTTCGTGGGAGGCCGCCAATGCCTGCCTGCAGACCCACGGCGGCTTCGGTTTCGCCTGCGAATACGACGTCGAGCGCAAGTTCCGCGAAACCCGCCTGTACCAGGTCGCGCCGATCTCCACCAATTTGATCCTGTCCTACGTGGCCGAGCATCTGCTCGAATTGCCACGCAGTTTCTGAGGAGCTGTCGATGAACGCCACGCACCGTTTGGCCACCTTCCTCGCCGACCTGCACTACGAGCACATTCCCGAGCCCGTCCTCGCCCGTTGCGAAGACCTGTTCCTGGACTGGATGGGCTCGGCGCTGGCCAGCCAGGGTGCCCATCCCATTCCCCTGTTCGAGCGCTATGCACGGCGCATGGGGCCCGGCGACGGCCCCGCCAGGATGCTGGGCAGCGGCCAAGGCACATCGGCCTACTTCGCCGCGCTGGTGAACGGTGCCGCGTCGCACCTGGTCGAGCAGGACGATCTGCACAACAGCTCGGTACTGCACCCGGCCACGGTGGTGTTTTCCGCCGTCCTGGCTGCGGCTCAGGATCGCGGCAAGTCGGGGCGCGAGCTGCTGCTGGCGGCCGTGGCCGGTTACGAGGCCGGCATCCGCATCGGCGAGTTCATGGGCCGCTCCCACTATCGGATCTTCCACACCACAGCCACGGTCGGCACCCTGGCTGCCGCCGTGGCCGTGGGCAAGCTGCTGGGGTTCGACCGCGAACAGTTCATCAACCTGTTGGGCACTGCGGGCACCCAGGCCGCCGGGCTCTGGGAATTCCTGCGCGATGCGGCCGATTCCAAGCAGTTGCACGCCGCCAAGGCTGCTGCCGATGGCTTGCTGGCGGCGTACATGACCGAAGACGGTTTGAGCGGTGCGCACAACATCCTCGAAGGCGAGCAAGGCCTGGCGGCCGGTATGTCCAGCGACGCCGACGCCACCCGCCTGGACGATCGGCTCGGCAGCCGCTGGGCGCTGGCGGAAACCTCGTTCAAGTTCCACGCATCGTGCCGCCACACCCACCCTGCCGCCGATGCCTTGCTGCACTTGATGCAACGCGAGGGCCTGCAGCACGAACAGATCGCCAAGGTCGTCACGCGCGTCCATCAGGGTGCCATCGATGTGCTCGGGCGGGTGGTCAAGCCCAGCACGGTGCACCAGGCCAAGTTTTCCATGGGCGCGGTATTGGGTCTGATTGCCGTACACGGCAGTGCGCAATTGATCGAGTTCCGCGATCTGGCGCTGACCGACCCTGCTGTCGACGGCTTCCGAGAGAAGGTCAGCATGGAGCTGGACCGCGAGGTCGACGCCGCCTACCCCGCGCGCTGGCTGGGACGGCTCGTCGTCACCACCACCGATGGCCGCACCTTGAGCGCCGCGATCGACGAGCCCAAGGGCGACCCTGGCAATACCCTTTCGCGCGCAGAACTGGAAGACAAGTTCCTGCGTCTGCTGGCCTTTTCCGGTGCACGTACGGTGAGCCAGGCGCGCGTGCTGATCGACAAGATCTGGCACCTGCGCGACGCATCGACACTGAACGATTTGTTCTGACCCACAGGTGACCCCATGACCGAGCTCAACCCGCGTCCGCTGGACGGTATCACCGTCGTCAGCCTGGAACACGCCATCGCCGCGCCGTTCTGCACCCGCCAACTGGCCGACCTCGGTGCGCGCGTGGTGAAAATCGAACGCCCCGGCAGCGGTGACTTCGCCCGTGGCTACGACCAGCGTGTCGACGGCCTGGCGTCGCATTTCGTCTGGACCAACCGTTCCAAGGAAAGCCTGACCCTGGACCTCAAGCAGCAAGCCGCCGACGCGGTCCTGCACGGCCTGCTGGCCAAGGCCGACGTGCTGGTGCAGAACCTGGCACCCGGCGCTGCAGCGCGGATGGGCCTGTCGTTCGAGGCGTTGCACGCGCGTTATCCGCGACTGATCGTCTGCGACATTTCCGGCTACGGCGAAGGCGGCCCCTATGAGAAGAAAAAGGCCTACGACCTGCTGATCCAGAGCGAGGGCGGCTTTCTCTCGGTGACCGGCGGCCCCGGCGAAGACGAGCGGGCCAAGGCCGGCTGCTCGATCGCCGACATCGCCGCCGGCATGTACGCCTACACCGGGGTGCTCTCGGCGTTGATGCTGCGCGACAAGACTGGGGTGGGCAGCCGGATCGACGTGTCGATGCTCGAAAGCCTGGTGGAGTGGATGGGCTATCCGCTGTATTACGCCTACAAGGGTGCGCCACCGCCCGCCCGCGCCGGTGCGGCGCATTCCACGATCTATCCGTACGGACCGTTCCCGACCGGGCACGGCGGGACCATCATGCTCGGCCTGCAGAACGAGCGTGAATGGGCGCTGTTCTGCGACAAGGTGCTGCTGGATGCGTCGCTGGCCGACGACGCGCGCTTTTCCAGCAACTTCGAACGCTCGCGCAACCGCGATGAACTGCGGCAGATCATCGTCGACAGCTTTGCGCAGCTGTCGGTCGAACAGGTGCTGGCCCGTCTGGAAACCGCACAGATCGCCAATGCCCAGGTCAACGACATGGCCGGCGTCTGGCGGCATCCGCAACTCGCCGCACGCGAGCGCTGGCGTGAGGTGGACAGCCCCTCCGGCAAGCTTCCCGCTTTGTTGCCGCCGGCCAGCAACACCGCGTTCGTCCCGCGCATGGACGCGGTGCCCGCGCTGGGACAGCACACGGCGGGAATTCTCGAGGAACTGGGCTACTCCGCCGATCAACGGGCGCAGATGAGCGCCAGCGGCGTGATCTGACGCACCAACCGGCACCTTCGGTATCGCCGCCGCCTGCTGCGGCGTGCCACGACCAACACGGGAATCCGCGCCATGCCGACCTCTCCCCTTCGCTCGGCGCTGTTCGTGCCGGGCAGCCGCCCCGAACGGTTCGCCAAGGCCCTCGCCGCTGGCGCCGACGCGGTGATCGTCGATTTCGAAGATGCCGTGGAAGAAGCACTCAAACCCCACGCGCGTCAGCACCTTGCAGATTTCCTCCGGCACACCGACACGGCGCAGGTCATGGTTCGAGTGAATGCCCCAGGGCATGCCCAGCACGCGGGCGACCTGGCCTTCTGCGCGAACACTCCTGGCGTGGTGGGGGTGGTGCTGCCCAAGACCGAGACCTGCGCGCAACTCGCCACGGCCTGCCAGAGCGGCAAACCGTTGTGGCCAATCATCGAGAGCGCCAAAGGCTTGCTGGCGCTGCAGGCGATCGCCCATGGCCCCGGGGTGCAGCGCCTGTGCTTCGGCAGTCTGGACCTGGCCCTGGATCTGGGCCTGAGCCACGGTACGCCCGCGGCGGAGGCTTTTCTGGATCAGGGCCGCATGAGCGTGCAACTGCACTCGCGGGCCGCCGCCCTGCTGCCGCCCCTGGACGGTGTGTTCGCCGCCCTGGACGACACGCCGGGGTTGCAACGCGCCATCGAACACGCGCGCAACCTCGGCTACGGCGGTGCACTGTGCATTCACCCCAGACAGGTGGCGGTCATTCATGCCGCACTGGCGCCCAGCGCGGCCGAGCTCCAATGGGCTCATGCGGTGCTGGCGGCCAGTACGGCTGCGGGAGGTGCGGGGGCTTTCCAGTTCGATGGCCAGATGATCGATGCACCGGTACTGCTGCGTGCCAGACGCCTGGTGCAATTGTCGGGCGGCTAGCCTGCACATTGGCGTTCGCCAGAGCCGAACGCCGGGTTATGCAAATACAGATTTTCGCCACAGGCGCGATTGAGCGACCCTGAAGCTGAAAACACTTCTACGCTGCATCGGGCCGGTTGGCTCGAAACAGCCGCCGAAAATGGATTGTCCTACAACAATAACAAGGTGATCTCGATGTTCAAGCTGACCCAGGCGCTGCTCTGCGCCGCCGCCGTTTCGATGGCAACCCTGGCCCAGGCCGCCGATCCCGTCGTCATCAAGTTCGCCCATGTGGTGGCGGAGAACACCCCCAAGGGCCAAGGCGCGCTGCTGTTCCAGAAACTGGTGGCCGCCGACCCCAAGCTCAAGGACAAGGTGAAAGTGGAGGTCTATCCCAACTCCTCGTTGTTCGGCGACGGCAAGGAGATGGAAGCACTGTTGCTGGGCGACGTGCAGATGCTCGCCCCCTCGCTGGCCAAGTTCGAGCACTACACCAAGCAGGTGCAGATCTTCGATCTGCCGTTCCTGTTCGATGACCTGGCTGCGGTCGACCGCTTCCAGCAGGGGCCGCAGGGCAAGGCGCTGTTGACCTCGATGGACGACAAGGGCATTCATGGCCTGGCCTATTGGCACAACGGCCTGAAGCAACTGTCGGCGAACAAGAAGGTGATCCTGCCCAAGGACGCCCGCGGGCTGAAATTCCGTGTGCAAGCCTCCAGTGTACTCGAGGAGCAGTTCAAGGCGATCCGCGCCAACCCGCGCAAGATGAGTTTCGCCGAGGTCTATCAGGGCCTGCAGACCGGCACCGTGAATGGCACCGAGAACACCTGGTCGAACTACGAAAGCCAGAAGGTCCATGAGGTCCAGCCGTTCTTCACCGAGACCAACCATGGCCTGATCGACTACATGGTGATCACCAACTCCAAGTTCTGGAACGGCCTGCCCGACGATGTCCGCGGCGAACTGCAAACGCTCATGGACCAGGTCACCGTCGAGGTGAACAAGCAGGCCGAGGCCCTGAACCAGACCGCCCGGCAGAAAATCATCGATGCCAAGACCAGTGAGATCGACCCACTGACCACCGAGCAACGCGAACAGTGGCGCGAAGCCATGCGCCCGGTCTGGGACAAATTCTCCGAGCAGATCGGACCCGACCTGATCAAGGCAGCCGAAGCCTCCAACAAGGCCTCGTAAGCGCCTGTCCCGTACCCATCACCGCTGGCCAGGGCCAGCGGTGATGGACGCGCGGCTGCCCGGTGGGCGGCGGTCGCTCTCACGACGTTCGGAGAATTCCTATGCAATCGCTCAGGCAAGTCTGGGAGCGTTTCGAAGAAGGCATGATCGCCTTCCTGCTGGCTGCCATGACACTGGTGACGTTCACTTACGTCGCGCTCAACAACCTCTACACGATGTTCTACGTCCTCAGCGACAAATGGGCGTGGAGCAGCGATCTGTTCGCCGGTATCGGTGATCACCTGATGGGTTACGCCCAGGAAATGACCTGGAGCATCGCGCTGACCAAAGCACTGTTCGGCTGGCTGATCTTCTTCGGCATCGCCTATGGCGTGCGTACTGCCGGCCACTTGGGAGTCGACGTGCTGGTCAAGAAAACCAGCAAGCCGGCCCAGCGTGTCCTGGCAATGATCGCCTGCGGCTGCTGCCTGCTGTATGCCGGCCTGTTCCTGGTCGCCAGCATCAAGTGGGTGTCGGCGGTTCTGGTGGCCGGCATCGGTGCCGAGGATCTGGATCGCTACGGCATCGAAGTCGGCCACATCGCGCTGATCGTGCCGATCGGCTTCGCCCTGATCATCGCCCGCTACCTGGAAATCATGTACCGCATCTACAGCCATCGGCAGACCGGGTTGGGCCTGGCCGACGAGGCTGCCGAAGCCAGCAAGCTGGCCCACCCTGGCGAGGAGCAACGCTGATGACCGTTATCTGCCTGTTCCTGCTGCTGTTCGTGTTCATGTTCCTGGGCGTGCCCATCGCCATTTCGCTGGGCCTGTCCGGCGCGGTGTCGATCCTGCTGTTCAGCCAGGACTCCCTGAGCTCGCTGGCGATCAAACTGTTCGAGACCTCGGACAGCTACACCTTTCTGGCGATCCCGTTCTTTCTGCTGTCCGGCGCCTTCATGACCACCGGCGGCGTGGCACAACGGCTGATCGATTTCGCCAACGCCTGCGTGGGCCATATCCGTGGCGGCCTGGCGATCGCTGCGGTGCTGGCCTGCATGCTGTTCGCCGCGCTGTCCGGATCGTCGCCGGCCACCGTTGCAGCGGTCGGTTCGATTGCCGTAGCCGGCATGGTGCGCTCCGGCTATCCACGCGAGTTCGGCGCCGGCATCATCTGCAACGCCGGCACCCTGGGCATTCTCATCCCGCCTTCGATCGTGATGGTGGTGTATTCGGCGGCCACCGAGACCTCGGTGGGCAAGCTGTTCATGGCCGGGGTGATTCCGGGCATCCTGCTCGGCGTGATCTTGATGGTGGTGATCTACATCGTTGCGCGAATCAAGAAACTGCCGGCGCAGCCCAGGGCCACCTTCCGCGAATGGCTGAGCACTGCCCGCCGTGCCTTCTGGGGCCTGCTGTTGCTGGTGATCATCCTCGGCGGCATCTACAGCGGCATGTTCACTCCCACCGAAGCAGCCGCCGTGGCGGCGGTCTACTCGGCGTTCATCGCGCTGTTCGTATACAAGGACATGCGCCTTGCCGAATGCCCGAAGGTGCTCCTCGAATCGGGCCGCCTGACGATCATGTTGTTGTTCATCATCGCCAACGCCATGCTTTTCGCCCACGTGCTGACCACCGAACAGATACCGCAGCAGATCACCAACTGGGTGCTGTCCGAAGGCCTGACGCCACTGGGTTTCCTGATCATGGTCAACATCGTGTTGCTGGTGGCCGGCAGCTTCATGGAGCCTTCGGCGATCATCCTGATCCTGGCGCCGATCTTCTTCCCGATCGCCATGGAGCTGGGCATCGACCCGATTCACCTGGGCATCGTCATGGTGGTCAACATGGAGATCGGCCTGGTCCATCCGCCGGTAGGCCTGAACCTGTTCGTCACCTCGGCCGTCACCGGACTGACCCTGGGCCAGACCATTCGCGCCGCCCTGCCGTGGCTGTCGATCCTGCTGATGTTCCTGCTGCTGGTGACCTACGTGCCCTTCATCTCCCTGGCCCTGCCGAACTGGCTGGGCATGCCGTAGCTACCCGCTGCTGCCGGGCCCTGCAGGGCTCGGTGGCTCAGGATCGAACGCCGAGCAGTGCCTGTCGCAGTTCACTCGAAGCCCCGGACAGCGGCACGTGGCCGCGCATGAGGACCTGCGTGCTGCGGCGGTAGGCCGCGCTGTGGATCTGCAGATGCCCAGCGTCCAACGCCGCCACAACCGTGGTGTCCAGGCGCCCGGCCGGGTTTTCGATGCTGACCTGGATGTCCATGAGGGATACACCCGGTGTGGCAATACCCAAGGCCACGCGGTGGGCAGTGGTGCCCGGCAGCAGGCAGGCGGCAGCCAGGCAGCAACCGCCGGATACGGCCATGGAGGCGTGGCCGGTCTGAGGCGTGAAGTAGCGCACCGCGATGTTGCCGCCATCGCGTGGGGCGGCGACGATGCAGATTTTCGGAATGGTTTCGCTGCGGGCCAGTTCGGCGGCGGTCATCAACACGCCATCCTTGCGGCGCAGGCCCATTTTCAATCCGGCCTGGGTCCACAGGGTACGCAGCTTGGCCATGAAGGCTTGATCGGCCGCCAGTGTCGCCACAGGTTCATGGCCGGTCTTGCCCAGGCTGCTCGCCTCCACGATGACCATCGGCACCGCTACGTCCACGCAGGACACCTCGATACCCTCGATGCGGTCGATTACCGCTCCGGTCGGCAGCAGGGCGCCGGTCTTGTTGCCCACCGGTGCATGGAGAAACAGATCGACCGCCGGATACTCGCCCATCACGCCGGGAATCGCCGTTTCGGTGAAACGTCCTTGCGCATCACGCTGCATGCGCGCCGAGGTGATCACGCCGGTGTTGGTATTGCGAATGTCGACTTCGCAGAGGCCACTGGCCGATGCTTCGACCAGCTCCATGTCCAGCGCCCACAGCAGCAGCGCACTGGACATGTTGCCGCAGTTGACGCTCCAGTCGATCTGCGCGTGATCGCTGGCCAGCTGCGCCAGGGTGCTGATCAAACGGACACCGTCGCCGACGCGCTCGGTGTTCATCACGAAGACCTTGTTGCTGGTCGCCGGGCCACGGCCCAGGCCGGTGATCTGCCGATTGCCGGCATAGCTGCCCACGGCAGGCACACCCATCAATTGGCGCAGCAGCTGCTCGCGCAGCACGCTGTCGGCAGGCAGCAACGGCTCCCACAGGACAACGCCAGTCGACGTACCGCCACGCATGTAGTGCGCGGGGATTTCCACTGAGCCAAGGCGGCATCGCGACTGCCAGCCGGGTTGCAGATCTGCCGTGGTGGCAACGAATCGGTTCATCGACAACTCCTGCGAAGGCCTACGCTACGACGCGCGGCTCAAGGGCTCATCAGCTCCCGGACCCTGGCAGCCAGGGTATCCATGGCAAACGGTTTGGTCAGCACCTGCATGTCCGGACCCAGATAGCCGTTGCCGATCGCTGCGTTTTCAGCGTAGCCCGTGATGAACAGCACCTTGAGGTCGGAGCGCACCTCACGCCCGGCATCGGCCATCTGCCGGCCGTTCATGCCGCCTGGCAAACCGACGTCGGTGATCAGCAGGTCGATGCGCACATCCGACTGCAGGACCTTGAGCCCGGCGAGGCTGTCCGCCGCCTCGATCAGGGTATAGCCCAGATCGCCGAGCACATCGATCAGCAGCATGCGCACCGTCGGTTCGTCGTCGACGACCAAGATGGTTTCTCCGGCATGGGCCGCGGCAGCCAGCGACTCGCGGGTTTCCGGCAGTTCGTCATCGACCTCGCCATAATAGCGTGGCAGGTAGATGCGCATGGTGGTGCCCTGCCCCAGCTCGGAATAGATCCGCACCTGGCCACCCGACTGCTTGGCGAAGCCATAGATCATCGACAGGCCCAGGCCTGTGCCCTGGCCGATGGGCTTGGTGGTGAAAAACGGATCGAACGCCTTGGCGATGATATCCGGCGACATACCGGTGCCGGTGTCGGTGACGCTGACCGACAGGTATTGCCCTTCGGGAATGTCATGGGTACGGGCCGCCTCCCGGTCCATCCAGCGGTTGGCCGTCTCGATGGTGATCTGACCGCCATCGGGCATGGCATCGCGGGCGTTGATGCACAGGTTCAGCAACGCGTTTTCCAACTGGCTGACATCGACCAGGGTCGGCCACAGGTTGATGGCGCCGACCGTCTCCACGCGAATACTGGGGCCTACCGTGCGCTGGATCAGCTCGGTCATGCCTTCCATCAGCACGTTGACATCGGTGGGTCGCGGGTCGAGCGTCTGTCGCCGCGAGAAGGCCAGCAAACGGTGGGTCAGCGCCGCCGCGCGCTTGGTGGCGCCTTGGGCAGTGCTGATGTACTTGTCGGTTTCCATCCAGCGGCCTTGGGCAATGCGCGTGCTCATCAGCTCCAGCGCGCCGGAAATGCCCGCCAGCAGGTTGTTGAAATCATGGGCCAGACCACCGGTGAGCTGGCCGACCGCTTCCATTTTCTGCGACTGGCGCAGTTTTTCTTCGGCCTGGATCAGCTTGACCGTGCGCTCGGTCACTCGTTGTTCCAGCGTATCGTTGAGCGCGCGCAACGCAGACAGGGCCCGATCGCGCTCGGCCTCGACCGAGCGGCGCGCCTCGACGTCGATCAGCACGCCTGGAAAACGCAGTGGCTGGCCTTGCGCATCGTTCTCGACGCGACCGTTGGCTTCGATCCAGTAGTAGTGGCCGTCGGCCCGGCGCACGCGATACTGATGGGAATAACTGCCACCGCGCTGGATCACTTCATCGATGGCGGCAGCCAAGCCCTCCTGGTCATCGGGATGCACAGTGGCCACGATCGTCTCGAGGCTCAGGCCTTCGCGGCCCAGTTTCGGGTCCAGCCCGAACGCCGCCGCAAACCCCTCATCGACCGCAAAACGATCGGTTGGCAGATGCCAGTGCCACGTCCCGATGATGGCCCCGGCCGCCAGTGCCAGCTGGACGCGCTCGATGTTTTCCCGGGCCACGGCCTCGCTGGCGCGCAGTCGCTCCTCGGCATTACGCCGCTCGGTAACGTCGCTGAAGATGATGGCAATGATGCGCTCGTCGCTGGAACCGAACTTCACCGCCCGCACATCGAACCAGCGCTTGAACGCTTCGGCGTAGTTCTCGAACGTCGCGGGCTCGCCGGTCTTGGCCACATGGCCATAGGTGTCGAACCAGAACTGTTCCAGGTCCGGGGCGAATTCGGTCACCCAACGCCCACGCAGGTTGACCCCGGCCTGGCGCTCGAAGGCCGGATTGGCTTCCAGGAACCGGTAATCGACCGGCAGATCCTGCTCGTCGAACTTGACCTCGACGATGGCAAAGGCCGATTCGATGTTTTCAAGAATCTTGCGGAAGCGCTCTTCGCTTTCGCGCAGCGCGCTTTCGGCAGCGCGTGTGCGGGTCAGGTCGAGCATCGCACCGATCATGCGCACCGCCTGGCCTTCGGCATTGCGGATCACATGGCCGCGGTCGAGCACTTCGGCATAGCTGCCATCGTGCCGCTGGAAACGGTATTCACCGGACCAAGCCGACAGCGTGCCGTCTATCACTGCATGGATGGAAGTGTCGACGCGGGTGCGGTCTTCTGGGTGGATGTGCTCGATCCACCATTCGCCAGTGCCTTCCACTGAAGCCAGAGGATGCCCATAGGCCTGTTCCAGCGCCTCGTTCCACACCACATGGTTGCGGCTCAGGTCCCAATCCCAGATCGCGTCGTTGGTGGCCTTGACGGCCAGGCGGTAACGCTCCTGGGTTTCCTTGAAGCTTTCGAGGGCCGCTCGTTCACGGGCATCACTCGTGGCCTGCGATAGACCTTCAGCGTCATCGCCTGCGAGCTCTGGATGTGGAACCGACGCTTGCAGCTGCTCCAGGGCGGCACGGGTCCGTGCGTCGCCCGGATCGAAGCCTGCTTCCTGCAATACCCGGCGCAGACGCTCGACCTGGGAAGCAGTTGCCACGTTTGTCGTGTGATTCAGAACGCCTCCAACTACCCTATCAAGGTGATATCAATGGTTGCATCGCCATGCCTTATAGGCAGTGGCCTGACCGCACAGTTCCAGACGCAAGCGGTGCCAGAAGGCCAAGGTAGCGACCACAGGCGTTTCGCCAGGCAATGTTCGAGGTGCCGTCAATAGAAGCGATCGCAACAAGATCAATGCACAGTATATTGTGGGTAGAGAGAGGATGAGACGAGAATGCTGGTTCAAGTGACCGGTTAATGGCAGGGGCGGCTGGATTCGAACCAACGCATGGCAGGATCAAAACCTGCTGCCTTACCGCTTGGCGACGCCCCTGTATCCGGTGCAAGAAGTGCCAATTGCTGGCCTCTGCATGAACGAGCGGGAATTTATCAGGTTTCTTTTCCACAGGAAACCCCATGCGCAACAAATATTCTTGAAAAACAGCTGGTTGCTACTCGACGGTACTGCAACGGGTCCCGAACGGTACGGGGATGAACTGTACCGGCCCGGGCCAAGTCCTATCTTCACCACATACTTCCCACGCCAGGCACGGGTGTTCAAGCACCGTGAAGGCACATCTCAAGCCCATCAGGAGGCGCACTGCATGAGCCCTACCCCCTACGTTCCGCCCAAGGTCTGGAAAAACGACGCAGACTCCGGCGGCCAGTTCTCCAAGACCAATCGCCCCACTGCCGGGGCCACCCACGAACAGCCATTGCCGGTGGGCAAGCACCCGCTGCAGCTCTATTCACTGGCGACGCCCAATGGTGTGAAGGTCAGCATCATGCTCGAGGAGCTGTTGGAACTGGGCCACGCCGAGGCTGAATACGATGCCTGGCCGATTCGCATCGGCGATGGCGATCAGTTCTCCAGTGGTTTCGTGGAAATCAATCCGAACTCGAAAATTCCCGCGCTGCTGGACCGCAGCGCAGGCGCAAGCGTGCGGGTGTTCGAGTCGGGATCCATCCTGCTGTATCTGGCGCAGAAATTTGGCGAGTTCCTGCCGGCGGACCCCGTCGCCCGTACCGAAGCGATGAACTGGCTGTTCTGGCAGATGGGCGCGGCGCCTTACCTGGGCGGCGGCTTCGGGCATTTCTACGCCTATGCACCGGAGAAGCTGGAATACCCGATCAATCGCTTCACCATGGAAGCCAAGCGCCAGCTCGATGTGCTGGACAAGCAATTGGCCCAGACCCGTTATGTGGCCGGTGCCGACTACACCATTGCCGACATCGCCATCTGGCCCTGGTACGGGCAACTGGTGCGCGGCAATCTGTATGACGCGGCGCAGTTTCTGTCGGTCGAGGAGTACCCTCATCTACAGCGCTGGGCTGAAGAGATCGCCCAACGTCCTGCCGTGCAGCGCGGCCAGCGGGTCAACCGCACCTGGGGCGATGAAGCGACCCAAGTGCCGGAACGGCATAGCGCCGCGGATTTCAAATAACCCCGAGCTTGCCCCTGGGCATGCATCCCCACCGCGGCTTGCGCGCTCCCTGTAGCAGCGGCGCAAGCCGCGTCATGCCTCGCCAGTGACCTGTAGGAGCGGTCAGCGGCCGCGAAAAGGGCACCGCGCACTGCCTGATCCACCGCGCTGTCCGGTTCGCGGTCACAGACCGCTCCTACAGATCGCCGACAGCCCTGCGCCGCATCACGCCTTGTGCAGGGCATCGGCGTGGTGGAGCGCCGAATGCCCGGTCTTGTCGCTCTTCACCTCGTACTGCGGTTCGTCCCTGGACGCCGGGCGGTGCTTGCCCATGAATTCCACATCCTTGACGTGGACCTTGGTCACCTTGCCGTGAATCTCCCCTGCTTCGGAATTCCAGCGCACCGCATCGCCGACCTTGAATGCATTGCTCATCTGCTCGCCCCTGTTGTGATTGAACACGCGTCAGACAAGTGAGTACGGCCTGCGCCGTTGATTCCCCTGCGCTGCCGTTTCATTGGCCGGACGGTACTGCGCGCAAGGTGAACTCGGTGATCTCGGACGGTACGCCCAGGCGGATTGGAAAGCCGTTCCACAACCCACTGCCGTTGCTGACGTACAACTGCAGGCCGGCGCGCCGATACAGACCCGAGACGAAGCCTTCGTTGGCCTTGGCCACGACTTGGTCGAAGCCGCGAATCATCCCCCCATGGGTGTGCCCGGAAAGCTGCAGGTCGACACCCGCGGCGATCGCCTGATCGATCCCTGCAGGACGATGGTTGAGCAAGACGATCGGTGCCCCGGCCGGTGCGCCGCGCAGGGCCAGCTCCAGGTCCGGCGCACTGCCGCCGTACTGCGTGGCGACCTTGTCGGTGATACCGGCGATGACCAATTGCCCACGCGCGTCGCCAACCACTTCATGCTGGTTGATCAAGCTGTGCATGCCGGCTTCGCGGAATCTGGCCATCCAGCCTTCGTTACCAAAATAGTATTCGTGGTTGCCGGGGATGGCGATCACGCCATTGCGGGCGCGCAGTTGCGCCAACGGCCGCACATCGGTGGCCCGCGCCTGCAAGGTCCCATCGATGAGGTCGCCGGTGATCACCACCAGATCAGGCGCCAGCGCGTTGCTGCGCTTGACCACTTCTTCCACCCAGGGCTCGGGAAACAGCACGCTGATGTGCAGGTCGGACAGCTGCACCAGCCTGAAGCCGTCCATCGACGCGGCAAGCCCGGGAATCTCCAGCTCCAGCTGACGCACCTCCGGCACGCGGGTGGCCTGGGCCACGCCAAAACCCGAGACTGCTAGCGCCAGGGCCGCGACGCCGCAGCGCCACTTGGCCAGGGCTTCACGCGACAGGCGATGGCGCCGGACCAGACGGGTGAACAGGATGCCAAGGTCCAGCACCAGCACGAACACGAACAACAGGGCAAACGCGGTGAAGGCCCACCCGGCGCCATAGGCCACCGCGTACGGCACTTCGGGCGAGTACATCGTCCCGGTGAAGGCGAGGATCAACATGTGGTACTTGGACGCGGCCAGCAGTGCCAGGCCGATCAGCACGCGCCAGCCGGTGGCCAGGGGCAGCGGGTAGACGAAGCGCAGCGCAACATACAGGAAGGCGACAGTCGCATAGATATGAAACACAGGGATTCCTCATGGTCAGTGGCACTCTGACAGCTAGCCGCTTCGATGGTTGGTTGGCGAAGTTGCTACAGAACATGTAGGAGCGGTCTGTGGCCGCTAAATGAGCGCCGCGGTACGGCAGATAATACGCAGGGCGCCCTTCGCGGCCGATGAGCGCTCCCACAGGGGATCGGGTATCCGATCAACTGTCCGGAAACGGAATGGACAACAACCACTCGCGGAAGGCTACCAGCGACGGCAGCTGCTGGTTGTGCGTCGGGTACGCCAGGTAGTAGCCGCGCCCGCTTTCCATGGGTTCGAACAAGGTCACCAACTCACCCTGGGCGATCTCGTCCTGCACCAGGATGCGCGGCACCAGGCCGATCCCGATGCCGGCGATGACGGCCTGAATCAGATGCGCGGTGTGCTCGAAGCTCGGCCCCAGACGCATGCTCGGCGACCCTGCCAGCCCGACGCTGGCAAACCAGTCCGACCAGGCGTGGGGGCGCGACACTACACCCAGCAACAGCTGCCGAGCGGCGTCCTGCACCGACACGTGCGCATGCATAGGCAGGGCCCTGGGGCTGGCCACCACCACCAGCTTCTCTGAAAGCAGCCGGTGCGCCATATAGCCCGGCCACTGCCCCGACCCCGCGCAGATGATCGCGCTCATGTCCTGCGCGCCTTCGGACAGGTCCCCACGCACGATTCTCGAATGGATATGCACCAGGCTGCCGGGATGGCGAGCGTAGAAATCGCCCATCCGCGGCATCAGCCATTTGGAAGCGAAGGTCGGCAGCACCGCGAGGTGCAGGGTATCGGCCTCGGCACGGTGCGAAATGGTCTGCAGGGTAGCGCCACGAATGCGCGCCAGCGCTCCGGCCAGTTCGTGCTGATACAGCGCGCCCGCCGCCGTCAGCTCGATGTGCCTGCCGTCACGCCTGAACAGCGTCACTTCCAGCAGCGCTTCGAGCGCCTGCACCTGTCGGCTCACTGCACTCTGGGTCAGGGCCAACTCGGCCGCCGCCCGAGTGAAACTGCCGTGGCGGCCGGCCGCCTCGAACGCCAGCAACAACGACATGGAGGGCGTGAGCCGTCTGGGATTCATTCATTGAACTCATGCAAAAGCCGAAGGATATACGTTTGCCAGCTTGCCTTGCATTCGGGAAAATACGTCCACACCCCCAACGTTGCAAGCGACTTGCAGCCTGAGCGGACCCCTCTCTGCAGAGCGACCGCGGCGAGCAGTGTCCCCTGCCTGCCTGCACATTTCGAATGCAGACCATCAACCCAGCCGGATACCGACTGCCATGATCGCCGAACTGTCCCGCCAGAAAGCCCCCCTTGCGCCCTACCAGGCACTACTGCGCCAGCTCGAAGGTGCAGGCTTCCAGGGCGAGATCGTCGACGATTACGCCACCCGCACGGTCCTGGCCACCGACAATTCGATCTACCAGCGCCTGCCCCAGGCAGCGGTGTTTCCCCGGCATGAGGCCGATGTGCAACTGCTCGCGCACCTGGCCAGCCAGCCGGAACATCGCGGCGTTGTGCTGACCCCGCGCGGCGGCGGTACTGGCACCAACGGCCAGTCGCTGACCGATGGGCTGGTGGTGGATCTCTCCCGGCACATGAACCAGGTGCTGGAGATCAACGTCGAGCAGCGCTGGGTGCGGGTGCAGAGCGGCGTGGTCAAGGACCAGCTCAATGCGGCCCTGAAACCCCACGGCCTGTTCTTCGCACCGGAGCTGTCGACCTCGAACCGCGCAACCATTGGCGGCATGATCAACACCGACGCCAGCGGCCAGGGCAGCTGCACCTACGGCAAGACCCGCGACCACGTGCTGGAACTGACCACCCTGTTGCTGGGTGGCGAGCGCCTGCACAGCCATACCCTCGATGCCGCGCAATTGCAGGCTAATCGGGTTGGCGACGGGCGGATCGCCGAAGTCTATCGCTGCGCATCGACCATCGCCGACGAGCAGGCCGAGCTGATCGACGCGGTGTTCCCCAAGCTCAACCGCTGCCTCACCGGCTACGACCTGGCCCACCTGCGCGAGGCCGACGGGCGCTTCAACCTGAACAGCGTGCTGTGCGGTTCGGAAGGCTCGCTGGGCTTCATCGTCGAGGCCAAGTTGAACGTGCTGCCGATCCCCAAGCATTCGATCCTGGTGAACGTGCGCTACGCCGGCTTCATGGACGCGCTGAACGATGCCAACGCATTGATGGCGCACCAGCCGCTGTCGATCGAAACCGTCGACTCCAAAGTCCTCTTGCTGGCGATGAACGACATCGTCTGGCATGGCGTGGCCGAATACTTCCCCACCGACGTGCAGGCGCCGACCCTGGGCATCAACCTGGTGGAATTCAGCGGCGACGACCTGGACGTGGTCGAGCAGCGTGTCGAGCAGTTCATCGCCCACCTGCAACAGGACGCCACGGTACGGCGCCTGGGGCACACCCTGGCGGTCGGCGCCCTGGCGGTGGGGCGCGTGTATGCCATGCGCAAGCGAGCGGTCGGCCTGCTCGGCAATGTCCAGGGCGAGGCCCGGCCGCAGCCGTTCGTCGAGGACACCGCGGTCCCGCCGCACAACCTGGCGGCCTACATCGGCGAATTTCGCGCGTTGCTAGACAGTCACGGCCTGCAATACGGCATGTTCGGCCATGTCGATGCCGGGGTGCTGCACGTGCGGCCGATCCTGGACATGAAGGATCCGCGTCAGGCGGCCCTGATCCGGCCCATTTCCGATCAGGTCGCGGCCCTCACGCAGCGCCACGGCGGCTTGCTCTGGGGCGAGCACGGCAAAGGCCTGCGCTCGCAATACGTGCCCGAGTATTTCGGCGAGCTGTACCCTGCCCTGCAGGCGCTCAAAGCCGCCTTTGACCCGTTCAACCAGCTCAACCCCGGCAAGATCGCCACGCCGGCCAGCGTCGCCAGTGCGCGCCTGACCCAGGTCGACGAGGTGACCCTGCGCGGCGAGCTGGATCGCCGCATCGACGAGCGCGTCTGGCGCAGCTACGACAGTGCGTTGCACTGCAACGGCAACGGTGCCTGCTACAACTTCGATCCGAACGACGCCATGTGCCCGTCATGGAAAGCCACACGCAACCGCATTCATTCGCCCAAGGGACGTGCCTCGCTGATCCGCGAATGGCTGCGCCTGCAAGGCCTGCACGGCGCCAACGTATTGCACACCGCCAGCGGCAGCCTGTTCGAACGTGCCCGCAACAGCCTGGCTCGGCGCATGGGCCGCGAAGACTTTTCCCATGAGGTCTACGACGCCATGGCCGGTTGCCTGGCCTGCAAGTCGTGCGCCGGACAATGCCCGGTCAAGGTCAACGTGCCGGAATTCCGCTCGCGCTTTCTGCAGCTCTACCATGGCCGCTACCTACGGCCGCTGAAGGACTACCTGATCGGTTCGCTGGAATTCAGCATTCCGTACCTGGCCCGCTTTCCAAGGGCCTACAACGCGGTCATGTCGTTCTCGCCGGTGCGTCATGCGCTGCAACACGTGGCCGGCATGGTCGACAGCCCGTTGCTCAGCCTGGTCGATTTCCAGGCTCACTGCCGGGACTGGAACGTACGCCCGGCGAGCGCCGAGCAGCTCGCCCGGCTGACCACCGAGCAGCGTCAGCGCAGCGTGGTCCTGGTGCAGGATGCCTTCACCCGTTACTTCGACACGCCGGTCATGGCCGACTGGCTAGAACTGATCGCACGACTGGGTTTCGACATCTACCTGGCGCCCTTCGCGGCCAACGGCAAGCCGCTGCAGGTGCAGGGTTTTCTCGGTGCTTTCGACAAGGCCGCGCGGCACAACGCGCAATCACTGCGCCAATTGCAGGCCAGCGGTATCGCCCTGGTCGGCCTGGACCCGGCCATGACCCTGGTGTATCGCCACGAGTACGCCAAGACCCTGGGCCAGGACAACGCCCCTACCGTACTGTTGCCTCAGGAATGGCTTGCCCAGGTGCTGCCACAGACCGAGCAGCCCGGCACCGCCGGGGTCTACCAGCTGTTGCCGCACTGCACCGAGAAAACCAACGAGCCTGGCAGCATCACCCATTGGCAACAGGTGTTCAGCCGCCTGGGCGCGACCCTGCAGGTGCTGGCGAGTGGCTGTTGCGGCATGTCCGGTACCTACGGCCATGAAGCACGCAATGTCGCCACCTCCAAGGTCATCTACGGGCAGTCCTGGCAGCCATTGCTGGCCCGTTATCATGACGCTGGCAATCTGCTTGCCGACGGTTACTCCTGCCGCAGCCAGGTCAAGCGCGAAGAAGGCCACACGGTTCGTCACCCGCTGCAGGCGTTGCTCGAACACGTGAGAAAAAACACCGTTTGAAAACGCTGGCGAGCCTGACGCTGGTGGCTATGCTCCGGTAGACTAGCGGTCCGATTGGCCCCGCATGCTCGCTTGCGCAAACAGGAATTTCACGGATGTCGGTTCAGGCTCGCAACAATGTGGTGATCAAGGGCCAAGGTCCGTTGACGCTGGTGTTCGCCCATGGTTTTGGCTGTGACCAGAACATGTGGCGATTGGTCGAGCCGACCTTTGCCAAGCATTACCGGACCGTGTTGTTCGACATGGTCGGCTGCGGCAATTCGGACGTGAGCGCCTACGACATCGACAAGTACTCGACACTGGCGGGCTACGCCGACGACATCGTCGAGATCATCCAGGAGTTCGGCGAGGGCCCGGTGGTGTTCATCGGTCACTCGGTCGGCGCGATGGCCGGCGCCATGGCCGCCAAGCGCAGCCCCGGACTGATCGGCGCCCATGCCATGGTCGGCCCATCGCCCTGCTACATTAACGATGCGGACTACCCCGGCGGCTTCAGCCGCGACGACATCGACGCCCTGCTCGCCACCCTTGAAAGCAACTACCTGGGCTGGTCCAGCGCCATGGCGCCGAGCATCATGGGCAATCCCGAACATCCGGAACTGGGCGTCGAGCTGACCAACAGTTTCTGCCAGACCGACCCGGACATCGCCAAGCGTTTTGCCCGCGTCACCTTCCTCACCGATAGCCGTGCGGACGTGCGCGAGCTGCGCGAGCCGGTGCTGGTGATCCAGTCTTCGGACGACTTCATTGCGCCCAAGGCCGTTGGCCAATACCTGACCGAAGCTATCACCGACTGCCGCATGGTGGTCATCGAGAACGAGGGCCACTGCCCGCACCTGAGCCAGCCCGCAGCCTGCATCGGCGCCATCCAGACGTTCCTGACCCAGACCTGCGGCCGCCTGCACGCATGACCGCCGAGCCCGACGCCGAGGCGCTCTACCAGCAAGCGCCATGCGCCCTGCTGCTGACCGACAACAAGGGCTTGATTCTCAAGGTCAACCAGACCTTCTGCCACTGGCTGGGCTACACCCGCGAACAGCTGATCGGGGTGCGCAAGCTGCAGGAGCTGCTGACCGTGGGCGGCCGCATCTTCTATCAAACGCACTGGATGCCGTTGCTGGTGATGCAGCGCTCGATTGCCGAGGTCAAGCTGGACTTCCTGACGGCCGATGGCAAAGTCTCGCCGATGGTGCTCAATGCCGGTCGCCGCGATCATCAGGGCCATGTGTTCGACGAGATATCGGCATTCATCGTCGCCGACCGAATCCGTTTCGAACACGAACTGCTGCAGGCCAAGCGACAGGCCGAGGACGCCCTGCAGCGTCATGTCGCGCTCGAGCACGAACTCAATCGGCAGCGGGAGCTGGCGGTCGACCGCGCCCTGTTCGCCGAGCAGATGATCGGCATCGTCAGCCACGATCTGCGCAACCCGCTGCAGGTCGTGTCCATGGCCGCGCAGTATTTGCGTTCGCTGGACATGACCGAGCGCCAGAGCACCATGCTTGGCCATATAAGCGATGCGACTGCTCGGTCGCAGCGCCTGATCAACGATCTTCTGGACTTCACCCAGGCTCGCATCGGCCAGGGCCTGGCCGTCAGCCGTGCGCCGGTGCAGCTGGACCGTGCCATTGCCGCCGCCGTGGATTCACTGCGCCTGCTCTACCCGCAACGGACGATCGTCTTCAGCGCCAGCGACGAAGCGCTGTTCTGCCAGGCCGATGCAGACCGTCTGGCACAGCTGCTGGGCAATCTGGTGTCCAATGCCATGACCTATGGCGATGGCACCACTCCGATCGAGGTGCGAGTCGCGGCAGCCCAGGGCGCGGTCGAAATCACCGTGCACAATCAGGGCAAAGCGATCGACGAAGCGCAGTTGAGCTCGATCTTCTCGCCCATGACGCGGGGCTCCGAAGCGGGTCGCGAAGTCCGTAGCGTGGGCCTTGGCCTGTTCATCGTCAGCGAGATCGCCAAGGCCCACGGCGGCATAGTCGAGGTGGTTTCCAGCGCCGAGGCCGGCACTACCTTCACCACCCGGTTTCCCGCCTACGCGTCAGCCGGCCATTGACCAAAGGCCGAGGGGTTCAGCGCGGCTCGTGAATGGGGCAGCCGTTGTGCTGGGCGCGAAAGCCTGCGGACATTTCATAGGTCGGCTTGCGCACGCGCATGACGCCACCCAGAGGACGGTGCGCGGCCAGCCCGTGCCACGGGCTGAATGACATCTGCTCGTTGATGGTCTGAATAGCCTCTTCGCTCCAGGCCGCCTGCGCCGGCACCTCGATACGCGCCACGGTGACGTAGGGGCTCAGTTCTTCGGACCAGACTTTCGAAGCGTCCTCGATCGGCATTTCGTCGAGATCGGTGGCCAGTTGGATACGCACTTCCCACGTACCCCCATGGCTTGCAAAATAATGACTGACGGCTTCACGCAGGCCGTCCGGTTTATCGTCCAGGTCGACGGTTTGATCCGTCAACTCGGTCAGCGACGGTGCCACCGGCACTACCGCCAGCTTGGCGTAATGCTCGCCATACAGGAACGGCACCACACTGTAGAAGGTTTCACCGAGCACATGGGTCAGCGGATGCCCACCCATGCTCTTCAGCGTGCCGCTCTCGCCGCCCATGGTTTCGATCACCGACTCCACACCGCGCAGAAGCGCCGAAAAGGCTTTCTTCAGGCCCGGACCTTTGTCGGTGGTCTTGGCCAGCAGCTTGAGATTCTTCAGGAAAGCCTTGGGCGTGGCTGCCGTGAACGCCTTGGCGTTCTGCATGACGAAATCCTGGGTGACGTCCCCCTCGCTGCCCGGCAAACGCGCACCCTGTACCCCAACGATCTTCAAGCCAAGGCCCCGTGGGGTCGAAACCTTGTCGTCCAGCAAATCACCGGGATTGGTGGAAAAACGCATTACCACAGGCAACCTTCCAGGGGTGGCAAAAGCCCCCTGCGCCAACGGCGCAGGAAGGCCTTCGAGCACCGTGACGTGCCCGCGTACCAACCCATGAGCCTTGGCATGCACGCCACGCAACGCGTGGCCGCCATCTTCGAACGTGGTGTCCAGAATGCTGCGCATCACTTCTGTCAGCTCTCGGCTGGTGTCTTCCTCGTCGTCGGGCACCTGTTCGAATGAGGGTTGAAATACCAGCGGAGTGACGGTCAGTCGATTGCCTGGCAACTGACTGTCTGGATATTGAGTGTCTGAAGAATGGCTCATGTGCACACCTCGGCTCGGTTCAGGTCTTTATCACGGTGGATGTTCTTGTTATTTGGCCAGGTCGGCTTTCAGACGCTCACCGGCATAGGCCTGCGCTTCTTCGGCTTTTTTCACCACGGCTGCGGTGCCGAAGAATTCGTGGGTCACGCCTGGATAGACTTTGCGCTCGACGCTGACACCTGCAGTACGCAGCGCCTGTTCCAGCTGGGCACCATCGTCACGCAGTGGGTCGATTTCGGCGTTGATCACGGTGACCGGTGGCAGGCCTTTGAGGTCGGCATGCACCAGGTCGATACGTGGATCCTTCACGTCGGCCGGACCCTTGGTCACGTTGTCGATGAACCACAGCATCATCGGACGGTTGAGGGGCATGGCGTCGGCGTATTTGCGATAGGACTCGGTTTCGGTGTTGGACTGAGCGACCGGATAGACCGACAGCACATGCTTGGGCGCGGTCAACCCGGCCTTGTGTGCGGCCACGGCGGTTGCCACGGCGAGGTTGCCGCCAGCGCTTTCACCGGCCAGCGCCAGGCGCTTCGCGTCACCGTTGACGGAGGCGGCGTTCTTGCTCAACCAGCGATAGGCAGCCAGTGCATCTTCATGAGCTGCAGGAAACTTGTTTTCGGGCGCGCGGCGGTAGTCCACGGAGACGACCACAGCATTGGCTTGCTTGGAGATACCGCGAGCGCCGCCGTCATACACCTTGCGATCGGCAAACACCCAGCCACCGCCGTGGAAATACAGGACCACCGGGAACGGGCCGGTGCCTTCAGGCGTGTAGACGGTTGCTGGCAAAGAGCCTGCGGCGCCAGGTACGGTGATGTCACGGGTGGTGACGCCGGGGACCAGTGCAGTCGGGGTGCTGTCGCGTTTCTCATCGGCTAGAACGCCTTTCACGGCGTCGGCGATGGTAGGTTGCTGCCGTGCCTCGACTGCCGTGATCTTCTCCACGGCCTTGGCATCGAAGCTGGCGAATTTGTTCAGGACGGTCTGCATGTCCGAATCGGTACGGAACATGCTCTTGGTGCCGCTCACGGCGAGTTCGGAAACCGAGCGTTTTTCCGGATCGCGAGCGCAACCGCTCAACGCCATTGCCACGCCGGCGGCGCACAGCGCCACCATCCATTTACGGTCAGTCTTGATCATTGTCATTGCCTCGCACGAGAGTGGGAACGTTACGAAATATCAGGCCGCTGACAGCAACGTGATGTTCCAAAATTCCCGACTCGCGCCAGACGAACGGTTAATCCACTAAATACCGCGACCCCAGTTGCTACTCTCGGGAATCACTCTGCACACCGTCCCGTAGGAGCGGCCCGTGGCCGCGAACCAGGCACCGCGGTCCACCAGACAATCCGCGAGGCCCTTTTCGCGGCCACAGACCGCTCCTACAACAGCATTTACAACAGATTACACACTGGCATCCCAAGCGCGGTCGCCGGAGGCGTCCTTGATACGCGTCGGCAGGCCCATGGCGTCGAGCGCCCTGAGGAACGGCTCGGCCGGCAGCTCTTCGACGTTGGCCATGCGCTGCACGTCCCATTCGCCGCGGGCAACCAGCAGGGCCGCAGCCACGGGCGGCACACCCGCGGTGTAGGAAATACCCTGGCTGTCGGTTTCGGCGTAGGCGTCTTCGTGATCCGCAACGTTGTAGATGAACATTTCGTGCGGCTGGCCGTTGCGAGTGCCCTTGACCAGATCGCCGATGCAGGTCTTGCCCGTATAGCCCGGCGCCAGCGACGACGGATCCGGCAAGACTGCCTTGACCACCTTGAGCGGCACTACCTGCAGGCCTTCGGCAGTCGTCACCGGCTGCTCGGACAGCAAACCGAGATTCTTCAGCACCGTGAACACGTTGATGTAGTGCTCGCCGAAACTCATCCAGAAGCGCACGTTGGGCACATCGAGATTCTTCGACAACGAATGCACTTCGTCATGTCCGGTCAGGTACAGGTTCTGCGAACCCACCACCGGCAGGTCATCGGTGCGCTTGACTTCGAACATGGTGTTGCTGGTCCACTGGCTGTTCTGCCAGCTCCAGACCTGCCCGGTGAACTCGCGGAAATTGATCTCCGGATCGAAATTGGTGGCGAAATACTTGCCGTGGGAACCGGCGTTGACGTCGAGGATATCGATCGAGTCGATACGATCGAAATGCTGTTGCTGCGCCAGCGCGGCATAGGCATTGACCACGCCCGGATCGAAACCCACACCCAGAATGGCCGTCACGTTTTTCTGCTGGCACTCTTCCAGGTGTTTCCACTCGTAGTTGCCATACCAGGGCGGCGTTTCACAGACCTTGCCCGGTTCTTCGTGGATGGCGGTGTCCAGGTAGGCCACGCCGGTGTCGATGCAGGCACGCAGTACCGACATGTTCAGAAAGGCGGAACCGACGTTGATGACGATCTGCGATTCGGTTTCCACGATCAGCGCCTTGGTCGCCTCGACATCCAGCGCATCGAGCGCGAAAGCCTTGATGTCGGCGGGCTGCTTGAGGCTGCCCTTGGCCTTAACGCTGTCGATGATGGCCTGGCATTTGGAGATGTTGCGCGACGCGATGGCAATACGACCAAGTTCATCGTTGTGCTGCGCGCACTTGTGGGCCACCACCTTGGCAACACCTCCTGCACCAATGATAAGAACGTTCTTCTTCAATTTATTCACTTCTCCTCGGCTGTCCGCTCACGAAAGGCTGGACAGGTAGTCTTCGAAACCAAACTCACGAACCACCTCGACTGTACCGTCGAGTTGTTTCACTACGATGGACGGCATCTTCAAGCCGTTGAACCAGTTCTTCTTGACCATGGTGTAGCCCGCCGCGTCGACGAACGACAGGCGATCACCGATGGCCAGAGGGCGCTCGAACGGGTATTCGCCGAAAATATCCCCGGCCAGGCAGGATTTTCCGCACACCATGTAGGTGTGTTCGCCGCTGCTGGGCGCAAGCTTCGCATTGAGCCGATAGATCAGCAGGTCGAGCATGTGCGCTTCGATCGAGCTGTCGACCACGGCCAGGTGCTTGCCGTTGTAGAGGGTGTCGAGCACGGTGACCTCCAGCGAGGCGCTGTTGGTGATCGCCGCCTCGCCAGGCTCCAGGTACACCTGCACGCCGTACTTCTGCGAAAAGGCCTTGAGCCGGGCGCAGAACTCGTCCAGAGCATAGCCTTCGCCGGTGAAATGAATGCCGCCACCGAGGCTGACCCATTCGACCTTGTGCAGCAGGTGACCGAAGCGTTCTTCGATGGTCCCCAGCATCTGGTCGAACAAGGCGAAATCACCGTTCTCGCAGTTGTTGTGGAACATGAAGCCGGAGATCTGCTCGATCACCGTCTCGACCTTGGCTGGGTCCCATTCGCCCAGGCGGCTGAACGGACGCGCCGGATCGGCCAGCAGATAGTCGGAACTGCTCACCTGCGGGTTGACCCGCAGACCGCGGGTCTTGCCTTGGGACGCCTGGGCGAAACGCTGCAGTTGGCCGATCGAGTTGAAGATGATCTTGTCGCAGTTGGCGAGCATCTCCTCGATCTCGTCGTCGGCCCAGGCCACGCTGTAGGCGTGGGTTTCGCCGGCGAACTTCTGCCGACCCAGCTTGAGCTCGTACAGGGACGACGACGTGGTGCCGTCCATGTACTGCTCCATCAGGTCGAACACCGACCAGGTGGCGAAGCACTTGAGCGCCAGCAACGCCTTGGCCCCGGAGTGTTCACGCACGTAGGCGATCTTCTCCAGGTTGCCCAAGAGCTTCTGTTTGTCGATGAGGTAGTACGGCGTATTGATCATTTCGAGGCCCCAGGCATGGCCAGCCAAAAAAAGGACCCGCATTGTGCCCGCAGTTACCCCGGACCGAAAGAGCAGCCGACCAATTTCCAACCACCCCCACCGCCGAGGCGGCTTGCGTTCAGCGAATCTTGCGGCGGGCCAGAAAGCCGCCGACCAGGCCGGTCGCGCAGCCGATCAGCAGGCCACCGACGTGCGCGCCATTGGCGATTTCGCCGAAGCCCAGCACGCTGACCAACCCGCTCATGCACAGTGCCAGCCACACCAGCATCATCACCAGCACGCCGCGCGGCAGGCGGTAGATCGGATTGGGCGCCAGCCACTGGTACAGCCAGCAGTGCCCCAGCAAGCCATACAGCACGCCCGACAAACCGCCGAACAGACTGGGCCCGCTGACCAGGTACTGGACCACGTTGGAGACCAGGCTGAACGACAGGGTCAGACCGATCAGATTGATGCGCCCCTGCAGCGCCTCGATGCGTCGCCCAAGTTCCCAGTACCACAAGGCGTTCATCGCCAGATGCAACAAGCCGAAATGAATCAGCATGGGGCTGAACAGCCGCCACCATTGGCCGCTGGCCAAGGTATCGGCCAAGGGCGTGAAATAGATGTATTCACCGTTGACCTGAAAATCGAGAAAGGTCAGCCAGCGCAGGTTACCCAGGTTCTCGCCCAGAAGCGTCAACCCCGCCACCACCAGACAGGCCAGCAGCACCAGGGCGGTGGCGGGGCTGGACTTGAGCTGCTGGGCAAACCCCGGACCGCGCACCGGCGCATGCCGCGCCATCAATTCAGGATCGACCTCGGCATTGCCCTCGGGGTAGCGCTGGTACAGCTCGCGAACATCCTGGGCCAGACGCTCGTCGGGTACCCACAACACTTGACTGCCCTGCTCCTCGCTGACGCGATGGGGCACCTTCAGACGCCTCAACAGGCCCACGAAGCCACTCAGATCGGTGTTCAGCGGCAGACGCATTACAGCAATTGCACTCATCAAAACGCCTCCGGGCGCTCGACCTCGACCCACGCGAACTTGCGCGGATCGATGCGGGTTTCCTGATCCAGGCGGTACGCCACCAGTTTGCCGTACAACACTGCGCTGTAGTCCAGGCAGGCCAGGTTCGGGCGTATCGCCGCCGGTCGCCCGCTGCGCCAGTAGTGACCGACGAACAGCAATGGCTCGTCGACCCCATAACGCAGCAGAGCGCTTTTCTGTTCCGGACTCAACGGCGCGCAGGCTACATCGTCAGGCAGTGCATCGGGCTGGAATACCACGTCGCCGTAGGTTTGCGGGTCGTCTTCCCAGAACTTGGTGCGAAAGAACGCACGGCTCAGGCCATCGGCGCCCGTCAGCGTCAGGCCGTCGGGCAGGCGCATGTCGGTGCCGCGCAACAGACGATCGAAGACTTGGCAGGCAAAGCTGCCCTTGACCGCCGATGCCTGGAGAAAATGGGCATCGATGCAGCCATCCGGGTGCTGGCGGCGCAAAGGTTCGATCAGGCCGGCATCCCAGCACGCGTGCACCAGGCGAAAGCGCTCGGCATCGAGGAACAGCGGCAACTCGTAGAACCAGCCGAGGAAATCGTGCCAGTCGCCGGGGTGGTGGGCGAACTGGTCCAGCGTCGCCTGGAGCAGACGCTCGTGCCGCGGCACGTGCTCGCGCACGTACTGCTTGCCGCTGCCGGGCAATGCCGGGGTGCTCCAGCCCAACGCATTGAACTCGTGATTGCCCATGATGCAGCGCGCCTGATCGGCCTCGACCATGTCGTGGACAATGTGCAGCGACTCGCGGATACGCGGCCCGCGGTCGATGATGTCGCCCAGGAACAGCGCCTGGCGCGAGGCATGCCGCCACACGCCACCGTGTTTCTGATAGCCCAGCCGGTCGAGCAGATGTTCGAGGGTATGCGCGCATCCGTGCACATCGCCGATCAGGTCATAACTTCGCGCCGGGTCAAGCATCAATCGCCTCCGGTATTGCCGAGCCGGCTGCCCCAGCCGAGTTTGGTCCGGCACACTTCGTAGTAGTTGTGGTCCAGAGGGTGGATCAGGCGCAGTTTCTGCGATTTCTTGCGCACCGTGACAGTGTCGCCCGGAGCGCAAGTGAAATGGTTCTGGCCATCGCACGAAACCTGCGGGTAGATCTGCATGTTCTTTGAGACAACGATTTTCATCTCGCTGTTGCCGTCGACGACGATCGGCCGACCCGAGAGGGTGTGCGGGTACATGGGCACGATCACGATGGCATCGAGCTTGGGATGCATGATCGGCCCGCCCGCCGACAGCGCGTAGGCGGTGGAGCCGGTCGGCGTGGCCAGGATCAGGCCGTCGGCTTTCTGGCTGCAGACGAACTGGCCGTCGATGTAGATCTCGAACTCGATCATGCGGGTCGATTTGCCGGGGTGCAGTACCACATCGTTGAGCGCGTCGCCCTGGCCAATGGCCTCGCCATGGCGGCGAACCTCGGCCTCGAGCAGAAAACGGTTTTCGACCAGGTAGTGACCATCGAGCACCTCGGCCACCTTGACCTCGAGCTCGTCGGGGCGGATGTCGGTAAGAAACCCCAGGCTGCCGCGGTTGATCCCCAGCACCGGCGTGTTGTGTCGCGCCAGTGCCCGCGCTGCGCCCAGCAGGCTGCCGTCGCCGCCGACCACGATGACCAGGTCGCAGACCTCGCCCAGCATCTTGCGCGATGACGTCTGCAGGTTGTGCCCCGGCAGCACTTCGGCGATCGTGTCCTCGAGAATGACATGCATGTGCCTGTCCAGCAGGAAGCGCTTGAGGCGGCGAATGGTATCGAGCACCTGCGAGCTGCCGAGGCGGCCAATGATACCGATGTTGCGAAATTGCTCCATGAGGCTCCTGCTCGGGTCTGGTCTGGCTATCGGGATGCGCCAGGCACATTCCACAACGCTGTCGCGCAACCGCCGGTTGCGGACACAAATACGGATCTGGATTATGGAGTAAAGCCGTTGCCGCACAAAACCCTTTCCACCACCGCGCCATTGACCGGGACCGTCCCATGAATCCATTCGCTGCCCTTGCCGACTTTCCGCGCCGCCTGCGCCAGCCCCAGGTGCGCGACCTGGCGTGGGTCATCCTCGCCCCACCCCTGCTGCACACGGCGCCCTGGCAGCAACGTCATCCACTGGCAGGCAGCACCTGGGCCGAACAGCCCGAGCACCTGCAGGCGTGGCTGAACGGTCTGGACGACGCCAGCCAACCGCTGCTCGACTGGCTGGCGCAGGCCCCTACCCGGCGCCTGGGCCTCTACTACGAGCGCCTCTGGCAGTTCGCCCTGCAGCAGGCTCCCGGTATCGAGCCGCTGGCGGCCAACCTGCCGATCCGCCGTGAAAAGCACACCCTGGGCGAGCTCGACATGGTGATCCGCGACCGCGACGGGGTGCATCATCTGGAACTGGCGATCAAGCTTTACCTGGGCCCGGTCGCCGCCGACGGTCGTGATGTCTTCCAGTGGCTGGGGCCCAACAGCCAGGATCGGTTGGGTCGCAAGCTGACCCACCTGACCGAGCACCAGCTGCCCATCTCCACCTCCAGCGAGGGTCGCGAGGCCATGCTGGCCCTGGGCATCGAGCAGTTCGACGCGCACCTGTGGCTCGGCGGCTATCTGTTCTATCCCTGGCCCGGCCAGGCACAGGCACCCGAGCACGCCCACCCTGATCATCTGCGCGGCAGCTGGGTGCATCAGCGCGACTGGCCCATTTTCGTCGAGCAACGCCCGGACGGTCGCTGGCAGCCGTTGCCGCGCGATGCCTGGCTGGCGCCGGCACGGCTCGCCGCCGCCGACGCCTGGGCACCCGACCAGCTCAAGGCCTGGATGCAGCAACTGGACCCGCTCGCCGCGGCGCAGATGCTCGTGCGCCTGACCCGCGACGACCACGGCGACTGGCAGGAAGCCGAACGGGTTTTCCTGGTCGCCGATGCCTGGCCGGCCCTGTCGGGCGTGTGAATCGCAGGGGCGGCTAAAGATGTCCACGGCCGGCCCGATACCCTGTGCATGACCGCCCGAGTAGTCACCCGATGAACTGGAGAAACACCCACGCCCGCTATGGCAGCCTGTCCATCGCCCTGCACTGGTCGATGCTGGTCCTGTTGGCCGCCACCTATGCCTGCATCGAGCTGCGTGGCCAGTTCGTCAGAGGCAGTGGCGCACGCGCGCTGATCGTGCAGTTCCACTTCATGCTGGGCCTGAGCGTGGGGCTGCTGGTCTGGCTGCGTCTGCTGGTGCGCAGCCTGGGTGTCACGCCGCGCATCGTGCCGCCGCTGCCGGTGTGGCAGACGCGTCTGGCGAGCCTGATGCACGCCGCACTCTACGCACTGATGATCGGCCTGCCGCTGCTGGGCTGGCTGATCCTCAGCGCACAGAACAGGTCCGTATCGTTCTGGGGCATCGAACTGCCCCACCTGATCGCCGAAGACCGCGACCTCGGCGGACGCTTGCAGGAATGGCACATGAGCATTGCCGGCTGGGGCTATTGGTTGATCGGCCTGCACGGCGTGCTGGGCCTGGCCCACCATTACCTGCGCCATGACAACACCCTGCGACGCATGCTGCCGCACCGCGACTGACCGTTCAGGCGGCGGCGCGCCATCCCTGCAAGCCACCGGTGTGCACGAACACCAGACGACAACCCGGCCGCAGCGAGCCTGCCGCACAGGCATCGCGCAAAGCCCACAGCGCCTTGGCCGTGTACACCGGTTCCAATGGAATGCCCGACTCGGCTTCACAGGCGTGCATGAACGCGAGCAGTTCGCTGTCCACTCTGGCAAAGCCGCCACGACTGGCGTCGATCAAGCTATGACCCTGATCGCCACACAGTGCAATGACCTGCTCGTTCACGCCATGCTTCGGCCCTACCGCCACCGCCCCGTACACCCAGCGGCGGCCGGCTTCGGCGAGGACCAGGCCAGCCAATGTCGTACCGGTACCCACGGCCAGGCACCATCCATCGAAATCGTCCCACCCCATGTCTGCGAGCTGCGCCTGCACCTGCAAGGGCAGGACGGCGCAGCCCTTGGCGCCCAGCAGCCCACCGCCGCCCTCGGGTACCGGCCGCAGATCGGGGTAGCGTGCCTGCCAGGGGGCCCAGAAGTCGTCCCGGTGGCGCTGACGATAGCCCTCGTAACCCAGCCAGTGCAGCTCCATGCCCCATTGCTGCAAGTCGCTCACGGTCGGCGTGGCCTGAGCATGGCCGCGCAGCAGCCCGACCGTGCGCAGGCCCAGGCGCTTGCCGGCGGCAGCCAGGGCATGCAGGTGATTGGAATGGGCCCCGCCCAGGCTGATGATGCCGCTGCAGCCACTGGCCTGGGCGGCGAGCAGGTGATGCTGCAACTTGAATGCCTTGTTGCCGCTGATGAGCGGGTCGACGAGGTCCAGGCGCAGCACGGCAGCCTCTATGCCGGCCGCGCCGAGCCAGGAAAGTCGCAAGGGTTGCAGCGGTGCACGCGGTAGATCGAGAAGCATGGATGCCTGGCCAGCAGAAGGAGACGAAGAGGGCCGCGTCGGGTCCGGCGCGGCAGCCGATTCTACAGCACCGCCGCCAGGCGCGAGCCTTGATCGATGGCCCGTTTGGCGTCCAGTTCGGCGGCCACGTCGGCGCCGCCGACAAGGTGCACGCGCTGCCCGGCTTCGCGCAGCCCCTGTTCCAGCTCGCGCAACGGATCCTGCCCTGCGCAGATCACTACGTTGTCCACTGGCAGCACCCGTGGCTCGCCCCCGGCGACCCGAACGTGCAGGCCGTCGTCGTCGATCTTCAGGTACTCGACGCTGTTGACCATGCGCACGCCCTTGTTCTTCAGACCGGCGCGATGGATCCAGCCAGTGGTCTTGCCCAGGCCGTCGCCCACCTTGCCGGCCTTGCGCTGCAGCAGATACACCTCGCGCGCCGGTGCATGGGTCTGCGCCGCAACCCCGGCCACGCCGCCGCGGGCCTGCAGCGTCAGGTCGATACCCCATTCCTGCCAGAAGGCCTCGCGATCGAGGCTGGTGAACGGCCCCTGATGCACCAGGAACTCGCTGACGTCGAAGCCGATGCCGCCGGCGCCGATCACCGCCACACGCGGGCCCACGGGCCGCCTTTCGAGCAGCACGTCGAGGTAGCCGAGCACCATGGGGTGGTCGATGCCCGGGATGTCGGGCAGCCGCGGGGCAATCCCGGTGGCCAGCACGATCTCGTCGAAGCCCCCCTTGACCAGCGCAGCGACATCGACCCGCGCACCCAAGCGCACGTCGACGCCGAGGCGGGTCAGCCGACGATCGAAATAACGCAGGGTTTCGTTGAATTCTTCCTTGCCGGGAATGCGCTTGGCCACGTTGAACTGACCGCCGATTTCATCGCGGGAATCGAACAGGGTCACCGCATGGCCGCGCTCGGCCGCCACGGTCGCTGCGGCCAGCCCTGCCGGCCCGGCGCCGACCACGGCGATCCGACGCACCTGAGTCACGGGCAGGTAATTGAGTTCGGTCTCATGGCAGGCGCGTGGGTTGACCAGGCAACTGGTCAACTTGCCAGCGAAGGTGTGGTCCAGGCAGGCCTGATTGCAGGCAATGCAGGTGTTGATCTCGTCGCCGCGATTGGCCGCGGCCTTGTTGATGAATTCGGGGTCGGCCAGGAACGGCCGGGCCATCGAAACCATGTCCGCGTCGCCCTCGGCGAGGATGCGTTCCGCCACCTCCGGGGTGTTGATGCGATTGGTGGTGATCAGCGGCAGGCGCACCGCCGTGCGCAGCTTGGCGGTGACCTTGCTGAACGCCGCACGTGGCACCTTGGTGGCGATGGTCGGAATGCGTGCTTCGTGCCAGCCGATGCCCGTGTTGATCAGGGTGGCCCCGGCAGCTTCGACGGCCTGCGCCAGTTCGACCACTTCCTCCCAGATGCTGCCGCCTTCGATCAGGTCGAGCATCGACAGGCGAAAGATGATGATGAACTCGCGCCCGACCGCCTGCCGCACCTGCCCGACGATCTCCACCGCCAGGCGCATGCGATTGGCATAGCTACCGCCCCAGCGATCGCTGCGCTGGTTGCTGTGAGCCGCCAGGAACTGGTTGATGAAGTAGCCTTCCGACCCCATGATTTCAACGCCGTCGTAGCCGGCCGACTGGGCCAGCCGGGCACAGCCGACGAAATCGGCGATCTGTTTCCGAATGCCCTGCTCGTCCAGTTCCAGCGGCTTGAACGGATTGATCGGCGCCTGGATGGCGCTGGGTGCCACCAGCTTGGGACTGTAGGCATAGCGCCCGGCATGCAGTATCTGCAGGCAGATCTTGCCGCCCGCCGCGTGCACGGCCTGGGTGACGATTTCATGCCGCTGCGCTTCCTCGGGCGTGCTCAGCTTCGCCGCCCCGGCATACACCCCGCCCTCTTCGTTCGGGGCGATGCCGCCGGTGACGATGAGGCCGACCCCACCCCGCGCACGCTCGGCGAAATACGCCGCCATGCGCTCGAAGCCACCGGGCTTTTCCTCGAGACCCGTGTGCATGGAGCCCATCAAGCTTCGGTTGCGCAGGGTGGTGAAGCCCAAGTCCAGCGGTGCCAGCAGATGAGGATAGGAAGCAGCGGCCATGGGAACTCCACAGGCGGATCACGGAAAAGTGCCGAGCCTCTTGCGGCGGGCTCGGTCACAGGTAGGGTCAAACAGTAGACACCCGAGCCGCACGCCTCAATGACCTGAAATGACAAGTCATTGATCATGCTGCACGCGACGTCTACCCTAGTGCGGATTCACGAACAGGAGCTGGTTGTTGTCCCTCATGCGCAAAATCCTGATGTCCGTGGTTGCCCTGCTTTGCCTGGCGGCGTTGAGTACCTACGCGCTGTGGACGACCCAGCGCCCCGCCGGGCACTACCTGTCCGACCTGCGCATCGAGCTCGATGGTGTCGACGGCGCGCCATCCGAGCGCGGCAATCTGCTGGGGATCCAGCCCGAGCTGTTCCCGGCGGATTACCAGAGCGTCGAGCGCCTGCGCCTGAAACTGGCCGGATACCTGCAGCATGCCCAGGATGCAGGCCTTGTCGGCAGCAAGACCATCGTGGTCTTGCCCGAGCACATCGGTACCTGGTTATGGGCGGTGGGCGAGAAGAACGAGTTCTACCAGGTGGTGCAGCGTCGCGATGCCGAACAGTGGCTGGCCGCCAGCAATCCATTGCGCCTGCTTGGCGGCTGGGCCATGGCCGAGGGCGAAGACCGCTTCGCCGACGCCTACCTGCGCATGAAGGCCGCGAGCATGGCCGAGCAGTACCAGCAGCTGTTTGGCGGCCTGGCCAGGCAATTCAGGGTGACCCTGGTGGCAGGCTCGATCATCCTGCCCAACCCTTCTGTCGTGGAGGGTCGCCTGCGAACCGGGAACGGCGCCTTGTACAACGCCAGTGTCGTGTTCGCACCCGATGGCTCCGTGCTGGGCCAGCCACAGCTCCAGCATTTCACCAGCCATCCCACTCGCCGCTACGTGCAACCCTTGGGTGACGCACCGTTCAACGTGTTCGACACCCCGGCGGGCAAACTGGCCGTCCTGATCGGCACCGACAGCTGGCATCCGGCGAGTCACGCCCAGTTGCGCCAGCAAGACGTGCAGCTGCTCGCGGTGCCCGCCTCGGTACTCGGGCGTGGGCGCTGGTCCGAGCCCTGGCGCGGCTTTCGCATCGACCCAACGCCGAGCGATGCCGCCCTGCTGCCCGGCGAGGTCAGCGAGGCCCAGGCCTGGCAACGGCTGGTCGCAGAAAGCGCGCCACTGGCAAGCATGACCGTGTTCATGGGCGGGCACTTCTGGAATCAGTTCTACGAAGGGCACAGCTTCGCCCGTCAACGCGAGCGTTTCGGCCAGGTCGGCGACGGGCGTGGCGCGCGCCTGATCAATCTGTGGCTGTAGGCGCGTGAGCGGCCAGCGGATCAAACTCGGCGACCTGTCGGTCGGCTTCACCCAGAGCCTGGCACAGGCAGTGCGCAGCCATGGCCACGACCCGCTGCCCCTGTTGGCCCAGTATGGGTTGGAGCCAAGCCGGCTCAACGTCGCCGGAGCGCGACTGACCATCGCCCGCTACATGCGCCTGGGCCATGCGGCGATCGCCCTTACCGGCGACCCCGCGCTGGGCCTGCGCATCGGCCAGGCAAGCCGCCTGAGCCAGGCAGGCCTGGCCGGCGTCACGGCCGCGCAGGCACCGACAGTGCGCGAGGCAGCCCGTACGCTGATTCGTTTCGAACCCCTGTACGCCGCCAACTATCGCGGGCAATCGAGTTTTCACGAAGACCGCGAAGGCGCCTGGCTGCGGTTCTATTCGATCAGTCCCTACAATGCCTACAACCGTTTTGTGGTGGACTCGCTGCTGACCGGCTGGCTGCAGCAGCTGACTGTACTTGCCGGGCAGAACGTGATTGCACAGCGGATGGAAATCGAGTTCGACCCGCCCGGCTATGCAGCACACTACCCCGCCCATACCGCCTTCAACTGCGAGCACAACCAGCTGCGCCTGACCCATGCCAGCCTGAACCTGCGCAACCCCGAGCACTGCCCGAGCACCTGGCAGCATTTGTTGCAGCTGTGTGAGCAGGAACTGGAGCGTTTGACGCGCGTGCGCACCGTTGGCGAGCGGGTCGCCCAACTGCTGGGTTCACAGCTCAACGGCGGACGCGAGCCGACGCTGGACGAAATCGCTGCCTGCCTGAAGATGCCGGCCTGGACCTTGCGGCGCAAGCTGACCCACGAGGGCACGCAGTTCCGCTCGATTCTCAACGACACCCGCCGTGACCTGGCGCAGACCTACATCCGCGACACCGAACTTGCATTCGGCGAAATAGCCTACCTGCTGGGATTCACATCGGCCGAGGCTTTTCAGCGCGCCTTCAAACGCTGGTGCGCAATGACGCCCGGCGAGTACCGCCGCGCCAGCCGTCAGTGACCCCACCGCTCGCTCAGGGCTGCGAAACGGGCGCCTCTACAGAGGGCGCCTGCGGTACGGCCTCAGGGGTCGCCTCGGTGGCCTCGGGAAGCGGGATGACTTCGATGGGGGCCGGTTGTGCCGGGGGCGCGACAGGCTGCGAAGCCTCCTGTTCGGGCACCACCTCTGCCTGCTGCGCCTGAGCGGGCGGAGTCGGCGGAACCAGCGGCGCGGCTACAGGCACGACTGGCTTCGCAGTCGCAGGCGCTACAGATGCAGCGGGGGCCGCAGGTGCAGTGTCCGGCATGCCCAGCTCATCCTTGACAGGCGGGGTCGATACGACCTTCTTCGCCTGCACGGGCATGAAGCTCTCCACCAGAGAGAAATAACGGTCGTAGAACTTGTCCGACGCCACCGTTTCACTGGCCACCTTGACCATGGAATCGTCGGTGGAACCGATCGGCATCGAGACCGAACCCAGCACCCCCACGCCTACGCTGGCCGAGTTGTTGACCTTCTTCAGCGCATAGCGATCCTGCAGCGCATTGGCGAACAGCGTGGAGCTGTGCTCGCTGTTGGCATCGGCGACGCAGACCACGTTGAAACTGATCTCCAGGTGACTCTCGCCGGTCTGCTGGAAGCTCTTGTGTCCACTCACCTGACGCGGATCGTTGCTGGTGATGATGTAGCCCTGGCTCAGCAATGCCCGACGCGCGGCTTCACAGGAGGCGATATCGCTGACCGGGTAGTTTCGAGAAAACGTACCTGAGTCAGCAAAATTTTCATGTTCGTAGATGGCGGTCTTGGGGGAGGAACACCCTGCCATGCCGAGCCATGCAAGAACCAGCACGGCGCCTGGAAGGTGTCGCCCGTAACGGAATGGAAATGACATTATGGGTCCTGGAAAACGGTCTGCGGCTATTGTGCAACAGAACGCGCTGGCACGGCGCAGGAAATGCCGTTCGCTCAGGACACGCGGTAATACGCGATGTTTCCGCAGTGGATACGGAACCCTCAGGGCGTATTACTTGACCACCGCCTGCTGGGGTGCGGCGACAGTGGCTTTCGAATCGGTGGATGCAGCGGCCAGGGTTGCACGTTGCTCCGCCCGGGCCTTGGCGCGCAGCTGCTTGCGCCAACGGTGCTTGCTGCTCAGGGCGATATACCAGCCGAACAATGGGCCGATCAGCATGCCTGCCAGCACGCCTGCCAACACGAACACAGACACTGGCAACGACGGGGTGGACCAACCAAGAGCGCTCAACGCAACGGCCTGTTGGTTCTCCAGTACGAACACCAGCACGACAGCAGCGACTGCCAGGAAAATCAGCACCAGCAGCAACTTCTTGAGATTACGCAAAGCCTTCTCCTTCAACGTCGATCAAGCGAGCTCTTCGTCTTCGTTCACCCGATCGCGCAATTCCTTGCCGGGCTTGAAATGCGGAACGAACTTGCCATCCAGGCTCACCGACTGCCCGGTCTTGGGATTGCGTCCGACCCGAGGGGCGCGATAGTGCAGGGAAAAGCTGCCGAAACCACGTATCTCGATCCTGTCACCTGTGGCCAGGCACTGCGACATTTGCTCGAGCATGGTCTTGATGGCCAATTCCACATCCTTGGATGAAAGTAGACCTTGATGGGTGACAATACGTTCGATCAATTCCGACTTCGTCATATTTTTCCCTTCTTTATCAAGCAGCTAGATCAGTGCTTAGAAGGTTTTAGCATGGCTTGACAGATTTGAACAGCCCGACTCTTGACTTCTTGAAAATGAGTTGTGCGTGCCCTATTTGAACGCAGTGCTCTTGCGGCATTTGACGATCATGCTGCGCGTGGAATAACCCGCGGGGTTGAGGCCGAAAACATAGTCGTCCGGTTCTTCCTTGACGTCGCTGGACTTGGCGAGGGTACGGTAACCGGCAGGGCCGCAGGCCGATTCGGCCTCTTTCTCGCACTGGGCCCAGGACGAGGTCAGTCCGGAACAGGTGATGTGCAATCCACGACTGCCGCGCTTGCCGTGGGACGTGGAGGTGGCGGCGCAGGCGGTCACCAGCAGCAATGCTGCGATGAGCAGGGTAAATTTCATGACTCGGGCCTTGTCTACTTCTGGGAGGGACACGGGTTCAAGGAGCAGGAATTCAATCGAAAACGATGACTGGCAATACACCACCTACCCTATCCAAGTAGATGGCCGATTGCTAATTTACTTCAGGCGGGTGTCAGAGACGTGACGGAAAAGTTTGTAACCATTCGTATGTCATTTACCAGCCGCAGGTCAGCTGGAGCAACTTCAAGGGCTACTCAACCTTGACCGTTGCAGCGCACGAACATGGTTCGGCTGGCCATGCCCGGATTCCAGCCAAGGAAGCCGTCTTCGGGCTCTTCCTTGATATCGGAAGTCTTCGCCAGGACTTTGTAGCCCATCGCGCGGCAGGCATGCTGCGCTTTGTCATAGCACTTGCCCCAGGACGAGCCCAGGCCACTGCAATTAATCTGCAATGCCTGCATGCCCCGATAATCTCGTTTGACCACCGACGTGGTGGAGCATGCGGATGTCAGACCCACTACGACGAACAGCACTGCGGTTACTACGGTTTTCATCCCTGGAGATCCTTGGGTATTCACTTATCCCTTTGAGCATCCGAGGTCGGGGTTAGTTCGGCGCCCGCCGCGCTCAACTCTCGACACGGCAAGAATCGCAGGCACAAAAAAGGGCGACCGAAGTCGCCCTTTTTCTACAGGTCAAACAGAACTTAGTTCTGCTTTTCCATCTGAGCACGCAGCAGGTCGCCCAGAGTGGTCGGACCAGCAGCGATATCCGAAGTGGCTGGCTTCTCGCGCAGGCTCTGGATAGCTTCTTTCTCGTCTTCAACGTCTTTCGATTTGATCGACAGTTGGATGACGCGGGACTTGCGGTCGACGCTGATGATCTTGGCTTCGACTTCTTCGCCTTCCTTCAGAACGTTGCGCGCGTCTTCAACGCGGTCACGGCTGATTTCGGAAGCTTTCAAAGTGGCTTCGATGTCGTCGGCCAGGGTGATGACAGCGCCCTTGGCGTCAACTTCCTTGACGATACCGCGAACGATGGCGCCCTTGTCATTGGCAGACACGTAGTCGGAGAACGGATCTTCTTCCAGCTGCTTGATGCCCAGGGAGATGCGCTCGCGCTCTGGATCTACCGACAGGATGACGGTGTCGAGCTCGTCGCCCTTCTTGAAACGACGTACGGCTTCTTCGCCCACTTCGTTCCAGGAGATGTCGGACAGGTGAACCAGACCGTCGATGCCGCCGTCCAGACCAATGAAGATACCGAAATCGGTGATCGACTTGATGGTGCCGGAGATCTTGTCACCCTTGTTGAACTGGCCAGAGAAGTCTTCCCACGGGTTCGACTTGCACTGCTTGATGCCCAGGGAGATACGACGACGCTCTTCGTCGATGTCCAGAACCATGACTTCCACTTCGTCGCCGACTTGTACGACTTTCGAAGGGTGGATGTTCTTGTTGGTCCAGTCCATTTCGGAAACGTGTACCAGGCCTTCCACGCCTTCTTCCAGCTCTGCGAAGCAGCCGTAGTCGGTCAGGTTGGTGACGCGCGCCATGACGCGGGTGCTCTCTGGGTAACGTGCCTTGATGGCAACCCATGGATCTTCGCCCAGCTGCTTCAAGCCCAGGGAAACACGGTTGCGCTCGCGGTCGTACTTCAGGACCTTGACATCGATCTCGTCGCCAACGTTGACGATTTCCGATGGATGCTTGATGCGCTTCCAGGCCATGTCGGTGATGTGCAGCAGGCCATCGACGCCACCCAGATCGACAAATGCGCCGTAATCCGTGAGGTTCTTGACGATACCCTTGACTTGCTGACCTTCCTGCAGGGATTCCAGCAGAGCTTCGCGCTCGGCGGAGTTCTCGGCTTCCAGGACACTGCGACGGGAAACGACAACGTTGTTGCGCTTCTGGTCCAGCTTGATGACCTTGAATTCGAGCTCTTTACCTTCCAGGTGGGTGGTGTCGCGCACAGGGCGGACATCGACCAGGGAACCAGGCAGGAACGCACGGATGCCGTTAACGTCGACAGTGAAGCCGCCCTTAACCTTACCGTTGATAACGCCCTTGACCACTTCCTCGGCGGCGAAAGCTGCTTCCAGAACGATCCAGCACTCGGCACGCTTGGCTTTTTCGCGGGACAGCTTGGTTTCGCCAAAGCCGTCTTCTACCGCGTCCAGCGCAACGTGAACTTCGTCACCGACCTTGATGGTCAGTTCGCCAGCGTCGTTGTAGAACTGCTCGAGCGGGATGACACCCTCGGACTTCAGGCCGGCGTGGACAGTAACCCAGTCACCGTCGATATCGACAACGATACCGGTGATGATTGCGCCTGGCTGAAGATTGAGAGTTTTTAGGCTTTCTTCAAAGAGTTCTGCAAAGCTTTCGCTCATTTTAATTCCTGTAGATTTGGGCGAAACATACGCCCATCAGCCACGCTCCAGACAACGTGGGTTTCGTTCAAGTAAAAGAAAGCCACCGGGATGTTGACTGGGTTCCCGTATGGCTTCTTCGTCACCCGGCGATGTCGCGTAGTGCGATCTCGCTCATGATGCGTTCCAACACCTGCTCGATGGACAACTCCGTGGAATCCAGCTGTATGGCATCGGCCGCCGGCTTGAGCGGGGCCACTGCGCGCTGGATGTCACGCTCATCGCGTGCACGTATCTCATCTAGCAGACTCGACAGACTAACATCGTTGCCCGCTGCCTTCAACTGCAAGTAACGCCTGCGGGCACGTTCCTCCGCGCTGGCGGTGAGGAACACCTTCAACGCCGCTTCAGGGAACACCACCGTGCCCATGTCGCGACCGTCGGCCACCAGGCCCGGCGACTCCTGGAATGCCCGCTGGCGCTGCAACAGCGCGTCGCGCACTGCCGGCAGGGCCGCGACCTGGGAGGCGCCGGCACCCACCTGCTCGTTGCGGATGTCGCGGGTGACGTCGTCGCCTTCCAGCACGATGCGCTGGGGCTGGCCGTCGGCGGCGGCGATGAACTGCACATCGAGATGGGCTGCCATCACCATCAGCGACGCTTCGTTGCTCAGATCGACGCCATGGTTGCGTGCCGCGTAGGCCAGCAAGCGATACAACGCGCCTGAATCGAGCAGCTTCCAGCCCAGGCGCTTGGCGAGGATACCGGCGATGGTGCCCTTGCCCGAACCGCTTGGCCCGTCGATGGTGATGACCGGCGCCTGGTTCACGACGCGCCCTCTTCGGCCACGTTGATACCCACCTGGGCGCAGAGACCGAGGAAGTTGGGGAACGAAGTGGCGACGTTGGCGCAGTCGTGGATGCGGATCGGCGCACTGGCGCGCAGCGAGGCAATACTGAAGGCCATGGCGATGCGGTGATCGCCGTGGCCGTGGACCTCGCCGCCGCCCATGGCCGGCAGTCCATGACCGGCGCCATCGATGATGATGCCGTCTGCGGTCGGCTCGCATTTCACACCGAGCGCCAGCAGGCCGTCGGCCATGACCTGGATACGGTCGGATTCCTTGACGCGCAGCTCTTCGGCGCCGCGCAGCACGGTGCGCCCTTCGGCGCAGGCCGCAGCCACGAACAGCACCGGGAACTCGTCGATTGCCAGGGGGACCAGCGCCTCGGGGATCTCGATACCCTTGAGTCGAGCCGCCCGCACGTGCAGGTCGGCAACCGGCTCGCCACCCACTTCACGCTGGTTTTCCAGGGTGATGTCGGCACCCATCAGGCGCAGGATATCGATCACACCGGTGCGCGTCGGGTTGATACCCACGTGCTCCAGGGTCAGGTCCGAGCCTTCGGCGATCGAGGCGGCCACCAGGAAGAATGCGGAGGACGAGATATCGCCGGGCACTTCGATGTGGGTCGCCTTCAACGTGTGGCCGGACTCGACCGACGCCTGCGGGCCATTGACCTCGACCGGATAACCGAAGCCGCGCAACATCCGCTCGGTGTGGTCGCGGGTCGGTGCCGGCTCGGTGGTGGTGGTCCTGCCTTCGGCCCACAATCCGGCCAGCAGCAGGCAGGACTTGACCTGTGCAGAGGCCATCGGCAAGGCGTAGTCGAGCGCCTTGAGCCGCTGCCCGCCGCGGATCACCATCGGCGGACGACCCTCGGCCGCCGTCTCGATGACCGCGCCCATTTCCCGCAGTGGATTGGCCACGCGGTTCATCGGGCGCTTGGACAGCGAGGCATCGCCGGTCAACGTGGTATCGAAGCTCTGCGCCGCAAGAATGCCGGCGAGCAGGCGCATCGAGGTCCCGGAGTTGCCCAGGTAGATCGGCCCGGGCGGCGCCTGCAGGCCGTGCAGACCGACACCATGGATGGTCACCCGGCCCTGGTTGGGACCTTCGATGACCACGCCCATGTCGCGGAAGGCCTGCAGGGTCGCCAGGGCGTCCTCGCCTTCGAGGAAGCCTTCGACTTCGGTAGTGCCCTCGGCCAGGGAGCCAAGCATGATCGAGCGGTGCGAAATGGATTTGTCACCCGGTACGCGAATGCGGCCCTTGAGGCTGCCACCGGGTTTGCCCAGGAAGATCAGGTCGTCGTTGGAGTTCATAGCGTCCACATAGGCCCGACGGGCCAGGATTTTACTGAAATGCTCGCGGGCCACCTTGGCGCGTGTGAACACGCCCAGCAGGTGATGCCCATCCCCTGCATCGACCGCGTCGCGCAGGGCGTCGAGATCGCTGCGAAATGTATCGAGTGTGCGCAGTACAGCCTCGCGGTTGGCGAGGAAGATGTCGTGCCACATGACCGGGTCACTGCCGGCGATCCTCGTGAAATCACGGAAACCGCCCGCAGCGTAGCGGAAGATTTCCAGGTTTTCACTGCGCTTGGCCAGCGAATCGACCAGGCCGAACGCCAGCAGGTGCGGCAGGTGACTGGTGGCGGCAAGCACCTCGTCGTGACGCTCGACCTGCATGTGCTCGACGTCCGCACCCAGGGCGCGCCACAGGCCATCGACGCATTGCAACGCATCGGGCGCGGTTTCGGCCAACGGCGTGAGGATCACCTTGTGCCGCTTGAACAGCTCGGCATTGGCCGCCTCTACCCCGCTCTGCTCTGAACCGGCGATCGGATGGCCCGGAACGAAGCGTGACAGGTCCCCGCCAAAAGCGTCGCGAAAGGCCCGTACCACATTGCCCTTGGCGCTGCCGACATCGGTGATCACGGCTCGGCCCAGGTCAAGCCAGGCCAGGGCCGCCAGCAGTTTTTCCATGCCCAGGATCGGCACCGCCAACTGGATCACGTCGGCGCCGACACAGGCACGGGCCAGCTCGCTTTCGCAGCGGTCGACCACGCCCAACTCGACGGCCCGCAGGCAGGCGCGCGAATCGAGATCGACCCCCACCACTTCGTCGGCCAAGCCACTTTGCTTGATGCCCTTGGCGAACGAGCCGCCGATCAGTCCCAGCCCCACAACCACCAGGCGGCCTATTCTGGCAGCGCCCGGTTGCAATTGCGTGAACTCAGACACGGGCCAGCACCAGGCGCAACGCCTCCAGGAAACGGCTGTTTTCCGTGGCCAGGCCGATGGTCACGCGCAAGTGGTTGGGCATGCCGTAGCCGGCCACCGGGCGCACGATCACCCCTTCGCGCAGCAGCCCCTGATATACCGGCCCGGCAACGCGACCCACGTCCACGGCAATGAAATTGCCCTTGGAAGGAATCCAGTCCAGGCCCAGCTCGGCGAACCCCGCCTCCAGCTGCTGCATGCCGGCACTGTTGAGTTCGCGGCTGCGCTGCAGGTAGTCGGTGTCCGTCAGCGCGGCGCAGGCGGCAGCCAATGCCAGGCTGTTCACGTTGAACGGCTGGCGGACACGATTGAGCACATCGGCAATGACCGGCGAAGACAAGCCATAGCCTACCCGCAGCCCAGCCAGGCCATAAGCCTTGGAAAAGGTGCGCGAGACCAGCAGGTTCGGGTAGCGCGCCAGGTAGTCGAGGCCGTCCGGCAGCTCGCCACCGACGGCGTACTCGATATAGGCCTCGTCGAGCACCACGACCACGCTGGGCGGGACCGCGGCGAGGAAGTTTTCCAGCGCCTGCGGGCCGAACCAGGTACCGGTCGGGTTGTTCGGGTTGGCCAGGAACACCACGCGGGTCTTGTCGTCGATCGCTGCCAGCATCGCCGGCAGGTCATGGCCGAACTGCCTGGCCGGGATGACCCGCGCACCGGCATTCACGGCCTGCACGACCAATGGATAGACGGCAAAGGCGTGCTCGCTGAACACCGCGTTCAAGCCAGGCGCCAGATAGGCTCGGGCGACCAGTTCGAGAATGTCGTTGGAGCCGTTGCCCAGGGTCACCTGGTCCAGCTGTACGCGGCACTGCTGCGCCAGCAGGGTCTTGAGGTCGAAGCCGTTGCCGTCGGGATAGCGTGTGAGCTCGGCCAGTTCGCGTTCGATCGCGGCACGGGTCTTGGGGCTTGCACCCAACGGGTTCTCGTTGCTGGCCAACTTGATGATGTTGGCCGGATCCAGGTTCAGCTCTCTGGCCAGCTCATCCACCGGCTTGCCGGGAACGTAGGGGGACAGTTGTTGAACGCCGGTCTGGGCCAGGGCAAGGAAATCGGTCATGCGTACTAACCCTTCTGTTAAAGAACCGCTTTGGGGTATGAGCCCAGCACCTTGAGTGCCACGGCTTCCTGACTGATCTGCTCCAGCACGCCCTTGATCAACGGGTCGCGATGATGGCCGATGAAGTCGATGAAGAACACGTAGGTCCATTTGCCGCTGCGCGATGGCCGTGTCTCGATCCGGGTAAGGTCGATGCCGTTGTCGTGAAACGGCACCAGCAGCTCGTGCAACGCACCCGGCCGGTTGCTCATGGACACGATGATCGAGGTCTTGTCGTCGCCGGTAGGCGGCACTTCCTGGCTGCCGATGATGAGGAACCGTGTGGCGTTGTCCGGACGGTCTTCGATCTTCTCGGCCAGGCGCTCCAGGCCATACAGGCCGGCAGCCATGTCGCCGGCGATGGCCGCCGAGTTCCATTCGCCCTTGACCCGCTTGGCCGCCTCGGCATTGCTGGCGACCGCGATGCGCTCGACGTTCGGGTAGTGCGCGTCCAGCCACTTGCGACATTGCGCCAGCGACTGTGCGTGGGAATAGATGCGACTGATGCTGTCGGTCTTGGTGTTGTCGCCGATCAGCAGGTGGTGGTGGATGCGCAGTTCGACTTCGCCGCAGATCACCATGTCGTGTTCGAGGAAGCTGTCGAGGGTGTGGTTCACCGCGCCTTCGGTGGAGTTTTCCACCGGCACCACGCCGAAGTTCACCGCACCTGCAACCACCTCGCGGAACACTTCGTCGATCGCCGCCATGGGCTTGCTGATCACCGCGTGGCCGAAGTGTTTCATGGCAGCTGCCTGGGTGAAGGTACCTTCGGGGCCCAGGTAGGCGACCTTGAGCGGGTTCTCCAACGCCAGGCAGGATGACATGACCTCGCGGAACAGGCGCGCCATCTCCTCGTTGCTCAGCGGCCCCTTGTTGCGTTCCATGACCCGCTTGAGCACTTGCGCCTCGCGTTCGGGCCGATAGAACACCGGCACTTCGCCTTCGGCCAGCGCGGCCATCTTCACCCGCGCGACTTCTTCGGCGCAGCGGGCGCGATCACTGATCAGCTCGAGAATCTTTTCGTCGAGGCTGTCGATGCGTACCCGCAAGGCTTTGAGTTCATGTTCGGACATCAGCCGTTTTCCTTTTCGAACTCCGCCATGTAGCCGACCAGCGCTTCGATGGCGTCAAGGCCCAGGGCGTTGTAGATGGAGGCGCGCATGCCACCGACCGAACGGTGACCCTTGAGGTTGAGCAGACCGCGCGCATCGGCGCCGGCCAGGAATGCCTTGTCCAGACGCTCGTCGGCCAGGCGGAACGGCACGTTCATCCAGGACCGGGCGTTGACCGAGATCGGGTTGCTGTAGAAATCGCTGGCATCGATGAAGCCGTACAGGCGGTCTTTCTTGGCACGGTTGCGGGCTTCCATGGCCGCAACGCCGCCCTGCTCCTTGAGCCACTCGAACACCAGGCCCGAGAGGTACCAGGAGTAGGTCGCAGGCGTGTTGTACATCGAGCCGTTGTCGGCAGCGATCCGGTAATCGAGCATGGTCGGACAGGCGCTGCGCGCCTTGCCCAGCAGATCTTCGCGCACGATCACCACGACCAGGCCGCTGGGGCCGATGTTCTTCTGCGCGCCCGCATAGATCAAGCCGAACTGGGACACCTCGACAGGGCGCGAGAGAATGTCCGAGGACATGTCGACGACCAGTGGCGTATCACCGGTCTGCGGCACCCAGTCGAACTGCAGGCCACCGATGGTTTCATTGGAAGCGTAATGGACATAGGCCGCGCCGGGCGTCAGTTTCCACTCGTTCTGGCCGGGGATGGCCAGGTAGTCGTAGGGCTTGGCGCTGGCAGCGACATTGATGTTGCCGTAGCGACGTGCTTCCTCGATGGCCTTCTTCGACCAGATACCGGTTTCGACGTAGTCCGCCGTGCCGCTTTCGGGAAGCAGGTTCAGGGGGATTTCGGCGAACTGCTGGCTGGCGCCACCCTGCAGGAACAGGACCTTGTAGTTGGACGGGACGCCAAGCAGGTCGCGCAGGTCTTGTTCGGCCTTTTCGGCGATGGCGGTGTAGTCCTCGCTGCGATGGCTCATCTCCATCACCGAAAGGCCCTTGCCACGCCAGTTCAGCATTTCCGCCTGGGCGCGCTGCAGCACAGCTTCGGGAAGCGCAGCGGGGCCTGCGCAGAAGTTAAAGGCTCGATTGCTCACATCCACTCTCGCTCTGCTTGAATTCGGGCCTGGCCCGGGTGTGTCCGCCGGAAGATCGGCGGTGCTGCCTTCGCGGCGGTTGACCGCTCCCACGAGGCTCCCGATGCAACGGAGAACTTGTGGGAGCGGGCTCTGCCCGCGAAGGGCGCACCGCCCAATCCCCTGCCCTACAGCTTACTCCTCGGGCGCTTCGTCGGCGGCATCGGGCTCGACATCACCCTGGGCCACTTCGGAATCGACCGCATCGCCGCCTTCGGCGCTTTCAACGCCTTCGACACCCTCTTCCAGCTCGTCATCCTCGACTTCCGATGGCTCCTGGACTCGCTCCAGGCCCACCAGCTTCTCGTCGGTGACCAGCTTGATCAGGGTCACGCCCTGGGTGTTGCGGCCCAGGCTCGAGACTTCGCCAACACGGGTACGCACCAGCGTGCCCTGGTCGGAGATGAGCATGATCTCTTCACCTTCCTGGGACTGGATCGCGCCAACCAGCTTGCCGTTGCGCTCCTTGGTGACCATGGCGATCACGCCCTGGCCGCCACGGCCGCGACGGGGGAACTTGCTCAACGGCGTGCGCTTGCCGAAGCCGCGTTCGGAGGCGGTGAGAATCTGCGCGCCGGATTCGGGGATCAGCATCGAAATCAGCTGCTGGCCCTTGCCCAGGCGCATGCCGCGGATACCACGGGCACCACGGCCCATCTGCCGCACCACGCCTTCGGCGAAGCGGATCACCTTGCCGGCGTCGGAGAACAGCATGACTTCCTTGGCGCCGTCGGTGATGGCTGCGGCGATCAGAGTGTCGCCTTCCTTGAGTTTCAAGGCGATCAAGCCGCTGGAGCGCGGACGGGCGAACTGCGCCAACGGCGTCTTCTTGACCGTACCGAAGGCGGTCGCCATGAAGATATAGGCACCGGTAGGCTCGGCCACCAGCTCGGGGGTGTCGCCCTCGTCGCCTTCAACGGCTTCGACGACTTCTTCGGCCTCGACGATTTCGCCTTCGATGACGGTATCGTCGGCGTCGTCGAGGTCTTCGTCGGCGCCAGCGGTGGCCTGCAGGGCCTCGAGGTCGATCTGCAGCATGGTGGTGATGTACTCGCCATCATCCAGCGGCAGCAGGTTGACCAGCGGACGGCCGCGCGCAGCACGGGACGCCTCGGGAATTTCATAGGTCTTGAGCCAGTACACCTTGCCCTTGCTGGAAAACAGCAGCAGCGTGGCATGGCTGTTGGCGACCAGCAGGTGCGAGATGTAGTCCTCGTCCTTGACGCCGGTGGCCGACTTGCCCTTGCCGCCCCGGCGCTGGGCCTGGTAGGACGACAGCGGCTGGGTCTTGGCGTAACCACTGTGGGAAATGGTCACCACGCGCTCTTCTTCCGGGATCATGTCGCCCAGCGTCAGATCGAGGCGCGAATCGAGGATCTCGGTCCGGCGCACATCGCCATATTCGGAGCGAATCAGTTCCAGTTCCTCGCGGATCACTTCCATCAGGCGCTCGGCGCTGTTGAGGATGCGGATCAGCTCGGCGATCTGGTTGAGAATCTCCTGGTACTCGGCCAGCAGCTTCTCGTGCTCCAGACCGGTCAGGCGATGCAGGCGCAGCTCGAGGATGGCCTGGGCCTGTTCCGGCGACAGGAAATACTTGCCGTCGCGCAGACCGTACTGTGGATCGAGGTTTTCCGGACGCGAGGACTCGGCACCGGCACGCTCGACCATGGCCACCACGGCGCTGGACTCCCACGGCGTGCTGATCAGCGCTTCCTTGGCCTCGGACGGTGTTGGCGAGGCCTTGATCAGGGCGATGACCGGATCGATGTTGGACAGCGCAACCGCCTGGCCTTCGAGAATGTGGCCGCGCTCGCGCGCCTTGCGCAGTTCGAACACGGTGCGCCGGGTGACGACTTCACGGCGGTGGCGAACGAAGGCTTCGAGCAGGTCCTTGAGGTTTAGGATGCGCGGACGGTTGTCGATCAGGGCAACGATGTTGATCCCGAACACGGCCTGCAGCTGGGTCTGGGCGTAGAGGTTGTTGAGGATCACCTCCGGCACTTCACCGCGGCGCAGCTCGATGACGATGCGCATGCCGTCCTTGTCGGACTCGTCGCGCAACTCGGAGATGCCTTCGAGTTTCTTCTCTTTCACCAGCTCGGCGATCTTTTCGATCAGGCGGGCCTTGTTCAACTGGTACGGCAGCTCGGTGACGACGATCTGCTGGCGACCGCCGACCTTGTCGATGTCCTCGACATGGGAGCGCGCGCGCATGTAGATCCGGCCACGACCGGTGCGGTACGCCTCGATGATGCCCTGGCGACCGTTGATGATGGCGGCAGTCGGAAAGTCCGGCCCGGGAATGAACTGCATCAGCTCATCGATGGTGACGTCCGGGTTGTCGATGACCGCCAGGCAGCCGTCGAGCACCTCGCCCAGGTTGTGCGGCGGGATGTTGGTCGCCATGCCCACGGCGATACCGCTGGAACCGTTGACCAGCAGGTTGGGGATGCGCGTCGGCATGACCGCAGGGATCAACTCGGTGCCGTCGTAGTTGGGCACCCAGTCGACGGTTTCCTTGTGCAGGTCGGCCAGCAGCTCGTGGGCCAGCTTGGTCATGCGCACTTCGGTGTAACGCATGGCGGCGGCGTTGTCGCCGTCCACGGAACCGAAGTTGCCCTGGCCATCGACCAGCAGGTAACGCAGCGAGAACGGCTGGGCCATGCGCACGATGGTGTCGTAGACCGCGGTATCACCGTGCGGGTGATACTTACCGATCACGTCACCGACCACACGGGCCGATTTCTTGTAGGGTTTGTTCCAATCGTTGCCCAGCTCACTCATCGCAAACAGAACGCGGCGATGCACGGGCTTCAAGCCATCACGTGCATCAGGCAGTGCACGACCGACGATCACGCTCATGGCGTAGTCGAGGTAGGACTGTCTCAGCTCGTCTTCGATATTGACCGGGAGGATTTCTTTGGCCAGTTCGCCCATGAGAAGCCTGATTCCTTTTTCTGGTGAAACTCCGTTGCCTCCCTGTGAGAAGAACGAAGCTTGCCACCGCTGGCCGATGCCAACGGCGACTTACGACAAATCAACGAGTTACGCCTTGGACCTGCGGCGTTGGGGGGACACCGCGATGCACCCCCGAAAACCGCCGGATGGTAGCACAATCGCCGTCAGACACCTATCCCCTTAAACCCTGACAGGACCCTTGATCGGGTGAGATCAAGCCTCTCACACGGCGCTGCGGCGCTGCTAGGCCAGCACCGCATCGAAAAAAGGCCGATTTGTCGGTGCGGCGAACTCAATGCAGGCGCCGGCGACACATCAGCTGCGCCAGCTTGGCCGTATCAGGCCGCTCGACGATGCCCTTTTCAGTGACGATCACGTCGATCAGGTCGGCCGGCGTCACGTCGTGGACCGGATTGAACGCTTCGACATCCGCGCCGATGCGTGTCCCGGACACTTCCAGAAGTTCTCGGCCATCGCGTTCGAGCAGGGGGATGTCATCGCCGCTCTCCAGCGCCATGTCGATCGCCGCACTGGTGGCTACCACCATGAAACGCACACCGTGGTGCATCGCGCAGACTGCCAACTGGTAGGTGCCGATCCGGGCCGCGATATCGCCGTTGGCGGCGATCCGCTCGGCACCGACGATTACCCAGGTGATGCCCTTGCTTTTCATCAGGTGCGCAGCTGCCGAGTCGGCGGTCACGGTCACCGGGACGTCCTCGCTGGACAGCTCCCAGGCGGTCAGCCGCGAGCCTTGCAGGCCCGGCCGGGTTTCGCCGACATAGACGCGTTCGAGCATGCCGTCGTGGAACGCGGCGCGCACCACCCCCAGCGCCGTGCCGAACCCGCCGCTGGCCAGGGCACCGGGATTGGCGTGGGTCAGCACGGTCTGCAGATTGCCCTGGTGCCGACGGATCAATTCCACGCCCAACTGAGCCATGGTCAGGTTGGCTTCGCGGTCGCTTTCGTGAATGGCCAGGGCTTCGGCCTCGAGCGCGGGCAGCGGGTCCTCGCCGGCACGCACCCGGCCAAGGCGCTCGCGCATGCGCTCCAGCGCCCAGAACAGGTCGGCGGTGGCCGGGCGGATCGCCGCCAGCAGGCGCAGGTCCTCGTCCAGCGCGGTGCGCCAGTCAGGCCCGGCCGCACGGTGCAGGCGTGCCGCCAGCACTACCGCATAGGCAACGCTGATGGCAACGGCCGAGGCACCGGCCACGACCCCGATGCGGACCGCGTCGGCCACGCCGGGTGCATCGATACAGGGGCGCCAGACCTGCTGCGCAGGCAGCGCGCGCTGGTCGAGCAGGTGCAACGCGTCACCTCGCCAATCAACGGCTTTGACCCGTTCCGCCGCCAACAATCGATCACGCATGCCCCACTCCGTACTCAGACACCAAAAGCGCTCGATTATAGCGAGCCCCCGTCCAAGACGCTCGGGTATACTTCGCCATCACCTGCCGAAGCCCCGGAACTTGCCATGCCCGATGTCGATACCGCCCTGGACCTGCTGCTACTGCCCACCTGGCTGGTACCGGTCGAGCCCGCCGGTGTCGTGCTCGAGGAGCATGCCCTGGGCATCCGCGACGGCCAGATTGCCTTCATCGGGCCACGCAGCACAGCCGCCCGGCTGCAGGCACGCGAAACCCGCGAACTGCCGGGGCAGCTGCTCGCTCCGGGGCTGGTCAATGCTCATGGGCACGCGGCCATGACGCTGTTCCGCGGCCTGGCCGACGACCTGCCGCTGATGACCTGGCTCGAACGACACATCTGGCCCGCCGAGGCACGCTGGGTCAGCGAGGCGTTCGTCCGCGACGGCACCGACCTGGCCATTGCCGAGCAACTGCAAGGCGGCATCACCTGCTTTTCCGACATGTATTTCTTTCCCGAAGTGGCCGCCGAGCGCGTGCACGCCAGTGGCATGCGCGCACAGATCACCGTGCCGGTGCTGAACTTCCCCATTCCCGGCGCGCGTGATGCCGACGAGGCGCTGCACAAGGGTGTCGAGCTGTTCAACGACCTCAAGCACCATCCACGCGTCAGCATTGCCTTCGGCCCCCATGCGCCCTACACGGTAAGCGACGAGAACCTGGAGAAGATCCGGGTGCTGGCGGACGAGCTGGACGCCGCCATCCACATGCACGTTCACGAAACCGCAGGCGAAGTGCACGATGCCCTGCAACAGAGCGGCGAGCGTCCGCTGGCCAGGCTGGCTCGCCTCGGCCTGCTGGGGCCGCGCTTCCAGGCGGTGCACATGACTCAGGTAGACGACGCCGACCTCGCGCTGCTGGTGGAAAGCAACAGCAACGTCGTGCACTGCCCGCTGTCCAACCTCAAGCTGGCCAGTGGCTTCTGTCCGGTGGAAAAGCTCTGGCAGGCCGGCGTCAATGTGGCCGTGGGCACCGATGGGGCGGCGAGCAACAATAGCCTCGACCTGCTCGGCGACACGCGCATCGCAGCGCTGCTGGCCAAGGCCGTGACCGGTTCGGCGACCGCATTGGATGCCCATCGCGCACTGCGCATGGCCACCCTCAATGGCGCCCGAGCCCTGGGCATGGAGACGCACATCGGCTCGCTGGAGGTTGGCAAGGCTGCGGACCTGGCGTCGTTCGACCTGTCCAGACTGGCTCAGCAGCCGGTCTACGACCCGGTGTCGCAACTGATCTACGCCAGTAGCCGCGATTGTGTCCGGCATGTCTGGGTCGCCGGCAGGCAACTGCTCGACGAAGGTCGCCTGACCCGCCTGGACGAGCACCTGCTGCGTGACAAGGCATGCGCCTGGGGCGAGCGTATCGCCGCCGAGCGATGACGACTGCGCCGCCCGGCCCTACAGAATTCAAGAATCACATCGTTTAGAGGACACCCAATGAGCAACGTCGACCACGCTGAAATCGCCAAGTTCGAAGCCCTGGCGCACCGTTGGTGGGATCGCAACAGCGAGTTCAAGCCGCTGCACGACATCAATCCGTTGCGCGTCAACTGGATCGACGAGCGCGTCAACCTGGCGGGCAAGCAGGTCCTGGATGTAGGTTGCGGTGGCGGTATCCTGAGCGAGGCCATGGCCCTGCGCGGCGCCAAGGTCACCGGGATCGACATGGGCGAGGCGCCGCTGGCGGTTGCCCGCCTGCACCAGCTGGAATCCGGGGTGGAAGTGGAATACCGCCAGATCACCGCCGAAGCCCTGTCGGCCGAATGCCCGCAGCGCTTCGATGTGGTCACCTGTCTGGAAATGCTCGAACACGTGCCAGACCCTTCGTCGGTGATCCGCGCCTGCTTCCGCATGGTCAAGCCTGGCGGCCAGGTGTTCTTCTCGACCATCAACCGCAACCCCAAGGCGTACCTGTTCGCGATCATCGGCGCCGAGTACATCATGAAGCTGCTGCCGCGCGGCACCCACGACTTCAAGAAATTCATCCGCCCTTCCGAGCTCGGCGCGTGGAGCCGCGAGGCCGGACTGACCGTCAAGGACATCACCGGCCTGACCTACAACCCGCTCACCAAGCACTACAAGCTGGCTTCGGACGTCGACGTCAACTACATGATCCAGACCCTTCGCGAGGAATGAGCATGCGCCTTCGAGCGGTACTTTTCGATATGGACGGCACGCTGCTCGATACCGCGCCGGACTTCGTCGCCATCTGCCAGGCCATGCGCGCCGAACGCGGCCTGGCGCCAATCGACCAGCAGCGTGTGCGCGACGTGATCTCCGGTGGCGCCAAGGCCATGATCCAGGCGTCGTTCGACCTGGCACCCGAGTCAGCTGAGTTCGAAGCCTTGCGCCTGGAGTTCCTCGAGCGCTACCAACACGGCTGCGCGGTCCACAGCCATCTCTACGAAGGCATGGCGCAACTGCTCGCGGATATCGAGCAGGCCAAGCTGATCTGGGGCGTGGTGACCAACAAGCCGTTGCGCTTCGCCGAGCCCATCATGCAGCAACTGGGGTTGGCACAGCGTTCGGCGGTGCTGATCTGCCCCGACCATGTAACGCGCAGCAAGCCGGACCCTGAACCCGTGCTGCTGGCCTGCAGCAGACTCGACCTGGACCCGGCCAGCGTGCTGTTCGTCGGTGATGATCTGCGCGACATCGAGTCGGGCCGCGATGCCGGGACCAGGACCGCCGCAGTGCGCTACGGCTACATCCATCCCGACGACAACCCGGATCACTGGGGCGCCGACGTGGTGGTCGATCACCCGTCGGATCTGCGCCGCGTGCTCGACCAGGCCCTTTGCGGCTGCTGAACCGTACTACTTTCCAGGAGTTTCCATGTTCGATTACTCAGCCCGCCCCGACCTGCTGGCCGGGCGCATCATCCTGGTGACCGGTGCCGGCCGTGGCATTGGCGCTGCCGCCGCGAAAACCTTCGCCGCCCATGGCGCCACCGTGCTGCTGCTGGGCAAGACCGAATCCAACCTGACCACCGTGTACGACGAAATCGAAGCCGCCGGGCATGCCCAGCCGGTGGTCATCACCTTCGACCTGCAGAGCGCGCGAAGCGAACAGTACGCGCAATTGGCACAGATGATCGAGACCACCTTCGGCCGCCTCGACGGCCTGCTGCACAACGCCTCGATCATTGGCCCGCGCACCCCACTGGACGCGTTGCCCGACGACGAGTTCATCCAGGTGATGCAGGTCAACGTGAACGCCACGTTCATGCTCACTCGCGCACTGCTGCCTCTGCTCAAGCAGGCGGCAGATGGCTCGGTGGCGTTCACCTCCAGCAGTGTCGGTCGCAAGGGACGCGCCCACTGGGGCGCCTACGGTGTGTCGAAGTTCGCCACCGAAGGCCTGATGCAGACCCTCGCCGACGAGCTGGAGGGTGTCAGCGCGGTACGTTCCAACAGCATCAACCCCGGTGCCACGCGCACGGCCATGCGCGCGCAGGCCTATCCGGCGGAGGAGCCTGGCCGCAACCCGTTGCCCGAACAGATCATGCCGGTGTATCTGTACCTGATGGGACCCGACAGTATCGGGGTCAATGGCCGGGCGTTGGACGCCCAGTGAAATGTGTCCTCAGGGCGGGCACCCGCCGCTGTAACGACCGGCCAGCCAGCCTGTCGCGCAACCGTGGTGCCGCCTGAGGCGATCCTGCTAGTCCTGCGTCATGCCCCTACCCTGTTTCAAGCCACGACCCTTTTGTCCAGGGTGGTGGTGCGCTGCAGCTCCAGCGCCATGCAGCGTTCCAGGAACAGGAACATGAAGTCGTAGCTCTTGCAGATGGCGTTGCGCAGCTCGGCCTGCTGCAGTTCGGTGGCATGGTTGCCAACCAGGGTGCAGATGATCTCCAGGGCTTCCCACGGATGCTCGTCGTCGTACTGGGCATGCAGGCTCAGCCAGCGCATGGCGCGCTTGCGGTTCTGCTCGGGAAACGCCTGGGCATAGGTGTCGTCGGCGCAGACCACCGCCGACCACTCGCCGGTTGCACCCTCGATGGCATAGTTGGTGGCTGCCATGGCAACCGCCAGCGAGTCGGTGGCACAGCTCTGCCAGCACCAATGGCTGAGCGCGTGCAGCTCGGCCGGCACGTCCTGGGCGATGAGATCCTGGAGACTGACGCCATGCGCCTGGCTCCAATGCACCCAATAATCGGCGTGATTGAGTTCGACTCGAATGTTGCGCATCAACCAGCGCCGCGCCATGTCCTCGCCCGGATGCCGGGCAAAACGCGTCTTGGTCAGGTTCTGCGCCATGTACAGTGAAAACTGCTCCACCACGGGCCAGCCGCCGATCAGGTAATGACGCATGGTGCGCGAGCTCAGCTGGTTGTCGCGCATGCGCGCGTAAACCTCATGCTCGACGACCCGACGCTTGTTCGGCGCACAGTCTTCGATCAGTTTCTGTGCCCACTCGGGATAACTTTTTGCGTCCATCAGCGGACCCAGGCGAATAAAAGGATCGTTCACTGGCAAACCTCCATTTAATTAAGTGAAGAACAGCGGCAAATTGCCCTTATCGGAAAGTGTCGGGAACGCCAAAGCGCAACGGCCGCAGTCTGCCCAGGTGACGGCGCAGACTGTCACAGGTGAAAACCTGCGGTCGCTCGATCAAATATCCTTGTGCGTAGTCCACACCAATTTCCAGCAAGGCCTGTTCTATCAGAGGCGTCTCGACAAACTCGGCAATGGTGCGCTTGCCCATGACGTGGCCAATATGGTTGATCACTTCCACCATCGCCCGATTGATCGGGTCGTCCAACATATCTTTAACGAAGCTGCCGTCGATTTTCAAATAATCGACAGGTAAATGTTTCAAATAGGCAAACGAAGACATACCGGCGCAGAAGTCGTCGAGTGCAAAGTGACAACCCAAGCCCTTCAATTCATTGATAAAACGGATTGCGCTGCCAAGATTTGCGATGGCGCTGGTCTCGGTAATCTCGAAACATATCAGCTCGGCCGGAATGGCGTGCAGGCGAAATTGTTCACGCAGGAACTCGAGGAACTCGTCATCACCGATGCTGATGCCGGAAAGGTTGATCGCACACACTGCCAACGGCCCCTGGTCGGGCTGGTCGAGAGTCTGGCGCACGACCTTGAATACGTTCTGCACCACCCAACGGTCCAGGGCGGTCATCAGGCCGTACCGTTCGGCAGCCGGGATGAACACTTCGGGCATGATGATGCGGCCGGTTTCATCGCTCAGGCGCAGGAGGATCTCGATGTGCCCACCCGGCGGTCCGTCCTGTATGCCCAGGGCGGCGATCTCCTGTGCATACAGGCAGAACCGGTTTTCCTCCAGGGCCATGTGCAGGCGCTGGACCCATGCCATCTCGTCGACCCGCACGGTCAGTTCGCTGTCGGCGGCGTGGTAGACCTGAACGCGGTTGCGACCGCGCTCCTTGGCCAGGTAGCAGGCCATGTCGGCGGCGCGCATCGAGGCTTCGAGGGTGATCGGCGCCTGGGTCAGGTGCACCATGCCAACGCTGACGGTGGTGACGAACGGGCGCCCCTTCCACACGAAGTGCAGGTTCTGCACGGTGTGGCGCAGTGTTTCGGCCAGTTTCTCCGATTCGGCGGCCGAGCAGTTCTCGATGAGGATGCCGAACTCGTCACCGCCCAGGCGCGCCAGGGTGTCACCCTCGCGCAGCCCGGACTGCAGCAGTGCGCAGATGTGGCGAAGCAGTTCGTCGCCCGCCGCGTGACCGCAGGTGTCGTTGACCAGTTTGAACTGGTCCAGGTCGAGGAACATCAGCGAGTGGCAGCCAGGATAACGCTGCAGCGCGGCCAGCGCCTGCTCGAGACGGAACTCGAACTCGCGGCGGTTGGCCAGCCCGGTCAATGCATCGTGCGTGGCCTGCCACGACAGGTTGGCGATGTATTGCCGCTCCTGGGTCATGTCGTGCAGCACCAGCACGGTACCGCTGATGTGCTGGTCGGTCTGGATCGGCGCGCCGACGAGCGTCACCGAGACCGTACTGCCGTCCAGGCGCTGGATCAGCTTGGCGTGTTCGCTGCCGCCGCGCAGGTCGCCACTGACGATGTGGTCGATGAGGGTGAAGCTGTCCTTCTCGGCGTTTTCGTCGAGCAGGTTGAACAACGCCGCCAGCGGCAGCCCCACGGCCTGATCGGCGCTCCAGTGGGTCAGTCGCTCGGCGGCCGGGTTCATGTAGAGGATCGCGCCCTCGACATCGGTAGTGATCACCCCATCGCCGATGGACGCCAGGGTTACCTGGGCGCGGTCCTTTTCCAGTTGCAGGGCATAGGCGAAGGCATGGCGCTGGTTGAGCAGCTTGCGCGTGCGCCACAGCGCCAGCACGATCAACAGCAGCGCCACCAGCAGGTTGCTGACCACCAGCAGGTACTGCACCGCGCGCGAGCCCTCGCCCAATGCCGCGCTGAAGGCCATGGCGGCGGGCGTCACCGCGTCATTGATGAGCATGATCTGGTGCTTCCAGCGCGCCATGTCCGCTTCGCTGGCGGTGCCGGCCTGTTGCGCCGCGTGCATCTGCTGCGCCAGGGCGTCGAGTTCGACCAGGTAGGTATCGCCGATCTTCCAGTGCGCGATGGCCCTGGACATGTAGCTCACATCGCTGAAGTGACGGTACAGCCAGATGATGTTCTGCATGTCGTCAGGGTGGTTGTTGCCCTTCAGAATGCCGGTCCGTGCAGCCGCCAGATCAGGCTCGGGCTGGTCGAGGGCGAGGCGCAGCTGATGACCGCCCTGGGGAATGGCGATGGCGCGCAGGTACTTCTGGAAGACTTCCTCGTCACGGCTGTCGGCATACAGGTTCAGGTAGTAGATCGCGTCTTTCTGACCCTTGGACCAGAAGCTTTCGCCCGCGACATAGCTGCGCACCGCGGACAGTGCGTAGAGGCTGATGCAACCCAGCATTGCCATCAACCCCACGACGGCGATGAATGGCCAGACAATCCCCAGCAATCTCGGTGTATCGAGAGTCTGTGTGTGCTTCATGAGGTTCCTTGCTTCAGCGATCCAGGCAACGTCCAAGTCAGAACTTCAATCACCACTGGCACACTCTAGGCTAGTTTCGGAAAGGACCGGCACAGTTTTCGTCGGTGCCGAATCTTTTTTTTCATGGCTGGGCGCGCCGCCAGCCGCGGACTCAGACCTGTTGCAGATAACCGTACAGACGCGCATACAGCCCGCCCTCAGCGATAAGCTGCTGGTGATCGCCATCTTCGGCGATCCGGCCGCCGTCGAACACCAGCACGCGGTCGGCCTGCTTCACCGCAGAGAGCCGGTGGGCAATGATCAAGGTAGTGCGCCCTCGCAGGAAACGCGCGAGGGCCTGGTGCAGGTTGTACTCGGTGGCGGCATCGAGCGCAGAGGTGGCTTCGTCGAGAATGACCACCTTGGGCTCGGCCAGCACCATTCGAGCAATCGCCAGACGCTGCCGCTGACCCCCGGAAAGGCGTACGCCGGACCGGCCGACAATGCTGTCCAGGCCGTGGGGCATGTCCCGCACGGTGCTGTCCAACTGGGCGATCTGCAGTGCATTCCAGCAGGCATGGTCGCTGGCAGTGCGCCCCATGGTCAGGTTGGCACGAATCGTATCGTTGAACAGCGATGGATGTTGCAATACCACCGCGACATTATCGCGCAGGGTCTCCAGGCCCATCGCCTGCTGCAGCGTGCCACCAAAGCGCACCTCCCCGGCCTGTGGCGTATAGAGCCCGAGCAGCAATTGCACCAGCGTGCTCTTGCCACCCCCGCTGGCGCCGACGATGGCGACCTTTTCACCGGGCGCGATGCTCAGGTCCAGGCGGTCCAGCACCTTGTCCTCGGCATAGGCGAAGGTCAGGCCACGGATCTCGATACCCACCGTCTCGCGATCGCGGAACGGATCGCTGCCGCCCGGATACCTGGGTTCATCGGCGCGAGCGAGCAATTCATTAATCCGCTTCAGCGCACCACCTGCAGCATAGTAGGCGTATTGCAGATTCAACAGCTGTTCGACCGGGGTGATCATGAACCAGAGATAGCTGAACACTGCCAGCATCTGGCCAATGCTGAGGTCGGAGAACAGCACCGTGAGCATGGCTGCAGCGCGGAAGATATCGATGCCGAACTGGAACAGCAGCGCGCTGGCGCGGCCCGACGCGTCGCTCTTCCACATCGAGGCGACCGCAAAGTCGCGCACTTCGCGAGCGCGCAGGCCGAGGCGGCCCAGAAAATAACCCTGACGGTTGCTGGCGCGGACTTCCTGGATGGCGTCCAGGGTTTCGCCGAGCGCCTGGGTGAAGCGCGCGGTGCTGTTGTTCTCGAGCTTCTTCAAGTGTTTGACGCGCTTGCCCAGCACCACCGTGGCGTACACCACGAGGGGGTTGAACAGCAGGATGAGCAGCGCCAGCTTCCAGTGCATCCACATCAGGATGCCCGCGGTGCCGGCCAGGGTCAGCATCGCCACCAGGAAGCGGCTCAGGGTTTCGCCGACGAATTTGTCGAGGGTTTCCAGGTCGGTGACCAGATGGGTAGTGACCGTCCCACTGCCCAGGCTTTCGTATTCGCTGAGGGAGATGCGCTTGAGCCGTTCGATGAGACGCAGGCGCAGGCGATAGACCACGTCCTTGGCCAGGCCGGCGAACAGCCGCGCCTGCACGACGTTGAAAAGCAATGACCCACAACGCAGGGTGAAACTGATCACCAGCATCAGCCCTATGAAGCCGACGGGGATCTGCCAGGCGGCGGGCAACACCTGACTCATCCAGCGCGTGGCACTGCCGGCATGCCCGAGCAAGACCTCATCGACCAGCAGCGGCAACAGCAGGGGTATCGGCACGCTGCACAAGGTAGCGAGTACGGCGACGCCATTGGCGGTCCATAGCGTACGCTTGTGCTGCAATGCCAATCGGCGTATTTCGCCCCAACTCAGGCGGTCTGCCACGGGCGTGGTTTGCGACCCTGCCACCCCGACGGGGCCCGGTCGCTCATGCATCGGCAGCACGTTCCAGCCAGCGCGCCAACAGCGGCGCAAGATCGGCCAACGGTCGGTAACCATTGGTCAGCAAAGCCAGCTGGCCATCGCGCTCGGCGAGCAAGGTCGGAAAGCCGGCGATGCCCAGCCCCTGCGCCCAGGCGAAATCGGCCAGGGTGGTTTGTACCCTGCGATCGCTGTCGAACGCCTCGACGAACTCGATGCGCGGCACACCGGCCTGTTCGGCCAGGGCAGCCAACTGCACCGGCTGGGTCACATCCAGGCGCAGGGTGTAGAACGCCTGCTGGATCAGCTTGACCAACGGCCAGGCCAGATCGGGGGCCAGTTCGCGCACCGCCACGATCGCTCGGCAAGCCGGCTCGGTGTCGTAGACGAAGCCTGCCGGCAGTGCGCCCTCGAACTCGAAGGCCTGGCCGCTGGCCTCGTGCACCGCATGCCAGTGCTCGATGATGTAGTTGCGGGTGGTCGGCTCCAGCGCCGCGCCGCCGCTGCGCAGCCCGCCCACTACGATATGGGTCTTGACCCCTGCCGCCTCGGCCTGATCGATCAGGGCCTGGGCCACGGGCGCGAAACCCCAGCACCAGGAGCACATCGGGTCCATCACGTAGATCAGGCGGTTGCGCGACATGGGCTCAATCCTGGGCAGCTTTGCGATAGTTGTGGCCGATAGGGTGCGGCAGATTGCGCGCGCGAGCCAGTTCGATCTGCTTCTGACGATCAATGGCGCTCTTGCGGGTCTTTTCGCTCAGGCTGTTCCAGCAGTGCGGGCAACTGATGCCTGGCACGTAGTGCTCGCTGGCACGATCTTCGACACTGATCGGTGTGCGGCAGGCATGGCACTGATCGTAATCGCCCTCGCTGAGGTCGTGGCGCACCGTGACGCGGTTGTCGAAGACGAAGCAATCACCTTCCCACTTGCTCTCTTGCTGGGGCACTTGCTCCAGGTACTTGAGAATGCCGCCCTTGAGGTGATAGACCTCTTCGAAGCCTTCGCCAAGCATGTAGCTAGACGCCTTTTCGCAGCGGATACCGCCGGTGCAGAACATGGCGACCTTCTTGTGCACCGCCGGGTCGAAATGAGCCTTGATGTAATCGGGAAATTCGCGGAAAGACGCGGTCTTGGGATCCACGGCGCCGTGGAAGGTGCCGATGGCAACTTCGTAGTCGTTGCGAGTATCGATCAGCAGGACTTCAGGATCGTCGAGCAACGCATTCCAGTCCTGCGGCTCGACATAGGTGCCAACTGTGCGGTTGGGGTCGACACCGGCGACGCCGAGGGTGACGATTTCCTTCTTCAGCTTGACCTTGGTGCGATAGAACGGCTGCTCGTCGCAGTACGATTCCTTGTGGTCGATGTCGTCCATGCGCGGATCGAGCTTGAGCCAGGCCAACAGGCCGTCGATGCCTTCGCGGGTACCGGATACGGTGCCGTTGATGCCTTCTGCGGCTATCAGCAGCGTGCCTTTTATATCGTTGTCGAGCATGGCCTGCAGCAGCGGCTCACGCATTTCGACGTAATCTTCCAGGGTGACGAACTTGTACAGTGCCGCCACGACGATTGCTTGGGTCATGGGTAAAACGCTCCAGGTGGTCGACCGCGCAAGGGCCGGACCGGATTTTCTTGGGGGACAGTTCACCGGACGAGCCAGGCGACAGGTCTGTGAACAGAAATGAAAAAACCCGCCAACGGCATGCCGCTGGCGGGTCGCAGATTCTAGCAAATTCCGTTGCCTAGTGCCCACCGCCGGCGCAGGTGGGCGACGCCGGTGCGGCCCCTGCCTGCTCCCATTCCTGGGGCGTATAAGTGTGCAGCGCCAGCGCGTGGAACTCGCCCATCAGTTCGCCGAGCGTGCCGTACACCAACTGGTGACGCTTGACACTGTTGAGCCCGGCAAAGCGGTCACTGACCAGCACCGCCTTGTAATGGGTCTCGGTGCCTCGGCTGTGCATGTGGCTTTCGTCCAGCACCTGCAGATGTGCGGGTTGCAGCATCTGCAGGGTGGATACGATGCGGTCCTTCATAGACATCAGCAACGACTCCGTTACGGCTTCGCTGGCTTGGCCGGACCGGCAGCAGCTTTGGCAGCGCCCTGTGGGTCCAGTTCCTTGGTCATGTCAGCCAACAGGTTGTTGACCACAGGCACTGCGCTTTCCAGCTTCTGCTGGGTGAGCTGGGCGGACTGCTGGGTCACGGCGGGCATTTTTTCCAGGACTTTCTTGCCCAACGGCGACTGGTAGAACTTGACCAGGTCCTTGAGCTCCTGCTCGGAGAAGTTGGTGGTGTACAGCTTGACCATGTCTGGCTTGAGCTTGGGCCAGCCGATGGCCTGGTCCAACGCGGCATTGGCCTTGGCCTGGTAGGTTTCCAGGGTTGCCTGCTTGCTGGCCGGGGCTTTGGTCTGCTCGAAGCGCTGAGCGAACATTTGCTGCACTTGCATGTACACCGGCGTACCCAGTTTGTCCGCATGAGCCATCATCAGGAAGGCTTCGGCGCTGGCATTGTGGCTGGCGGTGTCGGCGAGTACCTGGCCACTGGCACAGACGAGAACTGCCGCGGTGCAGATGGCGCGAAAACGAGTCATCGAGTTTCCTTATCTAGCAGGCGAGGTAAAACCCCAGAAACGATCATTTTGCGCTCAAGCTCGTGCGTCTCTCAACCCCAGACTGCGAACCGCAGGTGCAGTTTCATGGAACCTGACGCCAGGTACGTACCCTAACAGCAAGGCTGCCGATGAACTGCAGCGAGACCCGCCCGTGCATCATCGGGGTGTGACGCGAGATCGACAACAAGGAGCATGAACCGCATGAGTCGTATCGAAACAGACAGCCTGGGACAGGTCGAAGTTCCTGAAGAGGCCTACTGGGGCGCCCAGACCCAACGTTCGCTGGTGAACTTCGCCATTGGCGAGGAGCGCATGCCGCTGCCGGTTTCGCACGCCCTGGCGCTGGTCAAGAAGGCCGCGGCGCGGGTCAACGATCGCAACGGTGACCTGCCGGCCGACATCGCCCGACTGATCGAGCAAGCCGCCAACGAAGTGCTTGCAGGCGAGCATGACGACCAGTTCCCCCTGGTGGTCTGGCAGACTGGCAGCGGCACCCAGAGCAACATGAACGTCAACGAGGTGATCGCCGGGCGCGCCAACGAACTGGCCGGCAAGGGCCGCGGCGGCAAGTCGCCAGTGCATCCCAACGATCACGTCAATCGTTCACAGAGCTCCAACGACTGCTTCCCCACCGCCATGCACATCGCCGCCGTGCAAGCCGTGCAGGCTGACTTGTTGCCGGCAATTGCGGTGCTCGGCGAAGGCCTGGCCGAGCTGGCCGGACGCCACACGCAGCTGGTCAAGACCGGCCGCACGCACATGATGGACGCCACGCCGATTACCTTCGGCCAGGAAGTCTCGGCCTACGTGGCGCAGCTCGAATACGCCCAGAAGGCCATCCGCAACACCTTGCCCGCCGTGTGTGAGCTGGCCCAGGGCGGCACTGCGGTGGGTACCGGGCTCAATGCACCCAAGGGGTTCGGTGAAGCCATCGCCGCCGAGCTGGCGGCGCTGTCCGGGCTGCCGTTCGTCACCGCGCCGAACAAGTTCGCGGCATTGGCCGGCCACGAGCCGTTGACCAGCCTCTCGGGCGCGCTCAAGACCCTCGCCGTGGCCTTGATGAAACTGGCCAACGATTTCCGCCTGTTGGGTTCGGGGCCTCGGGCAGGGCTGGCCGAGATCAAACTGCCGGCCAATGAGCCGGGTAGCTCGATCATGCCCGGCAAGGTCAATCCGACCCAGTGCGAGGCGCTGTCCATGCTCGCTTGCCAGGTCATGGGCAACGACGTGGTCATCGGCATCGCCGCAAGCCAGGGTCACCTGCAACTCAACGTGTACAAGCCGGTGATCATTCACAACCTGCTGCAGTCCATCAAGCTGCTGGCCGATGGCTGTCGCAATTTCCAGGAACACTGCGTCGCCGGTCTGGTGCCGGATGCGCAGCAGATGGGCGAGCACCTCGAGCGTGGCTTGATGCTGGTGACCGCGCTCAACCCGCACATCGGCTATGACAAGGCCGCCGAGATCGCCAAGAAGGCCTACGCTGAAGGCTTGACACTGCGCGAATCGGCACTGGCCCTGGGCTACTTGAGCGAAGCCGAGTTCGACCAGTGGGTGCGGCCCGAAGAAATGCTTTAAGCTCTTGCCGCCGGCATCATCGTTTGCCAACGATGATGCCGGCGGCGAACTCGCCCGATCCACATCCAAGATCCATTTCTACACAGGACGCACATCATGTTTGGCAAGCGTGCGCAGGACCTTGTTGAAACCACGCACTTTCGTGCCGAACGATTCAGCACGGTCAACGGTTTCTATTTTTTCAGCACTCGGGAAAAGACTCTGGAAGGCCCCTTCGCGACCCGCGAGGAAGCTGAACGCGAAAGCCGGGCGTATGTCTCTCGCGTCTCGGGGCGTCAATCCTATCGCTAGGCCTTTCAGGGCTTGGCTGCAGGGTTGCGCACCACCACACGGCGAGCAGGTTGCGCCAGCACGGCCACTTTGGCTGGCGCAAAGATAGGCAGCAATCTGCCGCTGGCGTGCATATGCTGAATCAGGGTGGTGAACTCCTCGGCACTGATCGGCGCACCGGGGCGAATAAGCGCGTAGTGTCGGTAGATCTGGTCCAGCCGTTGCGAAACCAGCAGCTGCGAGCCGATATCTGGGTTGCGTGCGACGAAATCGCTCAGAAATGACCGGGTGACCATCGCAATGTCGGCCCGCTTGCGCACCACCATCATCAGATTGCTTTCGTGGGAATACGTCAGCACGGCGTTGAACCTGCGCAGCAGATACTGCGGGTTGGCGTCGAAATCCGCGAACGCGTAGTGATAACCGTAGAACAGCGCCATGCGCTTGCCATTCAGATCGGCGAAGAAGTCCTGGTCATTGCCCTGCTTCAGCGCCACGAACACCTCGGCATCCTCCAGCCCGAGATCGACCGCACTGTGCTTGATGCGCTGCCACCCCCACAGCGGGTTCTCGAAGATCGCCATGTCGACCCGGCCGCGTTCGAAATCCTGATAGCGTCGCGCGATCGAAGTCGGCACCAGAACGAAGTGCCAGGTGGTCTGCACCTGGTTGAGCTGTTCGATGAGCGAGGGCAACAGGCCTTCGTTGCGACCCTGTTCGGGGTGCACGACGTACGGCGGAAAATGCGCCGCGCCGATGCGTACTTCCTGGGCCGCTTGCGTGTCCGATGCCCACAGTGCCGCTACCCATGGAACCAGTGCAGCCAGCAACAGACGTGGCAGGGCCGCCTTAACATAACCGTGCTTCAAGACAGAAAACCCCCACCAGCCGTTTCGCGAAGCACGTACGCTAGGGGTTTTACGTCGGGCTGACAACTGCTAAACCCTGTGCCGGTGCCCGGCACTCCCCCGTCCGCCTGCGGCAGGCAGCATCGAACTGCGCTATTGCGCGGTTGCAGGGATATCGGAACTCTTTGCCTGCGGTTGTGCTCTAGGCTCTAAGCGCATGTGCCTGGGAGCCTGGTATGCCGCATTGGCTGGTCGTCGACCTGGAAGCCACCACCGATGAAGGTGGTTGGCCGGTCACTGAAATGGAAATCATCGAGATCGGTGCAAGCCTGGTCAACCGCGACGGACGCGAGGTGGATCACTTCCAGCGATTCGTCAAACCGTTGCGACGCCCCAGCCTGACCCCGTTCTGCCGGACGCTGACCCACATCGAGCAAGCGGACGTGGACGCCGCGGCGGTGTTGACCCAGGTGTGGAAAAGCTTCGAGCAGTGGCTGTCACCCCACCGCGGGCAACTGCAGGGCTGGGTCAGCTGGGGCGATTACGACCGGCTGCAGTTGCTGCAGGACTGGCAGCGGCTCAACCTGGAAAGCGCACTGGCGCGAGTGCCCCACATCAACCTCAAGCAGCGCTTTGCCAAGGCTCGCCAGCTGCCGCGGCCGCTCGGCCTGACAAGTGCCCTGCAACTGGCCGGACTGCAGTTCTGCGGCCAGCAGCACCGCGCCCTCGAAGACGCACGCAACACGGCGCGGCTGCTGCCCATGGTGCTCGCGCCGTAAAGCGGATGACGACCTGCCAGGGCTTGGGCATACTGGCCAGCCCTTTCCAATCCTCCGCAAGGAACCGCCTCATGTTCAAGGTCAACGAGTACTTCGACGGCACCGTGAAGTCCATTGCTTTCTCCGAAACGGACGGCCCTGCCACCATCGGCGTCATGGCACCGGGCGAGTATGAATTCGGTACAGCCCAGAGCGAAATCATGCACGTGGTTTCCGGCGCCCTCACGGTCAAGCTGCCCGATGCCAGCGAATGGACAACCTTCACTGCCGGCAGCCAGTTCAACGTGCCTGCCAACAGCAAATTCCAACTGACCGTGGAAGTGGAAACCGCCTACCTCTGCCAATACCGTTGATGATCGCGGCCCCCAGCCTTGGGGGCCGCTTGCGCTAGCGACCGAACTGCAAGTGGGCCAGGCGCGCGTAGAGCGCATTGCTGGCCACCAGCTCGGCGTGGGTTCCCAGCGCCACCAGACACCCCTCATCCATCACTGCAATACGGTCGGCGTTCTGTACCGTGGCCAGGCGGTGGGCGATGACCAGTGTGGTGCGACCCTGCATCAGCGTCGGCATGGCCTGCTGGATGAGGTGTTCGCTTTGCGCGTCCAGAGCGCTGGTGGCCTCGTCCAGGAGCAGGATCGGGGCATCGACCAGCAAGGCGCGGGCAATCGCCAGGCGTTGACGCTGGCCTCCCGAAAGCCCCAGGCCAGCATCGCCGAGCGGCGTCTGGTAGCCCTGCGGCAGTTGCATGATGAAGTCGTGGGCATGGGCGATGCGCGCGGCGTCCTCGACCTGCTCGGTCGTGGCGTCGGCCCGCCCATAGCGGATATTATCCTCGACGCTGCCGAAGAACAGCGCCGGGGTCTGCGACACCGTGGCGAACTGCCGACGCACGTCCTGCGGATCCAACTGGCGCAGGTCGATCCCATCGATGAGAATGCGGCCCTGCTGCGGGTCGTAGAAACGCAGCAGCAGATCGAACAGCGTCGACTTGCCTGCGCCCGAGGGCCCGACCAGGGCCAGGGTCTCGCCCGGCCTGACCTGCAGGCTCAGGCCGCGAATGGCGGGTGCCGCCTCGCGCGCAGGGTAGGCAAATATCACCTCGTCGAGCGCCAGCGCCCCCGTGACCCGCGGCGGCAGTTGCTGCAGACCGACGCTGGGCGGCTGGATATCGCTGCGCGCCTGCAGCAGCTCGGCAATGCGCTGCGCGGCACCGGCGGCGCGCTGCAGCTCACCGACCACTTCGCTCAAGGTGCCGAAGGCACTGCCCACGATCAGGCTGTAGAACACGAACGAGGCCAGTTCGCCTGCGGAAATGCGCCCGCCGATCACGTCCATGCCACCGACCCAGAGCATCACCGCGACGGCACCCAGCACCAGCACGATCACCAGTGCAATCAGCCATGCACGCTGGACGATGCGTTGCCGGGCCGTGTCGAACGCCTGCTCCACGGTGACGGCGAAGCGTTTCTGGTCTTCGGCCTGGTGATTGTAGGCCTGCACCGTCTTGATCTGGGTCAGGGTTTCGGCCACATAGCTGCCGACATTGGCAATACGGTCCTGGCTCTGCCGCGACAGACGCCGTACCTGTCGCCCGAACATCAGGATCGGCGCCAGTACCAGCGGCAGGGCGACCACCACGATACTGGTGAGCTTGGGGTTGGTGACGAACAACAGCACCACCCCGCCGATCACCATCAGCAGGTTGCGCAGGAACATCGACAGCGACGAGCCAATGACCGACTGCAGCAACGCCGTGTCGGTGGTCAGCCGTGACTGGATTTCCGAACTGCGGTTGTTTTCGTAGAACGCCGGGTGCAAGTGAACCAAATGGTCGAACACCTGCTTGCGGATGTCGGCGACGCAGCGCTCGCCGATCCAGGACACCAGATAGAAGCGCGCGAACGTTCCCGTGGCCAGGGCCAGTACCAGCACCATGAACACGGCGATGGAACGATTGAGCAGGTGTGCCGACTGGGTCATGAAGCCCTGGTCGACCAGCATGCGAATGCCTTGGCCCATGGACAGGGTGATGCCGGCGGTAACCAGCAGTGCCAGCAGCGCGCCGATGGCCTGCAAGCGATAGGGGCGCATGAAGCGCCAGGCCAGGCGCAAACCGCGACGCTGACCCGAAGACAATAGTTGCAAGGGAGGTGATCCGTTTTCAGATGATCTGCAAGCCTACACCCAGACGCCCGATCGACTACAGTGGAACTCCAGCAAACGGACAAAGTCAGCTAGGAAGCAGCCCGAAACAGACGGCGCACACATCTGAAGAGGAGACAGGCCATGAGCTCGCATGACGACACGCCTAAACGCATCGACGTGCTACGTGTGAAACCCCAGGAGCCCGTTGGGGGCGCGATCATCGATGAACAGGGGCGTGAAGTACCCATCACTGAAAACATGGTGCAGGACGCCTGCCGCGAACTGGAAGAACACGTGGTCAAGCCGGTCGGCAAAGACTGATCGACCCAACCGCCCTGCTGCCCACGAGACCCGGCCCTGATGCCGGGTTTCGACGTTCTGGCACCCAGTCTCAGGTGTCGGTCCGGACCAGCACCGCCCCCAGAGCTACGACGATGCGTTCGAGCTCCGGTGCAGGACCGTCGATGCGCACGCGCAGCCCTTCGATTTCGCGACGCGGCGGGTAGTGCTTGCGCAATTGGTCGAAGGCCAGCCGCTGCCGGGCATCGTCGGCTTCATGAGGAAGGTCATGCGGGCTGTCGACGGCCAGGCTGCGACGCAAATCGGCATCGTCGCGTCGCGGGTCGTAGACGCCCCGACAGAGCATGGCCAGCGCCCAGGCCGGGTCGCTGTCGTCACTCAGGCTGACCTCGCCGAGCCAGGGCCTGGGCAGCAGGTCGTACAGGTGGACATCGACGCTGCGACCGAGAAAGTCGCACAACGCCTGATGAATCTGCGCCGTGCCACGACGGCGACCGTCGAGGCTGTAGCCGGCGATGTGCGGAGTGCCGATCACGCAGCAGTCGGCCAGCGCACGGTCGACTGCGGGTTCGTGCTCCCAGACGTCGAGCACCGCCTGCAGGTCTTCGCGTTCGAGCAGCACTTCAAGTAATGCAGCGTTGTCGATCACCGGGCCGCGCGCGGCATTGATCAGCCAGGTACCCGGCTTGAGCGCGCGCAGGCGCGAGCCGTCGAACAGGTGCCAGGTGGGGTGGTCGCCGTCGCGGGTCAGGGGCGTGTGCAGGCTGATCACGTCGCAGTGCTCGACGATGTGTTCCAGGCTGACGAAGTCGCCGCCCTCCCTTGCCGCACGCAATGGGTCGCACACCCGCACATCCCAGCCCAGGCCGCGCAGTACCTGTACCAGCCGCCCGCCCACCTGGCCGCCGCCGACGATGCCGTAGCAGCGTTGGGGCAACGCCAGCCCTTCGATTTCGCTCAGGGTGAGCAGGCTGCCGAGCACGTAGTCGACCACGCCTCGGGCATTGCAGCCCGGGGCGCTGGCCCAGTGGATACCGGCTGCGGCGAAGTAATCGAGGTCGAGGTGGTCGGTGCCGATGGTGCAGGTGCCAACGAAGCGTACATTGCTGCCTTCGAGCAGGGTGCGATCGACCTGGGTTACCGAGCGCACCAGCAGGACATCGGCATCGGCGACAGCCGTCCGGTCGATCGCTCGGCCCGGGTAGCGGCGGATTTCACCGAAGCCTTCGAAGAATGCGTCGAGCAGCGGGATGTTTTCGTCGGCGACTATGAGCATGGGGGTGTCCGGGGTTGTGAGGGTGTCAGGGCGGGCCTCTTCGCGGGCAGAGACCCGCTCCCACAGAGACTGTTGTGGCCCTTGTGGGAGCGGGTCTCTGCCCGCGAAGGCCTCAGCGCAGGGTCGACTTCAGATAATGCGCTGTTCGGTCAGCTCGCGCACGAACGCCGGCGCGATATAACGTTGGTAATGCGCCTCGGACAGGATGAAGAACTCCCGATCGATGGCATCGCGCAGCTGCGGCAGATCCCAGTCGCGGAACTCGGGCAGCAGCACCAGACCGTAAGCCTCCAGGTTGTTGATCACGCGGGCGCCGCGGGCGATCAACTGGTAGGCCCAGCAGTATTCCGACTGCCGCTCGACGAAACGGATCTTGCGTTGTTCCAGTTGTTGGCGCAGTTTCGATGGGTCGAACACTTCCACCTTGGCCACCATCACCTGCACCAGCAACTGCTCCAGACGGATCCACACTGCGCGTTTCTGCGCTTCGTCATAGCCGTTCCAGTGGATGACTTCATGGTGATAGCGCTTGCAGCCCCGGCATACCAGGTCACCGTAGACGGTGGAGCACAGGCCCACGCAGGGCGTCTTGATGGAATGGTTGGACATGGTGGATCGGCACGCTGGACGGTGGAACACCGGGCGCATGTTAGTCCTTTGTCTAACGGGGGTCACCCCAGAAATCGTGGGGCTTAACTTAACTTCCTGCGCGAAATAAAGTAGAATCATGCAGCCTTTTTAGGCGCCAATGTCCATTGGAAGCTGTTTTCAAAGCGTCACGAGCACAGTTGATCCAGTAGAAGGGTGTTGGCACCGCTCGTCCGGTGCCAGCCCTCATCAGATTTCCCTTCTACCGGCGTAAAACTTTGAAAACAGCTTCTGCATGGAACACCTGCCCTCCTGACTGAACGGCCGAAAAGACCGTGCGCATGGATGCAGGCGTTCTCTGGATGAGCGTCCCTTCCGGGACCACTGATGAGGGTAATAACTGTGCTTGAAGCCTATCGCAAACACATCGAAGAGCGTGCCGCCCAGGGTATCGTGCCCCAGCCGCTTAACGCCGAACAAACCGCAGGCCTGGTCGAGCTGCTGAAAAACCCTCCCGCCGGCGAAGAGTCTTTCCTGGTCGACCTGATCACCAACCGCGTGCCACCGGGCGTCGACGAAGCCGCCTACGTCAAGGCCGGTTTTCTTTCTGCCCTGGCCAAGGGCGAAGTCACTTCGCCGCTGATCGACAGCAAGCGTGCCGTTGAACTGCTCGGCACCATGCAGGGTGGCTACAACATCGCCACCATGGTCGAACTGCTCGACGACGCCACCCTGGCGCCGGTGGCTGCCGAACAGCTCAAGTTCACCCTGCTGATGTTCGATGCCTTCCACGACGTTGCGGAAAAAGCCAAGAACGGCAATGCCCACGCTCAAGGCGTACTGCAATCCTGGGCGGACGGCGAATGGTTCAAGAAGCGTCCGACCCTGGCCGACAAGATCAGCCTGCGCGTCTTCAAGGTCACCGGCGAAACCAACACCGACGACCTTTCGCCTGCGCCCGACGCCTGGTCGCGCCCGGACATCCCGTTGCACGCCCTGGCCATGCTGAAGATGGCCCGCGAAGGCATCGTGCCCGACGTGCAGGGCTCGATCGGCCCGATGAAGCAGATTGCCCAGATGTACGCCGACGGTTACCCGGTTGCCTACGTGGGTGACGTGGTCGGTACCGGTTCGTCGCGCAAGTCGGCGACCAACTCGGTGCTGTGGTTCTTCGGTACCGACATCCCGTACGTGCCGAACAAGCGCGCTGGTGGTTTCTGCTTCGGCACCAAGATCGCCCCGATCTTCTACAACACCATGGAAGACGCCGGCGCCCTGCCGATCGAGTTCGACGTGTCGAACATCAACATGGGTGACGTGATCGACCTGTACCCGCACCAGGGCAAGGTCTGCAAGCACGACAGCGACGAAGTGATCACCACGTTCGAGCTCAAGACCCCGGTACTGCTCGACGAGGTCCGCGCAGGCGGCCGTATCCCGCTGATCGTCGGCCGCGGCCTGACCGACAAGGCGCGTACCGAACTCGGCCTGGGCCCAACCGATCTGTTCAAGCTGCCCGAAGCCCCGGTCGACACCGGCAAGGGCTTTACCCTGGCGCAGAAGATGGTCGGCAAGGCCTGCGGCCTGCCCGAGAACCAGGGCGTGCGTCCCGGCACCTACTGCGAACCGAAGATGACTACCGTCGGTTCCCAGGACACCACTGGCCCGATGACCCGCGACGAGCTGAAAGACCTGGCATGCCTGGGCTTCTCCGCCGACCTGGTCATGCAGTCCTTCTGCCACACCGCGGCCTATCCGAAGCCGATCGACGTGACCACCCATCACACCCTGCCGGATTTCATCCGCACCCGTGGTGGCGTATCCCTGCGTCCAGGCGACGGCATCATCCACAGCTGGTTGAACCGCATGCTGCTGCCGGACACCGTCGGCACCGGTGGTGACTCGCACACCCGCTTCCCGATCGGCATCTCGTTCCCGGCCGGTTCCGGCCTGGTGGCCTTCGCGGCCGCTACCGGCGTCATGCCGCTGGACATGCCCGAGTCGGTGCTGGTGCGCTTCAAGGGCACCATGCAGCCAGGCATCACCCTGCGCGATCTGGTCCACGCGATTCCGTACTACGCCATTCAGAAAGGCCTGCTGACCGTCGAGAAGAAAGGCAAGATCAACGCCTTCTCGGGCCGCATCCTGGAAATCGAAGGCTTGAACGAGCTGACCGTGGAACAGGCGTTCGAACTGTCCGACGCTTCGGCCGAGCGTTCTGCCGCCGGTTGCACCATCAAGCTGCCGGAAAAGGCCATTGCCGAATACCTGAAGTCCAACATCACCCTGCTGCGCTGGATGATCAGCGAAGGCTACGGCGATGCGCGGACCATGGAACGTCGTGCCCAGGCCATGGAAGCGTGGCTGGCCAACCCGGAACTGCTGAGTGCCGATGCCGACGCCGAATACGCCGAGATCATCGAGATCGACCTGAGCGACTTGAAAGAGCCGGTCCTGTGTGCACCGAACGATCCGGACGATGCACGTCTGCTGTCCACCGTTCAGGGCGAGAAGATCGACGAAGTGTTCATCGGTTCGTGCATGACCAACATCGGCCACTTCCGCGCTGCCGGCAAGTTGCTCGACAAGGTCAAGGGCCAACTGCCGACGCGCCTGTGGCTGTCGCCGCCGACCAAGATGGATGCCCATCAGCTGACCGAAGAAGGCTACTACGGCATCTACGGCAAGGCTGGCGCACGCATGGAGATGCCGGGCTGCTCGCTGTGCATGGGTAACCAGGCACGCGTGGAACCCAACTCCACCGTGGTGTCCACCTCGACCCGTAACTTCCCGAACCGCCTGGGCGATGGTGCCAACGTGTACCTGGCCTCCGCCGAGCTGGCCGCTGTCGCGTCCATTCTGGGCAAGCTGCCGACGGTCGAAGAGTACATGGGCTACGCGGCCAGCATCGACAGCATGGCTGCCGATGTGTACCGCTACCTGAGCTTCGACCAGATCGCCGAGTTCCGCGATGCTGCGGCCAACGCGAACATTCCGGTGGTTCAGGCTTGATGCCACGCTGAAATGAGCTGAACGAAAAAACCCGTCGAATGACGGGTTTTTTTGTGGGCGGTGATCGGGTCGGTGATGGGCGCTGAGCGCTTCGCGGCCGATGACCGCGCCTACGGATAACCCGTAGGAGCGGTCATCGGCCGCGAAAAAGCCAACCTCGCCTCAGCTGACTTGCACGCCCCCACTCAATGCCAGGTCCATCAGTTCGCGATTCGCCACTGCGTACATGGCGTAGTCGGTACCCGTGGCGGCCTTGATCTCGTCGAGCATGGCACGCCAGCGCTTGACCATCACCTCGTGCTGTTCCAGCCACAGGTCCAGACGCTCTTCGACGTCACCCGGCGCATCCTGCATTTTCAGCACGGAAATGGTGATTGCACGCTGCTGCAGGTCGATGTCGTCGCGGAAGGCCTCGCGTGCCAGCGCCTGCCAGTTGTTCTCCACCGGCAGGCTGCTGATCTGCTGCAGGTACCAGGTCAGGTCCAGCTTGCTGCCCACGGCGAAGAACGCCTTGGCCACTTCGGCGGCATTCTGGCCGGTGACGTCCGACGCTTCGATGATCGGCAACAGCGTGTACAGGTGGCTGGTGCCGGCAACCATGCGCGCCAGCAGCTCCGGTACGCCAGACTCGACATAACCCTGGTAGCGGGTCTGCCAGCGCTCGCGGGTCGGACCCTCGAGCAGTTCGTCGAGCTTGAGCCCCAACGCTGCGATGTGCGGACCGAAATGCGCCACATCGCGACCGGCGTCCAGCTCGTTGCGGCGGCTGCGCAGGAACCAGCGGGTGGCCCGTCGACCCAGGCGCATCAGCTCGTCCATCAGAGCCAGCTGGACATCGGCGGATACCTGGTAGTCCAGCGCCTCGATCTGGCGGAACCAGTGCGGCAGGTGGAAGATGTCGCGCACGATGGCGTAGGCCCCGACCACGCTGGCCGGGGTCATGCCAGTGGACTCCTTCAAGCGCTGCACGAAGGTGATGCCCATGTTGTTGACCAGGTCGTTGGCGATCTGGGTGCTGACGATCTCGCGCTTGAGGCGATGGCTGCGCATGGCCTCGGCGTACTTGCTGACCAGCGACGGCGGGAAGGCCGTCTCCATGTCACGAGTCAGATAGACGTCGTCGGGTACTGCCGAAGCCAGCAGCGCTTCGTTGAGGTCGATCTTGCTGTAGGAGATAAGCACCGACAGCTCGGCTCGGGTCAGGCCCTGCTTGTTCGCGACGCGTTCGTTGAGCTGCTCCTCGGTCGGCAGGAATTCGATGGCACGGTCCAGCTTGCCACGCGCCTCCAGGTCGGCCATCAGGCGGCGGTACTCGGCCAGTCGCTCGTAGGCCTTGCGCGCCGCCAGGGACAGCGCCTGGGTCTGCTTGTAGTTGTTGCCCAGCACCAGATGGCCGACTTCCTCGGTCATGCTGCCCAGCAGCAGGTTGCGCTGCTTCTCGGTCATGTCCCCGGCCTGCACGGCTTCGTTGAGCAGGATCTTGATGTTGACTTCGTGGTCGGAGCAATCCACCCCGGCCGCGTTGTCGATGAAGTCGGTGTTGGTCGCGCCGCCGTTGAGGCCGAACTCGACACGGCCCAGCTGGGTCATGCCCAGATTGCCGCCCTCGCCCACCACTTTGCAGCGCAGTTCGTTGCCATTCACGCGCAGGGCGTCGTTGGCCTTGTCGCCGACATCGGCGTGGCTCTCGTCACTGGACTTGACGTAGGTACCGATACCGCCGTTCCACAGCAGGTCGACCGGTGCCTTGAGCAGCGCGTTGAGCAGCTCGGTCGGGGTCAGCTTGTCGGCCTTGATGTCAAAGCGCTCTTTCATCTGCGCGCTGATGGCAATGCTCTTGGCACTGCGCGAGAAGATGCCACCACCGGCGGACATGATCGAGGTGTCGTAGTCGCTCCACGCCGAGCGCGGCAGGTCATACAGGCGCTGACGCTCGGCGAAGCTGCTGGCCGGCTCGGGGTTGGGATCGATGAAGATGTGCAGGTGGTTGAATGCCGCCACCAGTTGCAGCTTGTCGGACATCAACAAGCCATTGCCGAACACGTCCCCGGCCATGTCGCCGATGCCGATGACGGTGATGCTGTCTTTCTGCACGTTGATGCCGCGTTCGCGGAAGTGGCGCTGCACGCCGACCCAGGCACCCTTGGCGGTGATGCCCATCTTCTTGTGGTCGTAGCCCGCCGAGCCGCCGGAGGCGAACGCATCGCCAAGCCAGAAGCCGTAGTCGATGGCAATGCCGTTGGCGATGTCGGAAAAGGTCGCGGTGCCCTTGTCCGCAGCCACCACCAGGTACGGGTCGTCATCGTCGTGACGCACGACATTGGCCGGCGGCACCACGCTGCCATCCTTGAGGTTGTCGGTGATGTCGAGCAGACCGGAGATGAAGATGCGGTAGCAGGCCACCGCCTCGTTCTGCACCTCGTCGCGGCTGCCGCCCAGTGGCAGTCGGCGCGGGACGAACCCGCCCTTGGCGCCCACCGGCACGATCACCGAGTTCTTCACGTGCTGCGCCTTGACCAGGCCCAACACCTCGGTGCGGAAGTCTTCCTCGCGATCCGACCAGCGCAGGCCGCCGCGGGCGACGTTGCCGAAGCGCAGGTGAACGCCTTCGACTCGCGGCGAGTAGACGAAAATCTCGAACTTGGGCACCGGCTTGGGCAGTTCGGGAATCAGCTTGGGGTTGAACTTGAAGCTGAAGTACGACTTGACCTGGCCGTTGGCATCGGGCTGGTAGAAGTTGGTACGCAGGGTGGCCTTGATCAGGTCCAGATAGCGACGCAGGATGCGGTCTTCGTTGAGCACCTGAACGTCGTCCAGGGCACTCAGGATGGCCTGTTCCAGGCGTTGCTGCTTGTCGTCCAGGTCATCGCCGGCCAGCTTGCGCGCCAGGTAGAAGCGGGTCTTGAACAGCCGCGTCAGTTCCCGGGCGATATCGGTGTGGTTGTTCAGGGTGCTGGCGATGTAGCCGAGGTCGAAGCCCAGGCGGATCTGCTTGAGATAGCGCGCATAGGCGCGCAGCAAGGCGACGTCGCGCCATGGCAGGCCTGCGGTGAGCACCAGGCGGTTGAACGCGTCGTTCTCGGCGTCGCCGCGCACGATGTGCACGAAGGCATCCTGCAGCGTGTCGTTGAGCTGCTGGATGTCCAGATTCAGGCCTTCGCTGTAGGTAAAGGCGAAGTCGTGGATCCAGTACTCGCGACCACTGCGATGACGCAGGCGGTAGGGGAATTCGCCCAGTACGCGCAGGCCCAGGTTCTCGAGGATCGGCAACACGTCGGACAGCGCCAGTGGCGTGTCGGCGTGGTACAGCTTGCAATGCAGCTGGCGTTCGCCGCCCTGCGCCAGTGGCTGGTAGAAACTCATGACCAGCGGGCGCGATTCGGACAGCGCCAGCAGGTGCTGCATGTCGACCACTGCCGAATGCGCGGCGAAGCGCTCGCGGAAACCGGCCGGGAAGCCTTTCGGGAAATCGGCCAGCACATTGGTGCCGGCGGCCTCGCCGAAGCTTTCGATGGTCAGGCTGGCGTAGTCGTCCTGCCACGAACGGCAGGCCTGGATCACTTCGTTTTCCAGTTGCTGCGGGTCGATGTCCAGACGGCTCTTGGGGTCCACGCGCAGGATCAACTGCACGCGGGCCAGCACGGATTCGGAGAAGAACGTCCAGAACTCGCAGTCGCTGGCCTTGAGGCGCTCCATTAGCACCTGCTGGATCTTCTGCCGTACTTCGGTGGAGTACACGTCGCGCGGCACGTAGGCCAGGCAGTAGCAGAAGCGCCCGTAGGGGTCCTTGCGCAGGAACACGCGGATCTTGTTGCGTTCCTGGATCTGCACGATCGACATGACGGTGCTGAACAGCTCGTCGATCGGGGTCTGGAACAGGTCGTCGCGCGGCAGCACCTCGACCACCTGGGCCAGTTCCTTGCCCAGGTGCGCCTTGGCATGGAAACCGGAGCGGCGTTCGATCTCGGCGACCTTGCGCCGGATGTAGGGGATTTCGCGCACGCTCTCGCCATACACCGACGAGGTGTACAGGCCCATGAAGCGGCATTCCTTGAGTACCTTGCCATCGCTGTCGATCTGGCGAATCGACACATAGTCGGGATACGCCGGGCGATGCACACGGCTGGGGTGCGCAGCCTTGGCGAAGGACAGCAGCATCGGCTCGTGCAGGTACTGCACGGCGTAGTCTTCGATATGCAGGTCTTCGCTGCTCAGGCCGGCACGCAGCAGCCGGGTCAGGCCCAGGAACGACTGCGGGTCGTAGCGCAGCTGGCCACCCTGAGCATCGGCGTCGACCACGAACTCTTCGTAGCCCAGGAAGGTGAAGTGGTTGTCGGTCAACCATTCGAGGAACGCCGTGATCTCGGCTTTTTCCTGCTCGTCGCTGGCGAACGCGGTCTGTTCCACCAACGTGATCATTTCGCGGACCTTGGCCTTCATCGGCTCGAAGTCCTGCACCGCCATCCGCACTTCGCCCAGCACCTGCTCCAACTCCCGGGCCAGCACGCTGAGCTCGGCGGCGTTGGCGCAACGGTCGATTTCCAGGTACATCAGCGATTCATGCAGGACGTCTTCGCCCTGGGCACCCTTGGCCAGCACTTCGAGCAGCTCGCCCTGGCTGCCGCGACGCACGCTGAGCACGGTGGTCTGCAGGGTGTGGATGCTGTAGCCGCGCCGGTTGAGCTCGGTGCGCACCGAGTCCACCAGGAACGGCAGGTCGTGATGCAGCACTTCGACGGCGGTGTGGGTGGACTGCCAGCCGTGACGTTCGTAATCGGGGTTGTAGACGCGCACCTCTGGCTTGGCATGATCGAAGCGCTGCAACAGGCGCCAGGCCGACAGGGTGCAACCGGCCAGGTCGCTGAGGCGCCGCTGGGTGAGCTCGTCCAACGAGATGATGCCGAAGAACTGATCGGCGAACAGCGCCACTTGTGGCAGTGCCTGTTCGCTGATGTGCTGAGCCAGGGCCGATTGCAGTTGATGCTGGAAGTCGGCTTTGCTGGCTGCGGTGAAGAACGCCATCTGTGGTACTCCGCTTGGGCTTTGTTATTGGGTGAAGCGTCGCAAGTCACCCCGGTTCGGATCAACCATAGCCAATCCGGCGCTGCGGGGCGACATTTCAAGAGGTCCAACGACCTAGCTTACCCAGAGCCCGGCATGCACTCTTGCGGTGCGGCGACATATTCGGTCATGCAGGAGTTGTCGTACGAGACCGCTGGTACGGGCGTTCCAGCCGATCGGACAGTAGTCGGGTATAATCATGGCATATTCATATGACAGGTTCCCCCGTATGCGCATCACCGCCACTCTGCTGCTGGCCAACCCCCGTGACGAGGAAGAAGACGACATGGCGCTGCTGTGCTGCCACGGCAGCGCAGACGAAATGTTTCTGATGACGCGCTTTCCGGACGAAGAAGAGCTGGAGATCACCCTCGGCGACAACCCTTACCTGCTGCGCGACCTCAAGGTCACGTTGAGCGCCGACCGCTTGCTGGTGGCCGTGGCAGCCGGGGATGCCGCGGTGTTCGGTGGGGATGACCTATTGGAGATCGTGCATGCCAGCGACGCGGCAGAGCTGGCGCAGATCGAAGAGACGTTGAGGATTCTGCTGGAGGGCGTGGGTACGCTGGAAATCGGCTGACCTCGCTCTCCGCAGCTCTGTATATCTGTATACGTGTAGGAGCGGCCAGTGGCCGCGAAATGGCCGGCCGACCCAACCGATCTCTCTGGCCGTGCAAGCTTCTTCGCGGCCACTGGCCGCTCCTACGGGATCCAGAGGTGCCCGATCGAACACACCGATTTCTCTGCCACCCGCCAATGCATTAAAGTAGTGACCCCCGGCCAAGACGCCCTCACCTGCGTACTCGGTCCCTTTTTCAGGAACCGTCGACGATGGAACATCGTGAAGCGCTGATGGCGCTGCGAACCTTTCTTTCAACGCAGATCCTTGGCCAGGAGAAACTGGTCGAGCGTCTGCTGATCGTGCTGCTGGCGGACGGTCACATGCTGGTCGAGGGCGCGCCGGGGCTGGCCAAGACCAAAGCCATCAAGGAACTGGCCGAAGGCGTCGAGGCTCAGTTCCACCGTATCCAGTTCACCCCGGACCTGCTGCCGGCCGACATCACCGGCACCGAGATCTATCGACCCGAGACCGGCAGCTTCGTGTTCCAGCAGGGGCCGATCTTCCACAACCTGGTGCTGGCCGACGAGATCAACCGTGCGCCGGCCAAGGTGCAGTCGGCCCTGCTCGAGGCCATGGCCGAACGTCAGGTCAGTGTCGGTCGCAGTACCTACGACCTGTCGCCGTTGTTTCTGGTGATGGCAACGCAGAACCCGATCGAGCAGGAAGGCACCTACCCGCTGCCCGAGGCACAGCTCGATCGGTTCCTGATGCACGTCAAGATCGGCTTCCCGGATGCAGCCGTGGAACGGCGCATCCTGCAGCAGGCTCGCGGTGAGGCGCTCAATGGCGAAACCAAGCCCGAGCGGCGTGTCAGCCAGCAGGCCATCTTTGCCGCACGCAAGGAGATCCTCGGGCTGTACATGGCCGATGCGGTGGAGGAATACCTGGTGCAACTGGTCATGGCGACGCGCACCCCGAGCAAGTTCGACGCCGAGCTCGGCGAATGGCTGGCCTATGGCGCCAGCCCGCGGGGCTCCATTTCCCTGGATCGCTGCGCACGCGCCCATGCCTGGCTGGCGGGGCGCGATTTCGTCAGCCCGGAAGACATCCAGGCGGTGCTGTTCGATGTGCTGCGTCATCGCATCATCCTGTCGTTCGAGGCGGAAGCCGCCGGGGTCGATCAGGACCGCGTGATCCAGCGCATCCTCGACGTCGTGGCCGTCGCCTAGCCCCATGACCCAGGAGCCGCGGCCAGAGCCTGGCATTCGCATCAGCCTGGCCGAGCTGATCGAAATGCGCCATCGGGTGCGCGAAGTGCAGCTGTTCTCCACCCCGGCACAGCGCAGCCCGTTGATCGGCCTGCACCACTCCAAACTGCGCGGCCGCGGCGTGGACTTCGACCAGGTGCGCGTGTATCAGGCAGGTGACGATGTGCGCAGCATCGACTGGCGGGTCACGGCGCGCACCCAGGAACCGCACACCAAGCTGTTCCACGAAGAGCGCGAGCGGCCCATCTTCATTCTCGTCGAGCAGAGCCGGCGGTTGTTCTTCGGTTCGGGCCAGATGTTCAAGTCGGTGCTCGCTGCCCAGGCTGCGGCGTTGATCGGCTGGGCCGCGCTGGGGCACAACGATCGAGTCGGCGGGCTGGTATTCGGCGACGGCGAGCACTACGAGATCAAGCCCCGACGCAGCAAGCAAAGCCTGCTGCAGTTGCTCAACCGCCTGGTGCGGGTGAACCAGTCGCTGCACACCGAAGCGCTGCCGGAAAAGGACGCGCTGGGCATGGCCCTGCGTCGGGCGCGCGAAGTGTTGCGCCCCGGCAGCCTGGCCATCGTCATCTGTGATGAGCGCGCGCTGACCGATGGCGCCGAGCAGCAGCTCAGCCTGCTGTCGCGCCACTGCGACCTGCTGTTGCTGCCGGTTTCCGACCCGCTCGATCATGCGCTGCCGGCCGCCGGGCTGTTGCGTTTCGCCCAGCGCGGCAGGCAGATGGAAATCGATACACTGAACCCGGAGATGCGCCTGGCCTACCGCGCGTTGAGCGAGGCGCGCATCGCCCGATGGGAACGTCTGGGGCAAAAACTGCGTGTACTGTTGATGCCCCTGAGCACGCAGAGCGAGATGATCGAGCAGCTGCGCGAGTACCTCAACCCGCAGCGGCCGGGCAAACTCAAATGAGTACCCTGGAGCAGTTGCAGCCGTTGATCGCGCCGCCGCCTATCGGCCTGTGGCCACCGGCGCCTGGCTGGTGGCTGCTGGTCGTGCTGCTGCCGACCTTGGGCTGGGCTGCCTGGCACTGGCGTCACCGCTGGCGGCGCAAGGCCGTGATGCCGGCCACCGTCGAGCAACCCCTGGATCCGGTGCGCCAAGGCGCGCTGGAAGAGCTGGCGCGCTTGCCCAGACCCTACGATGGCGCCCCTGCCGGAGCCTGGCTGCAGCAGATCAACGGCCTGCTCAAGCGCCTGTGCCGCAACCACTACCCGAACGCCAACAGCCATGTGCTCAATGGCCGCCAGTGGCTGGCCTTCCTCGACAACCGCTGCCCGGCTGCCGGTCTGACGCGCTGGATGGTACTGGTCGAGGGGGTCTACAAGCCTGAGTGCAAGCTGGACGACAAGGCCATCGCCGGCCTGCAGCAGTCGGTCGAAACCTGGATACGCAAGCATGTTTGAGTTCGCCTGGCTGTGGGTCTTCGCCCTGCTGCCGCTGCCGTGGCTGCTGCGCGTGCTGCTGCCGGCCGCCGATAGCGGCGAGGCGGCGCTCAAGGTCAGCTTCCTCGATGAACTCGAGGGGCTGGCCGGGCGCCGGGCACGCATCAGCCTGCCGACCTGGCAGCAACAGGCGCCGTACGTGCTGCTGTGGCTGCTGCTGCTGATCGCGGCGGCGCGTCCGCAGTGGCTGGGCGACCCCCTGCCCATCGCTGCCAGCGGGCGCGACCTGCTGGTGGCCGTGGATGTGTCCGGATCCATGGACTACCCCGACATGCGTTGGCAGAACGAAGACATCAGTCGGCTGGAGCTGGTGCAGCGCCTGCTCGGTGACTTTCTCGAACATCGCCAGGGCGACCGGGTCGGGCTGATCCTGTTCGGCAGCAAGGCCTACGTGCAGGCACCGCTGACCTTCGATCGACGCACCGTGCGTACCTGGCTCGACGAAGCACGCATCGGCATTGCCGGGAAGAATACCGCCATCGGCGATGCCATCGGCCTGGCGCTCAAACGTCTGCGCCTGCGCCCGGCGCAAAGCCGGGTGCTCATTCTGGTCACCGATGGCGCCAACAACGGTGGTCAGATCCATCCCATCACTGCCGCGCGCCTGGCGGCCCAGGAGCATGTGCGCATCCATACCATCGGCATCGGTGCCGACCCCAGTGCCGATGGCGCGCTAAGCATGCTCGGCCTCAATCCCAGCCTGGACCTGGACGAGCCCTCGTTGCGCGAGATCGCGCAGATCACCGGCGGCCAGTACTTCCGTGCTCGCGACGGCGACCAGCTGCAAGCCATCGGCGCCAGCCTCGACACCCTCGAACCGGTCGACCAGAAGCCCACCCAGGCGCGACCGGCGCAAGCGCTGTATAGCTGGCCGCTGAGCGCGGCATTGCTGCTCAGTGTGTTGCTGGTCGTGCGCCAGAACTGGCCGAACAACCCGCTGCAGCTGTTCCTGCGCAAGCGTCGCTTTCTGCCGACAGCTCCGCAGTGGCGCGAGCGCCTGCAGCGGCTGCAATTGCGGAGGCGCAAATGATCGACGCATGGCCGCATTGGTTCCGCCCCTGGTGGCTGCTGGCCTGGCCAGCTTTGGTCTGGCTGCTGTGGCAATTGTGGCACCGGCAGAAACGCGCGGGGCGCTGGCAATTGCTGCTGCCCCGCCACTTTCACGGAGTCCTGCTGGACGGTGGCAGCGGTCGGCAGAGCAAGGCGCCCTGGATAGTACTGGGCCTGGCCTGGCTGTTGACCGCGGTGGCCCTGCTCGGACCCAGCTGGCAGCGTATCGAACAGCCGGGCAGGACCGTCGTCGACCCGTTGGTGGTGGTGCTCGCCCTGAGCCCGGAGATGCTGGCCACCGATGTCGCACCCAATCGCCTGGAGCAGGCGCGGCGCAAGCTGCTGGACCTGCTCGACGCACGCCGCGATGCGCAGACGGCCATTATCGTCTACGCCGGCAGCGCGCACGTGCTGGTGCCGCTGTCCGACGACCTGGGAACCAGTCGCAACCTGCTGGAGGCGATCAAGCCCTCGATCATGCCAGTCGAAGGCCAGCGCGCCGACCTCGGCGTGCAGCGCGCACTGGAACTGCTCGACCAGGCCGAACAGGGTCAGGGCCGCATCCTGCTGCTGGCATCGCAGCTGTCCGAAGCGGAACGTCGCGGGATTTCCCAGCGGCTGGACAATCACTCGCCACAGTTGTTGATCCTGGGTATCGGCACCCGTGACGGGGCGCCAGTGAAGCAGGAAGACGGTGAGTTTCTCAAGGACGAGCAAGGCGCGATTCGCTTGCCGCGCCTGGACAGTGTCGGCCTGCGCAGCTTCGCTGCCGATGTCGGCGGCCTGTACCGACAAGCGCGTCTGGATGATCTGGACCTGCGCAACCTTGGCTTGCTCGATCGCCCCACGCTGTTGCGCGGCAACGGCACGACGCAGCAGTTGGACAGCTGGGCCGATCAAGGTCATTGGCTGTTGCTGCCTCTGCTGTTGCTGGCGGCGCTGGCTGGCCGCCGCGGCTGGCTGTTCTGTTTGCCGTTATGCCTGCTGATCGTGCCGCAGCCAGGTTATGCCTTCGATGTTCAGGACCTTTGGCTGCGCCGCGATCAGCAAGGCCAGGCCCTGCTCGAACAGCAGCGTCCGGCCCAGGCCGCGCGGCGCTTCGCCGATGCGCAGTGGCAAGGCATGGCGCTGTACGAAGCGGGCGACTACGAAGCGGCCGCCGAGCGGTTCGCCCAGGGCGACAGCGCCCGCGACCACTACAACCGCGGCAACGCCCTGGCGCGCAGCGGCGAACTGGAAGCTGCCCTCGATGCCTATGAGCAGGCGCTGGAGCGCCAGCCGGACCTGCAGCCGGCACTGGACAACCGCACGCTGGTGGAACAGCTTCTGCGCCAGGCCCCGGCCGAAGCTCCCGCCGCTTCCGCAGAACGGCCCGCCCAGCCCCGCGCACCAGGTGCCACGGCGCCGGACGCCGAGGATCCGAACGCGTCCGCGGCGGCCGACGCTTCCCCAGGCAACAACGACGCGCAGAGCAGCCGGGAAAACCCCTCGGGTCAGGCGGGGGGAGAACAGAATCAGGCACAATCCTCGGCACCGGCGCAGCCACCGAGCGACGAATCCACGACCCGGCCACCGTCACGACCAACCCAGGCCACCCTGGATGCCGAACAGCGTCAAGCCCTGGAGCAGTGGCTGCGACAGATCCCGGACGACCCGGCCGAGCTGTTGCGGCGCAAATTCTGGTACGAACAGCAACAACATCAGGACAAGATTCGATGAGTCGCTTCAGCGCCCTCTGCATCAGTGCAACCCTGGCCGTGCTTGGCCAATGCGCGCATGCCGCCACGTTGGTGGCCAGCGTCGATCGCTCGCGTCTCAATTCGGGGGAAACGGTCGAGCTGACCCTGGAAACCAACGACGTCACGCAGTTCGGCAAGCCCGACCTGACGCCACTCGAAGGCTCGTTCGATGTGCGCGACACGCGCCAGGTCAATCGCCTGACCAGCCTGGACGGCGACCGCCAGGCCACCACCCGCTGGATTATCACCCTGCTCCCGCGACAGACCGGCAGCGTTACCATCGCTGCGCTGCAACTGGGCGAACTGCGCAGCCAGCCGATCGTCCTGCAGGTGCTGCACAGCGACCCGCCGTTGCGCGCGAACATGGCCCCGGTGTTCATCGACGCCAGCTTGGATGAAGACAGTGTCTATGTGCAGGCCCAGGCAGTATTGACCTTGCGCATCTATCACTCGGTGCCCCTGTACGACGACAGCAGCCTCACGCCTCTGCAACTGGCCGAGGCGCGCATCGAGCCGCTGGGCGGATCACGCACCTTCGAGAAGATCATCGACGGCGTCCGCCACGGGGTCATCGAGATGCGTTATGCAATCTATCCGCAACGCAGTGGCGAATTGATTATTCCCGCCCTGGCATTCACCGCCACCACCGTCGAGCCACCCGCAGCTGGCGACAGCGCCAACAGCACGCCGCGGCCCGGCAAGCTGATGAAGGTGACGTCCGCGCAGATGGCCCTGACGGTCAAGGGCGTCCCAGCGGCCTACCCCGCCGACACGCCGTGGTTGCCGGCACGCAGCCTGAGCCTGAGTGAAAGCTGGAACCCCGACCCGCCGAGCAGCCAGGTTGGTGATTCTCTGACTCGCACACTGGAGGTAAAGGCCGAGGGGCTGTCCAGTGCGCAACTGCCGGCGTTGCCCGGTACCGAAGTGGAAGGCTTGCGACGCTACCCGGATCAGCCCCAGTTGAACAACCAGATCGGTGAACGAGGTTTGATCGGCAGCCGCCAGGAACGCGAGGCGCTGGTGCCGGCGCGCAGTGGCACCCTGCAGTTGCCGAGCGTCGAGATGGTCTGGTGGAACACCCATGAGGACCATCTGGAGCGTACCGGTCTGCCGGCGCGCAGTCTGGAGGTTGCCGGCAACGCCGGGCTGATGGTCGATGCGCCGGTCGGTAACCGTGATGCCGAGCCGGACGTGGCCTGGCCGTGGAAGCTGGTCAGCGTCATGCTGGCGTTCACCACGATGATCGGCTTCGCCCTGTGGTGGCGGGCCCGTGGGCAGCCGGCGGTCCTGCGCGCGGCCCAAAGCGGACCAAGCCCGCGCACTTTGCTCGATGACCTCAAGCGCGCCTGCCAGGCCAACGACCCCCAGGCCACCCGCCAGGCTTTGGATGCCTGGGCCCGGCAGCAGCCGGAGACGCTGGCCGACATGACGGCGCGCTTCGTGCCTTTGTCCGACGCTCTGGATGGGCTCAATGGCGCGCTCTACAGCGAAAGCGGCCAATACTGGCAAGGCGAAGAGCTGTGGCGCGCCATCGGCAGCCTCCTGCGCACCGACCCGCCCCTCGAGCCCTCCGCGGAAAACGCCGGGTTACCGCCGCTGTACCCCAAGTAATCCCCGCCATGCGCTCGTCACCTTGTGGGAAGCCTATGAACTGCAGGCACCTTGTGGGAGCGGGCTCTGCCCGCGAATGCAGCGGCATGGTCTGCCTGACACACCGCGCCGCTCTTTTCGCGGCCACGAGCCGCTCCTACAAGGGTTGCGAAATCCGCGTAGGAGCGGTCATCGGCCGCGAAAGGGCCAACCCTGCTTATCTGACACACCGCGCCGCTCTTTTCGCGGCCACGGGCCGCTCCTGCAAAGCGTCTAGAGTGGCTTGTGTTCGGTATGGGTCCAGTCGTGCAGCAGGCTGTAGGCCACTGCCAGCAGGGTCGGACCTATGAACAGGCCGATGAAGCCGAAAGCCAGCAGCCCGCCGAACACTCCCAGCAGCACGATCACCAACGGCAAGTTGCCGCCGCGGCTGATCAGGTAGGGCTTGAGCACGTTGTCCACGCCACTGATGACGAAGGTGCCCCAGATACCGAGGAATATCGCGTAGCCATAGTCGCCCTGCCACACCAGCCAGGCGGTGGCCGGAATCCACGCCAGCGGCGGCCCCATGGGAATCAGGCTGAGCAGGAAGGTGACGATGCCGAGGACCAATGCCCCAGGCACGCCGGCGATCAGGAAGCCGATCAATGCCAGGATCGCCTGGGCGGCGGCGGTACCGATGACCCCGTTGACCACCCGCTGCACCGTACCCGCCACCAGATCGATGTAGTACCCGGCACGCTCTCCGATCAGACGTTCCAGCAGCCGGAGCACGAAGGCTGCCATGCGCGGCCCGTCGCGATAGAAGAAGAACACGAAGACCAGGCTCAGCGTGAGTTCGAGGATCCCGCCGCCGATCTGCGCGCTGCGCGCCAGCAGGAAATTGCCGACTTGCCCCAGGTACGGCCTTACGCTGGCCAGGAACGCCGCGCCCTGCTCGTCGAGGGTGTCCCAGATACCGACCAGGCTCGTACCGACCAGAGGAATGCCGGCCAGCCAGCCAGGCGCATCGGGCAGCCCGTCGACCTGCACGTCGCGAATGAACGCCGTCGCATCGCGCACGTGATCGGCCAGGTTGAAGCCCAACCAGACCAGCGGCAAGACCACCAGCAGCATCCAGCAGCCGGTGAGAATACCGGCTGCCAGCGACTCGCGGCCATTGAGCCAGCGGGTCAGCAGCCGCATCAGCGGCCAACTGGCGTAGGCCAGGATCGCACCCCACAGCAGGGCTGAACAAAACGGCGCCAGTACCCATAGGCAGGCGCCAAGCAGTGCCAGCAAGACAATCTGTACCAGCAGGCGATCGTTACTCGGCATCAATGCTCCAAAGGCGACGCAGGCTCAACGAATGATTTCCAGATGCAGCCCCTTGACGCTTTCGGTACCGGTTTCCAAGCGAGCCGCGCGCACACCCTTGGCGACCAGCGCATCGCGCCATGCAGCGGCCGCAGCGTTCGATACACCGGATACGCTCACCCGAATCGAGCTGTCGAGTTGCAGGCTGCGGGCCAGCAAGGCCACCCAGGTGTCATCGGGCGTTTCGCCCATGGCCGGGTAATCGAGATCGCCGGTGCTGCGCAATTCGTGCAGCACCGTGGCCGGGGTGGGCAACAACTCGCCCAGTGGCGCATCGGCAACGAAGTTTTCGACGTGCAGATAGGCGCGACGGTTGCCACGGGTAATGGCATAGATGGCTGTGAGGGTGTTGTCGTCCGGAGCGGCCTGGCGCAGCAGCACGAACGCCTGCTGATCGTCGGCCCCCGACAGCCGCGCGCCGTCGAAGACATCGTTGACCCACAGGCTGCTTTCACCGCAGTCGCGCGCCTGACACCAGTACAGCGTGTGCGCGCCCCCCTGCTGCAGCGCCTCGCGGGCATCGTTGAAGGCTTGTCGCGCGGTCTGGGTTTCGGGAAGTTCATACGTGCTGGCGCTGACCTGGCCTCTGGCGTTGACCTGGCCGTCCATGCGCAGCTTGCCGCTGATCTTGCGCAGCGACCCCAGCGGATAGATGCGCTCCTTGTCGACCGCAGGACGTTGGTCGACGACCTTGGCGTCCGGCGGCGCGGGCAGCTCGGCGGCCATGGCCGAGGTGCTCAGGACGGCGCTGCCCAGCAGAGCGGCGAGTACCGGTAGCAGCCGCTTCGAGGCATTCATGAGGGCAGCACGGCGTGGTGGCCCGCAGGGCTGTAAACGAGCGTAGCAGCGAGTTCCATCAAGGTCTTCTCCTGTTTCAACCTGACAAGCCTCGGCAGTTGCCTGCTGCAAGTCAAGGTATCGCAAAAAAGCGATTGAAACAGTCTGCGACAAGCCTGGCCCCGGTGTCGTCATTCAGGTGCAGGTGATGGCCTCCGGGCAGCGCCTGCAGGGGGAGCCCCAATCGGGCCAGCAGCGCAGTATTTTTCACCAGCAGGCCCTGCTCGGCGAGGATCAACAGGCTCGGGCAACGAATCGCCTGCACGTACGCCAGTGCCTGTTCTTCGCTCAAGCGCACCGGCGATGGCAGCGTCAGACGGCTGTCGCTACGCCAGTTGAATCCACCTGCCACCCTTTCAAGCCCTCGCGACGCCAATAATTCGGCAGCCTCGTGGCTGACGGCGATACGACCCTGCATGCGCGCAAGCACGGCCCGATTGATGTCGGCATACACTGATTTGCGCTTATGACCCAACGCCTGCTGCGCATGCAGGGCTTCGCCCAGGCGCTGTGGCCCCTCCTCGGCAGCGCCCAGCGGCGGTACCACGCCGTCAATCAGCGCCAGGCGCTCTATTCGCTCGGGCAAGGCACTCGCCAGCAAGGTGGCGACGATCCCGCCCAGCGAGTGCCCCAGCAGGGAAAAGCGCTGCCATCCCAGCTGGTCGGCCGCCTGCAGCACATCGTGGGCGTAATCCCACAGGGCATAACCGGCGCCGACCGGACGATGCCCGGAGTGTCCATGCCCGGCCAGGTCGAGGGCGACGATGCGCAGCCCGGCCAGCCTCGGCGCCAGGCGGGCAAAGCTGTTGGCGTTGTCCAGCCAGCCGTGCAGCGCCAGCACCGGCCTGCCGTCTTCGGGTCCGTAGACCTGGGCGGCCAGCTCGATATGAGGCAGCGACAGGCGGATTTCGCGGACCGGCGCAGTCATGACTCAGCGGGCCGGCGGGTTCTGCCCCAGCGGCACCACGGCCACTGTCAGGCGCGAAATGCAGCTGGCTTTGCCGTCGTCGCCCTGCAGGCGAATGTCCCAGACGTGAGTGCTGCGGCCAATGTGCACCGCACGGGCCACGCCCGTCACTCGGCCGCTGCGCAACCCGCGCAGATGGTTGGCGTTCACCTCAAGGCCCACACAGTAGAAACGCTCGGTGTCGATGCACAGAAAACTGGCCATGGAGCCCAGGCTTTCTGCCAGCACCACCGAGGCGCCACCGTGCAGCAGACCGAACGGCTGGTGGGTCCGGGCATCAACGGCCATGCTGGCAGTCAGGGAGTGCGCATCGAAGCTTTCGAAGCGGATATCCAGCAACTCGCCGATGGTATTTTTCTGCGCCGCATTCAAGCGTTCGAGATCCGGTTCGGTGCGCCACAGGCTCATGGGAGGATTCCTGACAGGTTAGGGATGGTGAACGGCGTACAGGGACATCAGCCCGGCCAGGGGCCAGTCGCCGTGCAGCTCGGCCAGGCTGGCGGTCTGCATGGGTTCCGGCTCGCGCAAGTTGCCGTGGACGAGCAGGCTCAGCAGATTGCCCACCAGCGGCTGGTGGCTGACCAGCAGCACGTTCTCCAGACCCAGCGCCTGCAAGTGCCCGGCCACCTCCAGCGGATCGCTTTCAGGCGTCAGCCACGGCACGGTCTGCACCGCCGGGGCGCCGTGCAGCACGCCGTGGACCAGAGCGGCGGTCTGCTGCGCGCGTACATACGGGCTGGCGAGAATGGCATCCAGAGGTTGATCGTGCAGGCGCGCCGCGCTGGCCAGCACCTGTCGTTCGCCCACCGAGGTCAAGGCCCGCTCGGCATCGCTGCGGGCATGGCTGACGGCTTCGCCGTGGCGCAGTACCCAGAGCTTCATGGCTTGGGCTCGTCGGCCACGGGACGAGCCGCGCCTGCGTCATAGGCTGCTTCGCCGTCGGCAGGACGCGCCTGTGGCCAATCGGAAAACGGCCAGGGTTTCTGCTCGGTGTGAAAGCTGCCGAAGCGACCGATCTGGGCCAGGTAGCGGCTCAGGCTGTCGCCGAAGGCCATCATGGCAGCGTTCGGCGCGCCCTGGACCAGGCGATGGATGAGTTGCACCAGCACCAGCGCGCCGAGCAGGAACTGGGCAACCTGCCAGACCAGCACGAACACCAGCATCCAGAGCACGCGCAAAAGGATGGCCTCGCGGCCCGGGTCGTTGAAAGGACGGTTCATGACGTGTTCCTCAGTTGAAGCCACTGGTGGAAATGAAATCGACATCGGTCTTGGGTTCGGCCCGCATCAGCAGCTCGATCACCTGGTTCAGCGTACGCCCTTCGAACAGGATTGCGTGCAAGCCCGCCACCAGCGGCATGTACACCTGAAGCTCCTGAGCCTTGGCCTTGAGCACCTTGAGCGTGTTGACCCCTTCGGCCACCTCGCCCAGGCGCGACACGGCGTCCTCCAGGCTCAGGCCTTCGCCCAGGGCAAACCCTACCTGATAGTTGCGGCTCTTGGGCGACGAGCAGGTCACGATCAGGTCGCCCACACCGGCCAGACCGAGAAAGGTCATGGGGTTGGCGCCCTGGCTGACGGCAAAACGCGTCATCTCGGCCAGGGCACGGGTAATCAGCATGCTTTTGGTGTTCTCGCCCATGCCCAATGCCACGGCCATGCCGGCGATGATCGCATAGACGTTCTTCAGCGCGCCGCCCAACTCGACGCCGAAGCGGTCGCTGCTGGCATAGACGCGGAACGTACGCCCATGCAGCACGGCCTGAACGCGCTCGCAGAGGGCTTCGTCGGCGCTCGCCACCACCGTGGCGGTCAGGGCATGTTCGGCGATCTCGCGAGCCAGGTTGGGGCCGGACAACACGCCGATACGCGCGTCTGGCGCAACCTCTTCGAGAATCTCGCTCATCAGCTTGAAGGTCTGCGCCTCGATGCCCTTGGTCAGGCTGACCAGCATCTTGCCGCTCAGCTGATCGGCATGCTGGGCCAGCACGCTGCGCAAGGCGCTCGAGGGCAGCGCGACGAAGATCAGCGCACTGCCGGCGATGGTCGCGGGCAGGTCGGTGACCGGGATCACCCCCGGCAGGATCTTGATGCCTTTGAGGTAGCGCGGATTTTCCCGGTTCAGGCGAATCGACTCGGCCTGCTCCGGGTCGCGCATCCACTGACGGACCGAATGGCCGTTCTCGGCCAGCAGGTTGGCCACGGCGGTGCCGAAACTACCTCCTCCCAGCACGGCTATCGGCTGCTCTTGAGTCATATCCCATCCATTTGGTCGAGTTGAGGGCGATGAGGGGCATTATACGGAGCCACCTCGACACGACCAGTCCCGGCCTGCGCCCCGGTAACAATACGACTGGAATTGTCGCTCTGACCGGTTAACATGCCTGACTGTTCAACTCGATTCAGGCCCTGTCGTGTCCGCCACTTTCCCATTGCCCTGCGCCCCGACATGAAGTTGCGCCTGAACCGCGACATTCATACACGCACCCAGATCATCAGCGTCGGGCCGGCCCTGCTGTTGACCCTGCTACTGATCGGTTTCTTCACCTTCGTGCGTTTGCAGGACCTGCGCCAGGAACTCAATCACACCGGCCAGTTGATCGCCAACCAACTCGCCCCCGCCGCGGAATACGGCGTGGTCACCGACAATGCCGCGGTACTCGAAGGGCTGCTCGGCGCAACCCTGGCTACCCCTCACGTACGTTTCCTGGAGATTCAGGACCAGACCGACCGGCGCCTGGCCTATGTCGAACAGCGAGTCAGAAACGAGCACCGGTCGGCCCATGTCGAAGTGTTCCAGGCACCGATCCAGATCCGTGGGGCCTTCCTGGAAGACCATCAGGCTCAGGTGCAGCAGCACATGGGCAGTGCCAGCAGCGGCGATTACCTGGGCCGGGTGATCGTCGGCATGTCCGACGACGCCTTCAGCGAGCGCCAGCAGGAAATCGTCCTCAAGGCCGGCGTGCTGGCTTTGTTTGCACTGTTGTTCACCTATCTGCTGGCCCGGCGGCTGGCGCGCAGCCTGGCCCAGCCCATCAGTGAAATGAGCCGCGTAGTCAAGGCCATAGGCCAGGGCGAGTTCGACCGGCCGCTGCCCATCGTCGACGACAGCGAGCTGGGGCATCTGGCCGGGCATATCAACAACCTTGCCAGCGCCCTGGCCAAGGCCAGCCACGAACAGCATCAGGCCATGCAGCAACTGATCCAGACCCGCGAGGAGGCCGAGCGCGCCAACAGCGCCAAGTCGGATTTCCTGGCGATGATGAGCCACGAGCTGCGCACCCCCATGAATGGCGTGCTGGGCATGCTGCAGCTGCTCGAAACCACCGTGCTGAGCCATGAACAGCGCGATTACGCTCAGGTGGCCACCGAGTCCACCGAACACCTGCTCAAGGTCATCAACGACATTCTGGATTTTTCCCGCATCGAGCGGGCGGCGATGGAGCTGGAGCACATCGGTTTCGGCCTGCACGAGCTGATCACCAGTTGCGTGCAGGCCTTCCAGCACACCGCCAGGCAACGCAAGCTGGCGCTGGAATTGACGCTGGCCGAGGGCATCGAGGGGTTGCAGGTCGAGGGCGATCCGACGCGCATCCGGCAGATCCTGGTCAATCTGATCGGCAATGCGCTGAAATTCACCGATGAGGGCGGTGTGGACATCGGTGTGCGCTGGCAGGTCCTGGATCATCAATTGATCTGGCTGACCTGCACCGTGCGCGATACTGGCATCGGCATCGGCGAAGATCGACTGGAAAGCATGTTCGACGCGTTCGCCCAGGCCGACAGTTCGATTTCGCGCCGTTACGGCGGCACCGGCCTGGGGCTGCCGATCGCGCGTACGCTGGCCGAACGCATGGGGGGCACGCTGCGTGCGCAAAGCAAGGAAAGGCACGGCTCGCTGTTCACCCTGGAAATGCCGCTGGCGCTGAGCCAGCAGAGCCTGGCCCGCCCGGCAGCGGTGCCCAACCTGTCCGGCAACGACGACGGCGTCGGCCACAGTGTCTTGCTGGTGGAAGACAACGCGGTCAACCAGACCGTGATCGAAGCCATGCTGCGCAGCCTGGGCTACGCCGTCGATGTCGTCAGCGACGGCGCAGCAGCGGTCAGCCAGGTGCGTGCGCACCTCTATTCGGCGGTGCTGATGGACTGTCGCCTGCCGGTCCTCGACGGCTACGAGGCGTCGCGGCAGATTCGCCAGATTGCTGGCCGCGCAGAGCTGCCGATCATCGCCCTGACCGCCAACGCGCTGCTGGGCGACCGCGCCACCTGCCTGGATGCCGGAATGAACGATTACCTGGCGAAACCGTTCAAACGGGCAGATCTGCAACAGGTTCTGCTGCGCTGGACGAGCTGAACCAGCGCCGTGGAAGGGATGCCGGATGTCCTCGTGACAGCGCCCGTTGCTGGCAAGAAATGCTAAAGTGCGGCAGTCTTGTACATCCATTCGGACAAAGCCTGCTGTCTGGCATTATAATTTCAGTGAACAAGTGTACTTCCGTATCGCTTGCGCTGTGACTTTCACTACAACGCAATAGTCTATGTGTAGGCTGCCGACCCAGGCGTTGATTCTTCTGGTCGGTCGGGAAGATCTGCCCCCTGCCACCAGGGACTATTGAGGAGCTCGCATGACCAAACAAAACGCCTTTACTCGGGAAGATCTGCTGCGCTGCAGTCGTGGCGAGCTGTTCGGCCCAGGTAACGCGCAACTGCCCGCCCCGAATATGCTGATGGTGGACCGCATCACCCATATCAGCGCCGAAGGTGGCAAGTACGGCAAGGGTGAATTGGTCGCCGAGCTGGATATCAATCCGGACCTGTGGTTCTTCGCTTGCCACTTCGAGGGCGATCCGGTGATGCCGGGCTGCCTCGGCCTGGATGCCATGTGGCAGCTGGTGGGTTTCTTCCTCGGCTGGCAGGACCTGCCGGGCCGTGGCCGTGCGCTGGGTTCGGGTGAAGTGAAGTTCTTCGGCCAGGTGCTGCCGACGGCCAAGAAGGTCACGTACAACATTCATATCAAGCGCGTGCTCAAGGGCAAGCTGAACATGGCCATCGCCGATGGCTCGGTCAGCGTCGACGGCCGCGAGATCTACACCGCCGACGGCCTTCGGGTCGGCGTCTTTACATCCACCGAAAATTTCTAAGGGTTATCCGCATGCGCCGCGTTGTTATCACTGGTCTGGGCATCGTTTCGTGCCTGGGCAATGACAAAGACACCGTCTCCGCAAACCTGCGTGCAAGCCGCCCTGGCATCCGCTTCAACCCGGAATATGCCGAAATGGGTCTGCGTAGCCAGGTTTCCGGTTCCATCGACCTCAACCTGGAAGAGCTGATCGACCGCAAGGTGTACCGCTTCGTCGGCCATGCCGCCGCCTACGCGTACCTTGCAATGCAGGATGCCATCAAGGATTCCGGCCTCACCGACGAGCAGGTTTCCAACCCGCGTACCGGCCTGATCGCCGGTTCGGGCGGCGCCTCTACCTTGAACCAGATGGAAGCGCTGGACATCCTGCGCGAGAAAGGCGTCAAGCGCGTCGGTCCGTACCGGGTCACCCGAACCATGAGCAGCACCGTCTCGGCCTGCCTGGCCACCCCTTTCAAGATCAAGGGCCTGAACTACTCCATCGCCTCGGCGTGTGCCACCAGCGCGCACTGCATCGGTACGGCCATGGAGCAGATCCAGATGGGCAAGCAGGACGTGGTGTTCGCCGGCGGCGGCGAAGAGGAACACTGGAGCCAGTCGTTCCTGTTCGACGCCATGGGTGCCCTTTCCAGCAAGCGCAACGACACGCCTGAAAAAGCGTCGCGTGCCTACGACAGCGACCGCGATGGCTTCGTCATCGCCGGCGGCGGCGGCATGGTAGTGGTCGAGGAGCTGGAACACGCTCTGGCCCGTGGTGCCCACATCTATGCCGAGATCGTTGGCTACGGTGCCACCTCGGATGGCTACGACATGGTCGCGCCAAGCGGCGAAGGCGCCATCCGTTGCATGCAGCAGGCGCTGTCCACCGTCGATACCCCGATCGACTACCTGAACACTCACGGCACCTCCACACCGGTGGGCGACGTGGCCGAGATGAAGGGTGTGCGGGAAGTCTTCGCCGGCAAGTATCCGGCCATCAGCTCGACCAAGAGCCTGTCCGGGCACTCGCTGGGCGCCGCTGGCGTGCACGAAGCCATCTACTGCATGCTGATGATGGAAGGCAACTTCATTGCCGGGTCAGCCAATATCGACGAACTGGACCCTGCCGTGGCCGATCTGCCAGTGCAGACCGTCACCCAGGAAAACGTCGAAATCAATACCGTGATGAGCAACAGCTTCGGCTTCGGCGGTACCAATGCCACGCTGGTACTCAAGCGTTGGCAGGGTCAGTAAGGCTAGCAGCCCTACTGAAGGACGGCGCCTGCGGGCGCCGTTTTTTTTGCCTGAAATCGGTCGATTGACTGCGGTTGAACCCCCCGGATGGCGCAACCCTCTATACAGTGTGACTCGAGCACACCAACGAAGGGATTTCCATGGCTATCACCGTGACTACCGAACCTGGCGACGGATTTCGCCACAGCATCGACATCGATGGCCGCCACTCTTTTCACACCGACTTGCCGGAAGCCCTGGGTGGGGCAGGTTCGGCGCCCTCTCCCCATGACTATTTCGACGCCGCACTGGGTGCCTGCAAGGCCCTGACCCTGAAGCTCTATGCCCAGCGCAAGAACATCCCGCTCACGGGTGTGAATGTGGAGGTCAAACGTGATGCGAGCGAGGAGCCCACCGGCAAATACCGCCTGCAGGTCAAGCTCACCTTGCTCGGCAACCTGACGGAAGCGCAGCGTCATGACCTGGACCGAGTGGCCGACCACTGCCCGGTGCACAAGCTGATGACCAGTGCAGTGATCGATATCGAGACGTACCTGGCCGAGGCTTAGCAGCCAGACACCTGGGTGGCGGTTCGCCCCCCTTCGCGGCCACGTACCGCCCCCATGGGCCTGCGAATCAGGCCTGAAACACTTCCTCGAGCAGGTTGTGCATGGCCTGAAAGGCGCGAGCCGAGACCTTGGCATCGTACATCTGCACACCCGGGTTGTTGGCCTCGGTGTCGGTGAACGAATGGTAGGCTCCGCCGTAGCTGGTCAACTGCCAATCCACACCCGCCGAGTTCATCTCGGAGCGGAAGGCCGGCAGCTGTTCGGCAGGCACCAGGGGATCGGCGTCGCCGTGCAGCACCAGGACCGAACCCTTGATGTCATGGGCATCGGCCGGGTTGGGCGTGTCGAGCGTGCCATGGAACGAGACGGTTGCCTTGAGCGCCGCGCCGGTACGTGCCAGCTCCAGCGCACAGCACCCGCCGAAGCAGAAACCGAAGGCCGCCGATTGCGCCGGATCGACAGCGGCATGCGTCTGCTCGTGCAGTTGCTGCAGCGCAACCTGCATGCGCTTGCGCAGCAAGGCACGGTCGTTCTTCAGCGGCATCATGGCAGCCGCCGCTTCATCGTTGTTGCCCGGGTGCACGCCCTGACCATACAAGTCGACCAGCAACACCACATAGCCCTTGGCGGCCACCGACTGGGCAATGCGTTCGGCACCTTCGCTGACGCCCATCCAGTTCGGCGCCATCACCAGGCCCGGACGTGGCGACACGATATCGGTGTCGTAAACCAGGCGGCTTTCGTACGCCTGCCCGTCGATTTGGTAGACAACGGATTGAACGGTCAATGTGCTCACGCTTGCATCTCCAAAAGGTCATGACTGAAAACGAAAAAGCCCGCCGAAGCGGGCTTTTTACCTGGACTGTTTAAACGGACAACTCGACCAGCAGCTTGTTCAGGCGTCGAACGTAACCGGCAGGATCTTTGAGGCTGTCACCGGCCGCCAGGGCCGCCTGATCGAACAGGATATGGGAGAAGTCGGCGAAACGATCTTCGCTCTGCTCCACATCCAGCTTGGCGATCAGCGGGTGGTTGGGGTTGAATTCGAAGATCGGCTTGGAGTCCGGCACCTTCTGCCCACTGGCTTCGAGGATCTGGCGCATCTGCATGCCCAGGTCCTGCTCGCCGATGGCCAGGATCGCCGGCGAATCGGTGAGGCGATGGGAAACCCGCACTTCACTGACCGAATCGCCCAGCGCCGCTTTGAGGCGCTCGACCAGGCCTTCCTTGTCCTTGGCGATTTCTTCCTGGGCTTTCTTGTCTTCCTCGGAATCCAGCTTGCCCAGGTCGAGGTCGCCACGGGCAACGTCGACGAAGCCCTTGCCGTCGAATTCGGTCAGGTAGCTCATCAGCCACTCGTCGATACGATCGGTCAACAGCAGCACTTCGATGCCTTTCTTGCGGAAGACTTCCAGGTGCGGGCTGTTCTTGACTTGTGCGTAGGACTCGCCGGACAGGTAGTAGACCTTGTCCTGACCTTCCTTGACCCGTGCCAGGTAGTCAGCCAGGCCAACGCTCTGCTCGCCGCTGTCGTCGCTGGTGGAAGCGAAGCGCAGCAGGCCGGCGATCTTTTCCTTGTTGGCGAAATCTTCCGCAGGACCTTCCTTGAGGACCTGGCCGAAGTTCTTCCAGAAGCCCTTGTACTGCTCGGGTTCGTTCTTGGCCAACTTCTCGAGCATGTCGAGCACACGCTTGGTCAGCGCCGTCTTCATCGAGTCGATGATCGGGTCTTTCTGCAGGATCTCGCGCGAAACGTTCAAGGACAGGTCGTTGGAGTCGACCACACCCTTGATGAAGCGCAGATACAGCGGCAGGAAGGATTCGGCCTGGTCCATGACGAACACGCGCTGCACGTACAGCTTGAGGCCACGCGGTGCTTCGCGCTGGTACAGATCGAACGGCGCGCGCGCAGGTACGTACAGCAGCGAGGTGTATTCCAGCTTGCCTTCGACCTTGTTGTGGCTCCAGCTCAGCGGGTTTTCGTAGTCGTGACCGACGTGCTTGTAGAACTCCTGGTATTCCTCGTCCTTGATGTCGGTACGCGGACGGGTCCACAGGGCGCTGGCGCGGTTGACGGTTTCCCACTCCTGCGCCGGTGCCTCGTCGCCTTCGGCGGGCGAGCTTTCCTGGGGCAGCTCGATCGGCAGGGCGATGTGGTCGGAGTACTTCTTGATGATGTTGCGCAGACGGTAGCCATCGGCGAATTCATCTTCGGCGCTTTTCAGGTGCAGAACGATGCGCGTGCCGCGTTCGGCCTTCTCGACGTTGGCAACCTCGAAGTCGCCCTCGCCCTTGGAGGACCAATGCACGCCTTCGCTGGCAGGGCTGCCGGCGCGGCGGCTGTACACGTCAACCTGGTCGGCGACGATGAAGGCCGAATAGAAGCCCACGCCGAACTGACCGATCAGGTGCGAGTCCTTCTTCTGGTCGCCGGTGAGGTTCTTCATGAAGTCCGCAGTGCCGGACTTGGCGATGGTGCCCAGGTGGGTCACTACATCGTCACGGTTCATGCCGATACCGTTGTCTTCCAGGGTGACGGTCTTGGCGTCCTTGTCGAAGCTGATGCGAATTTTCAGCTCGCCGCCACCTTCGAGCAGCTCAGGCTTGGCCAGCGCTTCGAAACGCAGCTTGTCGACAGCGTCGGAGGCGTTCGAGATCAATTCGCGAAGGAAGATTTCCTTGTTGGAATACAGCGAATGGATCATGAGGTGCAGCAGTTGCTTCACCTCGGTCTGGAAGCCCAGGGTTTCCTTTTGAGTTTCCACACTCATGGTCATCAAACTCCAATCAGATGGCAGGTGCCGCCGATGAGCGGCGGGATGACAAGGAGATGGGGCCGCCGATCGGGATTTCAAGGGTGGCTTCGACAGGCGAGCCCGCCAGGGCTCGTGCATCGACCTTTTCACCCAAGGCCGCCGTGAAAACCGGGTGGATGCTTGAACGGTACAGCAAGGTCATGGAAAAACCTCATTGCGATCCGATACTTATATATAACCGCAGTGACGGAACTTATATCCGGCGCACACCCTCTTAGCCTCGTAGATACCCAATAAGGAGAAACATCATGCGCAAGACACTCGCTTACTCCCTGATGCTGGCTGCCACCCTTGGTCTGGCTGCCTGCGACAAGAAATCCGAAGACAAGGCCCAGGACGCTGCCGAGCACCGTCAGGAAGCGCAAGAGAAAATGGATTCGGCTCAAGACAAGATGAATGACGCCGCCAAGGAAAACGCCAAGGCCAACGAAGCGGCCATGGAATCGAACAAGGCTGCAGCTCAGGAAGCTACCAAGTCCGATTCGAGCATGCCGGTCGCACCAGGTACCACTCCGGCTACCCAAGTGCCGCCAGCCAAGAACTGATTGATCGGCGGTGTCCGCTTCGCGGGCAGAGCCCGCTCCCACAGGAGCGAGCTCGAGCTGGCGATGAACGAGCCGCGATCGAGACAAAAAAATCCCCGAACCAGTCGGGGATTTTTTATGCCTGAAGACTATGGGCAATCAGTCTTCGCGATAGCGACGCAGTTTCAGCTGCTTGCCAGCGACACGGGTGTCCTTGAGCTTGCTCAACAGATTCTCCAGGCCATCTTCCGGCAGCTCGACCAGGCTGAAGCTGTCACGCACCTGGATGCGACCGATGGCTTCACGGGCCAGCCCGCCTTCGTTGAGGATGGCGCCCAGCAGGTTCTTCGCGGCGATGCCGTCGCGAGCACCCAGGGCCGTACGGCAGCGTGCGCGGCCTTCGCCCAGGGGCATTGGCGCGCGGCGCTCACGGTCACTGCGCTCAGGGCGATCACCACTGCTGGTGCGTTCGCGCGGAGCGCTGGTCGGAACCAGAGGCTGCTCCTTCTCGACCGCATCCAGAGTCAACGCCTGGCCATTGGTGGCCTTGCGCAGCAGGGCTGCGGCCAGGGCGCGCGGGGTGCAACCGATGTCAGCGGTCAGGCGATCGAGCAACTCGCCATGGGTGCTTTCGGCGTCTGCGACCAGCGGAGCGAGGCTGTTGGTCAGCTTCTTGATGCGCGCATCCAGCACGGCCTGGCCGTTGGGCAGGCGAACCTCGGCAACCTTCTGCCCGGTCACGCGCTCGATCACCTGCAGCATGCGGCGTTCACGCGGGGTGACCAGCAGCAGCGCACGGCCTTCGCGACCGGCACGGCCGGTACGACCGATACGGTGCACGTAGGACTCGGGGTCGTACGGCATGTCGACGTTGAACACGTGAGTGATGCGCGGTACGTCCAGGCCACGGGCAGCGACGTCGGTGGCGACGACGATATCCAGGCGGCCATCCTTGAGCGACTCGATGACACGCTCACGCTGGTTCTGGGCAATGTCACCGTTGAGTGCCGCGGCCTTGTAGCCTTTGGCTTCCAGGGCGCTGGCCAGGTCGAGCGTGGCTTGCTTGGTGCGCACGAAGGCGATCAGGGCGTCGAATTCTTCGACTTCCAGCAGGCGCAGGACAGCCGAGGTCTTCTGGTCGGCGTGAACCAGCAGGTGAGCCTGCTCGATCGCGGTGACGGTCTGAGTCTTGGTCTGAATCTTGACGTGCTTGGGGTCACGCAGGTGACGCTCGGCGATCGCGCGGATCGACTGCGGCAAGGTGGCCGAGAACAGTACGGTCTGGCGAGTCTCGGGCATGGCCTTGAAGATGACTTCCAGGTCATCCATGAAGCCCAGCTTGAGCATTTCGTCGGCTTCGTCGAGCACCAGGTGGTTCACGGTGGCGAGGACCTTCTCGTCACGGCGCAGGTGGTCGCACAGACGGCCGGGGGTAGCGACGACGATTTGCGCGCCGTTGCGGATTGCTTTCAACTGCGGGCCCATCGGGGCACCGCCGTACACGGCCACTACGGTAACGCCAGGCATCTGCTTGGCGTAGGTTTCGAATGCAGTGGCTACTTGTAGCGCCAACTCACGGGTTGGCGCCAGGATCAGGGCTTGCGGCTCGCGCTTGCTCGGGTCGATACGATGCAGGATCGGCAGAGCGAAGGCCGCGGTCTTGCCGGTGCCTGTCTGCGCCTGGCCGATCATGTCATGACCGGCGAGAATGATCGGGATCGATTGTTGCTGGATAGCCGAAGGCTCTTCGTAGCCGGTAGCGACTACAGCAGCAACAATGTTCGGATGAAGTTCGAGAGCGGCGAAGCCGCCGATTTCCTGGGTCATGGGTCTGCCTCTAAGTGCATCCGCAAAGACCCATGCTCCAAAGCTGCGCATGCCTTGTAAGACTCGAGAGTCACCCTGGCAGCTTTGTCGGCGGGGATTTGCGAAAACGATTGAATGAAAGAATCGTTAGGGAGAGTCCGCGGAACGGACATGCAGCCGAAGCTGTCTTCGGGGGATTGCGCTACCTAAACGTGGCCTGGTTAAAGACCGGCGCGCACTATACCTGAAAATGGCCGCGACGTGAGACTTTTTTGAACCATCGTGCCGCGTGCACGCCTGAGCCACACGGGCTTTGCGCGAATCGGCGGCGCAGTCTATTTTAGCAGAGGCGCCTGCGCAGGTGCGGCAGCTGAAACCTTTCACTCAAACCATTCCGAGGATGCCGTCATGCCTACCCCCTGCCCCGGCAAGGTCAGCTGCGAGCTGCGCGAGCACGTCATGCTCATCGGCCTGGACCGTACTGCCAAGCGCAACGCCTTCGACCTGCCCATGCTCGACGCCCTGAGCCTGGCCTACGGCGCGTTCGAGCGCGAGCCGGCGGCACGCGTGGCCCTGGTGTTCAGCCATGGCGAGCACTTCACTGCGGGGCTGGACCTGGCCGAGGTGAGCACGCGCCTGAGCCAGGGCTGGCAGGTACCCCCTGGGGGCTGCGATCCCTGGCGAGTCTCGGGTGGGCCGGTGGTGAGCAAGCCGGTGATCGTCGCAGCCCAGGGTTATTGCCTGACCGTGGGAATCGAGCTGATGCTCGCGGCCGATATCAACCTGTGCGCGAGCAATACCCGTTTTGCCCAGATGGAAGTGCAGCGCGGCTTGTTCCCGTTCGGCGGCGCCACGCTGCGCCTGCAGCAGATAGCCGGCTGGGGCAACGCCATGCGCTGGTTGCTGACCGGCGATGAGTTCGATGCCCATGAAGCCTTGCGCCTGGGTCTGGTGCAGGAAGTGATGGCCAGCGAAGACCTGCTGCCCAACGCCCTGCAGCTTGCTCAGCGGATTGCCCGACAGGCACCGCTGGGCGTGCAGGCGACCCTGGCGTCGGCACGCCTGGCCGTGAGCGAAGGTGAAGGCGCCGCCAGCCTCCAGTTGGCGGCAACCAGCGGGCGCCTGTTCGCCAGCGAGGACGCGCGTGAAGGTCTGGCGGCCATGCAGCAGCAGCGCCCTGCCCTGTTCCAGGGCCAGTAGCGTCGCCAGTGGTGCGCCGCACTGCCTCAGCTGGCCGGGCGCACCAGGTCGATCAGGCCCTGCAGCGAGTAACCCAGCCGGGGCGCGAGGGCCTCGGCACGCTGGCACAGGCCGGCCATGTCCAATACCTGCTCGACATCGGCCGGCACCATGACGATCACGTTGCCCTCCTTGACTGGCAATTCCCAGTAGTGACGCTGGTAGAGACCGCGCAGCAAGGCGGCCCCGAGCGGCTTGCCGTCGTCACCGGCCCACTGGTTGATGATCAGCCAGCCATCGGGGTTCAGGCGTTGCTGGCACTGTTCCAGGAACCGCCAGGCCAGGTGGGCGGGGGCCGGGCCGTGGTCGGTGTACAGGTCGACGAAGATCAGGTCGGCGGTTTCGGCAGTGGGCAGCAGTTCAAGCGCGTCGCCGACGCGGATGTACAGCCTCGGATCGTCTTCCAGGCCCATGTATTCGATGGCCAGGCGAGGCACGTCCGGGCGCAGTTCGATGCACTCGACGTCTTCCAGGGGCAGGAACTTCAAGCAGGCCTGGGTCAGGGTACCGGCACCCAGACCCAGGAACAGCGCACTTTCAGGTTGCGCATGGCAAAGCGCGCCCACCAGCATGGCGCGGGTGTAGTCGTATTCCAGCCAGCTGGGGTCGGCCGTGAACGTGCAGCTCTGTTCTATGGCATCGCCGAATTCGAGGAAGCGGTAGTCGGCGACTTCCAGCACGCGGATCATGCCCCAGGCGTCGTGCACCTCGGCCAATATGCGCTCGGTGCGTTCGCGGGGTTGCAGGGTGTCTTGGTCTTCCACCTGGAGGCTCGTCACGACGTATGAAAGCGCCGATTGTGGCACTAATCCACCCGAGCCGGCACCTGGTGTGGTGGGCCAGGCCTCAGACCTTGAACAGCAGCAGGATGGCGCACAGCAGCAGAAACACGCAGAAGCTGCCGCGCAGGACCGTTTCCGACAGGCTATAGGCGATCTTCACCCCCCAGCTGATGCTCAACAGGCCGCCAATGGCCATCGGCACGCCCATGGCCCAATCGACATGATCGTGCACGGCATAGGTCAGGAGTGTCACACTGGTGCTGGGCGCGGCCAGGGCCAGCGACAGGCCCTGAGCCATGATCTGGGTGGTCCCGAAGACGCTGGTCAGCACGGGCGTGGCCAGCACGGCGCCGCCGACCCCGAAAAAACCGCCGATCACCCCGGAAAAACCACCCAGTACGCCCAGCCACGGCCAGGAATGACGGATCTCGCCCGTACCGTTCACGGGGCGCAGGAACATCTGCGCAATGTTGTAGACTACCAGCACCAACAGGAAGGCCACGAAGCCCACCCGCATCGACGCCGGGTCCAGCCCTGCCGCGAGCACCGAGGCAAGCCAGGCGAACACCAGTCCGCCGCTGGCCAATGGCAAGGCATTGCGCCAGGGTATGGGACGACGCTGGTGATAGCGCCATAATGCTAGAAGCACATTGGGCACGACCATCACCAGCGACGTGCCCTGGGCCAGTTGCTGGTCCACGCCGAACAGCACGCCGAGTGCCGGGATCGCGATCAAGCCCCCGCCGATGCCGAACACCCCACCCAGCGTGCCCATCACCGCACCCAAGGCAATGTAGAGCAATGTTTCGAACATACTGTCTCTCTCTATCCGCCGCGCCTCATCCAGCCGTGCATCCTACCAGTGTGACCGCCGCCGAAGGATGTAGAAGTGCTGCACAACCTCGAACGAACTATGCACGGTGTTTGTAGCTCGAAATCAACACCAGCTTCACGAAGGAACGAGCGAAGCGCCGAAACCTGCGAACGGCGGATCGCCTAATGCACTTGCACCATTGGAAAAAGGATCAGCATGAACACCGAATCCACTCACGACGAGGCAGTCAGCGTCGACGACAGCCTGCTGCTGGATAATCAGCTGTGCTTCTCGCTGTACTCGACATCGCTGCTGATGACCAAGGTGTACAAGCCCTTGTTGCAGGCACTGGGCCTGACCTACCCGCAATACCTGACCATGATGGTGTTGTGGGAAAAGAACGGCATGACCGTGGGCGAAATCAGTACTCGCCTGCTGACCGACCCCGGCTCGCTGACGCCGCTGCTCAAGCGCCTGGAAGCCGAAGGCTTGCTCAGCCGTACCCGCAGCAAGGACGACGAGCGCGTGGTCATCGTCGAGCTCACGCCGCAGGGTCGTGCGCTGCGCGAGAAGGCCGAGTCGGTGCCGCTCAACATCGTCAAGGCCAGCTGCCACAGCAGTGCCGAACTGCGCGCGCTGCAGACCAGCCTGCTGTCGCTGCGCAAGAACCTGCAGCAAGGGCTCTGACACCCCGTCCGAAGACTTGGCGCGCAGGTGCTATCATCGCGCATTACCTGCCCCAAGGACCGAATGCACCCCATGGATTATCGCAAGCCTTCAGATCGCAAAAGCATGCACTCGCGGATCGTCCAGGAGTTGGGGATGCAGATCGTCTCCGGCCGCTTCAAGCCTGACGATCGGCTGCCCGCCGAAGCCCTGCTGTGTGAAGAATACGCGGTCAGTCGTCCGGTGCTGCGCGAGGCGACCCGTGTGTTGGTGGCCAAGGGCCTGGTGTACTCCAGGCCGCGGGTGGGTTCGGTGGTGAAGCCGCGCCGTGAGTGGCACATGCTCGACCCCGATGTCTTGCACTGGGTGATGCAGAGCACGCCGCAGAACGAGTTCTTCGCTCTGTTGACCAGCGTGCGCAGCATCATCGAGCCGGCAGCGGCGGCGCTGGCCGCCCAGCACGCCACCGAGGCCGAAGTGGCTTCGATCGGCGAGGCCTACCAGCGCATGGAGGCGGCCGGGTCGGTCGATGACGTGCTGCAGCCGGACCTGGATTTCCACAGCCGCATCGCCGATGCCACGCATAATGACCTGCTCGCGCACCTGTGCAACATGCTGTCGCTGGCCTTGCGTGAGGCCCTGCGGCATTCCAACCAGCGGCCCAACCTGCATGAGTTGGCCCTGCCGCGGCACAAGGCAATTCTGACGGCCATCGAGAACGGTGATGCCCTGGGTGCCCGGCATGCCACGCTGGTCCAGCTCGACGACGCACGCAACGCGCTCAGCGTGGTGCTGGGACGGCCCGAATCGCTGTAGGCCTGCTCGGTACAGCGGCGGCGCCGCTGCGATCAACCACCACGCAGCCAGAGCAGGAAGCGCGAAGCGAACTCGGGCACCGCGCTGAAGATGTACGCATTGACGGCCAGATTGGCCAGCGACACCACCAGGAACAGCTGGGGAATGCTCAGCTTCGCCACGCTGAGCAAGAGGATGGACACGATGGCCGACACCACCATGAACAGCGAATTGAGGATGTTGTTGGCAGCGATGACCCGCGCGCGCTGCTCGGTGGCGGTACGTGACTGGATCAGCGCGTACAGCGGCACGATGTAGAACCCGCCGAAGACGCCCAGGCCGAGGATATCCAGCAATACCCACCAGGTCTGATCATGACCCAGCACCGTTAGCCAGCCTTGTGGCTGCGCGGCCTGCACGACGCCGTTGGAATGCCACCACAGCAGCAGCCCGAACAGCGTCAGGCCTAGCGCCCCCAAGGGCACCAGGCCCATCTCGACCTTGTGCCGGGACAGCCGCTCGCACAGCATCGAACCCAGCGCGATGCCCACCGAGAACACGGTGAGGATCAAGGTGACCACGGTTTCGTCGCCGTCCAGCCACTGCTGGGCATAGGCGGGAATCTGGGTCAGGTAGACCGCGCCGACGAACCAGAACCAAGAGTTGCCGACCAGCGAGCGCGACACCGCGCGGGTCTGGCCCAGGCCCAGGCGCAGGGTGAACCAGGTCTGCCGGGCGATGTTCCAGTCCAGCACCAGCCCCGGATTGGCGGCGCTGACCGGCGGGATGCTGCGGCTGGCGACATAGCCCAGTACGGCGACCGACAGCACGGCGGTGGCGACGACACCGGCGTAGTGGGCGGACGACATCATCACGCCCGCCCCGATGGTGCCGGCCAGGATCGCCAGAAACGTGCCCATCTCCACCAGGCCATTACCCCCCACCAGCTCTTCAGGCCGCAACGCCTGAGGCATGATCGAGTACTTGACCGGGCCGAACAGCGCCGAATGGGTGCCCATGGCGAACAGTGCGACGAGCATCAGCCACAGGTGATCGAAAGCCAACCCGACCGCACCCACCGCCATGATGACGATCTCGGCCAGCTTGATGGCGCGGATCAGGCGGTCCTTGGCGAACTTTTCGCCGAACTGCCCGGCCAGCGCCGAGAACAGAAAGAACGGCAGGATGAACAGCAGCGCGCAGAGGTTGACCCAGACGCTGCGATCGCCCTCGATGGCAAGCTTGTAGAGGATCGTCAGGATCAGCGATTGCTTGAAGATGTTGTCGTTGAAAGCACCCAGGGCCTGGGTCACGAAAAACGGCAGGAAACGGCGCTTGCCGAGCAAGGCGAACTGCGACTGCTGACTCATCGATCCTGTACCTGAATGATGCCGCGTGGACTGGGCTCTGGCGAGGGGACGAGGCCGCGGGCAGCGGCGGCATCGTCGGCGCACAGCATAACGCTATACCGCCTATCGCCCAACTCGATGACAGTGGCTGCGACCATGGTCGGCGCTGACGCCATCGCATGCGCCGTGCGAGACTGGCGGGTGCCCGCTTCGCCGGGCTTCCGCCTGCCCCGTTCCGGAGTCACCGATGTCGTTGTCCAGCGGATTGATCGCCACCGTCGCCCTGGCCTACATGGCCGTGATGTTCGCCATCGCTTTCTACGGCGACCGCCGCAGCACGCCCCTGCCGCCCCGTGTACGGGCCTGGGTCTACAGCCTGTCGCTGGCGGTGTACTGCACCAGCTGGACGTTTTTCGGCGCGGTGGGCCAGGCGGCCGAGCAGTTGTGGGCGTTCCTGCCGATCTACCTGGGGCCGGTGCTGCTGATGCTGCTGGCACCCTGGGTGCAGCAGAAAATGGTGATGATCAGCAAGCAGGAGAACATCACCTCCATTGCCGACTTCATCGCGGCGCGCTATGGCAAGTCGCAGAGCCTCGCCGTGGTGGTGGCGCTGATCTGCCTGGTCGGCGTGCTGCCCTACATCGCCCTGCAACTCAAGGGCATCGTGCTGGGCGTGAACCTGCTGATCGGCGCCGGTGCCGACGCCACCGGGACCCGCGTCCAGGACACCGCCATGGTGGTGACGCTGGTGCTGGCGCTGTTCACCATTCTGTTCGGCACGCGCACCCTCGACGTCACCGAGCACCACCGCGGTATGGTCCTGGCCATTGCCTTCGAAGCACTGGTCAAGTTGTTCGCGTTTCTGGCCGTGGGCATCTTCGTCACCTATGGACTGTACGACGGCTTCGAGGACCTGCTCGACCAGGCCATGCTGGCGCCGCGCCTGGAAGCGTACTGGCAAGAGACGATCAATTGGCCCTCGATGGTGGTGCAGACCGGCGTGGCGATGATGGCCATTCTCTGCCTGCCGCGGCAGTTCCACGTCACCGTGGTGGAGAACACCGACCCGCAGGACCTGCGCCTGGCGCGCTGGGTGTTTCCCGCCTACCTGATCCTGGCCGGACTGTTCGTGGTGCCGATTGCCCTGGCCGGGCAGATGCTGCTGCCCAGCTCGGTGATTCCCGACTCGTTCGTCATCAGCCTGCCACTGGCCGAAGCCCACCCGGCCCTGGCCTTGCTGGCCTTCATCGGCGGTGCTTCGGCGGCGACCGGCATGGTCATCGTCGCCAGCGTAGCGCTGTCGACCATGGTTTCCAATGACATGCTGCTGCCCTGGCTGCTGCGTCGGCAAAGCGCGGAACGGCCCTTCGAAGTGTTTCGCCAGTGGATGCTCAGCGTCCGCCGAGTGAGCATCGTGGTGATCCTGCTGCTGGCCTACGTCAGCTACCGTCTGCTCGGTTCCACCGCCAGCCTCGCCACCATCGGCCAGATTGCCTTTGCCGCCGTAACCCAGCTGACCCCGGCAATGCTCGGTGCGCTGTACTGGAAACAGGCCAACCGTCGCGGGGTTTTCGCCGGGTTGGCGGTGGGCATCTTTCTCTGGTTCTACACCTTGGTGCTGCCGGTGGCGGCGCACAGTTTGAACCTGCCGCTGGACGTGTTCCCCGGCCTGGCCTGGATTCACGGCAACCCGTTCGGCCTGCCCATCAGCCCCATGACCCAAGGGGTGGTGCTGTCGCTGGCCGGCAATTTCATTCTGTTCGCCTGGGTTTCGGTGCTGTCGCGTACCCGCGTCAGCGAACACTGGCAAGCCGGGCGATTCATCGGCCAGGAGATAAATGCCGGGCCCCATGGCCGCTCGCTGCTGGCGGTGCAGATCAATGACCTGCTCAACCTGGCGGCACGCTTCGTCGGCGAGGAGCGCGCACGGCAAAGCTTTCTGCGCTACGCCTATCGGCAAGGCAAGGGTTTCAACCCCAACCAGAATGCCGATGGCCAGTGGATAGCCCATACCGAACGGCTGCTGGCAGGCGTGCTGGGCAGCTCGTCGACGCGCGCGGTAGTGAAGGCGGCCATCGAAGGCCGCGACATGCAGCTCGAAGACGTGGTGCGTATCGCCGACGAAGCCAGCGAAGTGCTGCAGTTCAACCGTGCCCTGCTGCAGGGTGCGATCGAGAACATCACCCAGGGCATCAGCGTGATCGACCAGTCGCTGCGCCTGGTGGCCTGGAATCACCGCTACCTGGAGCTGTTCAATTACCCGGAAGGCTTGATCAGCGTGGGCCGGCCGATTGCCGACATCATCCGCTACAACGCCGAGCGCGGCCTGTGCGGGCCCGGCGAGGCGCAGGTACACGTTGCCCGGCGCCTGCACTGGATGCGTCAGGGTCGCGCGCACACCTCCGAGCGCCTGTTTCCCAACGGGCGGGTCATCGAGCTGATCGGCAACCCGATGCCGGGCGGTGGCTTCGTCATGAGTTTCACCGACATCACCGCCTACCGCGAAGCAGCGCAGGCGCTCAAGGACGCCAACGAAGGCCTGGAACAGCGGGTAACCGAGCGCACCCATGAGCTGTCCCAGCTGAACCAGGCGCTGACCGAAGCCAAGGGCCATGCCGAGTCGGCGAACCAGTCCAAGACGCGCTTCCTGGCAGCGGTCAGCCACGACCTGATGCAGCCGCTCAACGCGGCGCGGCTGTTCTCCGCAGCGCTGTCTCATCAGCCGGGCCTGTCGGCCGAAGCCAGCCAGCTGGTGCAGCACATGGACAACTCCTTGCGTTCGGCCGAAGACCTGATCAGCGACCTGCTGGATATTTCCCGCCTGGAGAACGGCAAGATCAGCCCGGACCGCAAGGGCTTCGCGCTCAACGAACTGTTCGACGCCTTGGGCCCTGAGTTCAAGGCCCAGGCTCGGGAACAGGGCCTGGACTTTCGCCTGCGGGGCAGCGCGCTGCGGGTGGACAGCGATATCAAGCTGTTGCGCCGTGTACTGCAGAACTTCCTCACCAACGCCTTCCGCTATGGACGCGGTCCGATCCTGCTGGGTGTGCGGCGCAAGCCAGGTGCGCTGAGCCTGGAGGTGTGGGACCGAGGCCCGGGCATTGCCCGCGACAAGCTGGAAATGATTTTCGAAGAATTCAAGCGCCTGGACAGTCACCAGACCCGTGCCGAGAAAGGCCTGGGGCTGGGCCTGGCAATTGCCGACGGCCTGTGCCGGGTGCTCGGCCATCCGCTGCAGGTGCGCTCATGGCCTGGCCATGGCAGCGTGTTCAGTGTGACCGTGCCCCTGGCCGGCGCAGACACGGCAACCGCCCTGCCCGCCCCGACGCCCATGAGCCAACCGCTGGGTGGTGCACGGGTGCTCTGCGTCGACAACGAAGACAGCATCCTGCTGGGCATGCACAGCTTGCTCAGCCGCTGGGGGTGCGAGGTATGGACCGCACGCAATCGCCAGGAGTGCGCAGCACTGCTGGCCGCCGGCAAGCGGCCGCAATTGGCGCTGGTGGATTTCCACCTGGACGAGGGAGAAACCGGTACGCAACTGATGGCCTGGCTGCGCACTGCGCTGGCCGAGCCGGTGCCGGGCGTGGTGATCAGCGCCGACGCGCGCCCCGAAACCGTCGCCCTGGTGCACGCCGCCGGCCTGGACTACCTGGCCAAACCGGTGAAGCCTGCGGCCTTGCGGGCGCTACTCAACCGGCACCTGGGCCGGCACTGACACGCCGTCGGCGTCGGCCTCGGCGCCGCTGTCCTGATGGGCCTCGGTCATGGCGCGCTCGAGCAGGTCCGGCGGCAGGCTCTTGCTGGCGCGGGCGCCCAGCAGTTTGAGTTGCTCGCTGCGGCTGACCAGGTTGCCACGTCCTTCGGTGAGCTTGTTGCGCGCCGCGCCGTAGGCCTTGTCCAACTGCTGCAGGCGGTTACCGACTTCGTCGAGGTCCTGGATGAACAGCACAAACTTGTCATACAGCCATCCGGCGCGCTCGGCGATCTCGCGGGCGTTCTGGCTTTGCCGCTCCTGCTTCCACAGGCTGTCGATGACGCGCAGAGTAGCCAGCAGGGTGGTCGGGCTGACGATGACGATCTGCCGGTCGAAGGCCTCCTGGAACAGGTTGGGCTCGGCCTGCAACGCGGCCGAGAATGCCGCCTCGATGGGCACGAAGAGCAGGACGAAATCCAGGCTGTGCAAACCGTCCAGGCGACTGTAGTCCTTGCCGGAAAGGCCTTTGACGTGATTGCGCAGCGACAGCACGTGCTGCTTCAAGGCCGCCTGGGCAATGGCACCGTCTTCGGCGGCGATGTATTGCTGATAGGCAGTGAGGCTGACCTTGGAATCGACCACCACCTGCTTGTCGCCGGGCAGCATGATCAGCACGTCGGGCTGAAAGCGCTCGCCATCCGGGCCCTTGAGGCTGACCTGGGTCTGGTACTCGCGGCCCTTCTCCAGCCCGGCATGCTCGAGCACCCGCTCCAGAATCAGCTCGCCCCAGTTGCCCTGGGTTTTCTGACCCTTGAGGGCCTGGGTCAGGTTGGTGGCTTCGGTACTCAGGCGCTGGTTGAGCTGTTGCAGGCGCTCCAGTTCCTTGCCCAGGGAAAAGCGCTCGCGGGCCTCGTTCTGGTAGCTCTCTTCAACGCGCTTTTCGAACGACTGGATACGCTCCTTGAGGGGATCGAGCAACTGGCCCAGGCGTTGCTGGCTGTTTTCGGCGAAACGTTGCTCGCGCTCGTCGAAGATTTTGCCTGCGAGTTCGGCGAACTGCGCGCGCAGTTCGTCCCGTGAACCCTGCAGGTCGTTCAGGCGTTGCTGGTGGCTGTCCTGCTGTTCGCGCAATTCGGCTGATAGCCCGGCGCACTGGGCATCGAGGCGACGCAACTCGGTTTCCCGGGTGCTGCGCTCCAGGCTCCAGGCGTGGGCGGCATCGCGGGCATTGTCGCGTTCGTTCTGCAGCAGTTCGACCTCGCGGCGCAGGCCGGCCAGTTCGGCTTGCTTGGCCGAGTTGGCCTGGCTCAGATCGCTGACCTCATCGCGGCAGGCGTCGAGCTGCGCGCTCAGGCCGTCCTGAGCCAATTGGGCGTTACTCAGGCGCTCGTCGAGCAAGGCGACCTGGGCCAGGGCGGCGGTGCTCCTGCGCTGCAGCTGCCAGGCCAGCGCCAGGCACGGCAAGGCGGCAGCCAGCAGGCCAATCAACAGGCTGGTCACGTCCAGGGCCATGGTGTGCTCTCATGCGAATTCGATGAGCGGCAGTCTGAGGCCATTGGCCGCCTGGGGCAAACCGAGTGTCAGTCGCGACGCAGATCGCTCAGTGCGTTCTGTGCGCCCGCATCGCCGGCGCGGGCGGCCTGCCGCAGGAGTTGCTGACCGATGCGCTGGTCACGGGCGTTGCCACAATCGCGACACATCAACTGGCCGAGGCGGCTCTGCGCGACCACCACGCCTTCGCGCGCGGGCTGCTTGAGCATGCGCCCGGCCAGGTGCTTGACGTTGACCTTGTGGCCCAGGCGGGGGCTGTCGAGCAGCCAGAGGGCGACCTTGAGGGTGAAGCGCTTGGGTGCAGCGGGTGCGGAACTTTTCATGGAAAAACTTTGGGCAGATCGGAAAAGCGCGCCACTCTACTCTTTTTTCCCGGCGAATGCGCGGGGGCAACGACCGGCGCCACCCCCCCTCCCCGCAGGAGCGGTCCGTGGCCGCGAAGGGGCCAGCGCAGGCGGCAAGCATAGCGCGGCGCAACTTTCGCGGCCAATGACCGCTCCTACGGGAGATGGCGCTCGATCCCCGTGGCAGCACATGACCACTGTAGGAGCAGTCCATGGCCGCGAAGGGGCCAGCGCAGGCGGCAAGCATAGCGCGGCGCACCTTTCGCGGCCGATGACCGCTCCTACGGGAGATGACGCTCGATCCCCGTGGCAGCGCATGACCACTGTAGAAGCGGTCCGTGGCCGCGAAAGGGCCAGCGCAGGCGGCAAACATACCGCGGCGCACCTTTCGCGGCCGATGACCGCTCCTACGGGAGATGGCGCTCGATCCCCGTGGCAGCGCATGACCACTGTAGGAGCAGTCCATGGCCGCGGAGGGGCCAGCGCAGGCGGCAAGCATAGCGCGGCGCACCTTTCGCGGCCGATGACCGCTCCTACGGGAGATGACGCTCGATCCCCGTGGCAGCGCATGACCACTGTAGAAGCGGTCCGTGGCCGCGAAAGGGCCAGCGCAGGCGGCAAACATACCGCGGCGCACCTTTCGCGGCCGATGACCGCTCCTACGGGAGATGGCGCTCGATCCCCGTGGCAGCGCATGACCACTGTAGGAGCAGTCCATGGCCGCGAAGGGGCCAGCGCAGGCGGCAAGCGCACCGCGGCGCACCTTTCGCGGCCGATGACCGCTCCTACGGGAGATGGCGCTCGATCCCCGTGGCAGCGCATGACCACTGTAGGAGCGGTCCGTGGCCGCGAACGGCGCAACGCGGTGGTTCAGGTGGCGAGGGTTACGCTGCCGATGCCGGGGAAGTCGACTTCGATGCTGGCGCCTGGGGGCGCCCAGTGGATGCCGGTCCAGCTTCCGGTGGCGATCAGATCGCCCGCGCGCAGCGGGTTGCCCAGTGCGACAGCGTGTCGCGCCAGCCACGGCAGGGAGTTCAACGGTTCGCGGAACGGGTGGCTACCCAGCCCACGTACCACTTGTTCGCCGTCGACGTGCAGCGTGGCGGCCTGGGCCGACCAGTCGGGGACGGCCGCCAGCGTTACAGGCAGGCCAACGATCAACTCACGGTTGAGCTGCTGGTCGGCCAGTCGCAGCAGGGCATCGGCCTGGATGCCGTCGACCCAGCGCGTATCGCACAACTCGATGCCCGGCATCCAGGCGTCGATGGCCGCGTAGGCGGCGGCCAGGTCGGTGTGTTCGTCCAGATCCCGGGACAAGCGCACGAACAGCTCGCCTTCGATACCCAACGCGTGGCAGTGCCCGGGCGGCACCTGCCACCCGGATGCGCGTACGGTACCGGCCGGCACGCCTGCGGCACTGATGAGGCTGCCCGGCGCACCTCCCAGTTTCCAGGCCCGCGCGGGCGCGTCGGCAAACCAGCCCATCGCCTCGGCCACCCGCCGCTGCACGTCATACGCCTGCGCCTCGCTGTCCAGACGCAAGCCTTCGACCGGCTGCCGCCTACCCTCGCGCCAGGCGCGAATGAGCCGCTGCGCCACCTGCTCGACCGCGCTCACAGCGGCAACTCGGTGTTGCGCCGACGCACCTGCGCCGGTGCCGGACGCTCGCAGGGCAAAAACTGGCCCCGCCCCGCTTCGCCCCGAGGCTCACCGTCCCATACCACTTCGCCGCGCGACAGGGTGATGGCCGGCCAGGCGCTCAGCTGCATGCCGGCGTAAGGGGTGTAGTCGACGTTGTGGTGCAACATCTCGTTGCTGATCGACACCGGCTGCCCTTCGTCCCAGATCACCAGATCGGCATCCGCGCCGATGGCGATACTGCCCTTGCGCGGGTACAGCCCGTACATCTTTGCCGCGTTGGTCGACGTCAGCGCGACGAAACTTTGCGCCGTGATGCGCCCGGTGCGCACGCCTTCGGACCACAACAGCGCCATGCGTGTTTCGACACCGGGAATGCCGTTGGCGATCTGGTCGAACGACACGTCTTCGCCGTGGGCCTTCTTGCCATCGGGGCCGTCGTAACGAAACGGCGCGTGGTCGGACGAGAAGATCTCGAACGAACCGTTTTCCAGCCCGTCCCAGATCACCTGCTGGTTTGCAGCGTCCCGAGGCGGTGGGCTGCAGATGCATTTGGCGCCTTCGAAGCTGTCGTCGCAGCCCAGCGAGTCGGCGGTCAGAAACAGGTATTGCGGGCAGGTTTCGGCATACACCTTCAAGCCGTGGTTCTGCGCCCAGCGAATCTGCTCCACGGCCTCGCGACCCGACACGTGGACGATGAGGATGGGCACATCCACCAGTTCGGCCAAGGCAATGGCCCTGTGCGTGGCCTCGCGTTCCACCAGCATGGGTCGCGAGCTGGCGTGGTAGCGCGGCGCGCTGAGCCCGGCCGCTAGCAGCCGCTCGGTGAGCCAGGCGATGCAGTCGCTGTTCTCGGCATGCAACATGACCATGGCGCCTTCGCGACGGGCCACGGACAGGGTTTCGAGAATCTCTCGGTCACCCAGTTTCAGCGCGTCGTAGGTCATGTAGATCTTGAACGAGGTATAGCCCTCGGCGATCAGTGCCGGCAATTCCTCACGCAGGACCTGCGGCGTGGGGTCGGTGACGATCAGGTGGAAGGCGTAGTCGATCACCGGCTTGGTGCCTGCCCGGCGATGGTAGTCATCCACCGCTGCACGCAGGGTTTCACCCTTCTGCTGACAGGCGAAAGGAATCACCGTGGTGGTCCCGCCGCAGGCCGCCGACACCGTACCGCTGAAAAAGTCGTCGGCCATCACCGAGCCGTCGCCGGTGGGCTGGTCCAGGTGCACATGGCTGTCGATGCCGCCCGGGGTCACGTGCCGGCCGGCCGCGTCGATTTCCGCAAGGCCCGGAGGCAGCTCCAGGGCCAGGGCAACGATGCGCCCGTCGCGAATGCCGATGTCACTGGTGAAGGTGTCTGCGGCAGTGACCACGCGAGCGTTGCGAATAACCGTATCGAAAGGTTGCATATCAAGCCTCTTCAAGCAGTAGCCGGCCCCAGCCGGTCAAGCGACGTGTGTCCACGCCGGTCATGTTCAACATGTCCCAGAGCACCGTCGTCACCGTGTCGAACACCGGTACCCCGTGCTGGCGCTCCCAGGATTCGGCACGGTGGGCGGCGTGCAGGTTGGTGCAGAAGGTGGAGATGGCCTCGGCACCGGCCGCGACCACCTCGGCCACCTGACGATCCAGGGTGGCCTCGTCCACCTCGGCAAAGGAAAAATTGTCCTGCAGCGACAGGTGGCTTTCGGCGCTGGCATCGATACCCAGAGCGGCATAATTGGCAACGATCCTTGCCTGTACATCCGCCAGATACGGCGAGACCAGGCCCAGGCGGCGAATGCCGAAGCGGTGCAGCGCCTTGTTCAGTGCCAGCACCGAGGTCGTCGCCGGTATCGCCGTGGCCTCGGTAATGGCCTGGCATAGCGCAACGTCGGTATCGAAACCCAGCCATCCGGCAGAGGTACCGCTCCAGCCGATGACATCGACATGGGCATCGGCCAGCAAGCGCGCCGCGTCCAGAATCCGCTCGCGCTGGAACTGGCCCAGCGCGTCGGCACTGAGGGCGATCTGGGTGACACTGAAGCGTGAGAAATGCACGCTGACTTCCGGCAGGCTGGCTATCAACGCCTGGGTCAGCGGCTCCAGTGCAGTGTTCGAGGAAGGCGTAAGCACGCCCAGGCGAATACGGCGGGTCATACTGTACCTCCAGTGATCGCGTGCGAGGAAGGATAGGCGCGCAAAGGCTTTTCGCAACGTTGCCACAGGTCGCGGCAAACGGTGTCGGCTGCGGCACGTACACAGGCTTCGTCGACCTGGGTCGAGCGGCCTTGATCGATCACCACTCGACCGTCGACGATCACGGTTTCGACGTCGGCCCCGGTGGCGTTGTGCACCAAACTGCCCAACGCATCGATGCAGGGAGTGAGGTGGAGCTGTCGATAGTCGAGGATGGCCAGGTCAGCCAACTGGCCGACCGCCAATCGACCCAGATGCTCGCCCCAACCCAGCGCCGCGGCGCCGTTGACGGTGGCCATGCGCAGCACGTCGCGTGGTTGCCAGTCGTCGGCCACCCGCCCGGCACTCAACCGCCCTACCGCCAGCGCCCAGCGCATGACCTCGATCATGTCGCCGTGCATGGTGTCGGTCGCCAGGCACAGGCGCGCGCCGGCCTGCAGCAGGCGGCGCGTCGGCGCCACCCGTCCGGACATGGCGTTGCCGACCGGGATGTGCACGACATGGGCACCGGAGGCGCCGATGCGTACGATGTCCTCGTCATCCACGTGAATGCAGTGACCGGCCAGCAGGCGCGAATCGAGCATGCCCAGCTCATCGAGCAGTTGCACCGGCGAGCGGCCGTGGGTAGCACGCACCCAATCCAGTTCGTCCTGGCTCTGCGCCAGGTGCGTGCTGATCTGCAGACCATGGCGGCGGGCCAAGGCATCGATCTGGCGCAGGAAGTCCAGCGAGCAGGTGTCGGGTGCGTGAGCGGTCAGGTGGGTCTGGATGCGTCCGTCGGCCTGCCCTGCCCAGCGTTCGACGAAGGCCTCGGCGTGGTCCAGCTGGGCCAGGCCACGCTTCAGGTCGAAGCGCCGCGTGCCTTGCAGCACCGAGGCGAAATCGACATCGGCCAGACGTTGGCTGGCGAACAGGCGCACACCTGTTTCGGCCATGCCTGCCACGGTGTGCTCGGCATGCACGAAGCTGTCCACAAGCGTGGTGCAACCCGCCCGCAGCGCTTCGAGTGCACCAAGGCGGGACAACGTCAGTGCTTCTTCCGGGCTGAGCCATGAAGCCTGTGGCAGGCCGGGGGTGTAGGACGGCGCGAAGCCGCAGTCCGGCGCCACCCCCCGGACGAAATTCAGGCCGGCATGGTAATGGGTATTGACGAAGCCGGGCACCACCACCCGGCCCGGCAGGTGCAGATGCCGCACGGCTTCGGGTGCAGGCTGGTCGGCAGGCCCGACGTGGGCGATGCGTTGGCCACGGATGCCCAGGCTTGCGGACTGCGCAAGGCCGTCGACCGGGTCCAGCAGCACGGCGCCGGTAATCAGTAGATCCAGTGGGTTGTCGATCATGCGGCCATCCACCCGCCGTCCACCATCAACGTGGTGCCGGTGATGAAGCTGGCCTCGGCGCTGGCCAGAAACAGCACGGCCTTGGCGACATCGTCGGGATGGCCCAACCGCGGCCAGGGGGTACGCCGCGTGGCCCGCTCCATCACCGCCGGGTCGACCGCCCGGCCACCGGCGCCGGTCTGGATCTTGCCGGGCGCCACCGCGTTGCAGACGATGCGCTGCTCGGCATAGTCGCTGGCGACCTGCCGGGTGAGGTAATCCACAGCCGCCTTGCTCACGCCATAGGCCAAGTCCTGGGGTGCGGCAATCATGCCGTGTTGCGAAGACAGGTTGACGATGCGCCCGCGGGTTTCGCCGACCAGCGCCTGGCCGACCATTTGCCGCACGGCAGCCCGGCAACAGCGGTAGACCCCCCCCAGATTGACGTCCAGGACACGCTGCCAGTCGGCCTCGTCGAGCTCGAGCAAGGGCCGCGCGTGGCGGATGCAGGCGTTGTTGACCAGCACATCGAGGCGCCCGAAGCGCGCTACCGTGGTCTCGACCAACGCTTCGACCTGCGCGCTGTCGGCGACGTCAGTCTGCACGAACAGGGCCTGGTGGCCAGCGGCGCGAATCAGGTCGGCGGTTGGCTCGCCGCCCTCGATGACAGCCGTGGTGACATCGGCGATGACCACGCAGGCACCGTGGCTTGCCAGGTGCCAGGCAATGGCGCGGCCGATGCCGGAGGCCGCACCGGTGACGATGCACACCTGGCCCGCCATGCTCGATGAGTTCGCTAAAAGGGTGGGGGTCATGGGTTCACCGTTGTCTGGGGGCCTGCCACGTGGGCAAGCCAGTGATGAAAGTCGTGATCGGCAGCGTCGATGTCGAATCGCGGAACGAAACCGCAGTCTTCGCGCAGACGGTCGAGCGCCATGCTCGCCCGGTCGTAGTCGGCGTACAGCTCGATGTTCGGTGTTTCACCCGGCGCCGCCAGACGCCAGCGGAAGTCCGGGAAGCGTGTGGCCAGGCGCGTGCACCATTGACTGAGCGGCCATTGGAAACCCGCCGCCAGGTTATAGAGGGGATATCGCCACTGCGGCTGGTCCAGCAGGCAGCCGATAGCCCGCGCGGCGTCGCGGACATACAGCCAGTCGCGCAGGCTGTCGCGCGCAAGGATCGCCGTGCCGCCACGGCGGGCCACTTGCAACAACTGCAGCGGTGCGCTGAGGGTGTCGCGCACGCCGGTGTCGGCTTCCCAGGGCCCGAAGCAAGTGCCCAGGCGGCCGATAACCAAGGGCAACCCATGCAGTTGGGCAAGGCGCCGCGCCGCGTCCTCGGCGCTGCGCTTGGATTGGCCGTACAGGCCCTCGGGGGCCAAGGCGGAACGTGCTTCGTCGAGCAACGGCGCGTGACGCCCGGTGGTGCCGTAGACCGAGCCCGAGCTGATGTGCACCAGCCGCGACACGCCGCACTCGGCGCTCGCGCCGATGGCCGCAAGCACCCCGCCCACGTTCACTTCGAAGATCGCCTGGGGCGCCAATCGCTCGCGCTCGGCATCGGCGGTGATGGCGGCCAGGGTCACCACTCGCTGGGGGCGATGACGACCCATGACCATGCGCAGGTCCGTCGCGTCACGCACATCACCTCGATGCTCGGTGAACCGCCCCGGCAGTCTGGCGAACGCAGCCTGCGCCTGCGCAGGTATCGGCCCCAGGTCGAAGCCGATCACGTCCTCACCCGCCGCCAGCAAGTGCTCGCTCAACGCCAGGCCGACGAAGCCACTGCTGCCGGTGATCAGCGTCTTCATCTCAGGCGCTTTCCCGCACAGGTTCCGGCCGCAGCAGCGACAGGATGTGCCGCTTGTAGTTATTGAAGGCCTTGCTGGTCGGGTCGCGCGGACGTTCGAGCTCGATCGGCAGCAGCTCGCGAATGCGTCCCGGACGTGCCGACATCACGGCGACATGGGTACCCAGGGCCAGCGACTCATCGATACCATGGGTGACGAACACGATGGTGCTCTGACTTTCGCGCCAGATCCGGATCAGCTCGGCGTGCATGTCCATCTTGGTCTGCTCGTCCAACGCACCGAAGGGCTCGTCCATGAGGATCACCTCAGGGTTCATCAGCAAGGCTCGGGCAATGCCCACACGCTGATTCATGCCGCCGGACAGCTCGCTGGGGAAGTGATTCTCGAAGCCGGCCAGGCCCACCATTTCAATGAATTTCTGCGCCTTCTCCCGGCGTATCTCCTTGCCCACACCGCGCATCTTCAAGTGGAACGCAACGTTCTCCCAGACCGGCAACCAAGGCATCAGGTTGGCCTGCTGGAACACCACGCCACGATCGGCCCCGGGTGCGGTGATCGACTGCCCGCCGACGCTGACCGTGCCCTGGGTGGGGTGGTCGAAGCCGGCGATCATGTTCAGCAGGGTCGACTTGCCGCAGCCACTGGGGCCCAGCAGGCAGAGAAATTCGTTGCGTGCCACGGTCAGGCTGACATCGTCCAGGGCCACGATGCCGGTGGGTCGCTTGGGGTCTTCGAACACGCGCGAGACGCGGTCGATGGTAATCAGTGCCATGCCTCAGCCCTCCTTCTGCAAAGTGGAACCACGTTGCCAGCGCAGCAGGTACGCACCCACGCGCTTGATCGCATAGTCGCTGAGAAAGCCCAGCAGGCCGATGCTGACCATGGAGGCGATGACGATGTCGTAGCGCAGGAAGTAATAGGAATCCCACAGCACGTAGCCGACGCCGCTTTTAACCGCGACCATTTCCGCGGTGACGGTGAGCATCCACGCCGAGCCGATGGCGATGCGCAGGCCGGAGAAGATGCTCGGCAGCGCCGCCGGGAAGACGATGTAAAGCAATAGTCTGCTTGGCGTACCACCGGTCATGGCGCCTGCTCGCAACAGGTTGCGGTCGCAGTTCTTGACGCCGTGAATGGTGCTCAACAGCACCGGGAAGAATGCGCCCATGAACACCAGGAAGATCGCCGGCTTGTCGGCAATGCCGAACCAGATGATCGCCAGGGGAATCCAGGACACCGGCGGGATCGGGCGCAGAATCTGCAGCACCGGCTCGAACAGGTTTTCTGCGGTGCGCGACCAACCGATGGCCATGCCCGCGCCGATGCCCAGCAAGGCGGCCAGGGCAAAGCCTGCGAACACCCGGAACGAACTGGCCGCCACATCGAGAATCCAGTGACCGCTGTAGCTTTGCGTATTGCCATCGGTGGCAAAGACCCAGTCTGCCCAGGCGATGATGACTTGGGACGGCGCCGGCAGGAGCGCGCGCGGCAAAATCCCGGAGCGGGAAAAGATCTCCCAGCCGACCAGCAGCAATACCGGCACGATGCCGCGTTCGATGCGCTTGTACAGGCGCCGGGCCAGGGACGGGCCATGCCCTCGCCCGACCCCGTGCGCCTTGATGGCGGTACTTTTCATCTCAATACCCCAGCTCGGTTTTCGGCTTGCCGGTCACCGCTTCCAGAAAGCTGTAGTCCAGGTTCTTCTCTACCTGCTCGCTGACATCGGTGCTGATGTACTTGAGGTCGCGCATCATTTGCGCAATGGCTACGGCCGAGGCGCGGTGCATGGCGTAGTCGGGGTAGAGGTTGTCGACTGCGCCGGTGGCGATGGCCTTGTCCAGCCCGGTGACTTTCTGGATGGTGTCGATGAACAGCGGCTTGTCGTTGGCCATCAGGTCATTGACCTTGACGATGGAACGCACTGTTTCCTCGACGCCCTTGCGGTTGTCCTCGATCACATCGGAGCGGGTAACGATCAGGTTGGTCAACTTGCCAGCCGCCTGGTCGTAGGGAAAGTCGAAGAACTTGGCCGCCTTGACCTCGCGGATCTGGGTGGCGAACGGGTCCACCGACGTGATCAGCTCCACTTCGCCGCGGCGCAGTGCCTGCACGTGGTCAGACGGGTTGGGGATGTTGATGAATTGCACATCCTTGTTGATATCGATGCCGTGCTTGAGGAACGCCCCACGCATATGAATATCCTGCGCATTGCCGCGCGAGGCGGCGACCCGGAACGGCTTGTCCTCGGCCTTGTACTTGTCGATGAGCGCCTTCAAGCCGACCCAGTCGCCTGCCTGCAGCGGCAGGTCGTTGCCCACCAGAATCTGCGAGCCGCCGTTGATCTGCCCGGACACGGCCACCACGTCGAACCCCTTGTCCAGCGCCGTGGCGTAATGCAGGTAGGTGACCTGCGCCACGTCGATGCTCTTGGACAGCAGCGCTGTGAGCACATCGTTGCCGGTGTTGAAGGCAATGGCGTCGAGTTTCACCCCGGCGGCGTTTTGCGGCGTCAGGGACAACGGCGTGCAGTGGGCGCACTTGGCATAACCGAGTTTGACCGGCTTGGCTTCGTCGGCGTGGGACATGGCCATCATGCCGAGGCTCAACACCAAGGCCGAAAAGGCACGCTTGAGCAAGGTAGTGGACGAACAAATAGCTGGCATCGGGCTTCTCCAATTGTCACTAAAGGCTGAGGCTTTGTGGCAAAGAGTTTGCAACGGCTATGCCATGTTCGTGGCACCATTTGAAAACCGCATTGCTTTCCATGGGCGCCTTTGGTGTCCAGGCCCTGTACGGCGGGGCTTGTGTGATCGCGCGGTGCCGCTTTCACGTTCGGCGGCGGCTCCCGTGGTAACGAGATGAGCAGGCTCAATAAAGCAGTCCGTGGCGGCGAATGAGTTGCGACGGTGCATGTTTGGACAATCGCTCACCATTTTGTGACAATCCACCATTGACCGTAATCAGGCTGACGAGGATCGCGCACGTGCTCAACTCGGAAACACTTTCTCCTGCACCTCGCAAGGCCCGCAGTACCGGGCAGATCCTGGGCACCGGCAGTACCCGCGATGGCATCTACGAGCGCATCCTCAACGCCGTGATGGAACATCGCCTGATCCCCGGCACCAAGCTGGTGGAGGAGAAGCTGGCCGGCGTGTTCCAGGTCAATCGCACACGTATCCGCGAGGTGCTCGCGCGGTTGGCCCACGAAGGGATCGTCACCACTATCCCCAATCGCGGTGCCTTCATCGCCAGCCCCTCGGTGGAAGAAGCCCGGCATATTTTCCAGGCCAGACGCATTCTCGAGCCCGCGCTGATCCGCAGCCTGGTGGCCAAGGCCGACAGCCAGCAGTTTCGTCGCCTGCACGCCCATGTGGCCGAAGAACGCGCCGCGCGCGAGACAGGCGACAAACGCGCGGTAATTCGCCTGTCGGGCGAGTTTCATCTGTTGATCGCACAGATGGTCGACAGCCCGCCGCTGATCAAACTGATGCGCGAACTGTCTTCGCTGACCTGCTTGATCATTCTGCTGTACGACTCGCCCAACGTGCCTGCCTGCCCCAACCATGAGCACACCGAAATCGTCGAGGCCATGGAACAGGGTGAGGTCGAGGCAGCCATCGGCTTGATGCTGGGCCACCTCGACCATATCGAGGCCACGCTCGACCTGTCGCTGGAAGATGAGGCCGAGGTCGACCTGCACGCTATTTTCGGCTAACGCCACCCGACCGCCCGGAGTCGCCATGAGACTGCTGATCATCAACCCCAATATCTCCCAGAGCGTCACCGACCTGATCGAGACGGAAGCGCGCCGCACCGCAGCGACGGACACGCAGATCCAGATGGCCACGGCACCCAGTGGCGTGGCCTACATCGAAACCCGCTTCGAAGCCCTGCTCGGCGCGCACGCAGCGACGATCATTGCCGGGGAGCGTCTGGGCAGCTACGACGCAGTACTGGTGGCGGCATTCGGTGATCCCGGGCTGCTTGCGCTCAAGGAGGTACTGGACGTGCCGGTGGTGGGCATGACCGAAGCGGCGCTGATGACGGCCGCCCAGTTGGGCCAGAGGATCTCGATCATCGCCATCTCCCGGCGCATCACCAGTTGGTACCGCGAGTGCGTGGCACAGAACGGCATGCTCGACCGTCTGGCCAGCATTCGCCATCTGGACCGCCCGCTGCGCGATGCCGGCAGCGTGCAGGAGGATCATGCCGAGCGCCTGCTGGAGCTGAGCCACCTGGCGGTGAACGAAGATGGCGCCGACGTGCTGATCCTCGCCGGTGCGCCGTTGGCCGGGCTGGCACGTGGGTTGGCCGGGCGGTTGCCGGTTCCGGTGGTGGACGGCGTGTCGTGCGGCGTGGCCCAGGCGCAGCTGTTGCACCGCCTGCAGGCGGGTCGGGCCACCCAAGGCAGCTTCGCCCGCCCACCCGCCAAGCCCAACCAAGGCTTGCCACCGGGCTTGCAGGCCCTCCTGTAGCAGCGGCGCAAGCCGCGTCCGGGTTCACCGCGGTGTGCCTGCCAAACCGCATGTGCCGCCGACGCGGCTTGCGCCGCTGCTACAGGGGTTGGGGGATACCTTGGTTGCGCAGCATGGGCGCCTCGAACGACAGGCCTAGCACGCGCTCCATTTCCGCGGCGGCCTGAAGCACGCGCCCGTCCATGTAGCGCGGGGCGATCACCTGCAGGCCTACCGGAAGTCCCTGCTTGCCGAACCCGCAGGGCAACGACAGTGCGGGTACCCCGCAGTAGTTGAACACCGGGGTATAACCGGCATGTCCGCGCGGCCCGGCGGGCTGACCGCCAATGGTCGCGGGGCCCAGTTGCCCCACGGCCCAGGCTTCCACCGGCGCGGTCGGGCACAACAGCAGATCGTAGTCATCGAAAAACGCGGCCAGGGTGATCGACAACCCATTGCGCAACGCTAGCAGACGCGCGGTTTGCACCCCGGACAACGCTCTGCCCAGCTCTATCTGCGCCAGAATATCCGGATCCAGCTGCTGCAACTGCTCATCCGCCAGCGCACCGAATTGCGCAGCCAGCGCCGTGTGCTGCAAGCCCAGCAGCGCATAGCCTTCCAGGCCGCCTGGCCAGCGCGGGCTGGCCAGCTCGATGGACCAGCCATCGCGCTCCAGCGTCGCCAGCGCGGCAACCATCGCACTGGCAACATCGCTGTCCAGTGGCAGGCCCAGCCCCAGATCCGGCGACCAGGCAATGCGCAGCGAGCGCGGCGCTCGCGGCGTCGGGGCTAGCGACTGAGCGCTAAAATGTGGCTGCGACAACGGGTCGGAGGGGCACCAGGCGAACAAACTGCGGGCCATGAGTGCAACGTCCTCGACATCGCGTCCCAGTTGGCCGATCACTGAGAGCAGATGGTTCGGGTCGGCGAACCCCCAGGGATTGGGCACGGCACCCAGGCTCGGCTTGAAGCCGACCAGCCCGGTGTGCGCGGCCGGTCGCCGGGTGGAGCCGCCGGCGTCGGTGGCCAGGGCCAATGGTCCCAACCCAGCCGCCACTGCAGCCACCGCGCCGCCCGACGACCCGCCGGGGGTCAGCTCGAGGTTCCACGGGTTGCGGGTGGTGCCGTGCAGCGGATTGGTGGTGATGCCCTTGCAGGCAAACTCGGAACAGTTGGTCATCCCGAGCGCCACGCCGCCCAGTTCGCCAAGGCGTTGCACGCACCACGAATCGCGCGGCGCCACGAAGTCGGCAAACACCCTGGAACCGAAACTCGCCGGTCGGCCGCCCAACCAGAGGTTGTCCTTGACGCTGAACGGTACGCCGGCCAAAGGCAGGTATTGCATGGCGGCGACCCGCTGGTCGCTGGTACGCGCTCGAGCCAGCACGTCGGCCCGCTGGTAATCGATGAACGCATTGAGCGACGGATTCAACCGCTCGAGACGATCGCACACCGCTGTCGCCACCTCGACCGCGCTCAGCTGACGGGTGTTGACCAGGTGAGCGATCTGCTGCGCCTTGAGACGATGAATATCCATGGGTCACTCCACTGCGAAAGGCTGATACCGCTGTTTCAGCAAGATCCGCGCCGCCGGAGGCAGGTGCCGTGACCGCGGGTGCGAGCAAGCAGATCAAGGCAGCTGGCGAGCGACATAATGGTGAACATGATTAGATTGAGCACTGATTCAGTGCAATATTTAGTTAACTGTTTTGTGCACAATCCTGATACCAAGGTAATCCGCATCCGGCTATCGGTTCATTTAAAACAACGAGTTAAACCGTGGGATGACCGACTCCGTCCTGCTTGGCACATGCATTGCTTCGAGCCAGATAACCTAGTTCAGCACTGCGAGCCACCGCATGACGACTGCCACCGCCGGTTTCGACCTCACCCTGGACGACATCTTCCATCAGTACGCCGGTGCAGCTCCGGCGGTCGACCACATCACCCTGGAAGTAGCCGCCGGCGAACTGGTGGCGCTGCTGGGCCCCTCCGGCTGTGGCAAAACCACCCTGCTGCGCATCATCGGCGGGTTCCAGCCGCAGACCTCGGGCAAGGTGGTGATCGGCGGCAAGCTCATCGACCACCTGCCCCCGCATCACCGCGACATCGGCATCGTGTTCCAGAACTACGCCTTGTTTCCCCACCTGAGCGTGGCCGAAAACATCGCCTACGGTCTGGACGCCCGCGGCGTGCCACGCTCGCGGCGCAAGCAGCGCATCGATGAAATGCTCGAGATGATCCAGCTGGGTCATCTGGCCGACCGCTATCCGCGCCAGCTTTCCGGTGGCCAGCAGCAGCGCGTGGCGCTGGCCCGGGCATTGGCCGTGGAACCGCGCATCCTGTTGCTCGACGAACCGTTTTCGGCCCTGGACAAAAGCCTGCGCATGGACATGCAGATCGAGATCAAGCGGCTCCAGCGCCAGTCGGGCGTGACCTGCGTGATGGTCACCCACGACCAGGAGGAAGCGCTGTCGATGGCCGACCGCGTGGCGGTGCTCAACGCCGGCCGGCTGGAGCAGTTCGCCGCGCCATCGAAGATCTACGATTCGCCCAGCAGCCTGTTCGTCAATACCTTCGTCGGCAGCGCCAACGTGCTGCCCGGGACCCTGGAAAGCTACGCCGGGGAGTCGGCTCGGATACGCCTGGCCGACGGCAGCCTGCTGGCCTGCCGTACGCCGCGCGACGCCCGGCCCGGCAGCGCCGTGGTGGCGTGCATTCGTCCGGAGAATCTGGAGCTGACGGAGGCAGGCGACGGATTTCCCGCACAGGTCGAACTCGGCCTGCCGCTGGGCCCTTCGATCGTCCACGAAATGCTCACGCCCGGCGGACAGCGGATCAAGATCGCTTCGCCACGCGGCCTAGGTGCCGAGCCATTGAAGCCCGGCACTCAGGTAAGCCTGAGGCCTATCAGCGCCCACGCGATCACTACGTTTACCGCGCCCAGCCTGTAGCCCTGAACTGACCCGCACGAGGAATCGACGATGGATATATCCCGCAGACGCATCATGCAATCCGCCCTGGCCCTGGGTGCACTGCAGCTTTTCCCGCAGTTGACCATGGCCCAGGCGCGCAATCTGGTGTTCGCGACGTTTACCGGCAGCTGGGAAGAAGCACACAAGGCTGTGCTGGTGCCTGCCGCGCTGGAACACATGAAAGACGGAAACATCATTCTCGACCCGATGATCTCTGTCGACCAGATCTCCAAGGTCATGGCCTCCCGTGAACATCCGCCCATCGACGTCATGCTGCACGATCCGGGCCCTGCCCTGACCGCCATCGAACAGGGCTTGATCGAGCCCTACCCGGTGGCGGACAGCGCCTACTACCAGCAGCTGATGCCCGAAGCCCAAGACCCGATGGGGCCGAGCATCTTCTATCAGATCGTTGGCCTGACCTATAACCCCGACACTATCCAGACCCCTCCCGACTCCTGGATGGACCTGTGGAAGCCCGAGTACAAGGGCCGGGTAGGCATCACCAACATGAACTCCTCCCTGGGCACCGGCTTCATGGTCGAACTGGCCAAACTGCATGGCGGCTCGGACAGCAACATCGAACCGGCCTTTGAACTGCTGGCCAAACTCAAGCCCAACCTGGCCGCCGTCGCCGCCAACCCCGGTCAGCTGGCGTCGCTGTTCCAGCAAGGCCAGATCGACATCAGCCCAGGCAACTTCAACGCCATCCAGATCCTCAAGGCCCGTGGCGTACCGGTCGAATGGGTGGCGCCCAAGGAAGGCGCGATCGCGTTCAAGACCAGTATCCATATCGTCAAGAACTCACCGAATCGCGATCTGGCTTTCGCCTTGATCGAGGCGTCGATGTCGCCCCAGGTGCAATCGCAGCTGATGGAAGCGCCGTACCTGGTAGTGCCTACCAACATGCAGGTGAAGATGTCTGGCGAGATAGCCGAATCACTGGCCAAGGATCAGGCAGAAATGAAGTCGCGGTTTCGCTTTCAGGACTGGAAGGTGATCAATCCGAACCGGGCGGCCTGGATCGAGCGCTTCAACAAGGACATCCAGGTCTGAGCCATGCCTGAAGCCATCCCTTCCCGCTGTGAGGAGTGCGGCACGTGAGCGCCCGAAACCATGACGTCACCGTGTACAGCCTGCGCTACGGCCTGCCGTTGGCAGCATTCTTCGTGCTGTTCTTCATCACGCCGCTGTTGTTGCTGGTGCTGGTCAGCCTGCACGACGACACCGCCGTCAGCGTCTGGGGCGTGGCGCAATACGCGAAGATCTTCGGCGAAGGCCTGGCCCTGCGCGTGCTTGGCGATACCTTGTGGCTCGGCGTGCAGGTTACCGTGCTGTGCCTGGCCCTGGGCTACGCTCTGGCCTGGGCCTACGTGCGCAGCTCGCCGACCACCCAGAAGGTGCTGATGATGATCATCGTCATGCCCCTGCTGACCAGCGTGGTGGTGCGCACCTTCGCCTGGGTAGTGATCCTCGGGCGCCAGGGCATCGTCAACGAACTGCTGCTGGGCTGGGCATGGATCGACAAGCCACTGCGCCTGCTCTACTCCCGCGAAGGGTTGATCTGGGCCCTGGCCAATGTGCAGTTGCCGCTGATGACCCTGCCCCTGATCACTACCTTGCAACGCCTGGAAAGCAATCTGGAGGATGCCTCCGCCGCCTTGGGCGCCAATGCCTGGCGCACCTTCCGGCGGATCACCGTGCCGCTGTCGCTGCCGGGCATCATCGCCGGCAGCCTGCTGACCTTCTCGGCAACCATCACCGCCTTCATCACGCAGTCTCTGGTAGGTGGCGGGCAGATGCTGTTCATGCCGATGTACATCTACCAGCAGGCGTCGGCCCTGCAGAACTGGCCATACGCTGCAGCCATCTCACTGGTGTTCCTGGTGGCCGTGATCGGCTGCGTGACGCTGTTGAGCTATTTGGGCCGCCTCAGCAAGGGGTACGCGACCACATGAGCATGGGACGTCGAAACGACCTGTCGGACATCGCCCTCAAGGGCACCCTCTATCTGGTGGCCTGGGCCGCCCTTATCCTGTTGCTGGCACCGACGCTGATCGTGCTGATCGTCTCGTTCACCGACAGCTACTCGCTGCGCTTTCCGCCTCAGGGCTTCTCGACACGCTGGTATGTCGCCCTGCTCAAGGCGTTCACCCTGCATTTCGCGGCGTGGAACAGCTTTCTGGTGGCGTCGATGACCACGCTTTTGTGTGTGGTCATGGGCACTGCCGCCTCGCTGGCCATCGCCCGTTCCACGAGCAAGACAGCGCGCTGCCTCGATGCGCTGTTCATGTCACCGTTGATTCTGCCGGGGCTGGCGTTCGGCCTGTCGGCATTGATCTTTTTCAGCGAGCTGGGCGTGCCGGTATCGATGACGACGCTAGTGATCGGTCACACCGTGGTCTGCGTACCCTACGTCATCCGTACCACCTCTTCGGCGCTGATGCAGTTGCCGCCGGCGCTGCTGGAAAGCGCTGCCAGCCTGGGTGCTTCGAGAGCGCACGCGTTGCGGCGCATCACCCTGCCGCTGATTGCGCCAGGCATCGCGGCCGGGGCATTCATTGCGTTCATGTCTTCGTTCGATAACACTGCCGTCTCGCTGTTCCTGCGCGACGCACGCACCGACATGCTGCCGATCCGCATGTGGCAGGACCTGGAGAGCAAACTGGACGTCACCATTGCCGCTCTGTCCAGCGTGCTGGTGATCGTCACCCTGGTGATGATGGTAGTGATGGAAAAATTGACCGGCATCAGTCGGCGCATCCGCGGCTGACCGCGGGCAAGGGTACGTCAGGAAACGGATATGGATCTGAACACACCACAGGATGCCGATGGCATCGCCGAACACATCACCATCGCCATCATGGAGCACCGCCTGCCGCCGGGTATCAAGCTGGCCGAGGAGAAACTTGCGATCGCGTTTGGCGTGGGCCGCAACAAGATTCGCCAGGCGCTCATGGCGCTGGCCAAGGAAGGCTTGGTCAAGCTGCACCCCAACCGCGGCGCGTTCGTCACCAGCCCCACGGTGCAGGAAACCCGCGACCTATTCGCCACACGCCGGTTGCTTGAACCAGAGATCATTCGCAATGTCATCCACCGCTCGACCAAGGCCCAGCGCAAGCCCTTGCATGCCCACCTGAAAAAGGAGGCCCTGGCGCGCAAGAACCAGGACCGGCGCGCGCTGATCAAGCTGTCCGGCGATTTCCACAGCCTGCTGGCCGAGATCGCCGGCAACAGCTTCATTACCCGCATCATGCGCCAGTTGTGCCCGGTCACCTCACTGATGCATGCACTCTACGATGGTCCGCAGATGCATGCCTGCCCCGAGGACGAACACAGCGCGATCGTCGCCGCCATCGAAGCCCAGGACGAAAAACGTGCCATCGCCCTGATGCTCCATCATCTGGCCCATGTCGAAGGGGTGCTGGACCTGAGTCAGGAACAGCACAGCGCAATCAGGTGGGAAAGTGTCTTCGGCTGAATGCTGCCGCCCTTACAGCGCCGCCGCGGCGTCACGCTCCAGCCACGCGTGGGCGATCTGCTCGCGAGTGGCGAACCACACGCCTTCGTGGCCCTGTGCGTACTCGATGAACTTCTGCAAGGCGCGTATCCGGCCCGGGCGTCCGACCATGCGCGGGTGCAGGCCGACGGACATCATGCGCAGGCCGTCTGCAGATTCTTCGTGCAGCACCTCGAAGCTTTCCTTCATGTACTCGAGAAAGTCGGAAGCCTGGGACAGGCCCGGCGAATTCCAGTAGCGGAAATCATTGACGTCACTGGTGTACGGCACCACCAGGCGGCGTTTGCCTTCGACGTCGACGAAGTACGGCACGTCATCGTTGTAGGCATCGGAGTCATAGAGGAAACCGCCCTCCTCGGCCACCAGGCGACGGGTGCGCACGCTGGCGCCATAGCGGCAGTACCAGCCTACCGGGCGCTTGCCGCAGGTGCGCTGGAAGGACTCGATGGCCAGGCGAATGTGCTCGCGCTCCTGCTCCTCGGTGAGGCGGAACACTTCCTCCCAGCGGTAGCCGTGGCTGCATACTTCATGGCCCAGCTCGACCGCCGCCCGCGCCACATCGGGGTTCTGCTCGAAGGCCACCGCGCAGGCGTGGAACGTGGCCGGCACGTTGGCCTTCTGCAGAATCTGCAGGATGCGCCAGATACCGACCCGCGAGCCGTATTCGTACATCGATTCCATGGCCAGGTTGCGTACGCCATCGGGAAACTGATAGCTGCCCCACTCGGTCATGCTTTCCTGATCGGGATCGCCCATGGCCAGGGACCGTTCGGAGCCTTCCTCGTAGTTGATGACCAGGCTGATCGCCAGCCGGGTGCCATTGGGCCAGGTACCCTGGGGACGTTGCTGGCCATAGCCGACCAGATCTCTTAGGGGTGATGTCACGGTACGGCTCTCCAGCAGGTTGGGCAAAATGCCGGGCCTGGGGCCTCAGCAGTCGATATCTTTCAAAGCGTCGTGGTCGATGCCGCCAAAGGTTTCACCTGCGGCGAAGGCCAGGCCCATGGCCAGTGTCTGGGCCACGCAGAACGCGGCGGTCAACGAGCGAAAGCCAAGCAGTTCGGCGTCGTCGACTTCGATCATCACCGAAGCGCATTGGCCGATGGGGCTGAGCAGGCTGTCGGTGATGGCAACGATCGGCGTACCGGCCGCCACCGCCTGGTTGCAGGCGTCGATGGTTTCCTGGGCATACGGGGGGAAGCTCACCGCCACCAGCACGTCATCACCGTGCAGCGCGCCGACCTGCTCGCGCAGGCTGCCGCCCAGGCCGCTGATGTGCACGGCGCGCCGGCCGACACGGCTCAGGGCATAGCTGAGGTAGGCAGCCATCGGAAACGAACGGCGCATGCCCACCACGAACGTGGTGCGCGCCTGTTGCAGCAAGCCGATGGCCTGTTCCAGCGCCTGCACCTGCTGCCCTTCGGCAAGGTGTTCGAGGGAGACGATGTTGGCCCGGCTGAAGGCGCCGAGCATGGCGCCCACATCGGTCGGGTCGTCGAGCAACTGTTCGCCGCGATAATGGCGAATACGTTCCTTGAAGCTGCCCTGCCCGGCTTTCTCCAGCGGCGCCTTGCACACCCGCTGCAGATCGCTGAAACCACCAAAGCCCAAGGCCTGGGCCAGACGAATGAACGCCGAAGCGGGGATCTGCGAACGCGCGGCCAGGGCCGCGACCGTGTTGAGCGCCACATCGTGGGGGTGCTCGATCACGTACTGGGCGGCATCGCGCATGCGCGCAGTGAGTTTGTCCTGCCCCACCGCAATGGCGCTGCGCAGTTCTTCAAGGGTGTGCGGTAATGGCATGGTTCAGTGGCTCGATGGCGGTCAGCTGGGACGCAGGTCTGCGATGGCTCGGGCCAGGCATTCCACCAGCCGCGTCATTTCATCGACGGTGTTGTAGTGCGCAATGGAAACGCGCACCACCCCTCCCTGAGGTGCCAGGCCCAGTTCTTCGATCAAGTGACGGGCATAGAAGTCACCAAAACGAATGCCGATGCGTGCCGCGTCCACCTCTCGCACAATGGCCTCGGACTGCACGCCCTCGACGACGAAGCTGATGGTCGGTACCCGGTCGCCCGCGGTCACCCGTGGTTTGCCGATGATGCGCACGCCGTCGGCCTCGCGCAGATAGCCCAGCAGAATCTCGGCCAAGAGGTTTTCCTGCACCTCGAACGCATCGAAGGCCGCCTGCATGATCTGCCGCTCGCTGCCTGCGGTGCCCAGGCGCCGGCCGATGTCCAGCAGGTAGTCACTGATGCCCATGCAACCGTAGGACAGTTCGTAGTTGACGTTGCCCGGCTGCAGCTTGTACGGCAGCACGTCCTGGCCGATGAAGAAATGGTTGAGGCTGGGCAGTTCCAGCAGCAGTTCGCGCTTGCCCCACAGCACTGCGAAATGCGGGCCGAACACCTTGTAGAAGCTGAACACGTAATAGTCGGCGCCACTGGCCTGCACATCGACCAGACGGTGCGGTGCGTACGCCACCGCGTCCACCACCAGCTTGGCACCGCAGGCGTGCACGCGCTCGGCAACCTGCGCGACCGGGTTGACGCTGCCCAGAATGTTCGACGCGTGGGTCATCGCCACGTAACGCGTGCGCGGCCCGAGAAGTTGCTCCAGGTCGCGCAGCTCCAGCTCCAGGCTCGACGGGTCCACCGACCATACGCGCAGGGTGGCCCCGCGCTCTTGGCACAGCCGCTGCCAGGGGCCGATGTTGGCTTCGTGGTCGCTGTGCGTGACGATGATCTCGTCGCCCGCGCCGATCGACGGCGCAATCGCCCGAGCCAGCAGCTGCAGCAATAAGGTGGTCGAACCGGCCATCACACACTCTTCAGAGTGGCGAGCGTTGATCAGCTGGGCCACCGAGGCGCGTGCTTCCAGCACCTTGGCACCGGCTTTCACCGACGGTTCGTACGAAGCGCCAAGCTGCACCGCGTGGTTGAGCAGGTACTCGGTGATGCGCTCGGCCACCGGCTTGAGCACCGCCGAGCCGCCGGCGTTGTCCAGGTAGCCGTAGCCGTCGGCGAGTGCGGGAAATTGGCGACGGACGTAGTCGATATCGAGGGCAGTCAAAGTGAGTCTCCCGTTTGCTTGTTAGGGGTAGAGCCTGTCAGTGGTGCAGGATGGCCTGCAGGAATGCCTGGGTACGGGGTTCCTGGGGCGCGGTGAAGAAGGCCTGCGGATGGTTCTGTTCGATGATGCGACCGGTTTCCATGAAGATCACCCGGTCGGCGACCTTGCGCGCGAAGCCCATCTCGTGGGTCACCACGATCATGGTCACCCCGGAACGGGCAAGGTTCTGCATCACGTCGAGCACTTCGCCGACCATTTCCGGGTCCAGCGCCGAGGTCGGCTCGTCGAACAGGATCACCCGTGGCTCCATGGCCATGGTCCGGGCGATCGCGACCCGTTGCTGCTGGCCCCCGGACAACTGGCTGGGGTACTTGTCGGCATGCGCGGACATGCCGACCTTTTCCAGCAACAGCCGCGCGCGCTCCTGGGCATCACGTCGGTTCATGCCGCGCACGCGCACCGGCGCCAGGGCCACGTTGGCGAGCACGGTGAGGTGGGGGTAGAGATTGAAGTTCTGAAACACCATGCCCACTTCGCAGCGGATGCCGGCAAGCTTGGGGCCGGTTTCCACGCGCTGCCCGGACACCCGGATGTCGCCACCCTGGTAGGGCTCGAGCAGGTTGATGCAGCGAATCAGGGTGGACTTGCCCGACCCCGAGGGCCCCAGGATCACCACCACTTCGCCCTGGGCGACAGTCAGGTTGATGTCGCTGAGGGCCTGGAATGGCCCGTAGAACTTGTCCAGTCGTTCGATTTCGATGACGTTGCTCATGCGCGCTTGCCTCCACTGCCGTTGCGACGCTCTACCCAGCTGACCAACTGCACCAGTGGCAGCAGCAACAGCAGGTACATGATCGCCGCCCCCACCAGCGGCGTTGGATTGGCCGACAGCGCCTGGGCCTGGGTGGCCTGCTTGAGCAGGTCGGGCATGGCGACCACTGACGCCAGTGCCGTGTCCTTCATGACGTTGATGCAGTTGCTGGTCATGGGCGGCAAGACGATGCGCATGGCCTGGGGCAGGATCACGTCGCGCATGGTGTTGAAGAAGCTCATGCCCTGGGAAGCCGCCGCTTCGAACTGACCCTTGGGGATAGCCTCGATGCCGGAACGAAAGATCTCCGCCGAATAGGCGCACGACACCAGGGACAGCGCGGCCGTGGCGGCAGCGAAGGACGACAGGCGAATGCCGACGAAGGGCAAGGCGTAGTAGATCAACACCAGCAGGACCAGCAGCGGGATGGACCGCAGCACATCGATGTACACCCGTGCCAGCCAGCGCACGGGGGTGTAGCCGTACAATCTGAGCATGGCCAGCAGCAGACCGCCGGCCAGGCCCAGTACGATACTCACCACGCCGAGCAATATGGTCACGCCAAGGCCGCGCAGCATCAAAGGCAGCGCGTCGACGAACACGTCCCAGTTGAAGAAAGTCTGTAGCAACTCCATGAACGGTTACCTTGGTCGTGGGCCGGTAGCGGGCGGGCCGAAGCGCGGTGCTTATTGCGGAACGTCGACGACTTTCACGGTGCTGGAGTCGTCTGCGGCGGCCGCACCGAACCACTTCTTGTGCAGGTCGGCGATCACCCCGTCTTTTTTCATCTCGCTGATGATCGTGTTCACTCGCGCGCCTTCCGCCCAGCCCTTGGCGTGCATCAGCGAGTATTTCTCGCCGGTGGGAATGCGCGCGACCACGGCATACTGTGGCTTGTCCTTGATGTAATAGAGCACGGCCGGAATGTCGCTGATGTAGCCATCCATGCGCCCGGACGCCAGGTCGAGCATGGCCGGCGACAGACCTTCGTAGCGCGAGATGTCCTTGAACTTGTACTCACCCTGATGCTTGGCGGCCCACATGTCCCCGGTCGAACCGGTGTCGACGCCGACCACTTTGCCGCTCATGTCATCCAGGCCCTTGATGCCGGACTTGGTCAGCACCGACAGCGACTGGTCGCTGTCGTAGTACGGCTGCGCGAACCCTACCGATTCCAGACGCTTGGGCGTGATGGTGATGGAAGAAATGGCGATGTCGGCGCGCTTGGACTGCACGGCGCTGAACAGGCCATTGAACGGGATGTTGACGAACTCCACGGTCTTGCCGGCGCGCTTGGCGACTTCCTTCACCACGTCGACTTCAAAGCCGACGATGTCGCCCTTGGCGTCCTGGAACTCCCAGGGCACATTGCCCACGTTGGCACCGACGGTCCAATCGGCAGCCAGTGCCGAGGCCGAAAACGCAGTGGCCACAGCCATGCTCAAAAGTAATTTCACGCTCATGTCCAGCTCCCCGATTCACGTCAGTGCCAATGGCGGCCTGGGTGCTTGCGCAGGCCTGTCGAGAACGAGACTAGGGCTAAGGATCAAATACTTCAAGAAATAAATTTAATGAATTAAATGCTCCACAGGAGGGCAGTACGTGCCCGCATTGGTGCATGTGGCAAACGCAGGAAGCGTACGGTATGGCGGCTGCCGGACGCAGCACACGGGCCAAGGGCGCACCTTGGCAGAGCATGTTCACCCCCCTCCTCGTAGGAGCGGCCAGTGGCCGCGAAAGCTTCAACGCGGTCCACCTGCCCCACCGCGCCGCCCTTTTCGCGGCCGATACCGCTCCCACAGAAAGCCCACGCCGCCCCGTAGGAGCGGTCAGTGGCCGCGAAAGCCTCGATGCGGTCCACCTGCCCCACCGCACCGCCCTTTTCGCGGCCGATGGCCGCTCCCACAGGTCTACCTTGCAATCAGCGGTCGTCGTCGGTCTGCGCAGGGTCTTGGACCAGGTCGTCGAAGTCGATCTTGAGGCCCTGTTCCATGGAATCAAGCTCCACCAGCAACGATCGAAAGCTGGTCTCGTCCTTGGCCGGGGCCTCGCCCTCGGCGCTGGCATCGGCCAGCGCCTGCAGATGAGCAGGCACTGGCGCATCGTCGTCGTGGTCTTCGAGGATGGTTTCGGGTTCCATCTCGCGCAGCACTGCCAATGGCGGCAGCTCATCGAGGCTCTTGAGGTTGAAATGGTCGAGAAAGGCCTTGGTGGTGGCGAACATCGCCGGCCGGCCCGGCACGTCGCGATAGCCCACCACGCGGATCCACTCGCGTTCCACCAGCGTCTTGACGATATTGCTGTTGACCGCCACGCCACGCACGTCCTCGATCTCGCCACGGGTGATGGGCTGGCGATAGGCGATCAACGCCATGGTTTCCAGCAACGCGCGGGAGTAGCGCTGCGGGCGTTCCTCCCACAATCGACCTACCCAGGGCGCGTATCTTTCGCGGATCTGCAAGCGGTAGCCCGAGGCGACCTCCACCAACTCGAACGCGCGCTTTTCGCAGGACTTGCCCAGCACCTCCAGGGCCTTCTTGAACACCGCCGGCTCCGGCCGCTCGGCTTCCTCGAACAGCTCATGGAGGCGTTCCAGAGACTGCGGCTTTCCGGAGGCCAGCAGAAAGGCTTCGAGCAGTGGCGCCAGATCGCGCGGGTCAGTCAGATTCATTGTTCGGCTCGGGCACGCACATGGATAGCGGCAAAGGCGTCATTCTGCACCAGTTCGATCAACTGCTCCTTGACCAGTTCGAGAATGGCCATGAAGGTTACCACCACGCCCAGCTTGCCCTCCTCGGCACCGAACAGCTCGACGAAAGGCACGAAGCCACCGCCGCGCAGGCGTTCGAGCACCTGGCTCATGCGTTCGCGGGTCGACAGGGCCTCGCGGCTGACCTGATGGCTTTCGAACATGTCGCTGCGCCGTAACACGTCGGCCATCGACATCAGCAGCTCGTCCAGGCTGACCTCGGGCAGCAGCTTGCGTACCTTGGCCTGAGGTGCATCGAGCCTGGGCACGTAGAGGTCGCGGCCTACCCGCTTGAGGGTATCGATACCTTCGGCGGCGGCCTTGAAGCGCTCGTATTCCTGCAGGCGGCGAATCAGCTCGGCCCGCGGGTCGTGCTCGTCATCCTCGACCACGGCGCTGCGCGGCAACAGCATGCGCGATTTGATCTCCGCAAGCATGGCGGCCATCACCAGATATTCGGCGGCCAACTCCAGGCGTACGGTTTTCATCAGCTCGACGTAGCCCATGTACTGACGGGTGATCTCCGCCACGGGGATGTCGAGTATGTCGATGTTCTGCTTGCGGATCAGGTACAGCAGCAGGTCGAGCGGGCCTTCGAACGCTTCGAGGAACACCTCCAGCGCATCCGGCGGGATGTACAGGTCCTGCGGCATCTGGGTGAACGCCTGGCCGTAGACCAGCGCCAGTTGCAGCTGCTCGGGCGAGCCCTGGGCGAGATTCGCCGGCGGATCTTCGACCGCACTCAGATCACTCACGCCATGGCCGCGAACGGTGCCGGATCGCCACAGCCCACGCGCACCACCTGCGGATCGCCATCGGCCAGGTTGATCACGGTGGACGCCTCGGTGCCGCCGAAACCACCGTCGATGATCAGATCAACCTGCTTTTCCAGCAACTGGCGCATTTCGTAAGGGTCGCTGAGCGGCTCCTTGGCGCCGGGCATGATCAGGCTCACGCTCATCAGCGGTTCGCCCAGCTCTTCCAGCAAGGCCAGAGCGATCGGATGGCTGGGCACGCGCAGGCCGATGGTGCGGCGCTTGGGGTGCAGCAGCAGGCGCGGCACTTCACGCGTGGCACTGAGGATGAACGTATAGGGCCCCGGCGTGTGCGCCTTGAGCAGGCGGAACGCTGCCGTATCGACCTTGGCGAACAGCCCCAGCTGCGACAGATCGCAGCAGATGATCGCGAAATTGTGCTTGTCGTCCAGCTGACGCAGGCGACGCACCCGTTCCACGGCGTTCTTGTCGCCGATCTGGCAACCGATGGCGTAGGAAGAATCGGTGGGGTAGATCACGATGCCACCGCCGCGAATGATCTCGACCGCTTGCTTGATCAGCCGCGGCTGCGGGTTCTGCGGATGGATCTGAAAGAATTGACTCACGTTGGCATCCTGTTCAGGCGGAGGTTGACGGGTCGTGCTTGAACCGCGCGGACAACGGCGGCAGGTCGACGGGCAATGGCCGATAGACACCGATTTCACCCCACGTGCCCGGGCCGTGGAAGTCGCTGCCGCCACTGACCATCAAGCCGAATTCGCGGGCCAGGATGGACAGCGTGCCGACCTGTTCGGCGGCCTGCATGCCGTTGACCACCTCGATCGCATGGCCACCGGCCTGGATGTAGTCGCCGATCAGCTTGCGCCGCTTGCTGCGCGTGAAATCGTAGTGCAGCGGATGAGCCAGGCTGATCCAGGCCTTCGCCTCGCGCAATGTGCGCACGGTGTCCTCGAGGGTGGGCCAGTGTTGCTTGACGTCACCCAGCTTGCCCGCCCCGAGCCACTTGCGGAACGCTTCCTGGCGGTCCTTGACGTGGCCCTGCTGCACGAGGAAATCGGCGAAGTGCGGTCGCGCCGGCGCATTGCCGCTGTCGCCCAGACCCTTCTGGATGGCCCGAGCACCGTCCAGCGCACCCGGCATGCCCTTGAGCGCCAGGCGTCGGTCGATTTCCTCGGCACGCAGCCAGCGACCGTGGTGCAGGCTGTCGAGCGCGGCCACCAGCGGCGGTGCATCCAGAGCGAAATTGTAACCGAGCACGTGGATGGTGGCACCGCCCCAGGTGCACGACATTTCGACACCACTAACCCACTGCATGTTCAGTGCTGTGGCCGCCGCACGGGCCTCTGGCAGGCCTTCCAGGGTGTCGTGGTCGGTCAGGGCCAGGGTCTGCACGCCATGATCGAACGCTCGCTGCACCAGAACGGCAGGCGCGAGGGCGCCATCGGAGGCGGTGCTGTGGCAGTGCAGGTCAACATTCATAGTGGCGCTTTCGCAGTCATTGATGTTTGTTATTATGCCGTCACATCCTGCTTCTGGCTGCCATTGTGAAACAATTGATCGATTTCATCCCGCTGCTCCTGTTCCTCATCGTCTACAAGACCGACCCGCACATGGTCGACCTGGCGGGGTACAGCTTCGAACTGGGCGGCATCTTCAGTGCTACCAAGGTGCTCATCGCCAGTTCGGTGATCGTCTATGGCCTGCTGTTCCTCAAGCAGCGCAAGCTGGAAAAGGGCCAGTGGCTGACCTTGATCGCCTGCCTGGTGTTCGGCAGCCTGACTCTGGCCTTCCACAGCGAAACCTTCCTCAAGTGGAAGGCGCCGGTGGTCAACTGGCTGTTCGCCCTGGCGTTCGCCGGCAGTCATTTCATCGGCAAGCAACTGCTGATCAAGCGCATGATGGGCCATGCGCTGACCCTGCCGGACCCGATCTGGGCGAAACTCAACGTTGCGTGGGTGGTCTTCTTCCTGTTCTGCGGCGCCGCCAACCTGTTCGTGGCTTTCACTTTCGAGCAGTTCTGGGTCGACTTCAAAGTGTTCGGCAGCCTGGCCATGACCTTGCTGTTCCTGGTGGGCCAAGGTATCTACCTGTCCCGTCACCTGCATGATTCCGATCGTACAACACCTAAAACCGAGGATTGACATGCTCTACGCCATCATTGCCACCGACACGCCCAACTCCCTGGAAAAGCGCCTGGCCGCACGGCCCGAGCACCTGGAACGGCTGAAACAGCTGGAAGCCGCCGGGCAACTGGTACTCGCCGGGCCACACCCGGCCATCGACAGCAACGACCCAGGCGAGAGCGGCTTCAGCGGCAGCCTCATCGTGGCCCGCTTCGAGTCCCTGGACGAAGCCCAGGCCTGGGCCGGCGCCGACCCGTTCGTTGCCGCCGGGGTGTACAAGGACGTGCTGGTCAAACCCTTCAAGCAGACTTTGCCTGCGCCCGAATGAAGGTCTAGATGAGCGATCTGCTACTGATCGACGATGACGTCGAGCTGTGTGAACTGCTGAACAGCTGGTTGAGCCAGGAAGGTTTCCAGGTCCGCGCCTGCCACGATGGCAGCAGCGCACGCAAGGCCCTGGCCGAGCTGGCACCGGCGGCCGTGGTGCTCGACGTGATGCTGCCCGACGGCAGCGGCTTGGAACTGCTCAAGCAGCTGCGCAGCGAACACGCCGAGTTGCCAGTGCTGATGCTCTCGGCCCGGGGCGAACCGCTGGATCGCATCCTGGGCCTGGAACTGGGCGCCGACGACTATCTGGCCAAACCCTGTGATCCGCGCGAACTGACCGCCCGCCTGCGCGCGGTACTGCGCCGCAGCCACCCGGTTGCCGTGGCGGGGCAGATGGAGCTGGGCGACCTGTGCTTCAGTCCGGCGCGCGGCGTGGTCAGCATCGATCAACACGACATCAACCTGACGGTGTCCGAAAGCCGCCTGCTCGAGGCACTCATGCGCCAGCCGGGCGAGCCACTGGAGAAACAGGAGCTGGCGCAGATCGCACTGGGCCGCAAGCTCACCCTCTACGACCGCAGCCTCGACATGCACGTCAGCAATCTGCGCAAGAAGATCGGCCCGCACGCCGACGGCCGCCCGCGGATCATGGCGCTGCGCAGCCGCGGCTATTTCTATGCGCAATAGCTGCCGCCGCGTACGGCGCGAACGGCCTGGTTTGTAAATGCCACCCGCGTCATGTCTTTACACAAGCCTTACGCGGCATTGACCGCGCCTGACCTTGATCTCCATAAACTGGGCACATCCGGTAAACACCGGGAACCAGACAGGAGATTCACCATGCGCAAGACCACACTCGCAATGCTGTTCGCCGCTACCCTGCCAACCCTGGCCATGGCCATGCCGCAGGGCGGCCCTGACGGTTTCGGCCCAGGCCCAGGCAAGGGCGGCCCAGGCCCCCGTGGCGGCGAGCCGTTCGCCCAGCTCGACCTGACCCACGAGCAACGCACCCAGGTGGGCAAACTGATGGGCGAAGAACGCCATCAGCAGCGCGACATCACCAAGAAGTACCTGGACAAGCTGCCGGCGGCCGATCGCAAGGCCATGGAAGATGAAATCAAGGCCAACCACGACAAAGCCCAGGCCGACGTACGTGCAGTGCTCAAACCCGAACAGCAGAAGCAGTTCGACGAAATGAAAAAGAAGCAGGACGAGCGCCGCGCCGAATGGGCCGAATTCCAGGCCTGGAAAGCCCAGCAAGGCAAGAAAACCCAGTAATATCGGCGCAAGCCCCCAGCCCGGTCCGCGCATGCGTACCGGGCTTCTTTCATTGAGGAATTTGCCTTGCGTTCACTGTTCTGGCGCATCCTGGCCAGCTTCTGGCTGGCCATCGCCCTGGTAGCCGGCCTCTCGGTACTGCTGGGCCACATGTTGAACCAGGACACCTGGATCCTCAGTCGGCACCCGGCGGTGAAGCATTTTGCCCAGGACTGGGTGGAGCGTTACGAAAGCAAAGGCGCCGAGGCGGCCCAGGAACTGCTCGAACAGCGCAAGCGTCGCTATCGCATCGACACCCAGGTCCTCAACGAGGCCGGCGAGGCGGTGGTGCCGGGGACCTTCCCGCGTCGCGCCGAAGCCTTCGAGGCGCGCCACAACGAAGCCGATCGCGACCTGCCGTGGCGCCGACTGACGGCGGACTACACCAGCCCCACCACGGGCGACACCTACTTGCTGATCTACCGCATCCCGCACCCCGAACTCGACTCGTGGCATCGCGACTCCCTGCTCATGCCGATCAGCGCACTGGTGATCGCATTGGTCGTACTGACGCTGTTCAGCCTGATGGTGACGTTGTCCATCACGCGCCCATTGAGCAGGCTGCGCGGTGCCGTGCACGAATTGGGGCAGACCACCTATCAGCAGAACAGCCTGGCGCAGCTGGCCAGTCGTCGCGACGAATTCGGCGTGCTGGCGCGCGACTTCAACCGCATGGGTGCGCGCCTGCAGAGCCTGATCGGCAGCCAGCGACAGCTGTTGCGCGACGTGTCCCACGAGTTGCGTTCGCCCCTGGCGCGGCTGCGCATCGCCCTGGCCTTGGCGGAACGGGCCGAGCCTGCCCAGCGCGACCTGTTGTGGCCGCGCCTGACGCGCGAATGCGATCGTCTTGAAGCCTTGATCAGCGAGATCCTGGTGCTGGCGCGGGTCGATGCGGAACAAGCCACGGCCGAAGACGTGGACCTGCCGGCACTCCTGCAGGCGGTGCGCAAGGACGCCTTGATCGCCGTGCCGGAGCAGGCCATCGAGCTGGACGTTGCCGCGCACCTTGCGCTGCAGGGCTGGCCGACCATGATCGAACGGGCCGTGGACAACCTGCTGCGCAACGCCCTGCGCTTCAACCCTGGGCCCGCACCGGTCGTGCTGTCGGCGCAACAGGTGCAAGGGCGGGTGCGCATCAGCGTGCGCGATCACGGCCAGGGCGTGGCGGAGGAACACCTGGCGCGCCTGAGCGAGCCATTCTTCCGCGCACCGGGCCAGAGCGCTGCTGGCCATGGCCTGGGCCTGGCCATCGCCCGCCGCGCCGCCGAGCGACACGGCGGCAGCCTGCAGCTGGAAAACCACCCTGAAGGCGGCTTGATCGCGACCCTGGACCTGCCGCCGGTACCGGTGGTGGTGGCCTAGACCGCCGCGATCGGTTGGCTCGAACCTGAACGCTTCAGGCCTCGACGCCCCAGGCTTGCACGAAGTCGGCGGTAGCCAGCGCCGGCGCTTCGCGCAACTCTCGCGCCGGCGTGCCCAAGTACAGGAAGCCGATGATCTGTTCGCCTTCGATCAGGCCCAGCTTGCCGGCCACATAAGGCGCATAGGACAGCTCGCCGGTGCGCCATACCCCACCCAGCCCTTGAGCATTCGCGGCAAGCAGAATGCCATGGGCGGCGCAGCCAGCCGCCAGCAGTTGTTCGCTCTGCGGCACCTTGCGATGCTCCTGCAAGCGGGCGATCACTACCACCACCAAGGGCGCGCGCAACGGCATGTTGCGGGCTTTTTCCAGCGCCGCTTCGCCAGCCTCGGGGTTGAGCGCAGTGGCCTCGGCCAGGACTTCGCCGAGCTGCTGCAAGCCTTCCCCTTCGACGGTGAGAAAACGCCATGGCCGCAGCTGGCCGTGGTCGGGCGCGCGCAGCGCGGCCTGGAACAGCACTTCACGCTGCGCGGCCGTCGGCGCGGGCGCCATGAGCCGGGGAGCTGAAACACGATTGAGCAAAACCTCGAGCGCCTCCATGGGCAACCTCCTGTCGAACGATAAGCCGCTATTCTAGACCCAAGCGGCCTTCGCCTGCCGGGTTTACATGCTGTGGCCCGCAGGTAGAATGGCGGCCCTTTCCTTCATGGCCAGAGCTGACCCCATGGCGTTGCCGACCCTGCGCATCATCGGTTTCATTATCGGCATCTTCCTGATCACCCTGGCCGTGAGCATGGTCGTGCCCATGGGCACACTGGTGGTGTTCGAACGCACCGAAGACATCCAGTCGTTCCTCTGGGCCAGCCTGATCACCTTCGTCGCCGGCCTGCTGCTGGTGCTGCCCGGCCGCCCCGACAACGTCAACCTGCGGCCGCGCGACATGTACCTGCTCACGGTCAGCAGCTGGGTGGTGGTGTGCGTGTTCGCCGCCCTGCCCTTCCTGCTGACTCAGCACATCAGCTACACCGACGCCTTTTTCGAAAGCATGTCGGGCATTACCGCCACGGGTTCCACGGTGCTCAGTCATCTGGACGAGATGTCACCGGGCATCCTCATGTGGCGCTCGATGCTGCACTGGCTGGGCGGCATCGGCTTCATCGGCATGGCCGTGGCCATTCTGCCGCTGTTGCGCATTGGTGGCATGCGGCTGTTCCAGACCGAATCCAGCGATCGCTCCGAAAAAGTCATGCCGCGCTCGCACATGGTCGCCAAGTACATCGTGCTGGTGTATGTCGGCTTCACCGCCCTGGGCACCCTGGGGTTCTGGTTGGCAGGGATGAGCCCGTTCGACGCGGTCAACCACGCGATGTCGGCCATTTCCACTGGCGGCTTCTCGACGTCCGACCTGTCTCTGGGCAAATGGCAGCAACCGGCCGTGCACTGGGTGGCCATCGTGGTGATGATTCTGGGCAGCCTGCCGTTCGCGCTCTACGTCTCGACCCTGCGCGGCAACCGCCAGGCGCTGCTGCGCGACCAGCAGGTGCAAGGCATGCTGATTCTGTTGATCGCCACCTGGCTGGTGCTGGGTACCTGGTACTGGGCCACCACCGAGCTGCCGTGGTGGACGGCCTTTCGTCACGTGGCCCTGAACGTCACCTCGGTGGTGACTACCACGGGCTTCGCCCTGGGCGACTACAGCCTGTGGGGCAATTTCTCGCTGATGCTGTTTTTCTATCTGGGCTTCATCGGTGGCTGCTCGGGCTCGACCGCGGGCGGGATCAAGATATTCCGCTTCCAGGTGGCCTATATCCTGCTCAAGTCCAACCTCAACCAGCTGATCCATCCGCGCGCGGTGATCAAACAGAAATACAACGGCCATCGCCTCGATGAGGAAATCGTCCGATCGATCCTGACGTTCTCGTTCTTCTTCGGCTTCACCGTCGGCATCATTGCCCTGGCATTGTCACTGCTGGGGTTGGACTGGATGACCGCCCTGACCGGCGCCGCCAGCACGGTTTCCGGTGTAGGGCCGGGGCTGGGCGAGGTGATAGGGCCGGCCGGCAATTTCGCCACGCTGCCCGATGCGGCGAAGTGGATCCTGGCCCTGGGCATGCTGCTGGGCCGACTGGAAATCATCACCGTGCTGATCCTGTGCATGCCGGCTTTCTGGCGACACTGAGCATGAGCCGGCAGAGGCTTACTCGGCTGCCGGACTTCTGGATTCGTTATGGCCCAAGTCGCGCTCGGGATCGATCAGGTCACGGATGCGCTGCTTGAGCACCTTGGCCTCGGGAAAACCACCGTCGGCCTTGCGCTCCCAGACCTGCACGCCGTCGCAGGTTATGAGAAAGCGCCCGCCACTGGCGGGCGCCAACGCCACCTGCCCCAGGTCCTCGCCAAAAGTGCTGAGCAGCTCCTGGGCCAGCCACGCGGCGCGCAGCAGCCATTGGCACTGTGTGCAATAGGTGATCACCACCTGAGGCTTGGATGCCGTGGCTTGGCTCATGCTTCGTCCATCCGATTCAGCAACTGCCGGGCCGCCTGCTTGCAGGAGTCATCGCCTTCGCGCAGCAGTTCGTGCAAGAGCACGCTGGCTTCGCTGGTATCGCCGTCGTCGAGCAACTGCTGGGCCTGATCGAGTTTCTCCGCCGAAGCGTGCTGCAGTTCCAGGTCGTCGAAATCCACGGTCAGGGCATCCAGCTCGGGCAGGTCGCTGTCGGCAATGAAGCTGTCGAGGAAATCGTTGTCGATGTCGTCCTGAGTCTTCCCGGCCGGGGCCTCGTCCTGCTGGAGGAACGGCTCCTCCTCGACATCGGCGAAGTCGCTGAGGAACTGCTCGTCGGGCATCTCGAAGACTTCCGGCAGTTCGTTCAGATTGCTGGTGAACGCCGGGTCCATCTCGACCTCGGGCGGTGTCTCGACGACCACCGGCTTGCCTTTGGGCGACGGCGCATCATCGAATGGGCTGACCAACGCCCAATCGGCGTCCATGGACAGGTCATCGAGGTTGAGCTGGAATTCGTCTTCCTGCTCGCGCCGCGGGGTTGACCGAGCTGATGGCTCAGGCGCTGCCAGGTCGAGATCGGGCAGCTCGAATTCCGGCTCGGGGTCCGGCTCGGGCTCAGGCTTCGGAGCGGGCTGCACCGACGCTGCGGCTGCTGCAGTGGACGCCAGCGTCACTGCAGTCGCTGCCACTGCCGGTGACAGACCCGCGGTAGCGGTTGGCGTCGACGCTGCTGGCGCGGGTTCGAGATTGGCGAAGCGGCTGCGTATCTCGGCCAGCGTCGCCGCGCTGAAGCCTGCCGCCAGCAACAGGCTTTCCTGCTCGGCAAATCCCTTGGCATTACCCTGCTGGCCCAGCACTTCGAGCATGCGCACGCGCAGGTCGGTACGTTCTGGCTGCTTGGCCAGCCCGTCGCGCAGAATACCCAGCGCTTCGTTGAAGCGGCCGTAGGCGATATAGATGCTTGCACCATCGAGGGCGTCGGTGGCAGTCGGTGTTTCACGGCGTACCACCGGCGCCGGCTCCGCACGCAGCGGCGCGGTGGCGGCCGCCTCTGCAGCGGCCGGCACAGTGGCGACCGGCGCCGCACGGACCGGCTGGGTAGCGACCGGCTCGAAGGCGTCCTGCAGCGCGGCCGACTTGCGCTGTCGCTGGCGGCGCAACAGCAGCAACAGTGCGATGATCAACAGCAGTGCCGCAACCAGCGCCAGGATGTTCAACCAGCCACTGCCATCCTCCACCGGAGCCGGAGCCGGGGCCGGTGCTGGCGTGGCAACCGCTGCGGGTGGGGCAGATACAGGCGAAGGCGCAGGCGTTGCCGCAGCGAGTGCGGTTGCGGGAGCGACGGACGAATCGGCCTCGGCCGCAGGGGTTTCAGCCATGCGTGCCTGCAGCTGGGCAACCTGCTTGTCCTTGTCGGCTACCTGCGCCTCCAGGCTCTGCAGGCGCGCCTGCACCTCGTCGAAGCTCTTCTGCAGTTGCTGGTTTTCCAGGGCGGCGGCAGCCAGTTGCGCAGCGTCCTGCGCAGCGGCCTTGGCCGGCGCCTGTTTCGCAGGCTCACTGGCGCTCGGCGTGGGTGCACTCGCTTCCCTGGGCCTGGTCGGCGCTGCTGCAGGCTGCGCACTGGCCTGCGCCGGCTGTATGCGCTGCGGCGCGCGGTCGGCGAGGCCTGGCCCCATCCCCGGCGGGTCGAGCAATACCGTGAAGGCACGCAGCAGCTGCCCATTCGGCCGGCCGACCTGAATCACGAAACTCATGAAGGGCTCGGTGACCACTTTGCTGGAGCTGACATGAATGACCTTGCGCCCGCCGCTGAAATCGGGCGAGAACTTGAGGTCGTTGAGGAAGAAACTGCGTTCCACCCCTGCCCTGGCGAACTCTTCGGCCGTCGCCAGGCTGGCACGGATGTCGTCCTGCTCCAGCCCTGCGGTGTCGAGCAAGGCGATATCGGCGCGAAACGGCTGGTTGAGCGATGAGCGCAGGGTCAGCTCGCCAAGGCCCAGCGCGGAGGCGGCCGTGGAATAGCACAGCGCCATGGCCCACACCGATGCCAGCAGACGACGTGAAGCAAACCTGGTACGCGACGGTATACGCACTTGCATGGGAATCCCTTGAAGACCGACATCCAATAACTTTATAGCCCGTACGGCCCACTTGCTCCAAGCGGGTGACGGCCCGTTGACTTCAGGATTTCTTTTCCAGATTCGCCAGGATGCGGCTGTGTACCCGCATGGCGGTGCTCAGTTCTTCTTCGTCGACCCCCATGAACAGCTCGGCACGCAAGGCGTTGGCGATGGTTTCGATCTGCTCGATGAGCGGCCGGGCGGGCGCGCACAGCGTGATCTTCTTGGCCCGACGGTCTTCGACCACGGCCTGGCGCTCGACCAGGCCCTGGGCTTCGAGACTGTCCAGCAAGCGTGCCAGGGTCGGCCCCTCGACGCCCACGCTCTGCGCCAGCTCGCGCTGGGTCGGCGCTTCGCCGAACCGCGCCAGGTGCAGCAGGACCAGCCAGCGCGCCTGCGACAATCCCAGGCCCGCCAGCCGACGGTCCAGTTCGGCCCGCCAGCCACGGGACATGTGCGCCAGCTGCATTCCGAAGCGATGTTGATCAGTTAACGGCATAGATCTCTCTTGAAAAAACAGCCTTGCACAAGCAGCGCATGCGTGAAGGTCGGAGCTGATGATTAGTCAGCTAATCATGACCTTAGCCCACAGGCAAGACTCATGCCGAGTGGCAGCCTCGTTCACACCTCGAATTCGGACTGCAACGCCGCACGTATGCAATACAGGACGCCTTCGGGCACACGGCCGGTGAACTGCCCCGCAATCTCGGCGACGCCGGGCAATTCCCCTTCGCCGTCGAGAAAGGCGTCCTGGATTTCACTGAGCAGTTCCTCGGGAAGATCCAGCGCCTGCTCCAGCGACAGCTGCTGCTGGCCGATGGCTTCGGCCAGCAGGCTGTAGACATTCTTCTCACTGCACTGTAACTGGCCAGCGATCTGCAGCGGCGTCATGCCTGCGCGGGCAAGGCTGATGAGCTCGTGGCGGATATCGGCCACCTCGCGTGGCGCCTCTGCCCCGCCCGACCCAGCCAGTACCTGCAGGAACGCTTCACCGTAACGCTCGAGCTTGCGAGCGCCGACGCCACTGACCCGCCCCATATCGGCCATGCTGGTCGGCTGGCTGCGGAGCATTTCGAGCAGGGTCGAGTCCGGGAAGATGACGTAGGGCGGTACCGCATGTTCCTGCGCCAGGTTGCGCCGCAGAGTGCGCAGTGCTTCCCACTGTTCACGTTCCTCGTCGCGCACCAACTGGCTGGCGGGGCTTGCCGAGCCGCTGCCGCGGGCAGAGGTCTGCGGCTTGATTTCCTTGCGCAGCGCAAGCGTCACCTCGCCGCGCAGCAGCGGTCGGCAGCTGTCGCTCAAACGCAGGCCGCCGTAGCCCTCCAGGTCGATATCGGCCAGACCGCGCGCGACCACCTGGCGATACAGCGACCGCCACTCGCCTTCCGAGCGGCCCTTGCCGACACCGAACACTGCGAGTTTGTCGTGGCCGAAACTGCGCACCTTTTCGGTGTCCTTGCCCAGCAGCACGTCCACCAGATGGCCGACGCCGTAGCGTTGCCCGGTGCGGTAGATGGCCGACAGCGCCTGGCGCGCCGGCTCGGTGGCATCCCAGGTCTGCACGCCGTCGACGCAGTTGTCGCAGTGACCGCAGGGGTTGGGCATCTCTTCATCGAAATAGGCCAGCAGCGATTGACGGCGGCAGCGGGTTTCTTCGCACAGCGCCAGCATGGCGTCGAGCTTGTGCTGTTCAAGGCGCTTGTGGCGCTCGTCACCTTCGGAATTCTGCAGCATCTGCTTGAGCATCAGCACATCCTGCAGCCCGTAGGCCATCCAGGCGTCTGCCGGCAGACCATCGCGGCCGGCGCGGCCGGTTTCCTGGTAGTAGGCTTCCAGCGACTTGGGCAGGTCCAGGTGCGCGACGAAACGCACGTTGGGCTTGTCGATGCCCATGCCGAAGGCGATGGTGGCCACCATGATCAGGCCTTCCTCGTTGAGGAAGCGCTTCTGGTTGGCGGCCCGCGTCGCAGCAGGCAGACCGGCGTGGTACGGCAACGCCGGAAAGTTGTTTTCGCACAGGAACGCGGCGACTTCGTCGACTTTCTTGCGCGACAGGCAGTAAACGATACCGGCATCGCTGCGCCGCTCGGTGAGGAACGCCAGCAACTGTTTGCGCGGGCTTTCCTTGGGTACGATGCGGTAGAAGATGTTGGGCCGGTCGAAGCTGGACAGGAATCGCTCGGCGTCCTGCAGGTGCAGACGGGTGACGATCTCCTCGCGCGTGCGCTTGTCGGCAGTGGCGGTCAGGGCGATTCGCGGCACCTGGGGAAACTGTTCGGCCAACTGGCCCAGCTGCAGGTATTCGGGACGGAAGTCATGCCCCCATTGGGAAACGCAGTGGGCCTCGTCGATGGCGAACAGGGCGATGTCCAGGCCGCGGAGGAAATCCAGCATGCGCGGCTGCACCAGGCGCTCCGGCGCCAGGTACAGCATCTTGATTTCGCCCCGGCGGATGCGCGCGGCCAACTCGCGCTGCTCATCGGAGCTGAGCGTGGAGTTCAGCGCCGCTGCCGCCACGCCCAGTTCCTCGAGGGTGGCGACCTGGTCGTCCATCAAGGCGATCAGCGGCGAAACCACCACTGCCAGGCCGTCGCGCAGCAAGGCCGGGACTTGAAAACACAGCGATTTGCCACCGCCGGTGGGCATCAATACCAAGGCATCGCCACCGCGGGCCACACGCTCGATAATGGCACCCTGGCGACCGCGGAAGCTGTCATAGCCGAAGATGTCCTTAAGAACGCGTTGAGCCTGTTCGAGCATGGGTCACTCCAGAAATCGTAAAACCACCCGGGCCGCACAGGCTGGATGAAAAGCGCTTTTGCCGCATCCGCCTTTGCGTAAGCGGGGGTTACCGCCCCGTGAACTCGGGGCCTGAGCGAAAGACCGCGGCAGTATACCCCAGTGCCAGCACCGCGGCGCAGCACCCGCCCATCCTGCCATTTCACCCCTTGGGTGGCGCACAGGGCCTAACAAGGCCTAGAATTCAGTATCCGCATAGTCTTCCAAGGTAACCTGTTAATGTCCTTCGCCGAGCAACTGACCCGCCTGCAAGCCTTCCTCGACGCCGATGAGCTGCATGACGAGGCGCTGGACTACGTCGCCGCCCATGGCTACCTGACCGCCCTCTCCATCTGTTCCGAAGAGGTGCCCGAGCGCGAGTGGATCGACGCCTTGTTCGCCGAGCCGCCGCACTACAGCGACGATGCCCAGCGCGAAGAGATCGAAGGCACCCTCATCCAGCTCAAGGCGCATATCGCGCGCCAGCTGGCCAGCGACGAGGAGTTCGAGCTGCCCTGCGAGCTCGACCTGGGCGACGAGCCGGATGATTCCGACCTGCGCGGCTGGTGCATCGGGTTCATGGAAGGGGTATTCCTGCGCGAGGCCGCCTGGTTCGAGACCGCCGAAGACGAAGTCAGCGAGATGCTCCTGCCGATCATGGTCGGTTCCGGCCTGTTCGACGAGCAGCCGGAGTTTTCCGACATTGCCGCCGATGCCAATCTCATGGACGACATGATCGTGCAGATCCCCGAAGCGCTCACCGCCCTCTACCTGCTGTGCAACGCTCCGGACGAGAAACCGGCCATCCTCAAGCCCCGTCATCACTAAGTCCTGCGCCATGCGGCCGGCTCGGTCCGCCTGGCTGCGTTACCTGCTGTTGGGCATCGGCTGCATCAGCGTTGCACTCGGTGTCATCGGCATCTTCCTGCCGGTGATGCCCACTACCCCCTTTCTGCTCCTCGCCGCAGCGTGCTTCGCGCGAAGCTCGCCGCGCTTCCATGCGTGGCTCCTCGGCCATCCGCAACTCGGCCCTTTGCTCAAGGCCTACCTGGGCGGCGAAGGCATTCCGCGCAAAGCCAAGGTGCTGGCCATTGGTTCCACGTGGGTCAGCATCGCGGTGTCCTGCTGGCTGGTGCCCTGGCCGTGGCTGGGTGTACTGCTCGTGGGCATCGCGATGGCAGTGACCGTCTATATTGCTCGTCTGAAGACAAGTGCCGTAAAGGGTCAGCATCCGTTGGGCAATGATGTCGACGAACGGTCGATACTCGACAAAAACCGAATGAAATCAACTGACTAATCTCATCTCTCGGAATGAATCAACGGTGATACACCCTATATTCACTGTGACAATTTTCCGTCACTAACCGACTGCAATTTTCCGTCTTCTCTCGCCTATGCCCCGCGACCCCCGAAAACGCTGGCGTTGCGCCTTCTTTATCGCCGAACCCCGCTCACACCGCGCGCCTCAGGAGCAGTGAAATCTATTTGCCATCATCGAAACGAATGATGGCATAAGTGTTTTTTGCTCTATATCATGTGAAAATTCCGTTGAACGCGCTGCTTTCGGCGCCTCGGTTGCGCTTGTTACAAACCCGAAACGGACTTTTAAACGAGTTATTCGCCAACATTCTGGCGTCTGCACGACTTCACACATCACGGAGAAGCACCCGAATGCGCGTTTTCACCCCCATCTGCAGCGCGATTTTGTTGGCCATGGCGTGCTCGCACGCGCAAGCCATGTCGCTCACCGAGGCGATCCAGAGCACCGTGGATAACCACCCTGAGTTGGCATCCAACATCAACAGTCGCCTTGCCGCGGATGAGGACACGAAGATTGCCCAGGGTGCCTACCGCCCCAGCGTCGATTTCGTTGCAGGCTACGGTCGCGAGCGTTCGGACAACCTGAACACCCGCGCACGCGGCAATCACAACAAGGAAACGCTGAACTACACCCAGTCCGAGTTGCGCCTGCGCCAGATGCTGTTCGACGGCTCCAGCGCCTCCAGCGAAGTCAGCCGGACCCGCTCGACCGCCACGTCGCGTGCCTACTATGTGCAGGCTACCGCCCAGGACCTCGCCCTGCGCGCCGTTCAGGTCTACCTCGACGTACTGCGCAACCGTGAACTGGTAACCCTGGCCAAGAACAACCTGCAGGCGCACCTGCGCGTCAACGACCAGATCGGCCTGCGCAGCGAGCGCGGCGTGGGCAGCACCGCCGACGTCGACCAGTCGCGTGCTCGTCGCGCCCTCGCCGAGAACAACTACAACACCGCTCAGGTCAACCTGGCCGATGCCGAAGCGGCCTTCTTCAGCGCCGTGGGCCGCATGCCCGACGAACTGGAACCGCTGCCTTCGATGCGTGGCGAACTGCCGGCCGACCTGAACGCCGCCCGGCAGTCGATGATGGAAAACAATCCGTACCTCAAATCGGCCCAGGCCGACGTACAGGCTGCCGAAAGCCAGTACGCAGGCGCCAAGTCGGCGTTCTACCCACGGATCGACGCTGAACTGGCCACCGGTGCCAACAACAACCTCTCGGGCGAGCGCGGCCACAACAACACCGATTGGCGTGCCGGCGTGAGCATGAGCTACAACCTGTACCGTGGCGGCAGCGACAAGGCTCGTCTGCAGGGCGATGCACATCGCATCAACCAGGCCATGGACATCCGCAACAATGCCCTGCGTCAGTTGAACGAGAACATGGCGCTGTCGTGGAACGCGATGAAAAACGCCAGCACGCAGATTCCGTACGCCCGTGAATACGCCGAGACCACCACCCGCGTGCGAGCGGCCTACCAGGACCAGTTCGGCCTGGGCCAGCGTACCCTGCTCGACGTACTCGACAGCGAGAACGAGCTGTACACCGCCAACACCCGCTACGCCGAAGTGCGCTACACCGAGGAATACTCGATGTACCGCGTGCTCTCGAGCATGGGTGAGCTGCTGGCCAAGACCCGCGTCGTGCTGCCAGCCGAAGCCGTTGCCCTGAGCGAAGTGAAGAGCGAAGCGCGCCTGCCAGACATGCGCTGATTGCCGCTACGCCGAACCCCGTGACCGCTCGTTCGCAGCCGGTCACGGGGTTCGCATGACGAAAGCCCTGGGCTCAGCTCAGGGTTTCGTCGATCACCAGCACCACCTTCCCGGAAATCTGATTGCTCGCCAGCGCTTCGAACGCCGCTTCGGCGTCGGCAATCGGAAACGTCTTGGCCAACTGCGACTTCAAACGCCCTTCGGTGAACAATGGCCATACCTGCTGGCCCAGGTCACTGAGCAGGTCGGCCTTGAACTGATCGTCACGACTGCGCAAGGTGGAACCCTGCAGGCGCACCCGTTTGGCCAGCACCTTGGCCAGGTCGAACTGCGCCTCGCGACCGCCCATCAGGCCGATCATCACCCAGCGCCCGTCCAGTGCCACTACGTCCAGGTTCAGCTCGCTGTAGTTGGCGCCGACCGGGTCGAGGATCACATTGAAGGGCCCCAGGTCCTTCAGCGCTTCAAGCCCGTCGCCGCGTACCACACCGCCCTGGGCGCCCAGCGCTTCGCAATAGGCCAGGCGCTCGGCGGAACCAACGCTGACCCAGGTTGGGTTGCCGAACGCCTTGCACAGCTGGATCGCCGCCGAGCCAATGCCACTGGCACCGGCATGCAGCAGGACCTTCTCGCCCGGCTGCAGGTCGGCCAGCTGGAACAGGTTCAGCCACACCGTCGCGTAGACCTCGACGATGCCCGCGGCTTCGTGCAGGCTCAGCCCCTCGGGCACAGGCAGCACATGGCGGCCATCGACCACCACTTCTTCGGCCATGCCGCCACCAGCCAGCAAGGTGCAGACACGGTCGCCGACCTGCCAGGACGATCCCACGCCGACTTCGCTGATGACGCCCGCACATTCCAGGCCGAGGATATCGCTGGCACCCGGCGGCGGCGGGTACAAGCCTGCGCGCTGCATCAGGTCGGCCCGATTCAGGCCGGCCGCGGCTACCCGAATCTTCACTTGACCTACGTCACACGTCGGGCTCGGTTGTTCGAGCCACTCCACATGTCCTTCCACGCCTTGCAATGCCTTCACGGTGCCTCCATAGTTGAGTCATGACTGAGCCCGACGCCTTGGCGTCGGGCTTTTCGCATTATGCGTCCGGCTTCAACGGAACCGGCGAATTCAAAGACGGCCTAATATGCGTGATCAATTGCCCCCACGTCGAATCAGCATGAAGCATTTCATTCCCGGCAGTGCCCTGGCGCTGTGTATCGGCCTCGGCACCCTGTCGATGTCCGCCAATACCTTCGCTGCCAACAGCTGGGACAAACTTCAGCCGGATCGCGACGAAGTGGTGGCCAGCCTCAATGTCGTCGAGCTGCTCAAGCGTCATCATTACAGCAAGCCGCCGCTCAACGATGCGCGCTCGGTCATCATCTACGACAGCTACATCAAGCTGCTCGATCCCTCGCGCAGTTATTTCACTGCGGCCGACATCGCCGAATTCGACAAGTGGAAGACCCAGTTCGACGACTTCCTGAAGAACGGCAACCTGGATCCCGGTTTCGTCATCTACAAGCGCTATCTGGACCGGGTCAAGGCACGCCTGGACTTCGCCCTGGCCGAACTGAACAAGGGCGTCGACAAGTTCGACTTCACCACCAAGGAAACCCTGCTGGTAGACCGCAAGGATGCCCCTTGGCTGAAAAACGAGGCCGAACTCGACGACTTGTGGCGCAAGCGCGTGAAAGATGAAGTGCTGCGCCAGAAGATCGCCGGCAAGGACGCAGCGCAGATCCAGGACACCTTGTCCAAGCGCTACAAGAACCAGCTCGCGCGCCTGGACCAGACCCGCGCCGAGGACATCTTCCAGGCCTACATCAATACCTTCGCCCAGTCCTACGATCCGCACACCAACTACCTGTCTCCGGACAACGCGGAAAACTTCGACATCAACATGAGCCTGTCGCTCGAAGGTATCGGTGCGGTCCTGCAAAGCGACAACGACCAGGTCAAGATCGTCCGCCTGGTACCCGCGGGCCCGGCCGACAAGACCAAGCAGGTCGCCCCTGCCGACAAGATCATCGGTGTCGCCCAGGGCGACAAGGAAATGGTCGACGTGGTCGGCTGGCGCCTGGATGAGGTGGTCAAGCTGATTCGCGGCCCGAAAGGCTCCACCGTGCGCCTGGAAGTCATTCCGCACACCAATGCGCCCAACGACCAGACCAGCAAGATCGTTTCGATCACCCGCGAAGCGGTCAAGCTCGAAGAGCAGGCGGCGAAAAAGTCGATCCTCAACCTCAAGGAAAACGGCCGCGACTACAAGCTGGGCGTGATCGAGATCCCTGCGTTCTACCTGGACTTCAAGGCATTCCGCGCCGGTGACCCGGACTACAAGTCGACCACCCGCGATGTACGCAAGCTGCTCACCGAATTGCAGAAAGAGAAAGTCGACGGCGTGGTCATCGACCTGCGCAACAACGGCGGCGGCTCCCTGCAGGAAGCTACCGAACTGACCAGCCTGTTCATCGAGAAAGGTCCGACCGTGCTGGTGCGCAACGCCGATGGCCGGGTCGACGTACTTGAAGATGAAAACCCCGGTGCGTTCTACAAGGGCCCGCTGGCGCTGCTGGTGAATCGCCTGTCCGCTTCGGCCTCGGAGATTTTCGCCGGCGCCATGCAGGACTATCACCGCGCGTTGATCGTCGGCGGCCAGACCTTCGGCAAGGGCACGGTGCAGACCATCCAGCCGCTCAACCATGGCGAGCTCAAGCTGACCCTGGCCAAGTTCTACCGCGTCTCCGGGCAGAGTACCCAGCACCAGGGTGTACTGCCGGACATCGCCTACCCGTCGATCATCGACACCAAGGAAATCGGTGAAAGCGCCCTGCCCGAAGCCATGCCCTGGGACACCATCCGCCCGGCCATCAAGCCGGCCAGCGATCCGTTCAAGCCCTACCTGGCCAAGCTGACCGCCGACCACGACGCCCGCACCGTCAAGGATCCGGAATTCATCTACATTCGCGATCGCCTGGCCCTGGCCGAGCAGTTGATGAAAGAGAAGACCGTCAGCCTGAACGAAGCCGACCGTCGCGCACAGCACAGCGATATCGAAGCCAAGCAACTGGCCCTGGAGAACACCCGACGCAAGGCCAAAGGCGAAGAACCGCTGAAAGAGCTGAAGAAGGAAGACGAGGATGCCTTGGGTGCCGATCCGGACAAGACCAAGCCGGAAGATGACGCCTACCTCGCGGAAACCGGGCGCATTCTGCTCGACTACCTCAAGCTCAACACGTCGGTGGCCAAGCATTGACCGGAGCATGGCCCTGCATTGACGGATAGGTGACAGGACGGTCATCAAACCGACATGAAGCTGTCGTGAAATAGGGACCCGCTGCGCCTGCAGCGGGTCTTTTTTTGCGTCTGGCCCGCGGCTTTCGACCCGTTCGCGCGACCGGCCAGCACGACATTCAGCAAGGTAGGAACCGATGACCGTCATAGAACAGCTCAGCGCCCTGGACACCATTCTTGCCCAAAGCGGTGTGCACTGCTTGTTCCAGCCGATCGTGTCACTGTCGCAACGGCAGATACTGGGCTTCGAGGCATTGAGCCGGGGGCCTTCGAACAGCCCGTTGCATTCGCCCATCAATCTGTTCGCGGTGGCACGCCAGGCCGGTCGGCTCAACGAGCTGGAAGTGATGTGTCGGGAAACCGCCTGCCGCCGTTTCAGCGAACAGCGCCTGGACGGCAAGCTGTTTCTCAACGTCTCGCCCGAGTCGCTGCTCGAACCGCTGCACGAGGACGGCCGCACGTTGCAGCTGTTGCAGCGCTACGGCATCAGCCCGAGCCAGGTGGTCATCGAACTCACCGAGCAGACTCCTACCGACGATTTCCAACTGCTGTTCAACGCCCTGCATCACTACCGCGCCATGGGCTTTTCGATTGCCCTGGACGATCTGGGTGCAGGCTATTCAAGCCTGCGCCTGTGGTCCGAGTTGCGTCCGGACTACGTAAAGATCGACCGACACTTCATCGACGGCATTCACCAGGATGCGCTCAAGCGCGAATTCGTCGGTTCCATTCTGCAGATCGCCAAGGCTTCCCGGGCCCAGGTGATCGCCGAAGGCATCGAGCTGGTCGAGGAGTTGCTGGTATTGATCGAAATGGGTGTCGACCTGGTCCAGGGTTATCTGCTCTGCCGCCCTCAGGAACAGCCGCCACGGGACGCACGTGGGCTGGTCCCGCGGCTCGAGGACGGCAATCCGCCGCTTGGCGACAACGGCAGCGACCTCGCACCGTTGATCATCGAGCAGGCTGCGGTGCATCGCGATACGCCGACTCAGCAGGTCCTGGAAGCCTTCCGGCTGCAGGCCAACCTGAACACCCTCGCCGTCGTCGACGGCGAGCGGCGCCCCTGCGGCATCGTTCATCGGCACTCGCTGTCCGATGCATTGCTCAAGCCATTCGCCACCGAGCTGTTCGCGCGCAAGCCGATCAGCCGATTGATGAGCAATGATTTTCTGGCAGTGGACTGCAAACAATCGCTGCAACAGGTCAGCCGTTTGCTCACCGGGCGTGCGCGGCAGCGCATCGAGGAAGACTTCATCGTCATCCAGGGTGGGTGCTACCTGGGGCTGGGCCGGGTCATCGACGTGCTCAAGCTGATCACCGAGCTGAAAATCCAGCAGGCCAGGCATGCCAACCCCTTGACCCTGTTGCCTGGCAACGTGCCGATCCAGCAGTGCCTGACCCGTGTGCTGGAACAGGGCCGCGAGGCGATCATCTGCTATGTGGACATCGACAACTTCAAGCCCTTCAACGACATCTATGGCTACGCACGTGGCGATGAGGTGCTGCTGTGCCTGGCCCAGTGCCTGAGCGAGCGCGTGGATCCGAGCCGAGACTTCGTCGGCCACATCGGTGGCGACGATTTCATCCTGGTCATCAGTCCGGCCGACTGGTGCCGGCGCCTGAGTCAGTTACAGGAAGACTTCCAGCACCAGTGCCGGCGCTTCTATCGCCCCGAGCATCTGCAAGCAGGCTGTTTTCTGGCCACGGATCGTCGCGGCGAGCAGCAACGATTTGCCCTGCTGTCGCTGTCCATCGGCGTGGTTCATTTGCGGGCCGAGGCCTGTAGCCTCATGGATGGCAGTCAACTGGCGGAAATGGCTTCGCAGGCCAAGCACCTGGCCAAAGAGGTCCAGGGGTCCAGTGTGCACGTGATCGACACGCAGCTCGCCGAGTCGGCCTGACGACTCAGGCCGTCGTAGTGGGCGGGTAGATGTATTCGAACACCCGCGCCACTTCCGAGGCATGCCACGAGGCGGCGGCAACGCCATCCGACGGGCCGCAGAAACGTCCGAGTTTTTCCGCACACTCGAAAAAACCGGTACGCGGCAGGCGGCTGGCGCCCTGGCTGATCACCAGAGAGCTGCGCAGTGGCTGATCGGCGCGGGCGTCGATCATGGCCAGGTATTCGAGTGCCGCCGTCAGTGTCTGCATAGCGGGCGTGGGCAATTCCAGGCGTTCGAGCAGCGCGCGGTAGGTGAGCAGGTGACGCTGGCGGCGAGCGTGGTCCAGCTCGCCGAGCAGGCCGTCCCATTGCTGCCGACTGATGCGCACGCTCACGAGCGGGTGCTCCAGCCCGGCACCCCCAACTCCCAGGCGAGGCTGCGGCGAATGGCGGCATCCGGCTCCCGCTCGCCGGTTTCGATCATCGACAGGTAGGAGGGACTGATGCCCACGGCGCGCGCCAGGCTTTCAAGCGGCAGGCCCTGCGCCTCGCGCAGTTCGCGCAGACGCTCGAAGCCTGGCGGGGGGGCGAGCGGCGCAGCGCCGACAGGGCCGGCAGCAGGCTGCGAGGCTGCGACGTCGGCAGAGGCGCCAACCGGGTTGACCGCAGCTGCAGCAATCAACCGCTGATACTCGTCCCATGGCACGACCGCATACTCCGGCTGGCCGTCGCGGCTGATCACTTGAACCCCCATTGCATCCTCCCGCCCGATGAGCGCGCACATCGGACGATGCGAGCGTAATGGCGGAATGTTAACAGGGGATTGCCGACTCCGGGGCGTTAACTGCGCGCCAAAGCCAGCGGGGCGGCTTCAGCGGTGGGACTTTTCCAGTTCCAGATCCTTCTCCGAGGCTGGCAGGCGTTCGAGCACTCGCAGTTTCTCCGGCGACTGACGCTGACGCCAGGCACGGAACGCATCGAGTTCCCCGGACAGGGTCTTCATCACCCAGGCCAACACGGCAATGTCATCGAGCATGCCGACACCGATCAAAAAGTCGGGGATCGCATCGATGGGGCTGACGAAATAGACCAGTCCGGCAACGATGGACACCAGTGCCTTGGGGCTGATGCTGCGGTACTCGCCGCGCCAGTACGCCAGGCACAGGGCCTGCAGCAGTTGCACGTCCTCTTTCAAAGCGCCCAACCGGTAGCCCTTGCCCTTGCGTGCCACGGCGAAGATCAGGGCCGGCAGACGGCCTCGACTCAGGACACGTTCGGCAATGGGCAGGAAACGAGTGAAATTCCAAGGTGCTTTCATGAGCCCTCCGATGCCGAATGATGGTTTGAGGTTATCCACAGTATTTGTGGATAACCTTGTGAACAGAGCCGCTTTTCGCGCCTGACCTGCCCGGTTTCCAAGGGCTGAGGTCAAATCGGGCGTTTTTTACTCACACAAAAAACCCACGAAAATCCTTGACGCAGCGTTCTGAAAACAGTTACTGCCGCTTCCTTTAAGACCCATTGGCACAGACCCGGTTCAAACGAAAACGCCCCGTCGAGACGGGGCGTTCCGGGAAACGAAGCAGCTTACTTGGCGGGTGCTGCTTCTTCGACTTCAGCGTCGTCGGTTGCAGCTTCAGCGTCAGCGGCAGCCTTGGCTGCGTCCTTGATGGCGATCAGCTCGAGGTCGAACACCAGCACCGAGTTGGCTGGGATGGTCGGGCTCGGGCTCTGCGCGCCGTAGGCCAGATCAGCCGGAATGAACAACTTGACCTTCTCGCCCACGTGCATCAGTTGCAGGCCTTCGACCCAGCCCGGGATCACGCCGCTGACCGGCAGATCGATCGGCGCGCCGCGCTCGATGGAGCTGTCGAAGACCTTGCCGTCGATCAGCTTGCCTTCGTAATGAACGGTAACCACATCGGTCGGCTTGGGCTGGGCGCCTTCGGCCTTCTTGATGACCTGGTACTGCAGGCCGGAGGCGGTAGTGACCACGCCGTCTTTCTTGGCATTGTCCTCGAGGAACTTCTTGCCGGCGGTCTGCGCCTCGGCGTTCATCTTGGTCATGCGTTCTTCGGCGCGCTTCTGCAGATCGGCAAAGGCTGCGACCAGGTCGTCGTCCTTGATCTTCTGCTCTTTCTTGCCGACGGCGTCTTCGATACCCAGGGCAACGGCCTTGGAGTCGAGATCGTCCATGCCTTCCTGAGCCAGGCTCTTGCCCATGTTCAGGCCGATACCGTAGGAAGCTTTCTGCGCCGGGGTTTTGAGCTCGACGCTGGTCTGGGAATCGCAACCTGCGAGGACCAGGGTGACCAAGGCAACTGCCGCCGCCAACCGATGCTGTTTCATGCTATTTCCTTGTTCATGCGCCATAAGGGCAATCGAATGAGGCCGCGAGCTTATCAGGCGGCCACGACCAATGGCTACCGGCATGAGAGAGGCAAAAAGACGATAAGTTCAGGCCAGCAAAAGGAAAGTGGTGCGGCAGCGGCTGGATGAAACATGTGTCACGCAGGGCTGGGTGCCTGGCCGTAGTGCGCAGCCACTTCACGCACCACCTCGCACAGCCACTGAGCCGGCAAGGCCAGCGGCAGCGCGGCGTTGCGGCAGATACCCACCGAACCACCCGGCTCGTGCACGCCCAGATCCAGTTCGCACAGCTGGCCGGTGGCGATATCGCGCTGCACCGCATCGCGCGGGGCCACCCAGATGGCGTCACTGCTTGCGACGTAGCGTCGACTGAGGGTCGGTGAAAGCGTTTCCAGACGTTGCGCCGAGGGCGTGATGGCGCATTGCACGAACAAACTGTCGGCATGCTTGCGAATAGTCGTACCGGCCAGCGGCAGCACCCAGGGATAGCTGCCGACCTGTTCGGCGCTCAGCGGGCGCATCTGCAGCAGCGGATGCGCCGGGCGCACCACCAGCGTCATGGATTCGCTGTACAGGTGTTCGAACGACAGACCCTGGATCTGCGGGCTGTCGGTCATGCGGCCGATCACCAGGTCCAGTTCGCCGACGTGCAGTTGCGCCAGCAGGTAGGCACCGGGGCCGGTCGCCACGCTGACCACCAGGGCGGCGTGGCGTTCGTGCAGGCGGCAGAGTACTTCGGGCAACAGCTGGCTTTCCACGGTCGACAGCACGCCGATGCGCACCTGGGGGGCTTCGTGGGGCTCGCCGCGCAAGCTGCTGACGCCGTCGCGCAAGGCCTGCACGCAGGGCCCGGCATAACGCATGAAGCGCACGCCGGCGGCGGTCAGTTCGACGCCGCTCTTGTCGCGGTCGAACAGACGGGTCTGCAACAGGTCTTCGAGTTCCTTGAGCGTCTTGGAAATCGCCGGCTGGCTGATGGACAGGCCATCGGCAGCCTTGGCGAAGCTGCCCTGGCGGGCAATTTCGAGAAAGCACAGCAGGTGGCGGAATTTGATGCGGCTGTCGAGGTTCATGGCGCCAATCGTAGCATTGGGCCATGGGGTTTGCTTTGGTAGTCAGGGCCTCTTCGCGGGCAGAGGCCAGCAAGACCACCCTAGACCCTGCCAATCTCCACCCGATCACCATTGAAGCGCACCGGCCACACCCTGATGCCCTGCTCCGGCGCCTCCAGGCAGCGCCCGTCGCTGAAACAGTAATGCTGCTTGTACAGCGGCGCAGCCACCACCAGCTCGCCCTGCAGATACCCGACGATGCCACGCCCCAGCACATTGGCGCCCGAGCGCGGGTCGTGGTTGTCGATGGCGTGCAGCACCCGGCCCTCGCCCGCGTCGGGGAGATAGAACACTGCCACCTGGTCGCCGTGCAGCCATACCACTACACCAGAATTGGAGATCAAGTCCGCTCGATCGCACACTGCTTGCCAGTCCATCGCTTGCACCGCCTTGGCCGCCTGCATCACAACACCTCCTCCATCACCGGGATCAACGTGACCACATCGCCCACCTGCGCCGGGCGACGCTGGCCACGTTCCTTGACGAACTGCACACCCGGGTCCGCACGCTTGTCGTTGACGAAGGTGCGGAAGCGCTTGAGCTTTTCCGGATCCTTCAGGGCATTGGCCCATTCGCATTCATAGTGATCGACCACCCGCTGCATCTGCGCTTCGAGTTCGGCGCCCAGGGCCAGGCTGTCCTCCAGCACGACCTGCTTGAGGAATTCCAGCCCGCCCTCCAGGCTTTCGCGCCAAACCGAGGTGCGCTGCAGCTTGTCGGCGGTACGGATGTAGAACATGAGGACGCGGTCGATGTAGCGAATCAGCTGTTCATCGTCTAGATCGGTGGCGAACAGTTCGGCGTGCCGCGGACGCATGCCGCCGTTGCCGCACACGTAGAGGTTCCAGCCCTTCTCGGTGGCAATCACGCCGATATCCTTGCTCTGCGCCTCGGCACATTCGCGGGTGCAGCCGGAGACGGCGAACTTGAGCTTGTGCGGCGAGCGCAGGCCCTTGTAGCGATCCTCGATGCGCAAGGCCATGGCCACGCTGTCCTGCACGCCGTAGCGGCACCACGTGCTGCCCACACAGGATTTCACGGTACGGGTCGACTTGCCGTAGGCATGACCGGTCTCGAAGCCGGCTTCGATCAGCTCGCTCCAGATCTCCGGCAACTCGTGCAACTGGGCACCGAACAGGTCGATGCGCTGGCCGCCGGTGATCTTGGTGTAGAGGTCGTATTTCTTCGCCACCACACCGATGGCGATCAGCTTGTCCGGGGTTATCTCACCACCCGGAATGCGTGGCACCACCGAGTAGGTACCATTCTTCTGCATGTTGGCCATGAACGTGTCGTTGGTGTCCTGCAGCGGCACCAGCGAGGGGTCCATGATCGGCTGGTTCCAGCAGGAGGCGAGGATGTTGCCGACAGTGGGCTTGCACACGTCGCAACCTACTGCGCCGCGGCCATGGCGGGCGAGCATGTCCTCGAAGCTGGCGATGCCCTCGACACGGGCCAGGGCATAAAGCTCGGCGCGGGTGTAGGCGAAATGCTCGCACAGGCTCTTGTCGACGCTGACGCCGCGGGCAATCAGCTCATGTTCGAACACTTGCTTGAGCAGCGCGGCGCAGCCGCCGCAACCGGTGCAGGCCTTGGTCTGCGACTTGAGCGCCGACAGGTCGCCACAGCCTCCATCGATGGCAGAACAGATCGCCCCTTTGCTGACGTTGTGGCAAGAGCAGATCATGGCGGTGTCCGGCAACGCATCGGCGCCCAGGGTCGGTGCACCGTCGGACAACGGCAGGATCAGCGTCGAAGGATCGGCCGGCAGGGCGATGCCGTTCTGAGCATATTGCAGCAGGGTGTCGTAGTAACTGTTGTCGCCGACCAGCACAGCGCCCAGAACGTGTTTGCCGCTGGCGTCCACCACCAGGCGCCGGTAGCTGGCGTTGGCTTCGTCGATGAAACGGTAGCTCTTGGCGCCCGGCGTGGTGGCATGGGCATCGCCGATGGAGCCGACGTCGACGCCCAACAGCTTGAGCTTGGTCGACATGTCGGCGCCGCTGAACGCGACCGGCGCCTCCCCGGCCAGCTCACAGGCGACGTTGCGGGCCATGCTGTAGCCCGGGGCCACCAGGCCGAAGACGCTGCCGTTCCACGAAGCGCATTCGCCGATCGCATACACCGCCGGGTCGCTGCTGCGGCAGTGCGGGTCGATGACGATGCCGCCGCGGGCGGCGATCTCCAGGCCGCAGGCGCGGCCCAGCGCATCCTGTGGACGAATGCCGGCGGAGAATACGATCAGGTCGGTTTCCAGGAACTCGCCGCCGTCGAAGTTCATCCGGTAGCGATGGGTCTCGCCGGCCTCGACGTTCTGCGTGGCACGGGAGGTGTGCACGCCCACCCCCAATGCCTCGATGCGCGCACGCAAGGCAGCGCCGCCGTCGACGTCCAATTGCACGGGCATCAGACGCGAGGCGAATTCGACCACGTGAGCTTCCAGCCCGAGCGACTTCAAGGCATTCGCCGCTTCGAGGCCAAGCAGACCGCCGCCGACCACCACACCACGGCGCGCACCGCACGCGGCTGCACGAATGGCGTCCAGATCGTCCAGGGTGCGATAGACCAGCCGTGCGTTGCCTTCGCAACCTGGAATCGGTGGCACGAAGGGGAACGAGCCGGTGGCCAGTACCAGCACATCGTAGCCATGCCGCCCAGTGGCGGTGACGACTTCGCGGGCCTGGCGATCGATCTCGAGTACCGGCTGCCCCAGGTGCAGGGTGACGCCGTGCAGGCCATACAGCTGGGCATCGCCCAAGGCCAGGGTTTCGGCACACGAGCCGCCGAAGTATTCGGACAAGTGCACTCGATCGTAGGCGCGCTGGCGTTCTTCGCCGAAGACATGGATCTCGTAGCGATCGACCGCGCTGCGCTCGATCAGCTGCTCGACACAATGATGACCGACCATGCCGTTGCCGATAACGATGAGCTTCTGCCGGGGCCTGAGGTTCACGAGCGCATTCATAGGTATCTCCAAGCGGGTCACGGTGTCCTGACCATCGGGCAAAAAAAAACGCCTGGAGCGAATGCTCCAGGCGCCTTTGCCTGATGGTCGGATTGAGGTTGTCCGGTAGGGTGATCGTCGTTGATCACCGGGACTTGGCCAAGGTGAAAGCAGATTGCGTGCCAGGGTGGTTTGGTGTGTGTCAGGTAGGGCCTTTCCGCGGGCAGAGGGCTCGCCGCGAAGAAGCCCTCACTGACAACAAGACCCATCCCAGTGCACCACGCACCGTTTCAGTACACATCCCGCACGTAGCGCTTGTCGCGACTGAGCTGCGCCATATAAGCCTCGGTCTGTACCTCGCTCATGCCGCCGTGCTCGGCCACTACCTGCCGCAGCACCGCATCGACATCCTTGGCCATCCGGCTGGCATCCCCGCAGACATAGAAATGGCCACCTTGCTGCAACCATTGCCAGACCTGGGCACCCTGCTGGCGCAAGCGGTCCTGGACGTAGATCTTTTCCGCCTGATCCCTGGAGAACGCTGTATCGAGCCGATGCAGATGGCCGCTGCGCAACCAGGCGTGCAGCTCGTCGCGGTAGTAGAAGTCGCTGAGCTCGCGCTGCTCGCCGAACAGCAGCCAATTGCGTCCGCTGTGGCCGAGCGCCTGCCGCTCGTGGAGGAAGGCGCGAAACGGCGCTATGCCGGTACCCGGTCCGACCATGATCATCGGTGTCTCGGGTTGGCTGGGCACGCGAAACCCGGTGGCCTTGTGCACGAAGATCGGTACCAGCGCCGCCGCCGAGCGATCCGCCAGAAAGCCCGAACACACCCCGCTGCGCACACGCTCGTTGCAGTGATAGCGCACCGTCGAGAGGGTGATGTGCACCTGCTGCGGGTCGGTGCGGGCACTCGAGCTGATGGAATACAGCCGCGGCTGCAGCGGCTTGAGCAGGCCAAGCAGTTCCTGCGTGGTGAGTGTGACGGGAAAGGCGTCGAGCAGGTCGATCAGTTGCCGACCCCACAGCCATTGCTGGAGCTCACCGGCGCGGTCGGGCGTGAGCAGCGTGGCCAGCAGCGGGTCGGCGCAGCGCTGGCCAATGAACGCCAGCCACTGCGGGGTGATGCGGGTAATGTCCAGATGCTTGTGCAACGCCACCGCCAGCGGCTGTTCACCCTGCCCCTTGAGCATCACCCGCTCGCTGCTGTCCAGGCCCAGGCACGCCAGCAGTTCCTCGACCAGGCTCATGCAGTTGCTCGGCCACACCCCAAGCGCATCGCCGGCCTCGTACACCAGCCCGCTGTCCTTGAGGTCGAACACCACATGGCGAACTTCCTTCTCGGTACCTGCCGCATTGAGCACTTGATTGTGCAGGACCCGCGCGAGCCATGGCCGCTTGCGGGTGTACAGCGGCGGGTCCTGGGTCGCCAACGCAGGCGTGCTGCCCGTTGCTGCGCCAGCAAGCAAAAGGCCGACGTCCTGCGTCCACTGCTCGGCGAGTTCCTGATCGTCGGGTTCGCACTCGACACGGGCAAGCAGGCGCTGCCCGCCCAGTTGGTGCAGGCGTTCGTCCAGCTTGCGGGCGAAGCCACAGAACTGTCCATAACTTGAATCGCCCAGAGCCAGCACAGCGTAGCGCAGGCCCGAGCAGCGCTCGATCCGCTCGGCCTGCAGCTGCGCCCACAGGCCCACGGCGTTGTCCGGTGCGTCGCCGTCGCCGAAGGTACTGGTCACCAGCAATACGTCGCGCTCGGCCAACAGGTCGGCGGGGGTGATCGCGTCCATGCCGCGCAGCAGTACCAGGGCACCGCGTTCGCGCAAGGTCTGCGCGCAGCGCTCGGCGATGGCCTGCGCGTTGCCGGTCTGCGAGGCCCAGAGCACCAGGGTCCCCCCTTGCCCGGCAAGCGGCGCAACAGCCTCGGCCAGCGCTGGATCGAGGTCGTGCAGGGTGATCTTCGGCGAGCCGACCCGTTGCAGGGCCACGGCCGCGAATTTGAACGCGGGCTGTTGCGACAGCGGATCGCTGGCGTCGCTGGTCAACGCATTGATGGCCAGGTCGCTGCCGTAGACATCGCTCCAGTGAAACGGCGCGAAGCAATTGCCTGGCCGCACTCGGTCGCTGATGCGTGCCGGCAATACCGCCTGGCCGCGCCGCGAGCGGACCTGCACTTGATCGGCCTCGCCGATGCTCAGGCGCTCGGCATCATCGGGGTGGATTTCAATGAACGGGCCAGGGTCGAGCTTGTTCAGCGTAGCGACCTTGCCGGTCTTGGTCAGGGTATGCCACTGGTGCTGCAGACGGCCGGTATTGAGCACCATCGCGAACTGGCCGTCGGGCAGGTCGGCGGGCGGCAGATGCGGACGGGCGAAGAAACGTCCGCGGCCGCTGGCGGTCGGAAAACGCGGCCCGGCGTCGGTCAGGTAGCGAATCGGGCTGCGCGGATCGTCTTGGCCAGGGGCAGCGGGCCATTGCCGTGGCTGCTGGCGCAGTTGCGCATAGCCTGCGCCACGGATGTCATAGCCGCTCTGCGGATTGTCGAACCGTTGCAGCTCTTCATAGACCTGCTCGGCGCTGGCGTAGTCGAAGCCTTCGGCGAAGCCCATGGCGCAGGCCACCCGGGCGATGATCTGCCAGTCGGCCAAGGCCTGTCCCGGTGCGTTCACGGCCTTGGGCATCAAGGTCATGTTGCGCTCGGAGTTGATCATCACTCCTTGCGCTTCGGCCCACAGCGCAGCCGGCAGCAGGACGTCGGCGTAGCGGTTGGTTTCGGTATCGAGAAACGCATCCTGGGTGATCACCAGTTCGGCGGCCTGCAAGCCCTCGATCACTTGCCGGCGGTTGGCGACACTGGCCACCGGGTTGGTGCAGATGATCCAGCAGGCCTTGATCGCGCCCTCGCCCATTCGCCGGAACAGGTCGATGGTACCGGCGTTGCCTTCCTTGCGCAGGCTGCCGGAAGGGATGTTCCAGAGCCGCTCGACATGGGCCCGGTCCGCGTCCACCAGCAATGAGCGCTGGCCGGGCAGACCAGGCCCCATGTAGCCCATTTCGCGTCCGCCCATGGCATTGGGCTGGCCGGTCAGGGAAAACGGCCCACTGCCCGGACGGCAGATGGCGCCCGTGGCCAAGTGCAGGTTGCACAGCGCATTGGTGTTCCAGGTGCCCTGGATACTCTGGTTCAGCCCCATGGTCCAGCAACTCATCCAGTTCGCCGCGCCGCCGATCCACTGCGCGGCCTGACGGATCGCTCCTTCATCGAGGCCGGTGATCTCGGCGACCCGCGCCGGCGTGTAGTCGGCCAGAAACGCTGGCAATTCCTCCCAGCCTTCGGTGTGTGCCGCGATGAACGCAGGGTCGGTAGCGCCATCGGCATGCAACAGGTGCAGCAAGCCGTTGAGCAAGGCCAGATCGGTGCCCGGCTCGATCTGCAGAAAGAGGTCGGCCTTGTCGGCAGTGGCAGTACGTCGCGGGTCGACGACGATCAGCCTGGCGCCCGCCTTGAGCCGGTCCAGCAGGCGCAGGAACAGAATTGGATGACAGTCGGCCATGTTCGCGCCGATCACCAGGAACACGTCGGCGTGATCGAAATCATCATAGGAACCGGGCGGGCCATCGGCACCCAACGACAGCTTGTAGCCGCTCCCCGCACTGGCCATGCACAGCCGCGAGTTGGACTCGATGTGCCGAGTGCGAACGTAGCCCTTGGCAAGCTTGTTGACCAGGTACTGGGCTTCCAGCGACATCTGCCCGGAAACATAGAAAGCCACTGCATCCGGGCCATGTTCATCGAGGATCTGCCGCAAACGGCCACCGGCGTCCGCAATGGCCGCGTCCATGCTCGATTGCACCGGCTCGTGGTCGCGCCCGTGGCGCACGTAGGCATGCTGCATCCGGCCCGGATCAGTCAGCGGCTGGGCACAGCTGCTGCCCTTGGTGCACAGGCGCCCGGCGTTGGCCGGATGCTGCTTGTCACCGCTGACCTTGACCACCCGATCGTTCTCGACGGTCATGACGATACCGCAGCCCACCCCGCAGTACGGGCACACGCTACGGACAGAAGTGCGGGTCATCGGCGTTCCTCGCTGCTGGCTACAAAACAAAAACGGCGCCGGCTGCCTTCGCTCATCAGAGCGGGCAGCACGGCACCGTTGTCGTGTGGGGGCAATCGGCATCGATTGCATTGTGTGCGAGGGTGCTTGCAATACATGCGCCAACCCCATCGGATCGAGCGGATCACGTTAAACGAGGGTCAGCGCGGTTGAGTGGGTCAGGAATTTTCAGGTGCGGCGCACCGTTGAGGCGCGCTATGCACCGTGGGTGCTCAGCGACTCAGCAAGATGGACAACGTAAAAAAAGGCGCCAAGCCTTACAGTTGATCATGAGCGCACCCAGGCATCATCTATCTGGTGCAGTGAGTCTGCGGCCAATCAATGATCATTGATCAGCGCTTCAGCCACCTAAAGCAATTTCGCTTCTGTTGATCACCTTTTCATTGACCACGCGCCTTACTACCGGGACAGAAGGTTTCTTCGGCGGAATCGGCTTGATATAGCCATTCGGCTTGGATTTCTCGTTGTCGGGTTTCATTTTCTTTCTCCTGGTGGCGCCTCATCCAATGTCATTCGACGAGGGGGGGCTGCAGGTTTGACTGGAGCTGGAGGCTTTGACTGCTGTTCAGCAGTGGCTTTTTCAGAGTCACTCAATGTTCTCGACCTCATTGCAAGCAAAGCATTTTCCAGAATTATAGTCCTTTTTTCCAAATCTGCTATCTGATTACGTCCAGGACCAGCAAGGAGCTGATTCTTTAACGACGAGATCTCATCTCCTACATAGCTGTCCCTGATAGACAGGTTTTTTCTCGGAGACGATGTATCCATATCAAAGACAACGAACAGGACGCTTGCCAACACGAGAGGTATGCACGCGATCAGGAAGGCTGCAACCGATTTGAAGACCCATCTTGAACGTTGCTCGTTGACCAATGCGTTATGAGTTGCGCACCGCACGTAGGTTTGGGAAATATAAGACTCGGTTTCATGTATGGGGTCTACGAGATCAAGTTGTTCGGCATGGCTGACCTGGAAATTATATTTCTTGACCTCACTGTTATAGTTTAGTTGGTCGTCATGGTATTTCTTTACCTCAGCGGCATATGGCATTCGATTGAACTCAGACCCACTGAATGCCCTGCAGTTGAAATAAACAGAAACCGAAATAATGACAATCACCAATAGAATCAAAGAAGCGATCACATAAGCAATACCATGACGTTCAGTGAAGTCCAGAAATCTAGCCAAATACGCAGATACGGACAAGAGCGCGAAGATGGCAGTGAATATCAATTGGGTCTTGATGGAAATACTGTTCTTTATCTCCTCTTCATAGGCATACATTTTCTCATAAGTAACTTCTATGCTTCGATCCTTCAAAATAATCATCCTTAATCCGGTCATTACATCCATGGACGGACTCGATCTTCGTGATCGATTTCCCCCTCGCGGCGGCATCTGTGAATACTAGCACCCGCATGCCTGGGCTCAACGCACGCAGGCAGCATCCATCAGCTGTGCGAAGCCGCGTATGAGTCAGCCAGCCCCTTAGAGCCGGAGTGCAACATCAGGCAAACCCCCTACCTGCGGCTTCTCAGCTTTCGCCGCGCTGCAGGGCTGTCAGGCGCGCCTTGATGCCGGCGGCGGTCTGCTCACCGAGCAACTGGTCGCGCACCTTGCCTTGGGCGTCGATGATATAGGTGACCGGCAAGGCCTGGCTGCGGGGCAGCTCGAAGCGCGGTGCTGGATCCTGGGCCAGCACCGTGAAGTCGATTCCCAGGGTCTTCGCGGCGGCGCTCAATTCGGCGCCCTGCAGGTTGTCGAAATTCACCCCGAGCACGCGCACGCCCTGCCCTTCCAGGCTCTGCGACAGCGCATTGAGTTCGGGGATCTCGCGGCGGCACGGCCCGCACCATACGGCCCAGTAGTTGATCACCAGCCACTGCTTGTCCAGCGTCTTGGCGCCGACCTGCGTGCCATGCTGATCGGGCCCGTAGTCGCCGCCGCAACCGCTCAGCAGCAGGGCGCCCAGCAACAGGCCAGCCAGCGGCGCGATGTGGGTCTTGATACGCCAGTTCATGGGTCTATCCTTCCTTATTCCTGAGGCCATGCGAAAAAGGCGACCGAATACCGCCACGTGGTTAGAATACCCGCCACTGGATGCCGGAGGCGACTTTTCCCATGACCCAACTGACCCTTTACCACAATCCGCGCTGCTCCAAATCACGCGCGGCGCTGGAGCTGCTGCACGCCCGCGGGCTTGCGCCCGTCGTGGTGCTCTATCTGGAAACGCCTCCCGATGCGGCCACCTTGCACGCCCTGCTGGGCAAGCTGGGCGTCAGCGCCCGAGCCTTGCTGCGCACCGGCGAAGAGGAATACAAGACCCTGGACCTGGCCGACGCGACGCTGGGCGAAGAACAACTGGTGCAAGCCATGGCCAGCCACCCGAAACTCATCGAGCGTCCGATTCTGGTCAACGGTGAGCGCGCGGTGATTGGCCGGCCACCGGAAAACGTCCTGGAGATTCTTGCGTGAACACACCTTACATCCTGGTGCTCTATTACAGCCGCCACGGCGCGACCGCCGAGATGGCCCGACAGATCGCCCGCGGCGTCGAGGCCAGCGGTCTTGAGGCACGTCTGCGCTGCGTGCCGGCGATCTCCACCGAGTGCGAGGCCGTCGCACCGTCAATTCCCGAGCAAGGCGCGGTATACGCCAGCCTCGACGACCTGAAGAACTGCGCCGGCCTGGCCTTGGGCAGCCCGACGCGCTTCGGCAACATGGCCGCGCCGCTCAAGTACTTCCTCGACGGTACCAGCAGCCTGTGGCTCAGTGGCGATCTGGTCGGCAAGCCGGCCGGGGTATTCACTTCCACCGCGAGCCTGCACGGCGGCCAGGAAACCACCCTGCTGTCCATGCTGCTGCCCTTGCTGCACCACGGCATGCTCGTCACCGGGCTGCCCTATAGCGAGTCGGCACTGGTGGAAACCCAGGGCGGCGGCACCCCGTATGGCGCCAGCCACCACGCCGGTGCCGACGGCAAGCGCCTGCTCGACGAGCACGAAAAGACCCTTTGCCGGGCGCTGGGCAAGCGTCTGGGCCAGACCGCACAACTGTTGAGCACACCGCGTGGCTAAGTTGAATCTCGGGTTGAATCGCAGGTTGAATCGCACGATGGCGGGTCACGCTTGAGTATCCACACCTACACCAAGTACCCCGCCACGGCCCTCGGCGACGAGTCGCCGCTGGCCTGGATCAGCGAACACATCCGCAAGCATTATCAAGGCCATCGGCACACCTTCGTGGTGGCCATCGCCGGCAGCGTCGCCGTGGGCAAGAGCACCCTGTCCACGCTGCTCAAGGAGCGGTTCGAGCGCTGGCCGCAAGCACCGCGGGTCGAGGTGGTCAGCACCGATGGTTTTCTGTATCCCAACCGGATTCTGGAACAGCGCCAGCTGATGCCACGCAAGGGCTTCCCGGAAAGCTATCGCACCGACGACTTGAAGGCGTTTCTGCATGACCTCAGGCAAGGTGCGCGCGGTTTGCAGGTGCCGGTCTATTCCCAGGTGCTCAAGGACATCGATACGCACTTCCACCTGATCGACCAGCCCGACATTCTCATTCTGGAAGGCCTGAACATCCTGCAGCTGGACCACGCCCACGACTTTTCCATCTACCTGGATGCGCCTACTGCGGACATTCGTCACTGGTACATGGAACGCTTCATGAGCCTGACCACTCTATCGGGCGACGCTGCACAGGCGCGCGCCGACTATTTGTGGGAAGAGGTCAACCTGAAGAACCTCACGGAAAACATCCTGGTGACCCGCGATCGGGCGCAGATGATTCTGCACAAGGCACCGGACCACCGCATCGACGAGGTCTGGCTGCGCGAAGGCGACCTGCCCGTGCATTCATCCAGCAGTTGAGGACACCGGTTCCATGCATGACTACAAGTGGCTGAACGAGTACTGCCTGAATCGCTTCGGCTCGCAGAAAGCGCTGGAAGCGCGTTTGCCGACGGCCAAGTCGGCGGCGCAGCTGCGCAAGATCAGCGCCGACCGCTACCTGTCCACCATGGCCCTGAGGGTCTTCCGCGCAGGCTTGAAGCACAGCCTGGTCGACTCGAAATGGCCTGCCTTCGAAGAGGTGTTCTTCGGCTTCGATCCGGAGAAAATCGTGCTGATGGGCGCCGAGCGCCTGGAACGGCTGATGCAGGACACGCGCATCATCCGCCATTTCGGCAAGCTCAAGAGCGTGCCGCGCAACGCCCAGATGATTCTCGACGTGGCCATGGAACACGGCAGTTTCGGTGACTTCATCGCCGATTGGCCGGTAGAGGACATCACCGGGCTATGGCAGTACATCGCCAAGCATGGCAACCAGATGGGCGGGTTGTCGGCGCCACGCTTCCTGCGCATGGTGGGCAAGGACACCTTCATTCCCAGTTGGGACGTGGTAGCGGCACTGAGCGCCCAGGAGATCGTCGACAAGGTACCCAGTTCCAAACGCGATCAGGCGGCGGTCCAGGCGGCATTCAATCAGTGGCATGCCGAAAGCGGTCGACCGATGTGCCAACTCTCGGCGATGCTCGCCTTTACCGTGAACCACTGATGCACTGATGCATCCGTTTGGTTGCAGGGCCCGGCTCGCGGTCCTGCTACCCTGCTCTCCTGCTCTCCTGCTTTCCTGCGGCCGCCTGTCCGTGCATACCCTTGTGTACATGTCCGCTTGCAACTGCCTTTCCTTAGCACCGATCGAAGCGGCAAATCTCGTCTACGCTTAGCCTCCAAGGGCACGACTGCCCTGGGCATGCCTGTGGCCGACGTGCTCGACGTCAAAATGTCATGAGCGTCACCTACGTTGGCTCGGGTATTGCTGAATCCAGATCAATCCAGTCGTCGACAGTCCCCTCGTTTCGATAGGCGCCCATAGGAGCACCGGATGAAAAAGCTTTTCCTGGCCACACTGTTAGGTTCGAGCATCGCGTTGTGCAATCTGGCTTCGGCCGCAGATACCGATCTGCAAACCCTTGAAGCCGCGGCCAAGACCGAAGGCATGGTCAACAGCGTCGGCATGCCCGACGCCTGGGCCAACTGGAAGGGCACCTGGGACGACCTGGCCAGCAAGTACGGCCTCAAGCACATGGACACCGACATGAGCTCGGCGCAAGAGGTGGCTAAGTTCGCTGCCGAGAAAGACAACGCCAGTGCCGATATCGGCGATGTCGGTGCAGCATTTGGCCCCATCGCCACGAAACAGGGCGTGACCCAGGCCTACAAGCCTTCCACCTGGGCGCAGATCCCCGATTGGGCCAAGGATGCCGATGGCCACTGGATGCTGGCGTACACCGGCACCATCGCGTTCATCGTCAACAAGCAACTGGTCAAACCCGAAGATGCCCCGAAAAGCTGGGCAGACCTGAAGAACGGCAAGTACAAGGTGGCCATCGGTGATGTCAGCACCGCGGCCCAGGCAGCCAATGGCGTGCTGGCGGCGGCAATCGCGTTCAAGGGCGATGAAAGCAACCTGGCGCCGGGCCTGCAACTGTTCACCGAACTGGCCAAGCAGAAACGCTTGTCCCTGGCCAACCCGACCATCCAGACCCTGGAAAAAGGCGAGATCGAAGTGGGTGTGGTCTGGGACTTCAATGGCCTGAGCTATCGCGACCAGATCGATCCGAAACGCTTCGATGTGCTGATCCCTTCCGACGGGTCGGTGATTTCCGGCTACACCACCATCATCAACAAGTACGCCAAGCACCCGAATGCCGCGAAGCTGGCCCGCGAGTACATCCTCAGCGATGCCGGGCAGATCAACCTGGCGCGCGGCTACGCCCGGCCGATCCGTGCTGACCACATCAAGCTGCCGGATGATGTCGCGGCCAAGCTGCTGCCGGCCGAGCAGTATCGCCATGTCACACCGATCAAGAATCCGGACGTCTGGGAGGCAAGCTCCAAGGCCCTGCCACAGCAGTGGCAGGAACAGGTGATCTTCGAAATGCAGTGATCGCGGTGCATCAGGTAGGGCCTCTTCGCGGGCAGAGCCCGCTCCCACATGAGCAGGAGCGTCGATCCCTGTGGGAGCGGGGCTCTGCCCGCGAAGAGGCCAACACCGATCACCTCCGATACCCCGCAACATCTGTAGGAGCGGTCAGCGGCCGCGAAGCCGCCAACGCCGACATCCCTGACACCCCGGAGCCATGCAACAGTGACCACCCCCACCCGCGGCAGAACCCTGGCCCTGCTACTGCTGGTGCCCTTCGCCCTGTTCTTTTTCGTCTTCCAGATCGCTCCACTGGCCTGGGTGGCGATCCACAGCGTGCAGACCGACGCCGGTTGGAGCCTGGACAACTTCAGCAAGGCCTTCGGCTCGCGGTTCTATCGCCAGGCCATCCAGTTCAGCCTGGAAATCAGCTTCTGGTCGAGCCTGTTCGGCATCGTCATCGCCGTCATCGGCGCCAGTTCACTGCGCCGGGTCGACTCGCGGCTACGGGATTTCGTCAGCGCCTTCGCCAACATGACCAGCAACTTTTCCGGCGTACCGCTGGCGTTCGCCTTCATCATCCTGCTGGGTTTCAATGGCGCGATTACCATGATGCTCAAGCAAAGCGGCCTGATCGACGATTTCAACCTGTACTCCAAGACCGGCCTGATCATCACCTACACCTATTTCCAGATCCCGCTGGGCGTACTGCTGCTCTACCCCGCTTTCGACGCGTTGCGCGAAGACTGGCGCGAGTCCGCCGCCCTGCTCGGGGCCAGCGGCTGGGCCTACTGGCGCCACATCGGCCTGCCGGTGCTGACCCCGGCGCTGCTGGGCACCTTCGTCATCCTGCTGGCCAATGCCCTGGGTGCCTACGCCACGGTGTACGCGCTGACCACCGGCAATTTCAACGTGCTGCCGATCCGCATCGCCGCCATGGTGGCCGGCGACATCAGTCTGGACCCCAACCTGGCCAGCGCCCTGGCCATGATTTTGGTGGGGCTGATGACCCTGGTCACCCTTGTCCATCAATGGCTGTTGCGCAGGAGCTACCATGTCGCGCGCTGAACTCGACGCACCCGGCCTCTACCACCGGGCCGTGGTCTGGCTGCTGTTCCTGATTCTGCTGCTGCCGTTGGCCGGTACCCTGCTGTACTCGGTCGCCACCAGCTGGTCGGCATCGATCCTGCCCAGCGGGCTGACCTTCAAGTGGTACCTGCAGCTGTGGGGCGACCCGCGATTCCTCCAGGCCTTTGGCCAGTCGCTGGTGGTCTGCGTCGGTGCGCTGGTGCTGTCGGTGCTGGTGATCCTGCCGCTGCTGTTCGTGGTGCACTACCACTTTCCGCGGCTGGATGCGCTGATGAACATTCTCATCCTGCTGCCCTTTGCCGTGCCCCCGGTAGTGTCCTCGGTGGGCCTGTTGAACCTGTACGGCTCGGGACCGCTGGCCATGGTCGGCACACCCTGGATCCTGATCGGCTGCTATTTCACCGTGGCCCTGCCGTTCATGTACCGCGCCATCACCAACAACCTGCAGGCGATCAACCTGCGCGACCTGATGGACGCAGCGCAGCTGTTGGGCGCCAGCACGTTCCAGGCGGCTGTTCTGGTGGTGCTGCCCAACCTGCGCAAGGGCCTGATGATCGCCCTGCTGCTCTCGTTCTCGTTCCTGTTCGGCGAGTTCGTGTTCGCCAACCTGCTGGTGGGCACCCGCTACGAAACCCTGCAGGTCTACCTGAACAACATGCGCAACAGCAGCGGCCACTTCAACAGTGCGCTGGTGATCTCCTATTTTCTTTTCGTGTTGCTGCTCACCTGGGGTGCCAATCGCTTGAACAAGGACAAAGACTGATATGAGCTTCGTCAGCGTCGAAAGACTGGATAAGCGCTACGGCACTACCGAAGTATTCAGCGATATCAGCTTCACCGTCGAGCGAGGCGAATTCATCACCCTGCTCGGGCCCTCCGGCTGCGGCAAGTCGACCCTGTTGCGCGCCATTGCCGGGCTGACCCCGATCAATGCCGGCACAATCCTGCTCGATGGCCAAAACCTTGCTCCGCTTGGCCCGCAGAAGCGCGATATCGGCATGGTCTTCCAGAGCTATGCCCTGTTTCCCAACATGAACGTGGAACAGAACGTCGCGTTCGGCTTGCGCATGCAAAAGGTCAAGGGCGCCGAAAGCACACGCCGCGTGGCCGAGGTACTGGCGCTGGTGGAGCTGGGTGAGTTTGCCGGGCGCTATCCCCATCAGTTGTCCGGCGGCCAGTGCCAACGGGTCGCCCTGGCCCGCTCGCTGGTCACCCGCCCGCGCCTGTTGCTGCTCGACGAGCCCCTGTCGGCCCTGGATGCACGTATCCGCAAGCATCTGCGCGAGCAGATCCGGCAGATCCAGCGGGAACTGGGCCTGACCACGATTTTCGTCACCCACGACCAGGAAGAGGCGTTGACCATGAGCGACCGCATCTTCCTGATGAACAAGGGTCGTATCGTCCAGAGCGGCGATGCGCAAAGTCTGTACACGGCGCCGGTCGATGCGTTCGCTGCCGGTTTCATCGGCAACTACAACCTGCTCGATGCCGCCCAGGCCAGCGCCCTGCTGCAGCGGCCGATCCACACCCGCGTGGCGATTCGCCCGGAAGCCATCGAACTGGGGATTGACGGTGCCCTGGACGGCGAGATCCGCAGCCATAGCCTGCTGGGCAACGTAATCCGCTACCGGGTGCAGGCCCACGGCGTGCAGTTGCTGGTGGACGTGCTCAACCGTACCGCCGCCGACCTGCTGCCCGACGGCCAAAGGGTGTCCCTGACGATTGGGCCCGACGCACTTTGTGAGGTAGCCTGAGCGTCTTTCCACGGGAGGTTCCACATGGCTCTGGCGATTTTCGATCTCGACGAAACCCTGATCCACGGCGACTGTGCTTCGCTCTGGAGCGAACAGATGGGTCGCCTCGGCTGGGTCGATCCCGAGTCCTTCATGCGCCGCGACCACGAGCTGATGCAGGCCTACAACGACGGTCGGCTGGCCATGGAAGACTACATGGCGTTCAGCCTGGAGCCGATGCTCGGGCGCACGCCGGAAGAGGTCGAACACCTGGTCGAGCCGTGGGTGGAAGATTTCATCGAGCCGATCATTTTCAGCGACGCCACCCGCACCATCGCCGCCCACCGCGCGGCCGGTGACCGCATCCTGATCATTTCCGCCTCGGGCATTCACCTGGTCGGGCCCATCGCGGCGCGGCTGGGCGTCGACGATGTGCTGGCCATCGAGCTCGAGCTCAAGCACGGCACCTACAGTGGCAATACGGTGGGCGTACTGACCTACCGCGAGGGCAAGATCAAGCGCCTGCGCGAATGGATGCACGACGAGGGTGAAACCCTGCAAGGCGCAAGCTTCTATTCGGACTCACGCAACGACCTGCCGCTGTTGCTGGAAGTACCGTCGCCTCATGCGGTCAACCCCGACCCGGTGCTGCGCGAGCATGCCGAACAGGCCGGCTGGCCGATCCATCAATGGCGCTGATGGTTGCGCCGATAGACCTCTTCGCCCATGGCAGCGATCTGACCTTCGATGAGCGCGTCGAAGGGCTTGAGCAAAGCCTGAAAGGATGCCGGTGATTCGAGTACTTCCAGCGCCTGGGTGATGGCTTCGAGGGTCGATAATGCGCCGGGGCCGGGTGCCTTGCGCAAGCGATAGCGCGAAGGCTCGGCGGTTGCCAACTGAACCCTGGGCAAGGCGGCCAGTGGTGGATTGAGGTGCAGCAGTTTGCGTGCCTTGCGCCAGGTACCATCCGGTACCACCAGTAGCCTGGGCTGGGCGGCGGGCTCGTAGGCGCTCAATGCTTCGCTGTGTTCCCCGGGAAACAGCAGGCAGGGCTGATATCCCGGCTGGGCCAGCCACTGGGGCAGGTCTTCGAAGATTTCGCCGACTCTGATTTCGCACTGCTGCAGGCCCAACGCAGCCAGGCGCGCGGTGTTGAGGGCGTGATCGACCTCGCTGGGGTGCTGCAGGATCAGCACCCGCGTATGGCTGGGCAGGTTCGGGATCAGGGCGCACAGGCACTGTGCAAGGGGGCGATGGCAGCGCGGGCATTGGGGTCTGGACATGCGCAATTGTGCCACGGCGCGGCGAGCAGGCAACACCTTGCCCGATCGACCAGCACGGAAAAAGTCGCCCACGGTGCCGCTAAACCTTTGTACCCACGTGGCCGATCCGCTCTAATGTAAACCCCACTGTCCCAGGACCTTGCCGCAATGAAATACTGCTGCGCATTACTTCTCAGCTTCCTGTCCCTTACTGCCCAGGCCACGGAGATCGGTGAACGCCTGGGCCCCTGGACCCTGCTCGACCAATTCGAACAACCCTACTCGCTCAGCGACCAGACCCAGTTGATCATCGTCGCACGCAGCATGGACGCCGCCCAGTTGATGGGGACTGCCATGGAGAAGCGGCCCAAGGACTTTCTCGAATCACGGCATGCGGCCTACATCGCGGATATCGAGCACATGCCTTCGGTGGCCAAGTGGATCGCCATCCCGGGCATGAAGAAACTCAACTACCGCATCCTGCTGGACGAAGAAGGCCGGGTGGCGCCGCGCTACAACGGTGATCGGGAAACCGTGCAGTGGCTGGAACTCAAGGATGGCGTAGTGGTGGACATCAAGACCTTCAATGACCCGCAGCAACTGGCCAGTGCGCTCTCGGCGCGCTGAGCCACTGCCGCTCACACCGGCCGGACCGGAATCCTGAAGATGGCGCGCAGGCCGTCTTCGCCACTGTCGAAGTCCAGGCTACATCCGCAACGCTGGGCGATGGCCTGAACGATCGCCAGGCCCAGCCCGCAACCGGCACTGGCGCGGCTGCGCCAGAAACGCTGGGTAAGGTGTTGCAGGTCTTCGGCACCGATGCCAGGGCCGAAGTCGCGCACCGTGAAGCAGACCCAGCCAGGCTCGGTGGCCAGCGTCAGCCACACCGGCGCCCGGTCGGGGCTGTGCCGCAGGGCGTTGTCGATCAGGTTGCGCAGCGCCTGTACCGCGAGGGTCGACGGCATGCCCAACGCAATCGACGGCAACTGCGGCGGCATGTGCAACTCGACCCGCCAACGATCCGTCTGACTGGCATCGCCGATGGCCAGGCGCGCCACATGTTCGGCACTGCACGGTGCGCCATCGTCGAACGACAGACTGCCCTCGACTCGCGCCAGCAGCAGCAACTGCTCGAGCGTGCGCTGCAGCCGGTCGGCGCCTTCCTCGGCGTGCGCCAGAGCCTGCTCATGGGCAAGGCCGGTGGTCATGCGGGCCACCTGCAAGTGGGTCTTGATCGCGGTCAGCGGGCTGCGCAACTCATGCGCCGCATCGCCTGTCAGTTGTCGCTCGCGCTCGAGGGTGCGACCGATGCGCAGAAACAGCTGGTTCTGGGTGTCCAGCAACGGCTGCAGTTCGCTGGGCAGCGACTTCAGCACCAGCGGGTCGAGGGCATCGACATCGCGCTTGCGCAGCGCCTCGCACATCCGGTTGAGAGGCGCCAGGCCCTTGCCGATACCCAGCCAGAGCATCGCGATGCTGCCGAGCAGGGCCATGAGCACCGGCGCGGAGGCAGCCAGCATGACCGAACGGTTCAAGGCTTCGCGTTCCAGTTCGCGGTCGGCGGTGGTGATTCGCACATCGTCACGGGCCAGGGTAAAACTGCGCCAGTGCTCGCCATCGATGGCCTGATCGTGAAAACCGGTGCGCTGATCGTCCAGCACCTGGTCGGCATTGCTGTGGCTGCGGGCAAGGATTTCGCCGCGCAACGAGCTGATCTGGCAGGCGATGCCATCAGGAATGCTCCATTGGTCGGCACTGAAGCGGGTGCCTTCGCCCTGTGCCGCAAGCGGTTGCGGCAAACGGTCTACCATGCCGGCGACCATGCGTGCCGAGGCCACCAGACGCTGGTCCAGAGAGAACATCATCTGGCTGCGCAGATCGCGGAACATCCAGGTGGCGGCGAGTGCCCAGATGACCACGAAGGCCGCGCCGAGGATCAGGCTCAAACGCAGACGCAGGCTCATGGGGCCTCTTTTGGTTCGGTGTGGGCCGGGCCCAGGCGGTAGCCCAGCCCGCGGACGGTTTCGACGATGCCGTTACCCAGCTTTCGGCGCAGGTGGTGAATGTGCACGTTCAATGCATTGCTTTCCACTTCGTCACTGAAGCCGTAGACGCTGTCCTTGAGCTGTTCGCCGGAGAGGACGCGGCCGCGGTTCTGCAGCAGGGCGTACAGCAGCGCCTGTTCGCGGCGGGACAGGTCGATGGCCTGGCCGGCCAGCCAGGTCTGCCGGGTGCTGGGATCATGCTGCAGCGGGCCATGTTCGATCATGTTCAAGGTGCGGCCAGCCACGCGGCGCTGCAGGGTGTGCAGCCGCGCGCACAGTTCGCGCAGGTCGAAGGGTTTGAGCAGGTAGTCGTCGGCGCCTGCCTGCAACCCGGCGACCCGGTCGCTGACGCTGTCGCGGGCGGTCAATACCAGCACCGGCAGAGCCACCCCACGCTGGCGCAGGCGGTGGAGCAGTTTGATACCGTCTTCGTCGGGCAGACCCAGATCCAGCACCAGCACATCGAAGCTGGCTGCCTGCAGCATGGCCTGCGCGGCCGAGGCGGTGGCCACCCGGTCGACGTTCAGCCCCTGGGCATTGAGCCCGGCGACGATGCCGCTGGCGATCAGGTCGTCGTCTTCGCAAAGCAATACGTGCATGACAGCGCTCGAAGAATAAAGGCCGCACAGTGACGGGCCGTGATTAACACAACATTATGCCCCTGATACAGGGTAGGAGCGGTCATTGGCCGCGAAAAACGCACCGCGGTGCATCTGTGCGAACTGCACTGGCCCTTCGCGGCCACGGACCGCTCCTACAATGCGCTGAACAGCGCCCCCCTGTAGGAGCGGCCATCGGCCGCGAAGCTGGCGCTGCGGTCTGTCTGATATACCGTGCCGCCCTTTCGCGGCCACGGACCGCTCCTACAGGGAGATATCGAGTGCACACAGTGACAATGGTCTGGAGCTGGTTAACCATCGGTTAACCTTGATGCAGCCATACTTGTCGGATCACTTCATCAGGATCTGTTGTCATGTTGAGCCTTGCCGTAGGGCCTTTCGCCCTTTCCCTGCATCACCTGCTGATATTGCTGGCGCTGGGCTTGGCCAGCCTCGTGGGCTGGCAGCTGGCGCGCAAGGGGTTTGGCAGCAATCCAGAAGCGCTGATATTTCGCCTGTTCCTGCTGTGCCTGGTGGTCGCGCGCGGGGCTTTCGTGCTGCGCTATTGGGCGCAGTATCGGCAGGATCTCTGGCAGATTCCAGACATCCGCGATGGCGGTTTCCTGCTGTGGCCGGGCTTGCTGGTGAGTGCTCTGGTGGCGTTGGTGTGTGCCTGGCGGCGCCCTTCAATGCGCCGCACGCTGGGCTGGAGCCTGGCCAGCGGCCTGTTGTTCTGGACGCTCGCCAGCGTCGGCAGCCACGGGTATCAGCAGGCGCGGCACTCGCAGTTGCCCGAGGTCACCTTGCACACCGCCACAGGCCAACCCGTAGCGCTGCGCAGCTACGATGGCAAACCTATGGTAATCAACCTCTGGGCAAGCTGGTGCCCACCCTGCAGACGAGAAATGCCTGTGCTGCTGGAAATGCAGAAACTTCACCCCGAGGTGCGTTTTCTGTTCGTGAACCATGGCGAAACCGCGCAGATCGTGGCGAGCTTCGCCGGGACGACGGGGCTGGATTTGACTCAGGTGCTATTCGACAGCCAAGGCGAACTGGGCCGCGCGCTGGGTTCGGTCGCGCTGCCGACCACGCTGTTCTACAGCAGCGAAGGAAAGCTGCTCGGCAGCCATCTCGGCGAATTGTCGAAAGCCAGCCTGCAGCATGCGCTGGAAACCTTCCCAGCCCAATAAGCACACCACCCCACCACAACCCCCGTAGCAGCGGCGCAAGCCGCGTCGGCGGTGGGTGCGGCATTCCTGAAAGAACGCGTTGGATCCGGACGCGGCTCGCGCCGCTGCTACAGAGATCCAACCCCCTGTAGCAGCGGCGCAAGCCGCGTCGGCGGTGGATGCGGTAATCCTGGACGAACGCGTTGGACCCGGACGCGGCTCGCGCCGCTGCTACAGAGATCCAACCCCCCGTAGCAGCGGCGCAAGCCGCGTCGGCGGTGGATGCGGTAATCCTGGACGAACGCGTTGGATCCGGACGCGGCTCGCGCCGCTGCTACAGAGATCTAACCCCCTGTAGCAGCGGCGCAAGCCGCGTCGGCGGTGGATGCGGTCACGCTGGAGGAATCAGCGCTCCAGCAGGATCCGCAGCATGCGACGCAGCGGCTCGGCGGCGCCCCACAGCAGTTGGTCGCCGACGGTGAACGCGCCCAGGTACTGCGAGCCCATGTTCAACTTGCGCAGGCGCCCGACCGGGATGTTCAGCGTGCCGGTAACCTGTGTAGGCGTGAGTTCCTGCATGCTCGCTTCGCGGCTGTTCTGCACCAGCTTGACCCATGGGTTGTGCTGGCTGATCAGCCCTTCGATGTCCGCCATCGGCACGTCCTTGTTCAACTTGATGGTCAACGCCTGGCTGTGGCAGCGCATCGCACCGATACGCACACAGATACCATCCACCGGGATCGGGCTCTTGAACCGTCCCAGAATCTTGTTCGTCTCGGCCTGGGCTTTCCACTCTTCACGGCTCTGCCCATTCGGCAGTTCCTTGTCGATGTAGGGAATCAGGCTGCCAGCCAGTGGCACACCGAAGTTCTCGGTCGGGTAACCCTCGCCACGCATGGCTTCGGCGACCTTGCGATCGATGTCGAGAATGGCGCTGGCCGGGTTGGCCAGGTCATCGGCAACCGAGGCATGGGTGCTGCCCATCTGCCTGATCAGCTCGCGCATGTTCTGTGCGCCGGCGCCCGAAGCCGCCTGGTAGGTCATGGCACTCATCCACTCCACCAGCCCGGCCTCGAACAGCCCGCCCAGGCCCATCAGCATCAGACTCACGGTGCAGTTGCCACCGATGTAGTTCTTGGTGCCGGCATCCAGTTGCTGGTCGATCACCCGGCGGTTGACCGGGTCGAGCACGATCACCGCGTCATCCTGCATGCGCAGGCTGGAAGCCGCGTCGATCCAGTAACCCTGCCAGCCGGCCTCGCGCAGCTTGGGGAATACCTCGCTGGTGTAGTCGCCACCCTGGCAGGTCAGAATCACGTCGAGTGTCTTCAGCTCTTCAATGCTGTAGGCATCCTTGAGCGGGGCAATGTCCTTGCCGACCGCCGGGCCCTGGCCGCCGACATTGGAAGTGGTGAAAAACACCGGCTCGATCAGATCGAAGTCCTGCTCTTCCAGCATCCGCTGCATAAGCACGGAACCGACCATACCGCGCCAACCGATCAGACCTACACGTTTCATCGCAACTACACCTTCTTGAAAAGTGGGCCGCTGCTGTCGATGGAAAGTCGCAGCGGGCCCAAGAGATTACAGATTCCGCAGCGCGGCGACTACTGCATCGCCCATTTCCTGCGTACCGACCCGTGTGGTGCCCTCAGACCAGATGTCGCCGGTGCGCAAGCCCTGATCCAGCACCAGGCTGACCGCCTGCTCGATGGCAGCGGCAGCATCGTGCTGGTTGAAGCTGTAACGCAGCATCATCGACACCGACAGAATGGTCGCCAGCGGGTTGGCGATGCCTTGCCCGGCGATGTCCGGCGCCGAACCGTGGCAGGGCTCGTACATGCCCTTGTTGTGGGCGTCCAGCGAGGCCGAAGGCAACATGCCGATGGAGCCGGTAAGCATCGACGCCTCATCGGAAAGAATGTCGCCGAACAGGTTGTCGGTGACCATCACGTCGAACTGTTTCGGCGCGCGCACCAACTGCATCGCGGCGTTGTCGACGTACATGTGGCTCAGCTCGACATCGGGATAATCCTTGCCGATCTCCTCGGCAACTTCGCGCCACAGCTGGCTGGAAGCCAATACGTTGGCCTTGTCCACCGAGCACAGCTTCTTGCCGCGCACCTGGGCCATGTCAAAGCCGACGCGCACGATGCGGCGGATTTCGCTCTCGCTGTACGGCAGGGTGTCGTAGGCCTGGCGCTCGCCGCCTTCCAGCTCGCGCACACCACGCGGCGCGCCGAAGTAGATGCCGCCGGTCAGCTCACGGACGATGAGGATGTCCAACCCGGCAACGATTTCCGGCTTCAGGCTGGAAGCATCGGCCAGTTGCGGGTAGAGAATGGCAGGACGCAGGTTGGCGAACAGGCCCAACTGCGAGCGAATCTTCAGCAGACCGCGTTCCGGGCGAATATCGCGCTCGATCTTGTCCCATTTCGGCCCGCCCACCGCGCCCAGCAGCACCGCGTCGGCGGTACGGGCACGTGCCAGGGTCTCGTCGGCCAGCGGCACGCCATGCTTGTCGATGGCAGCGCCGCCGATCACGTCGTGGGCCAGTTCGAAGCCCAGCTGGAACTTGGCGTTGGCCAGTTCCAGCACCTTGACCGCTTCGGCCATGATTTCCGGGCCGATGCCGTCGCCTGGGAGAATCAGAATCTGCTTGCTCATGCGTTCCTCGTTAATTCCGGTAATACGGCATGCCCTCGGGCGGGCCGTGAATAAATGCTCAACGCTGGGCCCACAACACCAGCACGTCGGTACTGAACGAGCCATTGTCGTCGATCTGGTAATACTCGCGCACCTCGGCGCCCACGGCTTGCTGCAAGGCGCGGATGGCCGCGCGCATGACCTCGGGCGTGCGCATGCGCTCGACCCACGAGGCGTATTCAAGGCGCAGGCGCTGGCGAGTGTGCCCGCGTACCTGCAGACCCGCTTCATTGACCTGGCTCAGCCATTCGCCGGCACTGTAGTCGCGCACATGGCTGGTGTCGCGCAGCACTTCGACACTTTGCAGATGGGTATCGAGCAGCGGGCTGCCCGGCGACATCACGTCGATGAAGCAGGCCATGCCACCGGGTTTGAGCACACGGCGCACTTCGCGCAGGGCCAGGCCGAGGTCGCTCCAGTGATGCGCCGAATAGCGGCTGAACACATAGTTGAAGGCGGCGTCGGCGAACGGCAGCCGCTCGGCCGGGCCGAGTTGGGTGCTGACATTGCCCAGCCCCCGCTCGCTGGCAGCGCTGGCGACCACGTCGAGCATCTGTTGCGACAGATCATAGGCCACCACCTGTTTGACCAGTGGCGCGCAATGAAAACTGACGTGGCCGGCGCCACACCCCAGGTCCAACAGCCGAGCCTGGGACTGGCCCGCCAGCTCCGCCTGAAGCAGCGCAAATTCCGCGCCCTGGGCGTGAACGGTGCTGCTCAGATAGGCCGAAGCCTGTTCACCGAACTGTTTCTGCACGACTTGGGTGTGCTGGGTCATGGGCTGGGCTTCCTTGTGCCTGGGTTTTCGGTGGCCTTGCGGGCCTCTTCGCGCGTAGAGGACTCGCCGCCCATGTGGGAGCGGGCTCTGCCCGCGAAGAGGCCAAACCTGCCTACATCAATCAATCACGAAACAACCAAGGCTGGCTGGCCCGATGCTTGGCCTCGAACGTCGCAATCGCCTCACCGTCCTGCAAGGTCAAGCCGATATCGTCCAACCCATTCAACAGGCAGTGCTTGCGAAACTCGTCGATCTCGAAGCTGTAGACCTTGCCGCTCGGGCTGGTCACGCTCTGGGTCGCCAGGTCCACGGTCAACTGGTAACCCGGCGCGGCCTCGACTTCCTGGAACAACTCATCGACTTGCTCATCACTGAGGATGATCGGCAGCAAGCCGTTCTTGAAGCTGTTGTTGAAGAAGATATCTGCATAGCTCGGCGCGATCACGGCGCGAAAGCCATACTCATCCAATGCCCACGGCGCATGCTCGCGGCTGGAACCGCAACCGAAGTTCTCCCGCGCCAGCAGCACGCTGGCACCTTGGTAGCGCTCGTGATTGAGGACGAAATCCTTGTTCAACGGGCGCTTGGAATTGTCCTGGTAAGGCTGACCGACATCCAGGTAGCGCCATTCGTCGAACAGGTTCGGGCCAAAGCCGGTGCGCTTGATCGACTTCAAGAACTGCTTGGGAATGATCTGGTCGGTGTCGACGTTGGCACGATCCAACGGAGCGACCAGGCCGGTGTGTCGAGTGAAGGCTTTCATGCTGCGTCCCCCTGGATCAATTCACGAACGTCGACGAAACGACCGACGACGGCGGCGGCGGCGGCCATGGCCGGGCTGACCAGATGGGTACGCCCACCGGCGCCCTGGCGGCCTTCGAAGTTGCGGTTGGAGGTCGATGCGCAGTGCTCGCCCGACTCCAGCCGGTCCGGGTTCATCGCCAGGCACATGGAGCAGCCCGGCTCACGCCATTCGAAGCCCGCCTCGAGGAAAATCTTGTCCAGGCCTTCGCGCTCCGCTTGCGCCTTGACCAGGCCCGAGCCTGGCACGACGATGGCCTGCTTGATGGTCGAGGCCACCTTGCGGCCCTTGGCGATCACTGCGGCGGCGCGCAAGTCTTCGATGCGTGAATTGGTGCACGAGCCGATGAACACGCGGTCGAGCTGAATGTCGGTGATCGCCTGATTGGCGGTCAGGCCCATGTATTTCAGCGCGCGCTCGATGGAACCGCGCTTGACCAGATCCGACTCGCGCGCCGGGTCCGGCACGTTCTGGTCAACGGCCAGGACCATTTCCGGCGAGGTCCCCCAGCTGACCTGCGGCTTGATCTGCGCGGCATCCAGGCGCACCACGGTGTCGAAGTGGGCATCGGCGTCGGACACCAGCCCTTTCCACGACTCCACCGCCTTGTCCCAATCGGCGCCGCTGGGCGCGAACGGCCGACCCTTGACGTAGGCGACGGTCTTTTCATCGGCAGCCACCAGGCCCACGCGGGCGCCGGCCTCGATGGACATGTTGCAGATGGTCATGCGGCCTTCCACCGACAGGTCGCGAATGGCGCTGCCGGCAAACTCGATGGCATGGCCATTGCCGCCGGCGGTGCCGATCTTGCCGATCACGGCCAGCACGATGTCCTTGGCGGTCACGCCAAACGGCAAGGTACCTTCGACCAACACCTGCATGTTCTTCATTTTCTTGGCCACCAGGCACTGCGTGGCGAGCACGTGCTCGACCTCCGAGGTACCGATGCCATGGGCCAGGGCACCGAAGGCACCGTGGGTCGAGGTATGCGAATCGCCGCAGACCACGGTCATGCCGGGCAAGGTCGCGCCCTGCTCCGGGCCGATGACATGGACGATGCCCTGGCGTACGTCGTTCATCTTGAATTCGGTGATGCCGTACTCGTCGCAGTTGTCGTCCAGGGTCTGCACCTGCAGACGCGACACCTGGTCGGCGATCGCGCCGATGCCGCCCTTGCGTTCCGGGGTAGTCGGCACGTTGTGGTCGGGCGTGGCGATGTTGGCGTCGATGCGCCACGGTTTGCGGCCGGCCAGGCGCAAGCCTTCGAACGCCTGGGGCGAAGTCACTTCGTGGATGATGTGACGGTCGATGTAGATCAGCGCCGAGCCATCGTCGCGCTGCTTGACCAAATGCGAATCCCAGAGCTTGTCGTAGAGCGTTTTGCCGGCCATCAGACGTTTCCTCATCAGTCTTGCTGTCTTTTCTATGCCTATAACCGCTTGGCTTGTAGGGGTGATGCTATGAGGTTATCTTGAATAACTCAAATTCATAATTTTCATACTTTGGATAACCAAAAGGAATTCGCGCATGGACCTGGCCAGTCTCAATGCCTTTATAGCCATCGCCGAAGTGGGCAGTTTTTCCAGGGCCGGGGATCGGCTGCACCTGACCCAGCCGGCGATCAGCAAACGCATCGCCGGGTTGGAATTGCAGCTGGGCGTGCGTTTGTTCGATCGCCTGGGCCGCGAAGTCAATCTGACCGAGGCCGGCCGGGCCCTGCTGCCACGCGCCTACCAGATTCTCGATGTGCTGGAAGACACCCGCCGCGCCCTGACCAACCTGAGCGGCGACGTGACGGGCCGCCTGACCCTCGCCACCAGCCACCACATCGGTCTGCACCGATTGCCCTCGCTGCTGCGCACCTACACGCGGATGTACCCCAAGGTCGCCCTGGACATCCAGTTTCTCGATTCGGAAGTGGCCTATGAGGAGATCCTGCACGGACGTGCGGAGCTGGCGGTGATCACCCTGGCGCCCGAGCCCCATCACCTGGTGCGCTCGGTACCGGTGTGGCATGACCCGCTGGATTTCGTCGCCGCCCCGGAACATCCGCTGGCCCTGCAGGCGGTGGTGAAGCTGAGCGATATCGCCGAACATCCGGCGGTGTTTCCGGGCGGCAATACTTTCACCCACCACATCGTCAGCCGCCTGTTCGAGGCGCAAGGCCTGAGCCCGAACATCGCCATGAGCACCAACTACCTGGAAACCATCAAGATGATGGTGTCGATCGGCCTGGCGTGGAGTGTGCTGCCGCGCACCATGCTCGACGAGCAAGTGGCGCGCTTCCAGCTACCCGGTGTGCAGCTGAGCCGCCAGTTGGGTTATATCCTGCACACCGAACGGACCCTGTCGAATGCGGCGCGGGCCTTCATGGCGCTGCTCGACGATCAGGCCGGCACACTGGCTTCGGCGCAATCAGGGCTGGGCACCGAGCAGTAGCCGGCCGCTGCTGATCAACGTGGCGTAGCCGCCGATCTTGACTCGTTCGCCTTCCATCCGGCAAAACAGATCGCCACCCCGCGCCGAGCACTGGTAGGCAGTGAGGCTGGTCTTGACCAGACGCCTCGACCAGTACGGGATGAGGCTGCAATGGGTGGAGCCGGTGACCGCGTCCTCGTCGATGCCGATGGCAGGTGCGAAGTAGCGCGAAACGAAGTCCTGATGGTCGCCCCGGGCGGTAATGATCACCCCGGGCCAGGGCAAGCGTGCCAGGGCCGCCATGTTCGGGCGACACTGGCGTACCGCCTGCTCCGACTCCAGCAGGACGAACAGCGACGCCGCCGCCATTACGTCGACCGCTTCGCAACCCAAGGCACGCTCGACCTCCAGGGTCAGGCCCAACTGCTCCTCGGGCATCATCGCCGGGAAGTCCAGCCACAGCCGGTCGCCCTCGCGGCTGACGGTAAGGTTGCCCGAGCGGCTGGCGAATGACAGGCTCGACGCTGTCTCCCCATAGACATGAAACAGCACGTAGGCGCTGGCCAGGGTGGCGTGGCCACACAAGGGCACCTCGGTGCGCGGGGTGAACCAGCGGATGTGCCAGCCCTGCGCTTCGCGAACCAAAAACGCGGTCTCCGCCAGGTTGTGCTCGGCGGCGATCTTCTGCATCAGCTCGTCGGCCAGCCAGCTGTCGAGGCGGTAGACCATTGCCGGGTTGCCAGCAAAAGGCTGTTGGGTAAACGCATCGACCTGATGGAAATCCAGTTGCATGGCAATCCTCGCTGTTGCGGAAAGGGGTGGCGGCCAAGCCGTCTGGCTATCGGCGTTCGACTCGTCGAGTCGATGAGTAATTTCCTTGGTGCATCAGGGGCGGCCGATATCGGCGAAGCGACCCTGGGTGTGCTCGGCCAGCAGCTGCGGCGCCAGCTCGACTTCCAGCCCGCGCCTGCCGGCGCTGACGAACATGCTGGGCAATGCCTCAGCGGTTTGGTCGATGAAGGTCCGCAAGCGCTTCTTCTGCCCCAGCGGGCTGATCCCGCCCAGCAGATACCCCGTGGCCCGCTGCGCAGCCTGCGGATCTGCCATCTCGCATTTCTTCACGCCGGCCGCATGCGCGAGCGCCTTGAGATCCAGGGTGCCGGTCACCGGCACCACTGCCACCAGCAGCTCGCTTCTTTCGGTGGCCGCCAGCAGTGTCTTGAACACCCGCGCGGCGGTCAGACCGAGCTTTTCCACCGCTTCGAGTCCATAGGAAGCTGCCTTGGGATCATGTTCATAGGCATGCACTCGATGCTCGGCGCGGTGTTTCTTCAAGAGGTCCAGGGCGGGGGTCATGCAGGGACTCCAGACAAATAAAAAACATGCCCGGCATTAGGACACAGGCGGGCAAGCCACGCCAACCGTGGCTTTGCCGGAAATGCGCGGAAAAGTTTGCAGGCAATGAACGAACTCGTTCGCTTTCGACCTTTGACAGCGGCGTTTCTTGTCTATATTTTTTCGTTTGTGAAGATAGGCACGATAGTACAATGTGCTCGAAGGCTGTACTGCGACGTGCGATGGGGATCGTACGACGACAGATTCCAGGCGCCGAAAACGGCGTCAGACAAAAAAAACAATTGGGGTAATACACGATGACCGCACAGCAACAACCGACCTTGTCGGGCCAGTGCACTGCCGAGTTTCTCGGCACCGCGCTGCTTATCTTCTTCGGTACCGGCTGCGTCGCGGCGCTCAAGGTCGCCGGTGCCAGCCTCGGCCTGTGGGAAATCAGCATCATCTGGGGCGTCGGCGTGAGCATGGCGATCTACCTGACGGCCGGCGTGTCCGGTGCCCATCTGAACCCGGCGGTCAGCATCGCTCTGTGCCTGTTCGGCGGCTTCGAGAAACGCAAGCTGCCCGTCTATATTCTGGCTCAGGTGGCAGGCGCGTTCTGTTCCGCAGCACTGGTCTATACCCTCTACAGCAGCCTGTTCTTCGATTACGAACAAACCCACGGCATCGTCAGGGGCACGCAAGCGAGCCTCGAAACGGCGAGCATCTTCTCCACCTACCCCCATGCGGCGCTGTCCATCGGTCAGGCCTTTTTGGTCGAGATGGTCATCACCGCCATCCTGATGGCGGTGATCATGGCCCTGGGCGACGAGCACAACGGTCTTCCGCGCGGGGCCATGGCGCCGCTGCTGGTCGGCTTGCTGATCGCCGTGATCGGCAGCGCCATGGGGCCGCTGACCGGCTTTGCCATGAACCCGGCCAGGGATTTCGGTCCAAAGCTGATGACGTTCATCGCCGGCTGGGGTGAAATAGCCTTCACCGGTGGCCGCACGATTCCCTATTTCATCGTTCCCATCGTGGCGCCGATCGTAGGTGCCTGCCTGGGCGCTGGCGCCTACCGGGTACTGATCGCACGCCATTTGCCAAACTCGAACAACGAGTCGGCCGAAGCGTCCGCATCGAAGGTGCAGGCCTCCTGAGCCTGCACAAACACCACATTCCGCATTTATTGCACACTTGCGCAAGGCCATCGACATGACCGATACCGACAACAAGAACTACATCATTGCCCTGGACCAAGGTACCACCAGCTCCCGGGCGATCATTTTCGACCGCGACGCCAATGTCGTCGGCACCTCGCAGCGCGAATTCGTCCAGCACTATCCGCAGGCCGGATGGGTCGAGCACGACCCGATGGAAATCTTCGCCACCCAGAGCGCGACCATGGTCGAGGCCTTGGCCCAGGCCGGGCTGAGCCACGCCCAGGTTGCGGCCATCGGCATCACCAACCAGCGTGAAACCACCGTGGTGTGGGACAAGAACAGCGGTCGCCCGATCTACAATGCCGTGGTCTGGCAGTGCCGACGCAGCACCGAGATCTGCCAGCAGCTCAAGCGCGACGGCCTGGAAGACTACATCAAGCAGACCACCGGCCTGGTGGTCGACCCGTACTTTTCCGGCACCAAGCTGAAATGGATCCTCGACAACGTCGAAGGCAGCCGCGAGCGCGCACGCAACGGCGAGCTGCTGTTCGGCACCGTCGATAGCTGGCTGATCTGGAAATTCACCGGCGGCAAGGTGCACGTCACCGACTACACCAACGCCTCGCGCACCATGCTCTTCAACATCCACACCCTGGAGTGGGACGAGAAGATGCTGCAGACCCTGGACATCCCGCGCGAGATGCTTCCAGAGGTCAAGTCGTCGTCGGAAATCTACGGCCATACCAAGAGCGGCATCGCCATTGCCGGGATCGCCGGCGACCAGCAGGCCGCCTTGTTCGGCCAGATGTGCGTCGAGCCTGGCCAGGCCAAGAACACCTATGGCACCGGCTGCTTCCTGCTGATGAACACCGGCAAGAAGGCCGTGACGTCGCAGCACGGGATGCTCACCACCATCGGCTGCGGCCCGCGTGGCGAGGTGGCCTATGCCCTGGAAGGCGCCGTGTTCAACGGCGGCTCGACCGTGCAGTGGCTGCGCGACGAACTGAAAATCGTCAACGACGCCTACGACACCGAATATTTCGCCAGCAAGGTGAAGAACACCAACGGTGTCTACCTGGTCCCGGCGTTCACCGGCCTGGGCGCGCCCTACTGGGACCCCTATGCCCGTGGCGCACTGTTCGGCCTGACCCGCGGCGTACGCGTCGACCACATCATTCGCGCGGCGCTTGAGTCGATTGCCTACCAGACCCGCGACGTGCTCGACGCCATGCAACAGGACTCCGGCGAGCGCCTGAGCGCCTTGCGCGTGGACGGCGGCGCGGTGGCCAACAATTTCCTCATGCAGTTCCAGGCCGACATTCTCGGCACTCCGGTGGAGCGTCCGCAGATGCGCGAAACCACGGCCTTGGGTGCCGCCTACCTGGCGGGCCTGGCGTGCGGCTTCTGGGGCAGCCTGGATGAGTTGCGCGGCAAGGCCGTGATCGAGCGTACCTTCGAGCCTCTGCTCGACGAAACCGGCAAGGAAAAACTCTACGCAGGCTGGAAAAAGGCCGTTGAACGCACCCGTGACTGGGAACCGCACGAAGAGCAGTGACCGAGTGAACGCGCAGACCGGCCAGTTCCGGCCTGCGCAAGTGCGGTCCATGGAATCACTTCTGGCGATGGGGCCCGTTCCTGCGGCATCATGCATGCTTTTGCATGGCAGCCAAAGGAAGCCCCATGAACCTGCCTCCCCGCCAACAGCAGATCCTCGAACTGGTACGCGAACGCGGCTATGTCAGCATCGAGGAAATGGCCCAACTGTTCGTCGTGACGCCGCAAACCATCCGGCGTGACATCAACCAGCTGGCCGAGGTCAACCTGCTGCGTCGCTATCACGGTGGCGCCGCCTATGATTCGAGCATCGAAAACACGGCCTACGCCATGCGTGCCGACCAGATGCGCGACGAGAAACAGCGCATCGCCGAGGCGATTGCCGCCCAGATCCCCGACCACGCCTCGCTGTTCATCAATATCGGCACCACCACCGAATCCATCGCCCGCGCCCTGCTCAACCACAGCCACCTGAAGATCATCACCAACAACCTGCACGTGGCCTCGATCCTCAGCGGCAAGGACGACTTCGACGTGCTGCTGGCCGGCGGCAACGTACGCCGTGACGGCGGCGTGGTGGGCCAGGCGAGTATCGACTTCATCACCCAGTTCAAGGTCGACTTCGCCCTGGTCGGCATCAGTGGTATCGACGAAGACGGCAGCCTGCTGGACTTCGACTATCAGGAGGTTCGCGTCAGCCAGGCGATCATTGCCAATGCGCGCCAGGTCATTCTGGCCGCCGACTCGAGCAAGTTCGGCCGCAATGCCATGGTCCGCCTGGGCCCGATCAGCCTGATCGACTGCCTGGTCACCGATCAGCCACCCGTGCCCGCCTTGCTGCAATTGCTGCAACAACACAAGATCCGCCTCGAGATCGTCTGACCCTGTGGCAGCGGCGCAAGCCGCCCTGCCCGTCCACAATCCCCACCTGGCAACGCCCACGGCGCATCAGCTTCGCTTCTGATGTTCGTATTTCTTCGCTTTGACCCCCTTCGATCAACAATTTCAATCATCTTCGACTGGCTAAGCCCTTCGTATTGGGCTAGTATTTTCGAAATTGAACATTGATGTTCGAATTCAAAGCACTCATTCGAACGCTCCTTGATAAACGCAGGAGGCTGCCATGCCCCATTCGACCTTGCCCCGCCAACCGCTGGCTGAAATCTACGACGTCGCCGTGATCGGTGGTGGCATTAATGGCGTAGGGATTGCCGCCGACGCTGCCGGGCGTGGGCTTTCCGTGTTTCTCTGCGAGAAGGACGACCTGGCCAGCCACACCTCTTCGGCCAGCAGCAAGCTGATCCACGGCGGCCTGCGTTATCTGGAACACCACGAATTTCGCCTGGTACGCGAAGCATTGGCCGAACGCGAAGTGTTGCTGGCCAAGGCTCCGCACATCGTCAAGCCCATGCGTTTCGTCCTGCCGCACCGGCCCCATCTGCGTCCTGCCTGGATGATCCGCGCCGGGCTGTTCCTCTACGACAACCTGGGCAAGCGAGAAAAGCTGCCTGGCTCGCGCAGCCTGCGCTTCGGCGCCGACAGTGCGTTGAAGCCGGAAATCACCCGCGGTTTCGAATATTCCGACTGCTGGGTCGACGACGCTCGCCTGGTGGTACTGAACGCCATGGCAGCGCGGGAAAAAGGCGCACACATCCATACCCGCACCCGCTGTGTCGACGCGAAGCGTCTAGACGGTGTGTGGCAGGTCAATCTGCAGCGCGAGGACGGCAGCACATTCACCCTCAAGGCGCGCGCGCTGGTCAATGCGGCCGGACCCTGGGTAGCGAAGTTCATTCGTGACGACCTGCAGTTGCAATCCCCATACGGCATCCGCCTGATCCAGGGCAGCCACCTGATCGTGCCACGCCTGTACGAAGGCGAGCAGGCGCACATCCTGCAGAACGAAGACCAGCGCATCGTCTTCACCATCCCGTACCTGGATCGCTTCACCATCCTAGGCACCACCGACCGTGAATACACGGGCGACCCGTCCAAGGTGGAGATCACCGACGCCGAGGCCGACTACATTCTCAAGGTGGTGAACGCCCACTTCAAGAAACAGGTCAGCCGCAGCGATGTGGTGCGCACCTATTCGGGCGTTCGCCCGCTGTGCAACGACGAGTCGGACAACCCATCGGCCATCACCCGCGACTACACCCTGTCGCTCAGCGGCGGCCAGGGCGAGGCGCCGATCCTTTCGGTGTTCGGTGGCAAGTTGACCACTTACCGCAAGCTGGCCGAGTCGGCCATGGCACAGTTGAAGCCATTCTTCGCGCAGATGCGCGGTAGCTGGACGGCGACCAGTGCCTTGCCCGGTGGCGAAGACATGAGCACGCCGCAGGCCCTGGCTCAGGACATGCGGGTGAAAGCTCCCTGGCTGCCAAACGGCCTGGCCGAGCGTTGGGCGGTCAGCTACGGCAGCCGCAGCTGGCGTTTGATCGAAGGTGCACAGTCGGTAGTCGATCTGGGCGAGGAATTGGGCACGGGGCTGTTCAGCCGCGAAGTCGATTACCTGTACGAGCAGGAATGGGCCACCCGCAGCGAAGACGTGCTGTGGCGTCGCAGCAAGCTGGGGCTGTTCGTCGATGATGCGGCCGCGGTTCGCCTGGATGCTTACCTGGCGAAAGTCGACGCCAGCCGGGCCAATACCCAGGCGGCTTGAGCGCTGTCAGCAACGAAAAACGCCCCGTAAGGGGCGTTTTGCATGGCGCGCGACGGGCCCGGAGGGCTCAGCGCCGAGGGCGCTGCCGAGGCCGGTGGTTGTCGGCCGGGATAGGCACAGGCTGTGGTGGCGGCGGCACCAGCCCCAGTGCGACAGCCAGATCGTGGAGCCAGTTGTACAAGTTACCGTTCATATCGCCCCCCTTCAGGGAAAAGCCCGAACGACGGTCATGGTCCGTCGCTTCTGTTCGATCATAGCGCTAAGCGACGTAGGATGCATTCACGCACTTGTGTCGAAAAGTCGCAGTCCTACGTATTGATCATCTGCCGGGCAAGTAATTCATTACCTTATCCACGTTCGTAATCGTCGGCGCACCCACTGCTCGGCGCTGACCAAGGTGATGCCCAGCAGTACGAACAGCGCGCCCAGAATGAAATTCACGCTCAGCGGTTCGCCCAGCAGCAGCACACCGAACGTCACGCCGAACAGCGGGGTCATGAACGAGAACACGGCCAGATTGGACGCCAGGTAGCGTCGCAGCAGCCAAAACCAGATCAGGAAGCTGGCGAAAGACACCACCACCCCTTGGAACAATACGCTGGCGATGCCGACCGGGGTAAAACTGACCTGCGTGAACTGCCCCGTGGCCAGGGCGATGAGCAACAATCCGATCACGCAGACGATTAGCTGGTAGAACAGCGTCAGCGTCACGGGTGCTTCTGAGAGGCGCGAGGTGCGCACCACCACCGTGGTCGCGCCCCAGCACAAGCCTGCCATCACGCCCAGTGCATCACCCAGCAGCATGCGTCGGTCCAGATGTTGCCAGGAAATTCCGCCGGCGAAAGCGAAGGCGATACCGCTGAACGCCAGGGCAATGCCCAGCCATTGCAGGGGCCGCAGGCGCTCTCCGGGTAGCAGGGCGTGCAAGCCAAGCGCCGTGAACACCGGGGCGGTGTAGAGAAAGACCGACATGTGCGCTGCCGAGGTCAGCTTCAGGCCTTCGGCGATGAACAAGAATTCCAGCCCGAACAGCGAACCGGCCAGCAACCCGGCGCGCCAGGTGTAGGGCATGTGCGCCCAGCCCCCGCGCCAGCACATCAGTGCGGCCACCAGGACCGCGGAAATGCCCGAGCGCATGGCCGCCTGCATCACCGGAGCGATATCGGGCGCGGCCCACTTTATGGTGACCTGCTGGATACCCCAGATCAGGCACAACCCGAGCATGACCTTGAGCGCGAATCCATCGGGTTGACGGCGTTCGATGCTCATCGGCGAATTGACCACGACATGACGATGCCTTCAGGCAATGAGGAATCGCCAGTGTAACAAGCCACGCGCCACAAGGCTTACGCGGCGGATGGCTGCGCTCACACAGGCACACCATGTCGCCTGCTTCGCGGCCGCGGACCGCTCCTACATCGGCACACCGTATTCCGCCCTTGTAGGAGCGGTCAGCGGCCGCGAAGAGAGCAACACGGTTTCAATCCATGCCAAAGGCTCAGACAATCTGCGGCTTACTGGCCAGCTCATCGAAGGTGGCCGGGTCCAGCGCATCGTCCTGCTCGTCGAGCACTTCCAGCCCGTGATCGTTATCGGGGATGCTGCTGTCGAGCAGGCTCAGCAGGCTGGAGCCACGCATCGTCAACTGGAAATTGCGGCCCGTGCCACCTTCGCTGTCAGGACGCTGCTCGATGAACCCGCGCTCCAGCAACAGCTTCTCATAGTCGCGGGCCTGGGTTTGCAACTGGTCGACAGCAGCAGGCGTGTCACCCTGAGCGGTGGCTGCATCGGCGTGGTCCTGGGCATAGCGGTGCGGGGTGAAATCCTGATTGGCGCCGTTCTGCACTTCGTGCAACAGCCGTTCGATCAACTGCCAGTCGTAAGTGGTCATCCGGAAGAACCTCCAACACATGAGTGAAAGGGCTTGCCAGGTATGGGACCGGGTGGGTGCGGGGGAGTTGCGCGAAGACAGCTTTGCGGGGTGTTTTGGCAGGTCTGGCCTCCGCCGGGAAGCCAGCCTGCCTGGCGCAGTTTACTCGCTGACAGCCGGCTTGCGACGCTTGAGCGGTGCCAGCCCGTCCTGGCTTACCAACGCCGGTGCATCGGCCTTGGGACGGTTGACGCTCTTGCGCTTGGTCGGGCCCTTGGCAACGCTTTTCTTGTCGCCCTTTTTGTCCTTGTCGGTCTTTTTCTTCTTCACGCCGACCGCCTTGCCCGACGCCTTGACCTTCTTCGGTCCGCCGTAGGTACCTTTGACTTCCTTGATCACCCGGCGCTCGAAGGTCTGCTTGAGGTAGCGCTCGATGCTGGACATCAAGTTCCAGTCACCGTGGCAGATCAGCGAGATCGCCAGGCCTTCGTTGCCGGCGCGGCCAGTCCGGCCGATGCGGTGCACGTAGTCATCGCCGCTGCGCGGCATGTCGAAGTTGACCACCAGGTCCAGGCCGTCGACGTCCAGGCCGCGGGCCGCCACATCGGTAGCCACGAGGATTTTCACGCCGCCCTGCTTGAGGCGATCGATGGCCAGCTTGCGGTCCTTCTGGTCCTTGTCGCCGTGCAGCACGAACGCCTTGTATTCCTGCGCCACGAGGCGCCCATAGATACGGTCGGCCATGGCCCGGGTGTTGGTGAAGACGATTGCCTTCTGGTACGTCTCGTTGGCCAGCAGCCAGTTGAGGATCTGCTCTTTGTGGACGTTGTGGTCGGCGGTGACGATCTGCTGGCGAGTGCCCTCGGCCAGTTGGCTGACGTTGTTGATCAGCAGGTGCTCGGGATCCTTCAACACCTTGCCGATCATGTCGCGCAGCCCGGCACCGCCGGTGGTGGCCGAGAACAGCAGGGTCTGTTCACGCTGGCCGCACTCGTCGCTCAGGCGCGTCACGTCTTCGGAGAAGCCCATGTCGAGCATGCGGTCGGCTTCGTCGAGCACCAGCACCTCGACCTTCTTGAGGTCCAGGTTGCCGGCGTTGAGCTGTTCCAGCAGGCGGCCAGGGGTGCCGATGAGGATATCCGGTACCTTGCGCAGCATGGCTGCCTGCACCTTGAAGTCTTCACCGCCGGTGATCAGGCCCGCCTTGATGAAAGTGAACTGGCTGAAGCGCTCCACTTCCTTCAAGGTTTGCTGGGCCAGTTCGCGGGTCGGCAACAGGATCACCACGCGAATGTCGACGCGCACCTTGGCCGGGCCCATCAGGCGGTTCAGAATCGGCAGGACGAATGCGGCAGTCTTGCCGCTGCCGGTTTGCGCCGTCACCCGCAGGTCGCGCCCTTGCAATGCCAGGGGAATGGCGGCCAGCTGCACCGGCGTCGGCTCGACAAATTTCAGCTCGGCGACGGCTTTGAGCAGGCGTTCATGCAGGGCGAATTGGGAAAACACGGGTGTTACCTCGACGGAGTACATAAATTCGACTGCATAGGGTACCGGTTTGCGCACGATTAGCCGAATTTCTTTACCCGTAAGTCGGTAAATTGCGTGCAAATCTTTCCAGGCGTGGCGATTGCCCCACTCGATGGGCTTTAATCCCCGCCCCTTTTCAATCCGGGAGCTGCACGCCACCCCATGAACATCGAATCGCTCTGGCACCAAACCGTCACTTTCATCACTGGCCTGGACGACCAGCCGGTCCTGCAGGCCGGTGTGTCGCTGTTCCTGCTGCTGATCGCCGCCTTCGCCCTGGGCCGATTGGCGCGCTTCCTTACCCTGCACGCGGTCAAGCTGCTCAGTCGCCGGCCATCGCTGCACTGGCTCAACGACTTTTTGCACAACAAGGTCTTCCATCGCCTGGCGCAAATGACGCCGTCGCTGGTGGTGCAGTTCAGTCTGGGCTTGATCCCGGTGCTGAGCGACAACAGCAAGCACGTGATCGGCAACATCGCGCTGGGCTTCACCATCCTGTTCCTGGTGCTGGCCCTGGGGGCCCTGCTCAATGCACTGATCGACATCTATGCGCGCACCGAGCACGCCCGCACCCGCTCGATCAAGGGCTACGTGCAACTGGCCAAGATGATCCTGTACATCTTTGGTGCCATCATCATCGTCGCCACGTTGATCGACCGCTCGCCGCTGTTGCTGCTGTCCGGGCTGGGCGCCATGTCGGCGGTCATCCTGCTGGTCTACAAGGACACCCTGCTGTCGTTCGTGGCCAGCGTGCAGTTGACCAGCAACGACATGCTGCGCGTCGGCGACTGGATCGAGATGCCCCAGGTGGGCGCCGACGGCGACGTCGTCGACATCACCCTGCACACCGTGAAGATCCAGAATTTCGACAAGACCATCGTCTCCATCCCCACCTGGCGGCTGATGAGCGAGTCGTTCAAGAACTGGCGCGGCATGCAGCAGTCCGGCGGCCGGCGCATCAAGCGCAGCCTGCACATCGACGCCAGCGGCATACGCTTTCTCGACGAACAGGAGCAGTTGCGCCTGACCCAGATTCGCCTGCTCAGCGGCTACGTCAGCAGCAAACAGGCCGAACTCAAGGCGTGGAACGCGGCGCAGGGCGAGGTCGCGGAACTGTCGGCCAACCAGCGGCGCATGACCAACCTGGGGACTTTCCGCGCCTACGCGCTGGCGTATCTCAACGCCCACCCGGACATCCAGCCGAACATGACCTGCATGGTCCGTCAGATGGAAGCCACCGCCGAGGGCGTGCCGCTGGAAATCTACTGCTTCACCCGCACCACGGCGTGGGCGGAGTACGAACGGATTCAGGGCGATATCTTCGATTACCTGCTGGCCGTGCTGCCCGAGTTTGGGTTGAGCGTCTACCAGAAGCCCAGCGGCGCCGATCTGCGCGGCGGGTTGACCGCAGTGACCGGTCCGCACTGAACGCAACCCCGTTCGTAGGAGCGGTCCGTGGCCGCGAAACAAGCGCCGCGGTGTGTCAGGTACCATGCGGTGAACCCTTCGCGGCCAATGACCGCTCCTACGGGATGCCGCAGCCCCTGTGGGAGCGGGCTCTGCCCGCGAATGAGCCGCCGCGGTGGATCAGGGACTGCGCGGTGTGCCCTTCGCGGGCAGAGCCCGCTCCCACAATTGGCGCGAGATTTCCCACAGGTGGGTCAGTTTTTTCTGTGGGAGCGGGCTCTGCCCGCGAATGAGCCGCCGCGGTGTGTCAGGCACTGCGCGGCACGCCCTCCTCGGCCGATGACCATGTGGCGGAAAACCACGATCAGTTCTCATGTTCGCGCGCCCGCAGCCGAAACGCTTGAGACCACCGTTATCGGCGCAACTCGATGGCCGCCATCCGGTGCTCGCCCCCAGTCCGACCTGCTGCCTGACAGCGCTGCCGCATCCCCAGCACGGCGCCTGGCTTTCGCCCCCTCATGCCCCGGAACCTCTAGCGTCCATGAACTTGAAATTCAGCCATAAAATCCTGATCGCCGGGTGCAGCATCGTCATCCTGGCGTTCGCACTGTTCACGCTCTACAACGACTACCTGCAGCGCAGCGCCATCCAGCAGAACCTCAGCGCATCGGTCAAGCAGTCGGGCGAGCTGACCGCCAGCAGCGTCAAGAACTGGCTCAGCGGCCGGATGCTGGTGATTGAAAACCTGCGCCAGAACATTGCCTATCAAGGCGATAAGGCGGACTACCCGGGCCTGCTGGACCAGCCCGTGATCACGACCAACTTTCAATTCACCTACATGGGTGTGGCCGACGGCACCTTCATCCAGCGGCCCGACACCAAGATGCCTGACGGGTACGATCCGCGTCAGCGGCCCTGGTACAAAGCTGCAGTGACAGCGGATCAAGTCATGCTGACGCCGCCCTATCTGGCATCGGTGGGTGGCCTGGTCGTCACGGTGGCAGCGCCCGTCAAACGCCAAGGTCAGTTGATGGGCGTAGTCGGCGGCGACTTGAGCCTCGACACATTGGTGCAGATCATCAATTCGGTGGATTTTGGCGGGATCGGCCAGGCGTTTCTCGTCAGCGCAGACGGTCAAGTGTTGGTGTCGCCGGACAAGGATCAGGTCATGAAAAACCTGAAAGACATCTACCCCGGCAGCACGCCGCGAATCGAGAAGAATCTGCAGGAGGTCACCCTCGATGGTCAGGCGAGACTGCTGTCGTTCACGCCGGTCACAGGGTTGCCTTCGGCGGATTGGTACGTGGGTCTGTCGATCGACAAGGACAAAGCCCACGCCCCACTGCGCCAGTTCCGTACGTCGGCCGTGATCGCCATGGTCGTTGCCGTTCTCGCCATTGCCTTGTTGCTGACCTTGCTCATCAAATTCTTAATGCGTCCACTGGTCACCATGGGCCGGGCAATGCGTGACATCGCGCAGGGCGAAGGCGATCTGACGCGTCGCCTGGTCGTTGAAAGCCGTGATGAATTCGGTGAACTCGGTACCTCGTTCAACCAGTTCGTCGAGCGCATCCATGCCTCCATCGGCGAGGTGTCGTCGGCTACCCGGGAAGTGCATGCATTGGCCCAACGGGTCATGCACTCTTCCAACCAGTCCATCGCAGGCTCCGACGAGCAAAGCGCCCGTACCGAAAGCGTTGCAGCTGCAATCAACGAGCTGGGTGCTGCCGCCCAAGAGATTGCACGCAACGCCGCGCAAGCGTCGCGTCAGGCCAGCGATGCCAGCGGTCAGGCCGACGACGGTCGCCAAGTGATGACGCGGACCATTGAGGCAATAAGCACGTTATCCGAGAAAATCAGCCTGTCGTGCGAGCAGATTGAAACCTTGAACGCGGGCACCGACAACATTGGCCACATCCTCGACGTGATCAAGGGTATATCCCAGCAAACCAATCTGTTGGCCTTGAACGCTGCCATCGAGGCGGCGCGGGCCGGTGAAGCGGGCCGTGGTTTTGCAGTCGTGGCCGATGAGGTGCGAAACCTGGCGCATCGCACCCAGGAGTCTGCAGAAGAGATTCACAAGATGATCACGGCGCTTCAGGTGGGTTCGCGCGAAGCGGTGGTGACCATGAATACCAGCCAGGCTTCCAGTCAGCAAAGCATGACGGTGGCCAACCAGGCCGGCGATCGTCTGGCCATCGTGACCCAGCGAATCGGCGAGATCGACGGCATGAACCAATCCGTTGCTGCCGCTACCGAGGAGCAGACTTCGGTGGTGGAGGCGCTGAATGTGGATATCAGTCAAATCAACATGCTGAATCAGCAGGGCGTGACCAACCTCACCGAAACCCTGCGAAATTGCGATGCGCTCTCCCAGCAGGCCAACCGTTTGAAGCAGTTGGTGGACAGCTTCAAGATCTAGTCATGCCCGCTGTGGCATTCAGGCCTGATGCTTGATGAATTGTGAAGAGGCGGAAAGGCTTACCCTTCCGACTTTTCCTTAGCTTCCTGCTCGGCTGCAGAGTGTCGGGTTTCGGATTTCTCGTCACCCTCCGTCATCCACGGCTTGGCGCTCTGCTGCGCCTTGTCGATCGTCTCGTTGATCTGCTTGGCCGATTCGCTGAAGGTGTCACGCGCTGCTTCGACCAGTTGCGTCTTGGAGGTTTCGATGACCTTGTTCGCCGCGGTTTCGGCCGCGTCACAGCCGGCAAGAAGGACGGTCAGCGCGACCATGGCCGGGTAAGCGATGAGTCTGGACTGCATGGAAACCTCTGGGAGGGATGGGAATGCGCCAGATCATACCGTTACAGGTTTTTGCCGAAGCAGGGATTCTGAATCAAGGTGTGTCCTGGTAGAGGCACCAGGCCCTGGCCCCGAAGCAGATTCATCTGTAGGAGCGGTCCGTGCCCCTGCCCACAGGTCATGGTCAGTACGCCATGGACAGGCTCATGGTCACCTGAGGGACCACGCTGTCGGTTTCGCCGCTCGGGCCGCTGAGTTCGCGCAAGGTGCCATCGCGGTAGATTGCCAGGGCCTCGGCGCGGGCGCTCCAGCGTGTTTCCCCCCACTTGAAGGGCTGCTCGAGCGCCAGCCCGCTGCGGGCATAGAGACGGTCGCCGGAATCGGGACCATAGAATCCATTCCAGCCGATACCGACCGTGCTGGGAAAACTCAAGCGCAGACCGGCATCGCTCAGGTCTACGCCCGGCTCCACGCTGCCTTGGGTATACAGGCCACTGTCCCCCTGCGTACGGCTGGTGACCGCCAAGCCTGGCCGCCATGCGCCAAACCCCGACTCAGCCTGGTAGGCCAGGGTGAAGCTCGCCTCCTGAGTGGTGTCGGCGACATCGTTCGGACTGGTCTTGACCGTGTAGACAAACCCCAGCCTCAACCCCTCGACGGGCGATATCACCAATCCCAGCAGGTTGTTGCTCTCGTACCAGCGCCGCGGGCTTACCCTTTCATCGCTCGATGGATCATGGAAACCGTTGCTGGTGCTGAACACCAGCCAGGCATTGGCACGACCGTCGACAGCCTGGTGCAGGTCGAGGGCAAAACCGGCCTGGGCATGCAATGGCACGCGACCCAGGCTCGCCGCGTCATCGTCATAGTTGCCGCGGGCGAAATCGCCATTGCGGACATCCACACTCAGTTGCGGGTGAAAGCGGCCTGATGCCTCGCCGATCTCGACACTGCCCAGTGCGGCATCTTCGGTATCGATGGAAGGCACGCTGCGCGGTGCCGCCACGCTTGGTTGGATGACTGCGACCAGCGCGAAGGCGAACAGTGGAAGACGAGATACGGTGGGCATGCGCGAACGCTCTGTCAGAAAAGTCACTGTGTAGACTCTGCACGACTGAAAAAGTACCGCGAGCTGCCTGCCAGCCCATCACCGTTTTGCGTGCCGAAGCGACCGCCTGTCCGTCGCCCGCCGGACGCGGTTCAGCTTGACCTTTCGTCGCCGATAGGTTGAAAGCGATGCGAAGAACAATTCCCGAGACTGCACGCAGCACACTGCCTTTCCTTCTGCCGACCAACACCTATAAAACCAGCGGAATACACCATGAACATCAAGCAAAAATTGACCTGGGGGTTCGCGATCATCGCCTGCCTGCCAGTGATCGTGGTCGCCGTGCTCGTCGTCTTCAACTTGCGCGAAGCTGCCAGGGCCGACTTCGTCGACAGCAGCGGGCGGGAGATCCGTCAGATCGACAATGGCATGAAGCAGTTCTTCGATGGCATCAGCCAGAACGTGGAGTACCTGGCCAAGGACCCACGTATCGTCGCCGCCACGGGTCTGAAGAATTACTCGGGCGCAGACGCCCCACAGATTCCCCTGACCGAAAACAACCAGCGTTTGCTGGAGATTTTCAACGGTTTCGCCAAAACCCATCCGAGCACCGCCTACCTGTCCCTGGGGCTCAGCGATGGCGGCTACGCCAGTTGGCCCAACGATCCGAAGATCGCCAACTACGACCCGCGCCAGCGCCCCTGGTACAAGGCGGCGATGGCCGCACCCGGCACCACCGTGCGCACGGACGCCTACTATTGGGCGGCCGATGATGTGTCGTTGATCGGTACGGTGCACAGCGTCACCGACGCTGCCGGCAAGGTGGTCGGCGTGGTGGGCCTGGATGTTTCGCTCAAGCAGATGACCGAACTGGTGAAAAACATCAAGCTGGGCAACAGTGGCTACCTGATGCTGATCGAAGCCAACGGCAACGTGTTGGTGGACCCCAGCGATGCACAGCACAACTTCAAGCCGCTGGCCGACCTGGGCGCCAACTACGCCGAGCTGGCCAGGCACGGCGACGGTTCGACCCAGGTCGAGATCGACGGCAAGGTGTACATGGCCAACATCGTCAGCTCGTCCGGGCTTGGCTGGCGCTTCATCGGCCTGATCGAGCGTGAAGAGGTGATGGCCCGGGCATCGAACCTGACCTGGCTGATCGCAGCCATCGCCGCAGCCCTTGCCGTGGTATTCGCCATCGTCGGTGCAAGCTTCGCCGGGGTCATCGTGCGGCCGATCCGGGGCGTCGCCAACGGCCTGCAGGAAATTGCCGAAGGCGAAGGCGACCTGACTCGTCAGCTGACGGTTCAGGGCAAGGACGAGACGGCGGCGTTGGCCGGGTGGTTCAACCAGTTCATCGGGATGATTTCGCAGCTGGTGCAACGTATCGGCACCGCATCGTCCGACCTGCAGGTGGCCGCCGCCGACACGCACGAGGTCGCGCGCAATATGGATGAAGTGGCTGGGCGCCAGCGCGAAGCGGTGGAGCTGGTCAGCACGGCGTTCAACGAAATGGTCGCGACGGCCAACGAAGTGGCGCGTTCCTGCGGCGAAGCGGCCACCAGCGCCGACAATGGCTACCAACAGGTCAGCGACGGTCAGCAGCGTATTGGCGAGGCAACCACCTGCGTGCTCAAACTGAGTTCGGAGCTGCAACAGTCGACCGAAACCATGCAGCTGCTGCAGCAGGACAGCAAGAACATCAACAGCATTCTGGACACCATTCGCTCCATCGCCGAGCAGACCAATCTGCTGGCGCTAAACGCCGCCATCGAGGCGGCGCGGGCCGGAGACCAGGGGCGTGGTTTTGCCGTGGTCGCCGACGAGGTGCGGGCGCTGGCCCGTCGTACCGCCGACTCGACCGGGGAAATCGACGGCCTGTTGGGCAATCTCGCTCGTCGTACCCAGGTCATCACCCAGCAGATGCAGGGGAGCCTGCAGGTGTCCCAGGACAGCGTCGAATGCATCCAGCAGGCGCGGGATAGCTTCGACAAGATTCGGACTTCGGTTGATTCGATCCGTGATCAGAACAACCAGATCGCCACGGCGGCAGAGGAGCAGCACCAGGTGGCCGAAGAAATCAACCGGCACATCGCGCAGATCCATGCCGATGCTCAGTTGGTCGAAGAGTACGCGCACACGGCACAATCGGGATCGGGGCGGCTGACAGACATTTCCGGACATCTGAAAGGGTTGGTCGGACGCTTCAAGGTTTAAGCCGATACACCGCAGTGTCTTTTTCGCGGGCAGAGCCCGCTCCCACAGGGTCCCGCTTCAACCTGTGGGAGCGGGCTCTGCCCGCGAAGGCTTCATCGCATACCGTCTGACACACCACAGCGCCCGCTCCCACAGATGGCTGGTCCCACGGACAGTCAGAAGCCAACCGTGGCGGAGACCAGGTAGGTTCTCGGGGTGGCCAAGGTCAACCCCGGCTCGCTATCGTCCGAAGCGCCAGCCGACGCCCAGTAGCGCTTGTCCAGCACGTTCTCGACATTGGCGCGCAGCGTGACGGCCTTGCCCTGCACCTTGAACGCGTACCGCGCACCCACGTCGAATCGCTCCCAACTGTCGATTTCCTTGCTGTTGGCTTGATCCAGGTACTGCGCGCTGGAGTAGATCCCGCGTCCACTGAGCGTCAACCCTGGCAAGGCCGGCACGTCCCACTCTGCACCCAGGTTGACATTGAGCTCGGGCGTGGCGGGTGCACGGTTGCCATCGAAGGCGCCTGCAGTGGTACCGCTCAGCTCGCTGTCGATGTACATCACCCCGCCCAGCAGGCGCACGCCAGCAAGCGGCTCACCAAACACGCTCAATTCCACGCCGTTGTTTTCGCGCTTGCCATTGGGCCCGAAGGTGCGGGTGACGGTGTTGGTTTCGTACGCCGGCTGCTTGATACGAAACGCGGCCGCGGTGATAGCCAGGCTGCCCAGATCGTACTTGGCACCCACCTCCACCTGGCGGCTGATGAAAGGCGGGAAAATCTCGTCCTCGTTGATCGAGGTGGAAGGCGCGATCTTGCCCTGGCTCAGGCCTTCCAGATAGTTGGCATACAGCGACAGCTCGTCGGTGAGTTTGTAGAGCACGCCTGCCGAAGGCGAAAACTTCTCCTCGTCGTAGCCCGTATCGCCTTTCACCCCATCGCTCCAGTCATCGACCTTGACCCGCTGCCAGCGCCCGCCCAGGGTCAGCAGCAAGCGGTCGTCGAAGAAGCCGAGGGTGTCGGACAGCGCCACGCCGTCGAACCTGTTCTCGGTATAGACCTTCGCGTCCTGCCGCGTGGGATTGTTCGGAGTCGGCGTCGCTATCGGGTTGTAAAGGTTGCTGCGCCCCCTGGCGTACCGCGCGCCGCCATTGGTGAAGTCCATGTAGAAATGACTGGCGGCCAGATTCACTTCATGACTGACCGGGCCGGTCTGGAACCAGTTGCGCACGCCCACCGTGGCCGTGCGCACGCTCTCGTCGCGGGTGAAGTCGCGGGGCAGTACCTCGAAGTCACCGGCATCGTTGGTGACGGACACGTTGTGCCGGAGGAAATCGTGGTTGCTTTCCCGTGCACCGATGCTGCCGTACAGCAGGGTCGAATCATTCAAATCGTATTCGCCATTGAACGCCCCGAACGTATCCTCGGTACGCGCCTTGCTCCAGCGTTGCGCATAGTTGTCGCGAACGTGGTTGGCGCCCGGCACGCGCGCGTTGACACCGACCTGGACGCGCTCCTGCGGCGCATCGGTATCACGTTCGGTATGCCCCAGGTCGGTGGAAAGCCGCAGGCGCTCGCCGCGAAAATCCAACCCGATCGCGGCCATCTCGCGGTCCACGCTCTGCTGGTCCCACGTGGTATCACCTGCTTGCTTCACCGCATTGAGGCGGACACCAAAGCGCTGATCTTCACCAAAGCGGCGGCCGACATCCACCGCGCCGCCGGCCTGGCTGTCGGAAGCGTAGCTGGCGGTGAACTCGTTGATCGGCGTATCGGTGGCACGCTTGGGCACCACGTTGATGCCGCCACCGACACTGCCCCGCGGGGAAATGCCATTGATCAACTGACTGGGCCCACGGAGGATGTCCACTCGGTCGGCCATTTCCATGTCGATGGAATACGTGGGCAGTATTCCGTACAACCCGTTGTAGGACACATCGCTGTTGAACAGGCTGAAGCCACGAATGGTGAACTGTTCGAAACGCCCGCCTGCCGGGTTGGTGGTACGCACTGCCGGGTCGCTGGCGACCAGATCGCCCAGGGTGCGGGCCTGCTGGTTCTTGCTGGTCTCGCTGGTGTAGCTGGTCATGCTGAACGGCGTGTCCATGAAGTCTCGCACACCCAAAAGGCCTTGCGAGCCACGCCGCGCCACCTGTCCACCGGCATACGGCTCGCCTGCAAGGCTGCCTTGCGCGGCACCGGTCACCGTGGTGGGGGTGATCTCCACGACGTCTGCCCCTTGGGGCGCAGCTACCAGGATATAGGCATTCTGCCCTACCGCCTGCAGACGCAGACCGCTACCGGCCAGCAACTGGGCGAAACCGCTTTCGACGCTGTACTCACCGGCCAGCCCGGCGCTGCGCCGACCGTCGACCAACGCGGGGGCGACCGACAGGCTGACACCGGCCTGGCTGGCAAAGCGTGTCAACGAAGCAGCGAGATCGCCCTGCGGCACGCTGTAGACGCGAGCGCTACCTTCGGCAAGGGCCATTTGCAACGGCATCGGCGCCAGGCCGAGCAGCACGCTGAGATGCAGCGCACGAGCATAGTGGGTCGGTGGCTTGCGGGTGGACCGGGGAAACGAACGAGGGGGCCGTGCGGGCATGGCTGAAGGCTCTTTGAGTGTGCTTACCTTTCCATGACAAGCGAGCGCGCAAAAGGGGACAGGCGCTACGCGGATTTTTCCTGGGGCACCAGGGTGGCCCAATAGCGCGTGCGCCACTGCACGCGCAGCTGCAGGCTGACCGCCAACAGATTCAATACCTGATCCGGCTCGTCCAGGCGAAAACTGCCGGTCACGCGCAAGGCGTCCAGTTCGGGCTGCCAGCGCAGAATGCCGGGGCGATAACGGTCCAGCTCGCGCAGAAACTCCCCCAGGGGCTGGTTGAGGGCAACGATCACGCCTTCGCGCCAACCCGGTTGGCGAGGATCGAAACCGGTGATCGGACCAGGCCCTGCGTCGGATAACTGTATACGTTGCCCCGCGCGCAAGGTAAGCGCGGCAAAGCCTGTGGGGCGAACCTCTGCCTGCCCGGCAAGCACCGACAGCCGACAGACGCCGCTGCCCTCGCGGACGTTGATCTCACCCTGGTCGAGCCTCACGTCGGTGAGCGCCGTGCGGATGTGGAACGGCGTGGCGTCGGCCAGGCGCAACATGATTTCTCCGCGCCGCAGCCTGAGTTGCCGTTTTTCGGCATCGATATCGACCGCCGTCGAGGTATTGATATGCAACACGCTGCCATCGGCCAGTGTCAGTCGGCGCCGCTCGCCAGTCCCGGTGGCCTCATCGGCGCGCCAGGCGTCGAGGGGCAGCTCGCGCGCGAGCCACCAGCCGGCGGGGGCCACTACGGCTACGCCCAGCAAGCCCTTGAGCATGTCGCGACGGCCTGGCGCCGGACGATCCAGGCTGGCCATGGCCAGCGCTGGCGGCAGGATCTGAAAGCGGCCCTTGAGCGCCGATACCCGCCGCCAGGCCGACTCGTGGGCGTCGCTGGCTTCACGCCAGCGTTGCAGGCGGGCAAGATCCTGCTCGCTGACCGCGCCGGACTCGATGCACACCCACCAGCGTGCCGCCGACCGGGCAACCCGACGTGCTTCGTCGCTCGGCTCGGGGCTCAGCACAGCTCGGCCAGCAGGCAGTGCTCGTAGGCCTGCGCCATGTAGCGCTTGACGCTGCGCTCGCTGACCTGCAACCGTTCGGCGATTTCCCGGTACCCCAGCCCCTCCAGCTGGCTGAGCAGAAAGGCGCGGCGAACTGCGGTGGGCAGGCCATCGAGCAGCTGATCCAGGGCGTGCAGGGTTTCCAGCACCTGCCAGCGCTGTTCCGGCGAAGGCGCGACGTCTGCAGGCAGCGTGGCGAGCGCATCCAGATAAGCTTGCTCCAGGCTGCGCCGTTTGTAGAAGTTCACCAGCAGACGTTTGCCGACGGTCTTGAGATAGGCGCGAGGCTCCTGCAGGTCAGCCACCGACTGAGGGCTGGCCAGCACCCGGACAAACGTATCCTGGCTAAGGTCCGCCGCATCCCAGGCACTGCCCAGCCGGCGGCTGAGCCACTGCTCCAGCCAGCTGCGATTGTCGCGGTAGAGCGTTTCGAACGCCCGAACGTCCGCCCCCGCAAGATCGACCATCATCGGCACCTGTCAGATGTAAATGAGATCGATTGTATTTTAAAAAGGGTTGCAAGCGGAACCGTTAGTTACGCCCTCGATGCTGCATCCGACCAGCACGCGGTCACCCAGGCAAACCGCATGCGCCGCCGACGCGGCTCGCGCCGCTGCTACAGGGACCGCGTTGCCCTGTATCGGGCCTCAACGCGTTACCCCAGAAACACCGCATTCCCCTGCATCCGGCCTTAACGCGTTCCCCCGACCCCCCGCATTCCCCTGTATCGCGCCTCAACGCGTTACCCCAGAAACACCGCATTCCCCTGCATCCGGCCTTAACGCGTTCCCCCGACCCCCGCATTCCCCTGTATCGCGCCTCAACGCGTTACCCCAGAAACACCGCATTCCCCTGTAGCAGCGGCGCAAGCCGCGTCCGGGATCGGCGAGGTGTTGCAGACCGGTCAACCCGAGGCGGGTGCCGAATGACCACGCCGATACGTCGTGTGCCAGCACAGCAGCAAGCCCGCCCCCGCCATCAGCGCACCGACGCTGCCGATGTTCGCCACCCCCAACTGGGTGATCACCACACTACCCAGCAGCGCCCCACCGCCAATGCCGACATTATAGATGCCCGAATGCAGCGCCATGGCCACGTCCGTGGCATCCGGCGCCAGCTCGAGCACCTTGGACTGCATCGCCAGGCTGAAGCACATGATCGATATGCCCCAGACCACGCTCACCACACTCAGGTAGGTGGCGTGGCGCGCCAGCGGCAACAGCAGCATCAGGCACAGGCCCAGCAGGGCGATCGACACCACCATGAAGCTACGCGGATAACGGCCGCTGTAGCGGCTGAATACCAGGGAGCCGATCACCCCCGCGCCGCCGAACAGCAGCAGCAAGGTCGTGGTCATCTCCCCGCTCATGCGTGCCGCCGCCTGCACGAACGGTTCGATGTAGCTGTAGGCCGTGTACTGCGCAGTGATCACCAGCGCCGTGGTTACATACAGCGCGACCAGCACCGGGCGCTTGAGCAACATGGGCAGGCTGCGCAGCGAACCGGAGTTCTGGCTCGGCAGCGCCGGCAGGCTTTTCGCCAGCCACAGCCCCACCGCCGTCGCCACCACACCGATTCCGACGAACGTGGTGCGCCATCCCAGCGCCTCGCCCACCACCCGCCCCAGCGGTACGCCCAGCACCATGGCCAGGCACGTCCCGGTGGCCAACAACCCCAACGCCTGGGTGTGCTTGCCCGGTGGCGCCAGCCGCACCGCCAGCGATGCCGTGATCGACCAGAACAGGGCGTGGGCAAAGGCGATACCGATGCGACTGGCCAGCAACACTGCGTAGCTCCAGGCGACACTGGACACCACATGGCTGACCACGAACAGCATGAACACCCCGATCAGCAACCGGCGACGTTCGACGTTGCGCGTGAGCAACATGATCGGCAACGACATCAGCGACACCACCCAGGCATACACCGTCAACATCAGCCCCACCTGCGACGTTGGCATGGCGAAGCTCTGACCGATGGACGTCAGCAGCCCGACCGGCGCGAACTCCGTGGTATTGAAGATGAACGCCGCCAGTGCCAGCGCGATGACGCTGGACCAGTTGCGTGTGGACGTTTCTGTGGATCCTGTTTTCATCATGCTCGCACCTTGCTGTCACGCACGCCCAGACGGCTCAACCACACCGAGAAAAGGATCACACCGCCACCCAGGAACAGCCGTCCCAGTGGTTCGTCCTGGTTCCAGATCAGCAGGTTGAGCAGCAGACCGACCGGTACGTGGAGGTTGTTCATCACCGCCAGCGTCGCCCCCGGCACAAGGCTTGCGCCCTTGTTCCACCAATACATGCCGAGCGCCGTCGACACCAGCCCGAGAAACGCCAGCACGCCCCATTGCAAGGGCGCCTGCGGCAGGTGGTCGGGGTTGCCGAACAGCAGGAATGCCGGAAGTACCACCAGCAAGGCGCCGACATAGAAATAGCCGAAGCGGCGGTATTGCGGCTGATCGCTGGGGTGGCGCGCGAGCAGATGCTTGTACAGCACCTGACCGGCAGCATAGGTGAAGTTGGCCACCTGCAACAGCAGGAAACCGATGAAGAAGTCCGGGCTGACGCGGTCGAAGCGGATCACGGCGGCACCTGCCACCGCGACCAGGGCCGCTACCAGCGCCCAACGGTTGAAACGGCGATTCAGCGCATCCTCGATCAAGGTCACGTGCACCGGCGTCAGAATGGTGAACAGCAGCACTTCCGGCACGCTCAGCACGCGAAAACTGAGGTACAGGCACACGTAGGTAATGCCGAACTGCAGCGCGCCGATCAGCAGCATGGCGCGCACAAAGCGCGGTTCGACCTGGCGCCAGCGGGTGAGCGGCAGGAACACCAGCCCGGCGAGCAGGACCCGCGCGAGGACGGCAAAATAGCTGTCGACATGACCGGCGAGGTATTCGCCGATGAGGCTGAAAGAGAAGGCCTGGATGAGGGTGACGATCAGAAGGTATTGCATGGTGCGCCCCGAATTTGCGAGGCGCGGACCTTAGCGCATCTGGGGCAGGTCAGGCCAGTGAAGCCAGCGTGGGATCGATGGAAGACCCCTGGATACCTGCTACGACCCATCAAATAAGTTGTCTTGTCCGATCATTCCTCTACCCTGTGGCGCATCGGGACGGATCGCTGCACCCTCGGGCGGGCGGTGCGCACAAGACACAGGAGTCGAAGATGAAAGCGCCGCGCGTCACCCTTGATCAATGGCGAACCCTGCAGGCCGTGGTCGACCATGGCGGCTTCGCCCAGGCGGCCGAAGCCCTGCACCGCTCGCAGTCTTCGATCAGCTACACCGTGGCCCGCATGCAGGACCAGCTCGGGGTACCGCTGCTGCGCATCGACGGGCGCAAGGCGGTGCTCACCGACGCCGGTGGCGTGCTGCTGCGCCGTTCCCGGCAACTGGTCAAGCAGGCCAGCCAGCTGGAAGACCTTGCGCACCACATGGAACAGGGCTGGGAAGCCGAAGTCCGCCTGGTGGTCGACGCGGCCTACCCCAACGCGCGGCTGATTCGTGCCCTGACCGCGTTCATGCCGCAGAGCCGCGGCTGCCGAGTGCGGCTGCGCGAGGAAGTGCTGTCGGGGGTCGAGGAAGTGCTGCAGGAAGGCGTCGCCGACCTGGCGATCAGCAGCTACAGCATTCCGGGCTACCTGGGCGCCGAAATGAGCGCCATCGAATTCATTGCCGTCGCGCACCCCGAACATGCCCTGCTGGCCATGGGCCGGGCGCTGAGCGTGCAGGACCTGCACGGCCACATGCAGGTGGTGATCCGTGACTCGGGGCGCCAGCAACCGCGCGACGTCGGCTGGCTGGGCGCAGAGCAGCGCTGGACCGTCGGCAGCCTGGCCACCGCCGCCAGCTTCGTTGGCAGTGGCCTGGGCTTTGCCTGGTTGCCCCGGCACATGATCGAACGCGAGCTGCGCGAGGGCACCCTCGCCGCCTTGCCTCTGGAACAGGGCGGCAGTCGGCACCCCACGTTCTATCTGTATTCGAACAAGGACAAGCCGCTGGGTCCGGCCACGCAGATTCTCGTCGAACTGCTGCGCACTTTCGATACCGCCCCGCTGGACGTGCCGATCCTGGCGCTGGAGCAGATGGTGCTGGATCAGGGCGCCTGACCCCCTCGTTCTGCGAACATTCGGTAACATTGATTTTTCCACTGCGGCTCGCCGTGGCCGTCCTTTGGCGGCACGCTTGCCACACATTGCCCCGAACGCTTGCGCCGCTTTTGGCTCAAAGCATTTGCCTCCCCTTTTCAAGGACTTCACACCCATGCTGAAAAAAATCCTTCTGGCCGCCTGTTCCCTGTCCCTGGCGGGCCACCTGATGGCCGCCGACGCCCAGCACCCTCACGTGTTGCTCGACACCAGCATGGGCCCGATCGAAGTCGAGCTGGACGCAGCCAAGGCACCGATCAGCACCGCCAACTTCCTTGCCTACGTCGACAAGGGCCACTACAACAACACCGTGTTCCACCGCGTGATTCCGGGTTTCATGGTCCAGGCTGGCGGCTTCACCGCAGACATGCGTGAGAAGGCAACCCAGGGTCCGATCAAGAACGAAGCCGACAACGGTTTGCACAACGTCCGGGGAACCCTCGCGATGGCTCGCACTCAAGTAAAGGACTCGGCCACCAGCCAGTTCTTCATCAACCAGAAGGACAACGACTTCCTCGACCATGGTGGCCGTGATTTTGGCTATGCAGTCTTCGGCAAGGTGGTCAAGGGCATGGAAGTGGTCGACCAGATCGCCAACGTGCCGACCACGACCTCACGCGGCATGCAGAACGTGCCCAGTGATCCGGTGATGATCAAGTCGGCGAAACGCGTGGACTGATTCGCACGCCACGTCGGCCCCGGCCAGGACCGTCAACCCGCATAGGAGAGCACGCTTGAGCATTTATCGCCGCTTCGAACAATGGATCGATATCTTCCGCGAAGCGCCTACGGAAACGCCCCCCAACAAAGTCCTGGCCTTCTACATCTACTACCTCAAGCAGGTGTGGCCCAGCTTCGCCACCCTGTTGGTGGTGGGCTTGATCGGTGCATTGATCGAAGTCGCACTGTTCCGCTACCTCAGTCGCATCATCGACATGGCCCAAGGCACGCCCAACGTGCACTTCTTCAGCGACAACGCGCTGGAGCTGACCTGGATGGTGGTGGTGGCGCTGGTGTTCAGGCCTATCTTCATCGGCCTGCATGATCTTCTGGTGCACCAGGCGATCAGTCCCGGCATGACCAGCCTGATTCGCTGGCAGAACCACAACTATGTGCTCAAGCAGAGCATGAATTTCTTTCACAGCGACTTCGCCGGGCGCATTGCCCAACGCATCATGCAGACCGGCAACTCGTTGCGCGATTCGGCGGTCGCCGCAGTCGACGCCCTGTGGCACGTACTGATCTACGCGATCAGCGCCCTGGTGCTGTTCGCCGAGGCCGACTGGCGGCTGATGATCCCGCTGATCCTGTGGATCGTCGCCTATGTGATCGCGCTTTATTACTTCGTTCCAAGGGTCAAGGAACGCTCGGTAGTGTCTTCGGACGCACGCTCGAAACTGATGGGCCGCATCGTCGACGGTTACTCCAACATTGCCACGCTCAAGCTGTTCGCCCATACCAGCATGGAGCAGCAGTACGCGCGTGATGCGATCAGCGAGCAGACCGAGAAAACCCAACTGGCAAGCCGCGTGATCACCGCCATGGACTTCGCCATCACCACCATAAACGGCCTGTTGATCGTCGCCACCACGGGGTTGGCGCTGTGGCTGTGGACGCAGTCGCTCATCTCGGTGGGCGCGATTGCCCTGGCCACCGGCCTGGTCATCCGTATCGTCAACATGTCCGGTTGGATCATGTGGGTGGTCAACGGTATCTTCGAAAACATCGGCATGGTGCAGGATGGCCTGCAGACCATCGCCCAGCCCGTCAGCGTGACCGACAAGAAAGGGGCTCCACGGCTCAAGGTCGACCGCGGCAACGTGCGCTTCGAAGACGTGCACTTCCATTACCCCAAGGGCGACAGCATCATCGAGGGTCTGACCCTGGATATCCGTCCGGGTGAAAAGATCGGCCTGATCGGCCCCTCAGGGGCGGGTAAATCCACGTTGGTCAACCTGCTGCTGCGGCTGTACGACCTGCCCAGCGGCCGCATCCTGATCGACGGCCAGGACATTGCCGAGGTGACCCAGGAGAGCCTGCGTGAGCAGATCGGCCTGATCACTCAGGACACCTCGCTGCTGCACCGCTCGATCCTCGACAACCTGCGTTACGGCAAGCCCAATGCTACCGAGGAGCAGGTCTGGGAAGCGGTACGCAAAGCCCGCGCCGATGACTTCCTGCCGCTGCTGTCCGACAGCGAAGGCCGCCGTGGTTTCGACGCCCATGTGGGTGAACGCGGCGTGAAGCTCTCCGGCGGCCAGCGCCAGCGCATCTCGATCGCCCGTGTCCTGCTGAAGAACGCGCCGATCCTGATCATGGACGAAGCGACTTCGGCGCTCGATTCCGAAGTCGAAGCGGCGATTCAGGAAAGCCTGGAAACTTTGATGAAAGGCAAGACCGTGATTGCAATTGCTCACCGCCTGTCCACCATCGCCAAAATGGATCGCCTGGTGGTGCTGCAGAAAGGCAAGGTGGTCGAAATCGGCAGCCATACCGAGCTACTGGCGCAACGCGGCCTGTACGCAAGGCTGTGGCATCACCAGACCGGCGGTTTCGTAGGCATGGACTAAAATCCCCCCGTGGGAGCGGGCTATGCCCGCGAAAGGCAACACTGCGGTCTACCAGACACACCTCAGTGCACCCTTCGCGGCCACTGACCGCTCCTACAGTTGATCGCATGTCACACCCACCCCCCTGTGGGAGCGGGCTCTGCCCGCGAAGGCAGCACTGCGGTCTGCCAGACACACCTCAGTGCACCCTTCGCGGCCACTGACCGCTCCCACAGTTGATCGCATGACCGCATGTCACACCCACCCCCTTGTAGGAGCGGTCATCGGCCGCGAAAGGCGCGCCGCGATGCATCAGGCATACCCGTGGAATGTTCAGGCCTGCCGATACGGCAAGGCTTCCCGTGCCTGCTCGGCGTAGGCCAGCACCCCTGCCCGCTCGGCCTGCAGAAAATTTTCCACCGCATCGCGTAGCCCTGGGTGGCGCAGGTAGTGCCATGAGCGCGTGATCACCGGCTCGAACCCGCGAATCAACTTGTGCTCGCCCTGCGCCCCGGCATCGAACCGCTCGATGCCGTGGGCGATTGCATAGTCCATGCCTTGATAGAAACAGGTTTCGAAGTGCAGCCGGTCATACTCGGCCAGGCAGCCCCAATAACGGCCGTAGAAACTGCCCCCACCCACCAGGCTGAAAGCCATGGCCACCGGACGCCGCTCGTGAGTCGCCAGCACCAAACGTATCGCCTCGGGCATCCGTTCGGCCAAAAGGCTGAAAAAATCCCGGGTCAGGTACGGCGAACGCCCGCGTACCAAGTACGTATTGGCATAACACGCATAGACGAAATCCCATTCGGCTTCGCTCACCTGCGCGCCTTCGCGCCATTCGAACTCGATACCCTGGGCTCGCACCTGCTCCCGCTCCTTGCGCATCTGCTTGCGCTTGCGCGAGCTCAGTGCATCGAGAAAATCATCGAAGTCCCGATAGCCTCTGTTGTGCCAGTGATACTGGCAGCCCAACCGCTCCATCCAGCCCTGCTCGGCCCTCAACAGTTCATCGAGGGCGGGGTCGGTGAAATTGACGTGGGCACCACTGAGCCCTTCCATCTCCAGATAGCCCGGCACACAGCGCAGCAGCTCGACCCCGTCCCCAGGGAGACGCGCAAGCAGTCGCGGACCACTCACCGGACTGAAGGGCACCGCGCCAAGCAGCTTGGGGTAATAGTCGATACCAGCGCGCTCGCAAGCGTCGGCCCAGCCGTGATCGAACACGTACTCCCCGTAGGAATGCCACTTGCGGTAGCTGGGCAACGCCGCCACCAGCCGCCCTTCTTCGATCTGCACCAGGTGCTCGGGCGCCCAGCCCGAGCGCTCGCCCAGGCTGCCGCTGTCCTCCAGCGCGCTTAGAAAAGCATGCCGCAGGAACGGCTGCGGTTCAGGCAGCAGCGCGTCCCACTGCGCGGCGTCGATGGCGGACAAGCTGGCAGCTACATGCAGCGGCATCGGTAGGGCTCCAATTGACGGGACGTGCCGCCCAGTATCGCGCAGGCTCTCGTCGCGGTCACCCGCGAATACGGTGCCATCACTCGGCAAAGGCTCTGGCTCAAGCTATTCAGTCATTTCAGTGTCATCGCTAAGCCATTGTTCTGACATTATTTTGTCATCACCCCTCGCAATACTTGCGCCAGTTTTCCGGGGTCAGCCACGCCGTCTGCCAGGCGCGTCCGGAAGTACTTTCAGGCTCGGCGCTTGCCGGCCTTTTTTGCGATAGGGAGAATGTCATGCGTCGTGTTTCAACACTCACCAAGGTCAGCCTGAGCGCCACCGTCCTCATGGCCATCAGCACCCAGGCCAGTGCCGCGGTCGATGCCAAGCTGCTCGACATGCTGCGCGCCAATGGCTCGATCAACGCTGCGCAATACGCCGAATTGAAGACCGAGCTAGACGGTGAGAAACAGGCCCAGCAAGTGGCCGCCGCCGAACAATCGAAGAAGATGAGCGCGTTCGACCAGAAAGTCGCCTGGGCCGCAAAGACACAGATCAAGGGCGACGTACGCCTGCGCCACGAAAGCATCAACGTCGATGGCGAGCGCGATGGTTCCAGCGGCGACCGCAACCAGGACCGCCAGCGCATCCGCGCCCGCATCGGCGTCTACAGTGAAATCAACCCACAGGTCGATGCCGGCATCCGCGTCGCCACCGGCAGCAGCGCCGACGCCCGCTCCACCAACCAGAGCCTGGACGGCGCCTTCAGCAAGAAATCCATCTGGCTCGACCAGGCTTACCTCGACTGGCACCCTACCGCCATCAAGGACCTGCACCTGATCGGCGGCAAGATGGCCCAGCCTTGGGTCAGCATGGGCGACGTGATCTGGGACGGCGACATCAACCCCGAGGGCGTAGCCGCCACCTACAAGCTGCCTCTGGGCGGCGCTGAACTGTTCGGCAGCACGGGCTACTACGTACTGACCGACAACATCGACGGCGAAGGTCGCCAGTTCGAGCACGACCTGCGCATGTACACCGGCCAGGCCGGCGCGCGCTTTGCGCTGGGCGACAACGTCAAGATGACCCTGGGCGGCAGCGTCTATTCCTACGACAATGACAACGCCACCAACGCCGCCGCCGTGCTGGCCGTCAACGGCAACGCCTCCACCGAATTCACCCTGTACGAAGGCTTTGGTCAACTGGACATCACCGGCCTGCCGTTGCCGCTGTCGGTCTATGGTCAGTACGTGGTCAACGGTGATGCCGAAGCCACCGCTCTGGTCGGCAAGCAGGACACTGCCTGGCTGGCCGGCTTCAAGACCAAGTTTGCCGGCTTCGGCCTGGACTACAACTACCGCGACGTGCAGCGCAACGCCGTGGTGGGGGCTTTCACCGACTCCGACTTCGCCAACGGCTTCACCGGCTCGCGCGGCCACAAGGTCAAGCTGGGCTACGAAATCGACAAGAACTTCGCCGTGGGTGCCACCTACTTCCTGGCCGAATCCGACGTTGCCAGCCGGACCCGCACCGATGCCGACGTGAACACCCTGCAACTGGACCTGGAAGCCAAGTTCTAACTCCACATCGCCCTACTGAAAAAGGCGCAACGTGCGAGTTCATCGCAGGTTGCGTCTTTTTCATTGGTGTTGCGGCAGTCGATCAGCGCTTGCGCAGAATCACGCTGCCGATGGAGTAGCCTGCGCCGAAGGAGCTCAACACCCCGAGCGAGCCTGGCGCCAGATCATCCTGATGGGTGTGCAAGGCAATCATCGATCCCGCCGAACTGGTATTGGCATACCGGTCGAGAATCACCGGCGCCTCGTCGACGCTGGCGTCGCGGCCAAGCAGCTTCTTCACGATCAAGTGATTCATGCTCAGGTTGGCCTGATGCAGCCAAAAGCGCCTGACGCTTTGCACGGCAATGTCGTTCTGCGCCAAATGGGCGCTGATCAGTTCGGCAACCATCGGGCAGACTTCCTTGAACACCTTGCGGCCTTCCTGCACGAACAGCTTGTCGTCGCCTCCTGCCCCCAACGCTTCGGCCCGATTGAGGAAACCGAAGTTGTTGCGGATATTGTTGGAGAACTGCGTCTGCAGACGGGTGCTGACGATGTCGAACTGGTTAGTCGAAGTGGCCAGGTCTGCCCGTTCCACCAATACGGCCGTTGCTGCATCGCCGAAGATGAAGTGGCTGTCGCGGTCGCGGAAATTCAGGTGCCCGGTGCAGATCTCAGGGCTCACCACCAGTACTGCGCGCGCCTGCCCCAACTGAACACTGTTACTGGCCTGCTGAATGCCGAAGGTGGCCGAGGAACAGGCCACGTTCATGTCGAAGCCGAAACCCTGAATACCCAGCGCCTGCTGCACCTCGATGGCCACCGCCGGATAGGGACGTTGCAGGTTGGAACAGGCAACGATCACCGCGTCGACATCGGCGGCAGTGCGACCGGCCCGTTGCAGCGCCTGCTCCGCCGCAGCGACCGCCATCTGGCACAGAATGGACTGCTCGTCATTGCTGCGCTCGGGCAGGTGCGGTTTCATCCGCTGCGGATCGAGAATCCCGGCCTTGTCCATGACGAAGCGGCTCTTGATGCCACTGGCCTTCTCGATGAAAGCCGCGCTGGACGGCGCCAGCGCCTGTGCATCGCCACGCTCGATGGCGGCGGCGTTGTCTGCATTGAACGCTTCGACGTAGTGGTTGAAAGACTCGACCAGCTCTTCGTTGGAGATGCTCTGGGCCGGCGTATACAGGCCGGTGCCGCTGATGACGACGTTATGCACGCTCGTTCCTCTATTGTTAGGGGCAACTCATTCACATGGACGCCACGCAGGCCCAGGTCAATCGACCCGGGCAGATTCAGGCGTCCACTGCGCTCCACTGCTTGCTCAAGCGCTTGTCCGATACCGGCACCTTGGTGCCCAACTGCTGCGCGAACAGCGACACTCGATACTCCTCCAGCAGCCAGCGGTAGGCCGCCAGCTGTGGATCACGCTTGCCTTCCTGGCCATGCTTGTTCAGGCGTGCCTGATACTGGCTCCAGAGATTGGACAGCTCACCGCTCCAGACCCGGTCTTTCTGCACCTGGCTGGGCAGTTTCTCCAAGCGTAGCTCGACAGCCCTGAGCAGGCGCGGCATTTCCTTCAACCACGCCGCGGGGGTGTCGCGCACAAAACCGGGATAGACCAGATTGCCCAGTTGCTGCTTGATATCGTTCAACGCCACGGCATGGGTCAGATCGATCTTGCCCTTGAAGCGCTTCTGCAGGCCGTGCCAGAGCTTGAGAATATCCAGGGTCAGGCGCGCCAGACGCTCGGCATGCTCCGCCCAGGCACCGCGCTTGCGCTCGGCCAGCGTTGCCAGTGCCACGCCATCGCGCGGCAGGCTGGCCTCGCCCTCGAGCACGCAGCCGTCGAGGCTGGCCAGCAGAATATCCTCGACCAAGGCTTCGACACGGCCCAGTTCGCGGTACAACAGGCCCAGCTCGGTCTGGCCCGGCAACTTGCCGCGCAGGAACTTGGCAGGCTCGGCCAACTGCTGCAGCAACAGGCGCTGCAGAGCGCGGCGATGCTGGTATTCGGCTTCGGCCGCTGTCGAGAAGCGCCCTTCCTTGACCGTACCACCCTCTTCGACCAATGCGGGATACACCGTCATCGACAGTCCGGCGATGTTCTGCTGGGTAGTCTGCTCGACCTTGGCGAACGCCTTGGCCTGCACCGGTTGCTGGCTCTTGGCCGTGCTCGGCACGGCCAACGCCGCGCTGCTGGCCTCGGCGAAGCGCGCGGTCAGCTCGGCCAGGTCACGCCCTTCACCCAGAAACTTGCCCTGGCCGTCGAGCACTTCGATGTTCATGCGCAGATGGCTGTCGACCTGCTGGGCCGCCTCGGCCCACGCCTCGTCGCTGACTCGCGCGCCGGTCATGCGCAGCAATTCGCCCCCCAGCGCCTGCGGCAGCGAGCCTGCGCCGAACGTCAGGCGTGCGAGCGCTGCGCGAACGAAGTCCGGCACCGGCACGAAGTTCTTGCGCAAGGCCTTGGGCAGGTTGCGCACCAGCGAAATGCATTTGGCTTCCAGCAACCCCGGCACCAGCCACTCCAGACGCTCACCCGGCAAAGCGGGCAGCAGCGGCGCGGGCACGCACAACGTCACGCCATCGCGCGGATGATTGGGCTCGAAGTGGTAGCTCAGCTGCAGGCTCAGGTCGCCCAGCCGCAGGGTGTCCGGGTACTGCGCGGCAGTGACTTCGCTCGCCTCGCGGGCCAGTACGTCCTCTTCGCGCATGATCAGTAGATCGGGTTGTTTCTGACTGTTGACCTTGTACCAGCTGTCGAAGGTCGCGGTCTGGTGAATCTCGGCAGGAAGGCGTGCCTCATAGAAGCCGTAGAGGGTTTCTTCGTCGGCGAGAATGTCGCGGCGGCGGGCCTTGGCCTCCAGCTCGTCGAGTTGCTCGAGCAGCAGGCGATTGGCCGTCAGGCACTTGGCCCGCGACTGGATCTCGCCACGTACCAAGCCTTCGCGAATGAACAGCTCGCGTGACGTCACCGGATCAATGGGGCCGAAATGCACCGGGCGCCGGCCAACCACGATCATGCCGTAGAGCGTGATCTGCTCGAACGCCACCACCTGGCCGCGCTTCTTCTCCCAATGCGGTTCGAAATGGTTCTTCTTGATCAGATGCCCGGCCAGCGGTTCGATCCAGTCAGGTTCGATCTTGGCGACCATGCGCGCATACAGCTTGGTCGTTTCGACCAGCTCGGCGGCCATCAGCCACTGAGGCTTCTTGCGCCCCATGCCCGAGGACGGGTGGACCCAGAAGCGACGCTGGCGTGCGCCCAGGTAGTCGCCGTCTTCGGTCTTCTGGCCGATCTGACTGAGCAGGCCGGACAGCACCGCCTTGTGGAACCTGGGATAGTCCGCAGCGTCCTTGTTCACTTCCAGCTGCAGGTCACGGCAGATCAGGCTCAGTTGCCGATGCGCATCGCGCCATTCGCGCAGGCGCAGGTAATTGAGGAACTGTTTGCGGCACCAGTTGCGCAACGCGCTTGCGCCCAGCTCCTGGCGCTGGGTTTCGAAACCACGCCACAGATTGACCAGCGCGGCGAAGTCCGAATCGGCATCCTTCCATTGCGCATGCGCCTGGTCGGCAGCCTGCTGGCGCTCGGGCGGACGCTCGCGCGGGTCCTGCACCGAGAGCACGCTGGCAATGATCAAGACTTCCTGCAGGCTGCCCTGGCGCGCGCCCTCGAGCAGCATGCGGCCCAGCCGCGGGTCGATCGGCAACCGGGCCAACTGGCGGCCCATTGGCGTGAGCTGGTTCTCGCGGTTGACCGCGGACAACTCCTGCAAAAGATTGAAGCCATCGCTGATAGCCTTGCCATCAGGCGGCTCGATGAACGGAAACTGGTCGATTTCGCCCAGGCGCAGGTGCAGCATCTGCAGAATCACCGCCGCCAGGTTGGTGCGCAGGATTTCCGGATCGGTGAATTCGGGGCGCGAGAGAAAATCCTCTTCGCTGTACAGGCGGATGCAGATGCCCGGCTCGACCCGGCCACAGCGACCCTTGCGCTGGTTGGCGCTGGCCTGGGACACCGCCTCGATCGGCAGGCGCTGGACCTTGGCACGGTAGCTGTAGCGACTGATGCGTGCGGTGCCGCTGTCGATCACGTAGCGAATGCCTGGCACGGTCAGCGACGTTTCCGCCACGTTGGTGGCCAGAACCACACGGCGCCCGGGATGGGACTGAAAGATGCGCTGCTGCTCGGCCGGCGACAGGCGCGCGTACAGCGGCAAAATTTCCGTGTGCCGCAGCTGCGCCTTGCGCAGCATGTCGGCGGCATCGCGAATCTCGCGCTCGCCGGGCAGGAACACCAGCACGTCGCCCGGCGTCTTGCGCTCGCTGCGCTCGAAGGCGGCGATTTCGTCGAGCGTCGCCAGGATCGCCTGGTCGACGGTCAGGTCGTTCTCGATCTGATTGCCTTCCTCGTCCTGCTCGGCAGTGAGCGGCCGATACCAAGTGTCCACCGGGAAGGTCCGCCCGGACACCTCGATGATCGGCGCGTCGTCGAAGTGCTCGGAGAAACGCTGCAGATCGATGGTGGCCGAGGTGATGATGACCTTGAGGTCGGGCCGCCGTGGCAGCAGGGTCTTCAGGTAGCCCAGCAGAAAATCGATGTTGAGGCTGCGTTCGTGCGCTTCGTCGACGATGATGGTGTCGTAGCGTTCGAGGAAGCGGTCGTGCTGGGTCTCGGCCAGCAGGATGCCATCAGTCATCAGCTTGACCAGGGTATTGGCATCGCTCTGGTCTTCGAAGCGCACCTGATAGCCAACCAACCCGCCCAATGGCGTGGCCAATTCCTCGGCGACCCGACTGGCCACGCTGCGCGCGGCGATCCGGCGCGGTTGGGTATGAGCGATCAGACCATGCTGGCCGCGGCCCATTTCCAGGCAGATCTTGGGCAACTGGGTGGTCTTGCCCGAGCCGGTTTCACCGGCAATGATCAGCACCTGGTGCTCGGCGAGGATTTTCTTGATCTCGTCGCGCTTGGCGGCAATCGGCAGGCCTTCGTCGTAGCGCACGCTTGGCACGCTCAGCCGACGCGCCTGGACGCGGGCGAACGAGGCCTGGACTTTCTCGACCCATTGGCCAAGCTTCGCCTCGTCAGGACGCTTGCGCAGTTCGTGCAACTGTCTGCGCAGGCGGTGACGGTCGCCGATCATGGCCTGGTCGAGGTTTTTCAGAAGCTGGTCAATCGAAACGGTTTGGTCGGTCATCAGGTACGCAGAGGTCTTGGTGGGGTACGTCGAAGGTTACACCCCGCGATTGTCGCAGATTTGCGGGGGTTGTGTCGGCAGCCCCCGGAGCTGGGCAGAGATCAGGCCGATTTCTTGATGCCCAGTTTCTTCAGTTCTTCGTCGCGCAGTTCACGCCGCAGGATCTTGCCCACGTTGGTGGTCGGCAGCACGTCGCGGAATTCCACCGTGCGCGGCACCTTGTAGCCGGTGACGTTGGCACGCATGTGCTCCATGACCTTCTCCTTGGTCAGGGTGACACCCGGCTTGGCCACGACGAAGATCTTGATCGACTCGCCGGACTTTTCGTCCGGTATGCCGATGGCGGCGCACTGCAGCACGCCCGGCAGGGTCGCAAGGACATCCTCAAGCTCGTTGGGGTACACGTTGAAACCGGAGACCAGGATCATGTCCTTCTTGCGATCGACGATACGCATGTAGCCGTCGGGCTGTATCAGTGCGATGTCGCCGGTCTTCAGCCAGCCCTGGGCGTCGAGGATCTCGGCAGTGGCGTCCTGGCGCTGCCAGTAGCCCTTCATGACCTGTGGGCCCTTGATGCACAACTCGCCGATTTCGCCCAACGGCAGCTCTTCGCCCGCATCGTTGATGATCTTGGCCAGGGTGGACGGTACTGGAATGCCGATGGTGCCGATCTGGATGCGCTGGTTGGGGTTCACCGAGGCGACCGGGCTGGTTTCGGTCATGCCATAGCCCTCGCAGATGGCACAGCCCGTCACCTCTTTCCAGCGTTCGGCGGCCGCCAGTTGCAGGGCCATGCCCCCCGACAGGGTGACTTTCAACGCCGAGAAGTCGAGCTTGCGGAACGCATCGTTGTTGCACAGGGCCACGAACAGCGTGTTGAGCCCGACGAAGCCGCTGAACTTCCACTTGGAAAGCTCCTTGACCATCGCCTGCAGGTCGCGCGGATTGCTGATCAGCACGTTGTGGTTGCCGATCAGCATCATCGCCATGCAATGAAAGGTGAAGGCATAGATGTGGTAGAGCGGCAGCGGCGTGATCAGCACTTCGCAGCCTTCATCGAGGTTGGCGCCCATCAAGGCCTTGCACTGCAGCATGTTGGCGACCAGGTTGCGGTGGGTGAGCATCGCCCCCTTGGCCACCCCGGTGGTACCGCCGGTATATTGCAGCACGGCTACTTCCGAGCTGGCCGGATTGGCCTCGGTGACGGCCTGGCCGCGACCCTTGCTCAACACGTCGTTGAACTTCACCGCACGCGGCAGGTGATAGGCCGGGACCATTTTCTTCACGTACCTGATCACGCTGTTGACCAGCAGTCGCTTGAGCGGTGGCAGCAGGTCGGCGACTTCGGTGACGATGACGTGGCGCACGGCCGTTTTGGGCACGACCTTTTCTGCCAGGTGCGCCATGTTGGCCAGACAGACCAGGGCCTTGGCGCCGGAGTCCTTGAACTGGTGTTCCATTTCCCGCGCGGTGTACAGCGGGTTGGTATTGACCACCACCAGGCCTGCGCGAATGGCACCGAAGACCGCCACCGGATACTGCAGGACGTTTGGCAACTGCACCGCAATGCGGTCACCCGGCACCAGGTCGGTGTGCTGCTGCAGGTACGCGGCAAAGGCACCGGACAGCTCATAGAGCTCGCCGTAGCTGAGGGTCTTGCCCAGATTGGTGAACGCCGGCTTGTCGGCGAAGCGCTGGCAGGACTGCTTGAGCACCGCCTGGATATTGGGGTACATGTCTGGATCGATATCCGCCGCGATTCCAGCCGGATACTTATCCTTCCAGAAATTTTCGATCATGGAAGCCCACTCCTCCAGCGCCAGCGAATCTTCACCGCATTCGATGCGATTATTATTGATATGTCAGCACGACCGCTACAGGTCCGAATGCCGAAAAGCGCGCCGAGAGTAGCAGCTTTGCCATAAGGCGACTAGAGGCCGAAGGTGGCTCGCCGGTAACCATTGTGACCGGATCGTCAATTCCGGTCACACCTGATTTCACACGACGCAGGCCAGCAGGCGTCAGCGTTCGAGGGCTGTGACACCAGCGCCTGGCGCCTGCATTGCGCGTCACTCGTCGCGCAGCTCACGCCGCAGGATCTTGCCCACGGGCGTCATCGGTAAGGCATCGCGCAGGACAATTTCCCGTGGCAGCTTGTAGCCGGTGAAGTTGGCCTTGCAGTAGGCCATCAGCTCGGTCGTGGTCAGTTGCGGATCCCGAGCCACGACGAACAGCTTGACCGCCTCGCCTGAGCGCGCGTCCGCCACGCCAATGGCCGCGCAGTTGGCCACTTGCGGATGGGCCATGACTACGTCCTCGATCTCGTTGGGATAGACGTTGAAACCGGACACGATGATCAGGTCTTTCTTGCGGTCGACGATGCGCACGTAGCCATCGGGATCTATGACGGCGATGTCGCCGGTCTTGAACCAGCCTTGCGCGTCCAGCGCCTCGGCGGTCGCCTCGGACTGCTGCCAGTAGCCGCGCATCACCTGGGGCCCCTGGATGCACAGCTCGCCCCGCTCGCCCAACGGCAACTCGCAGCCCTGCTCGTCGATCACCTTCAACGCCGTGCCAACCACAGGAATACCCACGCTGCCGATGCGCGCGCTCTGGCCATACGGGTTGGTGCAGGCCACCGGCGAAGTCTCGGTCAGGCCATAGCCTTCGACGATGCGGCAACCGGTAAGGCTTTCCCAGCGTTCGGCAGTGGCCTTGACCAAAGCCGTGCCGCCGGAGTTGGTCACCTTGAGGCGGGAGAAGTCCAGCGAACGGAACTGCGGGTGCTCCATCAATGCCACGAACAGCGTGTTCAGGCCGAGCAGCGCGGTGAACCGCCATTTTTTCAGCTCCTTGATGAAGGCACCGATATCGCGGGGGTTGGTGATCAGCACGTTATGGTTGCCGGTGACCATCATGCACAGGCAGTTCGCGGTGAACGCATACACGTGGTACAGCGGCAGCGGCGCGATCATCACCTCGTGGCCTTGCTGCAGGATCGTCTGCCCCTGTTCGTCGAGCTGATGGAAACACGCCCGTACCTGCTGCATGTTGGCGACCAGATTGCCATGGGTGAGCATGGCGCCCTTGGCCAGGCCAGTGGTGCCGCCGGTGTACTGCAGCACCGCGAGGTCTTCGAGGGTCGGCGCTACCGGACGTGGCGCAAGCTCTGCGCCTCGCGCCAGAACCGTCTTGAACGACGCCGCCTGGGGTAGATGGTAGGCAGGCACGCGCTTCTTCACCTTGCTCACCAGCGTGTTGACCAGCCAACCCTTGGCAGTGGGCATCAGATCGCCCAGGCGGGCTTCGATCAGGTAGTGCAGCGTGGTGTCCGGCAGCACCTGTTCGACCTTGTCGCCGAACAGATTGAGGTAGACCAGCGCCCGCGCACCGGAATCGCGAAACTGATGGCGCATTTCCCGCACGGTATATAGAGGGTTGGTATTGACCACGACCAGGCCCGCGCGCAGCGCGCCGAACACCGCGATCGGGTACTGCAGGACATTGGGCAACTGCACGGCGATGCGGTCGCCGGGGACCAGATCGGTGTGCTGCTGCAGCCAGCTGGCAAAAGCGCTGCAGAGCCGATCGAGCTCGGCGTAGGTCAGGGTAACGCCCATGTTGCTGAAGGCCGGACGATCGGCAAAGGTGCTGCAGGAGCGGTCGAACACATCGACAATGGACGTGAATTCATCGACGGGGAGCGTGTGGGGCACGCCCGGTGGGCGCTTGTCGTTCCAGAAATCAGGATGCATTATTATTGTCCTCTGATTCGAAGCCCGCCCGGCCATTGCGCCTGCGGTATGCTGCCGACGTTAGCAGCTGCCGCAACCCACGCAAATGCGCACGACCCCGCTGTTAACATCGTGAATCTATTTGACGCGGCCACGACCGTCGCCAAGCCAAGGACCCACCGCTCATGACCCAAGTCACCAATACCCCGTACGAAGCGCTCGAGGTCGGCCAGACCGCCAGCTTCAGCAAGACCGTGCAGGAACGCGACATCCAGCTGTTCGCCGCCATGTCGGGCGACCACAACCCGGTGCACCTCGACGCAGAATTCGCCGCCAGCAGCATGTTCAAGGAACGCATCGCCCATGGCATGTTCAGTGGTGCGCTGATCAGCGCCGCAGTGGCATGCGAGCTGCCAGGGCCCGGCACCATCTACCTGGGCCAGCAGATGAGCTTCCAGAAGCCGGTGAAACTGGGCGACACCCTGACCGTGCGCCTGGAAATCCTCGAGAAACTGCCCAAGTTCCGCGTCCGCATTGCCACTCGCGTGTTCAATCAGCGCGATGAACTGGTGGTCGACGGCGAGGCGGAAATTCTTGCGCCACGCAAGCAGCAGACCGTGACCCTGGTCAGCCCGCCCCCCATCAGCATCGGCTGAAGGGCCTTCAGCGCTTCTTCGGCTTCTTGGCTTTCTTCCCGGCCTTGGCCTGGGCCAGTGGCAGCGCCTGTTCGAATGCCTGACGCATTTCGTTGAGGCGCTTGTCCTTGAGGTCATGGATGCGCTTGCCGCGTTCGCTGGCAAAATCGATCAGGTTGTCGTCTTGGCTCATGGCAGTGTCGGGTCGGATGGCGAAAGGATGGTCCATGATGCAGCGCGCGAACGGCTCTGACTAGACCTGGATATCGACCCACAGCCCCTGGCGCGGCGGGTCCTCGACCAAAGGCGCCACCGGAACCGTATTGTCGGCGTTGAGCGAGTCACCCGGCACCGGCGTGTGCTCGTCGGGGTCTGGCTGCCGGCCCTCACGCTGGCGTCGTCGCTGCTCCTCGCGCAGGAGCAGGGCGGTCTGGTCGGCATCGTGATGGCGCAGGTCGATGGCGGTTTCGTTCGAGCCGGGCTGGGCTGGCGCGACCGGCGCGATGCTGGGCGTGGACTTGACCGGGTCCAGTTGCGAGGTCACCGGCACGACGCTGATCGGGATCAGGGGCGGAATCATGAGGGAAGTCTCCTAATCTCAGGTTGTCGGCCGTCCTCGCAGCGACTTGAGGCATTTTGTCGCATTGGCATGATCGCACTGACGCGGACGGATCACCGAACGCTGCTCGCAAGCCCTGACAACAGGTGAAAAAATCCCTTGGCCCCTTTATAGTGTTCGGTCTTCGTTTCACTTCCAGTAGCCGAGCCCCATGTCCGAGCCACGCAAGATTCTCGTCACCAGCGCCCTGCCCTATGCCAACGGTTCCATCCACCTTGGCCATATGCTGGAGTACATCCAGACCGATATGTGGGTGCGCTTCCAGAAGCATCGCGGCAATCAGTGCGTCTATGTCTGTGCAGATGACGCCCATGGCTCGGCCATCATGCTGCGCGCGGAAAAGGAAGGCATCACGCCGGAACAGCTGATCGCCAACGTCAAGGCCGAGCACAGCGCCGACTTCGCCGACTTCCTGGTGGACTTCGACAATTTCCACTCCACCCACTGTGAAGAAAACCGCGAGCTGTCGAGCGAGATCTACCTGAAACTGCGCGAAGCCGGTCATATTGCCCAGCGTTCGGTCACCCAGTACTTCGACCCGCAGAAGCAGATGTTCCTGGCCGACCGCTTCATCAAGGGCACCTGTCCCAAGTGTGCGGCAGCCGACCAGTACGGCGACAACTGCGAAAAGTGCGGCGCCACCTACGCACCCACCGAGCTCAAGGATCCGAAATCGGCGATCTCGGGCGCCACGCCCGTACTCAAGGATTCCCAGCACTTCTTCTTCAAGTTGCCTGACTTCCAGCAGATGCTCGAAGGCTGGACTCGCAGCGGCACCTTGCAGGACGCAGTGGCCAACAAGATCGCCGAGTGGCTCGATGCCGGCCTGCAGGAGTGGGACATTTCCCGCGACGCGCCGTATTTCGGCTTCGAGATTCCCGGCGAGCCAGGCAAGTATTTCTACGTGTGGCTGGATGCGCCGATCGGCTACATGGCCAGCTTCAAGAACCTCTGCGCCCGCCGCCCCGAACTCGACTTCGATGCGTACTGGGGCAAGGATTCGACGGCAGAGCTGTACCACTTCATCGGCAAGGACATCATCAACTTCCATGCGCTGTTCTGGCCAGCCATGCTCGAAGGCGCCGGCTACCGCAAGCCGACCGCGCTGAACGTGCACGGCTTCCTCACGGTCAATGGCGAGAAGATGTCCAAGTCGCGCGGCACCTTCATCAAGGCCCGTACCTACCTGGATCACCTGGCACCCGAATACCTGCGCTACTACTTCGCATCGAAGCTGGGCCGTGGCGTGGACGACCTGGACGTCAACCTCGATGACTTCGTGCAGAAGGTCAACTCCGACCTGGTGGGCAAGGTGGTCAACATCGCCAGCCGCTGCGCCGGTTTCGTCCACAAGGGCAACGACGGCGTGCTGGTCACCGTCAATGCCGCGCCGGAGCTGACCCAGGCGTTCCTCGATGCGACGCCAAGCATCGCCGAAGCCTATGAAGTCCGCGACTTCGCCCGTGCCATGCGCGAAATCATGGCACTGGCCGACCGTGCCAACGCCTGGATTGCCGAGAAAGCGCCGTGGTCGCTGGCCAAGCAGGAAGGCCGCGGCGACGAGGTACAGGCCGTCTGTGCGGTGGGCATCAACCTGTTCCGTCAGCTGATCATCTTCCTCAAGCCGGTATTGCCCGAGCTGGCCCGCGAAGCCGAACGCTTCCTCAATGTCGAACCCCTGAGCTGGGACGACCATGCCACATGGCTCGCCGACCATCGACTCAACCCGTTCCAGGCCTTGATGACCCGTATCGACCCGGTCAAGGTGCAGGCGATGACCGATGCCTCCAAGCAAGACCTCGCCGCTGCCCAGGATCCTGTCGCACCTGCGCCCGCCACCGGCAACGGCGAGCTGACCAAGGAACCACTGGCCGCCGAGATCGACTTCGACGCCTTTGCCGCGGTCGACCTGCGTGTCGCGCTGATCCTCAAGGCCGAAGCGGTGGAAGGCGCAGACAAGCTGCTGCGTTTGACCCTGGACATCGGCGATGAACAGCGCAACGTCTTCTCCGGGATCAAGAGCGCCTATCCTGACCCGGCCGCGCTGGAAGGTCGATTGACCATGATGATTGCCAACCTCAAGCCTCGCAAGATGCGCTTCGGCATCTCCGAAGGCATGGTCATGGCAGCGGGCCCTGGCGGCGAAGAAATCTACCTGCTCAGCCCCGACAGCGGCGCCAAGCCCGGCCAGCGCATCAAATAGGTCCGCGGCTCGCGCACCCTGCCCGTCATCTTCAGCGCATGACGACGGGCCAGGCTGCTGCCAACGTCACCCTTGCCATCTGCCCTCATCCGCACTCCGGCCGGCCCATGACCCTGATCCAACGCATCGACGCATTGCTGCCGCAGACTCAATGCGGCAAATGTGGCCATGCCGGCTGCAAGCCCTACGCGGCCGGTATTGCCGCCGGTGAACCGATCAACCGTTGCCCGCCAGGGGGTGATTCGACCATCGTCGCCCTGGCGCAGTTGCTGCAGTTGCCGGTACTGGCACCGGACCCGGAACGCGGCACGGCACCCGCCCAGGTCGCCTACATACGCGAGGCGGAATGCATCGGCTGTACCAAATGCATTCAAGCCTGCCCGGTGGACGCCATTCTCGGCGCGGCCAAGTTGATGCACAGCGTACTGGCAGACGAATGCACGGGTTGCGACCTGTGCGTGGCGCCCTGCCCCGTCGACTGCATCGAGATGCGCCCGGCGCCGACATCGGCTTTCACGTCGCTGGCGAGCGACCCTTCGTGCGGTCCCGAACAGCAACGCGCTCGGCTGCGAAAGCGCGGTCAGGCCCGACAACGCTACCAGGCCCGCAACGAGCGCTTGCAACGGGTCGAGACTGCCCGACAGGCCGAGCGAGCGCCAAGGCCCCTGCGTTCAGCGACCGTTGCGCTAGCGCAGGGCCCAGCCCTGTCGGCACTCGAACGGATCAAGGCAGCGAAGGCGGCCAAGGCCAGCGGTGGCGATAGCGCCCTGAAACAGGCGAAGATTGCCGTGGCCATGACCCGCGCACAGCTGGTGAAAACCCGGAAGGCTTTCGTGACCCCGCCAACATTCGAGCAATTCCTCGTGCTCGACACCTTGGGCCGCGAGCATGAGGCCGCCGAACGTCAGCTCGCCGCACTGCAAACACTCTAGCCCAGCCTGCCAAGGATCTATTCACCCGATGAACGCGACGAAACGCCAGGAAATCTTCCGTCGACTGCACGAAGACAATCCAGAGCCCAAGACGGAACTGGCCTATGGGTCTGCCTTCGAGCTGCTGATCGCCGTCATTCTCTCTGCACAATCCACTGACGTGGGCGTGAACAAGGCCACCGCGAAATTATTCCCCGTCGCACCGACTCCCCAGGCGATGCATGCGCTGGGCGTCGAAGGGCTGTCGAGCTACATCAAGACCATCGGCCTGTACAACAGCAAGGCGCGCAATGTCATCGAAACCTGCCGCCTGCTCGTGGAACGGCACGACGGCCAGGTGCCGCAGACCCGCGAAGCTCTCGAAGCGCTGCCTGGCGTTGGACGCAAGACCGCCAACGTGGTGCTCAATACGGCGTTTCGGCAACTGACCATGGCCGTCGACACTCACATATTTCGTGTCAGCAACCGCACCGGGATCGCGCCGGGGAAAAACGTGGTCGAGGTCGAGCAGAAACTGATGAAGTTCGTGCCCCGCGCGTACCTGCTCGACTCGCACCACTGGCTGATCCTGCACGGACGCTACGTTTGTCAGGCGCGAAAGCCCCGCTGTGGTAGCTGTCGCATCGAAGACCTGTGTGAATACAAGCACAAGACCAGCGACGATTGAGGTTGCCTGTAAGAGCTCAGCTCTCGATTGAAAAAATCTTTTTTACGCCGTCTTCGAATATCGCTATAAGGTCCGCCATTGGCAGCACATGCCTGGAGCTGACATCATGAGTACCGATAACGAAGTGCTGGAAACGGAAGACGACTTCACCACCGTAGAAAGTGAAGAAGCCGAGCCCGTCGTCGAGCCCGTCAAGAGCAATCTGAGCAAGCGCCGTACGATCGATAACCTGCTCGAGGAAAAACGTCTGCAACGGCAGTTGGCTGACTACGATTTCGATATATAGGCCACATGGCTTGCCTGCAGATCAGGCCAACCCATTGCGCTGAGCCAACTCGATCAGGTCGACGAGCGAGCGAGCATTGAGTTTCTGCAGCAGGCGCGTCTTGTAGGTACTCACGGTCTTGTTGCTGAGGAACATGCCGTCGGCGATCTGCTTGTTCGACTTGCCCTTGGCCAATTGCTGCAACACCATCATTTCTCGCCCGGACAGGCGATCCACCATATCGGCTTCCGAGGCATTGCCCAGGCTCGCTCGCACCGAGTGCAACGCCTGATTGGGGAAATAGCTGTAGCCGGACAATACGGCCTTGATCGCACTGAGCAGTTCGGTGAGGTCCTGCTGTTTGCACACGTAGCCCGCCGCACCTGCCTGCATGCAACGCATGGAGAAATGCCCCGGTGCCTGCGAAGTCAGCACCAGCACCTTGAGCTGAGGCTCGCTGACCGTGAGCCGACCGATGACTTCCAGCCCGTCGAGCTTGGGAATACCGATATCGAGAATGACGATGTCCGGGGCGTGGTCACGGGCCAGTTGCAACGCGTCGACGCCGTTGTCGGTCTCGGCCACTACCTCGTAGCCGTGGCGCTCCATCAGCAACCGCACGGCGAGGCGGATGACCGGATGGTCGTCCACGATCAGCACTTTATTCATGGGAAGATCCAATTTTCGCTGTTCGAATTCTAGAGCCCGCACATTACCCCAGACAACTGCCGCCTTGGACGATAGAGAATCTGGGCAGGCAATAACTAAGACACTTCCTACAACACCCGACGAATATTCCTACATATTAAGCCGGTGAAAATTTCTGTACAGTGTTTGGCGGCATCGAGCTCTGCTTATAAAACCAAGGAGCAGGAGCATTGCATAATTGACCAGCCGCTTCAATTGAGCCGTGCACCTCGAACCGGCCAAGCTGTTGCAGGATAAATACCGGCAATCGATCTACACAACTTCAGCTGGAAAACACCGGGCCAGAGCCTTGGCGACCGCGTGCAGCGGCGCATGCCCGTGGGCACCACGACAGCGGCAGGCAGATAACTATGCATCCTGCGCGGCCCGGCGACCCTACTACTATCGTTGGCCCAGCAACTACCGGCCGGACACGGCCCTGCGAGGCACACGTGGCTAACAAGAAGATCACCCGTCCCAATCCGCTGGGCGTCATCGCGCTGTTCACGGCCATGGTCGAGGCATCGGCCTTGGCGAGCCTGCCGTTTCTGGACGACACCAGCCAGACCATCTATATATGGTTTCTGGTAGGCTTTCCAACTTTCCTGGCCATTCTTTTCTTTGCAACGCTCAACTTCAATCGACGTGCACTTTACTCGCCCTCGGACTTCGAGAGTTCAGCGTATTTTCTTGAAAGTCTCGACAACGAAGTGGACGCTTATAAATACCGAGCCGATAACCGGGTACGCCTGGCGCACAATGATCTGCATATCATCGACACCAGCACGTTGCCCACGCGTACCCGCGTGGCAGCCCATCTGGAACGGCTGGCTGATATTCTGGAAACGCGCAAGCACGTCCGACCGTTATTGATCGTGCTGGTGGGCCAGGCTGCACCGCCACCCTTGCCCAGTGCACTGGTCACGCGCCTGACCGGGCTGCATTGCCAAGTGGCGGCGCTGCAGCCCGGTCGTTTGAAGTGGACGGTACTGCTGAGCTGATCGATAAAAAAACCCCGGTCGAAACCGGGGTTGACGACACGCCTGCGCTGTATCAGAACAGCGTGCGGCCCTTGTTGGCGGCAATACGCATGCGCAGAGCGTTGAGCTTGATGAAGCCTGCGGCATCGGCCTGATTGTAGGCGCCGCCATCTTCCTCGAAGGTCGCGATGTTGGCGTCGAACAGCGAATCGTCGGACTTGCGACCGGTAACGATCACATTGCCCTTGTACAGCTTGAGTCGGACCACACCGTTCACGTTGACCTGCGAGGCGTCGATCATCTGTTGCAGCATCAGACGTTCAGGACTCCACCAGTAGCCGGTGTAGATCAAGCTGGCGTACTTGGGCATCAGCTCGTCCTTGAGGTGGGCCACTTCGCGATCCAGGGTGATGGATTCGATCGCACGGTGGGCGCGCAGCATGATGGTGCCGCCCGGAGTTTCGTAGCAACCACGGGACTTCATCCCCACGTAGCGGTTCTCGACGATATCCAGGCGGCCGATGCCGTGCTCGCCGCCGATGCGGTTCAGCGTCGCCAGCACGGTCGCGGGGGTCATGTCGACGCCATCCAGCGCGACGATGTCACCATTGCGGAAGGTCAGCTCCAGGTACTGTGGGGTGTCCGGGGCGTTCTCCGGCGAGACGGTCCAACGCCACATATCTTCTTCGTGCTCGGTCCAGGTGTCTTCCAGCACACCGCCCTCGTAGGAAATGTGCAGCAGGTTGGCGTCCATCGAGTACGGCGATTTCTTCTTGCCGTGGCGCTCGATCGGAATGTTGTGCTTTTCGGCGTAGTCCATCAGCTTTTCACGGGAGAGCAGATCCCATTCACGCCATGGTGCGATGACCTTGACGCCGGGCTTGAGTGCATAGGCGCCCAGTTCGAAGCGCACCTGGTCGTTGCCCTTGCCGGTGGCGCCGTGGGAAATGGCATCAGCACCGGTTTCATTGGCGATTTCGATCAGGCGCTTGGCGATCAGCGGACGAGCGATGGACGTACCCAACAGGTACTCGCCTTCGTAAACGGTGTTGGCGCGAAACATCGGGAACACGAAGTCACGCACGAATTCTTCGCGCAGATCGTCGATGTAGATTTCTTTCACGCCCATGGCCTGTGCCTTGGCGCGGGCCGGTTCGACCTCTTCGCCCTGACCCAGGTCGGCAGTGAAGGTCACCACTTCACAGTTATAAGTATCCTGCAGCCACTTGAGGATCACCGAAGTGTCCAGGCCGCCGGAATACGCCAGAACGACCTTGTTTACGTCCGCCATGCCATCACTCCACGGGTTCTACGGAAAGCCGTCGATTCTACCGCCCAAGGCCGCGAATTTACAGGGGCGCGACAGCTTTGGTTGAACAAGCGACAATCACAAAGGCTTGGCAGGGGGTTTTTCCGTGGCCAGAACGGCGGGCGAATCGGTAGCTGGGGTGACGTTCGGGGCCGCTTCGGCTCGGCTCAACTCAATGCTCACACGGCGGTTGCGCGCCCGATTGGCAGCTGTGTTGTTGGTCACCAGCGGGTAGCTTTCGCCATGGAAGCGCAAGGTGATCTGGCTGTCGCTCAAGCCATGGGCCAGCAGGTATTCCTGCACGGCCATGGCCCGACGCCTGGACAGATCGCGATTGACCAGGCGGTTGCCGCTGTTGTCCGAGTGCCCGTCGAGCTGAACGTGATTGACGCTCGGATCGGCCTTCATGAAAGCCAGCAGCTTGTCCAGGCGCGCCTTGGCCGCCCCATCGAGCTCGAGGTTGCGGGGAAAGCCTACTTCGCTCAGGCGGATCTGGTCGTAGTTCATCGGCATCAACTTTGCTGCACAGGCCTGGTACTCGCCGAAAGCCTGGCCGAAACGCGCCGAGAGCAGGCGGATCTCCACCGGCTGGCCGCCTCCGGACTGGCTGCGTACCAGGGTCATGCGACCCTCAAGCAGGCCATTGATCAAGCCGCTGGCCTGGCTTTGCGAGCTGGTGAGCAGGGCTTCGCCATGGCCCAGGCGTACGCTGCCCAGATTGATGTCGCCGCGACCGGGTTGCCACGGTGCCGCAGCCGCAATCAGCGTGGCAGAACCCGTGCCCAGCAGGCGGCTGGCGGAAGTCAGGCGAAACACGGCCTGCTCGCCGGCACGGCGGACGAATTCGGCCGAACCGAAATTGGTCACCGGCTGGCCCAGGCGGCATTCGAACTGGTCACCCGCGACCTTCCACTCGACGTTCTCCAGACGGGTCTGGAAATTCATCGCCAGGGCCGGAAGGCTGGCAAACACACTGAGCAGGGCAATATAACGCTGGCGCACGACAGGCTCCACGGGTTCGAACAGGGTACTTCCAAGGTATCGGACATGGCCTGCAAAACTTGATAGCGGATGCCGTGCACGGCGTTTTCCGGTAGCATTCGCGGCGAGTTCGAACCGCCTGGAATCCCCAATGTCCGACCGCCTGACCCTTCTGCGTCCCGACGACTGGCACATTCATCTTCGTGATGGTGCCGTGCTGCCGCATACCGTGGCCGATGTATCGCGAATCTTCGCCCGCGCCATCGTCATGCCCAACCTGGTACCGCCGGTGCGCACCGCCGCCGAAGCCGATGCCTATCGCCAGCGCATCCTTGCCGCACGCCCTGCAGGCAGCGCCTTCGAACCGCTGATGACCTTGTACCTGACCGATCGCACCAGCGCTGCCGACATCCGCGCCGCCAAGGCCAGCGGCGTCGTCAAGGCGGCCAAGATGTACCCGGCCGGCGCCACTACCAATTCCGATTCCGGGGTGACCAGCCTGGACAACATCACCGAGGCGCTCGAAGCCCTCAGCGATGCCGGCATGCCGCTGCTGATCCACGGCGAGGTCACCCGTGGTGATGTCGACGTGTTCGACCGCGAAAAGATCTTCATCGACGAGCACATGCGCCGGCTGGTAGAGCGCTTTCCCGCGCTCAAGGTGGTGTTCGAGCACATCACCACGGCCGAGGCTGCCGAATTCGTCAAGGCCGCGCCGGCCAATGTCGCGGCGACCATCACCCCGCAGCACCTGCTGTACAACCGCAACCACATGCTGGTGGGCGGCATCCGCCCGCACTTCTATTGCCTGCCGATTCTCAAGCGCAATACGCACCAGGTTGCCTTGCTCGACGCCGCCACCAGCGGCAGCACCAAGTTCTTCCTGGGCACCGATTCGGCGCCCCACGCGCAGCATGCCAAGGAGGCGGCCTGTGGCTGCGCCGGCTGCTACAGCGCCTTCGCCGGTATCGAGCTGTACGCCGAGGCGTTCGAGCAGCGTGATGCGCTGGACAAGCTGGAAGGCTTCGCCAGCCTGCATGGCCCGGACTTCTACGGCCTGCCGCGCAACACCGACACCATTACCCTGGTCCGCGACGAGTGGACCGCCCCAACCAGCCTGCCATTCGGTGAGCAGGTAGTCATCCCGCTGCGCGCCGGTGAAAAACTGCGCTGGCGCCTGCTGGAGAAAGATGCGTGAGTGAAGACAACTACGACGACGAAGACACGGGCGGTTCGGGCACTGGCTCGCGCCATCCCATGGCCGCACGTTTCCGCGGCTACCTGCCGGTAGTCGTGGACGTGGAGACGGGCGGCTTCAACTGCGCCACCGACGCCCTGCTGGAAATCGCCGCAACGACCATCGGCATGGACGAGAAAGGCTTCGTCTTTGCCGACCATACCTACTTCTTCCGCGTCGAGCCGTTCGAGGGGGCCAACGTCGAGGCCGCTGCGCTGGAGTTCACCGGTATCAAGCTGGACCACCCCCTGCGCATGGCCGTCAGCGAAGAGACAGCGTTGACCGACATCTTCCGCGGCATCCGCAAGGCGCTGAAGGCCAACGGTTGCAAGCGCGCGATCCTGGTGGGCCACAACAGCAGTTTCGACCTCGGCTTCCTCAATGCCGCGGTTGCGCGTACCGAAATGAAACGCAACCCGTTCCATCCCTTTTCCAGCTTCGACACCGCTACCCTGGCAGGGCTTGCCTACGGCCAGACCGTCCTGGCCAAGGCGTGCCAGGCCGCCGATATCGATTTCGACGGGCGCGAGGCTCACTCGGCTCGCTACGACACGGAGAAGACCGCCGAGCTGTTCTGCGGCATCGTCAATCGCTGGAAGCAGATGGGCGGCTGGCAGGATTTCAACGATTGAACCGGTGCAGCAGGGAACGTCGAGAACGATCGACGGCCCCTGCTGCAACCGTTCATCGCTTGTGCCAAACGTAGTCGCGAGTTGCTTTGACAAGCATTCTCATTAACATTAGGATCGTCCGCATTGAAACCAACACAGCGGCGGTTCTTACGTATGTATGTCTGTCTTTGCCAGGGTGTCACCGATGGTCAGATTCGCGATGCGATCTACGAAGGCTGCTGCAGCTTTCGTGACGTGCGTGAAACCCTCGGCGTGGCCACGCAGTGCGGTAAATGTGCCTGCCTAGCCAAAGAAGTGGTACGCGATACCCTGACTCAAATCCAGACCGCTCAAGCCTCTGCACTGCCCTACCCAGCAGAATTTACACCCGCGTGAAACCACCGTCTTTGAAGAAACCGGGCCCCGCCCGGTTTTTTTATGTCTGGAATACAACGACTTAGCAACAAACGCGGAACTCAGTCATTCTTATTCCGATTAATTTTCATATAGTATTCAATAACTTAGGTTTGACATGCTTAGTTCCTGAGGCCAAACTTCACGCCATTACTCCTATACCCGCGCAGGCTCTCTGATCATGAAAGGCGATATCAGCGTCATCCAGCATCTCAACAGGATCCTCGGAAACGAGCTGGTCGCCATCAACCAGTACTTCCTGCATGCCCGCATGTACGAAGACTGGGGCCTGAACAAGCTGGGCAAGCACGAATACAAGGCGTCGATCGACGCAATGAAATACGCCGACAAGCTGATCAAGCGCGTGCTGTTCCTCGAGGGCATTCCCAACCTGCAGGAACTGGGCAAGATTCTGATTGGTGAACACGCCGGTGAAATGCTGGCCTGCGATCTCAAGATCGAATACAAGGGCCTGGGCGATCTGAAAGGCGCCATCGCTCATTGCGAAACCGCTGGCGACTTCGGCAGCCGCGAAATGCTCGAAGACATCCTTGAAGGCAAGGAAGAACAGATCGACTGGCTGGAGACTCAACTGAGCCTGATCGACAAGGTCGGGATCGAGAATTACCTGCAGTCGAGCATGGGCGAAGAAAGCTGAGTCTTCCCAACCCTGACGCGAAACCATGAAAAAGCCCCGCGCTGTGTGAACAGGCGGGGCTTTTTCATGGCTGGCTGGCACCCAGGCCAGCCAGCAAGCGGATCACGCGTCGGCTTTGGGCTGTGCGGCCTTGGCCGAAGCGTCCTTGACCAGCGTCTGCAATTCACCGTTGGCGGCCATTTCGGCCACGATGTCGCTACCGCCTACCAGCTCGCCGGCCACCCACAGCTGCGGGAAAGTCGGCCAGTTGGCGTACTTGGGCAGGTTTGCACGGATTTCCGGGTTCTGCAGGATGTCGACGTAGGCGAACTTTTCGCCACAGGCCATGATCGCCTGCGAAGCCTTGGCCGAGAAACCGCACTGGGGCGCATTCGGCGAGCCTTTCATGTAAAGCAGGATTGTGTTGTTGGCAATCTGCTCTTTGATCGTTTCGATAATATCCATGGAGCACCTCGCTCGGCTTGTATATCCGACTCAGTCGTCGGCACGGTGAGGCATTGTAACGGAAAGCCGAGCGCTACGCTCGGGCTCTTGCGCTGACCGTTGCTCAGAGCGAAGGCGTTGCCAGGTGTGCCGAACTAGTTCAGCGGCAGCGAAGGTGGCAGTGCCTGCAGCTGGATTTCCAGGACAGTTTCGACTTCTTCCTGGGCGACATGCACACCGGTCAATTCGCCGATGAGGCGCCAGTGGTCGTCCAGGCCGGTGCTGATGGTCGCCATGCGATCGATCATGTGCTTGCCGGCCGAGCGTGTGACCTCGTCGGAACTGCGCAGCAGTTCGAACGACATCGAGGTCATGGATGCCGTCAGGTGGGTCAGGGTGCGCGCGGTCAGGCCGAGCAGCTCCAGCAGTTGTTGTTCTTTCGATTCCATTCCGCAAACTCCGTGTGTTTCCCAAGACGCATTTATAACCCACGCCCGATGTTTAGGAAACGTCAGATGGTCGGGCGAAACATCCAGCTATCGAAACCCTGTGAAACTTGTTGGCCCCGTTCAAAACTGCAGTGGCTGTTGGTAAAAGGCGACAGTTCCTTATAGGATGGCGCCTTCCCTTATTTCGTCGCCCCGTGCGGCTTTCGCCGCAGGTCTCACTCGTTTTTCCGAAAAACCTGTTTTCGAGTACCTGCGGTCCGTGGCAAAAGGTAGTCAATGATGAGCGCAAGGCACTTTCTCTCCCTTATGGATTGCACGCCCGAAGAGCTAATCAGCATCATTCGTCGAGGCATCGAGCTCAAGGACCTGCGCCAGCGCAGCGTGCTTTTCGAACCCTTGAAGAACCGCGTACTGGGCATGATCTTCGAGAAATCGTCGACGCGTACCCGCCTGTCCTTCGAAGCCGGCATGATCCAGCTCGGCGGCCAGGCGATTTTCCTGTCCCCGCGCGATACACAGCTGGGCCGTGGCGAGTCCATCGGCGACTGTGCCATTGTCATGTCGCGCATGCTCGATGCGGTGATGATCCGCACCTACGCCCACCAGACACTGACCGAGTTCGCCGCCAATTCGCGGGTACCGGTGATCAACGGCCTGTCCGATGACCTGCATCCTTGCCAGCTGCTGGCCGACATGCAGACGTTCCTAGAACACCGTGGTGCCATTCAAGGCAAGACAGTGGCCTGGATCGGCGATGGCAACAACATGTGCCACAGCTATATAGAAGCGGCCATCCAGTTCGACTTCCAACTGCGCATTGCCTGCCCCGAAGGCTTCGAGCCCGACTCGCGATTCCTCGCCATGGCGCCGGACCGCGTCAGCGTGGTCCGCGATCCGCGCGAAGCCGTACGTGGTGCGCATCTGGTCAGCACCGACGTCTGGACCTCCATGGGCCAGGAAGAAGAAACCGCCCGCCGCCTGAAGCTGTTCAAGCCCTATCAGGTCAACCGCGAGCTGCTCGACCTGGCGGCCGACGACGCGTTGTTCATGCATTGCCTGCCTGCACATCGCGGCGAGGAAATCAGCCACGACGTACTCGACGACCCACGCGCCGTGGCCTGGGACCAGGCCGAGAACCGCCTGCATGCGCAGAAGGCGCTGCTGGAATTTCTGGTCGCTCCCGGATACCGTCCTGAATGAGCACCGCACTGCTGCTCGAACTGCGCAACCTGGCCTGCGGCTACGGCGCCCAACGCGTGGTGCAGAACCTCAATCTGCACCTTAATGCCGGCGATATCGGTTGCCTGCTTGGCTCCTCCGGATGCGGCAAGACCACGACCCTGCGCGCCATCGCCGGTTTCGAGCCGGTTCATGAAGGCGAGATCACGCTCGATGGCGAAATCATTTCCAAGGCCGGGCACACCCTGGCCCCGGAGAAACGTCGGATCGGCATGGTCTTTCAGGACTACGCGCTGTTTCCCCACCTGACCGTGGCCCAGAACATCGCCTTCGGCATTCGCAAGCACCCGCGTCAGGCACAGGTCATCGGCGACATGCTCGAACTGGTCAACCTGGGTGGCCTGGATGCGCGCTATCCCCATGAATTGTCGGGTGGCCAGCAACAGCGTGTCGCGCTGGCCCGAGCACTGGCGCCGGAGCCGCAGCTGCTGTTGCTGGACGAACCCTTCTCCAACCTTGACGTCGAGCTGCGCCGTCGCTTGAGTCACGAAGTGCGGGACATTCTCAAGCGCCGAGGTACCAGCGCGATCCTGGTCACCCATGATCAGGAAGAAGCCTTCGCCGTCAGCGATCATGTGGGCGTATTCAAGGAGGGTCGGCTGGAGCAGTGGGATACGCCGTACAACCTGTACCATGAACCCGCTACGCCGTTCGTGGCCAGCTTCATCGGCCAGGGCTATTTCATACGTGGTCAACTGCTGGATCCGGAGACGGTGGGTACCGAGCTGGGTGCTCTGCGTGGCAACCGCGCCTATACATGGCCTGCCGGTAGCGCCGTCGATCTGCTGCTGCGTCCCGACGACATCGTGCACGCGCCCGACAGCTCGCTCAAGGCACGCATCGTCGGCAAGAGCTTCCAGGGCGCCGCTACCCTGTATCGCCTGCAGCTACCGACCGGCAGCCAACTTGAAGCCGTATTCCCCAGTCACCTGGACTATCAGCCAGGGGCCGAAGTTGGTATTCAGGTCGCCGCCGACCATCTGGTGTTGTTTCCTGCAGCAGGCAGTGTGCCGGTGCTGGCCGGCACGCGCCGACAGGCCTGACAACCCGAAGAATTTCAGGCAATAAAAAAGGGCGCCCCACCAGGCGCCCTTTCTTCTACGGCTTCAAGCGTTACTGCAGACGAGTCTGCGCGGATCCATTGATGGGGATCCGCTTGGCCTTGGCCTCTTCAGGCACGACACGCAGCAGGTCGATATTGAGCAGCCCGTTGTTCAACGCTGCGGCCTTGACCTCGATATGGTCGGCCAGGCGGAACGACAGCTTGAACGCGCGCTGGGCAATGCCCTGGTGCAGGTAGGTCACTGCACTGGTATCGGCGTCGCGCTTGCCACCACTGACGGTCAGTACGCCCTTCTCGACCTGCAGCTCCAGGTCTTCTTCCTGGAAGCCTGCGGCAGCGATGACGATCCGGTACTGATCATCGGCATGCTTTTCGACGTTGTAGGGTGGGTAGCTGCTGGCCGACTCGTTGCGTGCGGCAGACTCGAACAGGTCATTGAACCGATCGAAGCCCACGGAGTGGCGAAACAGTGGAGCAAGGGAAAATGCGGTAGTCATGTGTCTCTCCTGAATCTCAGCGAGTGGTTGTCTCCGCGACCCGAATTCGGCATCGCGTACCCCATAGATAGGGACCACCCAAGGGCTTTCAAGAGTTCGCACGAAAAAATTTTAACGGCGCAGCGATTTTTTCGTGCGGTAAGGCGACCCACTAGCCCGGCTGCAGCAGCCGTTCCACGGCGTCGCAATCCTGCTCGCGACGCACGAGGGTGAACAGCTCGGTCGCTTCGGGGTAGGTGCGGGTCAGCATGGCCAGCCACTGCTTGAGTCGGCCCGGTGCCTGGCGTGGTGTCAGTTGCGCACGGGCCTGGCGCCAGAATTCGCGGATCAATGGCAGCAGCTCGGACCAGGTCATGTCAGGCAGCTCGATGCCTTGCCGGGCCGCGACGATCTGCCGAGCCAGGTCGGGCCTGGACACCAGGCCACGACCGAGCATGAAGTCTTGCGCGCCACTGACCTCGCGACAGCGCCGCCAGTCGGCCACGGTCCAGATGTCGCCGTTGGCATAGACCGGCACCTTCACCACGTCCTGCACCTTGGCGACCCACTCCCAGTGCGCAGGCGGCTTGTAGCCATCGACCTTGGTCCGCGCGTGCACCACCAGCACATCCGCCCCGCCCTCGGCCAAGGCCGTGGCGCATTCGATGGCGCTGTCTGGGGTATCGAAACCCAGGCGCATCTTGGCCGTCACGGGGATGTGCGCAGGGACGGTGGCGCGCACTTCGCGCAGGATGCGGTGGAGCAACTCGGGCTCCTTGAGCAGCACCGCACCGCCACGGGATTTGTTCACCGTCTTGGCCGGGCAGCCGAAATTCAGATCAATCACAGGCGCGCCGAGGGTACAGGCGAACGCGGCGTTGTCGGCGAGGGCCGAGGGGTCGGAGCCAAGCAGTTGCACGCGCAGCGGCACCCCGGCGCGGGTCTTCGCACCGGTAAGCAGCTCGGGGCCGAACTTGTGATAGTAGGCGGCGGTGAGCACGCGCTCGTTGACGCGGATGAACTCGGTGACGCACCAGTCGATGCCGCCGACCTGGGTGAGGACGTCGCGCAGGATATCGTCGACCAACCCTTCCATGGGCGCCAAAGCTAATTGCATGGGGTAGTTCTCGGGCAGAGGCGTGAAAGGGAGCGGATTCTAGCAGAAAGCCTGCACATCGACGGCAGCGCTGCTACCCGATGGTGCCAACGCTTGATGGCTCTAGGACTCCAGGGCTCTAGGGCTCGATAGCTATCGCCGAGCCATACCCTTCCAGAAACTGCGGCGGCATGCGTTTGGGCTTGCCGCTGGACAGCTCGATGCACACGAAGGTAGTGCGGGCCCGCAGCAGCACCGCACCATCGCGCGGACGCAGCAGCTGGAATTGGCGTGTCATTTTCAGGCGGCGGTCCCAGTCGAGGATCCAGGTACCCAGGTGCAGCTCATCGCCTTCGTGGGCACTGGCCAGGTAGTCAATCTCATGGCGCACCACGGCCATGGCGCGATCCAACTGGCGATAGGTCGCAAGATCCAGACCCAGGTGCTGCGAGTGCTGCCAGGCACAGCGCTCGAGCCAGGTCACGTAGACTGCGTTGTTGGCATGCCCGAGGCCGTCGATGTCGTCGGACTGGACCTGGAGCTGGATAACGAAGGGGGTGGGCCGATCCCAGTTCATGGGCGCTCCTGAAGAATTGGGCGGTGGCGATTCAGGAATGGGCGATTATTGCGAGGGCAGAAAAACAAAAGGCTCATTCAATAATCGAATGAGCCTTATAAGTCCCGCAGAGCGGGTAATCGTGGCGTCCCCTAGGGGACTCGAACCCCTGTTACCGCCGTGAAAGGGCGGTGTCCTAGGCCACTAGACGAAGGGGACGCAAAACCTTCAGTCAAGCCCGCTGACGCAGGCTCCGGCAAATTGGTGGAGCTAAACGGGATCGAACCGTTGACCTCTTGCATGCCATGCAAGCGCTCTCCCAGCTGAGCTATAGCCCCGAATTTATCGCCCTGCGGCGGAATGCCGACTTCACTCGGCATTTCTGTACAACTGGCGTCCCCTAGGGGACTCGAACCCCTGTTACCGCCGTGAAAGGGCGGTGTCCTAGGCCACTAGACGAAGGGGACATACCTTCTACCAAGATCAGTCTGGAACTGATCGGCTCGTTATCAGCACGTGACATCGAACCTGGAATTTGGTGGAGCTAAACGGGATCGAACCGTTGACCTCTTGCATGCCATGCAAGCGCTCTCCCAGCTGAGCTATAGCCCCAAACAGTGTGTTGCTGTGTGGACGGGGCGCATATTAAGACGACCTCGCCAGGGTGTCAAACTTATTTTCAGAATTATTTTGAAGTTTTTTATCGCGATTACAGGGACTTACCGGATATGCGCGGTTGGAGCCAAGGGCGACGCGGCTTGCGCCGCTGCTACAGGGGGCGTGGGGTGCCTGATGGACGGATAGTATGGGCGGACGCGGCTTGCGCCGCTGCTACAGGGGGCGTTTGTAGCAGCGGTGCGAGCCGCGTCATTTGGGGTGGCGAATAGCTGCGGTCAGGCGATTGCGGCCAGGAGCTTTTCCCATTCCTTGTTTTCTTTCTTGGAGACGCCGCCGAGCAGGTCGAGGGCCTGGCGCAGACGGAAGCGGGTCAGGTCCGGGCCGAGGATTTCCATGGCATCCAGGACCGACACCGAGCTGGCTTGCCCGGTGATTGCGGCGAACATCAGCGGCATGGCGTCGCGCAGTTTCAAACCAAGCGACTCGACCACGGCCTGGATGGTCGCGGTGATGCGTTCCTTGTCCCACTGGCGCAGGCTTTCCAGCTTCCACAGGATCAACTGCATCAGCTGCCGCACCTGGTCCGCAGAGAGTTTCTTGCTTTCGAACAGGCGCGCGTCCAGCTGCAGCCCGCCGGCGAAGAAGAAGCCGCCCAGCGGAACGATCTGACTGAAGGTTTCCACCCTGCCCTGCACGTGGGGAGCGATCTTCATCATGTAGTCAGGGTTGAAAGCCCACTGTTGTACCCGTGCGGCGAACTGCTCCACCGGCAGCTCGCGCAACCACTGGCCGTTGAGCCACGAGAGCTTCTCGATATCGAAGATCGGACCGCCCAGGGATACACGGGAAAGATCGAAGTGCTCGACCATTTCAGTCAGGGAGAACTTTTCGCGCTCGTCGGGCATCGACCAGCCCATGCGGCCCAGGTAGTTGAGCATGGCTTCAGGCATGAAGCCCATGCGCTCGTAGAACGTGACCGAGGTCGGATTCTTGCGCTTGGACAGCTTGCTCTTGTCAGGATTACGCAGCAGCGGCATGTAGCACAGTGCCGGTTGCTCCCAGCCGAAGTATTCGTAGAGCTTCATCAGTTTGGGCGCCGAGGGCAGCCATTCTTCACCGCGCAGCACGTGGGTGATGCCCATCAGGTGGTCATCGACCACGTTGGCCAGGAAGTAGGTGGGCAGACCGTCGGTTTTCATCAGGACCTGCATGTCCATGCGGTCCCACGGGATTTCGACATCGCCGCGCAGCATGTCCGGGACCACGCAGACGCCCTCGGTAGGGACCTTCATGCGGATGACGTGGGGCTCGCCTGCTGCCAGGCGACGCTGGACTTCCTCGGCCGATAGCAACAGGGCACGACCGTCGTAGCGCGGGGTTTCGCCCCGGGCGGTTTGTTCTGCGCGCATCTGGTCGAGTTCTTCGGCCGTGCAGAAGCAGGGGAACGCGTGACCCATGTCGACCAGTTGCTGGGCGTACTGCTTGTAGATGTCGCCCCGCTCGCTTTGCCGGTAAGGGCCGTGAGGGCCGCCTACATCCGGGCCTTCGCTCCACTCGATGCCCAGCCAGCGCAGGGCGTCGAAGATCTGCTGCTCGGATTCGCGGGTGGAGCGCAACTGGTCGGTGTCTTCGATGCGCAGGATGAATTCGCCGCCATGCTGTTTGGCAAAGCAATAGTTGAACAGGGCGATGTAGGCCGTGCCGACATGGGGGTCGCCGGTGGGCGATGGGGCGATACGCGTACGAACGGTCATGAAGGGTCTCGAGCAGGTTGAATCGAAACGCCGATGTTAGCAGGGCTTGGGGGCAAGGCTCCAGAATCGTATGGCGACGGGCATGGGTGCTTGGCTAGGAACGCAGTGCGGCCTTCGCGGGCAGAGGGCTCGGCCGCCCGCCCCGCTCCCACATGGGGGCGGGCTGGGTGACGCTTTTCTGTGGGAGCGGGTTCTACCCGCGAAGGGGGCGACGCGGTGTCAGACCTTGAGCAGACGCTCGCGCAGCTTGCCGATTTCGTCGCGCATCTGTGCTGCCGCTTCGAACTCCAGGTCCCGCGCCAGCTGGTACATCTTCTCTTCCAGCTGCTTGATGCGCTTGGTGATCTCGCTCGGCGAGCGCAGCTCGTTCTCGTAGCGTGCGTTTTCCTCGGCAGCCTTGGCCATGCCCTTGCGCTTCTTGCTGCGCGAGCCGGGCACGGTGGCGCCTTCCATGATGTCGGCGACATCTTTGATCACGCCCTTGGGCACGATGCCATTGGCCTCGTTGAAGGCGATCTGCTTTTCGCGACGGCGCTCGGTTTCGCCGATGGCACGTTCCATCGAACCGGTCATGCGATCGGCATACAGAATGGCACGCCCATTGAGATTTCGTGCGGCACGGCCAATGGTCTGGATCAGCGAGCGGTCGGAGCGCAGGAAACCTTCCTTGTCGGCATCCAGAATCGCCACCAGCGAGACCTCGGGCATGTCCAGGCCTTCGCGCAGCAGGTTGATCCCCACGATCACGTCGAACGCGCCCAGGCGCAAGTCGCGGATGATCTCGACCCGTTCCACGGTGTCGATGTCCGAGTGCAGGTAGCGCACGCGCACGTCATGGTCGGCCAGGTAATCGGTAAGGTCCTCGGCCATGCGCTTGGTCAGCACGGTAACCAGAATGCGATCGTCGGTTGCGACGCGCTTGCGGATCTCGGACAGCAAGTCATCCACCTGGGTCAACGCGGGCCGCACTTCCACCTGGGGGTCTACCAGACCGGTCGGACGCACCACCTGCTCAATGATGCGGCCGGCGTGCTCGGCCTCGTAGTTGCCGGGGGTAGCAGAGACGAAAATGGTCTGCGGGCTCACCCCCTCCCACTCGTCGAAACGCATCGGCCGGTTATCCAGCGCCGACGGCAGGCGGAAGCCGTACTCGACCAGGGTTTCCTTGCGCGAGCGGTCGCCCTTGTACATCGCCCCGACCTGCGGAACGCTGACATGGGACTCGTCGATCACCAGCAGGGCGTCGGCTGGCAGATAATCGTACAACGTGGGCGGAGCGGCGCCCGAAGGGCGGCCGGAGAGGTAGCGCGAATAGTTTTCGATGCCGTTGCAATAGCCCAGCTCGAGGATCATCTCGAGATCGAAGCGGGTGCGTTGCTCCAGCCGCTGGGCTTCAACCAGCTTGTTCTTGTCGCGAAAGTAGTCCAGGCGCTCCTTGAGCTCTTCCTTGATGCCTTCCACGGCGCCGAGCAGGGTCTCGCGCGGAGTAACGTAGTGGCTCTTGGGGTAGAAGGTGAAGCGCGGCAGTTTGCGCGTGACCTCGCCGGTCAGCGGGTCGAACGCGGCGATGTTCTCGACCTCGTCATCGAAAAGCTCGATACGGATGGCTTCAAGATCGGACTCGGCCGGGAACACGTCGATCACGTCGCCGCGCACACGGAACGTGGCGCGGGCGAAGTCCATTTCGTTACGGGTGTATTGCAGGTCGGCCAGACGGCGCAGCAGCGCGCGCTGGTCGAGCTTGTCGCCGCGGTCCACGTGCAGGACCATTTTCAGATAGGTTTCAGGGCTGCCCAGACCGTAGATGCACGACACCGTGGTGACGATGATGGCGTCCTTGCGCTCTAGCAGTGCCTTGGTGGCGGACAGGCGCATCTGCTCGATGTGATCATTGATCGAGGAATCCTTCTCGATGAAGGTGTCCGACGAAGGCACGTAGGCTTCGGGCTGATAGTAGTCGTAATAGGAGACGAAATACTCGACGGCGTTGTTCGGGAAAAACGCCTTGAACTCGCCGTACAACTGAGCTGCCAGGGTCTTGTTGGGCGCCAGCACCAGTGTCGGACGCTGAACCTGGGCAATCACGTTGGCAATGCTGAACGTCTTGCCCGATCCGGTTACCCCCAGCAATGTCTGGTGCGCCAGCCCTGCCTCGATCCCCTCCACCATCAGGCGAATGGCTTCCGGCTGATCGCCAGCAGGCTCGAAACGGGTAACGAGTTGGAACTCGGACATGCCACACCTCATGAGTCGCACCAGCCGGACATTTTCCGACTGTATTTATAGACAGTACTTAACCCTAGTTTGCGCCTGTTCCTACGAGTTTCAAGGGCAAGGCCCAAGACCTCCGGTAAACGCGGGACCAATGGTCGAAAATAAATCGGCAAAAACAGGTAAAACCAGGTGCAACCTGTCGCCCCGTCAGCCAAGCGTCTTTATACTGACATCCCACTCGTGCACCGCTTCGCGCAGCATGGATGAAGCGTGCATCCTTCCTTACTCCCGATCAGAGCTACGGTAAAAATGAGCCTGTTTTCCGCTGTCGAATTGGCACCCCGCGATCCTATCCTGGGCCTCAACGAAGCATTCAACGCCGACACCCGCACCGACAAGGTGAACCTGGGCGTGGGCGTGTACTGCAACGAAGAGGGGCGAATTCCCCTGCTGCGCGCGGTGATCGAAGCCGAAGCGCAGCGCGTTGCACAGCACGCGGCCCGTGGCTATCTGCCCATCGATGGCATCGCTGCCTACGACAAGGCCGTACAGACCTTGATATTCGGTGCCCAGTCGCCCCTGCTGACAGCAGGCCGCGTTGTGACCACCCAGGCCGTCGGTGGCACCGGTGCCCTGAAGATCGGCGCCGACTTCCTTAAGCAGCTGTCGCCCGATGCGGTCGTCGCGATCAGTGATCCCAGCTGGGAAAACCACCGTGCGCTGTTCGAAGCTGCAGGCTTCGGCGTCCGCAACTACCGTTACTATGATGCGACCAGCAACGACGTGAACCGTTCAGGCATGCTCGAAGACCTCGACGCCTTGCCCGCAGGCTCCATCGTCGTGCTGCATGCATGCTGCCACAACCCCACCGGGGTCGACCTCAACGCGGCGGACTGGGTCAACGTGTTGGATGTGGTCAAGCGCAAGGGCCACGTGCCGTTCCTCGACATGGCTTATCAGGGCTTTGGCGACGGCATCGAGGAAGACGCGGCGGCCGTGCGCCTGTTCGCCGAGTCGGGCTTGAGCTTCTTCGTTTCCAGTTCGTTTTCCAAGTCGTTCTCGCTGTATGGCGAGCGGGTGGGCGCGCTGTCGATCGTCACCCAGTCGAGCGACGAGCGCGCGCGCGTGCTGTCGCAGATCAAGCGGGTCATTCGTACCAACTACTCCAACCCGCCGACCCATGGTGCGATGATCGTAGCCAACGTGCTCAACAGCCCCGAACTGCGAGCCATGTGGGAAGCCGAGCTGGGCGAGATGCGCCAGCGCATTCGCGGCATGCGCCTGCAAATGGTCGAGGGCCTGGCTGCCCACGGCGCGAACCGTGACTTCACCTTCGTCGCTCGCCAGGCGGGGATGTTTTCGTATTCCGGGCTGAGCGCCGAGCAGGTCGGTCGCCTGCGCAGCGAGTTCGGCATCTACGCGCTGGATACCGGGCGCATCTGCGTGGCCGCCTTGAACCAAAGCAATATCGACGGCGTGATCAAGGCCATCGTCAAGGTGCTGTAACAACCTTGCTAAGGGGAAAGCTTGACTTCCCCTTAGCAATCAGTAACATACGCAGCAGATTCCGCGATAGCTCAGTTGGTAGAGCAAATGACTGTTAATCATTGGGTCCCTGGTTCGAGTCCAGGTCGTGGAGCCAGATCCTGAAACAAGCCCCTCATCGCAGGGGCTTTTTCATGCCTGCGTCACGGGCCACGCGCAGCGCTCGTCAAGGCGCATGCCTTCGAACTTTCCCCTGCCCCACCCCCTCATAACAACACACCCATTACCTGGCCGACCTGCCATGGATCTTGTCGTCGCTCGTCCCGAAGGTCTGTATTGCACCGCCGGCGATTTCTATATCGATCCGTGGAAGCCCGTCGAGCGCTCGGTGATCACCCACGGTCACGGCGACCACGCGCGCACAGGCAACCAACACTATCTGGCCGCAGCACCGGGCGAAGGCATCCTGCGCACTCGCCTGGGCCAGGACATAAATCTGCAATTGCTCGAGTACGGCGAAGTCCTGCAGCACAACGGTGTGACCCTGAGTTTCCATCCTGCCGGACACGTCCTGGGCTCGGCCCAGGTCCGCCTGGAATACAAAGGTGAGGTGTGGGTAGCCTCGGGCGACTACAAGGTCGAGCCAGACGGTACGTGCGCGCCCTTCGAGCCGGTGCGCTGCCACACCTTCATCACCGAATCGACCTTCGGCCTGCCGATCTATCGCTGGCAGCCGCAAGCGGAGATCTTCGAGGAAGTGAACCAGTGGTGGCGAGCCAACGCCGAGCAAGGCAAGGCCAGCGTGTTGTTCGCCTACGCCTTCGGTAAGGCCCAGCGCTTGCTGCACGGCATCGACGCCAGCATCGGACCGATTCTAGCCCACGGCTCGGTCGAACCGCTGAACCGCGTCTACCGCGATGCCGGTGTCTATATTCCGGAAACCCAATACGCCGGGGACTTCAAGAAAACCGACCCGGCACTGCGCAACGCGTTGATCATCGCCCCGCCCTCGGCCGGGGGCAGTATCTGGATGCGCCGCTTTGGTGAGTACAGCGACGCCTTCGCCAGTGGCTGGATGCGTCTGCGCGGTACCCGCCGCCGCCGTGGTGTGGATCGAGGCTTCGTGCTGTCCGACCATGCCGACTGGCCAGGCCTGCTCTGGGCCATCGAGCAGACCGGAGCCGAGCGGGTCATGGTCACCCACGGCTCGGTAGAGGTGCTGGTGCGCTATCTGCGAGACATCGGCCTGGACGCACAGGGGTTCACCACTGAGTACGGCAATGAAGAGGAACCTCAGGAGGTCGCGTCTTGAAAGCTTTCGCGCAGTTGTATGCCAATCTCGACGAAACCACCTCGACCAATGCCAAGCGCCAGTTTCTGGAAGATTACTTCCGTCAGGCGCAACCGGCCGATGCTGCCTGGGCGGTGTACTTCCTTTCCGGTGGCCGTCCACGGCAGCTGGTGCCGACCAAGATCCTGCGCGAGCTGGCGATCAAACTGGCGAACGTGCCCGAGTGGTTGTTCGAAGAAAGCTATCAAGCCGTAGGTGACCTGGCCGAGACCTTCTCGCTGTTGCTGCCCGAAGCTGAGCAAAGCAGCGACGAAGGCCTGGCCTGGTGGCTGGAAAACGCCCTGTTGCCCCTGCGCGGGCTGCCGCCCGAGGAGCTCCACGCGCGCTTGCCGCCGCTGTGGGCGCAGCTGGATCGGGCCAGCCTGATGCTGTGCCTGAAGCTGATCACCGGCAGCTTTCGCGTCGGTGTGTCGAAGCTGTTGGTCACCCGCGCGCTGGCGCAGATGGCCGGTATCGACAGCAAGCGCGTCGCCCAGCGCCTGGTGGGCTACACCGACCTGTCGCACCGTCCGGTCGCCGAAAGTTACCTCAAGCTCATCGCCCAGGAATCGGCGGACGAACATGCCCAAAGGGGTGGCCAGCCCTACCCGTTTTTCCTCGCCCACTCTCTGCAGCAACCGGTCGATCAGTTCGACACCTTGCTGGGCCCCAGCAGCGACTGGCAGGTGGAATGGAAGTGGGATGGGATTCGCGCCCAGCTGGTCAAGCGCGAGGGGCGCTTGTGGATCTGGTCGCGCGGCGAGGAACTGGTATCGGATCGCTTCCCGGAGCTGCACTCACTGACCGCGAGCCTGCCTGACGGTACGGTCATCGACGGTGAGATCGTGGTCTGGAAAACCCCGCCAGCAACCGATGTGGCACCTGAACATTTCAGCCTGGACGAGTCATCGAGTGCGTCGGCCGATGCACCCGCCGTGCAGCCGTTCGCCCTGCTGCAGCAGCGCATCGGCCGTAAAACCTTGAGCAAGAAAATCCTTGAAGAGATTCCGGTGGTGGTGCTCGCCTACGATCTGCTCGAATGGGCAGGGGAAGACTGGCGCAACCGCCCGCAGCACGAACGTCGCACGCGGATGGAACAGGTCATCGCGCAGGCCGCCGACCCCGTGCTGCGCCCCTCGCCGGTATTGACCGGCGACGATTGGCAAGACCTCGGCCGACAGCGCGAAGCGTCGCGCGCGCTGGGTGTGGAAGGCATGATGCTCAAGGCCCGCGATTCGCTGTATGGCGTCGGCCGCACCAAGGACATGGGCACCTGGTGGAAATGGAAGGTCGACCCGTTCAGCGTCGACGCGGTATTGATCTATGCCCAGGCCGGCCACGGGCGCCGGGCAAGCCTGTACAGCGATTACACGTTCGCCGTGTGGGATGGCCCACCCGAAGCGTCCGAGCGAACGCTGGTGCCGTTCGCCAAGGCCTATTCCGGATTGACCGATGAAGAAATGCGCAAGGTCGACGCGATCGTTCGCAAGACCACCGTGGAGAAGTTCGGCCCGGTGCGCAGCGTGACCCCGACGCTGGTCTTCGAATTGGGCTTCGAGGGCATTGCCTTGTCCAAGCGCCACAAAAGCGGTATTGCGGTGCGCTTCCCGCGCATGTTGCGCTGGCGCCACGACAAACCGGTGGCAGAAGCGGACAGCCTGGCGACCCTGCAGGACCTGTTGGCCTGACCCTTCTGAATGCACCGTCGAGGTGCATTTTTTTGCCGTGGATTATTTCAGGGCATTGCTGTACCAATGACGCGCAGCGCGGACATCCAGGGTCACTCGGGCCATGGCGAAACTTGCTGCCACGCGACACAACCTTGCTCAGAGCGGTCTGCACTGGGACTATGGTGCGGAAATTGCTATCAAAATGATGTCTGGCACTTGCCGGTAACGCACATCGCCCTCACCAACGCATTCAACTGGTTTTAAGGACTGCACGATGAAAAAAGCATTGCTGACCCTTTCTGCTCTGGCCCTGGCGTTTTCGGCCGGCAGCGCAATGGCCAAGGAATACAAGGAGTTGCGCTTCGGGGTCGATCCTTCCTACGCACCGTTCGAATCCAAGGCCGCCGACGGCAGCCTGGTGGGTTTCGACATCGATCTGGGCAATGCCATCTGCAAGGAACTGAAAGTGACCTGCAAGTGGGTCGAAAGCGACTTCGACGGCATGATTCCCGGGCTCAAGGCGAAGAAATTCGATGGCGTGATTTCCTCGATGACCGTCACCCCGGCGCGGGAGAAAGTCATCGACTTCTCCAACGAACTGTTCTCGGGCCCGACTTCGTTGGTGTTCAAGAAAGGTGCAGGCCTGAGCACCGACCTGGCGTCGCTCAAGGGCAAGACCGTCGGCTACGAGCAGGGCACCATCCAGGAAGCCTACGCCAAGGCCGTGCTCGACAAGGCTGGGGTGAAAACCCAGGCCTATCAAAATCAGGACCAAGTGTACGCCGACTTGATCTCGGGTCGTCTCGACGCATCCATCCAAGACATGCTGCAGGCCGAGCTTGGCTTCCTGAAGTCGCCACAGGGTGCTGGCTATGAAGTCAGCGAGGCTATCGACAGCGAGCTGTTGCCGGCCAAGACGGCCGTGGGTATCGCCAAAGGTAACAAGGAACTCAAGGCGTTCATCGATAAAGGTATCAAAGCGTTACATGATGATGGCACCTACAGCGAAATCCAGAAGAAACACTTCGGTGAGCTGAACCTGTACAGCGGTAAATAAATCCCCGCTGTGACAGCGCCCATTCCCGCTCGGGGATGGGCGTTTTTTTGATCGGCAAAGGCCAGATTCATGTTCGATGACCTTTTGCAGTACCTCGGGTTGTCTGCGTTCAGCTTGAAGGGCTTCGGCCCGTTGCTGCTCGAGGGCACCTGGATGACCATCAAGCTTTCCCTGCTCTCGCTGCTGGTCAGCGTGGTGCTGGGCCTGCTCGGCGCCAGCGCCAAGCTGTCCGGCGCTGCGGCGCTGCGCGTGCCTGCGCAGCTCTACACCACCCTGATTCGCGGCGTGCCCGACCTGGTGCTGATGCTGCTGATTTTCTACAGCCTGCAAACCTGGCTGACCGGTATTACCGAAGCGCTGGAATGGGACTACATCGAAATCGATCCTTTCGCCGCTGGGGTCATCACCCTGGGTTTCATCTACGGCGCCTATTTCACCGAGACCTTTCGCGGTGCCATGCTGGCAGTACCGCGCGGGCAACTCGAAGCGGCCACGGCCTATGGCCTCAAGCGCTCGCAGCGCTTTCGCTATGTCGTGTTTCCGCAGATGATGCGCTACGCCCTGCCCGGTATCGGCAATAACTGGATGGTCATGCTCAAGGCCACGGCGCTGGTGTCGATCATCGGCCTGGCCGATCTGGTCAAGGCCGCCCAGGACGCGGGCAAGAGCACTTATCAGTTGTTCTACTTCCTGGTGTTGGCCGCGCTCATCTACCTGTTGATCACCAGTGCCTCCAACATCGCCCTGCGCTGGCTTGAACGACGCTACAGCGCGGGCACCCGGGAGGCCCTGCGATGATCGAGCTTCTTCAAGAATACTGGCGACCGTTCCTCTACTCCGACGGGCAGAACATCACCGGCCTGGCGATGACCCTGTGGCTGCTCACTGCCGCCCTGGTGATCGGCTTCGTGTTCTCGGTGCCGCTGTCGATCGCACGGGTCTCGAATCGGCGCTGGGTACGCTGGCCAGTGCAGTTCTACACGTACCTGTTCCGCGGCACCCCGCTCTATATCCAGCTGCTGATCTGCTACACCGGCATCTACAGCCTGGAGGCGGTGCGTGGGCAGCCTCTGCTCAACGACTTCTTCCGCGACGCGATGAACTGCACGGTGCTGGCATTCGCGCTGAACACCTGCGCGTACACCACGGAAATCTTCGCCGGGGCCATCCGCAGCATGAACCACGGCGAGGTCGAGGCGGCCAAAGCCTACGGCCTCAGCGGTTGGAAGCTGTATGCCTACGTGATCATGCCGTCCGCCCTGCGCCGTTCGTTGCCCTACTACAGCAACGAAGTGATCCTCATGTTGCACTCGACCACGGTGGCGTTCACCGCCACCATCCCGGACATTCTCAAGGTCGCGCGTGACGCCAATTCGGCGACCTTCCTGACCTTCCAATCCTTCGGTATCGCCGCGCTGATCTACCTGACCGTCACCTTCGCTCTGGTTGGACTGTTTCGCCTGGCCGAACGCCGCTGGCTGGCCTTTCTCGGCCCGACGCACTAGGACCTGAACATGCAACACGACATTCATGAACTGCTGGCTCCGCTGCCGGGCACCGCGCGCCAGATACACAGCTTCAGCTACGGCCCGAGCGGTGCCGGCAAGGTCTATATCCAAGCCTCGCTGCATGCCGACGAGCTGCCGGGGATGCTCGTCGCCTGGCACCTGCGTCAGCGCCTGGCCGAACTGGAAAGCGCCGGGCAACTGCGCTGGCAGGTCGTGGTGGTGCCCATCGCCAACCCGGCCGGGCTCGACCAGATCGTCATGGACACCCCCATGGGCCGCTACGAGCTGGAGACCGGCGAGAACTTCAATCGCCGTTTCGTCGACCTGGCCGATCAGGTCGGGTGCGCCGTCGAGAGCCTGCTGGGTGAGGATGTGGCACGCAATACCGCGCTGATCCGCACGCATCTGCGCGATGGGCTGAACCGGCTGCAGCCCGCCACCGCCCTGCAGTCGCAGCGCCTGACCCTGCAGCGCCTGGCGTGCGACGCCGATATGGTGCTGGACCTGCACTGCGACTTCGAAGCCGTGCAGCATCTGTACACCACGCCCGAGGCCTGGCCGCAGGTAGAGCCGCTGGCGCGCTATCTGGGCGCCCAGGCCAGTCTGTTGGCTACCGATTCGGGCGGGCAGTCGTTCGACGAGTGCTTCAGCCTGTTGTGGTGGCAGCTGCAGCAACGTTTCGGCGAGCGCTTCCCGATCGCCATGGGCAGCTTTTCGGTCACTGTCGAATTGCGCGGCCAGGGCGACGTCAACCATCCGATGGCCAGCGGTGACTGCCAGGCCATCCTCGACTACCTGGCCAGCGTCGGTGCCATCGACCGCCAGCCGGCCGAGCTGCCGGCGTTGCTCGCCGCAGCAACGCCGCTTGCTGCCGTAGAACCGGTTACAGCGCCGGTGGGTGGGCTGCTGGTGTACAGCGCGATGCCCGGACAGTACCTGGAAGCCGACCAGTTGATCGCCGAGATCATCGATCCGCTGAGCAATACGGTTACCCCGGTGCGCAATCGTCAGCCTGGCCTGATGTACGCCCGCTCGCTGCGGCGCATGGCCACCGCTGGCATGCTGGTGGCCCATGTCGCGGGTACCCAGGCCTGCCGCAGCGGCTATCTACTTCAACCTTGAGGACGTGTTGCGCATGTACAAACTGACCATCGACGGCCTGCACAAGAGCTATGGCGACAACAAGGTGCTCAAGGGCGTCTCGCTCAAGGCCAGCACGGGTGACGTGATCAGCCTGATCGGCGCCAGCGGCTCGGGCAAGAGCACCTTTTTGCGCTGCATCAATTTTCTCGAGCAGCCCGACGACGGCGCCATGAGCCTGGATGGCAAGCCGATCCAGATGATCAGCGACCACGGCGGCATGCGGGTTGCCGACGCCGAAGAATTGCAGCGCCTGCGCACGCGCCTGGCCATGGTGTTCCAGCACTTCAACCTGTGGAGCCACATGACCGTGCTCGACAACATCACCATGGCGCCACGCCGGGTGCTGGGCATCGACAAGGACGAAGCGCGGGCCCGCGCGTTGCGCTACCTGGACAAGGTCGGCTTGCCTGAGCGGGTTGCCAGCCAGTATCCAGCGTTCCTCTCCGGCGGCCAGCAGCAACGCGTGGCCATCGCTCGCGCACTGGCCATGGAACCGGAGGTCATGCTGTTCGACGAACCTACCTCGGCGCTCGACCCGGAGCTGGTGGGTGAGGTGCTGAAGGTGATCAAGGGCCTGGCCGAGGAAGGCCGGACCATGATCATGGTCACCCACGAGATGAGCTTCGCCCGCGAAGTCTCGAGCCAGGTGCTGTTCCTGCATCAGGGGCTGGTCGAGGAAGAAGGCCCGCCCTCCCAGGTGCTGGCCAATCCGAAAAGCGAACGCCTCCGGCAGTTTCTCAGCGGTAATCTCAAGTAGCCTTCAAGCGCCGCCGACCTGTGGGAGCGGGTTCTACCCGCGAATGCGTCTTCGGACACTTCTCCTCCTTATAACCGATCGTTCTAAAACTCTCGCTACCCGCCTCGGTCAGTTTCATACCTGGCCGAACTTCACTCGGCCATTCCCCAACGGAAAAACCGGTAAGGACTTATGTGCGGATTAGCTGGTGAGTTGCGCTTCGACTTTCAACCTGCGGACCTTGCGGCCGTGGAACGCATTACCCATGAACTGGCCCCACGCGGGCCGGACGCCTGGGGTTTTCAGGCGCAAGGGCCGATTGCCCTGGGCCATCGCCGCCTGAAGATCATGGACCTGTCGGACGGCTCCGCGCAGCCGATGACCGACGCCCAGCTGGGCCTGAGCCTGGCGTTCAACGGTGCCATCTACAACTTTCCCGAACTGCGCAGCGAGCTGGAAGCGCTGGGCTACAGCTTCTATTCGGGCGGCGACACCGAGGTGTTGCTCAAGGGCTATCATGCCTGGGGCGAAAAACTGCTGCCCAAGCTCAACGGCATGTTCGCCTTCGCCATCTGGGAGCGCGACACGCAACGTCTGTTCATTGCCCGCGACCGTCTGGGCGTCAAGCCGTTGTACCTGTCGCGTACCGACAAGCGCCTGCGCTTCGCTTCGGCCCTGCCGGCGCTGCTCAAGGGTGGCGACATCAGCCCGATGCTCGACCCGGTGGCGTTGAACCACTACCTGAACTTCCACGCCGTAGTGCCTGCGCCACGGACGTTGATCGCGGGCATTGAAAAGCTGCCGCCAGCGACGTGGATGCGCATCGATGCCAACGGCAAGACCGAACAGCAAACGTGGTGGACCTTGCCCTATGGGCCCCATGCCGACGAAGCCAACCTGACCCTGGAAGACTGGCGCGACCGTGTGCTGGAAAGCACCCGCGAAGCGGTTGCCATTCGCCAGCGGGCCGCCGTGGATGTGGGCGTGCTGCTGTCTGGCGGCGTCGATTCGAGCATGCTGGTAGGTCTGTTGCGCGAAGTGGGCGTGAAGGATCTGTCGACCTTCTCCATCGGCTTTCAGGACGCCGGCGGCGAACGTGGCGACGAGTTCCAGTATTCCGACCTGATCGCCAAACACTACGGTACTCAGCACCACCAGCTGCGCATCGAGGAGCGAGAGATCATCGAGCAGCTGCCCGCCGCGTTCCGCGCGATGAGCGAGCCGATGGTCAGCCACGACTGCATCGCCTTCTACCTGCTCTCGCGGGAAGTTGCCAAGCATTGCAAGGTCGTACAGAGCGGCCAGGGCGCCGACGAACTGTTCGCAGGCTACCACTGGTACCCACAAGTGGACGGCGCCAGCGACCCGTACCAGGCCTATCGCGATGCGTTCTTCGACCGCAGCTACGACGACTACGCCGCAACCGTGACTCCCAAATGGCTGACCGCCAACGATGCTGCCGGTGACTTCGTGCGCGAGCACTTCGCCATGCCCGGCGCCGATGCAGCGGTGGACAAGGCCTTGCGCCTGGACAGCACAGTGATGCTGGTCGACGACCCGGTCAAACGCGTCGACAACATGACCATGGCCTGGGGCCTGGAAGCGCGCACGCCGTTCCTGGACTATCGACTGGTCGAACTTTCCGCGCGGGTTCCAGGCAAGTTCAAGCTGCCCGATGGTGGCAAGCAGGTGCTCAAGGAAGCGGCGCGGCTGGTGATTCCGAGCGAGGTCATCGACCGCAAGAAAGGCTATTTCCCGGTGCCTGGCCTCAAGCATCTCGAAGGCGACACACTCAACTGGGTGCGCGACCTGCTGTTGGACCCCAGCCAGGACCGCGGCTTGTTCAACCCGAACATGCTCGACCGTCTGCTGACCGATCCGCAAGGCCAGCTCACGCCACTGCGCGGCTCCAAGCTCTGGCAGCTGGCGGCGTTGAACCTGTGGCTCAGCGAACAAGGACTCTGATCGATGAAAGCTCATGCCACGGCATTCAACCAGCGCTTGCAGCGCGGCCAGTCGCCGTCCTACGAGCGCTTGCAGGCGCGGCTGGCCGAAGAAGGCCATAGCGACGACCTGCAACAACGACCGTTGCACTGCGGCTGGGGCCGCGTGCTGATCGGGCATACCTACCCCGACGCGGACGCCCTGGCTGCCGAGCTGCTCAACGAACAACCGGGTGAGCGGGACATCGCTCTGTATGTTGCCGCGCCGCAGCAGGTGTTGGCCAAGGCGCCTCAACAACTGTTCCTCGATCCGTCCGATACCCTGCGCCTGTGGTTCAGCGATTATCGACCCGCGCAGCGGGTGTTTCGTGGGTTCCGTATTCGTCGGGCGCAGAGCGATGGCGATTGGCAGGCCATCAACCAGCTTTATCTCAAGCGCAAGATGCTGCCCATCGACCAGAGCCTGCTGACCCCACGACATCAGGGCGGGCCGGTGTACTGGCTGGCCGAAGATGAAGACACCGGGCATGTGATCGGCAGTGTCATGGGCCTCAACCATGCCAAAGCCTTTCGAGATCCGGAAAAAGGCAGCAGCCTGTGGTGCCTGGCCGTCGACCCACGTTGCACACGCCCAGGTGTGGGCGAAGTGCTGGTGCGGCATCTGGTCGAGCACTTCATGAGCCGCGGCCTGGCCTACCTCGATCTGTCGGTGATGCACGACAACCGCCTGGCCAAGAACCTCTACGCCAAGCTGGGCTTTCGCAACCTGCCCACCTTCGCCATCAAGCGCAAGAACGGCATCAACCAGAAACTGTTCCTGGGCCCCGGCCCGCAGGCCGATTTCAATCCCTACGCGCGGATCATCGTCGACGAGGCGTTTCGCAGGGGCATCGATGTGCAGGTGGACGACGCCGAGGCTGGTCTGTTCACGCTGGCGCACGGTGGCCGGCGCATCCGTTGCCGCGAATCATTGTGCGACCTGACCAGCTCGGTGAGCATGACCCTGTGCCAGGACAAGAGCCTGACCCACAAGGTGCTCAGGGCCGCTGGCCTGAGCTTGCCGGCGCAGCAGCTGGCGGGCAGTGCCGACGACAACCAAGACTTCCTCGACGAACATGGCCGGGTGGTGGTCAAGCCGCTCGACGGTGAGCAAGGCAACGGTGTGGCCGTGGACCTGAGCACACTCGACGAGGTGCAGCAGGCCATCGAGCATGCTCGTCAGTTCGATAGCCGGGTCCTGCTCGAAAGCTTCCATGAAGGGGTGGACCTGCGCATCGTGGTCATCGGCTACGAAATGGTTGCGGCAGCCATCCGCCGGCCGGCGCAGATCATCGGTGACGGGCACACCGACATTGGCACGCTGATCGATGTGCAGAGCCGCCGTCGCCAGGCGGCCACTGGCGGCGAGAGCCGGATTCCGCTGGACCAGGAAACCCTGCGCACCGTGCAGGCCGCCGGTTTCGATATGCACAGCATTCTGCCGAGCGGCCAGACGCTGACAGTGCGCAGAGCGGCCAACCTGCACACCGGCGGGCATCTGGAGGACGTCACGCAGACTCTCCACCCGGTACTGGCCGACGCAGCGGTGCGTGCCGCTCGCGCGCTGGACATACCGGTGGTGGGTCTGGACCTTTTGGTTCCGGCCGCCGACCAGCCGGAGTACGTGTTCATCGAAGCCAACGAGCGCGTGGGCCTGGCCAACCACGAACCGCAACCGACGGCAGAGCGTTTCGTCGATCTGCTGTTCCCGCACAGCGGCCCCAGGTAAAAGCCCGCATGGAGCCTGCCGCGGCGACCCGCACAGGCTCCGCGCTGAAACGCTACCGGGATCGTGAAGAAGCGGTCCCCATAACCCTATCCACCTCAGGAGTTTCCATGACAGCCAAAATTCCCGAACCGGATATCCAGTACTTGCAGAAAGTGCTGCTGGAAATGCTCGCCATTCCCAGCCCTACCGGGTTCACCGATACCATCGTGCGCTACGTCGCCGAACGTCTCGAAGAGCTGGGCATTCCCTTTGAAATGACACGCCGCGGTACCATTCGCGCGACTCTCAAGGGCAAGCAGAATTCACCGGACCGCGCGGTGTCTGCGCATCTGGACACCATTGGCGCCAGCGTACGGGCGGTGCAGGACAACGGTCGCCTGTCACTGGCGCCGGTAGGCTGCTGGTCGAGCCGCTTTGCCGAAGGCAGCCGTGTCAGCGTTTTCACCGACAGCGGCGTGATCCGCGGCAGCGTGCTGCCCCTGATGGCCTCCGGGCATGCGTTCAACACCGCCGTCGACCAGATGCCAGTGACCTGGGACCATGTCGAGTTGCGCCTGGATGCCTACTGCGCGACGCGTGCCGACTGCGAGTCGCTGGGGGTGAACATCGGCGACTATGTGGCGTTCGATCCACTGCCCGAGTTCACCGACAGCGGCCACATCAGTGCCCGCCATCTGGACGACAAGGCAGGTGTTGCCGCGCTGCTGGCATCGCTCAAGGCCATCGTCGAGAGCGACTACGAGCCTCTGATCGATTGCCATCCATTGTTCACCATCACCGAGGAAACCGGCTCCGGCGCGGCGGCGGCTCTGCCGTGGGACGTCAGTGAGTTCGTCGGCATCGACATCGCACCTGTCGCACCCGGCCAGCATTCGAGCGAGCACGCCGTGAGCGTGGCCATGATGGACTCCGGTGGCCCCTACGACTATCACCTGTCGCGGCATCTGTTGCGGCTCGCCGACGAGAACGAACTGCCGGTGCGGCGCGACCTGTTTCGTTACTACTTCAGTGACGCCCACTCGGCCGTCACGGCCGGACACGACATTCGTACCGCGCTACTGGCGTTCGGCTGCGACGCAACCCATGGCTATGAACGCACCCACATCGACAGCCTGAGCGCGCTGAGCCGCATTCTTACCGCCTACATGCTGAGCCCACCGGTGTTCGCCAGCGATGCCAAGCCGAACAACGGCTCGCTCGAGCGTTTCAGTCATCAGCTGGAGCACGACGCGCAGATGGAATCGGACACCCGCGTACCTGCGGTCGAAGACGTGCTGGGGCAGAAATCCAGCCATTGATCGGCCTGATCCAACCGGACCACCGCCGCCCTCCCCCTTGCCGCTGTCTGGCTTGGGGCCTCGGGCAGGCGCGGCACTGTTACAATGCCGGCCTACCCTGTGAGCGCCGAACATGCTGATTCCCTACGACCACCTTGAAGCCGACACCCTGACCCGCCTGATCGAAGATTTCGTGACCCGCGACGGAACCGACAACGGCGATGAAACACCTTTGCAGACGCGGGTCGAGCGCGTGCGTCATGCACTGGCCAAGAAACAGGCGTTCATCGTTTTCGATCCGGAGAGCCAGCAGTGCACGCTGATGCTCAAGCACGACATAGCGCCCGAGCTGTTCGACTGAGCGTCACACCACCGGCACCTCCTTGGCATGCTTGCCGTGCTTCTCCTGGATTCGCCGATAGACCTCGGCACGGTGCACTTCCACGTCCTTGGGCGCCTGGATGCCGAAGCGCACGGTGTTGCCCCGCACGTCCAGCACCTTGATCCAGACGTCATCGCCGATCGAGATCAGCTCGCCTACATGTCGCGTCAATACCAGCATGGCTTTGTTCCCTCAAATGAATGCTTCTTGAGGGTGGACCCTGTTTTCGACCATCACAAGGCAAGCAGAGCAATACAGTTTAAGCCTACGAAAGTTAGTAAATTCCCTGTCAGATATTTCGCACTTGCAGCAGGCAAGCCGTCACTTAGTTGTACCGATCCATACACTTCAGGCTTTCTTTGTATGGATATTTACAATCTTGGCCACACTCGCCACTCCTAGCCCTGTTGCAGCTTCGGCCCCCACAGGATGATGCTCGCCCCCAGCACGCACAACGTTGCGCCGAGCCAGTCGAAGGTCTGCGGCCGAACTTTCTCGACCACCGCCAGCCACCCCAGCGAAGCGACGATGTAGATGCCACCGTAGGCTGCATACGCACGGCCAGCATAGGCGGCTTCCACGCGCGTGAGCAGCAGCGCGAAACAGGTCAGGCTCAGCACGCCCGCCAATGCCCACAGCGCGCTCTTGCCCATCCGCAGCCAGAGGTAGAAGGCATAGCAGCCGGCGATCTCGAAAAGGGCGGCCAGCAAAAACCACGCATAATTGAGCACTCGAACTCTCCAGAGCCAATATCAGCCCGCGAGAATACGCCAGCCCAGACCCGGCTCGGAAACATTTTTAAATCTTTGGGACTTTTTACGGCAGGTCATAGTCCGAGCTATTAGGCGGACGAGTGCTACTGGCTCGCTGACGAATCATCTCATTGTCCAAATAAGGAAATCGCCATGGGCACCATACTGATCATCGTTCTGATTCTGCTGTTGATTGGCGGATTGCCAGTATTCCCGCACTCCAGAAGTTGGGGTTATGGCCCGTCGGGTATCATCGGTACTGTACTGGTCATCCTGCTGATCCTGGTATTGCTCGGCAAGATATAATCTTGCCGATGTGCAGCCTGCACCGGGCCGCACAGCAGAAATGAAAAAATCCGATGCCCTCGCGGGCATCGGATTTTTTTTGCTTGCAGCGTGGTGCAGGTATCAGTGGGAGACTGCCCCGCTGGAACCCAGACCGGTTTGCGAACGCACGAACTGCGGGTAGAACAGCGCACGCTCTTCGTCAGCGGCTGCCGACTTGTCGGTGATCGAGAAGAACCAGATACCGATGAAGGCGATGGCCATCGAGAACAGTGCTGGGTACTCGTAGGGATAGATCGGTTTGTCGTGATGCAGAATCTGCACCCAGATGGTCGGGCCGAGGATCATCAGCGTCACGGCGCTGATCAAGCCCATCCAGCCACCGATCATGGCGCCGCGAGTGGTCAGGTTCTTCCAGTACATCGAGAGCAGCAGGACCGGGAAGTTGCAGCTGGCCGCGATCGAAAACGCCAGGCCCACCATGAAGGCGATGTTCTGGCTTTCGAACGCGATACCCAGGCCGATCGCCAGGACACCGAGGCAGACGGTGGTGATCTTGGAAACGCGGATCTCATCCTTGTCGTTGGTCTTGCCTTTCTTGATGACGCTGGCGTACAGGTCGTGGGACACCGCCGAAGCACCGGCCAGGGTCAGGCCGGCTACCACAGCCAGGATGGTGGCGAAGGCCACGGCCGAGATGAAGCCGAGGAAGATGCTGCCGCCGACCGCATCGGCAAGGTGCACCGCGGCCATGTTGTTACCACCGAGCAAGGCACCGGCTGCGTCCTTGAACGCCGGATTGGTGCTGACCAGCAGAATCGCGCCGAAACCGATGATGAAGGTCAGGATGTAGAAGTAGCCGATGAAACCGGTCGCGTACAGCACCGACTTGCGGGCTTCCTTGGCATCGGACACGGTGAAGAAGCGCATGAGGATGTGCGGCAGGCCGGCGGTACCGAACATCAACGCCAGGCCCAGCGAGAAGGCCGAGATCGGATCCTTCACCAGCCCACCGGGGCTCATGATGGCTTCACCCTTGGCGTGCACCTTGATGGCTTCGGAGAACAGCACGTTGAAGTCGAAGTTGACGTGTTTCATCACCATCAGGGCCATGAAGGACGCACCGGACAGCAGCAATACCGCCTTGATGATCTGTACCCAGGTGGTCGCCAGCATGCCGCCGAACAGCACGTACAGGCACATCAGGATACCCACCAGAACCACGGCCACGGCGTAGTCGAGGCCGAACAGCAGCTGGATCAGCTTGCCGGCACCTACCATCTGCGCGATCAGGTAGAACGCCACCACCACCAGCGAACCACAGGCCGACAGGGTACGGATTTCTTTCTGCTTCAGGCGATAGGACGCCACGTCGGCAAAAGTGTACTTGCCCAGGTTGCGCAGACGCTCGGCGATCAGGAACAGGATGATCGGCCAGCCCACGAGGAAGCCGATGGAGTAGATCAGGCCATCGTAGCCGGAGGTGAACACCAGCGCGGAAATACCCAGGAAGGACGCCGCCGACATGTAGTCGCCGGCAATTGCCAGGCCGTTCTGAAAACCGGTGATCTTGCCGCCGGCGGCGTAGTAGTCCGCGGCTGACTTGTTGCGCTTGGAGGCCCAGTAGGTGATGCACAGGGTGGCACCGACGAACAGCACGAACATGATGATCGCCGCCACGTTGAGCGGCTGCTTCTGCACCGCGCCGGTCAGTGCATCAGCCGCCATCACGCTTGGAGCCAGGGCGAATGCGCCCAGTGTTGCCAATAGACGCCGCATCATTGCTTGGCCTCCTGCAGGATCAGGCGATTCAGGTCATCGAACTCGCCATTGGCGCGCTTGACGTAGATACCGGTCAACACGAAGGCGGAAAGAATGAGGCCGACACCGATGGGAATGCCCCAGGTGATCGACGACTCAGGACTGATCTTGGCGCCCAGGATGTGCGGGCCGTAGGCAATCAAGAGGATGAAGGCCGAATACAGTCCAAGCATGATTGCTGAAAGTATCCAGGCGAACTTCTCTCTTTTTCTCACCAGCTCCTTGAAGCGTGGGCTGTTTTGAATCGAGAGGTAAATGCTGTCGTTCATTGTTTTTGTCCTCGCAGCATAGATGGATAGAACGTATTCCACTTTAGGCTGCTCTGGAGCGCACTCCAGACGACCTTAGTAGTAGATCGGGGCCTGGAAATGAAAAAAGGTCGCCCATGGGCGACCTTTTCACAATTCGACGTAGGAGCGGTCCGTGGCCGCGAATGGTGCAGTGCTGTATCTGGTGCTCCGCGGTGCCTGATTCGCGGCCGATGACCGCTCCTACAGGCGGCCCTTTTGGGGGTTACTTGGTTACTTGGCGGTCCACTCGGCCACACGGTCAGGGTGCTTGTCGACCCAGGCCTTGGCGGCGGCATCAGGCTTGGCACCGTCCTGGATGGCCAGCATGACTTCGCCGATCTCGTCCTTGGACGACCACTGGAACTTCTTCAGGAAGGCAGCCACTTCCGGCGCCTTCTTGTCCAGGCCCTTGCTGCCGATGCTGTTGACGGTTTCCGCAGCGCCGTACACGCCTTTAGGGTCTTCGAGGAAGCGCAGTTTCCACTTGGCGAACATCCAGTGCGGCACCCAACCGGTCACGGCAATGGATTCGTTGGCCTTCTCGGCACGGGTCAGCTCCGAAATCATGCCGGCGCCGGAGCTTGACTGAAGCTTGTAGGTGGACAGGCCGTAGTCCTTGATCGCCTGATCGGTCTTGAGCATCACACCCGAGCCCGCGTCGATGCCCACGATGCGATTCTTGAAGGTCTCGTCGGTCTTGAGGTCGTCGATGGTCTTGGCCTTGACGTATTCAGGCACGATCAGGCCGATCTTGGCGTCCTTGAAGTTGGGGCCGTAGTCGACCACCTTGTCCTTGTTCTTGGCCCAGTACTCGCCGTGGGTCACCGGCAGCCAGGCAGAAAGCATCGCGTCGAGTTTGCCGGTGGCCACGCCCTGCCACATGATCCCGGTGGCCACTGCCTGCAGCTTCACGTCATAGCCCAGCTTCTGCTTGATGACCTCGGCGGCGACATGGGTGGTGGCAACGCTGTCCGACCATCCGTCGACGTAGCCGATGGTGACTTCCTTGGCGGCAGCGCTGGCCCAGCTACATCCCATGGCCAGAACCAGAGCAGCACTGGCTCCGAGAACTTTCTTCATGTTCATTCTGCTTCCCCGATAAGGCTGCGCGCGACGAATGCCGCACGGCATATGTTGGCGTCCTGATCATCGACTTCGCGCGCCGATGATCATGCTCCACCTACGACCTTGAACCGTCGAGAAACGACATGGCCGGGCCTTGCGGTCCGGCCGGGGGAACTCAGCTGCGCATGCCGCGACCACTGACCAGCAACTTCACGCAGGCGAAGTACAGCACCACCGTGGCCACCAGCATGAATGCCACCGCTACGCCGATGCTGATGTCCGAGACGCCGAGGATGCCGTAGCGGAAGGCGTTGACCATGTGCAGCACCGGATTGGCCAGGGACACGGTCTGCCAGAACGGCGGCAGCAGGCTGATCGAATAGAACACCCCACCCAGGTAGGTCAAGGGTGTGAGGACGAAGGTCGGCACGATGGAGATGTCGTCGAAGTTGCGCGCGAACACCGCGTTGACGAAGCCCAGCATGGAAAAGATCGTGGCGGTCAGCAGCACCACCAGCACCGTGATGCCCAGGTGATGTACCTGCAGATCGGTGAAGAACAACGACAGTGCGGTGACGATGATCCCGACCATCAAGCCGCGCAACACCCCTCCTGCAACATAGCCGATCAGAATGGTGTGCGGCGACAGTGGCGAAACCATCAGCTCTTCGATGGAGCGCTGGAACTTGGCGCCGAAGAAACTCGAGACCACGTTGCCGTAGGAGTTGGTGATCACCGACATCATGATCAGCCCCGGCACGATGTACTCCATGTAGCTGAAGCCACCCATGCCACCGATCTGCTTGCCGATCAGGTTACCGAAGATGACGAAGTACAGCACCATGGTGATGGCTGGCGGCAGCAGGGTCTGCGGCCAGATCCGCGTGAAGCGCCGCACTTCGCGGTAGACGATGGTGTTGAGAGCGACCACATTGGCCTGAAATTCGGAACTCATACCGCAACCTTCCTCAGATTCTTCTCCACCAGAGACACGAACAACTCCTCCAGGCGATTGGTCTTGTTGCGCAGGCTCAGCACCGGAATGTTCAACAGCGCCAACTGGCCGAACAGCGAGGTGATGCCGATCTCCTTGTCGACCTGCACTTCCAGCGTCTGCGGGTTGACCAGCGTGCAGGGGTAGCCTTGCAGCTGCGGCGCCGCGTTCAGCGGCTGGCCCAGATCGAGCAGAAAGGTCTCCACGTGCAGGGTGCCGAGCAGTTCACGCATGCTGGTGTTCTGGACGATGGTGCCGTGGTCGATGATGCCGATGTTGCGGCACAGCTGCTCGGCCTCTTCCAGGTAATGGGTGGTGAGGATGATGGTGATGCCTTTTTCGTTCAGCTCGGTGAGGAAGCCCCACATCGAACGCCGCAGTTCGATGTCGACGCCGGCGGTGGGCTCATCGAGAATCAGCAGGCGCGGCTCGTGGATCAGCGCCCGTGCGATCATCAAGCGCCGCTTCATGCCGCCCGACAGCGACCGCGACGGCGTATCGCGCTTGTCCCACAGCCCCAGCTGGGTCAAGTACTGTTCGGCACGCTGCTTGGCGACCTTGGCCGGAATCCCGTAGTAGCCGGCCTGGGTCACGACGATGTCGAAGGTCTTCTCGAACTGGTTGAAGTTGAACTCCTGAGGCACCACGCCAATGCTGCGCTTGAGCGCTGCCGGCTGGCGGTCCAGGTCGTTGCCGAAGATGTTGACCGTGCCGCTGGTCTTGTTGACCAGGGTGGAAAGAATACCGATGGTGGTCGATTTGCCTGCGCCGTTGGGGCCCAGCAGTGCGAAGAAGTCGCCTTCCGCTACGTCGAGGTCGATGCCGCTGAGGGCCTGAAACCCGTTGCCGTAGGTCTTGGTCAACTGTCGAATGGACAGAGCAGAACTCATAAGGGGTCTATACGCCGTGTTGAGAGTGGTGATGAAGTAAGGGCGACTGCGATGATTTGCAACCAGATGTGTAACAGCTGACTCCATGATGGGCGCGGTGACCGCCCCCGTAAAGTGACTGCTGTCGATAGTGCACATCAGTCCCACGCGTGCCGCGAGCGCCCATGCAGATAGGGCCACAGCGGCCAGCGAACGTTCCGGGCAACTGCCTGCGGCCTTCTGCGCCGCGAACTCCCCTACCCTGCAACGGTCACTATCCAGGCAAGTACCGGATCTGTCCCACACCGAAGCTTACGTGCCTGGCCACCGTTTTCCCGTCTGCCGCCCCGTGTCGACGGCAACTGCAGGTGGTTCGTCCCGCCTGGCTTACACGGAGAAAACACTATGTTGTTGTTGTGGATCGTCGCCCTCGTGGTCGGCATCGCCTGGCTGGCTCATCGGCGCATTGCCGCCCTGCCCGCCATGGGTATCGTCGCCGTGTTTCTGGTGATCATGGGCGCGGCCAGTCACGCGCCTGGATGGTTGCTGACGCTGCTCTGGCTGTTGCTGATTGCCAGCGCGCTGCCATTGCTGCTGCCAGAGCTGCGCCGCAAGCATTTCAGCGCGCCCTTGTTTCGCTGGTTCAAGAAGACCCTGCCGCCGATGTCCGACACTGAGCGCGATGCCATCGATGCCGGCACGGTCTGGTGGGATGGCGAACTGTTCAGCGGCCGGCCCGACTGGAACACCTTGCTGGCCTACCCCAAGGTGCAGTTGAGCGCAGAAGAGCAAGCATTCATCGACGGCCCGACCGAGCAGCTCTGCGCCATGGTCAGCGACTGGCAGATCGGTCAGGACATGGACCTGCCGCCGGCCGCCTGGACCCACATCAAAGAGCATGGCTTTTTCGCCCTGATCATTCCAAAGGAATATGGCGGCAAGGGCTTTTCGGCCTACGCTCACTCCCAAGTGGCGATGAAGCTGGCCACTCGCAGCGGCGACCTCGCGTCTACCGTCATGGTGCCGAACTCGCTCGGCCCCGCTGAACTGCTGCTGCACTACGGCACCGACGAGCAGCGCAATCACTACTTGCCTCGCCTGGCACGGGGCGACGACATCCCCTGCTTCGCGCTGACCGGCCCCCTGGCAGGCTCGGATGCGGGCGCGATGCCCGACGTCGGTGTCATCTGCAAAGGCCAGTGGCAAGGTGAGGAAGTCATCGGCATCCGCCTGACCTGGGAAAAGCGCTACATCACCCTGGGTCCGATCGCCACCCTGCTTGGCCTGGCCTTCAAGGCCCACGACCCCGAGCACTTGCTGGGCGACAAGGAAAACCTGGGCATCAGCCTGGCGCTGATTCCGACCGACACACCGGGTGTGGAAATCGGTCGTCGCCACTTGCCACTCGGCGCTGCTTTCATGAACGGGCCGAATTCGGGCAAGGACGTGTTCATCCCCCTCGACTACCTCATCGGCGGCCAGCCGATGCTGGGCAAGGGCTGGATGATGCTGATGAATTGCCTGTCGGTGGGTCGTTCGATCTCCTTGCCGGCAGTCGGCACCGGTGCCGCCAAGTACACCAGCCTGGTCACAGGCCAATACGCGCAGATTCGCGAGCAGTTCAACGTCCCGCTGGCGGCCTTCGAAGGGATCCAGGAATCTCTCGCCAGGATTGGTGGCAACGCCTGGCTGATGGACAGCGCCCGCATGCTGACCGCCAATGCGGTAGACCTGGGGGAGAAACCCTCGGTGCTTTCGGCCATTCTCAAGTACCACCTGACCGAGCGCGGGCGCGATTGCATCACCCACGCCATGGATGTCCACGGTGGCAAGGGCATCATCATGGGCCCCAACAACTACCTGGGTCGCAACTGGCAAGGCGCACCGATCTTCATCACCGTGGAGGGCGCGAACATTCTGTCGCGCAACCTGATGATCTTCGGCCAAGGTGCCATCCGCTGCCATCCGTTCGTGCTCAAGGAAATGGCCCTGGCTGGCCGCGAAGACCAGGATCAGGCACTGCTGGAGTTCGACGCGCTGCTGCTCAAGCACATCGGCTTCGCCGTCGGTAACGCGGCCAGTACCTTTGTCTTGAGCCTGGGCCTGGGCCACTTCGAACAGGCGCCGGGTGACCGTCTTGCCCAAGGCTATTTCCGCGCCCTGAACCGGCAGGCAGCTGCCTTTGCCCTGCTGGCGGACCTGAGCATGATGCTGCTCGGTGGCGAGCTCAAGCGTCGCGAGCGGCTGTCGGCGCGTCTGGGCGATGTGCTCAGCTACCTGTACCTGAGTTCTGCAGCGCTCAAGCGCTATCACGACCAGAACTCGCCCGAGCATCTGCGGCCGCTGTTGTGCTGGGCCATGGAAGAAAGCCTGGGCCAGGCCGAGCACGCGCTGGATGGCATCTTGAAAAACTTCCCCAACAAGGCGCTCGGGTATCTGCTGCGTGGCGTAGTCTTCCCGTTCGGTCGGCGACACACCGGGCCTTCCGACAAGCTGGAAGCCGAAGTGGCGGCCATCACCGGTCGCCACAAAGGCGACCCGGCGCTGGAAGAACTGCTGGCCGGCTGCTACCGCCCACAGGACGCGGACGATCCGGTCGGCGCGCTGCAGGTTGCCTTCGATCTGCTGCGTGACAGCCAGCCGTTGCACAAGAAGCTGCAACAGGCCTACAAGGCGCGCCAGTTCAGCGCCACGCCCGGGCAATCGCTGATCGACGCAGCCCTGGAAGCTGGCGTCTTGCAACCCGCCGAGGCGCAGACGTTGCAACAGGCTGAAGCGGCGCGACGCAAAGTGATCGACGTCGACGACTTCAGCAAGGAAGAGCTGCTGCCCACTGCGGACAAGGTCCGCTGAGGATCAGCGAAAAGACAGCGGGCGCGTGGAGCTTTATACTCCCGCGCCCGTTTCGCTCAAGAGGACCCCACCATGGCCATTAACCATCTCGAATACCACCTTGTCCTGCTCGACCATCTGCGCAGCATCCTCGGGGCTCTGGGCGAGGCGGAGCAGGTCCCCGAGGAAAGCCACGCGCTGTTTCTGGAGCGCTTCGATGAGCTGCGTGCGCAACTGCCGGTCGACCCGGTGGAAAGCCAGTACCTGGGCCAGGACATCATGTGCCAGGTGATCACCCGTTACCCGCAGATTGCCCACCTGGTGCCGCGCGACCTGCTGTGGTTCTTTGCCGGCGACTGCCTGCACTACATGCCTGACGAAGAAATCGCGCTGTACCAGGCGCTGGAAGAGCGCCGTTTCGAAGCCGAGGAGAACGACGAACCGTTCGACTGGAATCAGGAGAAGCAATTGATGGCGATGTCGGGGCAGGAAGCTCGCCACTGACTGGACGCCGGATGCATAACGACAAAGGGGTCGCTCATCGAGCGACCCCTTTGTCGTTTCAGCCAGGTGGGATCAGATCACATCTGATCCAGCAGACCCTCCACTTGACTGGCGAACCCTGGCCCACCATCCACTGCGGTGTAGCGCAGGTTGACGATGATGTCAGTCAAGGTATCGAGCATTGCGCTTTGAGGCGCACGATCGTGGCGAGGGAATTTCAATTGCCAGCTGGAAACCGCGCCAGTTCCCTCGAACGGCAGGTAGCGCTCGTCGTTGAAGTCGAGCATGAACAGGCCGTGATCGTCCATGCCAGAGGACAGGGCGATGCTTTGGCTGGCACGGGGGTTGAACAGGATATGCTGGGTGTTCGCATCCGGCAGGCCGTACAGCGAATTCATCGCCCGCAGGTCGGCCTTGGTCACGGTTTTGCTGGACACTTGGGTCAACACGCCATGGATCTGCTGATAGGGCCCGACCACAACCGGCAGTGATACCGAGACGCTGACCAACTGCCGCAGGTAATGCCCCGGGTAATCGCCGTCGAACAACGAGCAGTGAAGGTCGAACGTCAGTTCCCCGCGCTCCTTGAGCTGGGTCAGCGCCATCTCCCAGCGCTCTTTGCTGCCTATCTTCTCGAACAGAGACTTGAGGGAAACAGTCTTGGTCAGCTCCAGACGCCGTTCATTGCGTTTCAGGTAGGCCGCCTCCATGCGCAGCAGTTGCAGCTTCAGCGCGTCGCCGGCGGTGAGGCCGAAGTAGTTTTCGAACCACACGTTGGGCTGGATGAATCGAGTCTGGAAATCACCCAGCTCATACTGCCAGCAGGCTTCCAGATTCAGGCTCAACGCGACAACCGCATCGTACGCCTGGAAGTAAAAGGTCGACAGCTGACTGAGCAGCCATTGGTACAGGCCGGCATTGGTGCTGCGGGTTTTCAGAAATGCATAGTAGTCCTGCGACTGCTGTTCGCTGCGTACGGCATGGGCCAGTTGCTCACGAGCGGATTCTATCTGCAGCTTCTGGACATTGATCTGCTTGTCCACCGCCGACAGCTCGGCCGACGCCTGGTCGCGCTGAAACTCCCACTCGACCAGGCGACGCCGGTATTGCTCGTTGATGGAAAGCATCTCGCCATTGATACGCATGGAATCGGCTGCCATTCCGGCAACCACGGCCACAGCCTGGACGGCCGAACCGGCACGGGTGTGTCCACCACCCACAGCCGTGACGATCACCGAGCCCATATTCACCGCGCCGGCGACACGTTCCAGGGCCTGAGTGCCTGCGCTGGCGATGGCGGACTTCAAGTTCAGGTCCTTGGCCCGCTCCTCTGCCGACGAAACGTTCTCTTCGGCCAGCTTTGAGTAGTAGTCGAAGCGCTGCTTGATGACCTGGCGACTGCTGGTCAATGCCACCAGACCTGCGTCAGCTTGGTCGATCGCCAATTCCTGCAGCTTGATCCCGAACTGCGACAGCTCCAGGACGTGGGACTGTTGCAGTTCTTCCTGCTCGGCACGATCCTTGAGCTCACGGTAAGTGCGTACCTGCTCGCCGAAACGAATCAGGGTCTCCACCGCATTCTGCACCCGCGGCAGCAGCGCGCGGAAGCGATACGGCGGAATCGGCGCCATGCCACCGACACTGCGCTGTACCAGCCCACTGGCGCTGTTCTGCGCGCGCAGCAGCATTTTCGGGTCCACCGGCGGAGCATAGAGCGGCAACAGCAGCGGCTTGCCGTCGATGGTCAGATTGTTGCGCAGGTTCTCGAGTCGCCGCGCAATGTCGTCCCAGATATCCAGCAGCTGGGTGTTGACCGGCAGGCGGAAACGTTCGGAGTCGAGCAGTTCGAACCACGGCCGATCCTCGCCCTGTATGGCGGGTAGCGAGCGTGCGCTCAGTGGATGTTCGTAGCGTGCGAACGTTTGCCCGTTCATTTCAGCAGCCACGCCCAGGCTGACAGGTTCCCAGCGACCGACCATCCGGTTGTCCGGTTTGTTACCCATCAACGAGAGCGCACGCACGTACATCAGCTTCGCCTCGTTCAAACTGTCGCGGGTCAGGCGACGGTACAGGGAATCGCCATAGGCCATGAGGTTGCGCACATACAAGGTAAAGATCGCTTTGCGGTAGTGCTCTGGATGTGAATAGCAGATCGCGTCGGGATCGGTGATACCGACCACTTCATAGTCACCACTGCTGGCCTCCTCTAGAGGGCGCACCGACCAGTACAAGGGGCTGGGCGGCTGGGTGGGCTTGATCTTGGCTTGCGGGTTGAAGATGTAGTGGAGCCACTCTTCGGCACCGAAGAAATCGAACTCGTTGTGCAGACGTTGGGCGACCGCATGGGGCACATGGAAAAACAGCTCCCAGAAATATCGTCCGTTGGCGCCATGGAAGTCCATGTAGCTCACCGCAGTGCTACCCGGAAGCGGCGGTTCCTGCATATGCTGGGTGGACCAGTTGAGTACGGCATCTACCGACACGTTTGCCTTGGCAACCAGGTCTCGGGCAAACAGCGTATTGAGGCGGACGTATTGCAGTCCAGTCAGCCGCAGCGCGGTCAAGTCGAGAAACTGCCCTCCAGTCGCCTCGTGACGCAGTTTGGGACGAGCCTCGGGCAAGGCATTGAGCGTGACCACATAATGATCCCGCGAAGGTGTGCTCGCCACGTCGCCAAAGCTGATGTCGATCGTGGACGGGATGTCCCCAGGTTGTGCGCCAAACACAAACATGACATCCGGCGTCCAGGCATTGCCGTTCAGGGCGATGTCGCGGAACTCTGCCCCCGCCTTTTGCACCCCGCTGACATAACAGCTCAAAATTAAATGGGCGTTATGCGGGCGTTCTGTCGTGGCGTTGATGAAGGCTTTAGTGACTTGACCACGAACGCGCAGGCAGTAGCGCCCTTCTTTATCGATGCAGAACCACGTCACCAACCGCATCCACCCACTCAAAGCGCCAACTTTATGATAAGCCTCTTCATAGCCTTGAGTCACTGCAGGGTGGGTCCAGCGGTCGCTGGCCAGCGGATGTTGCAACGAATTATCTGCGTTGGAGAAATGCTGCAAGGCATTGAGCATTTTTCCCAGATAACCGCTGACGCCAGTGTGATTCACGACATCGTGAAACAGCACATTGAACCGCGCATCGAAAATCAATCCTTCATAATCAGGCTGGTCTGCATCGGTCACGCCATATGCAAAGACAATTTTCTTGTCGTCTGGATCGGCCTCGCTGACAAAGGCCACGAAATAGTCGGCGTCTGGATCGTATTTACGCTTATCCATGAGCACCGTGACCATGGCTGGCGACCAACTGCCATCAATCATTTGGTAGGCCACGTTCAGACTGTAACTTGGCACGGACTCGTGGGTACCTACCACGTCGTCGCCGTCGGGGCGTTCGCGCATCTTTTCTTGCTGGCTGATCCACGCGACATACAAACGACCGTCCAGTAGTAGCGGCCTGATGTGCAGGATCTCGCTTCCCGAAGGGATGTTTACCGGCAACCACTCGCTCCAGGCAGTGGGGCTCAGGTAATCGTCACCTTCGGCCTGGCCGGTGGCCTCGCCAAAACGTACCTGGGCCTTGCGCCAGAAATACTGATAGGGCTCGACGTTCTGCCGCCCCAGAAAGTAGTAATCGGCATTACGAAAGTCCACGCCATCAATATAGCCGGCCACCACGTTCAGATTGCTCAAGTGTTCGAACTTGTTCAAGTAGTGCCGCAATGCGTGCTGCACGGAATCTTTGGACGGACGACTCTGATTGATATCGTTGGTGAACTCCGTGAATGCCTGCGTCTGATTGAGACGTAGTGTGGGTTCGATGTAGTTCTCGGGGTAATCCTGCAACATCTGATTACCCGCCCAGATAGCGTACTCACTCTTGCTTTCGCGCCAGAGTTGCTGCGCCTGCTTGTCGAAAATTCCACGATAGCCAGGCTCCATCCCATTGTAGATGGCATGAATGTATTGCTGAAGACTGGCCATGCCCATGGCGATACGGCTGGTATCGACAGGGGCATTGACCTGGTTATCGATAAGCAGGTATTCGTACAAGTCCTCAGGGGTTTCCAGACGGCGAGCGCCGGGCACGGGGTGTTCCAGAACTATTTGGCCTAGGTAATAGGCGACCAGTGCGTCGCGGTGTGCGGAAAATAGAGCAGCAGTGAACTCGGTCACGATAATATCTCGATAATAAGGGCAATACAATTGATCAACCAGACACTTTTATTCCGGAATGATCTTCATGATTTCGTAGCCTACAAAATTGTCCACCACGCTGTACGGACTGGTTTGAGTCTCGGACAGCATCAATTCCATGTAGCCATCCGGGCCGCAGGTTCCAGGTGTCGAGACGACCCTATAGCCAGCAGGAGTTATAGCCAGCACGGGTTCGTTACCGTACAGAACCCTGACCGTCATCGGCACTTCGGCGCGTTTGGGAACATAAGCAATGTTTCCTTCGAACCGTACGCGTGAATCACTGCTACTGGCCACAGTTCTGAACGCCGCCGGCAGATTTCGCCGGTCTTCGGGGATAACAAAGTTCACATGATCAACAGTGTTCATTCCGTCCCTGAACACCGCGCAGGTATCCGGGCGTACAGTAAGCGTGTTATCCCAGCGGTTATTACTGGTATAGATTCCTCTGTAAGCACAGCCCCCAGCACTGTTTGGTAATAGAGGTCTTTCCGGGGGGTTTCCATCCGTTTGCCTGAAGTGCACCGTGCCGCCTATCAGCGGACGTCCACTTTGCGAGTTCAGCTGGACACTGAGCCCGTGGGTATTTAGGTAGTCATGCTGCCTCCAAGCTTGAAAGATGCCAAGTGTCACGATCTCCTTCACATGCACTTCTCGGGTTTCAATGACACCCAAATTGCTCTCGAATCTCAAGACAAGCACGTTATCCGCTGCACCACCTTCTTTGAAATCGGCGTACTCCCCATTGAAATCAAAATGCATGTGCCCTTGCTCATCGGCATAGGCTTTCTCGCCCGCTGCAGGTGAAATGACAATTCCTTGCATGTCGGCAGCGCCGCCAACCAAGCTCCATTGCACCCATGCACGATCATCGCCGATATCCCCACGGACAGCACGTACGCTCAATGCTCCCTGCCCACCACGCCCCATGACGAACGAGCTGCCATCAGAATGATTCAACAGATCACCCGTTTCACCCAGCGACGACACTTGTAAAGATTCGTGAGCGTGCATGACTGCGACTGCGAAATCAGCCGCGTTGTTTACCCCAATGGTTCGCGCTGTCACCACTTTCTGGCCGTGATCACCCGCCGCGAAGCGATATTCGAATGCGGTCCAACCTTGACTATCGGTGTAGCTGGTTCCGAGCTCCCTACTGCCTTGGTGCCACGTCACGGGGTAGCGGCTCAATGCTGGCTCCAGGCGTACACGGAACTGCGCTGGGCGTGACTGGCCGATGCCGAAAATCTGCTCCAATGGTGCATGTTCGACCAGTCTTGGCAGCTCGAAGATAGGCGTCGCAGCACTGGCGAGGGGGCGCAATTGGGTGTCCGACACAGTGGCATCAACGCTCACTATCACGGACCCTGCCTGGGCTGCGGTGAAATTGATGCGGGCAATACCCTGCCCATCGGTGATGCTCGTAGCTTGCTGATCAAAGCCGCCGACGGTGCAACCCCAAGTCACTGTGGCGCCGATTACAGGCGTTTCATCCAGGTTGATAATGCGGCAAGTGACCTCTACCGGCTGGGTCGCCGCGATGGCGCTCGCGAAGCGTATGTATTGAAAGTAAGGCTGTTCCAGGAACCTGACGGGTTGAAACGCGTGCTCGTTACCGTTGAACTCGAACACCGCTACCACGCTGGCCGGACCCGACGGCTGGCTGTGCAACGTCGCATACGCCAGGCCTTCGCTATCGGTGCGCGTCTGCGGACGCAGGAATTGACCCAGGTCCGTCTCCCACCGCACCACACGATCGCGACCCACGTTGCCATGCATATCCACGAGTTCCACCGCAAACTCGATTTCTTCACGGTCACCCGCCAGCGCCTCGGCAGGATTCGGGTAATGGGGCACCTCGATGAAGTCAAGGGTGCTTTCATCGCAATCGATCCGCACCAGCGGCGCCTGGATCTGCCGGTCCAGGCCGTAGGTGGCGGTGACCTGAGCGGTGCCCATCTCATCGCCAGACATCAGGGTCGCGGTCATTTCGCCATTGGCGTCGGTTTCCGTCATCGCGGGTAATTGCAGTTCGCCCAGGCTGGTACGCCAGGCGACTCGAATACCACCCATCGGCTGGCCCAGGAAGTTTCTGACGGTAATGGTGAAGCGTGCGACCTCGTCGGTCCTGGCCACCAACAGCTCACGGTCGACAATGATCCATGAAGACTCGCTTTGCCCCAGTTCACCTTCCACTTGTTTGCCTTCACCTGACAGGCTGGCGGTCAAGCTGGCCAAGGCACCCTCGCCAGCGGCCCGGTAGTCGTTGCGCGAACTGTCGCTGCGCAGCCGACTCAAGTCGACCACTGCCGTGGTGCCCAATTGCAGCTCGTTACAGAACTCGCGAATACGGATCAGGTGATCCAGTTCCAGCACGGTCAGCAGAATCCCGTTGTCAGCCAACAGCGCGGCTGTTTGCAGAATGTCGCGAGTGCCGAAGCCGATAAATCCGGCGATCTTGCCCGCAGCATCTTCGCGTACAAGTTCGGCATCGGCATCGCTGAGCTCTTGGGGCAGGCTGTTCACCAGCTGTAGGTAGTCGAGCAACTCCTGCTCACCGCGACGGCTGAATTTCACCACTCGCTGGTACTGCACCAGGCTGTAGAGGTCTGCAAAGCCGATGTCGTCGATCGACCAGGTGGCGGATCTGGTTCGGCGAACTTGCGCCGGGCGGCCGAACCACTCAGGGTTACGCACAAAACTGCGCAAGGCCATGGCGCTGACGTTCAGCTGTTGCGCGATCGCTGCCCGGCGGGCCAGACGTGCCAGGATGGTCAGCACTTCATCGCCCACGGGCACCGCGACACCGGCGCCCCCCTCGATGGCGAACACCCGCAGTACTTCGGCAAGCAACTGATAGGTCGTGCCACGCGCCCACAGCAGCAGCTCGCGGCACTGCTCGGCAGTCACCTTCAAGGTGCTGGCCAGGCATTCCCAAACCAGGCTCTGCTGAGCGGCACGGGCGTCCATCACCACACTGAACAGTTTGATGCGCAGGTCGGAGATCGCTGTGACGCCATGGCGGCTCATCACGCGATCGATCAGCTCCAGCAGCCGCTCGGTATAGTAGGCTTCGTCCTCGTACTCGGGGGCCATGATGCTGCGATCAATGATCAGGCCGTCACCGGAAACGAGCGCTTCGAATTCAGCCAGCCAGTCAATCGCAGTTGGCGCATCACCCGCTGAATACTGCGGTGCACCTGCTTCGACGAAGGTCGCCTGGCTGACCAATACCGCTCCCATACGTGATTGAATCTGCTTGAGCAGATCGATCTCGTGCTCGGTCGCTGCCGCAACGGGAGTCAGTGGCATGACCTGCTGATACAACCAGTTGACCGACAACTGATGCGTGTTGCACCACTTGATCACATCGGCCAAGGACTGGATCACACTCAGGGTGTCAGTCGTTTCCGAGTGCTGATGCACGGCAAGCCGGGGCTGCGCCAGGCGGTTGATGTACTGGTTGGCGCTCTGGTTGATCAATTGCAGCAAGGCAATCGCCTCGATACTCGAAATGCCCAGATAGCGTGGCAGCTTCACCAGGCGGTAGAACGCCGAGACTACAGCGTGGGACCACCGCAAGCTGTTGATATCGAAGTCAGCCATGCTTTCGTTGCCCTGACTGTGGAGCCCCTGAGCGATGTAGCGAGCGATATAGACGTAGGTTTCGAAACTGATGCCCAGCGCGCTGCACAGATGATCGACCTTGCGGTACTGATTCTCCGTCGCCGGGACGATTGGAAATACGCTGTCGTCCAGACACAACGGCGTTTCAAACAGGCCGCTGGCATTGAAAATGCGATCGAACTGCGGCGTGTCACTGCCGCACGCATACAGGCCTACGCCATGAACGAGCGCCGAAAAGTCTTCAGCGGTTACCTTGAAATCGCGCTGCAGTTGGCGAAACAGACCCAGCATGCGCAGGGTGTTTTCGGTGATCTGAAAAGCGTGCGGGGTCTTGCCGTGCTCGGTCTTGAAGGCTGCCGATAGCAGCAGATCGATGTCGGCGAAGCTCAGCTCCATCCAGCGCGACAGACGAATGATGCGTTGCAGGCGGTCGAAATGGCCATCGGTGTGGCCGATGAAACGGTGCATCGCCCCACCCTCACTGACCACGCCCAAGGTCGGCGCGGTACCCGCGTTGATGTAGCTGGAACCGACCACGGCAGGCGATGCCGGCGCCAACCCGGCCACATTGGGCGAAGCCACCGGTGCGCGCGTTTCAATGGACAGCAGGTCTTCCAGTTGCGCCTGGTTGATGCCCGTGCGCTTGCAGAAGGTAGGGATATCCACCAGCGGCTCGGCGTTGGCAACACCGTAGTGACGGTTGTAGAAGCTGGCCTGAGCCACGGCCATGGCTGCCTGGCGCTGGAGGCCTGGGGCCTTGCGGGCCAGGTTCGTCAGCGGAAAATAAGGCGCTTCCAGCAGCAGCGCGCGCTGCTCGGGGCCAAACGCGGCGTCCAGTTGCAGGGCATCGTCGGAGGCCGCCGAATGCAACCCTTGCTCCTTGAAATAGGGGAACTTGGGATCGAGTTGTCGAACCACGTCACCCAGTTGGTAGCGCTTGCGCTGCAGCACATGGTTGATCTGCGCCTGATACCGCTCATACGGCAACTGGAAAGGATAACGGGTGGCCAGCAGTACATCGTCTACCGCTTCTTCGCTGCGGTTGCGGCCGTCCAGAAACTCGCGCGCGGCGCGCTCGAGAATCTCATTGACGATCACTACAGTCGGCTCGACGCGCTCCAGGCTCACAGGGTCCAAGGTCAGGTCAACCAGATCGGGACGACGCTTGGCCAGCGTGATGGCTTCACCTTCGATTGCCAGAGGCTCGATGGTCTGGGTGGCAAGACGGTAAAGACTGGTCAGATAAGCCGCAGGCGAGGAGGTTGCCTCGATAGCGCCGGGCATGCAGTTGCTCGACCAACTGGGGGTGAACTGGCTTTCGAAGCTGGGGCCGTCGACCAGCGCACGGACGCCGCTACGGGCCATGGCCGCCGAAGCCGGCTCGCTGGCCTTGAGGCGTTGTTCGCGCATCTGTCGCGCTGCGAGCACGGCCACCGAGCTGGCGCGCTGATGCAAGGCTTGCGCTTGATCTACGTCAAAACCCTTGCCGAGCTTGATCAGGTCGTCGACGCTGCCTTGAGCGATCTCCATTGCCGTGCAGCCTTGAACCTTGGACAGGGTCTGGTGCTGTTCGGCATTGACGGCGATATTCTTCAAATGTGCGGATAGGGTACGTTCCGCCGGCGTTTCATCTTTCATGGCTATCTACCTTGGCTGTTCGGCGCAGGCCCGCGAACGGGCTGCGCAGTGAAGCCGCCACACTAGGTAATGTTTCCTTGGACGTCGCCTGACAGAAGTGATAGGTACGTGTATGTTTTTAAAAGAGAAATTTGTATATGCGAAGATGACAGGCGCCTACTGAGAACCTTTCGCATCGATAAAGAACCGGCGGGTGAAGTGCAGTGCGAATCAGTTTGGCCGGTGAGGCTGCATAAGCTGATAACTAAACGCCATTACCGTGCGTTGAACTGTTCTTCTATAGTCGCTTCACCGGATCACCGGCATGCCCTTCCCCGTTCTCTTCGAGCCGACCGCGCCCCGCGGATGCGTCGGAGACGAGACTTGAAACCATGTCCACCCTCTTCACCCCGCGGCACCTGCTTGCCGCCAGCCTCAGCGTTGCGCTCGGCGTTGCCTTCAGCTTTTCGGCAGCGGCAGAAACCCAGCTGCGCATCGGTTACCAGAAGTCCTCGACGCTGATGGTGCTGCTCAAGCAGCAAGGTACGCTGGAGAAGCAACTGGCAGACAAAGGCGTGCGCGTCAGCTGGCACGAATTTGCCAGTGGCCAGCCGCTGCTCGAAGCGCTTAACGTCGGCAACGTCGACCTGTCGGCAGACGTTGCCGACACGGTGCCGGTGTTCGCTCAAGCTGCCGGCGGCAAGCTCACCTACTACGCGTCCGAATCGGCTTCACCGCAGGCCCAGGCGATTCTGGTGCGGCAGGACTCGCCGCTCAAATCGCTGGCAGACCTGCGTGGCCATACCGTAGCAGTCACCAAGGCGGCAGGGGCTCACTACCTGCTGCTGGCGGCCCTGCGCAAGGGTAATCTGACGTTCACTGATATCAAGCCGGCCTACCTGACCATCGCCGACGGCCGCGCCGCCTTCGAAAACCAGAAGGTGGATGCCTGGGTGGCGTGGGAACCGTTCCTCAGTGCCGCGCAGCAGCACCAACCTACCCGCGTACTGGCGGGCAGCGAAAACCTGGCCTCGTACAAGCGCTACTATCTGGCAGGCACGCCTTATGCGAAGGCCAACCCGGCGATCCTGAAAACGGTGTTCGACGACTTGGCCGAAACTGGCAAATGGGTCAAGGCAAACCCGGCCGACGCCGCCGCGATTCTGGGTCCGCTCTGGGGCAATCTTGACCCGGCAGTGGTGCAGCAGGCGAACGCCCGCCGCAGCTACGATGTGCAGCCCGTCACCCGCGAAGGATTGGCCGAGCAGCAGAAGATCGCCGATGCCTTTCACGACGAGAAGCTGATTCCCAAGCGGATCGATGCGGTGAACGTGGAGGTGTGGGCGCCGGGCGAGTAATCCAACGACGCACTCCCAGGATCTGTGCGGCGGCCCCTCACCTGCCGCCGCCAACCGGGCCGGAAAACGCAGCCCATGAGCAGTCCACTGCTCCGATTACGCCGCAGACAAATGCTCGTAGAGAATCACCGCACCGACCAGCATCAACACGATGCCGCCCACGATTTCCGCGCGCTTGCCCACCACGACGCCCAGTACCCGACCCAGCATCACGCCGATCGTGACCATGACCGTGGTCGCCACGCCGATGGCGGCGGCTGCAATCCAGATGTTCACGTCGACGAAGGCCAGGCCTACGCCAACCGCAAGAGCATCGATGCTGGTGGCAAAGGCGGTGACGGCCAGAATGGCAAAGGAATGCTGTTGCGGCTTGTCTTCTTCAGGGGCTTCATCCTTGACGCCGTTGTAAATCATGTGCAGCCCAAGTCCCACCAATAGCACGAAGGCGATCCAGTGGTCGAAGTCTTGAACGTACTCAGTCGCCGCCTGGCCTATGAACCACCCTATCAAGGGGGTGATGGTCTCTATAGCACCGAAGATGACACCCGTACGAAGTGCTTCCGTGAATCGCGGTTTGTGCAGTGTCGCGCCTTTGCCGATGGCGGCGGCGAAGGCGTCGGTGGACATCGCCAGGGCGACGAAGATGATGGAAATGGGGTTCACGGTCGAAGATCCAGCCGGGCTATGAGTCAACGACGCGACCACACGCCCGGCTTTAGGCATGGATGCATCGTTGGTCTCACCAACCACAAGGTGTTCGTGCCACGGCAGGCAGCCGAGAATGTTGACACGAACGCGCTGGACCGAGGTCCAGAGCAGGCTACTCCCCAACAAGGGACGCCACTGTAATCAGCGGCACATGAAAATTTCGTGAGCTCGTTGATGGGTGTCAGAGCGCCAGTGCCTGACGCCCTATTGCAACCAGGGCGCTGTCATCCTGAGGCGTGTGAATGCGCGCGCAGAGCACGTTGCGGTAGTGCCTTTCCAGCGCGTTGCGACGGTCCAGCGCCGGGTTGCCGCCGGCTTCGATGGCCAGAGTCACGGCGCGTATGGCCTGGTTGCACACTAGGTACTTGATGGCGGGCCAGCGCTCGGCGGGCAGGCGGCCTTCGGCGGCCGATTGCAACAGGGCCTGGTTGGCCAGCAGCAGGCTGTCGATCTCGCCGACCCGTTCCTGGAAGCGCGGCAGCGTCGCCAGGGCGGCACCGAGATTGGCCGGTACGCGGTGCTGCAGCCAATCGATGAACGAATCACGTGCGGCCTGGGCGACGCCGTCGTAGACACTGGACATCAGCACCGCCATCCACAGCAGGCCTTCGCCGTCCAGTTCCGGCTGCGGCGTGCTGGCCGGACTTACGCTGACGGCCTGGTCGAACGGCACCAGCACGTCGTCGAAGACCACATCGTGGCTGCACGTGGCACGCATGCCCAAGTGGTCCCAGGTGTCTTCGATGGTGATTCCGGGGGTGTCTCGGTGCACCAGCCAGGAACCCACCAACGGATCGTCATCATCGCTGCGCGCCCACACCAGCAGCCAGGTCAGGCCGTGGCTGCCAGTGGAATAGATCTTGCGGCCGCCCAGTCGCCAGCCCTCGGCGGTACGTCGCGCCACGGTGTTGGGCAGGCCGCCGCGGGCCGGCGTGCCCAGTTCGGGCTCGACCCGCAGCGAGTTGATCAGCGCCCCTCTTTCCACGGCGTCCAGCGCCAGGCGCTGCTTCCAGGCCTGAGGCCAACGCTCGCTCTGGTGCAGACGGGCCTGCTGCAGGTACTGCATGACCAGGATCAACGCCGTCGCCGGCTCGCCCTTGGCGACTGCGGCCACCACTTTCTGCGCTGTTGCCAGGTCGGCCCCGCCGCCGCCATAGGCCGTGGGCACGGTCAGCGCGAGCAGGCCGAGGCTGTGCAGGTGGTCGATGTTGTCATGGGGGAACTCGCCACTGCGGTCGTAGCGCTCGGCGTGCAGTGCCATTCGTTCGGTGAGCGCGGCAAGGGCGCCGGGGTCTAACTGGGGCATGGCGAGAACTCGGTCGGACAAGTGCACGGCAACGCAACTCGAAGCGGCAGCGCTGTGGTTGTGGACTAATCTACGCACCTTCAAGGACATGAGTAAAGATCATTTTAGGCATATCCTAATATGCGAAACGCGCACATATCTTGCTCCATCAGTCCGTATTCATCCCTTGTGCCACGCTTTCCCCGAACAGCCTGATCGCGCCTTGCAGGTTGCCGACGAACGCCGCATGCACCAGCCACAGGTCGACCATGGGTTTGAAATCCGCCACCTGCAGAACCTGCAGTTGTTCGCGGTGGCGACTGTGCTGCAACAGCGGTGCCGGGACCAGACCCAGGCCCATGCCGCTGGCCGCCAGGCCCAATTGCAGGTCGGTGCCGAAGGTCTCCAGGTTCAGTTTCAGGCTCAGGCCCTGCTCGGCCAGGGCGTGCGAGAGACCAGCGCGAAAGCCACAGCCGTCGGGGTTCAGCACCCAACCTTCGCCTTGGCAGTCGGCCAGCTTGCAGCGTTTGCCGAAATCCAGGCCCTTGGCTCCAACCACCAGCAGCGGCATGCGCGCCAGCGAGTGACCCACCACGCCGTCGGGAAACACCTTGCCTGCCGGGAACAACGCCGCAGCCGCATCCAGCTCACGGTGCTGGATACGCTGGACCAGCTGTCCACCCCAGCCGTGGGCAACCTGCACGTGCAAATCGACGAAGCGCTGCTTCAAGGCTTGCAGGGCATCGAGCAGCACGGCGTCACCGACCGTCTGCGGCACGCCGAGGCGCAGCGTGCCGGAGGGCGCTGCGTCTTCGGCCACCAGCTCGTGCAGCGAATCGACCTCGCGCATCACGCCCTGGCAGCGTTCATACACGCGCAGGCCGATGGCCGTGGGTTTCATCGGCTTGGTGTGCCGGTCGAGCAGAATTGCGCCCAGCGACTCTTCGAGACTTTGCAGGCGCCGGGTGACGGCGGACTGAGTCAGCTGCAGGGATTCGGCGGCCACGCTCAGGGACTGCAGGCGCACGACTGCCAGGAACGCTTGGATGTCATCTATCTTCATTCGCTTTTCGCATATTAGCTTATGAACAAATTGAATTTCGGGAAGCTTAATCCCTTTGCTAGGGTAATAACGAATCTGTTCGAGGGCTACTGAAATGACTCATCCACTGCGCTATGACCGCTTTCGCCAGTTCGTCGGCGACCTGGCCGAGTTGCTGGATCGCGAACCCAGCGAGCCGGCGGTGCTGGAACAAGGCGCAGTGCTGCTGCAGCGGCTGGTCAGCCACGACGACTGGCTGCCGGCCATCGCTGTCCAGCCCGATCCGCAACGCTACCAGCAATTCCTGCTGCACGCCGACGCCCGCCAGCGCTTTTCCGTGGTGAGCTTCATCTGGGGCCCTGGGCAGAGCACACCGATCCATGACCATCGCGTCTGGGGCCTGATCGGCATGTTGCGCGGTGCCGAGTTTTCCCAAGGCTTCAGCCGCGAAGCCGATGGGCGCCTGGTGCCCGACGGCGCGCCGATCCGCCTCGGGCCGGGCCAGGTCGAAGCGGTATCACCCAACATCGGCGACATCCATCAAGTCAGCAATGCCTTCCACGATCGGGTGTCCATCAGCATCCATGTCTACGGCGCCAATATCGGCGCGGTAGCGCGCGCTGTGTACAGCGAAAGCGGCGAAGAAAAGCCATTCATTTCCGGTTATTCCAATGCCGGTATCCCCAATTTCTGGGACTTGTCCAAAGAGCGCCAGCCAAAAGAGAGTTCACCTGCATGAGCCAGATTGCCGTACGCCCCTACTCCACCTTGCGCCAGGCACTGCTGGACGGCCAGGAAGTGGCATTGATCGATGTCCGCGAAGAGGCGCCTTTCGCCGAGGCTCACCCGCTGTTCGCCGCCAATATCCCCCTGTCCCGGCTGGAACTGGACATCTACGCCCGGGTACCGCGCCGCGATACGGCCATCACCGTCTATGACGAAGGCGAAGGCCTTGCCGCCGTGGCCGCGCAACGCTTGCAAGCGCTCGGTTATACCGATGTGGCGCTGCTGCAAGGCGGGCTTGCCGGCTGGCACGATGCAGGCGGCGAGCTGTTTCGCGACGTCAACGTACCGAGCAAGGCCTTCGGCGAGCTGGTCGAAAGCCTGCTGCATACGCCTTCACTGGCGGCCGAGGACGTGCAGGCCCTGCTCGACAGCCGGGCCGACGTGGTGGTGGTCGACGCACGACGCTTCGACGAATACCAGACCATGAGCATTCCGGGCGGCATCAGTGTGCCGGGCGCCGAACTGGTGCTGCGCATCCGCGAGCTCGCGCCCGATCCGCAGACCCGGGTGATCGTCAACTGCGCCGGTCGCACCCGCAGCATCATCGGCACGCAGTCGCTGGTCAATGCGGGCATTCCCAACCCGGTGTCGGCGCTGCGCAACGGCACCATTGGCTGGACACTCGCCGGTCAGGCACTGGAACATGGCCAGCAACATCGCTTCGGCGAAGTCGCCGAGCACACCCGCGCGGCAGCGGCGCAGTCGGCACGCGCGGTCGCGGACAGGGCCGGTGTGCAACGCGCGACGCTTGCAGCGCTGGCCCGCTGGCAAACCGAACAGGGCCGCACCACCTATGTGTTCGACGTGCGCACCCCGGAAGAATACGCGGCCGGGCACCTGCCTGCGGCGCGCTCTACCCCGGGCGGCCAGTTGGTGCAGGAAACCGATCATTTCGCCAGCGTGCGCGGTGCGCGGCTGGTGCTGGTGGACGACGACGGCGTACGCGCCAACATGAGCGCGTCGTGGCTGGCCCAGATGGGTTGGGACGTGTTTGTGCTGGACGATGCACAGTCCAGCGATTTCACAGCCGACGGCGCCTGGCAGACGCCCCTGCCGACCCTGCCGGAAGCCGAGACGATCAGCCCGGCAACGCTCGCTCGGTGGCAACGCGAGGGCAACACCCAGGTGTTCGACTTCACCAGCAGCGCCAACCACGTGCAACGTCATATCGCCGGTGCCCATTGGGCACTGCGCGCGCAATTGCCCCAGGCCCTGGAGAACGTACCCGTGGCCGAACGCTACGTGGTGACCTGCGGCAGCGGCCTGCTGGCGCGCTTCGCGGTGGCCGATCTGCAGGCGTTGACCGGCAAACCGGTGTTCCTCCTCGAAGGTGGCAACGCCGCCTGGGTGGCCCAGGGCCTGCCGGTGGAAACCGGCGAACGCCATCTGGCCGTGCCCCGCAGCGATCGCTACCGGCGCCCCTACGAGGGCACCGACAACCCTCGCCAAGCCATGCAAGGCTACCTGGATTGGGAGTTCGGTCTGGTCGAGCAACTGGCCAGGGACGGCACCCACGGCTTCAAGGTGATCTGACACCGCAACGCCCCTACATCACTGGCTGCTCGGGACCTGATGAAACCGGACCGAGCGGCGATCGCACTCATGTGCCGTCGCCGCCGGCACGCACGTTTTTCAGGAGAGACCCGATGACTTCGTTGTCCGTTCTGCACGATTCCACGCCCACGCTGCGCCAGCGTGTCACGCCGCAGGAATGGGAGGTGCGCGTCAAGCTCGCGGCCGCCTATCGCCTGGCCGCGCAACTGCGCTGGACCGACCATATCTACACGCACTTCTCGGCCCGTGTGCCGGGTGATCAGGAGCACTTCCTGATCAACGCCTTCGGCCTGCTGTTCGATGAAATCACCGCATCCAATCTGGTCAAGGTGGATATCGACGGCGAGCTGATCGACGATCCGCTGGGGCTGGGCATCAACCACGCCGGCTACGTGATCCACAGCGCCATCCACCGCGCACGCCCCGACCTCAAAGCCGTGTTGCACACCCATACCCGCGATGGTGCTGCAGTGTCGGCCCAGCGCAACGGCTTGCTGCCGTTGTCCCAGCACGCATTGCTCTACTACAGCCGCGTCGCCTACCACGGTTATGAAGGCATAGCCCTGGACCTGGACGAACAGACGCGCCTGGTTCGCAACCTGGGCAACAGCAACATCCTGATTCTGCGCAACCACGGCCTGTTGACCGGAGGCGTCAGTGTCGAGCATGCCTTCCGCGAACTGCATGGGCTGGAGCGGGCCTGCAACATCCAGATCGCCGCGCAGGCCGGCGGCAATGCCGACCTGCTGCTGGCGCCGCAGGCGGCCATCGACAAGGTGCATCAGCAATCCGCCAGTGCGGCCAGCGGCGACAACCCCAAGATCCAACTGCACTGGGACGCCCTAATCCGTCAGCTCGATCGCGAGGGCCAAGACTATGCCACCTGAAATCGCCTCTGCGCCGATCGCCAGGGCGCCCATCCACATGCTCGAAGTCACGCCCAGCGCACCCCGGCGCGGCGTGCAGGTGCCAGGCTTCGTACTCAGGCTGCTGAGCCCGCTGGCGATCCTGGTGCTGTGGGAGCTGGCCTCGCGGGCCGGGCTGATCCCGCCGCGTATCATCGCCGCGCCGTCGAGCATCGGTGTGACGTTCTGGGCGCTGACCATCAGCGGCGAGCTCCCGGCGCATCTGCTGATATCCCTGCAGCGCGCGGTGTCGGGCCTGGCCATTGGTGTGTTCATCGGCACCGTCGCGGCCCTGCTCACCGGCCTTTCGCGGCGTGGCGAAGTGCTGCTCGACTCACCCATGCAGATGCTGCGCACCGTACCTTCACTGGCGCTGGTGCCGCTGTTCATTCTGTGGTTCGGCATCGGCGAGTTCACCAAGGTCGCGCTGATCGTCATGGGCACCACCTTTCCGGTGTACCTGAACCTGTTCGCCGGCATCCGCAGCATCGACCCCAAGCTGATCGAAGCCGGCAACACCCTGGGGCTGAACCGTCGCGAACTGGTCTGGCACGTGATATTGCCCGGCGCGCTGCCGTCGTTCTTCGTCGGCCTGCGCTATTCGCTGGCGATCTCCTGGCTGGCGTTGGTGTTCGTCGAGCAGATCAACGCCACCTCCGGCATCGGCTTCCTTGCCAGCGACGCGCGCGACTTCATGCGCACCGACATCATCGTCATCTGCCTGCTGGTGTACAGCCTGCTGGGGCTGCTGATCGACGGCATCATCCGCGCCCTGGAGCACTACGCCCTGGCCTGGCGCCCCTCCTTCGTGAAGAGCTGATCCCATGACCGCACACAACGTCACCCGCCCGTTGCACCCACAACCCGCCGTCAGCCTGCAGAACGTGGTACGTCAGTTCGGCGCCAACCGCGTCATCGATGGCTTGAACCTGGACATCGCGCCCGGCGAGTTCGTTGCCCTGCTGGGCGCCAGCGGCTCGGGCAAGACCACCCTGCTGCGCTCGCTGGCCGGGCTCGACCCGATCGAAGGTGGCCGCCTGCTGGTGCCTGCGGCCCGCTCGGCGGTGTTCCAGGAACCGCGCCTGATGCCGTGGAAGCGCGTGTGGAAGAACGTCACCTTGGGCGTGCGCACCCCCCAGGCCCGCGAGCGTGCGGTCAAGGCGCTGACCGAAGTGGGTTTGGCGCATCGGCTCGATGCCTTTCCCGCCACCCTGTCCGGGGGTGAAGCCCAGCGCGTGGCATTGGCCCGCAGCCTGGTGCGCGAGCCCCGCCTGCTGCTGCTGGACGAACCGTTCGCTGCCCTCGATGCGCTGACCCGCATTCGCATGCATCAGTTGATCATCGATCTGTGGCGTGCCCACGGGCCTGCAGTGCTGCTGGTCACCCACGATGTCGAGGAAGCGATCCTGCTGGCCGATCGCATCATCGTGCTCAAGAACGGGCGCATTGCCGAAGCGCTGCCCATTGGCCTGGATCGCCCTCGGGAAAAAGGCACACCGGCCTTCAATGCCATTCGCCGACGCCTGTTGGGGCTGCTGGGCGTGGAAGCCGGCCCGCCTCAGGTGGCCGATGGACCCTTGCCGCAGGCCAACAGACCACGAGCGCTCGCTACCTGAATCGAAGTGGGGCCATTCGCGGGCAGAGCCCCGCTCCCACAGAGAACTTGCCGCCCGCCCCGTTCCCACAGGCACCACCAACCTCTGTGGGAGCGGGGCTCTGCCCGCGAAGGCCCGCACCCCAAACCCAAGCCGATCACAGCACTACAAAGGACAGTCACCCATGCCCCACCCAACCCACCCATCGGCTTCGAACCTGCCCCAACGCCCCCGCCTGCTGGCACTGGGCATACTGCTCGCAACACTGGCGGGCTGCTCGCCCTCGGCCCCCGAACACGCCGACAAGACCCTCAAGATCGCCTTCTTCGGCGACAACACCACCCTGGTCAGCGTCGACCCGTTCCAGGTCTATTGGCTCGAACATCGCGTGCTGCTGCGCAACGTCGCCGAATCACTGACCGACCAGGACCCGGACACCGGCAAGATCATTCCCTGGTTGGCCAAGAGCTGGGACATCAGCGACGATGCCCTGAGCTACACTTTCCAACTACGTGACGACGTCACCTTCAGCAACGGCGAGCGCTTCGACGCCCACGCCGTGAAGGCCGCCTTCGACAGCGACAAGGCATTCGCCCAGGAGCTGCCGGCGACCTTCGGCGCAACCTACCTGGCGGGCTACGACCATGCCGAAGTGCTCGACGACTTCACCGTCAAACTGGTGCTGTCACGACCCAACGCCGGCTTCCTCCAGGCCACGTCCACCACCAACCTGGCAATTCTTGCACCGGCCTCCTACCAGTTGACCGCCAAGCAGCGCTCGCTCGGCCAGATCATCGGCACCGGGCCGTTCGTGCTCGAGCACTACACGCCGGAGAGCGGCGCCCGACTGACCCGTCGACCGGGCTACCACTGGGCGTCGGCGAACATGAAGAACAAGGCCGACGCCCATCTGGATACCGTGGAAATCAGCTACATCGCCGAGGAAAGCGTACGCAACGGATTGTTCCTGCAGGGCAAGGTCGATGTGCTGTGGCCGCGCAACCCGTTCTCGGAAGTCGACCTCAAGCTGTACCAGAGCAAGGGCGCTACCATTCAGAGCCGCGCCTTGCCCGGCCCCGCGTTGAACCTCTACCCCAACACCCGCAACGGCCGTGTACTGGCCGACAGGAAAGTGCGCCAGGCACTGCTAAAGGCCATCGACCGCAAGAGCTACGCCAGCACCGTGTACAACGCCGATTTCCCCGTCGTCGACGGTGTGTACGACAGCACCACGCCGTACTTCAAGGCCCAGGGCGCCAAGCTTGGCTACGACGCTGTCGGCGCCGCACGGCTGCTGGACGAGGCAGGCTGGGCACCGGCTGCCGATGGCTATCGACACAAGGACGGCAAGCGACTGAGCCTGGCCTACAACATCAACGGCAGTGAAACGGCCGGCGATGTGCTGGTTCAGGATCAACTGCGCAAGGTGGGTATCGACCTGAAACTCAACGTGGTGACCCGCGCCGAATGGACCGCCGCCAATGCCCAGGGCAACTACGACCTGACGTCCACCTACATGACCCGCGCCGATCCGATCATTCTGCAGACCATTCTCGATCCGCGCAGTGCCAACAGCTCGACCCTGGCCACCAATACCTACGAACCGGCGACCCTGAACCGGGCCACCGCGCTGTTCGACGCTGGCATCACTGCCACTCGAGCCGAGCAACGCGCCAAGGCGTACGGCGATCTGCAGGACCTGCTGGTGGACGAGGCCTCGGCCATCCCGATCTACGAGCGTGTCTGGCAGGCAGCCACGGCGGCTCGGGTGAAGAACTTCCACTGGACCGCAGAAGGCTTCGCCTTCCTCGGTGACATCGAGGTCGGCACGCCATGAACCGTTACCTGCTGGGGCGTGTCGGCCAGGCGCTGCTAGTGCTGTGGGGCGCCTATACCATCACCTACTTCATCCTCTACCTGCTGCCCGGCGACACGCTGTCGATCATGCTCAGCGCCTCGGGCCTGGAAGTCGATGCGCTGTCACCGGCGGACCTGGCCAAGGCGCGTGCCTACTACGGGCTGGATCGCGGGCTGTTCGAGCAGTACGTGCATCTGCTCTGGCAGGCCCTGCACGGTGACTTCGGCCAGTCGCTGTCGCTCAACCGCCCGGTGACTGCGCTGCTGGCCGAGCGCCTGCCACAAACCCTGACCCTGGCCGGGTCGGCCATCGTGCTGTCGTTGATCGGCGGCATCGGTCTGGCCTACCTGACCGCCTACGTGCGCTGGCAACCCCTGCAATCGGCCATGGCGCGCCTGCCGTCGCTGGGGTTCTCGGTGCCGATATTCTGGCTGGGCCTGCTACTGATCCAGGTGTTCGCCTTCGGCCTGGGCTGGTTCCCCGCCACCGGCAGTCAGGGCCTGGACAGCCTGGTGCTGCCGGCCATCACCCTGGCGATCCCCAGCGCAGCGGTGTATGCCCAGGTGCTGCAACGCGGATTTCAGCAGGTGTGGCGCGAGCCCTACATCACTACGGCCTACGCCAAGGGTCTGAGCCGCGCCCAGGTGCAGTACCGCCACGGCCTGAAGAACGCCGCGCTGCCGATTCTCACGCTGTTCGGCCTGCAGGTCGGCAACACCGTGTCGGGTGCGGTGCTGGTGGAAACCATCTTCAGCCGCAACGGTGTCGGGCGCTTGGCCCAGGAAGCCGTACTGCGCCAGGACATTCCGGTGGTGCTGGCGATCGTCGCCATCTCCGCGGCCGCTTTCGTGGTGGTAAACCTGTTGGTGGACCTGCTCTACCCGATGTTCGACCCCCGTATCACCCACGCGCCCCGTGCGCCCAGTGCGGCCTAGGCCTGCCAAGGATTCCGCTCATGCCTTCATCCAACGCCGTGCACAACCTCGACCGTCGGTTCGGCTCGCCGTCGATACAACGCTTGCCGGCTACGACGCCATCCGCGCCATTGCCAGTGGAGGCCACCACGCCATGGCGACGGCGCAATCGCTGGTCACGCCTGCTCAGCGCTTCACGTCCCCTGTTGCGCCGGCCCGGCTTCATGCTGGCCGCGCTGGTAGTCGCCTTTGCTTTGCTGGCTGCGCTGGCACCGGGCGTGCTGAGCGGCTTCGACCCCAATGCCACGGCGCCGCTGGCCAAGCTCACCGCGCCCAACGCCACCCATTGGTTCGGCACCGACGAGCTGGGCCGCGACCTGTATACCCGCGTGATCCACGGCGCCAGCCTGTCGATTCAGGCAGCGCTGCTGGCGGTTGGCCTGGCCCTGCTCGGCGGCTTGAGCCTGGGCGTGCTGTCGGGGTTCGCCGGGGGCCGCGTGGATGCGCTGATCATGCGCGTGATCGACGTGCTGCTGGCCCTGCCTGGCTTGCTGCTGGCGCTGGCCATCGTCACCGCCATCGGCTTCGGCACCTTGCCGGTAGCCCTTGCCGTGGGTGTAGGGATCATTCCCGGTTTTGCCCGCACCACCCGTGCCGAGGTGTTGCGGGTGAAGACCCTGCCCTACGTGGAGGCCGCCCGCTTGGGCGGCGCGAGCTGGTTGCAGACGTTGTGGCGGCACATCCTGCCCAACGCCTGGGGGCCGGTCGCCGTGCTCGCCACCCTGGACTTCGGCGCCGCCATTCTGGCCACCGCAGGCCTCAGTTTCCTGGGTTTCGGCGCCGCGCCACCGGCGCCGGAATGGGGCACGCTGATTGCCACCGGCCGGCATTTTCTGATCACCGCGCCATGGGTGGCGCTGTCGCCCGGCGTCTTTGTCGTGGCCGTGGTGTTCAGCCTCAATCACCTGGCCCGCACCCTTGAAGAGATCAAGCGATGAACGCGCTCATTGAAGTCCACAACCTGGGCATCGCCTACCGCCAGGGTGCGCAGCACACCCAGGCGGTGACGGATGTATCGTTCAGCCTGGCCCAGGGCGAGACCCTGGCCATCGTCGGAGAATCGGGCTCGGGCAAGACCACTGTGGCCAACGCTATGCTCGGCTTGCTGCCTGACAGCGCCGTGCTGACCGCCGGTCGGCTGGTGGTGGCCGGGCAGGACCTGAGCCAGGCCAGCGAACGCGTCAAGCGCCAACTCCGCGGCCGCACCATCGGCCTGGTGCCTCAAGACCCGATGGTCAGCCTCAACCCCACCCAGCGCATCGGCGTGCAGATCGCCGAGGCTCTGGTGCTGGCCAGAGGTGGGCGCTACCGCGGGGTGGACAACGATGTCGGCGAGCTGCTCGCCCAGGTCGGCCTGGACAACCCGACGCTGCGCGCCCGGCAGTACCCTCACGAGCTGTCAGGCGGCATGCGCCAGCGCGTGCTGATCGCCATCGCACTGGCCGGCAACCCGCGACTGATCATCGCCGATGAGCCGACCAGTGCGCTGGATGTGACCGTGCAGCAGCGGATTCTCGATCATCTCGAGGGGCTGGTGCGCGAGCGAGGCATCTCGTTGCTGATCATCACCCACGACCTGGGCGTGGCCGCCGACCGCGCCGACCGGGTGCTGGTGATGAAGTCCGGGAGGCTGGTCGAGCACGGCACGCCGCAGCAGGTGCTGGCCAAGCCGACCCAGCCTTACACCCGCGCCTTGATCGCCGCCGCGCCGGCCTTCGCCGAGCCCCGCGCACCGCGTACTGCAGCTGCGCCAGGGCAACCGCCGCTGCTGGCGCTGACTGCGGTGAACAAGCATTACCGGCTGCCACGGGTCCGTGGCCAGGCCGACCGCTTCCAGGCGCTGGCCGATGTCAGCTTCAAGGTCTGCGCCGGGCAGACCCTGGGCATCGTCGGCGAATCCGGGTCGGGCAAAAGTACGGCGTTGCGCATTGCCCTGGGGCTGGAGAAAGCCGACAGCGGCCGCATCGAGTTTGCCGAGCAGGACGTGACCGATTTCGGCTGGCGACAATTCCGGCCGCTGCGTCGGCGCATGCAACTGGTGCAGCAGAACCCGTTCGCAGCGCTGGACCCGCGCTTGTCGATCTTCGACAGCATCGTCGAACCTCTCGTCTCGTTCGGCCTGGCCCGAGGGACGGAGCTCGATCGGGCTGCGCGTGAATTGATCGAACGAGTGCATCTGCCGGCCCACTTCCTCGACCGCTTGCCCAGGGAGCTGTCCGGCGGCCAGCGCCAGCGTGTGGCCATCGCCCGGGCCCTGGCACTGCAGCCCGACCTTCTGCTGCTGGACGAGCCGGTGTCGGCCCTGGACGTTTCGGTGCAGCGGCAGATCCTGGATCTGCTCGACGAGCTGCAACGCGAGCTGGGCATCGCCTACGTCATCGTCTCCCATGACCTGGCGGTGATCGCCAACGTCGCCGATGCGGTGCTGGTCATGCGCCAGGGCCGCATCGTCGACCAGGGCCCCACTGCGCAGCTGTTCAACCATCCGGGGAATGCCTACACCCAGGCCCTGCTGGACGCCGTCCCCGGCAAGCGCCAACGCGCCCTGGCCTGACCCACGTCATCCCAGCGCCCCTTCGCGGCCACGGACCGCTCCTACAATACTCCACGCAACCCCCGTAGGAGCGGTCATAGGCCGCGAAGAAAGCACCGCGGTATGCTTGATACATTGCAGCGCCCCTTCGCGGCCACGGACCGCTCCTACAATACTCCGCGCAACCCCCGTAGGAGCGGTCATCGGCCGCGAAGAAAGCACCGCGGTATGCCTGAACCACCGGAGCGCCCCTTCGCGGCCACGGACCGCTCCTACAATACTCCGCGCAATCCCCGTAGGAGCGGTCATCGGCCGCGAAGAAAGCACCGCGGTATGCCTGAACCACCGCAGCGCCCCTTCGCGGCCACGGACCGCTCCTACGAGACAGACCCATACAAAAATATGCTAGCTACGCATATTGCCATCACCTAAGAATTCATAAAAAGAATAATTAACTTAGAACTAAATGTCATTTCACAGCGCCTCGTTAGAGCTTTAGCTTGAATGCAGACCGACCCCTCGCCTGGTGGAGGTAACTCAATCCCTCTTCAGGAGTCGCTGTCCATGACCCGTTCCCATGTCCTTACTTTCGTCCTGGCCGTCGGGCTGTTGGCCACCGGCCCCCTGGCCTGGGCCGACAAGCTCGAACCATTGCGCGTTGCCAATCAGAAATCCACCCTGAAGCTGCTGCTCACCGCCGCCGGTGAACTCAAGAACGTTCCCTACCCCATCGAGTTCTCGGAATTCGCAGCCGCCGCGCCGCTGGGCGAAGCGTTGAACGCCGGCGCGGTGGACGTGGGTTATCTGGGCGATGCGCCCTATGTCTTCGCGCTGGGTTCCGGCGCGCCGCTCAAGGCCGTCAGCATTACCCATTTCGAAGGCCGCTATACCACGTCCATCCTGGTGCCCAAGGACTCGCCGCTGCAGTCGGTCGCCGACCTAAAGAGCAAGCGGGTCGTTACCAATCGCGGTTCCATCGGCCACTTCCTGGTGATCAAGGCCTTGCGTGACGCGGGCCTGAAGACGTCCGACATCACCTTCGTCAACCTGCTGCCCAGCGATGCCCAAGGCGCCCTGCAGTCCGGCGACGCCGACGCCTGGTCGACCTGGGACCCCTACACCACCATTGCGCTGAACCAAGGCAACGCCCGCATCCTGCGCAAGGGCACCGACCTGCTGACCAACAACACCTACCTGGTCGCCACCCAGCAAGCCACTGAAACCAAGCGCGCGCAGGTCGAGGACTTCGTCGTGCGCCTGGAGCGTGCCTACCAATGGGCCAACACTCACCACGACGAGTTCGCCGCAGCCCAGGCCCAGGTCACCCGCCTGCCCCTGGCGGTGCACCTGGCCTCGGTCAACGAGACCCGCTACACCCGCGCCGAGATCACCGACGCGGTGATCGCCGACCTGCAGCAAACCGCCGACATCTATCTGGAGGAAGGCGTGCTGGCCCAGCCGGTCAAGGTTGCCCAAGGTTTCGACAAGCATTTCAACGCCTACCGTGCACCCACCCAAACCCCACTGGCCAGCGCGCCATAACAGGAGATTCCCATGAGCACACGACAACTGAAACTGGGCGCCATGATCCACGGTGTGGGGCACGGCTGGGGCGAGTGGCGCCATCCGCAGGCGTTGGCCGACGCCAGCACCAACCTGCGCTACTACCAACAGCAGGCGCGGCTGGCCGAAGAGGCGCGCTTCGACTTCGCCTTCATCGCCGACAGCCTGCACATTCACGAACGCTCGAGCCCGCACTACCTCAATCGCTTCGAGCCGCTCACCCTGCTCTCGGCGCTGGCCGCCACTACCGAGCACATCGGCCTGGTGGCTACCATCACGGTCAGCTACACCGAGCCCTACCAGGTGGCGCGGCAATTGGCTTCGCTCGACCACATCAGTGGCGGGCGCGCCGGCTGGAACGTGGTCACCTCCTGGCTGTCCGGCACCGCCGACAACTTCAGCAAGGCCGAGCACCCGCCCCATGCCGTTCGCTACCGCATCGCCCGGGAGCACGTGGATGTGGTCAAGGGGCTGTGGGATTCCTGGGAAGACGACGCCTTTACCCGCAACAAGGCCACCGGCGAGTTTTTCGACCGCAGCAAGCTGCACGCACTGAACCATCAGGGCGAATTCTTCCAGGTCAAGGGACCCCTGAACATCGCCCGCTCGCGCCAGGGTCAACCGGTGATTTTCCAGGCCGGCGTTTCCGAGGACGGCCGCAACTTCGCCGCGCAGAATGCCGATGCGATCTTCTGCCGGCACGAGTCGTTCACCGAGTCGCACGCCTATTACCAAGACCTCAAGCAACGTGCTGCGAAGGCCGGTCGCAACCCAGACAAACTGTTCATCCTGCCCGGCATCAGCCCGATCGTGGGGCGTGACCGCGACGAGGTCGAGCGCCGCTATCAGGAAGCTGCAGACCTGGTGGGCATCGAAGACGCCATCGTCGCCCTCGGCCGCCCGTTCAATGACTACAACTTCAACGGGCACGACCTGGACGCGGCCTTCCCCGATCTGGGCGACCTGGGCGCCAACAGCCACAAGGGCACGTCCGAGCGTATCAAGCACGTGGCCCGTGAAGAGAACCTGACCTTGCGCCAAGTGGCGCTGCGCTTCGCCAAGCCCGACCGGGATTTCGTCGGCCTGCCAGAAGAAGTCGCCGACGCGGTGCAAGCCTGGTTCGAGGGTCACGCCGCCGATGGCTTCATCATCAACTCGCTGTTGCCCAACGGCCTTGAATACTTCACCCGCTACGTGGTGCCGATCCTTCAGCAACGCGGCCTGTTGCGCACCGAATACCCCGGCCTGACCCTGCGCGACAACCTCGGCCTCGAGGTGCCGGCCAATCGCAACGCAACCGCGCGCCGCAACGAAGAAGTGGCCTGAATTCCCTTCCCCCACCCGCCGTGGCCGTGGGCTCCGGCACTCGATTGCAAAGGACATCTGCCATGTTTGCCGAAAAAATACCGCGCCCTGGCACGGCGATCCGCGCCACTGCGCTGGAGCCGACCATCGGCGCGCAGATCGAGGGCGTGGATCTGCGACGCCCACTCGACGTGCACGCCCGTGATGAAATACGTGCCTTGCTGCTCAAGCACAAAGTGTTGTTCTTCCGTGACCAGCACATCGATACCGCCCAGCAACTGGCGTTCGCCCGTCAGTTCGGCGAGCTGTACCAGCATCCGACCACCCAGAAGCAGGACCACGAGCGTCCCAACGCCCACCTGATTCTGGGAAGTGAAGCCCGCGACCGTTACGGCGACGCCCGCAAGGGCCGCTGGCATACCGATACCAGTTGGATGCTCAAACCCACCTTCGGCGCCGTGCTACGCGCGGTGTCGCTGCCCGAAACCGGCGGCGACACGCTCTGGGCCGACACCGGGCTGGTGTACCGCAGCCTGCCGGCGGCCCTGCGCGAGCGCATCGACAATGCCTTCGTCACCCACAACTTCAAACCCGCGCTGGACAAGGTCGGCTACAACTACCCGATCCTCGCGCACCCGCTGGTGCGTACGCATCCGGAGACGGGCGAAGATGCGTTGTTCATCAACTTTTCGATGTCACCGCAAATTCTGGGTCTGTCACTGGAAGAAAGCCGCGAGATCGTCGGCCTGTTGCTCAAGGAAGTGAGCAACCCGGAGTACCAGGTGCGTTTCAAGTGGCAAGCCGGAGATGTAGCGTTCTGGGACAACCGTGGGGCATTGCATTACCCGGTGTACAACTACGGTGATTTCCCGCGGGCAATGGAACGGGTATTGATTGCCGACGACGACATTCCCCATCGGCGCCGGGTTCAGCCCGACAGCCCGCAGTGAACCCTTCGCGGCCGCTGACCGCTCCTACGGTCGGCTCGCTACTGCGCAGGAGCGGTCATCGGCCGCGAAAGGCACGCCACGGTGCATGACTCATAAATCACGCACGAACAAAAACGCCGCTCATCTCTGAGCGGCGTTTTCATTGAATTTGGAGCGGGAAACGAGACTCGAACTCGCGACCCCGACCTTGGCAAGGTCGTGCTCTACCAACTGAGCTATTCCCGCAAATGGCGTCCCCTAGGGGACTCGAACCCCTGTTACCGCCGTGAAAGGGCGGTGTCCTAGGCCACTAGACGAAGGGGACACGCTGACCGAAACACATGGTGTGTATTCCGGGGCCCAGACCCAAGTCCGAAGACTGGATGCTGGTTTCACTCAGTGCCGCCCGAAGGCCACACTGCTTAAACTGGAGCGGGAAACGAGACTCGAACTCGCGACCCCGACCTTGGCAAGGTCGTGCTCTACCAACTGAGCTATTCCCGCAATGGCGTCCCCTAGGGGACTCGAACCCCTGTTACCGCCGTGAAAGGGCGGTGTCCTAGGCCACTAGACGAAGGGGACACGCTACAACTTCACTCCCTGCCGCGCTTCGCTGTGTGCTTTACGCTGCAAGTGGCGCGCATTCTATGGATGCTTTCGAGGGTCGTCAACCCCCTGTTATAAATTTATTTAAATCAATGACTTCACCGTGCTTTGCGGGCCAGCCGGGCGTGCTGATGAAGCAGCGAGACACGTGGACATGAATAAGCTTTTGACAGCAGTAATAGCACAAAGCCATAGTTGCGACGGACAGCGCTGGTACCTCTATAAATGCGTTGCAGCGTGTTGTGCTATCGGTGTCGGCAGACCGGCCCTACACTTCAACCTCACTCAACCTCGAGAGCTCCCCGGTGACTCCACTCATGATCACCCTGTTCATCGTAACGGGGATCGCCATCCTTATCGTCATCGGCCTGCTCAACAACATGGTCGAGAGCAACAAGCTGGCCAAGGCGCGCGACAAGCTCGAGCTCACCGACCGCCTGCGCCGCTGCGGGCGCATCGGCGAGACGTTCCCCGGCCAGCTGATGACCCCTGCCCTAAAGCAACTGCTTACCCGGCTGGAGCTGAACATCAGCCAGCGCCTGCTGCTGCTCGACAGGCAGAACGCGCCGCTCAAGACGCGCCTTGAAGAGCTGCAAGGTGAGATCGCCAAGGGCGATGACATTGCAATCGGCAATCCGCCCTTCCCGATCCTGACCGAAGACCAGGCCAAGGAAGTGCGCTTTCTGCTCGAAGCTTTGCATGCGCAGGTCACGCGTGCCGCTCAGGAGGGCTTTCTCAACCCGGCCGAAACCAAGCACTGGGGCCGCGAGATCCGCAGCATTCTGGTCCTGCTGCACATCGAATTCTTCAACAACCTGGGCCAGCAACTGCTGGGAGAGGGCCAGCCGGGCCGCGCGCGGCTGGCATTCGAGCGGGGCGTGCAATACCTCAAGGGTCAGCCCGACGCTGCGCTCTACCAAGAGCAGCTGGAGTACTTGCAGAAGATGCTCAAGCGCACCAATGCCATGGTGCTCAGCCAGATGGAGCCGACCGGGAACGAAGTCAACGAACTCACCGACGGCTTGAAGGCCGACGAGAAGGAAGACCCATTCCAGAAGAAGACCAACTACGACTGAACAGGCTGGCGCTTCAGTAGCGGCTGCAGTCGGTCGCTTCGAGGAAGATCGCCGCCAGCTGTTCCAGGCCCTGCTGGTCCGCTTCGCTGAAGCGGGCAGTACGTGGGCTGTCCAGATCCAGTACGCCGATCAGCACGCCGTCCTTGACCAGCGGAATCACCAGTTCGCTGTTCGATGCGCTGTCGCAGGCGATGTGCCCGGGGAACGCATGCACGTCCTCGACCCGCTGGGTCTGCCGGGTCGCCGCAGCGGCCCCGCAGACGCCACGGTCAAACGCAATGCGCACGCAGGCCACCTGCCCCTGGAAGGGCCCCAGTACCAGCTCCTCGTTGCGGTTGAGGTAGAAGCCCGCCCAGTTCAGGTCGTCGACCTGGTTGAACAGAAACGCCGAGAATTGCGCCGCATTGGCGACGAAGTCACGCTCGTCGGCCAACAGCGATTGCAGTTGAGCGCACAGCATGCGGTAGCCTTCCAGCCCCGCGCCTGCGGCGTGCAAATCGATCATGCTTGTTGCTCCAGCAGTTTGAGGCCTACCCAGTAACGGGCGAATTGATAGGCGCAGCGGCCGTTGCGGTTGCCCCGTCCGGTCGCCCAGCGCACGGCAAGGATATCCAGTTGCTCGTCACGCGACCATTGCAGGCCGCTGTCGCGAGCGAGTTCGCCGATCCAGTGCTCCACCACACGCAGGAAGTGCTCCTGGGTGAACGGATAGAACGACAGCCACAGGCCAAACCGGTCGGACAGAGCGATCTTGTCTTCGACCGCTTCGCTGGGGTGCAACTCGCCGTCGACCCGGGACCAGTTCTCGTTGTCGCTCTGATGCTCGGGGACCAGATGGCGACGGTTGGAGGTTGCATACAGCAGCACATTGTCAGGCGCCTGCTCGAGGGAGCCGTCGAGCACGCTCTTGAGCACCCGGTAGTCGCCCTCGCCCGCTTCGAACGAAAGGTCGTCGCAAAACAGCACGAAACGCTGCGGCAGTTTCTGCAACTGCTCGACCACCCGCGGCAGGTCGGCCAGATGGTCGCGCTCGATCTCGATCAGGCGCAGCCCTGCGCCCGCATGTTCGGCAAGCAGCGCTCGCACCAGCGATGACTTGCCGGTGCCGCGCGATCCCCACAGCAACGCATGGTTGGCTGGGTGGCCATCGAGAAACTGCTGGGTGTTGCGCGCCAGCTGCTGGCGCTGCTGGTCGACACCGATGAGGTCGCTCAGACGCATGTCCAGGCTGACCTCCAGCGGCAACAGGTAGCCGCTGCGGCCTTCACGCTGCCAGCGCGCGGCCAGGCACTGATTCCAGTCGATTTCGCTGCGAAGCGCGGGCAGCAACGGCTCGAGCCGCGCCAGCACGGATTCGGCGCGCTCAAGAAAGGCATTCAAACGAGAGTCCACGACTTTTCCTCAAGGCAAGTTGCGTGTAAAAGGTTCGGCAAGGCGGACATGCCGTCGCACGCTGCGGCGCACACACATGGTCCATGCTTTGGCCCTGCGCACGGAATGGAAATTGGCCCAGTACCCATGGATATAAAATTCACCCAGCGGCTGTCCTATAAACAAGCACGCCTGACGGTACTGGTCGGCTTCATTCTGGGGGCTTTGCTCAGTGTTATCCAGATCGGCATCGATTATTCCAACGTCAACGAAGCCATCGATCGGCAGATGCGCTCGCTGCTCGAAATCAGCCACAACCCGGCCTCGCGTATCGCCTACAACATCGATGCCGAACTCGCCAAGGAACTCACCCTGGGCCTGCTGCAGTCGGAGTCGATCACCGGCGCGCGGCTGACGGACAACAACGGCAACGTGCTCGCCAGCGTGCAGCGACCGCGCCTGGAAAGCAGCTACCGCTTCCTCAGCGACATACTCTTCGACGCTCAGCGCCAGTACGAAGACCCCCTGTTTCTGTCGCACATGCCCAACGACCGCCTGGGCACCCTGCAACTGAGCGTCGACACCTTCGCCATCGGCAACCGATTCCTGCGCCGCGCCGAAATCACCCTGGCCAGCGGCTTCCTGCGCACGGCGCTGCTCACCGGCATGCTGCTGGGGTTTTTCTACCTGATGCTGACCAAGCCCCTCAACCGGGTCATCCGCGCCTTGAGCAGCAGCGATCCGCACCAGCCCAAGCCCGCGCGCCTGGACTACCCGCCGGGCCACGAGCACGACGAGATCGGCGTGCTGGTGAAGGTCGCCAACCAGCAGTTCATCAGCATGGCCACGGAGATCCAGCAGCGGCGCAGTGCCGAGAATCGCTTGACCGAGTACCTGGGTGAGCTGGAAAACATCGTGTCGGCGCGCACCACCGAGCTCAAGGCCAGCAATACGCGCCTGAGCATGTCCAACGAAGAATTGGAAAAGGCCCGCCGCACTGCCCTGGACATGGCCCAGGCGCGCGCCTCCTTCCTGGCCAACATGAGTCATGAGATTCGTACCCCGCTCAACGGCCTGCTGGGCATGATTGCCCTTTCGCTGGACAGCCCGCTCAACGCCGAGCAGCGTCAGCAACTGTCCATCGCCCACGACTCGGGCAAGGTGCTGGTCGAGTTGCTCAACGATATCCTCGACCTGTCCAAGTTCGACGCCGGCCAGTTGGAGCTGGAGCGCATCCCCTTCGACCTCGGCGCCCTGATCGAAGACACCGCCAACCTGCTGTCGCAGAACGCGGCGCCCAGCGTCGAGCTGACCTGCCTGATCGACCCGCACTTTCCCGCCCTGGTCCTGGGCGACCCCACCCGGGTGCGGCAGATCGTCAGCAACCTGTTGTCCAACGCATTGAAATTCACCCGCTTCGGCCGCGTCGACGTGCGCCTCTATACCCGTCCGGGTGGCGTGCGCATCGAAGTCAGCGACACCGGGATCGGTATCGCCCAGGAAGCGCAGGTCAAGATCTTCCAGCCCTTCACCCAGGCCGGCGCCGGCATCACCCGGCAGTTCGGCGGCACGGGCCTGGGCCTGGCCCTGACCAACAACCTTTGCGAGGCCATGCAGGGACGCCTGAGCATCAGCTCGGAGGCCGGTTTCGGCAGCCAGTTCTATGCCGACCTGCCGCTCATGGCGCACAGTCCGGCCTACGTTCCGCCGTTGCTGCGTGGCCAGGTGTTGCTGGTCGGGCACGCCGGCAGCGGCCTGGCAGAGCTGTTGCACGATCTGCTGCCGCTATGGGGCATCGATTACCAGCGCTACGACCTGGGCGCGGACCTTACCGGTATCACTCCAGACCTGGTCGTCACCGACAGCCTGGACTGCCTGTTCGGCCTGCGTCCCGGCATCCAGGCACCGATTCTGCTGGTGACCGCCTACGGCAACTTCCTGCCCACCGAGCAGGCCAACGCGCTGATGCCGTTGCAGCAACAAGCCCGGCCGCTGGCACGCAATGCACTGTATCAGGCGTTGCGCCGCAGCCTGGTGGGTGACGAACCCACCGCGCTCGACCACCTGGCCAACCGGCGCAGCGCGCAACGGCGGGCACGCATCCTGCTGGTGGAGGACAACCCGGTGAATCAGCTGGTGGCCAAAGGCATGCTGAGCAAGCTGGGGTGCGAGGTCACCGTGGCCGCGCACGGTGGCGAGGCACTCAGCGAGCTGGAGAAGCACGAGTTCGACCTGGTGCTGATGGACTGCAACATGCCGGTCATGGATGGCTACGAAGCCAGCCGGCAGATTCGTCGAAGCGGGCGCTGGCCGCAGCTGCCGATCGTGGCGCTGACGGCCAATGCCATGCCCGAAGAACGCGAGCGCTGCCGCGCGGCGGGCATGAGCGACTATCTGGCCAAGCCGTTCCGCCGAGAAGAACTGGTCATGCTGATCGACCAGTGGGTACCTGAATAGCAACCAGGTTCAGCGCAGCGCTATTTCCAGATTCAGCGCAGCGCCATTTCGATCTCGTGGGCCAGCGTGGCGGGTTTGGTCAACGGCGCGAAGCGCTTGACGCTGCCGTCGGGCGCCACCAGGAACTTGGTGAAATTCCATTTCACTTTCTCCGACCCGAACAGCCCCGGTGCGCGCTTTTTGAGCTGCACGAACAGCGGATGGGTCAGGTCGCCGTTGACATCGATCTTGCGAAACATCGGGAAGCTCACGCCGAAGTTCTTTTCACAGAACTGCACGATGTCCAGGGTATCGCCGGGCTCCTGATTGCCGAACTGGTTGCAGGGAAACCCCAGCACCACCAGGCCCTGCTTGCGATACGTCTGCCACAGCTCCTCCAACCCCTTGTACTGTGGCGTAAAGCCACACTGGCTGGCCGTATTGACCACCAGCAGGACCTTGCCGGCGAAATCGCCGATGGTCTTGTGCTGGCCGTCCAGGGTGATGCACGGGATGGAAAGAAGGTCTTTGCTCATGGTCGCTTTCTTGTCAGAGGTCATGCCGGCTGGTCGGCCCGCGGCTGGAAGTCCAGGCACACCGAGTTGATGCAGTAGCGCAGGCCGGTCGGGGCCGGGCCGTCGGGAAACACGTGACCCAGGTGCGAGTCGCACGTGGCGCACTTGACCTCGGTACGGACCATGCCGTGGGTGGTATCGCGGATCTCGACCATCGCCTGCTCGCCGATCGGTGCGGAGAAACTCGGCCAGCCGCAGCCGGAATCGAATTTGCTGCGCGAGTCGAACAACGGCTCTTCGCAGCCGACGCAGGTGAAGATGCCGTCACCCTTGAAGTCGTTGTACTTGCCCGTGAAAGGCCGCTCGGTCGCGCTCAGGCGACACACATTGTACTGCTCGGGATCGAGCATTTTCTTCCATTCTTCTTCGCTTCGCGTGAGCTTGCCCATCGGTACACCTCGGCAGTTCAAAAAGCCCGATCTGTGTCTTTTGCAACGATCAGGCGGCACGTATGATTGCGCCTTTGGACAGCAATCTGTCACCCGCGTTGCAGCGAATCGTTTTTTTCATCATCAGGGCCGGCGCGGGCCTTGCCATCTTTCGGGACCTCACCATGCAGTTCAGCAAATCGAACAAGCTCGCCAACGTCTGCTATGACATCCGCGGGCCGGTGCTCAAGCACGCCAAGCGCCTGGAAGAGGAAGGCCACCGCATCCTCAAGCTGAACATCGGCAACCCGGCGCCGTTCGGTTTCGAGGCACCCGTGGAAATTCTTCAGGATGTCATCCGCAACCTGCCCACCGCCCAGGGCTACAGCGACTCCAAGGGCCTGTTCAGTGCGCGCAAGGCGGTCATGCAGTACTACCAGCAGAAGCAGGTGGAAGGGGTCGGCATCGAGGATATCTACCTGGGCAACGGCGTCTCCGAGCTGATCGTCATGTCGCTGCAGGCCTTGCTCAACAATGGCGACGAAGTGCTGATCCCGGCGCCCGACTACCCGCTGTGGACAGCCTCGGTCAGCCTTGCAGGTGGCCATGCCGTGCACTACCTCTGCGACGAGCAGGCCAACTGGTGGCCAGACCTGGACGACATCAAGGCCAAGATCACCCCCAACACCAAGGCCATGGTGATCATCAATCCGAACAACCCCACCGGCGCCGTGTATTCCAGGGAAGTGCTGCTGGGCATGCTGGAAATCGCTCGCCAGCACAACCTCGTGGTGTTTTCCGACGAGATCTACGACAAGATCCTCTACGACGACGCCGTACACATCTGCACCGCCTCGCTGGCCCCGGACCTGTTGTGCCTGACCTTCAACGGCCTGTCCAAATCCTACCGCGTGGCCGGTTTCCGTTCCGGCTGGATCGCCATTTCGGGGCCCAAGCACAACGCCCAGAGCTACATCGAAGGCATCGACATCCTCGCCAACATGCGCCTGTGCGCCAACGTGCCGAGCCAGCACGCGATCCAGACCGCGCTGGGCGGCTACCAGAGCATCAACGACCTGGTGCTGCCCAACGGTCGCCTGCTGGAACAGCGCAACCGCACCTGGGAGCTGCTCAACGACATTCCCGGCGTCAGCTGCGTCAAGCCCATGGGTGCGCTTTACGCCTTCCCGCGCATCGATCCCAAGGTTTGCCCGATCCTCAACGACGAGAAGTTCGTGCTCGACCTGCTGTTGTCGGAAAAGCTGCTGGTGGTCCAGGGCACGGCGTTCAACTGGCCCAACCCGGACCATTTCCGGGTAGTGACGCTGCCGAGGGTCGATGACCTCGAGCAGGCCATCGGTCGCATCGGCCGCTTCCTGAAGAATTATCGCCAGTAAAAACCGAACGTATTCAAGTGTCCGTGCGCATATACACAGTTTGAAATAGTCCCCCGGTTGAATCGACCGGGCTCGGGCCTTATATAGCGCATACGCAACACTTCTATCCGTCAGGAGAACGTTACAACCATGATGCGCATCTTGCTGTTTCTGGCCACTAACCTTGCGGTTGTGCTGATTGCCAGCATTACCCTGAGCCTGTTTGGCTTCAATGGGTTCATGGCGGCCAACGGGGTGGATCTGAACCTCAATCAGCTGCTGATCTTCTGCGCCGTGTTCGGCTTCGCCGGTTCGCTGTTCTCGCTGTTCATCTCCAAGTGGATGGCGAAGATGAGCACCGGCACGCAGATCATCACCCAACCGCGCACCCGTCACGAACAATGGCTGCTGCAGACCGTCGAGGAGCTGTCGCGCGAGGCAGGCATCAAGATGCCCGAAGTCGGCATCTTCCCGGCCTACGAGGCCAACGCCTTCGCCACCGGATGGAACAAGAACGACGCCCTGGTGGCCGTCAGCCAGGGCCTGCTCGAGCGCTTCTCGCCCGATGAGGTCAAGGCGGTGCTGGCTCACGAGATCGGCCACGTGGCCAACGGCGACATGGTCACCCTGGCGCTGGTGCAGGGCGTGGTGAACACCTTCGTGATGTTCTTCGCACGAATCATCGGCAACTTCGTCGACAAGGTGATCTTCAAGAACGAGCAAGGCCAGGGCATCGCCTACTACATCGCGACCATCGTCGCCGAACTGGTGCTGGGTATCCTGGCCAGCGTCATCGTCATGTGGTTCTCGCGCCGCCGTGAGTTCCGCGCCGACGAAGCCGGTGCCCGGCTGGCCGGCACCAACGCGATGATCGGTGCGCTGCAGCGCCTGCGCTCCGAGCAAGGCGTTCCCGTGCAGATGCCCGACTCGCTGAACGCCTTCGGCATCAATGGTGGCCTCAAGCATGGCCTGGCCGGCCTGCTCATGACCCACCCGCCGCTGGAAGACCGTATCGAAGCGCTGCGCCGTCGCGGTTGAATGCAACAGGCTTGATCGAGGGCGACGCGAGTCGCCCTTTTTTGTGGGTAGCGGCAATGCACTTTCGGCCCCATGCCGGTTGCAACTTCGCTACACGTTCCCCATCAATAGATCATGAACCTACCTGCACAGCTCGATTCGGCACTGGCCAACTTCCATCCGGCGGTAAGCGCCTGGTTCCGCCGGCAATTTGCTGCCGTCACTCCCGCCCAGGCCCAGGCCTGGCCGTTGATCCAGCAGGGCCACTCGACCCTGATAGCCGCACCCACCGGCTCGGGCAAGACCCTGACGGCCTTCCTGGCCGTTCTCGACGAGTTGGTGCAGCTGGGCCTCGCGCAAGGAGGCGAGCTGCCGCGACGCACCCTGGTGCTGTACGTCTCACCGCTCAAGGCCTTGTCCAACGACATCCAGCTGAATCTGCAACGTCCACTGCAGGGTATTGCCGAGCAATTGGCCGGCATGAACCTGCCTGCGCTGACCCCCATCGCCGGGGTACGTACCGGCGATACGCCGCAGAAAGAGCGGGCCGCCATGCGCCGGCACCCTCCGCACATCCTGGTTACCACGCCCGAATCGCTCTATGTCCTGCTCGGATCCGACTCCGGCCGCCGCATGCTCGCGGATGTCGGCACGGTGATCGTCGATGAGATCCATGCAGTGGCCGGCAGCAAGCGCGGCAGCCATCTGGCCTTGAGCCTGGAGCGTCTGCAGGCACTGTGCAGCAAGCCGCTGCGACGTATCGGCCTGTCCGCCACGCAAAAGCCGATCGCTCAGGTGGCGCAGTTCCTGGTCGGTGCGCAGCGGATGTGTTCGATCGTCGACATCGGTCACGCCCGCCCCCGCGACCTGGCCATCGAAGTGCCCGCGGTGCCGCTGGCGGCGGTCATGCCCAATGACGTCTGGGAGTTGGTCTACAACCGCCTGGCCGAGCTTGCCCAGGCGCACCGGACCACCCTGGTGTTCGTCAATACCCGGCGCCTGGCCGAGCGTCTGGCGCGCCATCTGAGCGAGCGGCTCGGGCGCGAGCAAGTGGCGGCCCACCATGGCAGCCTGGCGAAGGAGCAGCGTCTGGATGCCGAACAACGGCTCAAGCGTGGCGACCTGCAGGTGCTGGTCGCCACGGCCTCGCTGGAGCTGGGCATCGACATCGGTGACGTGGACCTGGTCTGCCAGATCGGCTCGCCCGGCTCCATTTCAGCGTTTCTACAACGGGTGGGCCGTTCCGGCCACCACGTCGGCGGTATTCCCAAGGGCCGCCTGTTTGCAATTTCTCGGGATGACCTGATCGAATGCGTAGCGTTGCTGGACTGCGTGCGGCGCGGCGAACTGGACATCCTGCGCATTCCCCAGGCGCCGCTGGACGTACTGGCCCAGCAGATCATCGCCGAGGTCAGCTGCCAGGAATGGCCGGAGCAGGCGTTGCTGCAGATGTTCCGTCAGGCAACGCCCTATGCGGCCTTGGACGATACGCGCTATGAAGCGTTGCTGCGCATGTTGGCCGAAGGTTACAGCGGGCGTCAGGGCGTGCGCGCCGCCTATCTGCACCGTGATGCAGTCACCCAGAGCCTGCGCGGCCGGCGCGGCAGCAAGTTGACTGCGGTCACCAGCGGAGGCGCCATAGCCGACAACGCCGACTATGCGGTGCTGCTGGAGCCCCAGGCGTTGAGCATCGGCAGCGTCAACGAGGATTTTGCCGTGGAAAGCCTCGCTGGCGACATCTTCCAGCTGGGCAATCGCTCCTACCGCATCCTGCGCATCGAAGGCGGCAAGGTACGGGTCGAAGATGCCCACGGTCAGGCGCCGAACATCCCCTTCTGGCTCGGCGAAATACCCGGACGCAGCGCCGAGCTGTCAGCGGGCGTGGCGCGCCTGCAGGCCTCGATAGACCAACGCCTGGCGCTCAGTGACGGGCTACCCGAGCCCGTGCTGCCGTGGCTGCAGGACGCGCTCGACCTGGCCCAGGACAGCGCTGGGCAATTGCTCGATTATCTCTCCCGTACGCGCGAGGCGCTTGGCGCGCTGCCGTCCCAGGACACGCTGATCATGGAGCGTTTCTTCGATGCCTCGGGTGCCACGCAGCTGGTCATCCACACGCCATTCGGCAGCCGCATCAACCGGGCCTGGGGCCTGGCCCTGCGCAAGCGGTTCTGTCGCACGTTCAATTTCGAGCTGCAAGCGGCAGCCAGCGAAGATGCCATCGTGCTGTCGCTGTCAACCAGCCACAGCTTCGCCTTGGAGGACGTCTGGCACTACCTGCACAGCAACAGCGCCGAGTCGATATTGACCCAGGCGCTGCTCGACGCTCCGCTGTTCGGCGTGCGCTGGCGCTGGAACGCCGCTACGGCCCTGGCCCTGCCCCGCTACAGTGGCGGACGCAAGGTGGCCCCGCAGCTCCAGCGAATGAAAAGCGAGGACCTGATCGCCACGGTATTCCCCGACCAGATCGCCTGCCTGGAGAACATCGTCGGCGAACGGGAGATTCCCGACCACCCGCTGGTCGCGCAAACCCTCGACGACTGCCTGCACGACGCCATGGACAGCGAGGGCTGGCTGGCCCTGCTGCGGCGCATCGAAACCGGTCGGATCAGCCTCATCCAGCGTGATCTGCCCCGCCCTTCGCCACTGGCGGCAGCGATCCTCAATGCCAGGCCGTATGCGTTTCTCGACGACGCTCCGCTGGAAGAGCGACGTACCCAGGCGGTGCTCAACCGGCGCTGGGACGAACCGCGCACAGCGGACGACATGGGCGAACTGGACAAGGATGCCATCGCGGCAGTGGCCGCCGAAGCATGGCCCTCCCCTGTCAGCAATGACGAGATGCACGAGGCGTTGATGAGCCTGGGCGCATTGGCCGAACGCGAGGTTGGGGCCAGCGAGCTACCGCTGTTGAAGGCCCTGGGCGGTACAGGTCGCGCGGCACGCCTGACCCTGGGCGACGGCAGCCACCTGTGGCTGGCCCTGGAACGGGTGGCCTGCCTGCAGGCCATCTATGGGGGTATCGAGCTGTCGCCAGCATTGCGGATGCCCGCGCACTTGGCGCAGACGTGGACGAAGCAGGAAGCGACAGTGGAACTGATCCGCGCTCGCTTGAGCGGGTTCGGCCCGCAGCGGCTGGGTGAAATCGCCGCCCCGCTGAACCTGCATCCCGCGCTCGTCGAACAAGCCCTACTTGTGTTGGAAAACCAGGGCTACGTCATGCGTGGCCGGTTTATCGCACACATCGAGGAAACCCAGTGGTGCGAACGGCACCTGCTGGCGCGCATCCACCGCTACACGGTGAAGCGTCTGCGCCGCGAGATCGAACCGGTCAGCCTGCAAGTGTTCATGCGCTTCCTCCTCGACTGGCAGTGCCTCGCGCCCGGTACGCGCCTGCAAGGCGAAGCGGCAATGAGCCGCTTGCTCGACCAGCTCGAAGGCTACAGCGCGCCGGCCAGCGCCTGGGAGAACGACCTGCTGCCGGCTCGACTGCGCGGATACGATCCGTCGTGGCTGGACCGCGCCAGCCGCAGCGGCAAGACGGTCTGGGCGCGGCTGGCCAGCAGTGGCAAGGGTGCGACCCTGCGCAACACGCCGATCGTGCTGCTGCCGCGCGCGCGCCTGCCTTTGTGGCGCAGCCTGGCTGCGGCAGTGCAGCCGCAGGAACTGTCCATGCGTGCGCAGAAGCTGGAGCAGACCCTGGCCGCGCAAGGCGCCATGTTTTTCGACGACTTGGTCCACCAGACACGCCTGCTGCGCACCGAAGCCGAGAACGCCCTGCAGGAGCTGGTCGCCGCGGGTCGCGTGAATGCCGACAGTTTCGCCGGCCTGCGCGCGCTGATCACCCCGGCCGGCAAACGTCAGGCGCGCAGCAGTCGCCGCGGTCGTGGCGCGTTCATCGGTGGCATGGACGATGCCGGCCGCTGGGCTCTGCTGCAGGCGCCCGGTTGCGCGCCCGATGAAGCCGTGGAACAGGTCGCACTGGTGCTGCTGCGCCGCTACGGCGTGGTGTTCTGGCGCCTGCTGCAACGCGAAGCCGACTGGCTGCCCAGCTGGCGCGACCTGTTGCGCGCGCTGCAGCGCCTGGAGGCACGTGGGCAGATCCGCGGGGGGCGTTTCATCGATGGTTTGTCCGGTGAGCAGTTCGCACTGCCCGAGGCCATCCCAGCCCTGCGCGAGGTGCGCAAGCGACCGGTCGATGGCACCATGGTGTCGATCACGGCCAGCGACCCGTTGAACCTGGTCGGTACCCTGCTGCCACTGCCCGGAGCCGACCCCCTGCAGATCCAGAAAAGTGTGCCGGCGCTGCCGGGCAACCGCGTGCTGTACCGCGACGGGCTGCCCGTGGCGGCGTTGATTGCAGGCAAACCGGTGTACTGGAGCGAAGAGACCGCGGAAGTGCGCCGGCAACTGATCCACCCATCCCTGTAGCAGCGGCGCAAGCCGCGTCATGGGTGCGCACGGTGAGCCTGAAAGCGGTGAGGCCGGACACAGCTTGCGCCGCGACCACAAGGGCTGCGTCAACTCAGCCTTGTGACATTCTGTAATAGCCAAACTTTTGCAATTCGTTGCGAAACCGGCCAACCTCCGCGCCGCTGATCGAGAATGGCCGCCGATACGGAACCGTAATGCCCGGTGCCCAATCCCTACTACATCCTTCCTATTCGCAAGAGCCTGTCGCCATGACTAACGATCGAGACCATCGGATCGATTTCTATCGAGGTTTGGCGTTGATCTTCATTTTCTGGGATCACATACCGCAAAACCCACTGGCCAGCTTCACGCTGCGCAACTTCGGCTTCAGCGATGCGGCGGAGGTGTTCGTGTTTCTCGCCGGCTACGCAGCCGTGCTGGCCTACGGCAAGATCGCCCTGCGCGACGGCTACCTGGTCGCCACGGTGCGCATACTGCGCCGCGCCTGGGTGTTGTACGTGGTGCACATCTTCCTCCTGGCGGTGCTGATGGGCATCATCTTCGTTGCCAACAATCACGTCGAAACGCGCGACATGATCCAGGAAATGAACCTCACCTATTTCGTCTCCAACCCGCAACAGGCCATGGTCGACGAACTGCTGCTGCGCTTCAAACCCAACCTGATGGACCCTTTGCCGCTGTACATCGTGTTGCTGCTCGGCCTGCCGATCGTCCTGCCACTGCTGATCAAGCGGCCAGCGCAGGCCATCGGCTTGTCGCTGGTGTTGTACCTGGCAGTGCAATGGCTGGGCTGGAACATCCCGGCGCACGACAACGGCCTGTGGTATTTCAACCCCTTGGCCTGGCAAGTGCTGTTCGTACTGGGTGGCGCCACGGCGCTGCATGCGGCACGCGCGCCAGTCGCGGTGGCACGCCCGTTGGGCCGCCAGCCGCTGTTTCTCGCGTGCGCCACACTGGTGACATTCAGCGCGCTGGTCGCCCTGGGCTGGCGCTGGCCGGTGCTGCACGAGGCGCTGGTGCCTGGCTGGTTTGGCGAACTGCTCTATCCCATCGACAAGACCAACCTCTCGCCGTCACGCCTTTTGCACTTCGTGGCCCTGGCCTACTGCGTGGCCAAGCTGATACCCCAGGGCGAGTGGGTGAATCATCTGCTGGCACGCAAGGTTGCGCTGATGGGACGTTATTCGCTCGAGGTCTTCTGCCTCAGCGTGGTGCTGGCACCGTTGGCCGACATGGCCAATGCCCTGGCCGACGACCAGCTAACGATGCAGATCGCAAGTGCGCTGGTGGGCGCGGGCCTGATGCTGGCCCTGGCCGAATGGCTGGAACTGAACAAACGACTGGGCCGTCCGCGGCCAGAGTTGCCGAAGCTTGATCTGGCGAAGTCCGAACGGCCTGTGGTCGCGCTGGGCAAAAGCCTCTGATCAGGCGTTACCGGCCAGCTTCAGGCGCGCGGCCTGGGTGAAGTCCAGCATGCGCTTGAGCGGCCGAATGGCCTGGGGAATCAGCGCCGCGTCCACGGTGATTTCGTTGCTGCCCGCGCGCAGGCATTCCAGCATGCGCTGCAGGGTGTTCATGGCCATCCACGGGCAATGCGCACAACTGCGACAGGCGGCACCGTTGCCGGCCGTAGGGGCCTCGATCAAGGTCTTGCCGGGAACTGCCTGCTGCATCTTGTAGAAGATACCGCGGTCGGTAGCCACGATCAGGGTCTGCTGCGGCAGTGTTCGGGCGGCGGCAATCAATTGGCTGGTCGAACCCACGGCGTCCGCCAGAGCGATCACTTCGGCCGGCGACTCGGGATGCACCAGAATCGCGGCGTCGGGGTACAACGCCCGCATGTCGGCCAACTGCCGTGCCTTGAACTCCTCGTGGACGATGCAGGCACCGTCCCACATCAACATGTCCGCGCCGGTGTGGGTCTGGATATAGTTGCCCAAGTGCTTGTCGGGCGCCCAGATAATCTTCTCGCCGTTGTCCATCAGGCTCTCGACGATCTCCAGCGCGCAACTCGACGTCACGACCCAATCAGCACGGGCTTTCACCGCAGCCGAAGTATTGGCGTAAACCACCACGGTGCGTTCGGGATGCTGGTCGCAGAAGGCCGAGAACGCGTCCACCGGGCAACCCAGGTCCAGCGAACAGGTCGCCTCCAGGGTGGGCATCAGCACACGCTTTTCCGGATTGAGAATCTTCGCCGTTTCGCCCATGAACCTGACACCTGCCACCAACACCGTTCGGGCCGGATGCTGATTGCCAAAGCGCGCCATCTCCAGCGAGTCGGAGACGCAGCCACCGGTTTCCTCGGCCAATGCCTGGATCACGGGATCGCAGTAGTAATGGGCAACCAGAACCGCATCCTGAGCCTTGAGCTCGGCGGCGATGGCAGCACGATAGTCGGCTTCCTGTTCCGGTGTCAGAGGCCGGGGCTGCTTGGCATCCAGGTGAGCCTGGACCAGAAGGCGTTCGGATATCTGCGTCATGGGGCAAGACCTGCGGGCGCTGATGCGCGAGAGTCGAGTATAGGCCGGGCCGACAAGGCCTGGGAGTATATGCCCTGGCTTTCGTGAGGCTTTTGAGGGCTGGCGCAGGCTACAGAGAAACCAGCCGTTAGCAAAGCCTTATAGACGTGGCAGGCACCAGCGCCGAATCACGGGCATAAAAAAACCCGCAGCCTTTGCAAGCTGCGGGTTTCGAAATGGTGGGTCGTGTGGGATTCGAACCTACGACCAATTGGTTAAAAGCCAACTGCTCTACCAACTGAGCTAACGACCCGTTTCGTGGGGCGTATAATACCGAATTCTTTCGGTAATTCAACACCCTACAGAAAATAAATCAAAAATAGCGTGTCGGATCGCTCACACCTGCCGCAGCGAAGCCCTCGGCACGCAGGCGGCAGCTGTCGCACTTGCCACAGGCCTGGCCCTGATCATCGGCCTGGTAGCACGACACTGTCAGGCCATAGTCCACACCCAGCGCCACGCCTGCCTTGACGATGTCAGCCTTGCTCATGTTCTGCAGCGGTGCCTGTATGGTGAAGCCATTGCCTTCCACTCCCGCCTTGGTGGCCAGGTTGGCCAGACGCTCGAAAGCCTCGATGAACTCGGGTCGACAATCCGGATAGCCCGAATAGTCCACCGCATTGACGCCAATGAAGATGTCGCGCGCTTCGAGCACCTCGGCCCAACCTAGCGCCAATGACAGAAACACCGTGTTGCGGGCCGGAACGTAGGTGACCGGGATGCCCTCACCCAAGGTCTCCGGCACATCGATCGAGGTGTCGGTCAGTGCCGAGCCGCCCATGCCATCCAGGTCGAGCCCGATGACCTTGTGCTGTATCACGCCCAGGTCCCGAGCCACACGTGCCGCGGCATCGAGTTCGGCCCGATGGCGCTGGCCATAGTCGAAGCTCATGGTATAGCAGGCGTAGCCTTGGGCCTTGGCCATCGCCACGACAGTGGCGGAATCCAGGCCGCCGGAAAGCAGAATGACTGCCTTTTTCTCGTGTTGGGTATGGTTCATCTCAGCGCCCCGGCTCGTCGTTCCAAAGAAGTTTGTGCAGCTGCATCTGCAGGCGCACCGGCAGGTTGTCGGCCACGATCCAGTCGGCCAGATCGGTAGCGCGCAGTTGATCCTTGCTCGGCGAGAACAGCACTTCGCCGGCACGACCGTCCAGCCCGTACTGAATCAGCTTGGACACGGCCCAGTCATAGTCTTCGCGCGAGCACAGGACGAACTTGACCTGGTCGTTGCGGGTCAGCAGCTCGATGTTCTCGTAACGGTTGCGATGGACTTCGAGAGAACCCGGTGTCTTCAAGTCGAGCACGCGACTGACCCGAGTATCGACTGCGCTGATGTCGAGTGCGCCGCTGGTTTCCACGGAAACTTCATAGCCGGCATCGCAGAGCCGCTGCATCAACGGGATGGCATTGGGCTGAGCCAACGGCTCGCCTCCGGTAACGCATACATAGCGAGGCTTGTAGCTGGCCACCTGTTCCATGAGCGAATCGAGCGTGCGCTGGGTTCCCCCACTGAACGCGTAGGCGCTGTCGCAATATTGGCAGCGCAAGGGGCAACCGGTCAGGCGTACGAAAACCGTGGGCAAGCCGGCGGTCCGCGTCTCACCCTGCAACGAGTAGAAGACTTCGGTAATACGTAGTGTGTCTTGCATAGGGTCCACGGGCGTGACAGCGAAACAGGCTGACCGCCTCCGTTGGGCACTTCAGGCGGCCCGCGATCGCGCGGCCTCAGGAAGCGTGTTCATAAAATGGCGGCAAATTCTAACGAAAAAACCCGCGACAGGCGCGGGTTTCTTCGAATCACATGGCAGGCTTCACAATCTTTGCAGGTCTTTCTGCGCCAACTGCGCAGCGGACGTGCCCGGATATTGGGTCACAACCTGCTGCAGAATGCCTTTGACTCGGTCGGTATGGCCCAAGCGGCGCTCGACGTCGGCCAGCTTGTAGAGCGAATCCGGCACCTTGTTGTGCTTGGGATAGAGCTGGCTGACCTTGGCGAAAGCCTGGCCTGCGCCCTGCAGGTCACCCTTGGCAAGGTTGACCTCGCCCAGCCAGTATTGGGCATTGCCCGCATACTGGCTGTTCGGGTATTTGCGCAGGAACGCGGCGAAGGCCTGGCTGGCCTTGTCGAAATCCTTGGCCTTGATCAGGTCGAAGGCTGCATCGTAATACAGCTTCTCCTTGGCCGGATCGCCAGGCTCTGCGCCTGCGGACGACTGGCCGGCAGCCGATGAAGCACCAGCGCCGCTAGACGCGCCGCTGGCTGAAGAATTATCCGGTTGGGCACTGGGTGCAGGTGCAACCCCCGAGCCAATCCGACGATCGAGTTCCTGATACCGCTCGAGCCCTTCCTGTTTCAGGCGCTGGATATCGTTCTGCTGGACTTCGACCTGACCTCGCAGGCGTGCGATGTCTTCCTGCATTTGCTGCAGTTGCATGAACAGCTCGCCCTGAGCCGAGACAGGCGCTTGCGCGACTGTCCCGGCCGAGGCGCCGTTCGTACCGTAACCTGAGGGCGGATAGCTGCCACCAACGGCGCCACTGTTACCGTAGCCTCCATTGTTGTTGCTATCGACCACAGGCACCGCGCCCCAAGCCATCACAGGCAGGGCGAAAGCCAGAACAGTTACAGCACGACGGCACGTTCGCATGACGAATTACTTACGCAGTTCGACGCGACGGTTCTGAGCCCACGACTGCTCGTCGTTGCCAGTAGCCACTGGACGCTCTTCACCGTAGGAAACCAGTTCCAGCTGGGCTGGCGAAACGCCTTGCAGTACCAGGTAACGCTGAACGGCCTTGGCACGACGCTCGCCCAGTGCCAGGTTGTACTCGCGAGTACCGCGCTCGTCGGTGTTACCTTCCAGGACGACGCGAGCGCCGTTGGCTTTCAGGTCCTTGGCGTGAACGTCCAGAGCGCGCATGGCTTCTGGCTTCAGGTCCGAGCTGTCGTATTCGAAGTAGAACGTGGTGATAGCGCGCAGAGCAGCTTCTTCGCTCAGGGAACCGTCAACGGCACCGGTGTTTGCGCCGTAACCAGCGTTAGGGTCGACAGCAGCGCCGCCTTGACCGGCATCTTCGCCGCCTTTGGACGAGCAACCTACAGCTACGGACAAGGCCAGGGCCAGCGCAGCGAACTTACCAAACTTCAGCATTTCCATCGTGAAACTCCTAATGAACCCCAATGTGTTAAGTACAACGTATTACGCCGCGTCAGTTCAGGTAAGGGGACCAGGACGGTTCTCTGACTTCGCCTTGAGCGGTAGGAAGCGGGAGCCTCACGCGGCCGTTTAGCGACACGAGCATCAAGACTCCCCGGCCCTGCTGGCGGGTGGCGTAGATTACCATGGTGCCGTTGGGCGCAACAGTAGGCGACTCATCAAGAGTTGAATCTGTGAGGATCTTTACGCTTCCGCGCTCCAGGTCCTGCGCCGCCACCTTGAAATTGGTGAAACCATCTTGCCGATGGATCATTACAAGGGTCTTTTCGTCAGCCGAAAGTTTCGGGTTGGCATTGTAGTTGCCCACGAACGTCACACGCTCGGCATTGGCGCCACCGGATGTGCTGGTCTTGTAGATCTGTGGCTTGCCGCCACGGTCCGACGTGAAGTACAGGGTCGAACCATCCTTGCCCCAGAAGGGTTCGGTGTCGATGGCCGGGCTGTTGGTCACGCGGGTCAGCGCGCGCGAGGCCAGGTTCATCACGTAGATCTCCGGGTTGCCGTCCTTGGACAGCACCAGCGCCAGGCGATTGCCGTCCGGCGAGAACGCCGGGGCACCGTTGAGGCCTTCGAAGTTGGTCAACTGCTCGCGGCGGCCGGTGTCGACGTTCTGCAGGAAGATCCGCGGACGGCGCTGTTCGAACGATACATAGGCAATGTTGCGGCCGTTGGGCGAGTAGCGTGGCGACAGGATCGGCTCGCGCGACTGCAACAGGGTCACCGCACGGGCGCCGTCGTAGTCCGAACGCTGCAGGGTGTAACGGGTGGCATTGGTGCCGGCCCGTTCGGCGGTCACGTAGAGCATGCGCGTGGAGAACGCACCCTTGATCCCGGTCAGCTTCTCGAACGACTGATCGGAGATGAAGTGGGCCATGTCACGCAACTGGTCGGTAGTGCCCGAGACGCTGCCGGTCAACACCTGTTGCTGGGTATTGACGTTAAGCAGCGCGTATTGCACCTGCAAGCGGCCGCCGGCCGGCGTGATGCTGCCGACCATGACGTACTGGGCACCCAGCGCCTGCCAGTCGCGGTAGATGACTTCGCTGGCCTGGGAAGGCTGGCTGATCATGTTCTGCGGTGGAATGGGTGCGTAGTAGCCCGAGTTGCGCAGGTCGTTGCCGACGATCTCGGCAATGTTGTCAGGCAACACGCTGCCGCCCTGGAAACCGAACGGCACGACGGCAATCGGCGTGGCACGGTCGGCACCGCTGGTGACCAGAATGTTCTTTTCGTCCGCAGAGGCCATGCCGGCTGCGCAGCAAAGGACGACGAGCAGTCCTCGAAGAAGGGTAATCACAAGGCAAGATCCTCAGGTGTAAATGTCATCTTGAAGGAACGATAGGGGTTGAAGTCAGCTGGTTTCAAACCCTGCATTTCCGTTAAACGGCCAATGTTCTTGACCGCAGCAACCGCCGAACTGTCGAAGGGACCATCGCCACTGGAGCGTGAGACGCTGACATTGGTGACGGTACCATCGGGCAACATGTTGATCTGCAATACCACGGTCATGTTCTTGCGTGCCGAAGGCGGACGCGCCCACCCTTCGGCTGCTCGCGAGCGGATCAGATCGTCGAAGTTGCCCGCGACCTCATCACCCTGCTCGTCGGCGAGCGCCTGCTGGCGTTCAGGCTTGTCGGAAAGCAGATCGGCCAATGCCTGCGCCTTCTTGTCCTCCGCTGCCTTGCGAGCTGCGTCCTGAGCCTTCTTCTTCGCAGCATCGGCCGCAGCCTTCTTCTTCGCGTCCTCGGCGGCCTTCTTCTTCGCTTCCTCGGCCGCAGTGGCCTTCTTGGCGTCGTCTTCGGCTTTCTTCTTCGCGTCTTCGGCGGCTTTTTTCTTGGCGTCCTCGGCAGCCTTCTTCTTCGCGTCCTCGGCTGCCTCCTTCTTGGCCTCTTCCTGCTCGGCCTTCTTCTTGGCGATATCGGCCAGCTCGCTCTTCTTGGCTTCGGCCGCTTTTTCAGCGGCTTCGGCCTTGGCAGCCTCAGCCTTGGCCGCTGCCGCAGAGGCGGCTTCCGCCTTGGCGGCAGCATCGGACTTCTTGGCTTCGTCGGCCTTCTTCGCCGCTTCGGCCTTTTGAGCGGTTTCCTCTTTCTTTTGTTCCGCGGCCTTGATGGCTTCCTGCTCCAGCTTCTTGGTCTCCATCTGCTCGACTTCGGTCTGCCGCGCAGCAGACTTCTTCGCCTCGCCCGCCAGTTTCTGGTTGGTCTGGGTGGTGGCCTGGCTCTTGGACTTGAGCTGATAGAGCGTAGCCTGCACGATGGGTCGCGCTTCAGGCAGTTCGGGCGTCATGGCGAAACTGACGAACAGCATCCCGAAGATCAGCACGTGCAGGGCTACCGCCCAGACCGTGGGCCAGAAGAAGCTTTCCGAGGCTGAATGCTCTCGCTTTCGCATCAGGGGGCCTCGGTAATCAAGCCAACGTTACCGACACCTGCCTGCTGCAAACCACCCATGGCGCCCATGACAGCACCGTAATCCACGGTCTTGTCACCGCGAATGAAGACCTGGGTCTTCTTGCCGCTGGCATTGCCCTGGTTGATGATCGCGGTGGCGGCCTGGGTCATCTGCGCCAGCGTCATAGCCTTGTCCTGCTGCTTTTCAGTGTCTACTTCCTTGCCGACGTTCCAGTAGTAGGTCTTGTCGGCCTTGATGGAAATGGTGAGCACCTGAGTGTTGTTGTCCTGCGGCAACGCTTCGCTGGAAACCTTGGGCAGATCGACCTTCACACCTTGGTTGATCATCGGAGCGGTGACCATGAAGATGACCAGCAGTACCAACATCACGTCGATGTAGGGCACCACGTTCATCTCGGCGACCGGCTTGCGTTTTGGGCGACGACCTCGAGTCATTGGGTTATCCCTGCTCACTCTTCGCTGGTGTGCACTTTACGGTGCAGGATGGCCTGGAACTCGTCAGCGAACGTGTAGTAGCGGTTGATCAGGGTTTCGCTGCGGGCAGCGAAACGGTTGTAGGCGATGACGGCCGGAATCGCTGCGAACAGGCCGATGGCCGTGGCAATCAGTGCTTCGGCAATACCTGGCGCAACGGTGGCCAGAGTGGCCTGCTGGGCCGAGGCGAGGCCGCGGAACGAGTTCATGATGCCCCATACGGTACCGAACAGGCCCACGTAGGGGCTGGTGGAACCGACGGTTGCCAGGAATGGCAGACCCTGTTCGAGCTTCTCTTCCTCACGGGAAATCGCCACGCGCATGGCACGGCCCACGCCTTCCATCACGGCATCGGGATCGACGCCCTGCTGCTGGCGCAGGCGGGAAAACTCCTTGAAGCCAGCACGGAAAATCTGCTCGACACCCGAATCAGGGTCGGGATTGCTGCCAGCCTGACGGTACAGCTTGGACAGGTCGATCCCCGACCAGAAGCGTTCCTCGAAGCTGTCCAGGGCACGACGACCGGCGCGCAGCATCGAACTGCGCTGAAAGATCATGACCCACGAGGTGACCGAGGCGGCCACCAGAATAAGCATTACCAACTGCACCACGACACTGGCATTGCTGACCAAACTCCACATGGAGGTATGGTCGACGACGTTAGCTTCCACGCTTAATCTCCTGCACTGGATTGTTTGCCCAGGCCGCCTGCGTCGGCAAAGGCCGTACGCAAGGCTGGGGGAATGGCCCGGGGTCTGAAGTTATCGGCGCGCACACAGGCCACCATGAACTGCCCTTCGCAGAGCAGCGTTGTATCTTTCACCCGCCATACCTGCTGTTTGAAACGCAGGCTGGCGCGATTCAATTCGGTTATTTCGGCGGTCACCGCGAGCTCGTCGTCCAACCGCGCCGGCGCATGGTAGCGCGCCTCTGCCGAATGCACGACGAACAGCAGGTTCTCACCTGCCAGCTGCGACTGGACGAAACCCAGCGCACGCAAGCGCTCGGTACGAGCCCGCTCCATGAATTTGAGGTAGTTGACGTAATAGACGACGCCGCCGGCGTCGGTGTCTTCGTAATAGACCCGACACTGATGGGCGAACGCCTGAACCCCGTTTTGCGCGCGCATACTCTAGTGCTTACTCCTCAGGTTGCCAATCCGCCCGGGCAACTGTTTTTTCGTCGCGTGTGCAGGCAAGGGCCATGCAAAAGCCGTGTCAGCCCCTAGGACCACGGAAAGCCGAATTAGGTCGCTGTGCGAGGGGCCTTTCATGCGTCGATTTCTTCGGACATGGCATCGCTGCCCGGCATGTCGCCCAGCCGGTTGGGAATGTTCAGACCGAAATGCAGGTAGGCGTGGCGCGTCACGACCCGGCCGCGCGGGGTGCGCATGATGTAGCCCTGCTGAATGAGGTAAGGCTCCAGGACGTCCTCGATGGTGTGGCGCTCTTCGCTGATGGCTGCGGCGAGGCTGTCGACACCCACCGGCCCACCGTCGAACTTCTCGATCATGGTCAGCAGCAGCCGGCGATCCTGGTGGTCGAAGCCGCGCTCGTCGACGTCGAGCATGTTCAGCGCCAGGTCGGCGATGGGCTTGGTGATGTGCCCCTTGCCACGCACCTGGGCGAAGTCGCGCACGCGGCGCAGCAGGCGATTGGCGATTCGCGGCGTACCGCGGGCGCGGCGGGCGATCTCGAAGGCACCTTCGTCCTCGATCTCCAGGTTGAGGATATTGCCCGATCGACTGACGATGGTTGCAAGGTCCGCGGTGCTGTAGAACTCCAGGCGCTGGACGATACCGAAGCGGTCACGCAGCGGATTGGTCAGCATGCCCGCCCTGGTGGTGGCCCCGACCAGGGTGAACGGCGGCAGATCGAGCTTGATGGAACGTGCCGCGGGACCCTCGCCAATCATGATGTCGAGCTGGAAGTCCTCCATGGCCGGATACAGGACTTCCTCGACGATGGGCGACAGCCGGTGGATCTCGTCGATGAACAGCACATCGTGGGGTTCCAGGTTGGTGAGCAGGGCAGCCAGGTCGCCCGGCCGTTCCAGTACCGGCCCCGACGTGCTCTTGATCGACACGCCCATTTCCTGGGCGATGATATTGGCCAAGGTCGTCTTGCCCAACCCGGGCGGGCCGAAGATCAAGGTGTGATCCAGGGATTCACTGCGCCCGCGCGCAGCCTGGATGAACAGCTCCATCTGCTCGCGCACGGTGGGCTGGCCAATGTAGTCGGCCAGGCTGAGCGGGCGGATGGCCCGATCCTGTACTTCTTCCCGATCGCGGCCGGTGGCGGCGATCAGACGGTCGGCTTCGATCACTTAGATCATTCCCTTCAACGAGCGGCGGATCAATTCTTCGCTGCTCAGCCCCTTGGCGTCGATGGCCGCCACGGCGCGACTGGCCTCCTGGGGCTTGTAGCCCAGGGAGATGAGCGCACTGACGGCATCGGCTTCGGCGCTGTTGACCGGCGCCGGCCCCTGCGGCCCACTGGGCACCAGCTCGAACATGCTCGGCGTGGTCTGCCAGGCCTTGAAGCGATCCTTGAGTTCGACCAGAAGCCGCTCGGCGGTCTTCTTGCCCACGCCGGGTATCTTCACCAGCGCCGAGGTGTCCTGAGCCTGCACGCAGCGCACGAGTTCGTCGACGTCCAACCCCGACATCAGCGCCAGTGCCAGCTTGGGGCCGACGCCGTTGAGGCGGATCAGCTCACGGAACAGCTCGCGCTCGCGCTTTTCATAGAAGCCATAGAGTAACTGAGCGTCTTCACGCACAACCAGGTGGGTGTGCAGGGTCACGCTTTCGCCGACCGGCGGCAGCCGATAGAGCGTGGTCATCGGCACTTCGAGCTCATAGCCCAGCCCGTTGACGTCGAGAATCAGGTGCGGCGGCTGCTTTTCAGCCAAGGTACCGCGCAGGCGTCCAATCACGTATGAATCCTTTGTCGGAAGGCGCAGTCACGCGCTGTTCATGCGGGCCAGTTCAAGGGCCATCATTACAGGACTGAGGTGAGCTGCAAGCAAAAAAGTTTGAAACGATGTAAGCCGCTACAGGCGCAGGCGCCCACCGCGACTGCGGGCGGCGCTCAGGCCGTGGGGCATGAGGCTGGACCGGGTGTGCGCGTGGGTAAGTGCGATGGCCAGGGCATCGGAGGCATCGATCTGGGGTTTCTGGGTCAGCTTGAGCAGGTGCATGACCATCATCTGTACCTGCTCCTTGTTGGCGGCACCGGTGCCGACGATGGCCTGCTTGACCTGGGTGGCACTGTACTCGGCGATCTCCAGCCCCTCCTCCGCCGCTGCGACGATGGCAGCGCCGCGCGCCTGGCCCAGCTTCAGGGCCGAATCGGCGTTGCGCGCCATGAACACCCGCTCGATGCCCATGGTCACCGGACCGTAGGTCTGGATCACCTCACGCACCCCACGAAAAACGATCTGCAGACGATCATGCAGCAGTCCGCCGCCGGTACGAATACAGCCCGAAGCCACGTATTCGCAACCGCGTCCGGTTTCACGCACGACGCCAAACCCGGTGATGCGCGAGCCTGGGTCGATTCCAAGAATTAAAGTCATAAAGCCTGCAGTAGTGAGGAACACGGCTGATGCCTTCGCGGGTAGAACCCGCTCCCACATGGGTGTGCATAGCATGTGGGAGCGCCGCGGGCGGCGAGCCATCTACCGGCCAAGAAGCCGGCACTGGTAAAGCATGGCTTAGATGAAACACACGGGCCGATCAGCCAAGCTGCTCCATCACGGCGTCGGATATCTCGGCGTTGGAATAGACGTTTTGCACATCATCCAGATCTTCGAGCATGTCGATCAGCTTCAGCACCTTCTCGGCACCTTCCGCATCGAGTTCGGCACTGGTCGTCGGCGCCATGACGATCTCCGCTTCATCGGCATTGAAACCGGCCGCCTGCAGCGCATTGCCCACCGAGTAGAAGCTGGCGAACGAGGTGAACACGTCCATCGAGCCGTCGCCATGGGTCACGATGTCGTCGGCATCGGCCTCCATGGCCGCCTCCATCAACGCATCCTCGTCCACGCCCGGGGCGAAGGACAACTGCCCCTTGCGCTCGAACAGATACGCCACCGAACCATCGGTACCCAGATTGCCCCCGCATTTGCTGAACGCATGGCGCACCGCGGCAGCGGTCCGGTTGCGGTTGTCGGTCATGCATTCGACCAGCACGGCAACGCCACCAGGTCCGTAGCCCTCGTAGCTCAGCTCGACCACGTCGTCGCTGCCGGCTGCCCCGGTGCCTCGTGCAATCGCGCGATCGATGATGTCGCGACTCATGTTGGCGCTCAGCGCCTTGTCCAGCGCCAGGCGCAGACGCGGATTGGAACCTGGCTCGCCGCCGCCCTGGCGGGCAGCGACGGTCAGCTCACGAATCCACTTGGTGAAGATCTTGCCCCTCTTGGCATCCTGGCGCTCTTTGCGGTGCTTGATGTTCGCCCACTTGGAATGACCAGCCATAACGCAACTCCAGTTTCTGTGTGTTACCCATACGAACCCTGCCCCTGGCAAGGTTTTTCCACCGCACAACGCAAGGGCGCATCCGAAGATGCGCCCTGTCAGCAGTTACTCGGCCTTGGGCTGTTCGCGCAGGCGAATGTGCAGTTCACGCAGCGCCTTGGCATCGACCACGCCAGGCGCCTGGGTCATGACGTCGGCGGCGCTCTGGGTTTTCGGGAAGGCGATGACTTCACGGATCGACTGCGCACCGGTCATCAGCATGACCAGACGGTCCAGGCCGAAGGCCAGGCCACCATGGGGTGGTGCACCGTATTTCAGCGCGTCGAGCAGGAAGCCGAACTTCTCTTCCTGTTCCGCAGCTTCGATACCGAGCAGGCGGAACACGGCCTGCTGCATGTCCTTGCGGTGGATACGGATCGAACCGCCGCCCAGCTCGGTGCCGTTGAGTACCATGTCATAGGCGCGCGACAGGGCAGTGGCCGGGTTGGCCTCCAGCTCGGCAGGCGTGCACTTGGGCGCGGTGAACGGATGGTGCAGCGCGCTGAAGCTGCCGTCGTCGTTCTCTTCGAACATTGGGAAGTCGACGACCCACATCGGCGCCCATTCGCAGGTCAGCAGGTCGAGATCGTTGCCCAGCTTGATGCGCAGCGCACCCAATGCCTCGCTGACGATCTTGGCCTTGTCGGCGCCGAAGAACACGATGTCGCCATCGACCGCGCCAACGCGATCCAGGATCACGTCGAGGTTGGCTTCAGGGATGTTCTTGACGATCGGCGACTGCAGGCCCTCGACGCCCTTGGCGCGCTCGTTGACCTTGATGTAGGCCAGGCCCTTGGCGCCGTAGATGCCGACGAACTTGGTGTAATCGTCGATCTGCTTGCGCGGCATGCTCGCCCCGCCTGGAACGCGCAGTGCGGCAACGCGGCACTTGGCATCGTTGGCCGGGCCGCTGAAGACCTTGAACTCGACATCCTTGAGCTGATCGGCGACGTCGACCAGCTCCATCGGGTTGCGCAGGTCGGGCTTGTCCGAGCCGTAGCGGCGCATGGCTTCTTCGAAGGTCATGTGCGGGAAATCGCCGAACTCGACGTCCAGCACTTCCTTGAACAGCTTGCGCACCATGGTTTCGGTGATGCCGATGATTTCGCTCTCGTCGAGGAAACTTGTCTCGATGTCGATCTGAGTGAACTCGGGCTGACGATCGGCACGCAGGTCTTCATCGCGGAAGCACTTGGCGATCTGGTAGTAACGATCGAAACCGGCCACCATCAGCAACTGCTTGAACAGCTGAGGCGACTGCGGCAGGGCGAAGAAGCTGCCAGGGTGGGTACGGCTGGGCACCAGGTAGTCGCGAGCGCCTTCAGGCGTGGCACGGGTCAGGATCGGCGTTTCGACGTCGAGGAAGCCGTTTTCGTCGAGGTAGCGGCGAATGCTGGTGGTGATGCGCGAGCGCAGGCGCAGTTTCTCGGCCATCTCGGGACGGCGCAGGTCGATGAAGCGGTAGCGCAGGCGCGTTTCCTCACCCACGTCGGAGTACTCGTTGAGCGGAAACGGCGGGGTTTCCGCTTCGTTCAGCACTTCGAGCTCGTAGCCCAGCACTTCGATGGCGCCAGACGCCATGTTCGGATTGACTGCGCCGGCGGGCCGCGCACGGACCTTGCCGGTGACCTTGACCACGTACTCGCTGCGCACGCGATCGGCGGCGGCGAAGCTGTCGGCGCGATCGGGGTCGAAGACCACCTGGGCCATGCCTTCACGATCCCGAATGTCGAGGAAGATCACCCCGCCATGGTCGCGACGGCGATGGACCCAGCCGCACAGGGTGATTTCCTGACCTTCCAGGGTCTCGTTCAGTTGGCCGCAATAGTGGCTGCGCATCATAGTAGTGGTTTCACTTCTCGTAATTCATGATTCGATGACGGCGTGTAGCTGGACACGCGGCACCCTGGACATAGTGCAGGAGCAGGCCGGGGCCGGGCAATTCACTCGGCCTTGTCGCCGCCTGCCAGATTCTTCTTGTTGCCGGTCTTGAAATCGGTCTCGTACCAGCCGGTGCCGCTGAGGCGGAAGCCCGGCATGGAAAGCACCTTTTTCAGTTGTGGCGCCTGGCAGGCAGGGCAATCGGTCAAAGGCTCGGCGCTGATCTTTTGAATGACTTCCATCTGATGACCGCAGGAAGCACATTGATAGTCGTACATCGGCATGGGTAGTGTCTCGGCAACCAAATGACCGCGGCGCAAGCGGCGCCAGGGCGAAACGCGGGATTATATCCGGTTAATCGACGCTGCGCAGCCGTCCAAGGTAACAGACGACGTTCGATCACGTCCCATCAAGTAGGTGACACAGACTACCCGCACCAGTCCGCTGAAATTCTTGACGCCGCCATGGCGCAGGTGGACTTCGCGGTCGACGTAGGAAAGCAGCGCGTTCACCGTGCATTCATTGGCCAGGGCGATGCGCTCGAGAATCTCCCAGTAGATCCGTTCCAGGCGCAGGCAGGTGGCGAAACCGTTCAAGCGAACCGAACGCGAGACGGGCCTGGCCAGGCCCATGTCGAAGTTGTCCGAGTAGGGATCGACGGCAAGCTTGCTCGATCGGTCGAGCTGGCGCGCCCGGGTGACGATGATGTTCCGTTCCATGGATCAGTGCTTCCTAGATGATCGCCCCTCCAACCCTGGAGGTGTGCTGACGGATCTATGGAAGCGTATCGGCGAACGATGACGACAGGGGAATACGGAAGTGCATACGTACGAAGAGCGGCGTCGTTGGGTAGGAGCGACCCCCCCGTACCCAGGCCGTGGCAGGCGGGAAAAGCTGGATCGACACGGCGGGCGCAGCAGTGCAAAAGGCGCCGCCGTGTCGCCAGGGATCAGCCTTCGAGCAGCGAACGCAACATCCAGGCAGTCTTCTCGTGCACCTGCATGCGCTGGGTCAGCAGGTCGGCCGTCGGCTCGTCGCTGACCTTGTCCAGCAGCGGGAAGATACCGCGGGCCGTGCGGGTGACAGCTTCCTGGCCTTCGACCAGTTGCTTGATCATGTCCTGGGCCGAGGGCACCCCTTCCTCTTCCTTGATCGAAGACAGGCGGGCATAGACCGAATAGGCGCCAGGCGCGGGAAAACCGAGGGCACGGATACGCTCGGCGATGGAGTCCACGGCCAGCGCCAGTTCGGTGTATTGCTCTTCGAACATCAGGTGCAGGGTACGGAAAGCCGGGCCGGTCACGTTCCAGTGGAAGTTGTGCGTTTTGAGGTACAGGACGTAGGTGTCGGAAAGCAGACGGGACAGGCCGTCCACGATCGATTTGCGATCTTCTTCGCTGATGCCGATATCGATTGCCATGTGATGTCCTTGATGACGATGAATGTATACCACCACGGGTGGATGCCCACTTTACCAAGACCCATCGACCCACGCAGCTCCGGCCTCGGGCAAGTTGCGCAGGCTATCCGCCCGACGGCGTCGGGCGGCGCTCTGGCCGATTTGAGAAGGATCGGGCTTTGCTGTTAAATAGACCGCGTGCCGCCGGGGCGATTCATCAAGCCGTGGCGCATAGGCTGATCCCTGCAGATGCTCGGCAATTATTGTCACCCCAACGCTGTGCTTGTTGCGGTATCAGCTCTTCCTGATGCCTGATCTTAGAGTGAGCCAATCAAATGTTGAAAATCGTCCACCTCCTGACGGGCGCAGCGGCCGTGCTGCTGTCGTTCATACCAAGCCTGCGGGCCGATGTAGCGCCTTACCTGCAACAACCCGACGCAATCTACCTGGCGCTGTTCGGTCTGCTCAACCTGCTTTTGGCTCCAGTGATACCGCGCTGGAACAAAGGCCCACGTCATCTGTTGCAAAATCTGGTCAGTGTGCTGCTGGTTGCCTCGGTGATCACCCAGACCCTGACGTTGCTGGTGCCGCTGCCGGCCATCGGCATCCTGCCGGGCCTGTTGTGCGCACTGCTCGCGTGCCTGGCGCACCTGTCGATCAGCTTCTACCGCGCGTCACCGGCACCCAGCGCCGTGCAGTACGACATGACCAACCGCGATACCGGTACGGTGAAGTGGTTCAACACGTCGAAGGGCTTCGGCTTCATTTCCCGCGATTCCGGCGACGACATCTTCGTGCATTTTCGTGCCATTCGTGGCGAAGGCCATCGCGTGCTGGTCGAAGGCCAACGGGTCGAGTTCTCGGTCATGAACCGTGACAAGGGTCTGCAGGCCGAAGACGTGATTGCGGCATCGCCACGTCGCTGACTCCAATGCAGCAATAAAAAAACGCGGGCATTGCCCGCGTTTTTCATTGCCGAAAAAAAGATTTCAGTAATGCGGCGGCGGCGCCTCCTGGGTAGCCGTTTCGAACTGGCCGACCATTTCTTCCTGACGCTTGAGCAGCGCGGCCAACTGCATCTGCAGGCGCTCGATCGCCCGCTGTTGCAGGATCAGTTCGTCGCTGAGCGAAGACAGGGTGTCATCCTGAAAAGCCAGACGTGTCTCCAGCTCCATCACGCGATCTTCCAGACTCATGCCCTGCCCTCCGTGAAAACGAAATCGGTGCCCAGCACGCCTGCCAGCCTTTGGCGAACCGCCACCAATTGCTCGGCGGTGTATGGCATGGACGGCAGCTTGCCCCACACGGGCGCAGGCCAGGCCGCGTCGGCCCGGTAGCGAACGATCACGTGCATGTGCAACTGACTCACGACATTGCCCAGGGTCGCGATGTTGATCTTGTCGGCGCCATAGTGCTGGTGAAGCAACTTTGCCAATGCATTGGTTTCGCTCCACAGCACTTCACGGTCTGCGTCATCGAGTTCGAACACCTCGGTGATCTCCGGGCGTCGCGGCACGAGGATGAACCAGGGATACCTGGCGTCATTACTGAGCAGCAGGCGACAAAGTGCGAAGTCACCGATGACATGAGCGTCTCCGGCAAGTCGGGCATCCAGGCTGAACACGGGCGTTCTCCACAGGAAGGAATGGGGGATCGAGGCATGGCCGCGAATCATCGAATGCCAAGGATAGCGTGCCTGATCGGTTTTTTCCGAACCCACCGGCATCAACTCGACATGCCTGCAACCGGCGCATCTCGCACCGAGTCGTAAGGGAAGCACGGTTTTGGTGCCTTCCGCCCCAGGATCGCCCGCGGCATCAGGGCTTGCCGAACCGCCTTTCGCTGCAGTTCACGCGCTTTATGCAGTACCGCGCGTAACCGCCTGACAAGCGGTCCTTCTTTACGTGGGCACAGCGTTGCCAATTCCTGTCGGTGGTCTAGCCTTGCCATTCAGGACGTCACCTTTCGCACCAAAAAGGTCCACCAGGGAAGGTCTCGGTGCATCAAGGCCTCGCAATCTACCCACTCTTGTCACCCTGCGGTAACGTTTGCGCCGCGAAACAGGATTCACTCGCACAGCGGTATTCGTTGCCGAGGAAAGCAGGAATGGCCCGATGCGCCGGTTTTACGCGGGCTTGGCCGAACCACTGGAAGAAAAGTGAAAAATATGTGAACTGCTGGCACGTTTGTGCACGCTTGTTGCATTCATCCCAGCACGGTCACCGGGGACGTGGGAAGACGAAACCGGAACAAACGGAAACAGTGAATCAATGACGCACGTTAGTGCAGGCACGCAACCCAAGTGTGGTTGTAAGCCTGGACATGCAACAGCGGACTTGAAGTATCGCCAACATGACCGGCGTGGTATACGTTCCGCGCCGTCATAAAAAGAAAGAACTGCCTCAGATAAAAAAACAGGTGAGGCAGTGGTTACTCTTCTTAAAAACCAAAGGAGCAAATCACGATGCGCGTGATGAAGTGGAGCATGATCGCACTGGCTGTAACAGCCGGCACCTCGCAGTTGGCTTTGGCCTCCGCCCAGGACGAGTCCAAGGGTTTCGTGGAAGACAGCACCCTGAACCTCAAGCTGCGTGCCTTGTACATGAACCGTGACTACAAGCACGGCGCAGGCAACCCTACCGCAGGCAGCGACAAGGGCTATCGTGAAGACACTGGCCTTGGCGCCCAGATGTTCTACGAGTCGGGCTTCACCCAAGGCACCATCGGTGCCGGTGTCGATGCAATGGGCTTCGGTTCGGTACGCCTGGACGGCGGTACCGGTCGCCGCAGCAACGGCCTGTTCGCAGCCGACGACGAAGGCAACCTGGAACACAGCCAGACCAAGGGCGGAGCGGCCGTCAAGTTCCGCTTCTCCAACACCGTACTCAAATACGGCCAGCAGATCGTTGCCAGCCCGGTCTTCGCGACCGATGACGGCCGTCTGTTGCCTGAAGTCGCTACCGGCACGTCGATCACCAGCAACGAAATCGACAACCTGACCCTGAACATCGGTCGCTTCACCTCGATGAGCGCGCAGACCGGCATGGGTCACGACTCCCTGGGCCTGAAGTCCGCCGACATCGCCGGCGCCACCTACGCCTTCACCAAGAACTTCACCGGTACGGTCGCTGCGTCCGACGTGGAAGATTACTGGAAGCGTCAGTACGTCAACCTGAACTACACCCTGCCGATCGACGACCTGCAGTCGCTGAACTTCGACTTCAACGCCTATCGCACCAAGAGCCAGGGCGAAGATCTGGGCGGCGACGTCGACAACAAGATCTGGAGCACCGCGGTTGCCTATAGCCTGGGCGCGCACAAGTTCACCCTGGGCTACCAGCGCAGTTCCGGCGACACCGGCTACGCCTACGGCGTGGACGGCGGCGGCACCGTGTTCCTGAACAACTCCGTTCAGTACTCCGACTTCGTCGGCGCCGAAGAGAAATCGTGGCAGGTTCGCTACGACATCAACATGGCAACCTACGGCGTACCTGGCCTGAGCTTCATGACTCGCTACATCACTGGCGACAACATCGAAGCCAGCAACGGTGAAGAAGGCAAAGAGCACGAGTGGGACTTCGAAACCAAGTACGTGGTTCAGCAAGGCCCGATCAAGGACATGTCCTTCCGCCTGCGTAGCGCCATCTACCGCGCCAACAACGCCTACGATGCCGACTACGGTCCGTCGAACAACGACCTGCGCTTCATCGTCGAGTACCCTCTGAGCATCATGTAACAGCCCAGCAGGTCGCTTCACCTCGAAAAGCCCGGCCCTGCCGGGCTTTTCTGCGTCTGGATCGCGGCGCCCGGCAAAGCCCGGCCCTACGCCTGTACGTCGCCCAATCACCCCCGTACAATGCCAGACCTCGATAAAATTTCGCGAAGACAACGGTCAACCATGCGCACCAGTCAATATCTGCTCGCCACACAGAAAGAAACCCCTTCCGATGCGGTCGTGATCAGCCATCAGCTGATGCTGCGTGCCGGCATGATCCGCAAGCTCGCTTCGGGCCTGTACACATGGTTGCCGATGGGTCTTCGGGTGATGCGCAAGGTTGAGCGGATCGTGCGCGAGGAAATGGACGCCGCCGGCGCTCTCGAAGTGCTGATGCCCGGCATCCAGCCGGCCGAACTGTGGCAGGAGTCGGGGCGCTGGGAGCAGTACGGTCCCGAGCTGCTGCGCCTCAAGGACCGCCACGACCGTGACTTCTGCGCCGGCCCCACCCACGAAGAAGTCATCACCGACCTGATGCGCAACGAGCTAAACAGCTACAAGCAGTTGCCCATCAATCTCTACCAGATCCAGACCAAGTTCCGTGACGAGATCCGTCCGCGCTTCGGCCTGATGCGCGGTCGCGAGTTCATCATGAAGGATGCGTACTCCTTCCACGCCGACCAGCCCTCGCTGCAGGCCACCTATGACCGCATGCACCTGGCCTACAGCAACATCTTCACCCGCCTGGGCCTGAAGTTTCGCGCGGTGGAAGCCGACAACGGCTCCATCGGCGGCGCCGGCTCCCACGAATTCCATGTGCTGGCAGAGTCCGGCGAAGACGACATCGTCTTCAGCGATACGTCCGACTACGCAGCCAACATCGAGAAGGCCGAGGCGATCCCCCGCGAAACCGAGCGTGGCGCCGCACTCGAGGAACTGCGCCTGGTCGACACGCCCAACGCCAAGACCATCGCCCAACTGGTGGAAAACTTCGGCCTGCCGATCGAGAAGACCGTGAAGACGCTGGTGGTCCACGCCGCCGAAGACGGCAAATTGATTGCCTTGATCATCCGTGGCGATCACGAGCTGAACGAGATCAAGGCCGCCAACCAACCGCTGGTTGCCAATCCGCTGGTCATGGCCAGCGAAGCGGAACTGCGTGATGCCATCGGCGCGGGCGCAGGTTCCCTGGGCCCAATGAACCTGCCCCTGACCTGTATCATCGATCGCTCGGTAGCTTTCATGAGCGATTTCGCCGTGGGCGCCAACATCGACGACAAGCATTACTTCGGCGTCAACTGGGAGCGCGATCTGCCGCTGCCCGAGATTGCCGATCTGCGCAACGTGGTCGACGGCGACACCAGCCCGGATGGCCAGGGCACCCTGACCATCAAGCGCGGTATCGAGGTGGGTCACATCTTCCAGCTGGGCACCAAGTACAGCGAAGCCATGAAGTGCCAGGTACTGGGTGAGAACGGCAAGCCGGTGACCTTGGCCATGGGCTGCTACGGCATCGGTGTGTCGCGCGTGGTGGCTGCTGCCATCGAGCAGAACAACGATGCTGGCGGCATCATCTGGAGCGATACCCTGGCGCCTTTCCAGGTCGCCCTGGTGCCGTTGCGCTACGAAACCGAGCAAGTGCGCGAAGCCACCGACCGGCTGTACGCGGAATTGACCGAGGCGGGCTTCGAAGTGCTGCTGGACGACCGCGACAAGAAAACCAGCCCCGGGATCAAGTTCGCCGACATGGAGCTGATCGGCATTCCCCATCGGATCGTCATCAGCGACCGTGGCCTGGCCGAAGGCAACCTGGAATACAAGAGCCGTACCGAGGAAGCCGCACAGGCCTTGCCTGTCGACGACGTCCTGTCTTTCATCCAGGCTCGCGTGCGCCGCTGACAGATTCGAGAAACCATGTTCAAGCGAACTACCTTGGCCTTCGGTGGTGCTGCCCTGTGCAGCACCCTGCTGGTCAGTGGCTGTGCCAACCAGATGTCGCAGCGCAACGAACACGAAGAGCGCATCGAGCGCAAGCTGCTCGAACACAGCGTGCAGATCGACCTGGGCAAGCCCGAGGTGCTGCAGACGCCGCAACGTCGCGTGCGCATTCGTGAACTCAAGGATTTCGAGGTCACGGCGTTCGAGACCACACGTCACTACGACCGCTACACACCCTATCAACCCTGGCGTGAAGTCTACGAGATTCCGCTAGGGGTGGTGGCCGTGGTCGCCGGCGTCGGCGCCAACGTGGTGAACGTGGCGACCTTCGGCAGCCTGCCCGACAGCGTGACCAAGGACTGGGTCAGCTACGGTTTCGCCGGGCTCAATCCGTTCATGAACGTGCAGTCCAACGGCCGTGCCGAGCAGAACCTTGCTGGTATCGACGAGGTGCAGACAGACAGGCGCGTGGAGCACGACAGCACGCCATGGAGCGAGCGGCCTGTACAAGTGGGCACCGGCCGCAAGACCTATGACCTGGAAACCGACGCCAACGGTGTGTTGCGCATCAACCTGCTCGACAACCCGTTTGCGGAACAGGATCTTACCCACGTCACACGCCTGCAACTGAGTGTGGTGGACGAGGAAAGCCAGACCCGGGCCAGCGCCCTGCTGCCGGTGAGCCCGGACCTGCGCGGCAAACTGGCCGAAGCGCACACGCTGATCTTCGATGACCTGGAAGGTGACGAGGTCGGTCAGTGGGTGTATCGGGTCAAGCGCCTGGCCGAACTGGGCCTGGAAGACGAAGCCAGCGAACTGGAACAGAGCCTGATCGAGCTGACCCGCAACGACCCTGAATTGCAGCAGGATTTTCTCAAGTCGCTGCGCAGGGACACCGGCCGACTGGTCGCCGATCCCGGGACCTGAGCCAGCCGGTCAGCCGTCGCTGAACAGTTCCAGCTGCTCGTGGGCCCCACGCAGGTCCAGCAGGCGCACGCCGATGCCCAACAGGCGCACCGGCTTGCCACCCCGGGCGAAGGCCTGACCCAGTAGCTGCCGGTAGCTTTCCAGGTCCCTGCCCGCCCCTGCCTGTTCCAGGGTGGTCTGGGTAAAGTCGTGAAACTTCACTTTGACGAAAGGCTTGCCTGGACGATAGCTGCTGTCGATCCGGTCGATGCGCTCGGCCAGGGTCTGCATCAGCTCTGGAAGCTTGTCCAGGCAACTGGCCAGATCCGGCAGGTCCGCCTCGTAGGTGTTTTCCACGCTGATGGACTGGCGCCGACTGTCGTTCTGCACCACGCGCTCGTCGATGCCGCGTGCCAGGCTGTAGAGACGCTCGCCAAAGCTGCCGAATTCGCGGACCAACGCCAGCTTGGTCCATTCACGCAGTTCCAGGCAGCTGTCGATCCCCAGGCGGGCCAGCTTGTCGGCGGTGACCTTGCCTACGCCATGCAGCTTGGTGACCGGCAAGGCGGCGACGAAGTCTTCGATCTGTGCCGGGGTGATGACGAACAGGCCGTCCGGCTTGCGCCAGTCGCTGGCGATCTTGGCCAGAAATTTGTTCGGCGCTACCCCCGCCGAAACGGTGATGTGCAGGCGCTTGGATACCTTGCGCCGGATGTCCTGGGCAATTCGCGTGGCGCTGCCGGAAAAATGCGGGCAGTCGGAAACGTCGAGGTAGGCCTCGTCCAGCGACAGCGGCTCGATCAGGTCGGTGTACTCGCGAAAAATCCCCTGAATCTCCCGCGACGCTTCTTTATAGGCATCCATGCGCGGTTTGACGATGGTCAGGTCGGGGCACAGTTTGATCGCGTGCCGCGAGCTCATGGCTGAACGCACGCCATAGGCGCGGGCTTCATAGTTGCAGGTGGCGATCACCCCGCGACGCTCCGCCGAGCCGCCGACGGCCAGTGGCTTGCCGGCCAGCCGGGGGTCGTCACGCATTTCGATGGCGGCATAGAAGCAGTCACAGTCGACATGGATGATCTTGCGCTGCGTCATGGTCTGGGCGGGGTACCAAGCTGGTAAAAGATCGTACAAAAACAACGGTATTATCTCACTCGCAGCGATAAGCGCCATGGCCAAAGCCCGGCGCGCATTCTTTTGCCCATCGACAAATCCCCCCAATACCGCTGGAAGCCCCGCCCCGCCTGACTCGTAGCACTATCGGCAAAGCTAAGCGATTGATGGAAAAGAGTTTTCTTGAAATCAGGGTTTGACAAGCAGGCGCTGCGCTGTAGAATAGCCCACACAGACGCGGGATGGAGCAGTCTGGTAGCTCGTCGGGCTCATAACCCGAAGGTCGTCGGTTCAAATCCGGCTCCCGCAACCAAACAACGAAGAAGGCCACTTGAAAAAGTGGCCTTTTTTGTTGCCTGCAATTTGTTCGCCGACCTGTTACCCGACCAGGTCGCCTGGCCGATCCACATCGCGGTAGATCCCTGGGTCGGCGCACGCCACCCGTTGCGTGTGTGCCTCGGCGAACAATCGTCGAGCACCCTGATCGCCCTGCAGCGACAGCAACTGCTCACGAAAGGTGCGGCCGAAGCCTACCGGGTGCCCGTGACCTTGAGCGCCATGGGCAACGCAGATACGCTCCGGCGCCATGCACTGGCGAACCCTGGCGAACGTTCCGGGAGTCACGAACGGCATGTCGCCCAGGCACACCAGCCAGCCATCGGCATCCAGACTGGCTTCGACACCCGTGCGCAGGCTGTCGCCCATGCCTGCGGAGTCGAGCAACACCACCTCGCAGCCGTAGGCTTCGCCCAGCTGTATCACCTGCGTCTTGTGCGCACGGGTGACCAGCACACGCCGCTCGAGCGTATCACCGAGGTTGCGCATCACCTGTTCGATGACGCTGCGCTCGATGCCGTCCAACCCGCTGCACTGGGCAAGCAGTTTGTCGCTGCCCTGCCCTGCGGCGTCCTGGAAACGGCGCCCTTGCCCTGCAGCGAGAATCAATGCACAGGGAGCGGTGATGGCTGACATGGGGGTAGGCTCCGATAGTCACGATGCGCCGTACGGACGCTCAGTACAGATTGGGTTCCATCTCCAGCACCACACCGAAGCGTGACTGGATATCGTCCTGGATGCGCTGGGCCAGGGCATGCAGCTGCTTGCCCGATGCATTGCCGTGATTGACCAGCACCAATGACTGCAAGCGGTGCACGCCGGCGTCGCCCTCGCGATGGCCCTTCCAGCCGGCGCGCTCGATCAGCCAACCCGCCGCCAGTTTGTACAGGCCATCGGCCTGGGGATAGGCAACCACATCGGGATGCTCGCGGCGAATGGCGTCCAGCACCGAGGCGGTCACGACCGGGTTCTTGAAGAAGCTGCCGGCATTGCCCAGCTCGGCAGGGTCGGGAAGCTTTTCTCGACGGATGCTGCAGATGGCGGCGCTGACGTCGGTGGGCGTCGGGTGCTGGATTCCCTGTTCGGCCAGCCGCTGACGCACCGGGCCGTAGTCCAGATGCACCGGCGCGGAACGTGAAAGCGTGAAGCGCACGCGCAGGATCACCCAACGGCCGGGCTGGCGCTTGAACAGGCTGTCGCGATAGCCGAATGCGCACTCGGCGGCGCTGAAGTCGCGTATCTGCAACGTGTCCCGGTCAAGCGCAGTGAGGCCGGCGAACACGTCTTTGATCTCGACGCCGTAGGCACCGATGTTCTGCATCGGCGCCGCACCCACGGTTCCAGGAATCAGGCTGAGGTTTTCCAGGCCCGCCAGACCCTGTTCCAGCGTCTGCAATACGAAGGGATGCCACGGCTCGCCGGCTTCGGCTTCCAGCACCACCTGATCACCCGCCTCTGCGAGCACGCGCACGCCGCGGCTGGCCATGCGCACCACCAGTACGTCGGAGAGGTCGGCGGTCAGCAACAGGTTGCTGCCACCACCGATCACCAGCGCACGCAGACCGTTCGTGGTGGCCCAGGCCAACGCCTGGATCAGCTCGACATCGTCATGCACCGCGACCAGAAACGCCGCCTTCACCTCGATACCAAAGGTGTTGTACGGCTTGAGCGACTGGTTGGCGCGAATGTCCAGGTTCAACAGCTCACCTGCCGGAACGTTGCCATGGGCTGCCATCAAGCCTCCAGCAGGCGCCGTACGCGCTCCAGGTCTTGCTCGGTGTCGACACCGGCGGGCGGCGCCTGCACGGCATCGGCCACATGGATGCGTACCCCGTGCCAGAGCGCACGCAGCTGCTCGAGGCGCTCGGTGTTTTCCAGCCAGCACGGGCCCCACTGCACGAAGTCCTGCAGAAAGCCGGCACGGTAGGCATAGATACCAATGTGACGACGGTAGGGCACCTGAGCCGGGAGGGCATCGCGATCGTTGGCGAACTCGTCGCGCGCCCACGGCAGCGGTGCTCGGCTGAAGGTCAGCGCCAGGCCGTTCAGGTCGGTGACCACCTTGACCACGTTGGGGTTGAACAACGCTTCCACGTCCGTGATCGGCTCGGCCAGGGTTGCCATGGCGGCCTCGTGGCTGGCAGCGAGATTGGCCGCCACCTGGTCGATGACTACGGGCGGAATCAACGGCTCGTCGCCCTGCACGTTGACCACGATGGACTCGGCATCCACACCCAAAGCCTGGCATACCTCGGCCAAACGGTCGGTACCGGACTCATGATCGGCCCGGGTCATCACCACCTCGGCGCCGAACGCTCGGCAGGCGGACTCGATGCGCACATCGTCGGTGGCAACCACGACTCGCGCCGCCGTGCTCTTGCAGGCCTGTTCCCAGACATGCTGGATCATCGGCTTGCCGGCGATCATCTGCAGTGGCTTGCCCGGCAGGCGGGTCGACTGGTACCGCGCGGGTATCACTACGGTGAAAGCCGTGCTCATTTATCCAGGCGCTCGTCGTCGGTCAGGGTCCGCGCTTCGGTTTCCAGCATCACCGGAATGCCGTCGCGGATGGGATAGGCCAGGCCAGCGCCCTTGCTGATCAGCTCGCGCTTGTCGGCGCTGAGCTTGAGCGGACCCTTGGTGATCGGGCAGGCGAGGATATCGAGCAGTTTGGTGTCCATGGAAAAATCCTTCAGGGCAAGGGGATCAGGGCAAAAGGCTGGTCAGGCGCTGGTCGAGCCAACCGATGAAATGGGGCGAAGGCTGGGCGTCGACGGCCAGGTACCACCAATCCGCAGCGGCGAACTCGCGGCACTTCACGGCATCTTTCTCGGTCATGACCACGGGCAACGGTGGCTCGAAACACAGGGCCTGCGGCGTGAACCGGGCATGATCGGCGAAAGCGTGAGCGACAGGCTGCCAGTGTAGCGCCTGCAGGGTGTCGAAGAAACGTTGTGGGTTGCCGATCCCGGCCACGGCGTGCACTGCCTGCCCTGGTGGGAAATGGCTCAATGGCCGGCGCTCGCCGCTGCGCACGTTGATCAACGCCCGGGCTTGCAGGGTCAGGCCGTAGCCACGCGGCGAATCGTCGGCGGCACCGTTGAACAGCACGGCATCGACCGAACGCAATCGCTCGGCGGGCTCGCGCAACGGACCCGCAGGCAGGCAGCGGCCATTGCCCAGCCCGCGCGCAGCGTCGATCAGCACCAGTTCGATGTCGCGCGCCAGGCGGTAGTGTTGCAAGCCATCGTCGCTGAGCACCAGGTCCACGGGCTCGGCTTCGAGCAGCGCACGTACGGCGCGGCCACGGTCGGGGTCGATCACCAGCGGCACCCCGCTGCGCCGCACGATCAGCAACGGCTCGTCGCCCGCCTGGGCAGCGTCCTGATCGGCGCGGACCCGCCATGGCAGGCTCGGTGGCCTGGCGCCGTAGCCGCGACTGACCACGCCAACGCGCAGGCCGCGCGCCTGGCAGTGCTCGATCAGCCAGAGGATCATCGGGGTCTTGCCGGTGCCACCGACGGTGATGTTGCCGACCACCAGCACCGGCACCGGGGCGCGGTAGATTGCGCCCTGCCCGGCCTCGAATCGCCGACGCTTGCGCGCCACGACACTGCGGTACAGACATTCCAGCGGACGCAACAGCCACAGCGCGCGATGGCCGGCATACCAGGCGGCGGACAATCGGTCGGCGAAGCTCATCAGGGATTCGCCTGCGCCTCGACGGTGATCATGCTGATCTGGCTGAAACCCAGCTTGCCGGCCGCGTCCATGGCGCTGATGACCGCTTGATGCGGCGTCTTGCCGTCGGCGCTGATCGACAGTGGCAGCGAGCTGTCACCGGCCGATGCGGTACGCAGGGCGTCGAGCAGGGTCGGCAGGTCGCTTTTCGGTAGCAACTGGTTGTTCACCGCATAGACGCCTTCGGCGCTGATGGCGATGTCGATGCGTTTGAGGTTGCTGGCCTGTTCCGGCGCGCCGTTCACCGCTTCGGGCAGCTCGACACGCAACTGGGTTTCGCGAGTGAACGTAGTGGTGATGACGAAGAACAGCAGCAGCACGAACACGACGTCTATCAGCGAGATCAGGTTGAGCTCGATGTTTTCCCGACTGCGACGACGAAACTTCACGCTTTTTCCTCGGCCAGGTCGACCTCGCGATCCCCCTGCACGACTTCCACCAGTTTGATGGCTTCCTGCTCCATGCCGACCACCAGCTCGTCGATGCGCCGTTGCAACAGGCGATGGAAGAACAGCGCCGGGATCGCGACGATGAGACCTGACGCCGTAGTGACCAGCGCTTTGGAAATACCGCCTGCCATGAGACCGGGGTTGCCGCTGACGGTGCCTCCGGTGAACGAGCCGAAGATCTCGATCATGCCGATCACGGTGCCCAGCAGACCGAGCAGCGGCGCCATGGCGGCAATGGTGCCCAAGGTGCTGATGTAGCGTTCCAGCTCGTGGATGACTCGACTGGCCGCCTCCTCGATGCTTTCCTTCATGATTTCGCGGCCATGGCGAGAATTCGCCAGGCCAGCCGCGAGGATCTCGCCAAGCGGCGAGTGGGCACGCAACTCCTTGAGCTTTTCCTTGCTCAGTTGCTTGTCTTTCTTCCAGCGCCAGACCTGGCCGACCAGATGGGCAGGCGCAACACGGCTGGCACGCAAGGTCCACAAGCGCTCGGCGATGATAGCCAGGGCGACGATGGAGCTCACTATGATTGGCAACATCATCCAGCCGCCAGACTTAACCAATTCCCACACAGGTACGATCCCCTCGAAAAAGTTCGCCACTCTACCATAGGGGTGAGGCGCGTCGAAGCGTGCGATGACCGTTGGAAAGCTCAGGGGTGGTCGGGTGCCTCGCGCCAGAAACGTCGCTGGGAGCGCTGCCGCTGCACCGGGCCAAAGGTACCCAGGCGGACACGCAACGCGCCGTCCTCGGCGGTGTCGTGGGTGGCGATGCCCAATGCCTGAAAACGCGCCAGTACGGAGGCATGGGGATGGCCGAAGGTATTGCCATGCCCCCTGGAGATCAACGCTGCCTGTGGACGCACTGCATCCAGCAAGGGCTTGCTCGATGACGTCCGGCTGCCGTGGTGCGGCACTTGCAACCAGTGCGCCTGAACCGGCAAACCGCTCGCGACCAGGGCTTTTTCGGCCGCCGCGTCGATGTCGCCGCTGAGCAGCAGGCGCTCGCCATTGGCTTCGACCCAGAGTACGCACGAGGCAGGATTACCGGGCACGGCCGACGGCCAGCGCCACAAGACGAACTTCACCTCGTCCCACTCCCAACTGCGCCCGGGCTCGCAAGGCTGCGCCTGCCACGCGGCGGGCAAAAGGTCGGGCTCACCGGCCAGCGTCTGGTCGACCGGCAGGCGTCGCATAACGGTGCCAGCACCACCGGAATGATCGAGGTGCGCATGACTGATGATCATCGCATCCAGGCGCCGCACGCCCAGGGCTACCAGGCTGGGCACCACCACACTGGCGCCGGCGTCGATTTCGCCCAGGCCGGGACCGGTGTCGTAGAGCAACTGGTGGTGGGCGGTGCGCACGAGCACACCCAGCCCCTGGCCGACATCCAGCACCCAGATATCGGCCTGGCCCACGGGCGGTGCCTGACGCGGGCTGAACAACAGCAGCCCGACCATCGGCACGCCCAACCAGCGCAATGGAGTACCGGCCGGCAGCAACAGCAACAGCACGCCGATGACCAGCACCAGCCATACCCCGGGCGACAGCCCCGGCGGCAGCCAGGAAGGCCCCCACTCGGCGGCCCAGGTCAGCCATTGAAACAGGCCGCGCAGTGCGCCGCCGGCCAGCCACAGCAGGGTTTCGCCCACCCAGGGCACAGGCAGCAGCACGGCACCGGCCATGGCCACCGGCAGCACCAGCAGACTGATCCAGGGCACGGCCAGCAGATTCACCAGCGGCCCGCTGATACTCACCGGCAACGCCAGGGCCACCATCACCGGCAGCAGACCCACCGCCACGCAGCACTGCGCGCGCGTCCAGGCCTGCCACCAGCGCCAACCGCCCAGACGTCCGGAAAACGTCAGCAGCAGCACTCCCACCGCGCAAAACGACAGCCAGAATCCCGGCTGCAGGCTGACCAGGGGGTCGACCAGCAAGACCGTGGTGAATGCCAGCAGTAGCGGCGACCACACGCCCAGGTGGCGAAAGCGCAGCCGCCACAACAGCACTAGGCCGATCATGATGCAGGCTCGGCGTACCGGCACCTGGAAGCCGGCCAACAGCCCATACGCCAACGCGCCGGTGAACGCCAATGCGCAGGCACAGGGCAACCAGGGCCAACGCGCCGGCCAGACACCGAGTTTTGCCAACAGGGCAACCAGGCCATACAGCAACCCCGCAAGCAGGCCGACGTGCTGGCCGGAGATAACCAACAGATGCACGGTCCCCGTGGCCTGGAGAACGTCCCACTGCTGGCGGGACACGCCCGAACCGTCGCCCAGCAGCAAGGCGGCGAGCGTGCCGCCCTGCTGCTGGCTGTCCACAGCCAGCAGCCGCTGGCGCACGCCATCGCGCCAGGCCAGACGGGCCGCCCGCACCCGCTGGCCGGCCTTGACGCTGCCGGTGGCGCCGATGCCCTTGGCCAGGGCCCAGGCCTGGGCGTCGAAACCTCCGGGGTTGACCAATGCCCGCGGCCGCTTGAGTTTCACGGCCAGCCGCCAACGCTCGCCGCTGACGACCCGCGGGCCGCCATACCAGGCCAGGCGCAGGTGCGACGGTAGCTGCGCACGACGCGACCAGGCCTCGGCCAGTTCGAAGCGCACCGTGCTGCCGTTGGTTGCCGGCAGGCCCACCACCTCCCCTTCGAGCCACAGGGTTTGTCCGTCCAGCGCAGACGCCAACTGTCCGTTCGTCGCCCAGTGGGCGTGCAGACAGGCCCAACACAGGCCCAGCAGAACGAGCGCGCAATGCCAGCGGCGCGCTGCCAGCAACAACATCGCACCTGCACCCATGCCTACCAGCCAGCTCAATGATGGAAGCGTCGGCAGCCAACGCAGACACACCATCCCGGTCGCCAACGCCAACATCGCTGTGCGCATACCTTCCTCCCTGGAAAAACCGCCGGGCAAGGCTAAGGGCAAACAGGCCGCGTCGCGCCTTATCAAATGTCACAAAGTCTGAGCTCGGACTTCAGGCAACTTGTGCATACTGCCGGACACATCCAGACAGATACGTGCGAGACCGCTATGCCGCGTCGCCTGTTCAAGCGCTACATGCCGGACCCAGAGACGATTCGTGAACACAAGTCGCTGCGATTTTTGGGTGGCCTCCTGCATGACGCCAACCTCTGGCACCTGAACCGTCATTCCGTGGCCCGGGCGATGGCGGTCGGCCTGTTCGCCGCGTTCATGCCCATCCCGCTGCAGATGCTCCTGGCGGCGGCCCTGGCCATCGTGGTGCGCGGCAACATGCCCATCGCGGTCAGCCTGGTGTGGCTGACCAACCCGATCACCATGCCGCCGGTGTTCTATTGCACGTACAAGGTAGGGTCCTGGCTGCTGGGTCAGCCACCACGGCAGCTACCCGACGCCTACAGCTGGGACTGGGTGATGAGCCAGATGTCCACGCTGTGGCAGCCGTTCCTGCTCGGCTCGGTGGTGACTGGCGTGGTACTGGGGGCGTTGGCATACTTCCTGACAATGTTTTACTGGCGCTGGTGGGTCAGTCGCCAATGGCGGCGACGCAAGCAGCGGCGGTAGCACTGCTCACTGTGGCGTGCAGCAGGTCGGAGCACGCGCATCGAGTGGTAAATTCAGTGTATCTTGCCGCCGGTCAGGACGAGTTGTTGTGTTAAAAACCCAGCGGCTTGGCAACTTGCCACCAGTGCGCTTGTCCTAGCCTCGAACGTCAACACAGCATTCTCCTCTAGGGACTCCGTCATGCTCCGATCATTGCGCTTCGCTGCCCTGCTTGGCGGCCTCATCATGAGTGCGTCCGCGTTGGCGAAGGATATCGACCCCGCCACCTATGGCTATCCGCTCACCAACCCGTTCGAGGCCACGATCGCTTCGACACCGCCGGAGCTGCGGCCCAAGCTGCCCCTGGACGAAGACATCGATCAGGCCGACTACAGCCTCAAAGTGCGCCCGGAGCGAGAGTTCATCCTGCCGGACAATTTCTGGGCCGTGAAGAAGCTGCGCTATCGCCTGGCCCAGCAGGACCATGCCGCGCCACTGATCTTCCTCATTGCCGGCACCGGTGCGCCCTACAGCAGTTCGCTCAACGAATACCTGAAAAAGCTGTATTACCAGGCCGGCTACCACGTGGTGCAGCTGTCCTCACCCACCAGCTTCGACTTCATCAGCGCCGCGTCGCGCTTCGCCACTCCGGGCGTGACCCGCGAAGATGCCGAAGACCTGTACCGGGTCATGCAGGGCGTGCGTGCCCAGCATCCGAAGTTGCCGATCACCGATTTCTACCTGACCGGGTACAGCTTGGGCGCGCTGGACGCAGCGTTCGTCAGCCAGCTGGATGAGACCCGGCGCAGTTTCAACTTCAAGAAAGTGCTGCTGCTCAACCCGCCGGTCAACCTCTACACCTCGATCACCAACCTCGACAAGTTGGTGCAGACCCAGGTCAAGGGCATCAACAACAGCACGACGTTCTATGAGCTGGTCCTCAACAAGCTGACGCGCTACTTCCAGCAGAAGGGCTATATCGACCTCAACGATGCGCTGCTCTACGATTTCCAGCAGTCCAAGCAGCACCTTTCCAACGAGCAGATGGCCATGCTGATCGGCACCTCGTTCCGGTTTTCGGCTGCCGACATTGCCTTCACCTCCGACCTGATCAACCGCCGTGGGCTGATCACGCCGCCCAAGTATCCGATCAGCGAAGGCACCAGCCTAACGCCGTTCCTGCGCCGGGCGCTGCAGTGCGACTTCGACTGCTACCTGACCGAGCAGGTGATTCCGATGTGGCGCGCCCGCACCGACGGTGGCAGCCTGCTGCAGCTGGTGGATCAGGTGAGCCTGTATGGCATCAAGGACTACTTGCAGAACAGCACCAAGATCAGCGTCATGCACAACGCCGACGATGTGATCCTGGGCCCTGGCGATCTGGGCTTCCTGCGCAAGACCTTTGGCGATCGCTTGACCGTTTACCCTTATGGCGGCCATTGCGGCAACCTCAATTACCGCGTCAACAGCGACGCTATGCTGGAGTTCTTCCGTGGCTAGAACATTCCTGTTGATGGCAACGCTGCTGTGCGCAGGCGTTGCCCAGGCCGACGACAGCACCGTCCAGAAGGTCGACAGCGACGGCTTCAAGCAACCGTTGCAGGTACTCAAGTTCAACCCTGGCCTGGACCAGCGCGAGTTCGAGCGCTCCACGCTCACGGCGTTGAACGTCTACGACCCGTTGGAAAACCTGAACCGGCGCCTTTACCACTTCAACTATCGTTTCGACGAGTGGGTATTCCTGCCGGTGGTCAACGGCTATACGTACATCACGCCGTCGTTCCTGCGCACCGGGGTGAGCAACTTCTTCAGCAACCTGGGCGAAGTGCCGAGCCTGGTCAACAGCCTGCTGCAGTTCAAGGGCAAGCGTGCCCTGGATACATCTGGACGGTTGTTGGTGAACACCACGCTGGGCGTGGCGGGCCTGTGGGACCCGGCCACCTGGTTCGGCCTGCAGAAGCAGGCCGAAGACTTCGGTCAGACCCTGGGCTTCTACGGTGTGCCGAACGGCGCCTACCTGGTCTTGCCGATCCTGGGGCCGTCCAACCTGCGCGACACCACCGGCCTGGTGTTCGACTTCGCCGTCGAGAACCAGATCAATTTCCTCAATGTGTCCGAGGTCAGCAGCAATCATCCAGAGTTGTGGGCGTTGCGTGCCGTGGATCGGCGCTACAGCAACAGCTTCCGCTACGGTCAGCTGAACTCACCGTTCGAGTACGAGAAGGTGCGTTACGTGTACACCGAGTCGCGCAAGCTGCAGATCGCCGAGTAAGCGCATCGCGCACGGGCCTCTTCGCCGGTAGCAACCGCTCCAACCAGAGCTGAGCTTCAGGCGATTGTGAGAGCGGGGTCGACGCTGGTTCGTCCACCCCACCCCGCTCAGCGCTTCTCGTACAGTTTCGGTGCGCCGACAGGCCGCGACTTGAAGCGGCGGTGGGCCCACAGGTACTGCTCGGGGCATTCGGTCACGGCCTGTTCCACCCACTGGTTGATGCGCAACGCATCGGCCGCTTCGCTCTCGCCGGGGAACCCCTGCAGCGGTGGATGCAAAACCAGCCGATAGCCAGAGCCGTCTTCCAGCCGCCGTTGCGTGAACGGGATGACCCGTGCCTTGCCCAATCGGGCGAAATGCGTGGTAGCCGTCACCGTGGCCGCCTCGATACCGAACAGCGGCACGAAGATGCTCTGCTTGGCGCCATAGTCCTGATCGGGTGCGTACCAGATAGCGCGGCCCTTGCGCAGCAGCTTGATCATCCCGCGCACGTCCTCGCGTTCTACCGCCAGCGAATCGGGATTGTGCCGTTCGCGGCCCTGGCGCTGGACGAAATCGAACAGTGCATTGCGATGCTCGCGGTACATGCCGTCGATGGTGTGGCGCTGGCCCAGCAACGCTGCACCGATTTCCAGGGTGGTGAAATGCAGCGCCATCAGAATTGCGCCCTCGCCCTCACGTTGCGCCGCCTGCAGGTGCTCGAGCCCTTCGATGTGCGCCAGCCTTGCCAGGCGCGACTGTGGCCACCACCAGCTCATGGCCATTTCGAAGAATGCGATGCCGGTGGATGCGAAGTTTTCCTTGAGCAGGCGTTTTCTTTCGACGGGCGGCATCTGCGGGAAGCACAACTCGAGGTTGCGCGCCGCCACACGTCGACGTTCGCTGGCCACACGGTACATGCCCATCCCCAGCCAGCGGCCCAGCCGGAGCAAGGCGCGATAGGGCAATTGCACGACCAGCCACAACGCGCCGAGCCCCAGCCACAGGGGCCAGAAGCGCGGATGAAGAAAAGATCGGCGAAAACGCGGGCGGTCCATTGACGATTCCGAACAGGCAACAAGGCGGGGCATTCTACATGGGTTGACCGCCCATCGCTGCGTCGCGGCTTGCAGGGGAAGGTGGTTCTCGCTATAAGTCTCGGCACTTTTTTTAGTTACAAGGCGCGTTTTGCCGACCATGAGCCAGACCGATCAGCTAGACCAGGAACCTGTGTTCCAACTCAAGGGCAGCATGCTCGCCATCACCGTGCTTGAGTTGGCGAAGAACGATCTTGCCGGCCTCGACCGCCAGTTGGCGGCCAAGGTCGCGCAGGCCCCGAACTTCTTCAGCAACACGCCGCTGGTGCTGGCGCTGGACAAACTCCCCGCCAACCAGGGCAGCATCGACCTGCCGGGCCTGATGCGCATCTGCCGTCATCATGGCCTGCGGACCCTGGCGCTGCGTGCCAGCCGCATCGAAGACATCGCGGCGGCAATCGCCATCGACTTGCCGGTGCTGCCACCCTCGGGTGCCCGCGAACGACCGCTGGAAGTCGAAGAGCGCAAGCCCGAGAAGCCTCCGGAAAAGCCTCCAGAGCCCTTGATCCAGCCGACTCGCGTGATCACCACGCCGATCCGTGGCGGCCAGCAGATCTACGCCCAGGGCTGCGACCTGGTGGTGATCAGCTCGGTAAGCTCGGGTGCCGAACTGCTGGCCGATGGCAACATTCATGTGTACGGCCCGATGCGTGGCCGCGCCCTGGCGGGCATCAAGGGCGACCGCAAGGCCCGCATCTTCTGTCAGCAGCTGGGCGCCGAACTGCTTTCCATCGCCGGGCAGTACAAGGTCTCCGAAGACCTGCGTCGCGACCCGCTGTGGGGTGCGCCCGTTCAGGTGAGCTTATCGGGGGATGTGTTGAACATCACCCGTCTTTAACGGATACTGCCGCCATTTTCAGCGCAACTTTCAAATAGCGCGGTTGTCGAGCGGTACGCTTCCGGTACCGCAGGCACATGCAGTCCGCCGATGTTTTGAAGTCATGTTTTTTCGGGGATTAACAGTCCCTTTTTAAGTAGGGGTGATACACCTTGGCCAAGATTCTAGTGGTTACATCCGGCAAGGGTGGTGTGGGCAAGACCACCACCAGCGCCGCCATCGGCACCGGCCTCGCACTGCGCGGCCACAAAACCGTCATCATCGACTTCGACGTCGGCCTGCGTAACCTCGACCTCATCATGGGCTGCGAACGCCGCGTGGTGTACGACTTCGTCAACGTAGTGAACGGTGAAGCGACCCTGCAGCAGGCCCTGATCAAGGACAAGCGCGTCGAGAACCTCTTCATCCTGGCTGCCAGCCAGACGCGCGACAAGGACGCCCTGACCAAGGAAGGCGTCGAGAAGATCATCACCGAGCTGTCCAAGACCCACGACTACATTCTGTGCGACTCCCCGGCAGGCATCGAGAAAGGTGCTCACCTGGCCATGTATTTCGCCGATGAGGCGATCGTGGTGACCAACCCCGAGGTGTCCTCGGTACGCGACTCGGACCGCATGCTTGGCCTGTTGGCGAGCAAGTCGCGACGCGCCGAGAACGGCGAGGATCCGATCAAGGAACACCTGCTGATCACCCGCTACAGCCCCGAGCGCGTCAGCCGCGGCGAGATGCTGGGCGTGGAAGACGTCGAGGAAATCCTGGCCATCCGCCTGCTGGGCGTGATTCCGGAATCCGAAGCAGTGCTCAAGGCGTCCAACTCGGGTACGCCGGTGATTTTCGACGACCAGAGCGACGCCGGCCAGGCGTACAGCGATGCCGTCGACCGTTTGCTGGGCAAGGAAAAGCCCCACCGCTTCCTTGATTTCAAGAAGAAGAACTGGGTCGAGCGCCTGTTTGGAGGTCGCTAATGAATATTTTCGACTTCTTTCGTGACCGCAAGAAAGGCAATACCGCGTCGGTCGCGAAAGAGCGTCTACAGATCATCGTGGCGCATGAACGCGGCCAACGCACTACCCCTGACTACCTGCCGGCTCTGCAGAAAGAGCTGGTGGAAGTGATTCGCAAGTATGTGAACATCGAGAGCGACCAGGTACAGGTTGCGCTCGAGAATCAGGGTAGCTGCTCGATTCTGGAATTGAACATTACCCTGCCCGACCGCTGAGCCCTGCGCTCGGCTCCACGGCGGCCCGCCGGCCCTTTGCTGAAAAGGGTCGACGCGCCGCCGTTGGCGTTTCTGAGAGATAGACCTTTCATGCCGTTGTCGAACATTCGCATCATCCACCAGGACGCCGCCGTGCTGGTCATCGACAAGCCGACCCTGTTGTTGTCGGTGCCCGGGCGCGCCGACGACAACAAGGACTGCCTGATCACCCGCCTGCAGGAAAACGGCTTTCCCGAGGCGCGCATCGTGCATCGCCTGGACTGGGAAACCAGCGGCATCATTCTGCTGGCGCGCGATGCCGACAGCCACCGCGAGCTGTCCCGTCAGTTCCACGACCGCGAGACGGAAAAAGCCTATACCGCCCTGGCCTGGGGCCAGCCTGCGCTGGACAGTGGCAGTGTCGACCTGCCGCTGCGCTACGATCCGCCGACCAAGCCACGGCACGTGGTGGATCACGAGCACGGCAAACATGCGCTGACCTTCTGGAAGGTGCTGGAGCGCTGCGGCGAGTGGTGTCGCGTGGAGCTGACGCCGATCACCGGGCGTTCGCACCAATTGCGCGTGCACCTGTTGTCGATCGGTCATCCGCTGCTGGGTGACCGGCTGTATGCCCACCCCGAGGCGTTGCAGGCACACGAACGGTTGTGCCTGCATGCCAGCATGCTGGCGTTTACCCATCCGGTGACAGGTGAGCGGATGAAATTCGAGTGCGCCGCACCCTTCTGAACAGCGGCGAGGCTTTCGCGGCCGATGACCGCTCCTGCCGGTATGCCAGGTCCTGTGTGGGAGCAGCAGCCACACGGGTGGGCAATCGGGTAAACTCGGTGGCATTGCTGTCTGGAGTTTTCTATGCGTGAAGCTTTGAACCAAGGCCTGATCGATTTTCTCAAGGCCTCCCCTACCCCATTCCACGCCACCGCGACGCTGGCTCGCCGCCTCGAGGCAGCCGGTTACCAGCGACTGGACGAGCGCGAGAGCTGGAACACGGTGCCCGGTGGGCGCTACTACGTAACGCGCAACGATTCCTCGATCATTGCCGTCAGGCTGGGCAAGCATTCGCCGCTGCTGAGCGGCTTGCGCCTGGTTGGCGCTCACACCGACAGCCCCTGCCTGCGCGTGAAGCCGCAACCCGAGTTGCAGCGCCAGGGCTTCTTCCAGCTGGGCGTCGAAGTCTATGGCGGTGCGTTGCTGGCGCCCTGGTTCGACCGCGATCTGTCGCTGGCCGGGCGGGTCACCTTTCGCCGTGACGGCAAGGTCGAAAGCCAGCTGATCGATTTCCGCCTGCCGATTGCCGTGGTGCCCAACCTGGCCATTCATCTCAACCGCGAGGCCAACCTGGGCTGGGCGATCAACGCACAGAACGAACTACCACCCGTGCTGGCTCAGGTGGCCGGTGACGAGCGGGTCGATTTCCGTGCGCTGCTGACCGAGCAATTGGCACGCGAACACGGGCTCAATGCCGACGTGGTGCTGGATTACGAGCTCAGCTTCTACGACACGCAAAGTGCTGCGGTGATTGGCCTGCACGGTGATTTCATCGCCGGCGCGCGGCTCGACAATCTGCTGTCCTGTTACGCCGGCCTGCAGGCCCTGCTCGATGCCCAGGGCGATGAAAGCTGCGTGCTGGTGTGTACCGACCATGAAGAGATCGGTTCCAGTTCGGCCTGTGGCGCCGACGGGCCGATGCTCGAACAGGTCCTGCAGCGCCTGCTGCCCGAGGGCGACGAGTATGTACGCAGCATCCAGCGTTCGCTGCTGGTGTCGGCCGACAATGCCCACGGTGTTCACCCCAACTACGCCGACAAGCACGACGCCAACCACGGGCCCAAACTCAATGCCGGGCCGGTGATCAAGGTCAACAGCAACCAGCGCTACGCCACCAACAGCGAAACGGCGGGGTTCTTCCGCCACCTGTGCATGGCCGTGGAAGTACCGGTGCAAAGCTTCGTGGTACGCAGCGACATGGGTTGCGGTTCGACCATCGGCCCGATCACCGCCAGCCACCTGGGCATCAGGACCGTCGACATCGGCTTGCCGACGTTTGCCATGCATTCGATTCGCGAGCTTGCCGGCAGCCATGACCTGGCGCATCTGGTGAAGGTACTGGGCGCGTTCTATGCCAGCAACGAGCTGCCCTAGCAGCACGCACGTGAGCGGCCGGCACGCAGGTGACGCTCACGTTTACACTCTTCGTGGTCGGCCCTCGGCGGGCACAGGGCGGACCACGCAAACACCGATCTACAGGTGATTCCACTGATGGCCCTTTTCCTGCGCCTGGCGCTTGCAGTCCTGATGCTACTGCCGATCACCGCCCAGGCCGTTGCCTTGCCTGGATTGCTGGGGGGAAGTTCGGAGAAACCCGCCGAGCAACCTGCCCAACCCCTGGGTCAGTCCCTGGATCAGGTGATCCAGACCCTGGAAAACGAACAGCAGCGCACGCGCCTGCTGAGCGACCTGAAAAAACTGCGGGACAGCACCCGGCAAGCCCAACCTGCGGCCGAGCAGGGCGTGTTGGGCATGATCGGCAGTGCCTTGGCGCACGTCGACCAGCAGTTTTCCGGCGATAACAGTCCGTTCCAGCGCTGGGGCGCGGAAGTCGCCCTGGCCCATGAAGAGCTAGAGGCGCTGGCCCTGCCGATGGCCGAATGGCCGCCGATCATCGGCGCATTTCTGTTGATCATTCTGGTGTGGAGCCTGCTTGCCTACAGTTTGATCTGGATCGGGCATCGCGTGCGCGTGCGCTTTGGCCTGTCGGAAGAGTTGCCGCAGCATCCGCGTACCCTCGACCTGCTGCGCTTTGCCTTGCGCAAGCTCGGGCCCTGGCTGGTCGCGCTGGTCATTACCGTTTATGTGGGCTACGCCCTGCCCTCTTCATTGGGCAAGAGCCTGGCGATGGTGATGGCCTACGCGCTGGTGGTCGGCACACTGTTTTCCGCGATTTGCGTGATCGCGTTTTCCCTGCTCGACGGACCCCATCGACACCGCGCGCTGAACATCCTGCGTCACCGTGCGTTTCGCCCCCTGTGGCTGATCGGCAGTTTCGCCGCCTTCGGCGAGGCGTTGAGCGACCCACGGATGGTCGCTGCGCTCGGCCAGCACCTGGCACACAGCGCCGCGACCCTGGCCAATGTACTGGCGGCACTGTCGACCGGGCTGTTCATCCTGCGCTTTCGCCGGCCCATCGCCCACCTGATCCGCAACCAGCCGCTGTCGCGGCGCCTGACCCGACGAGCCTTGAGCGACACCATCGAGATCCTCGGCAGCTTCTGGTACCTGCCGGCGCTGGTGCTGGTCGGCATCTCGCTGTTCGCCACGTTCTTCTCGGCCGGCGACACCAGCACCGCCCTGCGCCAGTCGCTGATGTGCGCGGTGCTGTTGATCCTGTGCATGGTCATCAATGGCCTGATCCGGCGTCACGCCCTGCGCCCGCCCAAGGGCCCGCGGCGTCATGCCTTGTATTCAGAGCGCTTGAGTCACTTTGCCTACACCTTGATGCACCTGCTGATCTGGGTGGTTTTCATCGATCTGGGTCTGCGCGTGTGGGGCATGTCGCTGATCGGCTTCACCGAAGGCGATGGCCACGAGATCTCGGTGCGCCTGGCCAGCCTGGTGGGCACGCTGATCTTCGCCTGGCTGGTGTGGATCCTGGCTGACACCGGTATCCACCATGCCCTCACGCGCTCGCGCAAGGGCATGGCCAATGCGCGCGCGCAGACCATGATGCCGCTGATTCGCAACGTGCTGTTCGTGACCATTTTCATCATTGCGGCGATCATTGCCCTGGCCAACATGGGCATGAACGTGACGCCACTGCTGGCGGGTGCGGGTGTGATCGGCCTGGCCATCGGTTTTGGCGCGCAGTCGCTGGTGGCGGATCTGATCACCGGGCTGTTCATCATCATCGAGGATTCCCTGGCCATCGATGACTACGTGGATGTAGGTGGGCACCTGGGCACTGTGGAAGGCCTGACCATCCGTACCGTGCGCCTGCGCGACATCGACGGCATCGTGCACACCATTCCGTTCAGCGAAATCAAGAGCATCAAGAACTACTCGCGGGAATTCGGTTATGCCATCTTCCGCGTGGCGGTGCCCTACAGCATGGGCATCGACGACGCCATCAAGATGATGCGCGAAGTGGGCCAGAAGATGCGCAGCGATCCGTTGCATCGGCGCGATATCTGGTCGCCGCTGGAGTTTCAGGGCGTGGAGAGCTTCGAGTCGGGTACGGCGATCCTGCGGGCGCGGTTCAAGACCGGCCCGATCAAGCAGTGGGAGGTGTCGCGGGCCTTCAACCTGGCACTCAAGCGGCAGATGGACGAGGCCGGGCTGGACCTGGCGACGCCGCGCCTGAGTGTGCAGGTGATCACGGCAGGCGCGGCTGGCGAGAAATAGCGGGGCGCCCTTCGCGGCCACTGACCGCTCCTACAGGGGGTCTAGGCTTTCGCGGCCGATGGCCGCTCCTACGGCGATCCAGATCTCCCGTAGGAGCGGCCATCGGCCGCGAACGGGGCGCCGCGGTGTTACAGGTTCACCACATTGGCGATCCGCACCGGGGCGCTGTCGTCGATGCGCAGGTTGTGGAAGTCGAACAGGTTGCGGTCGGCCAACTGCGATGGCATCACGTTCTGCAGGCTGCGGAAGATGCTGTCGGTGCGGCCGGGCGTCTTGCGCTCCCAGTCAACCAGCATGTCCTTGACCACCTGGCGTTGCAGGTTTTCCTGGGAACCGCACAGGTTGCAGGGAATGATCGGGAACTGCTTGAAGTTGGAGTAGGCCTGGATATCCTTCTCGTGGCAGTAAGCCAACGGCCGGATCACCACGTTGCGCCCGTCGTCGGCAAGCAGCTTGGGCGGCATGGCCTTGAGCGAACCATTGAAGAACATGTTGAGGAAGAACGTCTCGACGATGTCGTCGCGGTGGTGCCCCAGGGCCATCTTGGTCGCACCGATCTGGTCAGCGAAGTTGTACAGGGTGCCGCGACGCAGGCGCGAGCACAGCGAGCAGGTGGTCTTGCCTTCGGGGATCAGCTCCTTGACCACCGAATAGGTGTCCTTCTCCACGATGTGGTACTCCACGCCCAGCTGTTCCAGGTAGGCCGGCAGCACCTGCTCGGGGAAGCCCGGCTGCTTCTGGTCCATGTTCACGGCGACGATGCTGAAAGCGATGGGCGCCACCTTCTGCAGGTGCAGGAGCACATCGAGCATCGTGTAGCTGTCCTTGCCACCCGAAAGACAGACCATGACCTTGTCGCCGTCTTCGATCATGTTGTAGTCGGCGACGGCTTCACCGGCCTGCCGGCGAAGGCGTTTCTGCAATTTGTTCTGGTTGACCGAAAGAGTGCCCATGGCGACAGGATCCGCGAGGTGTGTGACAAAAGCCGGGCATTTTACGCGCTTTGATGTATTGGGTGTAGCGCCGCGGCAAGCGATACCTGCGCGTGGTACCGACGGGTGGCTCGGCAATGCCTGGACGTTGCGGCATAATCGGCGCATCTGGAGTGTGTCAAAGAATGCCCGAGCAACTCAATCAACGCGTCGAAGCCTGCTTCTGCCAGGCCGAACTGTTTTTCAAGCGGCCTTTCCGGCGCCCGGTGGTCAGCACCAAGCTGCGCGGGCAGAAAGCCGGTGTCGCGCACCTGCATGAAAACCTGCTGCGCTTCAATCCACAGCTCTACCGCGAGAACACCGAGGACTTCCTCAGGCAGACCGTGCCCCACGAAGTCGCGCACCTGGTCGCCCATCAGTTGTTCGGCGACCGCATTGCGCCCCATGGCGAGGAATGGCAACTGATCATGCGCGGTGTCTACGAGCTGACACCCCACCGTTGCCACAGCTATGCGGTGAAACGTCGCCAGGTTATCCGTTACCTCTACAAATGCCCCTGCGCCGACGGCGACTTCGCCTTTTCGGCCCAGCGCCACGGCATGGTTGGCAAAGGCCGCCGCTACCTGTGCCGGCGGTGCCGCCAGACCCTGGTATTCAGCGGTGAAACGCGCGTGCAATGATCGTCATTCCCTTGCACGACGAGGCTGGGCAGAATGCGCACATGAATACAGCCCTCCCCGCTTGCCTGAGCGATCTGCGCCAGCACTGGCCACTGCCTGAATCGGTGCCCGGCGCAAGGTTGTTCAGCAACCGTTTCGAGCACAGCGCGTTCACGACCGAGGATTTCGCGCGGTGCGGCATCGTGCCGCCTGCGTCGATCCAGCGTTCGGTGGCCAAGCGCCAGGCCGAGTACCTGGCTGGGCGTGTCTGCGCACGCGAGGCACTGCTGGCCCTCACCGGCGAAGCGCAGGTGCCGGTCATCGGCACCGACCGCGCGCCGATCTGGCCTGAACAGACCGTAGGGTCGATTACCCATGGCAGCGGTCGCGCCGCAGCCGTGGTCGCCAGCCGCGATGACTGCCAGGGACTGGGCCTGGATATCGAGAGCCTGCTGCCGCTGGCGCGCGCCGAACGGCTGCGCGCGGAAATACTGACCCTGGACGAGCAGGCCCGGATGGACCCCAACCAGGTGGCCATGGTGGTGACCTTGACGTTCTCCCTCAAGGAAAGCCTGTTCAAGGCACTGTATCCGCTGGTCGGCAAGCGCTTCTATTTTGAACATGCCGAAGTGCTGCATTGGTCTGCCCAAGGGCAGGCACGCTTGCGCTTGCTGACCGACCTGTCGCCGCAGTTCGCCAGCGGATTCGAAATCGACGGGCAGTTCGCCTGGCTCGATGGGCAGCTGTTGAGCCTGGTGGCGGTCCGTTGAGACCACCCCGACGGCAGCGTGCTCGGCGTGCAGCGGCCTTGCTGGTTGCACTGGCGCTGTGGGCCGGCCTCACCGGCGCCGCCGATCTCGACAGCCCGCGCCTGCTCGATCAGACGCTGAACAGCCAGGCTGCACGGCAATCCATCGCGCGAATCCTCGCTTCACAGCCGTCGGTGAGTACGCCCTATCGAGGTGCCCGGAACTTTCTCCAGGCACAAGGGCTGGCCAACCAGGCGACAACCACTTGCGACGAACTGGACACGCTGCCTGCACGCGGCCACAGCCTGATGCTGCTGCACCGGCAAACGCCGCTGTCGGCCCAGCAAGTCGACCGTCTGCTGGGCTGGGTGCAGCGTGGCGGACGCCTGCTGGCGGTCGCCGACGCCTTGTGGGACGAGGCCCGCGCCAGCAGTGGGGATGCTTTGCTCGATCGCCTGCAGATTCGCGTGCAGTCGAGCTCGCAGTTGCCGCAACTGCCGCCTGCGGCGGGCGACGACTACCCTTCGCTGACCAAGCTCTATCTGGAAGACGAATCGGCGCCGGCCTATATGGGTTTCGACACGCAACGCCATCTGGATGACCCGACCGGCAAGGTCCAGTCCTGGGCCAACAGCAACGGCGCCACGCATCTGATGCAGATGGCCTACGGCGAGGGCCTCATCACCCTGGTCAGCGATGCCCGTTTGTGGACCGACGAGCAGATCCAGCGCTACGACAATGCCTGGCTGCTGTGGTACCTGAATCAGGGCAGCGAAGTGACCTGGGTGTTCGAGCCGGTGCCTGAGCCGCCTGGGCGATACGCGCTGTGGGTGTTTGCCGCGCTGCTTCTGGCAGCCGTGCCGGGCCTGTGGTGGATGAGGACGCGACAGCGGCCGCACCGTGCGCCGAACCTGCTGGACCGAAGTCAGTTGCGGGGCATTCGTGAGCAAGGACGTCGATCCCTGCGCGAGCTGGGGCCGAGAGAAGTGTTGGCCGCCCTGCAGCGAGACCTGCTGCAGCGTGCCTGCCTGCACCATCCGGGCTTCGACGCGCTTGCAGTGGCCGAGCAATGGCAGGTGCTGGCCCAACTCTCGCAGCAATCGACCCGCAGCATCGGTGCCGCACTGATGCCCGTGCGCGGTCGGCGGATGCCCGCTCGAGTGTTCACCCGCACCGTGGCGCAATTGCAAAGCTTGCGGGACAGCCTGGGGCCAATGTCGGCCGCTGCCCGGATCGGCCACCCCGTCGCTGCTGCAGTGGGGACGGTCGGGCCGTCCGCCATCCCGGCCGAGCGGGCGGTGATGATCCTGCTCGAGTGTGGCGCCTGGTCCAGTCACCCAGGTGCCCACTCAAACGACCTGAAACACGCCGTACACGCTTGCCTGCAACTGGCCGAAACGGTACTGGCTGACGGATTCGCCGTCGGCCTGCACGTGTCTTCCAGCACGTCGCCCGTACACTTGAAACCGCAACCCGGCGCCGAACAGTTGCAGCGCCTGGTCGAAGCGCTCGCGCAGCTCGAGCCCTGCCCGATAGACGGCGATCCCGCCACGGTCCTGGATGCCCTGCACCGCGACGAACACGACTACGCACTGCTGGTGATGGTGACCGGCTTTCATGCCGGGATCGAATCGACCTTGCCCCTGGTGTTGAGCAGGGCCGCGCAGCGCTGGCCGGTATTGCTGGCCAGCCTGCGCGACGAAGCACTCGAGCGCCTGCGTCAACAGCCGGTCCGAACCCGCCGCGAAGCACTGCTCTACTGCGGAGTGATGCAGCGCCTGCTGCTGCGCCAGCGCCTGCATGATCGGCTGGCCGCAGGCGGCGTGAATGTCGTGGACGCATGGCCTGGCGAGATCGCCGCAGAATCGCTGATGCGCTATCGAAGCCTGCGGCAGCCGCGTACCTGAACCCTGGATGACCCGTCAGGCCGACGTGCCATGGGGATGGAACGTGAAATACTGACGCAGCGCGTCGACCAGCTTGAGGAACTCGGTGGGCACCTGGCCCTGCAACTCGAAGCCCGAATCGTAGTGCCCCGGCGTGGCGTCTTCATGGCACCACAGGCACTGCGCCGAGAGGTCGATGAGCTTGGGCTCGCCTTCGACCGAAGGGATTTTCACCTGCAGTTCGAACACCGGCCCGACCAGCAACGGCAGCTCGCTGATCAGCATCAGCCCGACATCCGACACGTTGCCCATGTAGCCCATGGCACGACCGGTGTGACGGTTGTAGACCTTGAGGTAGTACGGCAGTTGATGCCGCTCGATCCGACGTTCGGTGTACATGATGGGCCTGCTGTAGATATCCGGCATATGTGTCGTGTTCATCCTCTGTCGTTTCGTAGCTCCACTCGTCCAGCGTAGCCCAGGCCTTCTTCAAGGCCGTTTCAGAGTACAGGAAATTTACCTCAGAATGCCGCCGGCCGTGGCTGCGCGGGCACACCCGGACGCACGTGGCCCAGTTGATCGAGTGTCTGCAGACGCGCCTGGGCGCGGTAGGCGTACTCGCTGGAGGGATAGCGGTTGATGATGTACTGGTAGGTCTGGGCGGCATCGACGTACAACTTCTGGCGCTCCAGGCACTGGCCACGCAGCATCGAGACCTCCGGTTGCACATAGGGCCGCGACCGGCTTTTGCGGTCGACCTGGGACAGTTCCAGCACGACTTTCTCGCAGTTGCCGTCGTCGTAGGCGCGATAGGCGCTGTTCAAGTGCTGGTCCATCGACCAGCGGGTGCAGCCTGACACGGCGATGGCCAGGGCAATCAATACAAGCGCGCGCATGGGATTCTCCTGCCGCAGGGGGGTATCAGGGTTTATCGACCCATTGCCGGGAATCTTCAATACCCAGGCATTGGATGCCGGTGCGTGCAAATCCTCCCGGCCAATTCCTGGACATGTTGTGCAGAGGAACGATGACTACAGCGCAATTGAGGAGTAGCCTTTGGCAGCGCTTCAATAAAGGAGTCAGTGCATGACCGTTCGCCGTACCAAAATCGTTGCCACCCTGGGCCCCGCCTCCAACTCGCCGGAAGTGATCGAACAACTGATCAAGGCTGGTCTGGATGTCGCTCGCCTGAACTTTTCCCACGGTACACCGGATGAGCACAAGGCTCGCGCCCGTCTGATCCGCGAGATCGCCGCGCGCCTGGGGCGTCACGTCGCCCTGCTCGGCGACCTGCAAGGTCCGAAGATCCGCATCGCCAAGTTCACCAACAAACGCATCGAACTGAAGGTCGGCGACCGCTTCACCTTCTCCACCAGCCATCCGCTCACCGACGGCAACCAGGAGGTCGTGGGTATCGACTACCCGGACCTGGTCAAGGATTGCGGCGTGGGCGACGAACTGTTGCTCGACGATGGCCGCGTGGTCATGCGCGTGGAAACCGCCACCGCCGACTCGCTGCACTGCTCGGTACTGATCGGCGGTCCGCTGTCCGACCACAAGGGCATCAACCGCCGCGGTGGTGGCCTGACCGCACCGGCCCTGACCGAGAAAGACAAGGCTGACATCAAGCTTGCCGCCGAGATGGACCTGGACTACCTGGCCGTGTCTTTCCCGCGTGATGCGTCGGACATGGAATACGCGCGCCAGTTGCGCGACGAGTCGGGCGGTACCGCCTGGCTGGTGGCCAAGATCGAACGCGCCGAAGCAGTCGCCGACGACGAAACCCTCGACGGCCTGATCCGCGCCAGTGACGCGGTCATGGTGGCCCGCGGCGACCTGGGAGTGGAAATCGGCGACGCCGAGCTGATCGGCATCCAGAAAAAGATCATCCAGCACGCTCGCCGCAACAACAAGGCGGTGATCGTGGCGACCCAGATGATGGAGTCGATGATCCAGAACCCCATGCCGACCCGCGCCGAAGTGTCCGACGTGGCCAACGCCGTGCTCGACTACACCGACGCCGTGATGCTTTCGGCCGAAAGCGCTGCCGGCTCCTACCCGATCGAAGCCGTGCAGGCCATGGCGCGGATCATCGTCGGCGCGGAAAAGCATCCGACCAGCAAGAAGTCCAGCCATCGCCTGTACACGCAGTTCCAGCGGTGCGACGAAAGCATCGCGCTGGCTGCGATGTACACGGCGAACCACTTCCCGGGTGTGAAGGCAATCATCGCGCTCACGGAAACCGGCTACACCTCGCTGATCATGTCGCGCCTGCGCTCATCGGTGCCGATCTTCGCCTTCTCGCCACAGCGGGCCACCCAGGCCCGTGCCGCGATGTTCCGCGGGGTCTACCCGGTGGATTTCGATCCGGCCGTTCTGCCGCCGAGCGAAGTGAGCAAGGCTGCCATCGACAAGCTGCTCGAGATGGGCATCGTGCAACAGGGCGACTGGGTCATCCTGACCAAGGGCGACAGCTATGCACAAACGGGTGGCACGAACGGGATGAAAATCCTGCACGTGGGTGACCCGCTGGTCGACTGATAGCCGTTGGCTGCAAGACCAAAGGCCCCGGGGTTGAAACCTCGGGGCCTTTTGCATTTCTGTAGGAGCGCTCTGTGGCCCGCGAATGCGTGTTGCGACTCAGCCGCGGCCGACGAAGACATCGCTGTACAGCTGACTTCTGGGCAGGCCGGCCAGGAACAGCCTTCGGGAAAACTCTTCCACGCTGATCGGCGAGCCGCACACCAGGGCGATGGTCTGGCGCGACAGGAGGCGCAACGGCGGCGGCTCGCCTGCCGGGAACTGCTCTACCGCAAGGTTGGCATGAAGCTGGGCAAGCGCGCGCAACGGTTCATCCAGGTAGTGCTCGTTGGCCATGTGCAACAATCGGATCGGGCCGTGATGACCTTGTCGCAACGCTTCTCGCAGCACACCCCACAACGGAGCCAGACCTGTGCCGGCAGCGAACAACCACAATGGCCGAGCCTGCCATTCAGGATCGTAGTGCAAGGCTCCACCGCGCACTTCGCCCAGCTGCAGACTATCGCCAACCTTCAGGCGACGAGCCTGGTCGATGAAAGCACCGGGGCGCCGACAGTCCAGATGAAACTCCAGGAAGTCATCGGCCTGGGCGAGGCTGGCGATGGAATAGGGCCGCGCGATTTGCACGCCGTCGGGTGCAACCGTCCACAGCAGCATGTGCTGACCGGCTTGATAGCGCAGCGGGCGCTGCGCCTCTAGTCGCAGGCGCAGCACGTTTGCCGAAGGCCAGTCACAGCCGATCACATGCGCCGTCACACCGTCGCCCTGTGGATCGAAGACCGCCACCTGCAGATCCTCGACGACTTGACACTGACAGGCCAGGCGCCAGCCCTGCTCACGCTTTGTGGCATTCAACGCATCGGGCTTGCGGTCCTGTGGCTCACCGCCAACACAGCGCACCAGGCAGGCGTGGCAACTGCCGGCGCGACAGCTGAAGGGCACCTGCAAGCCGGCCTGGTTGAGGGCGTCGAGCAGGTTGCTGCCCGCCGCCACCGTCCAGCGCCTGCCACCGACGTCCAGCTCAGGCATCGGCCATGTCCCAGGCCGCCGCGCAGCGGTTGCGGCCTTCACCTTTGGCGCGATACAGCGCCTGGTCGGCACGCTGCAGCGCATCATCCAGATCATCGCCCTGCTTGAGCATGGTCATGCCCACCGACAGACTCAGATTGGCTGCGCCCAGCCCTTGCGGATCGGCGTCGGCAAAGGCGCTGCGCAGCCGCTCGCAGCACCGCACCAGCTGGTCTGCGTCGACTTCGGGCATGAGCAGCACGAATTCTTCACCGCCGTACCGGGCCAGCACATCGCCGTCGCGCAGGCAATCCTGGGTCAAGGCCGCGAAGGCTTGCAGCACCTGGTCACCGGCCGCATGGCCGTGGATATCGTTGATGCGTTTGAAGTGATCGAGGTCGATCAGCGCCAGGCCATGCTCGACATCGGGCTTGAGCGTGGCCAGCTCGCGCGAGGCCAGGCGCAGGAAGTGTCGACGATTGAACAAGCCTGTCAGCTCATCGGTGGCGACCAGGTCTTCAAGCTGGCGCATCATGCCCCGCAGGGTATCCTGATGGGCCTGCAAGGCATAACGGCGTTGGCGCATGCGTTGGCGCGAGGTTTGTACATAGCTTGCATACATGCACAACCACAACAGCACCACCAGCATGGCGCAGATCTGCAGGGTGGCCAGGCCCGGGTCAGGCAGGGCCATGCGATAGGCCTCCCACAGATTGACCCCGACGAAGGCGACGAACACCACCAGCGCACAGCGTACGAAGGCGCGACGTGGCAGGTGGAAAACGCCGAACAGCAGGATCAACACATACATCACCATGAAGGTGCCGCGTGCCACTTCCAGATTGCCGATCAACCAGGTGTGCCAGGCTACCGCCAGCAGCACCTGAAACTCGGTGAGACTGGGATCGCTGAAACGTTGATTGGCACCGCTGCGAAATACCCAATACAGCGCGCCCTGGCTGATCGCGACCAGGCAGGTGGTGCCTACCGCCGTCACCAGAGACACGCGGCAATACTGCGTCAGAACCGCCACCCACACCAGCGCCACTACCAAAGCGTAAGTGCCGGCGGCCAGTGAGAAACGCTTGATCAGTAGATGTTGCAGGGTGGACTCGGTCACTCGCAGGCTCGCTGTGCTGAATGGGAATCCCTCCCCTGATTGCACCGTAATAGTGCAAAGGCGTGATGCCATAGTAATGGCCAAGGGGTGAAATAACTATTCAAATTTGGATTGCTCGACGAAGTCTACTGGCTACCGGACCAACGGCGTATCCGCCTCGACACCACGCCTACCCGCCATTGCGGAGTGTCAGCTCGATCCAGCCGCGCTATACTGCCGCGCCTTTTTCGCGCCGACCTGCTACAAGTTGACGCACCTCGAAAGCCATGCGCCAGGCAAGACCTGACCGGCTTTTTCAACGAATGTTCCCCACAAGAGGAGCGCGCCCCATGACCGTGATCAAACAAGACGACCTGATTCAGAGCGTCGCCGACGCCCTGCAATTCATTTCCTATTACCACCCCGTGGATTTCATTCAGGCCATGCACCAGGCCTACCTGCGTGAAGAATCCCCGGCGGCGCGCGACTCCATCGCCCAGATCCTGATCAACTCGCGCATGTGCGCCACCGGCCATCGGCCGATCTGCCAGGATACCGGCATCGTCACCGTGTTCGTGCGGGTAGGCATGGATGTGCGCTGGGACGGCGCCACCATGAGCCTGGACGACATGATCAACGAGGGCGTGCGCCGCGCCTACAACCTGCCGGAGAACGTGCTGCGCGCGTCCATCCTGGCCGACCCGGCTGGCGCTCGCCGCAACACCAAGGACAACACACCGGCCGTGATCCACTACTCCATCGTTCCCGGCAACACCGTGGAAGTGGATGTGGCCGCCAAGGGCGGTGGCTCCGAGAACAAGTCGAAGATGGCCATGCTCAACCCGTCCGACTCGATCGTAGACTGGGTCCTCAAGACCGTGCCAACCATGGGCGCCGGCTGGTGCCCGCCCGGCATGCTCGGCATCGGTATCGGCGGCACGGCCGAAAAGGCTGCGGTGATGGCCAAGGAAGTGCTGATGGAGTCCATCGACATCCATGAGCTCAAGGCACGTGGCCCACAGAACCGCATCGAGGAGATCCGCCTGGAGCTGTTCGAGAAAGTCAACCAGCTGGGCATCGGCGCCCAGGGCCTCGGCGGCCTGACCACCGTGCTCGACGTCAAGATCATGGACTACCCGACCCACGCTGCCTCCTTGCCGGTGTGCATGATCCCCAACTGCGCCGCCACTCGCCACGCCCACTTCGTGCTCGACGGCTCCGGCCCGGCTGAACTCGAAGCGCCGGACCTGGACGCTTACCCGGAAATCGTCTGGGAAGCCGGCCCGTCGGCGCGCCGGGTCAATCTCGACACGCTGACGCCCGAAGAGGTGCAAAGCTGGCAACCCGGTGAAACCATCCTGCTCAATGGCAAGATGCTCACTGGCCGCGATGCGGCGCACAAGCGCATGGTCGAGATGCTGAACAGGGGTGAAACCCTGCCGGTCGACCTCAAGGGCCGTTTCATCTACTACGTCGGCCCGGTCGATCCGGTCCGCGAAGAAGTGGTAGGCCCTGCCGGCCCGACCACCGCCACGCGGATGGACAAGTTCACCCGGCAGATCCTCGACCAGACCGGCCTGCTGGGCATGATCGGCAAGTCCGAGCGCGGCCCAACCGCCATCGAGGCGATCAAGGACCACAAGGCCGTGTACCTGATGGCCGTGGGTGGCGCCGCCTACCTGGTGGCCCAGGCGATCAAGAAGTCGCGCGTAGTGGCCTTCGAAGAACTGGGCATGGAAGCGATCTACGAGTTCGACGTCAAGGACATGCCGGTCACCGTGGCCGTCGACAGCAAGGGTGAGTCGGTCCACATCACCGGGCCAGCCATCTGGCAAGCCAGGATCGCCGAAAGCCTGGCGGTGGAAGTGCAGTAAGCGTTTTGTGCTGAACCGAGAAGCCCGGCTCTGTGCCGGGCTTTTTGCGTTCATGAGCCGGATTCAGCTGGACAGGCGACCCTAACCGCGTGGCCAGGCTTTGCCTACCTATCAGTTCTGTGGATACCCCGCTCTCGGCAGGCCCGCTAAAAAGTCGGCCTGATTACCCCCTTGAGCGAGGCACACCATGAACACACCTGAACGCCCCGACCCAGTTTTCGACGACGGCGACCACCTGCCTCCCGAGGCCGAGCTGCCCGAGCTGGCGGATCCAACACCTAACCCGCTGTTCGACAACCTGGTTCCGCTCACCCCGGAAAATCGCCTGCCGGGCAGAATGAGCTTCACCGACGCGATGCCGGAAATGGGCATGAGCTCGGTGTTCGACATCATTCGCCAACCCAAGGCCGAATTCACCCGTCAGCTACGTACCCTCAGCGATGCCGATGGCGAACTGGCCTACGACAATGCGCTGTGCTACGCCACCCAGATCGCCCGCTCCTATCGTGAAGACGCCGTGTCCTCAGGCCGCAACCTGCCACTGATCGCCCCGCAGACCGGCGTGCGTGCACTGGTCGACATCGGCCCGAGCTACCCCAACCTGTTCAAGGAAAACTGGGACCAGTTCTGCAAGGTCGGCGCCATCGAAGCCATGGACGGCCCGGTGGCCTACTTGGGCTCGCTGCGCCGTTTTGCCGAGCAGAAGATCGAAGGCGCGTCCACGTCGCCACTGCGGATACCGCTGGCGGTGCGCCGGCCGGACCTGGACAGCCTGTTGATCGACGAGCAGAGCACCTACCAGAGCGTGCCAATGCTGGACCTGGTGAACAACGTGTTGAGCCAGGGCATTGCCAAATACCAGACGGAGAAAGGCGACGCGCGGCCGATTCATGAGTTGCTGGCGGAGAAAAAGCATCCGTTCGTGTTTCCCTATCACTTTGCGCATCAGCAGGTGAGCTTGGCGTTGAGCGGTGAAAAGCCGACGCTGGGGGAGTTGAACTACCGGATGAGTATCTCGCCGCTCGGCGAGGAGTCTGCTTATGGATCCGTAGGAATAAGCGCTACCGTCGCCCAAATTGGATTGGCAGGTTTGAGTCCAACTATCGAGACGCTGGTGACATCGGCCTCCCCGTTCAGCCATTTCTATGTATCACTGCGCGATCTACTGGGTAATAAACAATTCCTGACGCCAGGCGCCGAACAATTCAAGTCACACAAGCACTTCACTAGTGGCTTTCTGATGCCGTCACAAACCTCCGTTAAGTCGGTCGAGCCTCCGGCTTTGCAGTTGGAGTGGTCTTCATCGAGGGATGACACACTTGCTCATCTAGTATTCACAGGGGCCGAGCAGTCTATTAGAGAGCTGCCCGTCAAGTTTGCCAGTCAGGATTATCCAGCCGCCAAAAAATGGCACATGCACAACGCTGTCTACGGCAGCACGCTGAATACCAAGACACTAATAATTACCTATTCGGGCACCGATGCTGCGTTGAGCGACGCCGCTGGCCGCCGCTGTGATGTGTTGATCACGGCACAATCCTGGTCGCAGCTCGAGGACTGGGCACCTTCGAAGCGGGTTGCACCTTGGAAATTCACCTTCACGCCTGACGACGACTGTGCTCTGAATGACCAAGAGCGCGCGTTTTTTGTCACGCACTACGGAGTGGATTTTACCCATGGCTCGATGAATCCACTGGTTGGCCTGGACCGTTTTCTTCACTCCACAGACCTTGACAGTAAGGCCACGGAAAACCTGCTCGCAGTCAAGGCATTCGCCCCCATACAGTCGCCTAACTTCATCTCCCTCAACCGCATGGCCACCGGCATTCGCGGTTCCAGACCTTTCCCCCGCTCCAATCACTACGGAGCCAGCTACATAAACGGCATTGGTGGGAAGGACTCAGGCACAAAATCCTATGACAACTACGACAACACTATCGGCCTGGCCAAAGCCACCTCTGGCGATAAATGGCAGCTGACCAATACCAGCCTCGAGCGATACGACCGGCTGCAACGCATGATCCGGCTGCAGAAGGCTACCGGCCTCTCGTTCGCTCAGTTGGACATTCTCATGATCGGCGCCATGCGTTCTGAAAGTGATGCCAATGCTGGACTGCTAATCAACGGCAATACGCTCAGGACACTCGGGATGTACCGCTACTTCAGCCGCGAGTACTCGATTGCGGCTGATGAGTTTGCCGCATTCGTACACCATGTCTCGCCCTACGCCGCGACGGGTCAGGTTTCCATGCTCGACAAAGCGTTCAATACACCCGTGCTCTTCGATAGGCCTTTGGTGATTGATGACGGTGGTTTCAACCTGAACTCCTCTGATCCACTGCACCAGAAAACCGTCGCGCAACTCTGCGCAAGCCTGGGCGTTCAACCAGGCCGAGAGTTCGAACGCTTGGTCGCCGACACCCTGACTGCCGTGACGCCATTGAAACGCTCGCTGGCAGTGGTGTCCTCGCTTTACCGCCAAGCCCGTATCGCGCAGATGTTCGGTCTCTCGGCCAGCGACTTCTGGGAGCTGACGACCTTGCTGGGTGGCAGCGCCTATCGCGGGTCGATTGCCAGCGGTCGCTTGAAAGCGCTGGACTCTGCTGGCAAGGACATCCTCGACATCCTGATGGAACTGGACTGGGCCGTGCGCTGGCTCAAGGCCAATAAACTCACGGTCACCGGGCTGCTCGCCTTGTTGAGCACGGACGCTGCACAGGAGCCAGGCAACGCCCTGCTCGAGCGCCTGCAGCAGATGGCCGATGAGGGCCGTACCTTGGCCGTGAACGCCGCCACGATATCCGCCCTCGGTCTACCCAACAAAGCCACCGGCGCAGCCATCGACTGGCACACGGAACTGGGCAAAGGGACCTCAGCCATCATTGATGCGGCCGGGCTGGTGAAGCCGCTTCAACCAACGCTGACCGACACCGATCAGCAGCAGCTGGCAGAAAAGGTTCGCTCGCTGGTCGCCTCGCTGGGGCTGGCCGCCAATGACGTCCAGATCGCCGAAGACACACTGAATACGTATCTGGCCAACGCCCTGTGCCGCCAGCAGAGGCTTGTGGAAGGCCTGCTGCAGGAACACACCACGCTCCTGCCGGAATTGGCGGTATGGGTCGCCCACTGCGCCGATGTTTCACCTTACCGCCTGCTCGAGCGCACCTTCCAGGCCTGGCCGATGGACGCCGAGCCCGATGCCGCCAAAGTGAGTACGGTTCTGGCCGACCTGCGCCAGATCGACACCTGCGCACGCGCTGTCAGCTGGGCCAAGGTTGGCACCGCCGCGTTGCGCACCTTCGTCGTCAACCCGGCGTGGCTGGGGTGCGAAAGCCTGTGGCCGTTGTCCTTGAACACCCTGCACCTACTCAAGGCCTACGACAGCCTGTTCAACACCTTGGGGCAGACGGAAGAGCGCCTGCTTGGTTACGTGCAGCAAGCCAATGCATTGGTATCCAGACGGCCCGGCAAACGCCAACTGGCGGTCCAGTCGCAAACCTGCAATGCCGCCCTGGCGAGCTTGCTGGGCTGGAGCGAAAGCGAGGTGGCGGTGCTCACCGCGCTGCTGCCTCAGCAAACCGCCAAGAGCGTTGCCCATATCGACTGGGTGCGCCGCGCACAGGCCCTTTCGCTGGAAACCGGCCTCAACGCCGCGACCCTGCTCAAAGCCTGCTCCCTGCATGCCGACAGCCCCGAAGCTGACTGGCAAGCGGTGGGCCAGGCGGCCATGGCGGCCGCGGGCCGTTGATTCACCAGATGTTCAGGCCGGCCTCTTCGCGGGTAGAGCCCTCTGCCCGCGAAGGCCGCGCCGCTTTTGCAAGGTGATTCGCTTACCCAACAGCCCTGGGAAACCAGCCCAGGTCGGCCGGTCACGCCAGTGCCGCTGCCCTGTTGTCCTGCCCGGACGCTTCGTTTAGCTCGATATCAACGACATGCCCACCTGCCTGCTTTATCTCAGGTGCGCAGTCCAGGCATGCCCCTGCATCCACGCCCTCCCCAGCTCACCTACAGCCGCCAGCAACTGCGCGTCATGCCACACCGCAGCTCGCCCCGTCGAAACCTCGCACCCGTTACAGCACCTTCTCGTCCAGGCATCCAGCCTACCCGACAGCCCACCATCGACAGCGCCTGAAACGGCACCATCACCTCAGCATTCAACCTGGTCGCCTGCCAGCATCAGCATTTGCTTGTCCGCGATGATGTTATTTCTCCGCAGTAGCGTGGTCGGCTACAAAACGCCCCAGTCCTTGCGACAGCTCGGCGTACACACCTGTGCAGTGCACGGATGCCCCGGTTTTCAGGGCTTTCGAGGTAGCAACAGGGCATCTCATAACGCCATTGAACAGCCCTGGCTACCTATCAGTTCTATGGATACCCCACCCTTCGCTCGCCCGCTAAAACATTGGCCTTGATCAGCCTGATGAGCGAGCCCCCGCATGACCACACCTGAACGCCCCGACCCAGTTTTCGACGACGGCGACCACCTGCTTCCCGAGGTCGAGCTGCCCGAGCTGGCGGATCCAACACCCAACCCGCTGTTCGACAACCTGGTTCCGCTCACTCCGGAAAATCGCCTGCTGGGCAGAATGAGCTTCGCCGACGCGATGCCGGAAATGGGCATGAGCTCGGTGTTCGACATCATTCGTCAACCCAAGGCCGAGTTCACCCGTCAGCTACGCACCCTCAGCGATGCCGATGGCGACCTGGCCTACGACAATGCCCTGTGCTACGCCACCCAGATCGCCCGTTCCTATCGTGAAGACATCGTGTCCTCAGGCCGCAACCTGCCACTGATCGCTCCGCAGACCGGCGTGCGTGCACTGGTCGACATCGGCCCGAGCTACCCCAACCTGTTCAAGGAAAACTGGGACCAGTTCTGCAAGGTCGGCGCCATCGAAGCCATGGACGGCCCGGTGGCCTACCTGGGCTCGTTGCGCCGCTTTGCCGAGCAGAAGATCGAAGGCGCGTCCACGTCGCCACTGCGGATACCGCTGGCGGTGCGCCGGCCGGACCTGGACAGCCTGGTGATCGACGAGCAGAGCACCTATCAGAGCCGCCCGATGCTGGACCTGGTGAACACGGTGCTCACCCAGGGCATCGAGAAGTACCAGGTAGAAAAAGAAGACCCACGGCCGGTGCATCAACTGCTGGCCGAGAAAAAACACCCGTTCGTCTTTCCCTATCACTTTGCCCATCAGCAGGTGAGTTTGGCGCTGGAAGGTGACAAGCCAGTACTGGGTGCGCTGAACCTGGCGCTGAGGACGGGTCTGCAAGCATCCGCCCATCCTGTGGATCAACGTAACGCCTTGGCGCTGTTGTCCGGTTTGAGCCCTGCGCAGCAACATCTGTTAATGGCCGAAAGGCGCTTTCCAGCCTTCAACTTGTCGCTGCAAGGCCCTAGCTGGTACACACCAATCATTTCAAACATCCACCTGTGGGACAGCAACACCACTCATATCGAGATACCTGAGCAAGAGTCGGTCATAAGCGTTTTACACACTGACAGCGATACGCTGATAGAAATGCGCCTGATCAACAATGGCCGATCCCAGACAGTCAAACTGCGTGGTCGAGTGCTTCAGGAAGGTGCTGGCGGCAGTTGGAAAATGAGCCATCAGCATGCGGATGGTAACTTGGGCATTTGTTTTGTTCTCTATTACAAAGCCGAAGATAATCCCGGAGTGGAGTTGGCACTTCACTATGATGCCCCCTTGGTATTGAACGTCATGGTGACTGTTGCCGGCCAATCGCGCATCGGTCGCCAGATGGTGTTCGATGTCAGTACGCTTGGCGATCCTGTTCTGGGCCGTGATTTGAACGTTGCCGAGCGCGACTATCTCCAGGCCCACCTGGCAATTGACCAACGTAACCTCGGCGAGTCGCTGTTGAACCGGGCCAAGGTCTTCTGCGACAAGACCGGCGTCGATGCCGAACAGCTGACGGCACTGCTCTCGCAAAAAGACCATAGCCCTCACGTCTCGCCCAATTGCCCCATCCGCAACAAGACCGGTGCCAGCAATCCGTTGCGACGCTCGCCTACACCGATGAACTATGGCGCTGTTTTCATCAACGGCAACGGGGCCATTGATCGCTTCAAACCCCGCGACAACAGCTATCAGTACAACAACGCTGTTTCCCTTGTGGAAGAAACGCTGGGCAGCGAGCGTACTGTCTATCTGGCCTATACCTCACTGGATAGGTTCGACCGAATGCAGCGCATGATCCGCCTGCAACGTTGGACCAAACTGCCATTCGCCGAGTTGGATACCCTGATCGTCTCGGCCATGCGCGCGGAAGGCGATGCCAACCCTGACTTGACCCTCAATCCTAATACGTTGCGTATGCTGGGCGCTTATCGCTATCTCAATGGCCGCCATGGCATTGGCGCTGAAGAGTTCGCCGCGTTCGTTCATGATGTGTCTGCGTTCGCCAGCGGCACCCGCACACCGCTGTTCGACCAGGTATTCAACAACCCGGTACTGTTCGGCACACCCCTGGTTCTGGACCACGGCTCATTCAGCCACACCAGTGACGACCCTGCCCACCAAGCCACTGTCAATCAGCTGTGCGCAGGGCTTGGCTTGACACCTGAGGCATTCGCCGCGGTCGCGCTTCAGACCATCGAGCATGTCGGTCCTCTCAACCGCTCACTGCTCACGGTGTCGGCTTTGTACCGACTGACCCGAATCGCACGCCTGTTCAGGCTCGAGGTAGAAGACTGTCTTTACCTGATCGAGTGCCTGGGCGGCCGCACCTACCTGCGCCATTGCACTGTTGGCACGCTCCTGCAAGGTAATGAAACGCAAACGGACGTGCTGGATATCCTCATTCATCTGGATGGCGTGGTCGACTGGTTGGGGCGCCACAAGTTGAGCGTTGCCAAGATGAGGACGCTACTTGCGGTGGATGCCGAGGCCAGCCCGACCACAGGCGTGCTCGAACGTCTGCAACAGCTGGCAAGCGACGGTCGCAGCACTGCCGTGACACCGGTGGCAGTGGCCGCCTTGGCTTTGCCCGGCAAGGCCACAGGGGCGACCATCGACTGGTTCAGCGAACTGGGCAAGGGCGCCAACGCGCTCATCGACAGTGCAGGGTTGATCAAGCCACCGAACGCAAACGTGGCAGGCAGTGATCACGCGCAACTGGCCGCGCAGGTCCGCGCCTTGATCGCAACCCTGGGTCTGGGGAGTGACGACGTGGCTGCCGCTGAAACCCGGCTTACTGCTTTCTTGCTCGACGCCTGGGCCCGCCAACAGCGCTTGGTCGAAGGCCTGCTGCAGGAACACACCACGCTCCTGCCGGAATTGGCGGTATGGGTCGCTCACTGCGCCGATGTTTCACCTTACCGCCTGCTCGAGCGCACCCTCCAGGCCTGGCCGATGGACGCCGAGCCCGATGCCGCCAAAGTGAGTACGGTTCTGGCCGACCTGCGCCAGATCGGCACCTGCGCACGCGCTGTCAGCTGGGCCAATGTCGGCGCCGCCGCATTGCGCAGCTTCGTCGTCAACCCGGCGTGGCTGGGGTGCGAAAGCCTGTGGCCGTTGTCCTTGAACACCCTGCACCTGCTCAAAGCCTACGACAGCCTGTTCAACACCCTGGGCCAGCCAGAAGAGCGCCTGCTCGGCTACTTGCGGCAGGCCAATGCACAGGTCTCCAAACGCCCCGGCAAACGCCAACTGGCGGTCCAGTCGCAAACCTGCAACGCCGCCCTCGCCGCCTTGCTGGGCTGGAGCGAAAGCGAGGTGGCGGTGCTCACCGCGCTGCTGCCTCAGCAAACCGCCAAGAGCGTTGCCCATATCGACTGGGTGCGCCGCGCACAGGCCCTTTCGCTGGAAACCGGCCTCAACGCCGCGACCCTGCTCAAAGCCTGCTCCCTGCATGCCGACAGCCCCGAAGCTGACTGGCAAGCGGTGGGCCAGGCGGCCATGGCGGCTGTAAACCGCTGATTCACTGGGTGTCCAGGCCGGCCCCTTCGCGGGCAGAGGGCTCAGCCCGCGAAGGGGTCAGCACTGGCGCCCCTCCATTACTCATCCAAAGGAATACCTGCATGACCATCGCAGCCACACTCAACGAAAGCTTTCGCGACGCCCTCGTCGCCTACTACCTGGGCGAAGTCGTGCCCAACGACGCCACTCTGGCCGACCTTGGCCTGGCCAATAAACTGAAAACCGAAAACGACCTGTACGAATACCTGCTGCTGGACACCCAGGTCACCCAGGCCGTGGAAACCAGCCCCGTAGCCAGTGCCATCGCCAGTCTGCAGCAGTACATCAACGGCGCGCTGCTGGGCATGGAGCCGGGTTACAACGACGTACGCTTCAGCGAAGCGCTGCTCGGCGAATGGCGCGACCAGCGTAGTCAGTACCCACTGTGGGCGGCCAACCAACAGTTGGCCTGGTACCCCTCGCTGTACATCGACCCCTCGCTGCGGATGAAGAAATCCAGCTATTTCCAGCAGCTCGAGAACGACATCAATCAGAACCGCATCAGTTTGGACACTACTCAGGAGGCGGTGCAGAACTACTTGGCCAGCTTCGAGGAAGTGGCCAATCTGAGCATCATCAACGGTTACATCGCCGGCACCGACTTCAAGGAGTCCACCTACTACTTCATCGGCAAGTCCCGCGCCGAGGGCGCCTACTACTGGCGCTCGGTGAACATGGCCGAACGTACCTACGTCAGTGGTACTCAAGGGCCGAAGGTGGACAATCCGAACCCAGGGGCTTGGTCGGACTGGAAACGGGCCAACCTGCCCATCTCCGATACTGCCATCGAACACACCATTCGCCCGGTTTACTTCAATAACCGGTTGTTCGTGGTGTGGGTTGAGTACGTTGAAAGTGTAGAGCCCGGCGGCAGCGGTGACCTTGAGGCCACGCCGCCCGAAGATGGCAAGTATCCCCATCGCTCATTAACCAGCAGCAAACCAAAAATGTCGGCGAAGCTGCGCCTGAACCTCACCTACAAGAAATACGATGACAGTTGGAGCGCACCGCAGTGCTACATGGATGTTGACGTTGACCCGGGATCAGCCGCTATGCTGGACGTACACACAGTTGCGGTAGTGGATAAGTCGACAAATCCTGAAGGCCTATTGATGCTGATGCACAAAGGTTATTCGACCGGCGCAAACAACGACGGTACCCGCGACACCTACAAGTGCCTGAAGAGTCTGAAGCTAGACAAAAACTTCGTGACCACGGCGCTATTTCCTGAGCGCGGGATGGTTGATGACGACACCTCCGACACCGGCATCTACAGGTTGATGGTACTGCGAGCGGGACGATTGTTCGCCAACGCCAATGCCGGGCGTTTTCAGTTTCCGGTAACAGCGGGCGTCATATCCATCAAGTCTGTAAGCACCACTTCCCCCCATCCCAATAGTTCTGAAGTTCAAGGCTGGAACTATCTTGGGTGGCAGGACAGGGTGGGGAATAGTTCGGTAAACCGCCAGGTGACGTTCAACGCCACGACCAACAGGCTCAGCTTTTCATCACACGTGGCCACCGCGTTCACATCCGAACAAGAGTTCAATATCGAGTGTACAAACACTGGCTTTAGTTTATCGTTGATCGGACTCAAACCGACAGATGCAACGAGCGACATTATCCTGGACGCAAGGTCCACATTTCGAGCTACATATGACGCTTTCAAGCAGAATTTCGATTACACATTTTACAAAAGTCGTGAGGGTACATTTACTCCATTCCTGAAAAATAGTACAGGCTCAAACCTGACGCTGAACGCTTCGTCCGGTACCGCCAGCCTAGCAGGCAAGCGGTTGACGCGGGCAGCCTTTGACCGCCTCACCGGTTCAGATCCAGCCATTCCACCAGGGCTCGGCCTGACTATCACGCATACGAGCAGTGGCGTTTTTTTCCATCAGGGTCTTCTCAACGCTTTACCCAACACCCTCACTCAGAACTATCAGCAATTTCTCGCCCGAGCAACGTCGGTTACTACGCCAACACCGCCCAGCATGACGCAAAAGACTAATCTGAAAGTTGCGCCGACAGCGACTTCCGAGTTGTTACCCGGCCAGCATAACCAGAGCATCGATATCGCCATCAATCCGGAGACACTGCGGCCTGATTGGTCAGCCAACTTCCCGGACACAACCTTCACCGTCATTCACGGCGTCTATGTAACCCAGCGTGGTGTTGGCGTTACCAGAAGCCTGGGGCACTGCTGCAAAGCTACAAAAATCGAACTTCAGGCGATTGGTTCCGGAGACAGCCTGCGCGCTCCAAAGATTTCTCGGCATACCAACCCAACGTTGGGCACCGTTGAGTACATAGACTTCGCCAACTCAACAATTGCCAAGAACGACAACGACAACGCCAACCGACAACCCATCCGCATGAACACCCTGTTCGCCCGCAACCTGATCGAGCGCGCCAACGTTGCCTTGGAAAACCTGTTGTCCTGGGAAACCCAATGCCTGCCCGAGCCTGGGCTAGGCAACGGCTCGGCAGACCCCTTCATGGACTTCAAAGGCGCCAACGGCCTGTACTTCTGGGAGCTGTTCTTCCACCTGCCGTTCCTTATCAGCCACCGCCTGAACACCGAGCAACAGTTCAGCGAAGCCGAGCACTGGCTCAGCTTCATCTTCGACCCGAGCCGACGCGCCGACAGCAGCGGCCGTCCCGACTACTGGAACGTGCGCCCGCTGGTGGACGACCTGAGCCGCGAGCGTGCCACCCGCGCGCCGATCGATCCGGACGGCATCGCCAGCGACAACCCGGTGCACTACCGCAAGGCGGTGTACAGCCACTTCGTTCGCAACCTGCTGGACCGCGGCGATGCGGCGTATCGCCAGTTGACGCCGGATGCGTTGAACGAAGCCAAGCTTTGGTATGTGCGCGTGCTGGACCTGTTGGGCCCGCGTCCGGACAAGCGCCTGGTCAGTGGCTGGAAGCCGCTGACGCTGAAAAAGCTGTCGGATTCGGTCAGTGGCGGGCTGCGCGCGTTCGAGCAACGTTTGATCGAGCAGGAGCGCCTGGTCGCCGAAAGTGCCGCCGAGAACGACGGTCGGTCACTTATCATCTTCCAGCAGCCGCCGCTGGCGCTCATGCCTTTTGCGGTCGACCCATCGCTGGCCGAACTCGACAGCCCGCATTTCCGCGTGGCCCTGAACCGCGAACTGGTGCAGAACTGGGACACCGCCGAAGCGCGGCTGCGCAACCTGCGGCATAACCGCACCCTGGACGGCAAGCCGCTGCAGTTGCCACTGTTCGCCGCACCGCTGGACCCACGCGCGCTGATGTCGGCGTTCGGCTCCGCAGCCGCCGGGGGCGGTAGCGGTCGATTGCTCGGCCAGGAAATCCCGCACTACCGCTTCAGCGTCATGCACAACCGTGCCAGCGCTGCGGTAGAAAACCTGATCCAGTTCGGCAGCACCCTGCTCTCGTTGCTCGAACGCAAGGACAATGCCCAACTGCAGGAAATGCAACAGCAGCAAGCCTGGGACATGGCCAAGCAGGCCATCGTCCTGCAGCAGCTGGTTCAGGGTGTGGAGGCCGAAGGCCGCAAGGCGCTGTTGGCCAGCCGTGCGATCGCTGAAAACCGTTTGAGCCATTACGCCACCCTGGCTTCTGAAGTCGTGAGCGCCGGGGAAGTATCTGCCGGCGCCCTGCATCTGCAAGGTCGAGTCGCCGAAGGGGTGGGCTTCGTCTCCCAGGCCATTGGCGAGGGCCTCAAGGTAGCGCCCAACCAGGTCGGTGCAGTGGGCGGCGTGATCGCCGGCATGGCCGGTGGCGCAATCGTCGGCGCCACCACCGGCGGCTGGCGCCTGGAAGGCGTCACCGGCATTGCCACTGCCGTGGCCCAAGGCATGGCCACCGCTTTCCATGGCGCGGCTGAAGCCCTGGACCGCACCGAGCAATACCGTCGTCGCCATCAGGAATGGATGCACGCCGAAGACCAGGCCAAACGCGAGATCGAGCAGATCGATGCGCAGCTGGCGGTGCACGACGAGCAGGCCAAGGTCACCGCCGAGCAGTTACGGCAGACCGAGCTGATGGTTGACCAAGCGGCCACCACCTATCAGTTCCTCAACAAGCGCTTCACCAATGCCCAGCTCTACCAATGGCTCAACGGCCAGTTCGCCACCTTCTACTACCAGGCCTACGACACCACGTTGTCGCTGTGCCTGGCCGCCGAAGCGTGCTGGCAGTACGAGATCGCCGACTTGAAGACCCGTTTCATTCAGCCGGGTGCCTGGAAGGACAGCTACCGCGGCCTTACCGCCGGTGAGTCGCTCAAGCTCAACCTGATGAAGATGGAAGCGGCCTACCTGCAACGCAATGCGCGCTCGCTGGAGATCACCAAGACCGTGTCGGTGCGCCGTCTGCAGGAAACCGAGGCCAAGCCGTGGGCGACCATCGTCGAGGACCTGGGCAAGACCGGTGGGCTGGAAATCAAGCTGGAACAGGGCCTCTTCGACAACGACTACCCCGGCCAGTACCTGCGCCGCATCAAGCGCGTCAGCGTGACCTTGCCAGCGGTGCTGGGCCCTTACGAGGACCTGGCGGCCGTCCTTACGCAAACCTACAGCAAGGTGGAAATGGCCGACACGGTGGGTGCCAACGTTTGGGAAAACATGCGCGCCAGCCAACAGATCGCCCTGTCCAGCGGCGTCGACGACGACGGCATGTTCACCCTGAACTTCGACGACGAGCGCTACCTGCCGTTCGAGGGCACAGGGGCGGTGTCGACCTGGAACCTGCGTTTCACCCGCTCCACGCCTGAGCTGTTGGCGGCGTTAAGCGATGTGATCGTGCGGGTTAGCTACACGGCGAAGTCCGCGTAGTTCGGGCGGTCGCTTTCGCGGGCAGAAGGCTCGCAAACAAGGCGACTCATCATTCAAAGGACCGGGCCACGCGCTCGGTCTCTATCCCATCTTCAGTGATACCTACTCATGAATACACACCACGACACCCCACTGGCGATCAACACGCCTTCACTTCCCAAAGGCGGCGGCGCCATCCAGAGCATCGGCAAGGGCTGGGGCTCGGTGGGCGCCAGCGGCGCTGCCTCGTTCAGCATCGCGCTGCCACTCTCACCTGGCCGCGGCGCCACCCCACAACTGGGCTTGAGCTACAGCAGCGGCGCCGGTAACGGCCCCTGCGGCATGGGCTGGGGGCTGAGCCGCCAGAGCATCGCCCGGCGCACGCAAAAAGGCGTACCGGCGTACACCGTCGACGACGAAATGGTCGGCCCGGGCGGCGATGTCCTGCTGCCACAGCGCGACGCCCAAGGCGTCATCGTCAGCACCACCGTCCATACCTTTCGCGGCCAGGCGCTGGGGGCCAGTTACCGAGTGACTCGCCACTGCCCCAGAGTGGAAGGCAGCTTCGCGCGTATCGAGCATTGGCAGCTGGACGATGCCGACGCCGGGTTCTGGCTGGTCCATGGCAGCGATGGCGGCCTGCACCTGTACGGCAAGCGCGCCAGTGCGCGCGTCTTCCCAGCCCACGCGCCGCAGCAGGTGGGCGAATGGCTGCTGGAGGAATCGGTAACGCCCACCGGCGATCACGTCGTCTACGAGTACCGCGCCGAAGACGGCGTTGGCCTGCCTGAAGGCGATGAACGCGACCACAGCGCCCAGCGCTACCTGAGCCGCGTGCGCTATGGCAACTTCACCGCCCATGCACCGCTGTATTTGTGGGATGAAGCGAGCCTGCCCGAGCATTGGCATTTCGACCTGGTGCTGGACTATGGCGAACGCGCCATCGAGCAGGGCAGCGTACCGACCTACGCCGCCAGCCAGCCCTGGCCGCTGCGGCCCGACCCCATCGCCAACTTTGCCTACGGTTTCGAACTGCGCAGCTTGCGGCGGTGCCATCAGGTGCTGATGTTCCATCGGTTCGACGAACTGGGCAGCGCGCCCGTGCTGGTCAACCGCTTGTGGCTGGAATATCGCCAGTGTCACGGTTACAGCCTGCTCACGGCCGCCATCGCTCAGGCCTGTGAAGGCACCGAGATGGTCGAACAGCCGCCGCTGGAATTTCGCTACGAGCATTTCCGCTTCGAAGACGCGCGTTACCGCGAGTTCGAAGCGATGCCGGGCCTCGACGATGGCCAGACCTATCAGTTGGTTGACCTGTACGGCGAAGGCCTGCCTGGCGTGCTCTACCGCCAGGACGACAGTTGGCGCTACCGCGAACCGGTGCGCGGCGATGACTCGGCCGACCCTGATGCCGTGGCCTACGCACCTTGGCAGCAATTGCCCAGGCAACCGGTCGCGGACGCGCGCAAGCCCGCTCGCCAGTTCCTCAGCGACCTGACCGGCGACGGCCGTCTGGATTGGATCGTCGCCCAGCCCGGGTACAGCGGTTTCTTCACCTTGGGCAACGATCGAGCGTGGTCCGGTTTCCATCCGTTCGATGCCTTTCCACTGGAGTTCTTCAGCGCCGAGGGGCAAATGACCGACCTTGTCGGCGATGGCCTGCGTGATTTCGCGATGATCGGCAGCCGCAGCGTGCGGCTGTACCCCAGCGCGCGCGACAAAGGCTTTGCCTTGCCCCGTGACGTTGCCCACGCCGACGACGCGCTGCCATTGGCCAGCAACAGCCAGCATGAGTTGGTGGCGTTCAGCGACGTGCTGGGCAGTGGCCAGCAGCACTTGATCCGCATCCGCCATGACGAGCTGCGCTGCTGGCCGAACCTGGGCCGCGGCATGTTCGGCAAAAGCTTCAAGATGGCCAGCCTGCCGTTTGCCTTCGGTGAGTTCGATGCGTCGCGGGTACGCCTGGCTGACCTGGATGGCTCCGGCGCCGCCGACCTGATCTACCTGAACAGCGAGCATGCGCAGGTATTCCTGAACCAGAGCGGCAATGGCTTTGCCGAACCGGTGCTGCAGGCCTGGCCCCAAGGCCTGCGCTACGACAACAGCTGGCAGGTCAGTGTCGCCGACCTGCAAGGGCTGGGCTGTTCGAGCCTGGTGCTCAGCGTACCGCACCTGCCGGGGCAGCATTGGCAGCTGGACTTCAATTCAGGTCGCAAGCCCTACCTGCTGGTGGGGTCGAACAACAACATGGGCGCCGACACCCAGGCCTGCTACCGCAGTTCGGCTCAGGAATGGCTGGATGAAAAAGCCGAACAGCTGGCCGCAGGGCTCACACCGGTTGCCGAACTGCCGTTTCCGGTGCACGTGGTGGTGGGCCAGACCCAGCACGACGAGATCACCGGCAATACCTTGAGCCAGCGCGTGCAGTATCGCCGAGGTCATTACGATGGCCGTGAGCGCGAGATGCGTGGCTTCGGCCTGGTAATCGCCACGGACTCCGAAGCGCCGTCGGCGAGTGCCGAGCCAACCTCGCCAGTGCTGCTGACCAAGACCTGGTACCACACCGGCCGAGCAGTGGATGAAGTCCTGCATGGCACCGTCGAGCATGATCCGCAGGCACGGACACTGGGCCCGATTCTGCTGCTGCGCCACGATGCCCAAACCGGCAATGACAGCATCGTCACCGAACAGGACGAAGGCTTGCGCCACGACATGGCCTGTGCGCTCAGCGGTCAGGTGCTGCGCACCGAAGTGTTCGGCCTGGACGGTCAAGCCTGTGCGGCGGTGCCTTATTCGGTGCAGGTACAGCGCCCTGCCCTGCGCCTGCTGCAACCGCGCAGCGCGCGGCAGCGTTACGCCACCCTGCTGCCCATCACCCTGGAAACTCTGAGCTATCAGTACGAGCGCATCGCCGACGACCCGCAATGCAGCCACAGCGTGCAATTGCGCGCCGATGCGTTCGGTGCAGTGACTCACGCAGTCAGCATCGCCTATGCCCGGCGCAAGCACGAGATCGACGCCCCACCCTACAGCGACGAACACGAGCAGACCTGGTGGCGAGATGCGTTCGACCCGGCCCAGCATCGCTATTACTTCAGCGAAAGCCGTACCCAAGCCATTCATCTGGCCGATGACCCACAGCACTGGCGCTTGCACCTGCCCTACCGGGCACGTGGCAACGCCTGGTCGTTGCCCAAGGCCGACGTGACACTGGACCAGCTCGGCTACGAAGCGCTGTTGCGTGACGATGGGCTGTTGGGCAACACCGCGCCCAGGACCCTGACCGCCTTGAGCATGCAACGCTATCAAGGGTGCAGTGACGGCAGCGCCAGTTTCCTCGCCCTGGCCGACTTCGCCGAGGCGGCCGAGCTGGATGAAGCAGCGCTGCAAGCCTATGAAGAGGTATTGGAACCGCAGGCGCTGGACGCCAAGCTGGTGGAACTGGGTTATCAACCCATGCCGGCATTCCTGCCCGAGGAGCCGGACCGCGTGCTGTGGTCGGTGCGCCAGGGGTATGCCACCTACGGCGACGCCCAGGCGTTCTACAAGGTCCAGGCCTACCGGCAGAGCCCCGCGATGGGTGAAACACGCGTGCAGTACGATGCCTACCAGTTGCTGCCAGTGAAGGTAATCGCCGCCGATGGCTGCACTACCCAGGCACGGTATGACTACCGGCACTTGCAGCCGGTGGACGTGGTCGACCCCAACGACAATCGCCAGCAAGCCAGCTATGACGCCTTCGGACGCTTGTCGCTGAGCAGCTTCTTCGGCACCGAGATGGGCGAGCCGGTGGGCTTTGCACCGTTGCAGGGCCAGACCATGGCCGGCAGTATTGCCGAAGCGATTGCCGACGACGCCGCTGGCCTGGGTGACTGGGCCATGGCCTATACCCATGAAGGCGATGCCTGGATGGGCGAGGTGCCCGCCGTTGGTGTGACCGACAGCTACGCGCTGGGCGAGCAGGTAATGGCCGGTCGCGTGACCCTGAGTGGGCAGTTGCGTGCCTCGGCTCGCAAGGGATGGCAGCAGGGCCTGTTGGCCGACGCGGTCGCCGAGACTCTGGCGCCACTGGCCAGCTATCCTCGCCAGCCGGTTCGCGTGGCGGCGTTCCAGGCCGATCGCTACCCCGGCGACCCCGAGCGCCAGGTACGCATGAGCATCGAGAGCTTCGACGGCTTCGGGCGCAACCTGCAAAGCAAGCAGCGGGTCGAGCCCGGCATGGCCCACCAGGTGGACGGTGACGGCATGCTGCTGGCCGAGGATGCCCATGCCGATCCACGCTGGCGGGTCAGCCAGCGCGTGGAGTACGACACCAAGGGACAGGTGATTCGTGTGTACCGTCCGTACTTCGCCAACAGTGATCGCTATATCGATGACGCCAGCCATCGCGATGCCGAGCACAGCTACCATGATCTGCAGCGCTATGACGCCCTGGGACGGCCGACGGAGACCTGGACTGCGGCCGGCTGGTTGCGCCGCCAGCGCCATACCCCTTGGTACAGCATCAGCGAAGACGAGAACGACACGGCCGAGGAGGTGCTGGCGATGCGCGCTGCCGAGGCTTGATCCCTACCGCCGCTAGCCCGGCGGACACTGCTCGCAGGGCGGCATGTCGCCGCCCTGTCGAGCCATGAAGTGACAGCGTCGCTTGCCAAGCCCGGTGAGCGTCAGTTGTCCAGTGGGCCTGTGGCGAGGTTCACCAAAAGTCTGGGGACAAACGGTCATTTGCCTCCAGTCCAGACACGGCGCGGGCTAGCGCCGTCACCCACACAATACCCACATGTTATCCACAGTCTGGCACCTTGCAATGACCTCCAGACCGCATTATCTTGTATCCCCGGCGCGCAAAACCACTACATGTAGGGTTTCGCCTGAAAAACCAAGCACAAGTCAAAGCAAGAACTCAAGCCCTTGCAGCGTGCTTTCCCCGAGTTTTTTCGCCCACGAATTCTCCGCCTGCCGCTACCTGCGGACGGCCGCATTTTCCGCTCTTTCCTACACCCGGCTGAAGGCCTCGGCCTTCCGCGGACAGCTTTTCGGTGACGGACCCAACGATTGGCGTCCGCTCAAATTTTTGAACGTGGAGATACTCACCCCATGCAAACCGACACAACTCGCGAGAACTCGCCGGCCAAGGCGCCGCAGGCCAACGATGCCAATCTGGATCTGGCCGCGACCGCTCCAGGCCAACTGCGCGTGATCAAGCGCAACGGTACCGTGGTCGGCTACACCGACGACAAGATCACCGTGGCCATCACCAAGGCGTTCCTTGCAGTTGAAGGCGGCAACGCCGCCGCCTCGTCGCGCATCCACGACACCGTCGCGCGCCTGACCGAACAGGTCACCGCCACCTTCAAGCGGCGCATGCCATCGGGTGGCACCATCCACATCGAAGAGATCCAGGACCAGGTCGAACTGGCCCTGATGCGCGCCGGCGAGCAGAAGGTCGCGCGCGACTACGTGATCTACCGCAACGAGCGCTCCAAGGAGCGCGCCACCCGCACTCCGGCCGATGCACCGGTCGAAGCGCACCCCAGCATCCGCATCACCAAGGCCGACGGCAGCCTGGCGCCGCTGGACATGGGCCGCCTGAACACCATCATCAACGAAGCCTGCGAAGGCCTGGCCGAAGTCGACGGTGGCCTGATCCAGAAAGAAACCCTGAAAAACCTGTACGACGGCGTGGCCCTCACCGACGTCAACACCGCCCTGGTGATGACCTCGCGCACCCTGGTCGAGCGCGAGCCGAACTACTCGTTCGTCACCGCCCGCCTGCTGATGGACACCTTGCGCGCCGAAGGCCTGAGCTTCCTGGAAGTGGCTGAAAGCGCCACGCACCACGAGATGGTCGACCTGTACGCCAAAGCGCTGCCCTCCTACATCGCCAAGGGTATCGAGTTCGAACTGCTGAACCCCGTGCTGGCCACCTTCGACCTGGAAAAACTGGGCCGGGCGATCAACCACGAGCGCGATCAGCAATTCACCTACCTGGGCCTGCAGACCTTGTACGACCGCTACTTCATCCACAAGGATGGCGTGCGTTTCGAACTGCCGCAGATCTTCTTCATGCGCGTGGCCATGGGCCTGGCGATCGAAGAGAAGAACAAGGAAGACCGTGCGATCGAGTTCTACAACCTGTTGTCGTCCTTCGACTACATGGCCTCGACCCCGACCCTGTTCAACGCCGGCACCCTGCGTCCGCAGCTGTCGAGCTGCTACCTGACCACCGTACCGGACGACCTGTCGGGCATCTACGGCGCGATCCACGACAACGCCATGCTGTCCAAATTCGCCGGCGGCCTGGGCAACGACTGGACGCCAGTGCGCGCGCTGGGCTCGTACATCAAGGGCACCAACGGTAAATCCCAAGGCGTCGTACCTTTCCTGAAGGTCGTCAACGACACCGCCGTGGCAGTGAACCAGGGCGGCAAGCGCAAGGGCGCGGTCTGCGCGTACCTGGAAACCTGGCACCTGGACATCGAAGAGTTCATCGAGCTGCGCAAGAACACCGGTGATGACCGTCGTCGTACCCACGACATGAACACCGCCAACTGGATCCCCGACCTGTTCATGAAGCGCGTCTTCGACGACGGCAAGTGGACCCTGTTCTCGCCCAACGAAGTGCCGGACCTGCACGACCTGACCGGCAAGGCCTTCGAGGAGCGCTACGAGTACTACGAAGCGCTGACCGAGTACAACAAGATCAAGGTATTCAAGACCGTCCAGGCCAAAGACCTGTGGCGCAAGATGCTGTCGATGCTGTTCGAAACCGGCCACCCATGGCTGACCTTCAAGGACCCGTGCAACCTGCGCTCGCCGCAGCAGCACGTGGGCGTGGTCCACAGCTCGAACCTGTGCACCGAGATCACCCTGAACACCAACAAGGACGAGATCGCGGTCTGCAACCTGGGCTCGATCAACCTGCCGAACCACATTGCCGACGGCAAGCTGGACACCGCCAAGCTCGAGCGCACCATCAACACCGCCGTGCGCATGCTCGACAACGTGATCGACATCAACTACTACTCGGTGCCGCAGGCGCGCAACTCCAACTTCAAGCACCGCCCGGTCGGCCTGGGCATCATGGGCTTCCAGGATGCGCTGTACAAACAGCACATCCCGTACGGTTCCGATGCCGCCGTCGAGTTCGCCGACAAGTCGATGGAAGCGGTCAGCTACTACGCTATCCAGGCGTCGTGCGACCTGGCCGACGAGCGTGGCGCCTACGAGACGTTCCAGGGCTCGCTGTGGTCCAAGGGCATCCTGCCGCTGGATTCGCAACAGATCCTGATCGAGGCCCGTGGCCAGAAGTACATCGATGTCGACCTCAACGAATCGCTGGACTGGGCGCCGGTACGTGCGCGCGTGCAGAAAGGCATTCGCAACTCGAACATCATGGCCATCGCGCCGACCGCGACCATCGCCAACATCACCGGCGTGTCGCAGTCGATCGAGCCGACCTACCAGAACCTGTACGTGAAATCGAACCTGTCGGGCGAGTTCACCGTGATCAACCCCTACCTGGTTCGCGACCTGAAAGAGCGCGGCCTGTGGGACTCGGTCATGATCAACGACCTGAAGTACTACGACGGCTCGGTACAGCAGATCGAACGCATCCCGCAGGAATTGAAAGACCTCTATGCGACCGCGTTCGAAGTGGACACCAAGTGGATCGTCGACGCAGCCAGCCGTCGCCAGAAGTGGATCGACCAGGCCCAGTCGCTGAACCTGTACATCGCCGGCGCTTCGGGCAAGAAGCTCGACGTGACCTACCGCATGGCCTGGTACCGTGGTCTGAAGACCACCTACTACCTCCGTGCCCTGGCCGCGACCAGTACCGAGAAGTCGACCATCAGCACCAGCAACCTCAATGCAGTGTCGAGTGGCGGCAACAGCGCGCCGATGCAGGCCGCGCCAGCCGGCCCGGCACCCGTGCCAAAGGCCTGTGCAATCGACGAGCCGGATTGCGAAGCCTGTCAGTAGGGTTCATAAGCTTTAAACGTATACTTAGCTAAATCTCCAACCCCAATAGATACAAGGGGTTGGAGCGTCCACTCCTCGTATACCCTCTCTATACTTGCCGCCCTATCTAGCTCATAGGTCGGAATCGTATACATTGCTCACTTTCCCCATCAGATCTTTCACCGAATTAGACGACTTTCCGATGACCGCGCTGGTCGATCAGGAAGGGCGCCCATTTAATGTTTCGGACTGCTTTTGGTGAAAGACACGAGCGGTTTTGGGGGACTCCTCACATCCAGCGCAATTCGCCAATACCCGACGTCATGCCAGGCGCCATGCTTGAATCCCACTTCTGGATACGTACCGATGTGAGCGAAGCCCAGCGCTTCGTGCAACCCAATACTGCCGTCGTTGGGCAGCGCGATCCCGGCGTAGGCTGCGTGAAAACCTTGCCTCTTCAATGTCGGCAGCAACACGTCATACAGTGCCCGACCGACGCCACTACGGTGCGCTTCTGGCGATATATAGACGGTAACGTCGACCGACCAGCGATATGCCTCCCGAGCCCGGTGCTGACTGGCATATGCATAGCCGATGACCTGGCAGTCTCGCTCCGCTACCAGATACGGGTAGGTAGGCAAAGTCGACCCAATCCGCTTGGCCATTTCTTCGACGGTAGGGGGCTCAAGCTCAAACGAAATCGCGGTGCGTTCTACCATCGGTGCGTAAATTGCCTGGATGGCTTGAGCGTCCGAAATCTGCGCAATCCTTACTGTCGTGTTGCTCATCTCTATCCTATTGGTGGCTCAAATCGATCTTTGATTGACTCGTTTCGAGAGTGCCTCGGCGCTTTCCTTGCGCTCCGAGTAGCGGTCTACCAGATACGTTTCCCGGCCCCGAACCATCAGCGTGAACTTCATCAGTTCCTCCAGCACGTCCACCACACGGTCGTAGTAGGCAGATGGCTTCATACGCCCTGCGTCGTCGAACTCCAGGAAGGCTTTGGGTACTGACGACTGGTTTGGAATGGTGATCATCCGCATCCAGCGCCCGAGGGTCCGCAGCTGGTTTACCGTGTTGAAGGACTGTGATCCACCGCAAACCTGCATGACGGCCAGCGTCTTGCCCTGAGTGGGCCGGACAGCGCCCATGGTGAGCGGAATCCAGTCGATCTGGGCTTTGAATACAGCAGACATTGCACCGTGACGCTCTGGCGAACACCACACCTGTCCCTCTGACCATAGAACCAGATCCCGCAGCTCTTTGACCTTTGGATGGTCTTCCGGAGCGTCGTCGGGGAGAGGTAGACCCGAGGGATCAAAGATGACGGCTTCGGCTCCGATTAGGTTCAGGATGCGCGCTGCCTCTTGGGTCAGTAGCCTGCTGAAAGAGCGCTCACGGGTCGAACCATACAACAACAAAATACGTGGCTTGTGGGCCAGGTGATCGTGGCCCTGAAGCAGATCCATTGAGGGGATATCAACCAGTGACAGATCCAGATTTGGAAGATCCGGACCAATATCCGTGGACAATTCGTCCATTACAGTTCACCTATTCGATCTAGTTCGCGCTTCAATTCCTGCGGTGTAAGCGTCGAATGATCCAGACTGAAGAATGCCTCGAAACGCTTTTTAATCAGGACTACGGTTGCGTCAAATGCGGCCTGGATTTCGCTGTCTGTTCCTTCAACATCGGAAGGATCGGCAAGACCCCAGTGGCTTTTGACAGCAGGCCCGAAATAGACCGGGCAGGGTTCGCCTCCAGCCTTGTCACACACGGTGATCACCACATCCGGTGGTGAGTTCGAAAAAACCTCTGAGCCTTTGCTGTAGAGATCTGTGGTGCCGATACCGAGCGCTTGCAGCGTGCTCACGGCACGCAGGTTCAGGTGCCCGCTTGGGAAGCTCCCCGAACTGAGGGCAGTAAAACCGCTCGGGGCCACGTGGTTGAACACCCCCTCCGAGAGAACGCTCCGGCAGCTGTTTGCCGTACACATAAATAGTACTTTCATGGGTTTCTCCTAGACAGGGATGCTCAGCCGTAACGCCAGTGCCATCAGCGTTACCAGCAAGATAGGAAGGGTGAGGATGCTGCCGACTTTGAAGTAGTAGCCCCAGGTGATGCGGATATTTTTCTGCGACAGCACATGCAGCCACAGCAACGTGGCCAGACTTCCGATGGGCGTGATCTTGGGGCCAAGATCGCAACCGATGACGTTGGCGTAGATCATGGCCTCACGTACCAGTCCCGTAGCGTCGCTGCCCTGAATGGACAGAGCGCCGATAAGCACACTCGGCATGTTGTTCATGATCGAAGACAACAGCGCAGCGGTGATACCGGTGCCCAAGGTAGCGGCCCATAGGCCATGCTCGGCAAATATGTTCAGCAGCCCCGAGAGCGAGTCGGTTAGGCCGGCATTACGCAGGCCATAGACCACCAGATACATGCCCAGCGAAAACACGACAATTTGCCAGGGCGCGTGCTTGATGACCTTTCTTGTGGAGATGATGTGGCCTTTACCTGCGATGACCAGCAGGATCATCGCACACGCAGCAGCAACGGCGCTGATGGGGATACCTAGCGGCTCCAGTGCGAACAGACCAATCAGCAGCAGGCCAAGTACCCACCAGCCAGCAATGAAGGTCGCCCGATCACGAATTACCGACTCTGGAGCCTCAAGCTGACCCGCGTCGTACTGGGCGGGAATGTCCTTGCGATAGAACATCCAGAGCATGAATAGCGTCGCTGCCACCGCCACCAGGTTCACTGGCCACATCACCGATGCATACTTACCGAAACCCACGCCAAAAAAGTCTGCCGAAACGATGTTGACCAGATTGGACACCACCATGGGCAGACTGGCGGTATCCGCGATAAAGCCTGCGGCCATCACGAACGCTAAAGTCGATGCTGGACTAAAGCGCAGCGCCGTCAGCATCGCGATGACGATCGGGGTCAGAATCAGTGCGGCTCCATCATTGGCGAACAGTGCTGAGACGGCTGCACCGAGCAGGATCATCAGCGCAAACAGGCGTCCGCCTTTGCCCTGACCCCAGCAAGCCACATGTAGCGCCGCCCATTTGAAGAATCCCGCTTCATCGAGCAGCAAACTGATGATGATCACGGCAATGAAGGTCGCGGTAGCGTTCCAGACGATGTGCCATACAACCGGCACATCCCCCAGGCTCACCACGCCGGTCAACAATGCCAGAACGGCACCCGCTGCTGCGCTCCAGCCGACGCCTAAGCCCCTTGGTTGCCAGATAACGAGCACGAGCGTAACTACGAAAATCGACGCAGCGATGAGCATGGGTATGTTCCAGATCAGGAGGTCAGCAGCAGGAGGCTTGGCGCACTGGTCTGTCTTCCATGGAAGCCAGCCGCCCTTGATGGTCGTTAACCCAGGACTGGTGGGCCTGTGTAGTGACGTTCAGAACATCTAGCGCCCACTGTTCAAGTTCGGGATGTAGGCGGTAGTAAACCCACTGACCCTGCCTGCGATCCGCGAGTAACCCGCAAGCACGCAACTGTGCAAGGTGCCTGGAAACCTTCGACTGGTTATCGTCCAGTGCCCAGATCAACTCGCACACGCACAGCTCACCCTCTGCGGACAGCATGAGCATGATCCGAGCGCGGGTTTCGTCTCCCAGGCACTTGAAGAAGGTGTGTGGTGCAAGGTTCATAAGCAATCGACCTAGATATGTGGATAACCGAATATACAGATATAAACACATTCAGTTCTCTTGCACAAATGACTAGCGACCGGACTTGATGATCCAGGTATCGGAGGTTGAGGTTCACTTCAAAGGCAGCGATAGCGCGAGATCAGCACTCGCCAGCTTGCATGTGATCGACGATTTGGGGCCTAGTTGATTCCCCATGGACTCCCCATCTGACTCGGCTCCGGTGTAGGCGATCTGCCATACGTCGCTAAGTCCGCTTGCGATATGATGCCAAGCAGATATCAAGCAGGCAGCTTGGGAACGGTTGAAAGGCCGGGGCTGTATGGCTTTTATTTCACAACACAGGAACGTGTTCTATGCCAGTCGATGCACCTCCATTTGTCCCTCCACCACGACTGCCTGTAATTCCTCTCCCACCCACGTACCAAGGGCAGCAGGCATACCTTCCACCAGGTGCTAGTGAGTGGATGCCGCTGACAGCTGAGGCTTATCAAGTCCTGAAGGGCGTCGAGCCTGATGATGAAAATGTGATCAGCTCGAACAGGAATAGGCTTAGCGAGATGTTTTCGTCTGCTCTTCAGGTACCTAACTTAGGTTTTTTTGCTGGAAGCGGTACATCTCTAGGTAACCCAGGCGGGCCTAGCATGTGGAAGCTATGGCAAGACTCGATGTGTGACCCGCAGACCCATGCGCTGACAGCTGCCGGCCAGCAGGTTACTGAGCGTGTCCGTTACGCCGAGCGCGATAATCCGAACATTGAGCATTTCTTATCACAGTGCGACGCCTACCTGGCGTTCAATGACGACCAAGTCGTCGAAGAGTTTGTCGCACGCGTGAAGGAGCAAATCCTACACGCTTGCTCAACGTTCATTACTCTGCCCACTTCAGACATATCGGCATATCGTGAACTCCTCCAGAAGCTGGCTAGGAGAAGGGTTCGTGACCCGCGCCTGAAGGTGTTTACGACAAACTATGACATGTGTTTTGAAACGGCAGCGTCGGAACTGGGCATGGTCATTATTGACGGATTTTCCTACACCCGCAGACGCCGGTTTGACGGCAAACATTTCACGTACGACATCGTGCGCCGGGAGGCAGACAGCCACGAGTTTGCCGAAGGCATTTTTCAACTGCTGAAGCTACACGGATCAGTCAGCTGGAGCCGTGATGGTCATGAAATCTATGAGGACAGCCGACCGACGCCGGAAAACGCATGCCTGATATATCCCGCAAAAGGAAAATACCAGCAAGCGTTTCTTCAACCCCACTTGGAGCTGCTTTCAAGATTTCTGGAGTTTTTACGTCAACCAAACAGCTGTCTGGTTGTGTCAGGATTCGGGTTTAACGATGACCACCTTTCCGAACCGATCTATTCAGCCTTGCAATCCAACCCTAGCCTGAAGCTGATTCTTTGCGACTACAGTGGCATCAGCCATGTCCACAATCGTGGGGATAATGGATCGAGCGCCTACTGGGGAAAATTCCGCGATCTCGCTCAGCGTGGTTTCGACGTCCATTTTGTTAGTGGTTCATTCAGCGATCTGGCCGCGCATATCCCCCACCTACGCACGGCTTCGCCAGCTGAGAATTTGGCGAACGCAGTCAAACGGATCGGTAGGTAATCATGTCCCCAGAAGGAATACTCCTTAGCACGCTTAAAATCGGGGTGGTCACCAGCGTGGCTGCGCAGTTGATCAAAATCAACTTGGCACATGCTGGAGAGAACAGCGGTCGATATCTCGGTCAAAATCGCTATGGCAAGGGTGAGGTGGGGGAACTGGTTCTGATCGAGGGTCAGCAGGCAGTGCTCTTAGGACGCATCACCGAGGTGAACCTACCTGATCGCGAGCGTACCGAGATTTCCCAAGATTTTGCTGGCACGCATGCTATTGACGCGATCGGCTTTATCCGCCTGCTGGGGTCTGTTCACCCTCACACCTTGAAAGTCACTGCGGGCGTCAGCTCCTACCCACGATTGGGAGACCGGGTTTACTCAGCACCGGGCTCGTTTATCTCCAAAATCCCAACATTGATTTCGAGCGGAATAAATGGAGAGTCTCCCCGCGTAACGCTTAACCTCGGACATGTTTCTGGGGACGGCGGTTTCGCGATTGCTGTAACGCCAGAAAAACTCTTTGGTCGGCATTGCGCGATCTTGGGCTCAACTGGGGGAGGGAAAAGCTGGACGACTTCAAAGCTTATTGAGGAGTGTCGTCGATATGCCTGCAAGATCGTGCTTGTGGACGCTACCGGGGAGTACCGGTCGCTTGAGGGGGAGGACTCAACACATCAACATCTTGGAAACCCGCTGCATCGCACGACAGGCTCACTTGAGGTAGGCATTCCACCCACCTGCTTCAATGAGACTGATTTCATTGCACTCTTTCAGCCATCTGGTAAAACCCAAGGCCCGAAACTCAGAGAAGCCATCAAGAGCCTGAGACTGGCAGCGTTGGCTCCAGATATCTTCCCAGGAGGGTATGTCCCGAAAGTAAGTCAACTCAAAGCTGATTTCCGTCGAGCGATGAACAGGGACGACAACGCCAACAGGGTAGGTAATCCAAATCTACCCTTCGATCCGGGCATGTTGGTTCGGCAAATTGTCGAGGAATGCTGCTACCCGACCGGCCATAACAACGATATGACTAGATGGGGCGCTGCGAGTAGCGAGCTATCTTATTGCTCCTCTCTTATGACACGTATCATGAGCGTAATGGACTCCCCTTCGTTGAGCAGCGTATTTAGCCCAGCTCAGGGCCTACCGAGTTTAGTTGAACATCTGGATGAATTTATTACCGGTGAAAAGCGGCTATTCAGAATATGCCTCAGCTCAGTTGGCTATGAGTTCAACGCGAGAGAAGTCATCGCCAACGCTATCGGCAGACTGTTATTGCTTCGAGCACGCAACGAGTCTTTCAGGCAGCGCCCGCTAATCGTCATCTTGGACGAAGCTCACAATTTCCTAGGAAAAACATTAGGGAATGAAGACGACGTTCAGAACTTGGATGCGTTCGAACTCATCGCGAAAGAGGGACGAAAATACGGGCTTAACATCTGCCTGGTGACTCAGCGACCGCGAGACATCACAGAGGGAGTGCTGAGTCAGATGGGCACGTTGCTCGTGCATCGCCTTACAAATGACCGTGACCGAGAAGTGGTCGAGCGTGCGTGTGGAGAGCTGGATCGTTCCGCTGCGGCGTTCTTGCCCAATCTGAAACAAGGTGAGGTGGCATTGGTAGGTGTAGATTTTCCAATCCCTGTAACTATTCAGATCGGACGTCCCACCCAGCCTCCAAAATCGGACGGGCCGAGCTTCCAAGAATTATGGTGGAATCGCGATCCTGGTCGATAGGCGCTAGCTTAGCCGGATTGAAGCGTGGCCTGCTCGTAGATTGGTCAGGGACGTCCGACATCAGAAAATTGGGGGGTTAAAATCTGGACTGTAAAAACGTATACTTTGACCTTCAAAATGAAGCTGAAAACACCAAATGTATACGTTTTCGCAAAAAATTCTGAAAAATTATCTGGTCAAACCCCCGCCAGCGTTGGGCAAGACGAATGTATACGTAGATTCCTATAAGTATTATGCCAGTAAGCGGCGGCTAGACCCTGAAGCCCGCCTCACGGTAACGTGAAGCGGGCTTTTTTGTGCTCGGCGCGCGGACGCTGTTCTCGCACATCCCGAAACACCGCACGTGGAACCTTCCCCACGGTTACCCGTCAACCCCTCGAACCCACTCTCGGATTGGTCACTACCATGAAAACCACCGCTGCCCTGCTCCTGGCCTGTATGGCCGCCCCAGCCTTTGCCGCCGAAATGTCGCACAGCAACAGCGACATGACCCCAATGCAGCACGAGTACATGATGAGCATGGAGACCATGCAGAAATCCATGCACGAAGGCGGCATGGAAACCGACGCCGACGTTGCTTTCGCCAAAGGCATGCTGGCCCACCACAAGGCCGCACTGGACATGGCCAGGATCGAGTTGAAATACGGCAAGGACGCTGAGATGCGCAAGCTGGCCGAGGACATCATCAAAGCCCAGCAGGCGGAAATCGATCAGATGGAGACGTGGGTCAAGAAGCATCAGAAGTGATGTAAGCTTTCGCCCTATCGCGCTCGCCCCCCACTTCAAGGAGTCCGCCCATGAGCAACCGCCAAAGCGAAATCGCAGCCGCCCTGGCCGTGATCCCGCCGTTCGCCGATGACCACGCCATCGACCAGGAAATGGAACGCCGCAAGGCGTTCATCAAGCAGTGTCTGACCACGGCCGGCTTGAAGGTTCTGGTACTGGGCATCAGCGGCGGCGTCGACTCGCTCACGGCCGGGCGCCTGGCACAGGTGGCCATCGAGGAACTGCGCAAGAGCAGCGGCGACCCTGACTACCGATTCATCGCAGTGCGCCTGCCCTACAACGTCCAGCACGACGAGGACGACGCTGCCGCCTCGTTGCGCTTCATCAAGGCGGATGTCGAAGAAACGGTGAACATCGCCGATGCCGTGCAAGGCCTTGCCCAGCAGACAGCACAACTGCACGGTCTGAGCGATGCCCGTCGTGACTTCGTCATGGGCAACGTCAAGGCACGTATCCGCATGGTCGCGCAGTACACCATCGCCAATGCCAACAATGGCATGGTGATCGGCACGGACCATGCCGCCGAGGCCGTCATGGGGTTCTTCACCAAGTTCGGTGATGGGGCGTGCGACCTGGCGCCGCTCAGCGGGCTGGTGAAAAACCAGGTTCGTGCCATCGCCCGCCGGCTTGGGGCACCGGACAATCTGGTGATGAAAGTGCCAACGGCCGACCTCGAAGAACTGCGACCCGGCAAGCCGGACGAAGACGCCCATGGCGTGAGCTACCAGCAGATCGACGCGTTCCTCCACGGTGAGCCGGTGGGCGACGAAGCCTATGGGATTATCGTGAAGGCGTACGACCAGACGCATCACAAACGTGTGTTGCCGTTTTCGCCTTGATTTCCCTTCGATGTGCGGTTGATCATCTGAACAGGTCAGGGAGATCAACCCACAATGAAATTGCATCAACTGCGCGCACTTGTCTGTATTCATGAAACCGGGAGCCTGCAAGACGCCTCGCACGTGCTGCACCTCACGCAGTCGGCATTGAGCCGGGCGATGAAGGAACTGGAAAACGAACTGGGGGTTACCCTTCTGGTTCGTTCCAACAAAGGCATGAGCCTGACCGAGCATGGCCAGCGCATGCTGACCCACGCTCGCCAGGCGCTGGAAAGCGTGCGGCGAGCGCGTCAGGAAATCGAAGACATGAACGGGCTGACCGTGAGCGAGGTCACCCTGGGAGTGACGCCCGTCACCGCGCTGCTGCCGCCACTGCAACAGACCCTTCTGCGTTTCCAGCAGACCTACCCAAACGCCGCGCTGAAGGTACTGGAGATGCGCCCTGCCCAGTTGCTGCAGCATCTGCGCGATGGCCTGCTGGACTTTGCCCTGACGTCGCAAGTGCCAAGCCATGCCGTAGGGCTGGACTGGCAGCCGCTGTGCCGCATTCCCGGCAGCGTGGCGGTGCGCAAGGATCATCCGCTGCGCCACGTGAGATCGCTGCGGTTACTGCAGCACGCCCAGTGGATCAGCGTCGATCCTGTTGCAGACAGCCAATCCCAGTTCAATCAACTGTTCGCCGGCAGTGCGCTCGGCCGCCCGTCCAAGGTGTTCGAATGCACCGCAATGAATCTGGCGCTGAAGATGCTGATCGAGAGCGATGCCGTGATGGTGGTCAGTGAGAGTGCCCTCGGACCCTGCTGGGCGGGCATGACCGATATGGCCAACTACCTGCATACGCTTGGGTTGCAAGAGGCGGTTCCCGATTTTTCGGTCAATGTGGTGTGCGTGAACCAGGCCTACCTGACCCGGACCGCGAGCCTGTTGTTCGGTCAACTGCAGGCCAGCTTTGCGTAAACGGCCACTTGGACCAATACCCTGACGGCGACTCCTTCAAAACAGCGGATTCAGACATTTCGAGTTGAGCAATACTCAAGCCCTTGCACGGACCGTAATTTCAGACCCTCAACTTTGCCGAATCCCCAGGCTAGAGCCTACGGTCAGTGAATGAAACGGCTTCAGCTCAGCAGGCAACGGCTCCCACGGTTACCAACCTTCCCATTTTCCGCTACTCGTCTGGATGGTTTTGGGTCGCTCATTCCCCGCCAGCAGCGCCATCCGGTATCAGTCAACGCCTCCATCGAAACCAAGCCATAAGCCCTTGATTAAATGTGATGTGCAGTGACTGAACCCATCCCCGACACTGGCCCGCACCACGATTCCGGGTACAGGCCTTACCTATGAAAAGCACTCTTGCCAGCGATTCACCTCTTCCTGTCGCCGATGCACCGCCCGCACCGCAGCCCAACAAGATGCGTCGGGTCATCATCGCTTCTTCCCTGGGCAACGGCCTGGAGATCTACGACTTCACCGTGTACAGCTTTTTCGCAGTCATCATCGGTCAGTTGTTCTTTCCCGGGTCCTCGCCCATGGCCTCGCTGCTCATGTCTCTGGCGACATTTGCCGTCGGCTTCGTCATGCGGCCCTTGGGTGCGTTGCTCATCGGTCGAGTCGCCGACCGCCGAGGGCGCAAGGCTGCACTGTCGCTGACCATTGCCCTGATGACGGTGGGTACCGGCATCATCGCCTTCACACCCACCTACGCCAGTATCGGCATCAGTGCCAGTGTCCTGCTGGTGATCGCCCGGCTGCTGCAGGGGCTTTCGGTCGGTGGCGAAGTGGGTTGCGCGTCGGCGTTCATGATGGAGTCGGGCCGCACCGACAACCGTTGCTTCGTGGTCAGCTGGCAGGGCGCCAGTCAAGGCGCTGCCGCATTGCTGGGTGCGGGCACGGGCTTGCTGCTGACCAGCAGTCTCAGCGAGGCATCGTTGCTGGAGTGGGGATGGCGGGTGCCCTTCGTGATCGGCCTGCTGATCGGCCCGGTCGGCTGGTTCATCCGCCAGCATCTGGATGAAACGCATACGGCCACCGCCACTGCACCCTCGCTGGGGCAGTTGCTCAAGACGCAAAGCCGCATCCTGTTGCTAGGCATCGCCTGGATGTCGGCAACCACCGTGACCATGTACATGGTGGTCTATTACATGCCCACCTACCTGACCCAGACACTTGGCCGCCCGCAGAGCCTGGGGTTTGCCCTGGTCGGCCTGGCCAGCGCCCTGCTCGTCGTCATTACGCCCATCGCCGGCCGTTATGCGGACGGTTTCATTCGCCGCAAGCCGTTGCTCTATGGGGTTACCGGGCTGGCGCTGCTGACGGTCTACCCGGCATTCATGCTCTTGAGCCACGAGAACGTTCTGCTGTGCATCGTGGCCATTATCCTGCTGATTCTACCGATGGCGATCGGACTGGCGCCGAGCATGGCCATGCTGCTCGAAGCATTCCCCCGGGAACAGCGGGTGACCGGCATGTCGATCATCTACAGCGTCAGTGTGACGCTGTTCGGTGGATTCTCACCGCTGCTGGTGACATGGCTGATCAACGTCACCGGCAACCCATTGACCCCGGCGCTGTACCTGGTGGCCACCGTGGCGCTCAGTTTATGTGCCCTGCGCCTGCTGCCAGAGCATCCCGGCCGCGACTGATCGTTCAATACACTGCAACACAGAGGAAGATGCCCATGAGCGAGCCCATGGTTCACCCGCACCTGCTCAGCACTGCAACACGATTTGCGACACTGCGCCAAGACATTCACCGCCACCCCGAACTGGGGATCGACACCTGTCGCACCGCGGCAATCGTGGCCGAACGGCTCGCTGCATGGGGTTATGAAGTCCATGCCGACGTGGGCAAAGGCGTTGTGGGCGTACTCAGGCGCGGGCAATCCACACGTACGCTGGGCATCCGAGCGGACATGGATGCATTGCCCATCCTGGAGCGCAACGGGCTGCCCTGGGCAAGCGAGCGTCCAGGCTGCATGCATGCCTGTGGCCACGATGGGCATACTGCAACCTTGTTGGCGGCGGCGGAGCATCTGGCGGCAGACGCTCGATTCGACGGCACCTTGAATTTGATTTTCCAGCCGGACGAGGAAGGTTTGACGGGGGCGCGCTCGATGCTGCAAGCCGACCTGTTCGCCAGGTTTCCCTGCGATGCGGTCTATGCCTTCCACAACATGCCCGGCTTGCCGGTCGGGGTGGCCGTGGTTCAGTCCGGCGCCTTCATGGCGTCTTCGGAAGAAGTGCAGATTACCCTGACAGGCCGAGGTGGCCATGGCGCCATGCCGGAACGCGCCATTGATCCGATACCAGCCCTGGCAGGCATCATCACTGCGTTGCAAACGGTGGTTTCGCGCAACCTTTCGACCAGCGACGCTGCGGTGGTGAGTGTGGGCAAGGTCCGCGCCGGTACCGTCTACAACATCATTCCAGAGAGCGCCACCCTGATGCTCGGTGTGCGTACCACAACGCCTGCCGTACGCGAAAAGGTGGAGCAACGGATCCGCGAAATCGTGCAGGGGCAGGCAGCCAGCTTCGGCGTCACCGCAGCCATCGAATACCGGTTGCTGGCACCCGTGCTGGTCAATGCGCCCGAAGAAACCGCACGTATGCATGCCGCAGCCTGCGCGGTGTTGGGTGCGGACAATGTGTTGGAGCAGATGCCGGTGCGCTTGATGGGCAGCGAGGACTTCGCCTGGATGCTGAACGAGCGCCCAGGCTGCTATTTCGTCCTGGGGAACGGCACCGGGTCGTTCAATGGCTGCTCGGTGCACAACGACCACTATGACTTCAACGACGCGGTCATTCCCTTGGGCGCTGCGTGCTGGACGCGGCTGGTGGAAGACTATCTGCAACCACTGGGCGACTAGCGCTTGCTTGCCGCCTGAATCAACGCCTTCATCTCGGCCACCGCGGCCTTGAAGCCCACGAACAACGCATGGGCCACCAGCGCATGACCGATGTTCAGCTCGTTGACCCCGCGAATCGCGGCCACCGGCTCGACGTTGTGATAGTGCAGACCATGGCCGGCGTTGACGATCAGCCCGTGGCCCAGACCGAAACCCACGCCGTCGACGATTCGTTGCAGCTCATCGGCGACATCGGTCGGGGTCTGGGCGTCGGCGTAGCGGCCGGTGTGCAATTCGATAGCCGGCGCACCCACCCGCTTCGAGGCTTCAATCTGGCGCTCGTCGGCATCAATGAACAGCGACACCTCGCACCCCAGCTTGCCCAGACGCTCGACGGCGGCCTTGATCTTGGCCTCCTGACCGGCGACGTCCAGACCGCCCTCGGTGGTCAGTTCTTCACGGGTTTCAGGCACCAGGCAGACGTGAGCCGGGCGAATCTGCTCGGCAAAGGTCAGCATGGCCTCGGTAACGCCCATTTCGAAATTCATTCGCGTCTGCAACACGTCCTTGAGCAGCAGCACATCGCGCGGCTGGATGTGCCGACGGTCTTCACGCAGATGCACGGTGATGCCATCGGCTCCGGCTTCCTCGGCGTCGAGCGCGGCCTTGACCGGATCGGGGTAGCGCGTGCCACGGGCCTGGCGCAGCGTCGCCACGTGGTCGATGTTGACGCCCAGCAGAATGCGGTTACAGGTATTCACGAGAACTCTCCGAAAAATCCAAGCCACAGCATACGTGTTGGTCAGGGCTTGCGAAACAGCTCGCGACTGACCAGCGGCCGACCGCCCAGGTGCACCGCCAGGGCCTGGCGCATGAGGCGCTTGGCCGCGGCCAGCGCACCTGGCGTTTCCCAGCTGGCCTGGGCCATGGCCAGCAACTCGGCGCCCTGGAACAACCCTGGCTGCAACAGCTCGACCCGTTCCAGGCCAGCATCCACCAGCAAGCGGTACAAGCCGTCGGTCGCTACAGGTTCACCGTTGACGTCGATGTCCAAGGCGAAGCCATAACCGAGCTGGTCCAACAGGCGCCACTCGAAAGAGCGCAGCAAAGGTTCCAGCGCACGCCCTGCGCCAAGTGCCTGAAGGGTGGCGGCATAATGCTCGAACAGCTGGGGGTGGGGGTCTTCACTGGGCAACAGGCGAATGAGCAGCTCGTTCAGATACAGGCCGCTGAACAGCGCGTCGCCGAGCATCCACACCGCCACCCCGGCGGACTCCATACGCGAAACGTTCTTGAGTTCGCCCTTGCCGCGAAACTCGACCTCGAGCGGTACGAACGGACGCGCCAGGGTGCCCGCCTTGCCGCGCGCATTGCGCAGCACAGCGCGCAGGCGGCCCTGGGGGGTGAGGAAATCGACGAGAGCACTGGTTTCGCGATAGGCGCGCGAGTGCAGGACGTAGGCAGGTTGTGGCGTCGGGGCATTGGACATGACTTACGCAAACCTGTAGCAGCGGCGCAAGCCGCGTCACGAACCCACGCGAACGAACAGAATATCTGCTGCACCCTGTGACGCGGCTTGCGCCGCTGCTACAGGGTGTCGTCCGCGATGTGAAATTACTGGTCGTTGTAGCCCAGCGAACGCAGCGCTCGCTCGTCGTCGGACCAGCCGCCCTTCACCTTCACCCACAGATTGAGCATGACCTTGGAGTCGAACAGCACCTCCATGTCCTTGCGCGCTTCCATGCCGATGCGCTTGATACGCTCGCCCTTGTCACCAATGATGATTTTCTTCTGACCATCACGCTCGACGAGAATCAAGGCATGGATGTGCAGCGTCTTGCCCTGCTGCTTGAATTCCTCGATCTCGACGGTGATCTGGTACGGCAGCTCGGCGCCCAGCTGGCGCATGATCTTCTCGCGCACCAGTTCGGCAGCGAGAAACCGGCTGCTGCGGTCGGTGATCTGGTCTTCCGGGAAGAAATGCTCGTTCTCCGGCAGATGCCCGGCAATCACTTTTTCCAGCGCTTCGAGGTTATGCCCGTGCTGCGCGGAAATCGGCACGATCTCGGCGTTCGGCAGCTGCTCCTGCAGCCAGGCCAGGTGCGGCATCAGCTCAGCCTTGTCCTCGATGCGATCGGTCTTGTTGATCGCCAGGATCACCGGCCCCTGCACGTACTGCACCCGCTCCAGAACCAGTTGGTCTTCGTCCGTCCACTTGGTGCGGTCGACCACGAAGATCACCACGTCGACGTCTTTCAACGCTGCCGAGGCGGTCTTGTTCATGTAGCGGTTCAGGGCCTTTTCATTGCCCTTGTGCATGCCCGGGGTGTCGACATAGACGGCCTGGATCTCGCCCTCGGTCTTGATGCCCAGCATGTTGTGGCGGGTGGTCTGCGGCTTGCGCGACGTGATCGCCAGCTTCTGCCCCAGAATGTGGTTGAGCAACGTCGATTTGCCGACATTCGGACGGCCGACGATGGCTACATAGCCACAACGGGTAACGGGTGCATCAGTCATTGCCATTCTCCACGCCCAGGGCGATCAGGGCAGACGCGGCGGCCACCTGTTCGGCGATGCGACGGCTGACGCCCTGGCCCCGGCTTTTCTCATTCAGAAGGACGACTTCACACTCGACGAAGAACTGTCGGCAGTGCGGGTCGCCCTGGATATCCACCACTTCATAGCGCGGCAGTTCAGCACCGCGCGACTGCAGGAACTCCTGCAGGCGGGTCTTGGGATCTTTGTTGGTGTCGACCAGCGTCAGTCCTTCGAACTGCCCTTCCAGCCAGGCCAGCACGCGATCACGCGCTGCATCCATACCGGTGTCCAGGTAGATGGCCCCGATCAGTGCTTCGAGGGCATCGGCCAGGATCGATTCGCGGCGAAAGCCACCACTCTTCAATTCGCCCGAGCCCAGGCGCAGGTAATCGCCCAGATCGAAGCCGCGGGCCAGTATGGCCAAGGTTTCACCCTTGACCAGACGCGCGCGCAGGCGTGAAAGCTGGCCTTCGCGGGCTTGCGGAAAGCGCTCGAAAAGCGCTTCGCCAGCGACGAAATTGAGGATGGCATCGCCGAGAAACTCGAGGCGCTCGTTGTTGCGCCCGGCGAAGCTGCGATGGGTCAGTGCCAGCACCATCAGGTCCTGGTCCTTGAAAGTGTAGCCCAGCTGGCGTTCGAGGCGGCCCAGGGAAGCGGTCACGGCTTGACCACGCTGAACTCACGATCAAACTTCACCACCACATCCAGATTCTGGATCAGTGGCTCACGCTTTTCGTACTTGAGGTGGGCCTTGAACGTGTTACCCGCCTCGGTGATGCTTAAAACCTTGTTCAAATCCAGATCCTGAATATTGTTGACCTGCATGGCCCGGCTGACGTGGCCATAGAATTCACCCACCGTATCGACCCGGGTGGACTTGTCGGCACCCGCCGACTCGATGGCCTGGGTCAGCGTCCGGTAGTCCATGTAGTGCGGCACCAGCTTGAAAGCCGTACTGGCCACGAACGCGATCACCGCCAGGGTGAGCAACCAGCCAACGATGGACATGCCTTGCTGGGACTTCACTGCGTTCATGCTGGACACCTCTGAAAACATTCGGCGCCGTCCGTGGACGGCGCCGGCGGCGCTACTTGATCAGCCCGACTCGCGAGAAGTTGGGCAAGTGGCTGAGCTTGGGCTCGGGCCAGCTCATCCAGATGGCAAAGGCCTTGCCGACGATATTCTGGTCGGGGACCATGCCCAGCAGTTCCTTGGGAATCGACGGATCGTCCCAGTAGCGGCTGTCGTTCGAGTTGTCGCGGTTGTCGCCCATCATGAAGTAGTGCCCGGCAGGCACCGTCCACTGGCTGTCGGGCGGCGCGCGATAGCGCGACATTTCCTGGCGGATGACGTGCTCGACTTCGCCCAGCTTTTCCTTGTACAACTCGGCGCTGCCCAGGCTGCCCGGCTCGCTGCCAACCAGTTGCCGCGCGATCAATTCGCCGTTGACGTACAGCTGCTTGTCCGAGGTGTAGCGAATCTGGTCGCCCGGCAAGCCGATCACGCGCTTGATGTAGTTGACGTTGGGGTCGCTGGGGTAGCGGAACACCATCACGTCGCCGCGCTTGGGATCGTTGACCTCGATGATTTTCTTGTCCACCACCGGCAGGCGAATACCGTAGGAGAACTTGTTCACGAGGATGAAATCACCCACTTCCAGGGTCGGGATCATCGAGCCCGAAGGAATCTGGAACGGCTCGACCAGAAACGAGCGCAGCACCAGCACGATGAACAGCACCGGGAAGAACGACTTGCCGTATTCGACCAGCAGCGGTTCCTTGTCCAGGCGCTCGACCACCGCCGGCTCGGGCTGGCTGACGCTGCCCTCGTAGGTGGCGATCGCAGCCCGTCGTCGTGGCGCCAGGACGACCAGATCAAGCAAGGCCAGCAGACCACAAACGGCTACGGCGATGACCAGCAACAGCGGGAAATTTAGTGACATAGGACTCGACTATTCCAACCTGAGCACAGCAAGGAAGGCTTCCTGTGGAATTTCCACGTTGCCGACCTGCTTCATGCGTTTCTTACCGGCCTTCTGTTTCTCCAACAGCTTGCGCTTACGGCTCACGTCGCCACCGTAACACTTGGCCAGTACGTTCTTTCTGAGCGCCTTGACAGTGGTCCGGGCAATGACCTGTCCGCCAATGGCGGCCTGGATTGCCACATCGAACATCTGCCGAGGGATCAGCTCCTTCATTTTCTCGGTCAACGCACGGCCCTTGTAGGCCGCATTGTCGCGGTGCACGATCAGCGCCAGGGCATCGACCTTGTCGCCGTTGATCAACACATCCAGCTTGACCAGGTTGGCCGACTGGTAACGCTCGAAATGGTAGTCCAGCGAGGCATAGCCACGGCTGGTGGATTTCAGGCGGTCGAAGAAGTCCAGCACCACTTCATTCATCGGCAGGTCGTAGCGAACCTGAACCTGGCTGCCGAGGAATTGCATGTCGCGCTGCACGCCGCGCTTCTCGATGCACAGGGTAATGACGTTGCCCAGGTGCTCTTGAGGCACAAGAATCGTTGCCGACACGATCGGCTCGCGGAAGTCCTCGACGGACGAGGCGTCCGGAAGCTTCGACGGGTTGTCCACATAAATGGTTTCACCGGTCTTCATGACCACTTCGAAGATCACGCTCGGCGCCGTGGTGATCAGGTCCAGGTCGTACTCGCGCTCCAGGCGCTCCTGGATGATCTCCATGTGCAGCATGCCCAGGAACCCGCAGCGGAAACCGAAGCCCAGGGCATCGGAGCTTTCCGGCAGGTACTGCAGCGAGGAATCGTTGAGGGTCAGTTTCTGCAACGCGTCGCGGAAATCTTCGAAGTCTTCCGAGCTGACCGGGAACAGCCCGGCGTAGACCTGCGGCTGAATGCGCTTGAAGCCGGGCAGCACGGCAACATCGGGCGTGCTGCTCAAGGTCAGGGTGTCGCCGACCGGCGCGCCGTGAATGTCCTTGATGCTGCCGATGATGAAGCCCACCTCGCCCGCCTTGAGGTCGGCCGTGGCGGTGTGCTTGGGAGTGAAGACGCCGACGCTGTCGACCAGGTGCACCTTGCCGGTGGACTTGACCAGAATCTTGTCGCCCTTCTTCACCCGGCCATGGCGCACGCGCACCAGCGAGACAACGCCCAGGTAGTTGTCGAACCAGGAGTCGATGATCAACGCCTGCAACGGTGCTTCGATATCGCCAGTAGGGGCCGGAATGGTCTGCACCAGGCGCTCGAGCACGTCGATCACGCCCATGCCGCTCTTGGCGCTGCAGGCCACGGCGTCGGTCGCGTCTATGCCAATGATCTTCTCGATCTCGTCCTTGACCTTGTCCGGGTCGGCCTGGGGCAGGTCCATCTTGTTCAGCACCGGCATCACTTCCAGGCCTTGCTCGATGGCCGTGTAGCAGTTGGCCACGGACTGGGCTTCGACGCCCTGCCCCGCATCCACCACCAGCAGCGCGCCTTCGCAGGCCGCCAGCGAGCGGCTGACTTCGTAGGTGAAGTCGACGTGCCCAGGGGTATCGATGAAATTCAGCTGGTAGGTTTTGCCGTCCTGCGCCTTGTAGTGCAGGGTGACGCTGTGCGCCTTGATGGTGATCCCGCGCTCACGCTCCAGGTCCATGGAGTCCAGGACCTGGGCCTCCATTTCGCGGTCGGCCAGGCCGCCGCACATCTGGATGAACCGATCGGCGAGGGTCGACTTGCCGTGATCGATGTGGGCGATGATGGAGAAATTGCGGATATGACTCAAATCACTCACGGGTCAACACTCAAAAAGGCTGCGGGCCGAACGCCCAACGAAAAATAGCCGGGAATTGTACCTGAATAACGTTCGGGTGTGGGAGCGGTGGGTCGAGGGGTGGTTGTACGGACGTCTTCGCGGGCACAGGGCCCGCGAAGGCCACACCACCGCTCACAAAAAAGGCGACCCGAAGGCCGCCTTTCGTTCATACACCCAACCTGCTTACTCAGCCAGCTTGAAGGTGATGAAGCTCGCCCTGCCCTGACGCAGCACGCGCATGGACACCGAACGATTCTTCGGCAGGCCCTTGGCGATATCGGCGAACTGCTTCGACGACTCGATGGCCTGGTTGTTCAGGTGCGTGATGACGTCGCCGGGCTGCAGGCCGATCAGCGCAGCCGGACCGTCCTGCACCTCCTTGATGACCACGCCGCCCTTGAGCTCGAGTGCCTTTTTCTGTTCGGTGGTCAGCTCTGCCACCGACACACCCAAACGATTGCTGCTGCGTTCGGTCTGGGCCTTGGCGCCTGTATCCAGATCCTGATCGTCATCCGGCATCGCACCAACGGTCACGTCGATCGTGCGGCGCTTGCCTTCGCGGATCACTTCCAGGCTGGCCTTGGCACCGGCCTTGAGCCCTCCGACCAGATGCGGCAGGTCAGCCGACATATCGATCGGCTGGCCATTCATGCTCAGGATCACATCACCCACCTGCAAGCCGCCCTTGGCTGCCGGGCCTTCTTCGAGCACCTGTGCAACCAGTGCACCGGCCGGCTTGTCCAGGCCGAACGACTCGGCCAGGTCCTTGTTGACCTCTTGAATGACCACGCCCAGCCAGCCGCGGCTGACCTTGCCGTCCTTCTTGAGCTGGTCCGAAACGTCCAGGGCAACGTCGATCGGAATGGCGAAGGACAAGCCCATAAAGCCGCCGGAACGGGTGAAGATCTGCGAGTTGATACCCACCACTTCACCGTTCATGTTGAACAGCGGGCCACCCGAGTTGCCTGGGTTGATCGCCACGTCGGTCTGGATGAACGGCACGTAGGCGTCATTGGGCAGTGTACGGCCCTTGGCGCTGACGATGCCCTTGGTGACCGAATGGTCGAAGCCGAACGGCGAGCCGATGGCCAATACCCACTCGCCTACTTTCAACTTGGCCGAATCGCCCAGCTTGACCGTAGGCAGATTCTTGCCGTCGATTTTCAACAGCGCCACGTCGGTGCGCGGATCGGTGCCGACCAGCTTGGCCTTCAGCTCACTGCGATCGGACAGGCGCACGATGATTTCGTCGGCGTCGGCGATCACGTGGTTGTTGGTGAGTACATAGCCGTCAGCCGACACGATGAAACCCGAACCCAACGACTGCGCTTCGCGCTGACGATCGCCGCGCTGCGGGGAACGCGGCCCACCGCGCGGCATGTTGCGCTCGAAGAACTCGCGAAACATCGGCGGCAGGCCTTCCAGATCTGGCATCTGGCTGGCAGCCACCCCGCGATCCGGCAGCTTCTGCGTGGTACTGATGTTCACCACGGCGGGCGAAGCCTGTTCGACCAGCGTGGTGAAATCAGGCAACGCTTCAGCCTGCACGCTGGCAACGTTGCCCAGCATCAGCACTGCCGCGAACAGTGAAAGAAAGGGGTTGAAACGTGTTATCGACATACGGCTCCCGTTCGTAACGAGCATGGTTGAGCAATAGGGTTGTGCGGTCGGCAAAACCGGGATTCGGCCCTCTGGCAATCCCGTGTTCCGGCGCGGCGCACGGCAGCGAACCAGCAACTGCATAACGGTTCGCCCCCGAAGCACAGACCTATAAGAAAAAAACCGGCGGTTTGCAACCTGCATGAAACAGCTTTCACGTTACGTCGCGATGATTAAACCAGCATGAAGGCCTGTCGCGAAGCATGGACGGCGCCTTGGGGCGCGCACAGTTCAACGCCGAGCCTGAACATCCTGGCGTTGCATCGACAGGGCTATTCGCTCAGCAGTGCCCAGCGGGATTTCACCCACTACCGTGATCATCATTTCACCTTCCGAGGTCTTCAACCGTCGCGACACTGCCGCCGTCGGGCCAAGCTGGACGCGGGTATCGCGCGCAGATGCACCATTGAGCGGTTCAACAAATACAGAAAAATGCGCAAGCCCATCGGCGTACAGCAGACTGGTCACACTGGCATTGCTGGCGGAAGATTTGCGCAGGCCTGTCTGGGCCAGTTCGAAGCCAGCCGGGATCCATTTGGAGCGCCACGTGGAGACATCGCGCGGTGCGGTGGCAGCGAGCGCGTGCAATACAGGCTTACAATTTGGTGTCGCCTTCAAGTCAGCAGATGCAGGGGCTCCCACTGCCAGACGCGTGTACTGCAAACGTTCGAGCAGTCGCCCTTGCGCGTCGATCAACAAAGACTTGAGCAACAGGCCGGTACGTGCGTCCAGATGCATCTCGAAGGCATAGCGGTCGCGATCCCTGGGAACCAGAGTCACCACCACTGCCTCGCGGCCGGCCACCCTGGAAGCTCCGGCAACGCGCAGGTCGTACCACGACATCAACTTGAGCGGATCGACAACGCCATCGGAGCCAACAGGACCTTGCACCACGCCGAGCACTGGGTTGCCCGTTGCGCAGGCCGTACGGCCACCGGCCTGGACACGCTCGGACGCGATACCATCCAATTTGAGCACACGCTCACGCACCCCGCCGTCGCCAGCACGGTGCCAAACCTGATAAGTGGAGAAATCACCGTCACGTTCGTAGACGAACGTGCCTTCGAAACTCTGCGTGCGCTCGGCGCGCGTCATGCTTTCGAGCCACTGAGCTGCATCGGGTGCAGCAGCGGCCGGTGCGGCCAGGCCAAGGAGAAATGGCAGGAGCAGAGCCGCACGCATGATCGGGATTAACGGTTTTCCATGCTCGCGGAACGGGCATAAGGCAGAGCGCTTTCCGAACCTTTGGCGGCAGCTTCCTGCGAATGTTGACGCAGATAACCCGGCAGGCGCTGGTCGTTCAAACCTTCCTCACCTTTAAGCACACCGTTGGCCATCGGCCCTGGTGCGTCGGAGCTGTCGGGCGTGTAGCCCGCCAGAACGGCCGGACCTTGCACCATCGGCGTCGACGGCGCTTGCTGCGCGGGCTGCTGTTGCGCCAGCTCGGCGCCGGTAATGTCGTCCTGGTTGTACAGGCGCACGCCTGCCAGCACGGCGACGGTCACCGAAGCAGCCACGGCCAGACGACCGAGGCTGCGCCATGGGCCGCGAGCAGCCGCTGCCGGCGCAACGTCTTCGGCAATGGCTGCCGACACTGCAGCCGACAGGTCCAGGCGCGGATCCAGAAGGTCCTTGTGCATGACAGCACGAGCGACCTGAAAACGTGCCCATGTGGCACGGGTTTCGGCATCGTCCAGCGCGGTCAGTACCCGACGCAGTTCCAATTCGTCCGCTTCGTTATCCATCACTGCGGACAGCGATTCCTGCAGGGCTTCACGACTCATGGCGTTCCTCTCTTGGCTATCGCCGCTGTCTCAGGATTCCTGCAACAACGGCTGCAGGGCTTTGTCGATGGCTTCCCGGGCACGGAAAATCCGTGACCGCACGGTCCCCACCGGACACTGCATGACACTGGCAATGTCTTCGTAACTCAAACCGTCGAACTCGCGCAGGGTCAATGCCGTGCGCAGGTCTTCAGGCAGCTGCTGAATGGTTCGATGGACGGTACCCTCGATCTCATCGCGCAGCAGTGAACGTTCCGGTGACTCGAGGTCCTTGAGGCCATGATCGCCGTCATAGAACTCCGCGTCCTCGGAACTTACGTCACTGTCCGGTGGCCTGCGTCCGCGGGACACCAGATAGTTTTTCGCCGTGTTGATGGCGATACGGTACAGCCACGTGTAAAACGCGCTGTCTCCGCGAAAATTGCCCAACGCGCGGTAAGCCTTGATGAAAGCTTCCTGCGCCACGTCCTGGGCTTCATGGGTGTCGTGCACGAACCGCACGATCAACCCGAGAATCTTGTGCTGGTATTTCAGCACCAACAGATCAAACGCTCGCCGATCACCGCGTTGTACACGCTCGACCAGCTGCTGATCCTCTTCCTGGGTTAGCATGAACACTCCTCATGGGTCCGGAAGGAGCGCTGCTCAGGCCATCGTTCAGGCTTGCAACCATAGACTCGGGCTATTCGCAAAAGTTCTCCCCTCCAGGCAAGTTTCCCGCAGGCCTGGATCAAGCCTGCACGGAAAGCGCAGCTCGAACGTGCCGGGCTGCGCCGATAATCTTTCCGTCGAGCGCTGCAACCTGGCATTGCCAATGCAACCACTGTTCGACGCTGTTTCCTTCCTATAGGCAACCTTCTATTGATTGCAGGCTTTCTTGGAAAGTTCCCACAAAAACGAAGGTTTAGGCCTATACGCACGGCTTACTCGGTCCTACAACCGTTCCTATAACTGAAGTGATTCAGCTCGCGCAGCCCAGGTCGAGCGCCTGTTCGCGTAGCGCAAGCGTCAATGCGGCTGCTATAAATGCCGCGCCACGCCAGCGGGAAACCCTGGACTCCGTGCGTCGAAGGTGCCGCTATTGTGCCGCTACCCCCTTGGATATACCAGCGGGACGTGCACAACAGGCGCGAACGGCACACTGGATGGCGCTTCACGCAACCTTACTTTCGACCTGCGGATGACCTTCGAATGGGCAAGCAACTGCAACACGATGTTCTGGTGATCGGTAGCGGAGCCGCAGGCTTGAGCCTTGCGCTGGCGTTACCCGACACGCTGCGCATCGCGGTCATCAGCAAAGGTGGACTGGGCGATGGCTCGACGCCCTGGGCACAGGGCGGCGTGGCGGCCGTACTGGCCGATACCGATACCGTCGAGGCTCACGTTCAGGACACGCTCGAAGCGGGCGCCGGCCTGTGCGATGAAGAGGCCGTGCGCTTCACCGTAGAGCACAGCCGGGCGGCGATTCAGTGGCTGGTCGAGTTGGGCGTGCCGTTTACCCGTGAACACGAATCGGATCCCGAGCACACCGGTTTCCCCTTTCATCTGACCCGTGAAGGCGGCCACAGCCAGCGCCGGATCATTCATGCGGCGGATGCCACCGGCGCGGCGATGTTCGACACGCTGTTGGCAGCGGCGCGCCTGCGGCCCAACATCGAACTCATGGAGCAGTGCGCGGCCATCGACCTGATTACCGAACGGCGCCTGGGCCGCGCTGAGGACCGCTGTCTCGGCGCCTACGTGCTGGATCATCGCAGCGGCGCGGTGAACACTCACGCGGCGCGCTTCACCGTGCTGGCAACCGGTGGCGCCGCCAAGGTCTACCTGTACACCAGCAACCCCGACGGTGCCTGCGGCGATGGCATTGCCATGGCGTGGCGCGCGGGCTGCCGGGTCGCCAATCTGGAATTCAACCAGTTCCACCCGACCTGCCTGTATCACCCCCAGGCCAAGAGTTTTCTCATCACCGAAGCGCTGCGTGGCGAGGGCGCCCTGCTCAAGTTGGCCAACGGCGAGCGTTTCATGCCTCGCTTCGACTCGCGTGCCGAGCTTGCCCCGCGCGATATCGTGGCGCGCGCCATCGACCACGAAATGAAGCGCCTGGGCGCCGAGTGTGTGTACCTGGACATCAGCCACAAACCGGCAGACTTCATCCGCAGCCATTTCCCGACGGTATACCAACGCTGCTTGACGTTCGGCATCGACATCACCCGCCAGCCCATTCCTGTCGTGCCAGCCGCCCACTACACCTGTGGCGGCGTGCAGGTGGACCGGCACGGCCGCACCGACGTCCCCCATTTGTATGCCATTGGCGAAACCAGTTGCACTGGCCTGCACGGCGCCAACCGCATGGCCAGCAATTCCCTGCTCGAATGCATCGTCTACGCCCGCTCCGCCGCCGAGCACATCGTTTCCTGCCTGGCCGAAGTCGCACCGCCCGGACCGTTGCCGCAGTGGGACGCCAGCCAGGTGACCGATTCGGACGAAGACGTGATCATTGCCCACAACTGGGACGAGTTGCGGCGCTTCATGTGGGACTACGTGGGCATCGTGCGCACCACCAAACGTCTGCAGCGCGCGCAGCACCGAGTGCGCCTGCTGCTCGACGAGATCGATGAGTTCTACAGCAACTATAAGGTCAGCCGTGACCTGATCGAACTGCGCAACCTGGCGCAAGTGGCCGAGCTGATGATTGCGTCGGCCATGCAGCGCAAGGAAAGCCGAGGCCTGCACTACACGCTCGACTATCCAGATCTGCTGTCCGAGGCACATGACACTATTCTGGAACCGCCCACCTTTGCCGACTGAACTTGAGCCGCAGGCGCAGGCGTCGATGGGTGTCTGCATCCAGGCAGTCAGGCAGGACACAAGCGCTGCGCACCTGTCGCTGACCGGCCAGGCGGAAGCGCAGCACAACCACATGGGGCAGCGCCATGCTGTCGGGGCGCAGCTGCACCGCTTGCCAGCCAGCGGCCGCGGTCCACACGGACCAGCCGCTACGATCACGGCGCAGGCCGGTCACGGCGTGGGGGCTACCGAGCAACACTTGCCGCGGCAATACGTACAGTGCGTGCGCGATGCATAGCGCCGCGGCGGCCAGGTGCACGAGTACGGGCGCATCCATCAGCAGGTTGGCCAGCCACGCCGAGGCCTGCGCCAGCACGTAGAAGGCCAGCAGCCGCCGCGAGGGCTGCCAGTGGCACTCGAAGCGGTTACTTGGGCTGGACACGATCCAGGATCATCCGAACCATGCGCTGCAACTCGGGGTCATCGGACTCGTTACGCTCCATGAACCAGCCGAACATGTCTTGATCTTCACATTCGAGCAGGCGTACGTAGACATCGCGATCCACCTGATTCAAGTGGGGATAGACTTCCTTGACGAAAGGCACCAGCAACACGTCCAGCTCCAGCATGCCGCGGCGGCTGTGCCAGTAAAGCCGGTTGAGTTCAACGTTTTCGACCATGGGGGGCTCCTTGAATAGGCGCGCAGTATACAGAGGCGTCGGTGGGGTGTCAGGGCGGCGGGGATAGCATTCCCCCGGCGCGGGGCTCTATGATGACGTCCAGTCTTTTCAACTCAGCGATGACCCATGTCCGATAGCGCTATGTTCTGCACCCTGACCCACGAGGGCGTCCTCGCCGTTCGCGGCTCGGACGCCGGCAAGTTCCTGCAGGGCCAGCTCACCTGCAACCTCAACTACCTGGACGAGCACACGGCCAGTCTCGGCGCGCGCTGCACGCAGAAAGGCCGCATGCAGTCCAGCTTTCGCATTCTTTTGCAGGGCGATGGCTGTGTTCTGGCCATGGCCCGCGGCCTGCTCGAAGCACAATTGGCGGACCTGAAGAAGTACGCGGTGTTCTCCAAGTCCAAGCTCACCGACGAGAGCGACGCCTGGGTGCGCTTCGGCGTGCAGCATGGCGATGGCGCGCTGAACGCGCTGGGCCTGGACCTGCCCCTGGACACCGATGCTGTGGTACGTCACGGCGCGCTGATCGCAGTGCGCGTCTCGCCGGCGCGGGCCGAGCTGTGGGCGCCTGCCGAGCAGGCCGAGAACCTGGCCGCCCGGCTGGCCGAACAGCTGGCCCAGGGCTCGCTCGACGACTGGATGCTGGGGCAGATCCGCGCCGGTATCGGCCAGGTGCTGGAGCCGACTCGCGAACTGTTCATCCCGCAGATGCTGAACCTGCAGGCAGTGGGCGGCGTGAGTTTCAAGAAAGGTTGCTACACCGGCCAGGAAATCGTGGCGCGCATGCAGTACCTGGGCAAACTCAAGCGACGCCTCTACCACGTCCAGTTGACCGGCCCGACGCGTCCGGAACCGGGTGCTGCGCTGTTCTCGCCGGTGCATGGCAGCGCCATTGGCGAGATTGCCCTGGCCGCACCGACCGCGCAGGGTTTCGAGGCCCTGGCCGTACTGCAGGACAACGCGGTCGAGGATGGTCGCATTCATCTGGGCAGTCTCGAAGGTCCTGCGCTGGCGCTTCTCACCTTGCCCTATACACTTGATCGAGACCGTGAAATACAGCGCTGACACGGCCCGTAGCAGGGCCTGCGCACCTCTCTCCCGCTATGCCGAGGCGTCGAATGAACCAGCTGGCCGATACAGTACAAAGGGATTTGCTGGCCGCCATCGACCGTGACGAACTGGTCTTGCCGACCATGCCGGAAGTCGCCCTGAAAATTCGTGAAGCGGCCGAGGACGACAACGTCAGCGTCAATCGTCTGAGTCAGGTCATCGCTCAGGACGCAGCGCTGTCGGCGCGTCTGCTCAAGGTGGTCAACAGCCCACTGCTGCGCGCCAGTTTCGAGGTCACCGACGTGCGTACGGCGATCAATCGGCTGGGCGTCAATTACAGCAGCAACCTGGCCATCGGCCTGGTCATCGAACAGATCTTCCACGCCCGCGCGCCTGCTGTGCAGAGCCGCATGCGCGAGGCCTGGCGGACCAGCCTGGAGGTGGCCGGCATGTGCACCGAGCTGGCGCGGCGATTCACCACGCTCAAGCCCGACCGCGCTGCTCTTGCCGGCCTGGTGCACCAGATCGGCGTATTGCCGATCCTGACCTACGCCCAGGAGCACAACGAACTGCTGGCCGACCCGGTGAGCCTCACCCATGTGATCGAGCATATCCATCCGCGGATAGGCGACCACATCCTGCACAAGTGGGACTTTCCGGCCATGCTCGCGCAGGTGCCAGGCCAGTTCCTGGACCTGAACCGGCACAACACGGAAACCGATTATGGCGATCTGGTGATGATCGTCACGCTGTTGCGCCTGCCGCACAATACGGGCCTGCCGACCCTGGTCGAGCATCCGGCGTATCAACGCCTGGAAATCAAGCAAAGCCCGGTGCTGCTGGCCAGCGATCTGCTGCAGGCACAGTCGCTGCTGAACTAGAGCGCGAAGTCGACGCGCACTTTCAAGCCGCCCCTGGCGCCATCGTGCAGGCTGATGCGCGCCATGTGCGCGCGGCAGATTTCACCGACGATGGCCAGCCCCAACCCGGTTCCGCTGCTCTGCGCATTGCGCCGGTAGAAGCGCTCGAACACGCGATCGCGTTCATCCGCCGGAATGCCTGGCCCGTCGTCCTCGACTTCGAGGATGCCGGGGGCCAGCACGCGCAAAATGACGTTACCGCCGGCCGGGGTATGCGCCAGGGCGTTGTCCACCAGGTTGCTGAGCAGTTCGTTGAGCAACGTCGGCTCGCCGCGCAGCCAGATGGGCTCGTCGGCCTCCAATGCCAGCGCCACGCCTCGGCCGTGGGCCAGGGGCGCCATGGCCATGCCCAGTTCGCGGGCCAATTGGCTCAGGTCCAGGCGCTGGGCGCCGCCTTCGGCAATGGCCCGTGCGCCGTTCTCGACCCTGGCCAGCGACAGCAACTGATTGGCCAGGTGGGTCAGTTTATCGGTGCCTTCCACCGCCTGCTGCAGGGTGGTGCGCCAGACTTCCGGCTGTTCGGCGCGCAAGCCTAACTCCACCCTCGCCTTGAGCGCTGCCAGCGGCGTGCGCAACTCGTGGGCAGCATCGGCAATGAACTGCGCCTGACGCTCGAACTGGACGCGCAGGCGCTCGGTGAAATGGTTGAGGGCCTGCACCAGCGGCCACAGTTCGCGCTGGACCTCGACCAGCGGCAGGGGGCGCAGGTCATCCGGCTGACGGTCTTCGACTTCGTCGCGCAGACGCTCCAGTGGGCGCAGGGCGGCGCTGACCGTGACCCATACCAGCAACAAGGCGCCGCCGCCGAGCATGCCCAGGCGCAGCAGGGTGTCGGCCATCAGGCTACGGGCCATCGACACGCGCGCTTCTTCGGTCTCGGCCACGCGAATTTCTGCCATGCCGATCATGTTCGGTTCGCTGACCGCCTTGAGCAGGCTCACCACGCGTACGTCCTGCCCCAGATAACGGCCGCTGTAGAACGTGGCCAGGGCCGGATAATCATCTGTGCGCGGCGTGCCCTTGGGCGGCGCCGGCAGGTTTTCGTAGCCGGAGATCAGCTTGTGGTCGATGTCGTTGACCTGGTAGTAGATGCGCCCGGCGCTGTCGTAGGCGAAGGTATCCAGGGCCACGTAGGGCACGTCGGCACTGAGCGTGCCGTCGCGCTGGGACAGCCCGGCGGCAATGGTGCGCGCCGAGGCCAGCAGGGTCCGGTCATAAGCCGTGTCGGCCGCTTCGCGGCCATTCCAGTAGGCACTCAGACCGCTGGCCAGCATCAGGAAGACCAGCAGCATGGCGAGGTTCCACAGCAGCCGCCAACGCAGGCTGCTGACTTCACGCATCGCGGCTTTCCAGCAGGTAGCCCAGACCGCGGAAGGTGACGATGGCGATCGGTTGCTTGTCGAGCTTCTTGCGCAGGCGGTGCACATAGATCTCGATGGCGTCGGCGCTGGCCTCTTCGTCCAGCCCGAACACCTGGGCCGCCAATTGCTCCTTGCTCATCACCCGTCCCGGACGGGCAATCAGCGCCTCGAGCACCGCCTGTTCGCGCGAGGTCAGGGTCAGCAGTTCCTTGCCCAGGGTGAAGCGTCGCGTATCCAGGTCATAGGCCAGCGGACCGCAGCGTTGCTGGCGCTCACCACCAAGCACGGTGCGCCGCAGCAGGGCCTTGACCCGGGCTTCCAGCTCGGTGAGCTCGAACGGCTTGGCCAGGTAGTCGTCGGCGCCCAGGTTCAGGCCATGGACGCGGTCCTTGACGTCGCTGCGCGCCGTGAGCATCAGCACCGGCAAATTCTTGCCCCGCGCCCGCAGGCGCGCCAGCACTTCAAAACCATCGAGCCTGGGCAGGCCGACGTCGAGTATCGCGGCGGCGTACTCCTCGCTGGCCAGGGCCAGGTCTGCCGCGACGCCGTCGTGCAGCACATCGACGGTCAAGCCGGTGGCCTTCAGCGCCTGGGCGACACTTTCGGCCAACTGCAGGTGATCTTCTACAAGCAGGACACGCATCGGTATTCCTCACGGCCAATCTTTTCTATGTCGGGATGATGTTGCCGTAGTACGGTATTCGCTGCTGCCAGAGCCAGCCGCGAAGGCTCATCAACCGCTTTATGTGCCCGAGTTTACAGGCCCGTGCCGGACTGTGAAGCAGTCTTGGCAGATTGACCGCCACTGAAAGCTTGGTGAAAGGTTCGCAACATAAGGTTTCAGCAAGGCGAGTCCGTAGAGACCTGCCACGCAAACGTCACGATACGTTTTCGATAACAAGAACAACAATGGAGAAATACCCATGATTCGCGCCATGCGTCCGCTTGCCCTGGCTGTCAGCTGCCTGTTCATCAGTGCCCCGCTGCTTGCTCAGGAAGAACCCAAACGTCCTGAATGCATTGCCCCAGCCTCGCCTGGCGGTGGCTTCGACCTGACCTGCAAACTTGCGCAAAGCGCGCTGGTCAACGAGAAACTGCTGTCCAAACCGATGCGCGTCACCTACATGCCCGGCGGTGTCGGCGCCGTGGCCTACAACGCGGTGGTCGCCCAGCGCCCGGCCGACGCAGGCACGTTGGTGGCTTGGTCCAGCGGCTCGCTGCTCAACCTGGCGCAAGGCAAGTTCGGCCGTTTCGACGAGAACGCCGTACGCTGGCTGGCTGCGGTAGGCACCAGCTATGGCGCCATCGCGGTCAAAAGCGACTCGCCCTACAAGACCCTGGACGACCTGGTCAAGGCGCTCAAGGCCGACCCGAGCAAAGTCGTGATCGGCTCCGGCGGCACCGTCGGCAGCCAGGACTGGATGCAGACCGCGCTGATCGCCAAGGCCGCCGGGATCAACCCGCGCGACCTGCGCTATGTCGCCCTGGAAGGTGGCGGCGAAATCGCCACGGCCCTGCTCGGCGGCCACATCCAGGTTGGCAGCACCGACATCTCCGACTCCATGCCGCACATCCTCAGCGGTGACATGCGTCTGCTCGCGGTGTTCTCCGACAAGCGTCTGGACGAGCCGGAAATGAAGGACATCCCCACTGCCAAGGAGCAGGGCTACGACATCGTCTGGCCTGTGGTGCGCGGCTTCTACCTGGGGCCGAAGGTGACCGACGCCGAATACGACTGGTGGAAAGCGGCGTTCGACAAGCTGCTGGCATCCGAAGAATTCGCCAAGCTGCGTGACCAGCGCGAGTTGTTCCCGTTCGCCATGACCGGGCAGGAGCTGGACACCTACGTGAAGAAACAGGTCGCCGAATACAAGACCCTGGCCAAGGAATTCGGCCTGGTTCAGTAATCGGCCTGGGTCCGCGGGGAGCCATTCGCGGGCAGAGACCCGCTCCCACAGGGTTGGATATACACGTCCACTGTGAGAGCGGATCTCTGCCCCCGAAGGCTTCCCTGCCGACACCACCATCGTCCTCCTTCACGAAGGAACATGACCATGATCATGATCGTTCAACGGCTTTTTGCCCTGCTGTTGCTGCTTGTCTGTGCCGGTCTGGCACTGATGGCCTGGCCCTACCAGGCACCCTTTTCCTATGAGCCGGTAGGCCCGCGCGCCTACCCGTTGCTGATGCTGGGCCTGATGAGCCTGGCCCTGCTGTATCTGGTGTTTCGTCCCACTCCGATCGTGCACAGCGAGGAAGAGCCGCCGCTGGACCGCCCGACCTTGAAGAAGATCGCCATATGCATCGGTTTGCTGCTGGTGTTCGCCGGGCTGTTCGAACCCCTTGGCTTCATTCTCAGCAGCATCCTGATCGGCATTCCGATGGCCCTGCTGTACGGCGGCCGCGCAGTGCCCAGCGTGATCATCATCACCTTGATGAGCATCGGCCTGTACGTGCTCTTCGACAAAGTCATGGACGTGCCGCTGCCCCTGGGCCTGCTCAGCGTTCTGGAGAACTGACATGGATACTCTTGGCTACCTGGGTCAGGGCTTCGGCGTTGCCCTGACCCCCTACAATCTGGTCACCGCCCTGTCGGGCACCCTGATCGGCACCGTGGTCGGCCTGCTGCCGGGCCTGGGGCCGATCAATGGCGTGGCACTGCTCATCCCGATCGCCTTCGCCCTGGGCCTGCCGCCGGAGTCGGCGCTGATCCTGCTGGCAGCGGTATACCTGGGCTGCGAATACGGCGGTCGTATCAGCTCGATCCTGCTCAACATTCCCGGCGAAGCATCGACCGTGATGACCACTCTGGACGGCTACCCGATGGCCCGCCAGGGTCTGGCCGGCGTTGCGCTGTCGTTGTCCGCCTGGAGCTCGTTCATCGGTGCATTCATCGCCACCTGCGGCATGGTCATGTTTGCCCCGATCCTGGCCAAATGGGCGATTGCCTTCGGCCCTGCGGAATACTTCGTGCTGATGGTGTTCGCCATCGTCTGCCTAGGCGGCATGGCCGGTGACAGGCCGTTGAAGACGTTCATCGCCGCGCTGATCGGCCTGTTCCTGTCCAGTGTCGGCATCGACGCCAACAGCGGCGTGTACCGGTTCACTGGCGACAACATCCACCTGGCCGACGGCATCCAGTTCGTCGTGCTGGTGCTGGGCCTGTTCTCGATCAGTGAAATCCTCCTGCTGCTGGAAAAGACTCACCACGGCAGCGTGGCCGTCACGGCCACCGGGCGCATGATGTTCAACCTCAAGGAAGCCGCTTCGGTGTTCTGGGTGAACATTCGCTGCGGCGTGCTGGGCTTCATCATGGGCGTACTGCCCGGCGCCGGCGCCACCCTGGCCAGCGCGGTGGCCTACACCACCGAGAAGCGCCTGGCAGGTGCCAGCGGCAAGTTCGGCCAAGGTGACAAGCGCGGCCTGGCCGCGCCGGAAACCGCCATCGGCGCCACTGCCTGCGGCGCCCTGGTGCCGATGCTGACCCTGGGCGTACCGGGTTCGGGCACCACCGCAGTGATGATCGGCGCCCTGTCGCTGTACAACATCACTCCAGGCCCGCTGCTGTTCCAACAGCAACCGGACATCGTCTGGGGCCTGATCGCCTCGCTGTTCATCGCCAACATCATGCTGGTGATCCTGAACATCCCGATGATCCGCATCTTCACCAAGATCCTCGCCGTGCCGAACTGGGCACTGGTACCGGTCATCGCCATCATCACCGGCATCGGCGTCTACGCGGTCCACGCGACCACCTTCGACCTGTTCCTGATGATCGGTATCGGCATCTTCGGCTACATCCTGCGCAAGCTGGATTTCCCGCTGTCGCCTGTCCTGCTCGGTTTCATCCTGGGCGGCCTGATGGAGCAGAACCTGCGTCGCGCGCTGTCGATTTCCAACGGCGAACTGCAGATCCTCTGGGGCAGCCCGATCACCGCAGGTGTCTGGATCCTGACCATTCTGATGCTGCTGCTGCCGGTGGTTCGTATCTGGCGCAAGCGCGCTGCCATGCGTCGTGCCGCTGCCGATGTTTGATCGGTTCCTGCACAACTGGTGGGGTACACCGTTCGTAGGTCTGGCTGGCGGCTATGTCGCCAGCCTGATCGGCTGGCCGCTGCCCTGGATGATCGGCTCGTTGCTGGCGATCATCCTGGTGCGCTGCCTGACACCTTGGCAATTGGCGGAAATACCCAATGGCCGCAAGCTGGGCCAGTGGATCGTCGGCATAGGCATCGGCCTGCACTTCACCCCCTTGGTGATGGAGCAGGTGGGCGGCCATTTCGGTCTGATTTTTTTCGGAGCGCTGATCACCAGCGTTTCCAGTGCCGTGGGCGTGTGGCTGATGCTGCGCACCGGTGAAGACCGGGCCACGGCTTTTTTTTCCAGCATGCCGGGCGGTTCCGGCGAAATGGTCAACCTGGGCGCGCGCAACGGCGCCGACCTCAGCCGCGTCGCCGCAGGGCAGAGCCTGCGGGTGCTGGCGGTGGTGCTGTGTGTGCCGGCGCTGTTCAAATTCCTGATGGGCGACGGCACACCCATCAGCCATGAAGGCGGCGTCGACTGGGCCTGGCTGGCGTTGATCTTCCCCCTCGCCGGGGTGGCGGCCTGGATCTGGCAGCGACTGGACCAGCCCAACCCCTGGCTGTTCGGCCCCCTGCTGGTCAGCGCTGCCATGAGCGTAAGCTTCGATCTGCACATCGGCCTGCCGGACGGTGGCAGCCAGATCGGCCAGTGGCTGATCGGCAGCGGCCTGGGCTGTCACTTCAATCGCGCGTTCTTTCGCCGCGCACCGTCGTTTCTCGCTCGCACGCTGGTCAGCACCGCCCTGACCATGGCCATTGCCGGCGGCTGCGCGCTGGCCCTGAGCGCCCTGACCAACCTCGACCTGCGCTCGCTGACCCTGGGCATGATGCCCGGGGGCATTGCCGAGATGAGCCTGACCGCCGAGGTGCTGCAGCTGTCGGTACCGCTGGTGACCGCGATGCAGGTGATGCGCCTGCTGTTCGTGCTGTTTCTGGCCGAGCCGCTGTTTCGCCAGTGGCAGAAGCGCCGACCGGTGCCTTAGGGCAGGCGCCAGTCGATGGCAGTCAGACCGTTCTGTTCGAGGAACTTGTTGGCACGACTGAAATGCCCGTTGCCGATGAAGCCCTTGTGCGCCGACAACGGCGAGGGGTGCACGGACGTCAGCACCAGGTGCTTGCTGTTGTCGATCAGCTTCTGCTTGCTCTGCGCATGGGCGCCCCAGAGCATGAACACCACGCTGGACTGCTGCTCGCTGACCACTTCGATGATGCGGTCGGTGAACGGCTGCCAGCCTTTTTTCGCGTGGGCGGCGGCATTCGCCCTTTCCACCGTCATGGTGGTATTCAGCAGCAACACCCCCTGCTCCGCCCAGCTTTGCAGATAGCCATGCTTGGGAATGTCGATGTTCAGATCGCGCTTGAGCTCCTTGTAGATGTTCACCAGCGAGGGCGGCGTGGGGATGCCTGGCTGCACCGAAAAACACAGACCATGCGCCTGGCCCGGACCGTGGTAGGGATCCTGGCCAAGAATCACGACTTTCACCTGATCCAACGGCGTGGTGTTGAGCGCGTTGAAGATCATCGGCCCGGGCGGATAGACTTCTTTGCCCAGTGCATGTTCCTGGCGCAGGAATTCGCGCAACTGGGCCATGTAGGGCTTGTCGAATTCCTCACGCAGTGCAGCTTTCCAGCTAGGCTCGAGTTTGATGCGGTCGTCTGTGCTCATATGTTCACCAAAAAGAAGCAGGCACCAAAAAACAGAAGGCACCGGAAATCAGTGGGCGGACGGTAGGAAAGCGGACACGGAAAGTCAAATGCAGACAGGATCGCTGCCACCCTACGCCGGCCATTCGCTATGGCTGTTCCGCGGCTACCGCCCCTTTGATGCGAGGTCACGATGGATTTGAATTTCGAAGAACTCAGTGCCGGCAATGGCGCACGTATCGGTATTGTCTCGCTTGCTGCAGAGAAGAGTCTCAACGCTTTGACCTTGCCGATGCTCGAAGCGCTCGCCGGAAAATTCGATGAGTGGGCGCAGGATGACCGTGTGGTCTGCGTCGTCTTGCGCGGCGAAGGCGAAAAAGCCTTCTGCGCCGGGGGCGATGTGCGCAGCCTGGTGCAGGCCTGCCGCGCCCACCCCGGCGAAGTGCCGCCGCTGGCAGCGCGTTTCTTCGCTGCCGAATACCGCTTCGACTACCGCCTGCACACCTACCCCAAGCCGGTGATCTGCTGGGGCCACGGCTACGTACTGGGCGGTGGCATGGGCTTGCTGCAGGCGTCGAGCATTCGCATCGTCACGCCGAGCAGCCGCCTGGCCATGCCCGAGATCACCATCGGCCTGTACCCGGATGTCGGCGCCAGCGGATTCCTCTCGCGCATGCCCGGCAAGCTCGGTCTGTTCCTGGGCCTGACCGGCGCGCAGATCAACGCCCGTGACGCCCTTGACCTGGGCCTGGCCGACCGTTGCCTGCGCGACGATCAATACGAAGATCTGCTCGACGGCCTGCTGCAGCTGAACTGGCAGGAGCAGACAGCCATGCAGCTGAACAGCCTGCTCAAGGCCCTCGAACACGATGCGCGCGACAGTGCCCCAGCGGCGCAGTGGCTGCCGCGCCGGGCCGCCATCGACGCCCAGCTGGACGTCAGCGATGCGCCGGGCGCCTGGCATGCACTGGTGCAATGGCAACGACACGAGGACCCCTTGCTGGCCAAGGCCGCCAGCAACCTCGCCAAGGGCTGCCCGCTGACCGCGCATTTGATCTGGGCGCAATTGGCCCGTGCCCGCCACTTGTCGCTGGCCCAGGTGTTCCAGATGGAATACAGCCTGAGCCTGAACTGCTGCCGTCATCCCGAATTCAGCGAAGGCGTGCGTGCGCGCCTGATCGACAAGGACAACCAGCCGCACTGGCACTGGCCCGATGTCGACCATGTACCGCAGGCAGTGGTCGAGGCGCATTTCGGCAAGGCCTGGGAAGGCCGTCATCCGCTGGCGGATCTTTGTGATTACTGAATGGCAGGTGAAAAACGAAAACGGCGCCCCTGAGGGCGCCGTTGCTGGCTAGTGTCGACCGCCGCGGCCCGGGCCACGGTCGGAGCCTCGGCCCCGGTTCCAATCCTGGCCGTAATGCCGCGCCGGCCCGTCGCGCCAGCGTGGATCGGGGCCGCGCCCTGGCCTGAACCCCGGCCGGTAGTGCGGCGCAGGCGGACCGTAGTAGCGCGGCGGCGGCACCGCGTAATACCGAGGCGCCGAGAAATAGCGCGGCCCCTCGTAGTAGCGCGGTGCCGGCGTCACGTAGTAACCACTGCCGTAGGGCTGGCTGTAGGGGTAGTAGCCGCCTCTGGGCGAACTGTCCACGGAATAGACTTCGGTGCGGTAGTAACCTCCCCCTCCATAGGGCACACAGGCACTTGTCAACAAGCCCAATACCACGATCAAAAGAGCTTTAGGGGACATAAGCGGCCTCCTGGACCGCGAGAGGGATCGAACCAGCACGACTGGTCGTTACCCGGAACGATGGTTCTGGGCATAACTCAGACAGCGGAAAAGATACTGCATTTCACACGGCAATAAATTGATACAAAGCGTTCTGCATTGACGCTTTTCGCCGACCTGCAGGGCGCTGAAGTAGAATGCCACGTTCATACCTTCACGGATCGCTCATGACCACGCTCGCGCTGACCGACAGCCGCCTTTGCCCAGCCTGCGGCGGCCGCAACGACTGCACATTGGCCGATGCCAAGACGGCTGCACAGCCGTGCTGGTGCTACACGGTCAGCATCGACCCCGCTGTGCTGCGAGCTTTGCCCGAGCATTTGCGCAACGCCGCCTGCTTGTGTCCGCGCTGCGCGCGAGTGAATGAGCAACTGCCTGAGTCGGAGGCATAGCGCAGCAATGCGTCTGGACAGATTTCTTTCCAATTTCGAACGCTTCAACCGGCAGCAGGTGCGCCTGGCCTTGATCGCAGGACGGGTCCAGGTGGATGGCAGCGTGGTCCGCGACCCGCTGCATGCTGTCTCTGAGTTCAGCGAAGTACGGCTTGACCAGACGTTGTTGCAGGCCGGCTATCCTGCTCGCTACCTGATGCTGCACAAACCACCTGGTTGCGTCAGCGCCACGCAGGATCCGCAGCATCGGACCGTTCTTGACCTGCTCGAGGTGCCCGACAAGCACCAGTTGCACATCGCCGGGCGACTGGATTTCAACACCACCGGGCTGATGATCCTGACCAACGATGGGCAATGGTCACGCCGCCTGACCCAACCGGCAACCAAGCTGCCCAAGGTGTACCTGGTCGAGACCGAGCAGGTCATCGAACCCCATTACGTCGAGACGTTCGCCAAGGGCATCTACTTCGCTTTCGAAGACCTCACCACCCTGCCCGCCCACCTCGACATCCTCGGCCCGCACCTGGCGCGCCTGAGCATCGTCGAAGGGCGTTACCACCAAGTGAAGCGGATGTTCGGCTACTTCCAGAACAAGGTGCTCACGCTGCACCGAGAGCGCATGGGCGCGCTGGTACTCGATGACAGCCTGCAACCCGGCCAGTACCGCAGCTTGAGCGCAGAGGAGATCGGTCTGGTTTGAGGGGAATCGAGCAGAGAAACGAAAATTAGCGCTTCAAATTGCCAGGCGCTTCTGGTACAAAGTCAGCCGCCCGGAGCAGGTGTCGAAAGACGCAGTGCACCGAGGTCGCCAAGCTGGCAATCGAGTTCGCAATGAACTGCCAGCGGCACGGAAACAACGCGTCATGCGGGTATAGTTTAGTGGTAAAACGAAAGCTTCCCAAGCTTTAGTTGAGGGTTCGATTCCCTCTACCCGCTCCAGTTTTCACACACCTGAAAGCCCCGTACTCGCTGGCCTCCAAGCCTTTTCGTACGTTTTATAGTTCGCCTTCCTGTACCCCCAGGCCGCGTCAGCCGGCAAGCCTCCTATGCATCCATGACCTCGACCTAACACCCATAAATGTGGTGAATAAAGGCAATGGATCCCCCTCCCCTTCAGCTTCCTTTTCATCGGGCCTTATGTGCGCCCAGTGAAGATATGCTTTGACTACAGCGCTGCATCAACACCTACATCCCGTCGGGAGTCGAGCCCGTGAAGACGGCTATGCCTATTACAGCCGGAATGGAGGATTGGAGGCTGCCGAACTGCAATGGGAGGCGCGGCAGCTTATCAAAGTCGATCACCACAACTTCTTCGAGTCGATCCTGGAGCAATCCGTCTACGTGCTGTTCAGGTAGTTCGGCTATCAATGCCCCCGCTGCAGAGGTGCGATAACAATTTCCCAGAGCGCCTCAGCGGCTCCTTCTTGAGACAGCTTCTGGTCTCGCTGACTGCGGAACGATGCCATTCCCAGAGTACGCCAGTACAGGGTCTGGTCGTCCGATTCAACATGAAGAGCCTCGTTAAAGGATCCGCCGCCAAATCCTTCACCTTGGCTGTAGTAGATGCCGGCTCCCATCTGGCCTCCGACAAAAACGGAAGCCTTGGCCACATCTCGACCATCCTTGTAGATGGTCGCAGAGAACCGATTGGCATCGACCCGGCGAAAAGTGCCTTGATAACCTGCGTTTCGAGACTGGAGCTCAGCCAGCGAGCTCTCGAAGTAGCGGGCAATGTATTCAAAAGTCTCGAATTGGAACTGATCCTTGTCCAGCTGGGTAAAGAACTTGGCCAGACGTAGATTGCTGGAACGGGGCCCGGTTATGGCATCAGGGGCTACTGCAACTGACGCAGAGTTCGCGGTGTACACACTCGCGAGTGGTGAAACAGGCTTGTCGTTTCGCCATTTTTCAGCGGCTTTGCGCACCTCTTTGGCTACCAGTAGGAAGGCCTCATCACGATCAGGCCATAGGGTTACCGGCTTGCCATCTTGAGGCGTGCCCATTAGCTTGCCGAAGGGCGCATGGTGCCAATCACAGGCCCGCAGAATGACCGGGATGACAGTCGCCTGCTTCGCCTCATGGCGCTCCATGGCGCGCGTCATTTCGATATCGTAGCAGTAGTCGGATGCAATGAAATCAGGGCTCACTAAAAGCAGAATGATTTCATCGGTGTTGATGTGATCATCAATGGCAGGATTGATCTCCTGACCAGCGTTGATTCTTCGATCATGCCAAGTCTCAATGACCCCTTGTCGCTTGAGCATGGAAAGCTGTTTTTCGAGCTGGTCTCGCAACGCCTCATCAGCATGGCAGTAGGAGAAAAATACGTTCGGCAAGATGGTCACTCCATACAAGTTGGGCACCTTGATCTTACGCCGTAAGTCCGATCCGGCTCAAATCAACTGCAGCACACTTAAACACTGCATCAAAATTATCAGGACGAGATCATCGTAGCCATCAACTCAAGGCTCTCAGTGGTCAGCGCTCATAACCTGGCAAGCGTTGTGAGTTCACGAGCCAGCTTTCGGGGATGCTGCAGATCTTGTATGCGTCGGCTCCTCAGGTTGTCGTATATTTGAGTGCCATGATGCCAATCTATAGTGGTTGCATTGAGAGCGTTGCGGTTCCTTTTCATGGGCTCCCGCCTGACCTCGCTGAATACGCCACCGTAATTTTCACCGACTGCCATCTATTAACACTCAGTCACTTCCTGGTGTCCCTCAGGAACGTCCCTGCCTCCACGCGGTTGGTGCTAATTGATACCCGGCCAGCTATGGCTGAGCAACCAGCACATTTCTTGGACGCTCTCAAAATCTATTATCCCGTCATCACCCTGGACGTTCTGAATCATGCTGTACCAGCGATCCCAGCGCCGAACGTTGAGCGCTGTGACGACGAGCAGGTGTTCAACGTGTACTGCGCCGAGCAATGGCATCAATTGTCCAACGGTGAAATCTTTGTCAGTGACTCTCCCTCGCTGATTACAACGATCAATCAGCGTCTGAGTCGAGTACGAGCTCCGGTAGTAATCCAAAGTCAGGAGAGCAGTTTCAGAAAGCACGATCGGATCAGAGTGCACCCGGCCCATGCCAATAAGTGGGATCCCTTCATCTGCCGGATCCACTCTGTCAGTGTGAAAGGGCTGTTTGTGGAAACGGAAGGACGGTACTCCACCTTGTCACCTGAGCTCGTTGGCGAGGCGAAGGTGTCACTCGGCTTCGCCATGTCTCCTGAGGCAGCTGTCCAGGCAGGCGCACGATCGGTGGTACTGATCGCAAACACGGCATCAAGGCACGCGTGGATTGATTACCTGAAGGCCTATCAAATTGAGGTCAAGCAGGTATATGTGCATGACCACCCCATGACAGCAATGCCTAACCTGATCTCTCACCAGCGACTGACCCCACCGGTGGAGTATGCCCCTAACCCTCTCCCTAGGTGGTTGTGCAGATCATTGCATCCAGTACGTGAGACGAAAAAGGGCATAGCGGGCTTTCTGTAGCGTTATAGCGCACACGCGGCACGCAATAAACTCTCATACTTCAGCGCAGCCAGTGCCTTGACAGGCTCAATGAGGGATGTCAATTTAACATCAAAGCGATCGTCAAGGAGTGACGCGTGAAGATCACTATCAACGTGTTCATGCTCAAGGAAGGCCGGGCAGTCCAAGACGCCCTCAATGACGAGGTCAATCTGCAGCCTATCGCTTTTGAGCTCAACGGCGTCGACTGCCTGTTCTATCACCAGAAGAACCCGTCCCACCCCAAATGGACTCAGCTATTCAAAGACATTGAGGAAGTCGTCGCCCTCGATCTCACAGGCAGGTCGCTGAAGGCACTCCTCGTCATGGCTGTGCGGGGCCGTGTCTTCTGCTTCACCTTTGGCCATGCTCGCCACCTCATTGACTCGCTGGCAATAGAGCGGTACTTCGGCCTCCGTACCGCACTCAGCCTGACAGATCCTCTGCTGATCAAGTCCGTTGAAAAATCCAACATTGACCGCACTCCCCTCCGCTCAAAGTCCCAGTCATCCAAGCATCTGTCGATAGCTGAGTTTGATTTCAAGTTCGATTCGGAGATTCTGAAATCTCTGACCGGGATCGTAGAAAGCGACCAGGACGATGGTGAGTACGTCAGCGGCTCGGACTCGCTGGCTTTGCATTCGGATGTGAAGCTGGAGGAATTCCCCGAGATCGCGTCACGCCTGTTGACGGCCTACGAGGATGAGCGCTGCAAGGAGAAGTATCCGTGGATGGATTACATCGTGCCGGTGCGCGACTCATCGCTCAATGGAGATCTGGACGGACTCCTTGTTGAGGCCATCAACGCCGAGCAGTTTGACCGAGTCCGTGCGGCGTCTCCCGAGCTGCTTGGCAATGACATCAGCGGCTTTAGCTACGTGAAGCACAGTGCTCGATCGCACCATGGCCCCGCACTCGCGTTTGACCTCGATCTACGCCAAGCCCTGCTGGCCAAACACATCCTGGGGGCAGTCACCCAGCCATTGCTTCTATCCGAGCGCATTTATCTCTACGGCGCCGAGGAACAACGAATAGCGATGTCATCGCTTTACAACTGCCTGGAGGCCGAGGTTGAACATGACGGTAAGGTCTATCTGCTCAGCGAAGGTGATTGGTATCAGATTGACCGGGACTACACTGAACAGGTCAACCGTTTCTTTGAAGCTGCTACTCGGTGCGAACTCCAGTTTCCTCGGTACAACGCCGACAATGAAGGCCCCTACCTAAGGCGCATTGCTGACAATGCAAATTTCTACCTTCTCGACCAGAAACTGGTGAGGCTGAATAACGCCTCCAGCCCATTTGAATTCTGTGATCTGTTGACTCCAGACCACCACATCATTCACGTGAAAAAGTATTCCTCATCGAGCGTACTCAGCCACCTATTTTCACAGGCGTACGTGTCCGCTGAAGCACTGATCAACGCACCTGACGTCACTGCTCAGGTGAATACCCACCTCTCTGAGCTTGGGCCCTTCCAGTTCGTCTTCGATCCTGCGACGCTGCCACGGAACAAGATTGTCTTTGCCATCATGCAGCCTAACGATGAACTGCACATGCCGTTCTTTTCCAAGGTCAATTTCAGACAATTTGCGCAAAGGTTAGGTGCGATGGGCTACCAAGTAGAGGTTTGCAGAATCGCTAACTGAGCAGAACGCTAGCTCAAGTAGCTCACTGCCCTGTGGACTGCAGAACCAGCTCTGCGAACTGAACAAGGTTCTCGATCCCTCCCCCTCCCCTAGTCAGGAGATGTCCGGAAATGCCAAGCGTGCGCGGCCCATCCCGATCGCAGCGGGGCGAGTCACCAATCATCAGTATCAATGGTGGCGCTGGCAGTACGTACCTATGGGTCTGAACACCCAACGAGTCGCACATGGCTTGGTAGATCAACGGTTCAGGCTTGATGGCGCCGATCTCATAGCTCAAGGCGAATGCGCCCACAGCAGAGAGAAGCCGTTTCACACCTGCGCCGTAGGCCGCCGAAAGGTTCTAGCAGACGCCGACACAAACACCGGCACCACGGAACATCTCAACGGCTTCGAGTCCGTCAGCAAAGGGCACCAGTGATTCAAGCTCATCGGCGAGTGCCGCCTGGTTCACCTCCATACGCTCGGCAGAGACACGAAAACCCAGCCGGTCAGCGGCCTCGCTGATCGAGCACTTCCGGGTCATCAGGAAGCGCAAATCTTCGGAGCGAGGAGTACGGCCTTGGCGAGCACCATCACGCAAGAGCATTCGATATGGATGCGTCCGATGCTTGATGTCGAGCAGCGTGCCGAACGCGTCAAAGATCACCGCAGACGAGAGCATGACAGACCTCAGATAGTGAATTTCTTGCGACGTGACCAGTTCGCCTTGTAGTGGTCAACTGATCCCGGACACGACGTTAAGGTTTTTCTCGTACTGAGCGGGTGCCAGTCCATCATTGAACTGGTGTGGCCGAACCCAGTTGTAGCGATGCATCAGATAATGACTGATATCCCGCTGTGCCTCTTGGGCCGTCATGTAGCCCACGGCGGGTATCCACTCGGTTTTCAAGCTGCGGAATACACGCTCCATCGGCGAGTTGTCGTAGCAATTACCTCGGCGACTCATGCTCTGGCGCATGCGGTATCGCCAAAGCCGCTGGCGAAACTGTCGGCTCCCATATTGGGAGCCCTGATCTGAGTGAAACAGCAGGCCCTGAGGCTTGCCGCGTTGCTCATAAGCCATGTCCAGCGCCATGATGACCAAGTCCGTGTCCGGTTTGTTTGAAAACGCCCAGCCCACCACCCGACGCGCATAAAGATCCATAACCACCGCCAGGTAATGCCATTTTCCTTGCGCCCAGATGTAGGTGATGTCGCCACACCAGACCTGATTGGGCGCGGGTACATCGAACTCCCGATTCAAAATGTTCGGAATGTCAGGCCTCTCCACTGTTGCTTTTTTATAAGCATGAGAGCCAGGTTGCTTGCTGATTAATCCCAGTTCCCGCATCAGGCCACGTACCTTGAACCGACCAATTTGCTCGCCATCTTCCTGCAATATCGAAACGATACTGCGGCTGCCGGCAGCGCTTCGACTTTGCCCGAACAGCTCATTGACTCGACTGAGTAAACGAACCCGCTCAGCGTCTGGAGCCCGACGCCGCTGGCAATGGTCGTAGTAGCACGAGCGAGGTGTCTCGAACACCTCGCACAGCAATTCGATCGGCTCATGGGCACCTAGCTGATCGATCAGCGCAAGCGCTCGTGTTCTTCCGACATCAAGAGCGCGGTAGCCTTTTTTAAAATGGATTTCTCCCGCTCAAGACGAGCGATCCGCGCTTCCAGCTCCTGAATTTTCTGCTGCTCGGGCGTCAGGGCTTTGCTCTGAGGCGTTACGCCATTGCGCTCCTGCTGGAGCTGGCTCACCCAGCGACGCAGCGCAGACTCGACCACCCCTAGTGAGCGGGAGGCCTCAATGTGGCTATAGCCCTGATCGAGCACGAGGCCTGCGGCCTCACGTTTGAATTCAGCAGAGAAGGTACGGCGTTGTTTGGTCATCAGACACCTCTATCTGGCGATATTCTCGCCTAAATGAGTGTCCGGAATCATTAGACCACTACACCTGTGTCGCCTTCGGTCGCCCCTTAGTCTCGATACTCCGACGCGACTACGTAGTGGTCGTTACCGCAGGCACTTTTGAACATCTTGAACATACCCTGCGAGCTGACCAGCTTCAGTGGTGGTGTGAACACAGTGGAGCCGTTCTCTGCACGCCCAGATCGATCATCAAATACCTGCGCCGCATACCCACCGGATCACTCATAGAACGTGTCAGTGGTCACCCTGAAATAAAACATGTCAGGCTGTAGTGCTTGGTACTACGCATTAATCTCCGCTAGCCATCTTCTCTTCCCACTTCAGGAACTCGTCAAGGGGAAGGCACCGTGCCGCATCAGGGCCTTGACCGTCGAATATTTCATCGATCCAAGGTTTGAGTCGTTTAGCTAAAATCTTTGAGTCCTCGGTAGAAAGAGACATGCCGACGACCGAACTCAGGTTGCCGAGCATGATTAGCGACACTTCGGTACCAGTGTTGAAGCTGACAAAGGCCCTGTCGAGTTGTGGCAAACGCACCCATGGCGCCAAACCGGTGACCCGCTTTGTCGGCCCGTACCGCATCGCTAGGATTGGAACGTCCTTCGGCAGAGGCTCTTCACTGTAATCAGGCCAGTCTTCAAAAAAATCCAGCTTGGCGTTTCGGATCTCTGGTGAGTCCGAACGCTGAGCCTCTTTGTTTGCCAAACTAGCTTCTACCAGCGCCTGATCACTGGCCGTCAAGCGGTATATCGCCAGATGAATATCACGGTTCTTGAGGCTCGCCGCCGAAGCCTCAACGAGTTTTGTCGCCGTCAATGGACGACTCCCTCGATTTTTCAACCAACGGTCTTCTGCCGCCGTGAGCTTTTCCTCCGTTATTTCTTCACCCTGTTGCCACAACTCATCAAACCAAACCTGCATCTGAAGGCACTGCGAATGATCTTTCACCAACAGCCCTGCCTCTTGCCATCCGACGCATTCGGGGCCTTCAAACCCCAAACCGTTAGCCGAGACGTTCGCTGATCCGACTATTGCAGCTTGCTCACCAACAGCCACTTTCGCGTGTAGGGCATCCAACGTCAGCACCTCCAAACCTGGTCGCTCAGATCTCAAGGCAAGCAAGTCACGAATGACACCAGGATTGGTTCCGCCGCTTCCCAAATTGCACAGGAGCCTTAAACGCTCACCGCTCCAAGTATTCTCCAGCAATACCTGAGCGCCTTGCCCCCAAAATGCAATGGCCAGCGAAATGCGTGCCTCCGTGCGAAGCAGAGACTGAAATTCTTGCCGGTAATTTTGCGACGTGAGAAACATCACTTTCCTCGCTACTGGAATCTGAGTGGCCGAAGCTACCACAACATCATTACGCCTCCTCGCAACCCGGCTAGCTCGTCTTGCATAAGTCAGCTCCGTGCCCACAGGTGAGGGAGCGATCGCCCGATCTCACTGGCCCGCCTAGACTCTGAACCCGGTGAGACGAAATCACCTTGCGCTTAATCGGCCCCCCGACTTTTCCGCCAATCGCCCCTGGAAGGGCATCTGCCGTGTCGACCGGCTAGCAGGCCACCAGCAGCGCTGGCTGTCGTCCGGCTCTGGAGAGAACGAGCCGGATGCGGTATAGTGAATCTGCTAAAGGAGGCTCTATGACTGATTTTCTTAAAAGCATCGTAGGCAAAAAAAGCGACTTTGCATCCAAAGTCCTTGACCGGTACAGCTCGAAAAAAGCTGTAGGTTCCTTCGCGCGTGGCCTTTTCAGCTCGGAAAGCGTTGACAGCATCAACGCTCGCTTTGCGAAGGCCAAGCGTATGGCCTCTCGATAAGATGCGGAGCAGAAGGCGTTCAGACCCACCACCTAAGCCCTCTGCCGGAAAACCCTCTCACGGCACGTCCTCTTCGGACGAGAGCCAGCCAAAATTCACTCACAACGTTGTCTACCAAGAACTGGTGGTGAATGACGAGGATATCGTCGGACAGTTGGCTTACTGCCTCTATAAGCAGAGTAAGCAACAATATCTGAAAGCCTTCGAGGCCAGGAACGACCGACGTCCTACCGACGATGAAGTCCGCACGCACGTCGAGTGCGCAGAGATCCCCGCCTTAGACATGTACCGCGACAAAGCGAAGCGTATGGTCGCGGAACTGCTCAGTCAGGCTGCCCAAGAGAAGCAAGACGAGCTTGAAAAGCACTTCAAGGATCGTCTGTGGAGATTCATCAACAGGCACGAACACGAAGGCTTTTTAGAAAGAAGCTGGCACGGCATCAAGAGCCTAGGCTTTGGAGGGCTGGGTGGTGTACTGGGCAATATTTTTACCACCATCCTGGTGTTCCTGATCTTGTTCATGGCGGCATCTAACGCCAGTCGGGAGGAATTTTCTAAAAGCGCCCAGGAAAGCTTCATCTCAGGGATGGCTGAGATCATCGGGGTCGGCGTGACCATCAACAATGGTGCGGACACAACTGCTCCCTCGCCTCCTCCGGCCACCGCACCTACACCTTGAGAGCATGCTTTGGCAGGAGGGTAATGTGCGTACCGCGCAAGTCCTGCTCATCGACCAGGCTGTGAGATCCATATGCAGCCTAGTCCCACATCAGCTACCGATGGGACCATGACCCTATCTGATGTAATCCTGATACTGCTCTTGGCTGAACGTATCCCTAGTTCTGATGAGGCGATTCGCCGCTCAGCCATGAACGTCGTGAAGAAGCTTCCGCGAAGCAAACGAGACATCATTTTTCAGATAGTCAGGGCAAAGAGCCCACGCTATCTGATTCAGCATATCGCGGCAAACTTAGATGATTAGTGAACCTTATACTGCTAATGCAATGCCGTATCAGCGCGTGGCATAGGATATCGATCAAACGAGTTAGCCGACATAATGCATATACGCTAAGCAAATCTTGACCATACAAATTCGCTACACCCCCTAAGATGACTCAAGTCTTTAACAGAAAGGCTTCTGCCTAGAATATTTTTTTCGAGGTAGGAATTGACACGAAAGATAATCTCTATCGAGCATATAACATGAAGAGCAAAAATATTTGTCCCCAAGTCTGAATTAAACTGTGGAGACAGCATTGTAAACAATGGAGTCAGTATTTCTTAATTTGAATTAGCTGAGCGCGCCCTGGTTACTCCAGACAAAAAAATACATTATCCGACAAATGAGCGAGCCCTGTAATTTCGCTATATACTCTTCGTATGCTTTCATCCTCTCCGCTAACTCTAGGAGCATCGCCAGTCTTATACCTACCATTAAGAATTTTTCGTAATTGCACCATCGTTCAGGCGCAGAAACTGCTTGGCGATCCGGACTACCTACTCATGGTGGTAACTGCAGATCTTCCTGCGTTTCAGAGACTTTATGACGAGGCGCTATCGAGGCTGCCAAATGTACAGCGACTGACCTCGACCTCGGTAATGAAGCACATCATCACAGATCGCTCACTCCCATTGGACTGAGCGCCGCGAATCCGGTTGTATCAATTCGATTTAACCGCACGCTCACTTATTAAACACGCGAGATGAGTTCGGCCGACGCTTGCGCGGCGATGATTACCGTGAGGAATTGGAAGGTACGTCAATCGCCAACTGGAAATGATCGGGAACTTGCGCAGACCGGTATCCCTCTCCTGTAGGTGATTGCTCAGGAGTGATAAACCATGGAAACCTCGATTTTCTGGGCGGCGTCCGCCGTGATCGTTCTGTTGCTGGACGCTTGGGTACTGACGAGCGTCTGGCGAAGCACCAAAAGCTCCGGCACGAAGCTGGGCTGGACGGTGCTGATCTTTGTACTGCCCCTTGTCGGACTCGCCATCTGGGGCATCGCGGGGCCGAGAGGCGTTGCCATCCCGCCAGCATCGGATAAGCACAGCAAAGGCTGATGTCGATCCTACCCATCTGATACGCGTTGGCTGGCATGTATTTAATTCGCCATCCCCAGGCGTTTGGCTGAAGGCGTTCATATCGCCCAGCCAAGCGTGATCGCGGTCAGTGCCAGATAGCGGAACGCCTTGGCCAGTGTAACCACGACCAGAAAACGCCAGAGCGGCTCACGCATGACGCCAGCGATCATAGTGATGGGATCACCGATGATCGGCACCCAGCTGAACAAGAGCGCCCAGTATCCGTAGCGCAGGTAGGCATTCTGCGCTTTATCCAAGTGGCGCTCACTGATGGGAAACCAACGGCGGTGCCGAAAACGTTCGATAGAGCGGCCCAGGTACCAGTTCACGACAGAACCCAGCACGTTGCCCGCCGTGGCGATCAGTACGAGCAACACCGTTGCGTAGTGTTGCGAAACAAGCATCCCCACCAATACCGCTTCGGATTGCAAAGGCAGAAGCGTGGCGGCACCGAACGCCACGACGAAAAGGCTTACATAGCTGGTCAGTTCGAACACCTTGTCATCTCGCGTGTGAAGGCCTGCTGCGGAGTGAACGTTTCAAACGCAGTTATCCGCAACAGCTCGCAGGTTTCAAGGGCTGATACCAGCTCTGCTGTACCGCATGGTGTGGAAACTGTCCCATTGGCACCAGCTATACAGATAAACAAGATGCAGATGTAGCGCATCGATCAGCACAGATTCGTTGCTCGCAACCTTGCAAAGCCCCCCGCCCAGCACCCTTCATTTCTCGATCAAACAGCCAGTTACGCCAACTCAATCAGAAAACCACCCAACATTGCGAAGAAATTTCTGACACTGATGTTGACGGTTCAGTTACCTATCCAGCCTAGTAATATCCTCTTACTTGATAGGGACATCCATCATGATCATCCTGGTAGCGGGTATTCATGGCGTGGGCAAAACCTGGCATTGCGAGCATTACGGGCACCGTCGGGGCGTGTTGCACAGCAGCGCTTCGGGTTTGGTCAGGCAGGTGCTGGCCTGTGTGAAATGGAGCGATGATCGCTACGCGACCAATCGAGACCGCAACCGCCAGGCACTGGAACTGGCCGTGACCAGCATCGCCGCCAGTGGCAAGTCGATGCTGCTGGAAGGAAACGTGGCGTTGATGGGTAAGCGCCCACGTTCGTCGGGCACCGATCTGACAGCGTTCGAGCGGCTTTCCCTGGGGGCGATTCTGTTGCTGGAGAGCGATCCGTGGACGGTGTTGAAGCGCTTGCCGGCCAGCCACGCTTCGCCGACCGAGGTCGAGGTGTTCCAGCATCAGGAGCGTGACAGCGCGCGAGCGGTGGCGCGCCATCTGGACATTCCGCTGATGCTGCTGCGCGATTGCAGTGACCACACCTTTGGCCAGACCCTTGATGCCTGGCTGAAGCGCGGGCAGCCTATCTCCATTGATACAGCCAGACGCCATCCACCTGGATTTCATCGTCAATACCGCTGAGAAGCATTGCTGCGACGAGATGCCGCTCGTCGCCTCGACGGCACCTTGCGTGCAAGACGCTGGCCCAATGCTTGTACCCCAATCACTGCGGAGATGCACCATGATGATTAGCAAAAAGCTTGCCTCGCTGGCTCTGGCCGGTCTTCTGTCGGCTTCGTCGTTCGCGGCGATGGCGGCGTCCAACGACAGCAACCCCACGGCTACGCCAGAAGCGCCATCGGGCAAGCAGGTCATTCCAGGCACTGACAAGTCACCCGACAATGGCAACGCCACTGGCATAGACGGCAAGACCGGTTCGATGAGCCAGGGCGCAGATGCCGGCACCACCGATGGTGGGCCTACCCCGATGGGCGCGACCAAAGGCGATGGCAGCTCGGGCAACAGCGGCGGCAACGGCAGCGGCGCTGGCAAATAAGCCCACCGCACCTTCTGCAGCGGCGCGAATTCCGTCCTTCAAATTGCCAGGCGCAATTGCAAGGTCAAGCGGATTCGCGCCGTTGGCGTTTCCGCAGGTCAGTAACCGTTGCGTAGAAGAACCTCGATGACCGATTCAGCGGCAGGACGCTTGTAGAACTTCAGCAGCTCGCTGGTACGGTTGGTGAAGATGCCATCCACGCCTGCGTCACTGACCTTCTTGAAATCGACCGGCTCGTCCACGGTATACACGTGCACCAGAAGACCTTTGTCATGAGCCAGCGTGTTCATCCACGGCTGAACCAGGTCCATGTAGCTCTCCTCTCCCCCCTCGGTCAACGCTGCCGAAGGGCCGGTGCCCACCGCGCCGTTGGCTTTGGCAATGTCCAGCCAGCGCTCGAACTCGGCACGGTCGCGGGGCCGTTGCTGGGCGTAGTAAGCCGCTTTGTCCTTCATGCCGGACGCTGCGAACGTCACCTTGGATTCGGGCTCGATGCTGCCCTCGCCTACCCATAGCAGCAATACCTTGGGCACCTGCGGCATTTCCTTGGCCAGCAGCTCCAGGCTGCCTTTTTCGAACGTCTGCAACACGACCCGGTGCTGACCATCGAGCCAGCCACGCTGCTCGAGTTTGGCCTTGAGGTCACGCTCGATACCAGGAAACTGCTGCGGCACCTTGGTTTCGATGTACACCCCAGGCGTGTGCGTACCGCCTTGCGCCACGTCGAGTACCTCATCGAGGGTGAGAATCTTCAAGCCTTTGTAACTGCCACGGGCGCGCTCGGGGTGCGCTGCGTTGAACCAGCTGCCGGCATCCAGGGTTTTCAGCTCCGCCAGGGTGAAGTCGCTGGCGGGCTTGTCCTTGCGCTCGGGAAATTTGCTGGCGATGTCGGTGGTGCGCAGCAAGGTATCGTCGTGCAGTGCGATCAGTTGCCCGTCGCGAGTGCGCTGCACATCGAGCTCCAGATAGTCGGCGCCCAGGTCACGGGCCAGCAGGTAGGCCGGCAGAGTCGATTCCGGCGCATCGAACGAAGCACCTCGATGGGCAATGACCGCAGGGTGCGGAATGTTGGCGGCATGAGCCAACTGATCGGGGGTTTGCCCCTGGGCCGAGGCAGCTGCGCCCATGGCAGCAGTGAGGCAGAGCGTCTTGTACAGGTGTGCCAACATGTGTAGTCCTTCCACGGATGATCGAAAACGGCGCGGTTTGATGCCGGTGAACCGACCCAGCATAGACGGCGTCGGATGACAGGACATGGCGTGATAGAGTCGCGCCCTTGCCCAAGACACGAGTAGAACGAATCATCACCATGGCACATGACACCTTCGACGCCCACCTCGACGACTGGCAAACCCTGCATAGCCGTCAGCCTGCACAAAGCCTGTTGCTGGGCAACGGCGCCAGCCGCGCGGTGTGGCGCAGCTTCGCCTACGACGGGTTGTTCGAGCGCGCGCAAAAGGTGCGCAACAAACCCTTGAGCCTGACCGACCTGGCCTTGTTCAAATCGCTGCAGACCCGCAGCTTCGAGCAGGTGCTGGCGGTCCTCAACAGTACCATTCGGGTCAATGCCGCCCTGGCGATCAGTTCCACCGCCCCGCTCAATCGCTACTATGCGATCAAGGAAGCGTTGATCCATGCGGTGCGCAGCGTGCACATTCCCTTTCGCCTGCTCGATGAACAGCGCCTGGCCGCGCTCAACCTTGCACTGCGCGCGTTCGACACGGTGTACAGCAGCAACTACGACCTGCTCTGCCCCTGGGCCGTGCAGCACGACACGCAGGGTTTTGCCGAGCTGATGGACGTGGACACCGGTTTCGACATTCGCCACACCGCCTCCACAGGCTGCCGCGTGCTGTACCTGCACGGCGGTCTGCACCTGATCAAGAACAGCGACGGTACGACCCGGCAACGCACCGCCGAGGGCGAAGCCTTGCTCGACGGGTTTGCGATCAACACGCCTGGCGATGTGCCGTTGCTGGTCAACGAAGGCCCCAGTGCGCAGAAGCTGCGCACCATCCGTGATTCGGACTACCTGAGCTGGTGCCACGGCGAGTTGAGCCGGCAAGACGGCACGCTGTGCATCTTCGGCCACAACCTGGACAGCGACGATGCGCACATCCTTCAGGCGCTGCGTCTGGCGCCTGCACAGACCCTGTATGTGTCGATCTTCCCGCTCAGCGATGCCTGGATCATCAGCCAGAAACAGCGCTTCGAAGAACTGTTCGCCGGCTGCGGCAAGACACTGTATTTCTTCGACGCGACCAGCCATGGCCTGGGCAGTGCGCAATTGAACGTGGCCGTGCCTGCGGTGTTGAAGAAGAAACGTTGAAGACTCGAGCGCAACCAGGCGCTCACCACAGCGATATCAACCCTTTCTCCAGTGCCAGCAGCACGGCCACGCTGCGTGAGCCCACGGCGAATTTGCGACGAATGTTGGCAAAATGGAAATTCACCGTGGCCTCGGAGCAGGCCAGTATGCGCGAGATTTCCCACGAGGATTTGCCTCTGCCACTCCAGACGAGCACTTCCTGCTCGCGCGGCGTCAGCTTGATGTCGAGCGTCACTGCGAACTCCAACCCTTGGCTTGAGCGCTCATGGTGGCGCTCGTCAGGGATGGGTCACAATGCCGGCGACTTGTAGTCCCGATGCCTCACAGCGCCTGGCCCAGCAGACCGTCTTCCTGCAGCAGGGTCTGCAGACGCTGCTCGCGAATGCCGTAGAAGGCTTTCAGTTCCTCGATCTTCGCCAGCGCTTCGGCGGACGGGCCGGACGTGTCGCGCTTGACCGCCAGAATCATCTTGTTCTTGTTGGTGTGCTCCAGGGAAATGAACTCGAACACCTTGGTCTCGTAGCCACAGGCGTCCAGCAGCAGGGCGCGCAAACTGTCGGTGACCATCTCGGCCTGCTGGCCCAGATGCAGGCCATATTGCAGCATGGGCTTGAGCAAGCCTGGGCTCTGGATCTGCAGGCGGATTTCCTTGTGACAGCACGGCGAGCACATGATGATCGCCGCGCCACAGCGGATGCCGGTGTGAATGGCGTAGTCGGTGGCGATGTCGCAGGCATGCAGGGCGATCATCACGTCGATCTCGCTGGGCACCACCGAACGCACGTCACCGCACTCGAACACCAGCCCCGGATGTTCCAAGGATGCGGCGGCGGCATTGCACAACTCGACCATGTCCGGACGCAGTTCGACGCCGGTGACCCGAGCCTGACGCTGCAGCGAGTTGGCCACATAGTCATGGATGGCGAACGTCAGGTAACCCTTGCCCGAGCCGAAATCGGCGACACGCACGGGCGCATCTGTCCTGGCCAGCACGGACGAGGCGAAGGCGTGAGAAAACACCTCGATGAACTTGTTGATCTGTTTCCACTTGCGCGACATCGCCGGGATCAACTGCTGCTGCTTGTCGGTGACACCCAGGTCATGCAGAAACGGCCGGCTCAGCTCCAGATAACGCTTCTTCTCCCGATCGTGACCCAATTCCGGCGCGGCCCGCTCCTGCTGTTGCTTGTTGCGGTGCAGGCTGGCCTTGTTCTTCTTGCTGAATTCGAGCTGCAACTCGTCGGTCAAGGTCAGCAGGTGCGCGTTCTTGAAGGTGTCGGGCAAGGCGTCGGCAATGAATTGCTGGCCATCGGTCAGGCTGAAGTTCTTGGTGATGTCGCGCGTCTTGTAGCGATACACGAACGACAGGCAAGGCTCGCCCTTGATGGTCGCCAACTTGACGATCAGCCGCTGCAGGTCCGGTTCCTGGCCGACATGGCGAGCCAGCACCACTTTGATGAAAGCGTTCTGCGCCAGGCTGGTGTCGAGCAGGGCAAGGAATTCGGCGCGGGGGTCGGTGACGGACATGGCGAAACGGATCTCGGGTCTATTCAGGCAGGCATTTTAGTGGCTGTGAATGGACTTGGGGGATTTGATTCGACGCTGCTTGCGCGGATGCATTTGTATCAATCCCGGCACCCGACTGGATTGACGAGCGCCGATACGTTAAAACACCTCCGGCAAACTATAAAAACACTGTCATCCGTAATCGGCTGCGGCATCCCTGCGGTAGGCCAGAGAGAAGAACTCAATGAACAAGCTGTGTCTGCTGGGTGTCGTCGTTGGCCTGGCCTTGCAAACCGCGTATGCCGATAGCCCTTCCCTAGGTCCGCAGAACAAGGATGCATTCGTTGCCGACCTGCTCGCACGCATGACCCTGGACGAGAAGATCGGCCAGTTGCGCCTGATCGCCATCGGTGGGGAAATGACTCACCAGCGCATCGAGGCCGAGATCGCCGCAGGGCGCATCGGCGGCACTTTCAATTCGGTCACTCGCGCCGACAACAGGCCCATGCAGGATGCCGCGCAGCGCAGTCGCCTGAAGATTCCCATGTTCTTCGCCTACGACGTGATCCACGGTCACCGGACGCAGTTTCCGATCAGCCTGGGCCTGGCCGCGAGCTGGGACATGGAAGCCATTGCCTTGAGTGCCAGAACCTCGACCGCCGAAGCGGCGGCCGACGGTATCGACATGACCTTCGGGCCGATGGTCGACATCTCTCGCGATCCGCGCTGGGGCCGCATCAGCGAGGGGTTTGGCGAAGACACCCACCTGGTGTCGAAAATCGCCCGGGTGATGGTGGAAAACATACAGGGCCCCAGCCCGGCCAGCCCGGACCGAATGATGGCCAGCGCCAAGCACTTCGCCTTGTACGGCGCGATCGAGGGCGGGCGCGACTACAACACCGTCGACATGAGCCCGCAACGGATGTTCCAGGACTACTTGCCGCCTTATCGCGCCACGGTCGATGCTGGCGCAGGTGGCATGATGGTCGCCCTGAACTCCATCAACGGTGTGCCGGCGACCTCCAATACCTGGCTGATGCAGGATGTGCTGCGCAAGCAATGGGGGTTCAAGGGCGTCACCATCAGTGACCACGGTGCAATTCATGAATTGATAAAGCATGGCGTGGCCAGCGACGACCGAGAGGGGGCCAAGCTGGCCATCAAGGCCGGCATCGACATGAGCATGAACGACCAGGCGTACGGCGAACATCTGCCGGGGCTGCTCAAGAGCGGCCAGATCAGCCAGGCCGACATTGATAACGCGGTGCGCGAGGTGCTTGGCGCCAAATACGACATGGGCCTGTTCGCCAACCCGTACCTGCGCATCGGCAAGGCCCAGGACGACCCGGCCGATGTCAACGCGGAAAGCCGCCTGCATCGCGCTGAAGCGCGTGATGTCGCGCGCAGGACGCTGGTGTTGCTGAAAAACCAGAAGCAGACGCTGCCGCTGAAAAAAGACGCGCGCATTGCCCTCATCGGCCCCCTCGCCGACGCGCCGGACGACATGCTCGGCAGCTGGTCGGCAGCCGGCGTCGCAACGCAATCGGTGACGTTGCTCAACGGATTGCGCAATGCCGTGGCCGACCCCGCCAAGGTCACTTATGCCAAGGGGGCGAATCTCACCGATGACCGTGCGACGCTGGACTTCATCGCCCACTTCAACCCCGAGCACGTGAAGCAGGCCATCGACCCACGCTCCGGCCAGGTTTTGATCGACGAAGCGTTGGCAGCGGCACGCGACGCCGACGTGATCGTGGCCGCGGTGGGCGAATGGCGCGGCATGACCCATGAATCGGCCAGCCGTGTTGCCCTCGACCTGCCGCGTACCCAGCAAGCCTTGATCACTGCACTGCGCGCCACGGGCAAACCGCTGGTGCTGGTGCTGATGAACGGCCGCCCGCTGACTATTGGGGAACAACAGCGCCAGGCAGATGCGGTGCTGGAAACCTGGTACAGCGGCACCGAAGGCGGCAATGCCATTGCCGACGTGCTGTTCGGCGACTACAACCCGTCCGGCAAACTGCCGGTCACCTTCCCGCGCTCGGTCGGCCAGGTGCCGCTGTACTACAGCCACTTGAGCATCGGCCGACCGTTCACGCCGGGGCATCCGGGCAACTACAGCTCGCAGTATTTCGACAGCGAGCAGGGCCCGCTGTACCCCTTCGGCTACGGCTTGAGCTACACCGACTTCAGCCTGTCGGACGTCAGCCTGTCGAGCAAGCGCCTGAGCCGCGACGGCAAGGTGACGGCCAGCATCAACGTGCGCAACGTCGGCAAGGTCGCCGGCGAGACCGTGGTTCAGCTGTATCTGCGTGATGTCGCTGCTTCGATGGCTCGACCGGTCAAGGAGCTCAAGCATTTCCGCAAGGTGATGCTCAAGCCGGGCGAAAGCCAGACCCTGACATTCGATATCGTCGAGGGTGATCTGAAGTTCTATAACCAGCAACTGGTGCGGGCCGCCGAGGCCGGGCAGTTCACCGTGATGATCGGGCTGGACTCCGAGGACGTCAAAGAGGCCACCTTCGAGTTGTTGTAGGTCGGCAACGGCTCGATAGCGCCCGTGACCGGTTCCCGCGCCCCACGCCTGGCCGTCATCGTGCTGGTCATCGTGGCCGGCGCGTCGTTGTGCGCCGTATGGGCGGGCCGTCACGCCCAGCTGCTGGCGCAGAACGAAGAGGCGGCACGCAGCAATGGCCAGTTGGCGCTGTACGCCAACAGCCTGCACACCCTGATCGAACGGTATCGCACCCTGCCTGCTGTACTGGCGCTGGATCCTCAGCTGCAGCAGTCGCTGCAGGGGCCGATCGATCCGGCCACCCAGAACATGCTCAACCGCAAGCTTGAGCGCATCAACGCGGCGGCGCGGTCGTCGACCCTGGAACTGCTGGACAGCCAGGGCCTGGCGGTGGCAGCCAGCAACTGGGGTCTGCCGACCAGCTATGTGGGTCACAACTACGCCTTCCGTCCCTATTTCAGCCAGTCGGTCAGCCAGGGCAGCGGGCGTTTCTATGCGGTAGGCGTAACCAGCGGCATTCCCGGCTACTTCTTGTCCAGTGCGATCAAGGACGCTCGGGACGGCTTTCTCGGTGCCATGGTGGTCAAGCTCGAGCTGCCCGAACTGGAACAGGAATGGGCGCAGGGGCCCGATACCTTGCTGGTCAGTGACGCGCGCGGGGTGGTGTTCATCGCCAACCGACCGGGATGGCGGTATCGCACCTTGCACCCTTTGAGCGAGGCCGACCGCGCCGAACTGCAGCGCACCCGTCAGTATCACGATCAAGCCTTGCAGCCGCTGGACCACCAGGTGCTGGGCAACCTCGATGGAGCGGCCCGGCACGTGCGCGTCAACGGCCCTCAAGGCACGGCCGACTACCTGTGGGCATCGTTGCCGATGGCCAGCGAAGGCTGGACCCTGCACTTGCTCAAGCCTCCCATGGCGAGTACCGAGGACAGCCGCAATGCCGCGCTGGCAGCGGCCGGCCTGTGGTTGAGCCTGGTTTTCGGCGGCCTCTGGCTGAATCAGCGTCGGCGCCTGGCTGCGCTGCGCCAGCGCGGTCGCGAGCAATTGGAATCACTGGTCAGGGCACGCACCCGGGAGCTGCGCGATGCTCAGGAGGGCCTGGTCCAGGCGGCCAAACTGGCGGCATTGGGGCAGATGTCGGCGGCCTTGGCCCACGAGATCAGCCAGCCGCTGACAGCGCAGCGCATGCAGCTGGCGAGCCTGCGGCTGTTGCTCGATCAGGATCGCATCGACGCGGCGCGCCAGGCCCTGGCGCCGCTGGAACAGATGTTGGTACGCATGGCGGCCTTGACCACTCATTTGAAGACCTTCGCGCGCAAGAGCCCGGCCGGCGTGCGCGAACGAGTCGACCTGGCGCAGGTGCTCGACCAGGCCTTGCAGTTGCTGGAAACACCCCTGCATGCGGCAGGTGTACGCCTGCAGTTGCAGGTCCGGCGGCCGGCCTATGTCCGCGGCGACGTGATTCGCCTCGAACAGGTGCTGATCAATCTGTTGCGCAACGCGCTGGACGCCATGACCGGGGTGCCGGCCAAGGACATGCACATCAGCCTGCAGCTTCATGGCGAGCAATGGCAGCTGGACATTGCCGACAGCGGTGGCGGCATCGCCAGCGAGCACCTCGAACACTTGTTCGACCCGTTCTTCACCACCAAGCCCATCGGCGAAGGCCTCGGCTTGGGGCTGGCGGTCTCCCTGGCGATCGCTCACGAACACGGCGGCCAGTTGAGCGCGGAAAACCTGGCACACGGCGCACGTTTCACCCTTGCCCTGCCCATCGATACGGAGCCTGCATGAGCAATCAAGTGATGGTCATCGACGACGAAGCGAGCATTCGCGACGCTGTTGAACAGTGGTTGGGCCTCAGCGGCTTTTCGGTGCAGCGCTTCAGCCAGGCCGAAGACTGCCTGGCGCAGCTGCCGGCGGATTTCGCCGGGGTCATACTCAGCGACGTGCGCATGCCGGGCATGGGCGGGCTCGCCCTGCTGGCACAGGTCCAGGCCCGCGACCCCGAGTTGCCGGTGATTCTGTTGACCGGGCACGGTGACGTGCCGATGGCGGTGCAGGCCATGCGCGAGGGTGCCTACGATTTTCTCGAGAAGCCTTTCAGCCCGCAAAGCCTGTTGACCAGCCTGCAGCGCGCTCAGGACAAGCGTCGACTGGTTCTGGAAAACCGGCGCCTGCACAGTCGGGCCGATTTCAGCGAGCAATTGCAGGCGACCCTGCTGGGCGCTGCGCCCGCCATCGCCCAGCTGCGGCGCCAGGTACTGGATCTGGCGCAGTTGCCGGTCAACGTGGTGATTCGTGGCGAAACCGGCAGTGGCAAGGAGTTGGTTGCGCGCTGCCTGCACGATTTCGGCCCACGGGCTGGCAAACCCTTCGTAGCGCTCAACTGTGCCGCGATTCCCGAGGCATTGTTCGAGGCCGAACTGTTCGGCCACGAGAGCGGTGCATTCACCGGCGCCCAGGGCAAGCGCATCGGCAAATTGGAGTACGCCCACGGCGGGACTCTGTTTCTCGACGAAGTGGAGAGCCTGCCGATGGCTCAGCAGGCCAAGCTGCTGCGTGTGCTGCAGGAGCAGAAGCTCGAGCGCCTGGGCTCCAACCAGAGCATTCCGGTTGACCTGCGGCTGGTCGCAGCGAGCAAGCCCGACCTGCTGGAGCAGGCACGGGCTGGGTTGTTTCGCGAAGACCTGGCCTATCGGCTGAATGTCGCCGAACTGCGCCTGCCGCCATTGCGCGAGCGGCGCGAAGACATCGTGCGGCTGTTCGATCACTTCACCGCGGCAACCGCGAAGCGTCTGGCGCGACAGGCGCCGCCGGTCAATTCGGCGCAACTGGCCCAGTTGCTCAGCCATGATTGGCCTGGCAACGTCCGCGAGCTGGCCAATGCTGCCGAACGCCACGTGCTGGGCTTGGCCGCGCCAGCGGCGGAAACGGTCAGCGTCCGGCTGTCCCTGGCGGCACAACAGGAAGCCTTCGAAGCCCAATGCCTGCGCGCGGCACTGGCGCGGCACCGCGGCGATATCAAGTCGGTGATGGAGGAACTGCAACTGCCTCGGCGCACCCTCAACGAAAAGATGCAGCGTCACGGCCTGGCCCGCGACGACTTTCGCGAGTAGGCAAGAATCCGCTCACTCCACCTCTCGTATCGGCAAGAATCCGCCGGCTTTTTTTCGTGAACCCTCTGAAAGCGGGGGGTGCAGCGGCTGGCACGGCTCCTGCTATTGCCTTGGCAAGCGCGAACCAACGCGCTACCAACAATAATGAGAAGGATCCATCATGGATAACTCCAACACCCTGCCCGCCGGGGCAACCGCTGCATCCGCCCCGCCTCGCACCACCGCCAGCCGCGTCAAGTCGATCTTCAGTGGCTCGGTCGGCAACATGGTCGAATGGTACGACTGGTACGTCTACGCGGCATTCTCGCTGTATTTCGCCCAGGTGTTCTTTCCCAAGGACAGCCTCAACGCGCAACTGCTCAACACCGCCGCGATCTTCGCCGTCGGTTTTCTGATGCGTCCCATCGGTGGCTGGCTGATGGGTTTGTACGCCGACCGCAAGGGCCGCAAGGCTGCGCTGATGGCGTCGGTATTGCTGATGTGCTTTGGCTCGCTGGTCATTGCGCTGACACCAAGCTACGAAACCATCGGCATCTGGGCGCCCGTGCTGCTGGTGCTGGCGCGGCTGATGCAGGGCCTCTCGGTGGGCGGCGAGTACGGCACGTCCGCCACCTACCTGAGCGAGATGGCAACCAGGGAACGGCGCGGCTTCTTCTCCAGCTTCCAGTACGTGACCCTGATTTCCGGCCAGTTGATCGCGCTGGCGGTGCTGATCGTGCTGCAGCAGACACTCACCGAAGAGCAGCTGCTCAGCTGGGGCTGGCGTGTACCGTTCGTGATCGGCGCGCTGTGCGCAGTGGTGGCGCTGTGGTTGCGCCGTGGCATGGAAGAGACAGACTCCTTCACCCAGAAAAAGGAATCCAAGGAAAGCACGATGCGCACCCTGCTGCGCCACCCCAAGGAACTGTTGACCGTGGTCGGCCTGACCATGGGCGGTACCCTGGCTTTCTACACCTACACCACCTACATGCAGAAATACCTGGTCAACACGGTGGGCTTCAGCAAAGCGGACTCGACGGCTATCTCCGCGGCCACGCTGTTCCTGTTCATGTGCCTGCAACCGGTGGTCGGCGCCCTCTCCGACAAGATCGGACGCCGCCCCATCCTGATCGCGTTCGGGGTGCTGGGCACGGTGTGTACCGTTCCGATCCTGACCACGCTGCACACCATTCAAACCTGGTGGGGTGCGTTCTTCCTGATCATGGCGGCGCTGATCATCGTCAGCGGTTACACCTCGATCAACGCCGTGGTGAAAGCGGAGCTGTTCCCCACCGAGATCCGCGCCCTGGGCGTCGGCCTGCCCTATGCGCTGACCGTGTCGATCTTCGGCGGAACCGCCGAACTGATCGCCCTGTGGTTCAAGCAGATCGGCATGGAAACCGGTTACTACTGGTACGTGACCGCCTGCATCGCCTGCTCGCTGCTGGTGTACGTGTTCATGAAGGACACCAAGAAGCACTCACGGATCGAAACGGACTGAAGCTGAGCATGCCTGCGCCGCAAAGGCGGGGGCAGTTGCACTGGCCGCCATGGCCGACGCACACTGGGGCACCTGAACGCTGAGGATTGCCCCTGATGTCGGATGACACCTACTACTACGAGCCGGCCAAGGGCCATGGTCTGCCCCACGACCCGTTCAACGCCATCGTCGGCCCGCGGCCCATTGGTTGGATCTCTTCCCACGACCGTGAAGGTCGCCTGAACCTGGCGCCGTACAGCTTCTTCAACGCCTTCAACTACACGCCGCCGATCATCGGTTTCGCCAGTGTGGGACGCAAGGACAGCCTGAACAACATCGAACAGACCGGTGAATTCGTCTGGAACCTGTCTACTCGTGCCCTGGCCGAGCAGATGAACCAGAGCTGCGCCGCGGTCGGCCCCGAAGTCGACGAGTTCGAACTCAGTGGCCTGCACCATGCACCGTCGACAATCGTCAGCGTACCGCGGGTGCTCGAAGCGCCGGTGTCGTTCGAGTGCAAGGTGACGCAGATCATTCAGCTCAAGGGCGCCGACCAGCAGGAAGTGCCCACCTGGCTGATCCTGGGTGAAGTGGTGGCGGTGCACATCGCCAAGTCATTGCTCAAGGACGGGGTCTACGACACGGCCGCAGCCGGTCCGATCCTGCGCGGCGGCGGGCCGGCCGATTATTTCGAGATCGGTCCGCAGGCGCTGTTCAAGATGCACCGACCGCAGGTCAAGTAGGCTCGAAGCGCGGCTCGCCTTCATCGCCGACAGCGGCCAGAGTCAGCAAAACCTCGGCGGCAGCACCATCGGCCTCGTGCGCGGTACGAAACGACCGGCCGTCGAGCACCTTGTGGAACCGCGGCGCACCACCACCCTGCAGGGCCTTGATGGCGATGGCGGCGTGGTAACTGCCTTCATTGGGCACTACCGCTGAAACCGCTTCGTGATGTTCGAATACCTTGCGTGCCATGACGTACCTCGCAGCTATGCAAAAGCCACGATTGTACGCAGCTCAGGCCGCGCTGGCCTGTTCGATCGCGGCATCCTCGAAAGTGTGCAGATCGAGGCTGGTGACCAGCAGGCCCTGGACCAGGTCGGAGAACACCTGCATGCCGGGGGATTTGAACCAGGCGGTCATCGCGGCGTGATCGCGCCAGACGCCGGCCACTTGCCACAATCGCTCGTCGCCGTGGCTGCGCTGGACTGCAAAATGCAGGCAGCCGGGCATGCCCAGCGCAGGCCGCACCAGTGCCGACAACCCCAGCCCGACCTGTTCGGAATGCCCATGCCGGGCGGTGACCAAGGCACAGTGACTGACGGTAGATAATGAGTTCATGCTCGACTCTCCCTGATTGAACGGTCTGCGGTGAACAAGGTTGCAGCGACAACAGTACGCAACCCCCGATGTCAGGGGTTAGCCGTTTCCTGTCAAGGTCTTGCCCGATCCTGCAGGGTTGCAGTTTCAATCAACCCAAGCGGCCCTGTGTGGCGGTTTTCATGCCGATACGCACAGTGCACGTGCGGGTTCGGACAAGACGCTCCTACAACTTGGCAGGATTGGGCAAACATCCTGCAGCTATCGTCTACCCTTGGCATTAAGCGCGGATTATCCTCGTGGTCATGTGATGCACAGATCATGGAGCCTGCATGAAACCCGCCGCACCTGCTGCCCTGCCCCTGCACCCTGCCCTGGAACGAAGTCGCTGCGAACTTGCCGAGCGCATTGCCCGTGGCGCACAGGCACCCGGCTGCCATGGCACCGCGATCAGCGGCTTGCATCTGGTGCGCTATGAAGAGTGCGTGCAGTCGTTCCCGGCGTTGGTGCAACCGGCGCTGTGCATCCTTGCCCACGGCAGCAAGGAGGTGCGCCTGGGGGAAGAGCGCTATATCTACGACCCGCTGAACTTCATGGTGGTGTCGGTGGCCATGCCGATCTCGGGACGGATCCTGGATGCCAGCCCCGGCGACCCTAGCCTGTCCCTGCGGTTGGACATCGACCCCGACGAAATCAACGCGGTGATCGCCGACGCCGGGCCACTGGGCGTGCCTTCGCGTTCGACCCAGCGCGGCCTGTACGTGGAGCAGATGGACACCGCGTTTCTCGATGCCGTGCTGCGCCTGGTACGCCTGCTGGAAACACCGAAGGACATTGCCGTGCTGGCACCACTGGTGCGGCGGGAAATCCTCTATCGCCTGCTGGGCGGGCAACAGGGTCACCGCTTGTATGAAATCGCCGTAGCCCACAGCCAGACCCACCGAGTCAGCCAGGCCATTGCCTGGATCAATCGGCATTTCCAGCGCAGCCTGCGCATCGAAGACCTGGCTCGCGAAGTCAACCTGAGCGTGTCCACCCTGCATCACCGTTTCAAGGCCGTGACGTCCATGAGCCCGTTGCAGTACCAGAAACAGCTGCGCTTGCAGGAGGCTCGTCGACTGATGCTCAGCGAAGATCTCGATGCGTCGGCCGCCGGGTATCGCGTGGGCTACGAAAGTCCTTCGCAGTTCAGCCGCGAATACAGCCGGCATTTCGGCGCACCACCGGTGCGTGACCTGGCACGCCTGCGCATCAGCCTCTGATGTCATGCTGGCAGAGTTGAAAAAAAACCGCAGATCACCAATAGAACCGATAGCTAGCTATCAAGTACACTCGAAGACCGCAGCCCGTGGCCATCTTGCCGGGGCGTCTCTTTGCAGGCCTACCTGTGACCGATCTCAGCCACTCCCCGCCGGCCATCAAGAGCATTCTGGTGGCCCTGATGCTGGCCATTTTCCTGGGCGCGTTGGACCAGACCATCGTTGCGGTCTCCATGCCGGCGATCTCCGCCCAGTTCAACGACGTCGACCGCCTGGCCTGGGTGATCTCCGGGTATATGGTGGCCATGACCGTGGCCACGCCGATCTACGGCAAGCTGGGCGACCTGTATGGACGCCGACGCATGATTCTGATCGGCACGGGATTGTTCACCCTGGCGTCGCTGTTCTGCGGCATGGCGCAGAGCATGGAGCAACTGGTGCTGGCGCGCCTGCTGCAGGGCGTCGGCGCTGGCGGCATGGTTTCGGTGAGCCAGGCGATCATCGGCGATGTCGTGCCGCCGCGCGAACGTGGCCGCTACCAGGGCTATTTCAGCAGCATGTACGCAGCCGCCAGCGTGCTGGGCCCGGTACTGGGCGGCTACATGACGCAGTACCTGTCGTGGCGCTGGGTGTTTCTGATCAACCTGCCGCTGGGCGCGTTCGCCTGCTGGTACGCCAGCCGCAAGCTGGCGGGGCTGCCCATACCGCAGCGTACGCCGATCATCGATTACCTGGGTACGGTGCTGATGATCGTCGGCCTGAGCACCTTGCTCATGAGCATCACCCGCGTTGGCCAGGGGCATGGGCTGGACGACACCCAGGTGTGGGCGCTGCTGGTAATTGCCGCGGCATCGCTGCTGGGTTTTGTCTGGCATGAACGACGTTTTCGCGAACCGCTGCTGCCGATGCATCTGTTTGCCAATCGCGCAGCGGTGCTGTGCTGGTGCACGGTGTTTTTCACCAGCTTCCAGGCCATCGGGCTGAGCGTGATGATGCCCCTGCGCTTCCAGACCGTCACCGGTGCCGGCGCGGATCAGGCGGCTCTGTACCTGCTGCCACTCGCATTGGGGTTGCCCATCGGGGCTTTTCTGGGCGGGCGTCGCACATCGCAGACCGGGCGCTACAAACCGATCATTCTGACCGGGGCGTTGCTCGCTCCGCTGGGGATTCTAGGCATGGCGTTCAGTCCCCCGGACAACCTGCTGCTCAGCGTGACCTTCATGCTGTTGACCGGGTTCGCCTGCGGCCTGCAGTTTCCCACCTCGCTGGTCGGCGCGCAGAATTCGGTGCAGGCCAGGGACATCGGCGTGGCCACCAGTACCCTGGCGTTGTTTCGCTCGCTGGGCGGCGCTGTTGGAGTGGCTTGTCTGTCGGCTTTGCTGTTGGCCATGCTGCACGGTGTGCAGTTGGCGGACGGTGCCTTGAGCGGTCATGGGCTCGAGGTAATGACCGACAACGTGCTGCTGACCGGGCTCAACGCTGCGGCCGGCCCTGCTCGCGATGCCTTGCGCATGGAACTGGCGCAGACCTTCCAGCACTTGCTGTGGGCCAGTGCCGGCATTTCCCTGCTGGGAGTGGCCGTGGCACTGGCGCTGCCCAATCTGGAATTGCGCGGCCGCGGGCATGGCGAGAAGTAGCATGTATGCCGGGCAGGCCTGGCCCCTTCGCGGGTAGAACCCGCTCCCACAGGGTTCTAGGGGGAAATGGCTTGTGTGCCGGGCAGGTCTGACCTCTTCGCGGGAACTGTGGGAGCGGGTTCTACCCGCGAAGGGGCCCGCTCAGGCAACCGGTCGCTTCTTGCGCTGGGCCCAGGCTACGGCCAGGCCGCTGAGGCAGATGACGCTGATGCCCACCACCCCGAAGATATCGGGGGTGTGGTCGAAGATCAGGTAGCCATACATCCCGGCGAACAGGATCTGCCCGTAACTGAACGGTGCCAGCAGCGCCGGCGCGGCATGGCGAAAGGCCTGGGTCAGCAACAGATGCCCGAGCATGCCGCAGGTGCCCAGCCCGACCATGAACAATGCATCGATCCACCCTGGCGCCTGCCAGAAGAACGGCAACGCAGCGCTCATGATCAGCGTATTGAAGATACCGGCGAGAAAATTGCTGGTGGTCGGGCTGTCGATGCTGCTGAGCTTGCGCGTCAGCAATTGGTACAGGCCGAAGAAGAACGCGGATATCAACGGCAGCAGAATGGCCGGCGTGAACAGGGCACCGCCGGGGCGAATCACGATGAGCACGCCGATGAAGCCGGTGATCACCGCCGCCCATTGCGCGCGGGTCACCACTTCCTTGAGCAGCGGCACCGACAACGCCGTCACCAACAGCGGTGCCAGGAAGTTGACCGCCGTGGCTTCGGCCAGCGGTATGTAGCGCAGGCTGGTGGTGAAGAACAGGCTGGTGGCGATCAGGCACAGCGCGCGCAACAGCTGCAGCCCCGGCCGCTTGGTGCGGATCACCGTGGACAGCCCGGTCTGCGGCACGAATATGACCAGCATCAGCAAGGTGTGCACCACGTAGCGCGCCCACACCACCACAACGATGGGGAACAGCCCGGAGAGGTACTTGGACAAGGCGTCGTGGCTGGCGAACAGCAACGTTGCCAGACAGATCAGCGCGATACCGCGCAGCGGCTGGTTGACCCCGGTGAGCAACGGGTTTTGCACGCTCATTCACACGCTCGCAACAGGATGATGAAAGGGTACCGGTCGTGACCTGTCCGCCGCACGCAGGTACTCGGGCAGCGGCTGGATGGTGTCGGGTCGATGATGGCGCGAGCGGGGGCGCTGTTACAACTTGATTCAGAACTTTATTTGCGCAACGCCGGTGTCAGGCTCAGCGTCTGCAGGCTCAGGTCCACCCAACGCTCCGCTTCCTGATAGATGTCGAAACTGTCGGGGACGAGCAACCATTGGCCGACCATGCCATCTATATAGGCGTGCAAGGCGATGGCCGCCCTGACGGTGTCCAGATCGTGCGGCAACTGCTCGCGGTTCACGGCGTTGCGCAACGACCGTTCGATGCGCACATTGCAGTCGATGCTGACCGACTGGCGCTGGCGGCGCATGTCACACATTTCATCGGTGAACTCGCACTTATGATGCAGAATTTCGTTGAGGCGGCGGGTCTTGGGGTCTACGGCGATCTGCTGGAAAAGGCGGATCAGCAACTGACGCATGCAACCCAGTGGGTCGGGCTCATCCTCGCTCTCGCTGGCCTGGGCCAGCTCCTCGAGCGGCTCCTGCAAGCTGTCGAGCATGGCCTGGACCAGATCCGCCTTGTTGCTGAAGTGCCAATAGATGGCGCCGCGCGTCACCCCTGCCAGGGTCGCGATGTCAGCCAGGGTCGTGCGCGCCACGCCGCGCTCGTAGAAGGCCTGCTCGGCCGCCTCGAGAATCTGGCTGCGGGTTTCCTGGGCTTCCTCTTTGGTACGGCGAACCATGGCAGTCGAACCTCAATCTTCAATGCACGCGCGATGCGTAACGCAGCGCCTGCTCAGGCCGGGAATCCCTTTTGTGCGGGGCTTGTCCGGAATATCGATGGGTGCGCCGCAACGTCGCGGGCATCAGGCCATCAAGTTGTTTACAAACAACCACGAATGTAAGTATATTCGTTAGTAAGCTATTAATCCAGTCGTAACATTTTTTTACCTTTCCACTATTCTTGAGCCCTCCCCCGCGCTCACGACCCGAGGATCTTCATGCAATTCAAGCCAGTTGTTACCGCTCTGGTATCCGCCGTCGCCCTGGCAACCTTGCTCAGCGGCTGTGACAAAAAGGAAGAAGCAGCCCCGCAACAGGCTCAGCAAGCTCCTCAGGTCGGCGTGGTTACCCTGAAAACCCAACCCTACACATTGACCAGCGAACTGCCGGGCCGGACCACCGCGTACCGCGTGGCCGAAGTACGGCCGCAGGTCAACGGGATCATCCTCAAGCGTCTGTTCAAGGAAGGCACCGAGGTCAAGGCCGGGCAGCAGCTCTACCAGATCGACCCGTCGGTGTACGAGGCTACGCTGGGCAGCTCCCAGGCGACGCTTGAGTCGGCCAAGTCGCTGGCCGGGCGCTACAAGCAGCTGATCGACGAGCAAGCCGTCAGCCGCCAGGAATACGACAACGCACGCTCGCAGCAGCTGCAGGCAGAGGCCTCGGTGAAGAGCGCGCAGATCGACCTGCGCTACACCAAGGTGATGGCGCCGATCTCGGGCCGCATCGGCCGTTCCGACGTGACCGAAGGCGCACTGGTGACCAATGGCCAGACCAACGCCCTGGCGACCATCCAGCAGCTGGACCCGATCTACGTCGACGTGACGCAGTCGTCCGCCGAAATGCTGCGGCTGCGACGCGACCTTGACAGCGGCAAGCTGCAGAAGGCTGGCGACAACGCCGCTTCGGTCAAGCTGACCCTGGAAGACGGCAGCGAGTACGCCCAGGCCGGCAAGCTGGAGTTCTCCGAAGTGTCGGTCGATCAAGCCACAGGCTCGGTGACCCTGCGCGCCGTGTTCCCCAACCCGGAACACGTGCTGCTGCCCGGCATGTTCGTGCACGCCAAGCTGCAGGCCGGTGTGCGCAGCGAAGCCATCCTGGCGCCCCAGCAAGGCGTGACGCGTGACCTGAAGGGCACCCCGACCGCCTTGATCGTCAACAAGGACAACAAGGTCGAGCAGCGTCAGCTGGTGGCCAATCGCACCGATGGCGCTTATTGGGTGATCGAGAAGGGCCTGAATGCCGGCGATCGCTTGATCACCGAAGGTCTGCAATACGTCAAGCCGGGTGCCGATGTGACCGTCAAGGATGCTGGCAACCTGACTCCTGAACAGTCCGCCCCTGCCGCCAACGGCAAAGGTGAGTGATCGATGTCTAAATTCTTTATCGACCGCCCCATTTTCGCCTGGGTACTTGCCCTGGTGATCATGCTGGTGGGTGGGCTGGCCATTCTCAAGCTGCCCATCAACCAATACCCGGCCATCGCGCCGACCGCCATCGACATCCAGGTCACCTACCCAGGTGCGTCCGCACAGACCGTGCAGGACACCGTGGTACAGATCATCGAGCAGCAGCTCAACGGTATCGACAACCTGCGTTACGTTTCCTCGGAGAGCAACTCCGACGGCAGCATGACCATCAGCGTGACCTTCAACCAGGGCACCAACCCCGACATCGCCCAGGTGCAGGTGCAGAACAAGCTCAACCTGGCCACCCCACTGTTGCCGCAGGAAGTGCAGCAACAGGGCCTGCGCGTGACCAAGTCGGTGAAGAACTTCCTGTTGGTGATCGGCCTGGTGGCCGAAGACGACACGCTGACCCGTGAAGACTTGTCCAACTACATCGTCTCCAACATCCAGGACCCGATCTCGCGGACCTCGGGCGTGGGCGACTTCCAGGTGTTCGGTTCGCAGTACGCCATGCGCATCTGGCTGGACCCGGCCAAGTTGAACAAGTATCAACTGACACCGGTGGAAATCAGCGCCGCGATCAGCGCGCAGAACGTGCAGATCGCTACCGGCCAGCTCGGCGGCCTGCCGGCCGTGCCTGGCACCCAGCTCAACGCCACCATCATCGGCAAGACCCGCCTGCAGACCGCCGAGCAGTTCGGCAACATTCTGCTCAAGGTCGACGCTGACGGTTCGCAGGTACGTCTCAAGGACGTTGCACGCATCGCCCTGGGCGGCCAGAGCTACAGCATCGACGCCCAGTTCAACGGCAAGCCGGCCTCGGGCATGGCGATCAAGCTGGCGTCCGGCGCCAACGCACTGGACACCGCCAAGGCGATTCGCGCCACCGTGGCCAACCTGGAGCCGTTCTTTCCGCCTGGCATGAAAGTGGTTTACCCGTATGACACCACGCCGACCGTGACCGAGTCGATTTCCGGCGTCGTGCACACGCTGATCGAAGCGATCGTGCTGGTGTTCCTGGTGATGTACCTGTTCCTGCAGAACTTCCGCGCTACGGTCATCACGACCATGACGGTACCGGTGGTACTGCTCGGCACCTTCGGCATCCTCGCCGCGTTCGGTTTCACCATCAATACCTTGACCATGTTCGGCATGATCCTGGCCATCGGACTATTGGTGGACGATGCGATCGTGGTGGTGGAGAACGTCGAGCGGGTCATGGCGGAGGAGCACCTGTCGCCCAAGGAGGCGACCAAGAAGTCCATGGAGCAGATCCAGGGCGCGCTTGTCGGTATCGCCATGGTGCTCTCGGCGGTACTGCTGCCGATGGCCTTCTTCGGCGGCTCCACCGGTGTGATCTACAAACAGTTCTCGATCACCATCGTTTCGGCCATGGCGCTGTCGGTACTGGTCGCGCTGATCTTCACCCCGGCATTGTGCGCCACCATGCTCAAGCCGATCGATCCGGAAAAACACGGCCAACCCAAGCGTGGGTTCTTCGGCTGGTTCAACCGAACCTTCGACCGCAGCGTGGTCAGCTACGAGAACGGCGTGAAGCGCATGGTCACGCACAAGCTGCCGGCGTTCATCGTTTATCTGATCATTTTCGCTGGCATGATCTTCCTGTTCACCCGCATCCCCTCGGCGTTCCTGCCTGAAGAAGACCAGGGCGTGATTTTCGCCCAGGTGCAGACGCCTGCAGGCTCCTCGGCCGAGCGGACGCAGAAGGTCATCGACGAGATGCGTACCTTCCTGCTCGACGGGGAAAATGGCGAAGGCGCTGGTGTGAAGTCGGTGTTCAGTGTCAACGGCTTCAACTTCGCCGGTCGTGGCCAGAGTTCGGGCCTGGCGTTCGTCATGCTCAAACCCTGGGGTGAGCGCGACGCCGAGACGACTGTGTTCAAGATCGCCGAGCGGGCGCAGAAGCATTTCGCCAGCTTCCGCGATGCCATGGTTTTCGCCGTGGTCCCGCCTTCGGTATTGGAACTGGGTAACGCATCGGGCTTCGACTTCTACCTGCAGGATCAGGGCGGGGTTGGCCACGAAAAACTGCTGGAGGCACGTAACCAGTTCCTCGGCATGGCCGCCCAGAGCAAGATCCTGGCGGGCGTGCGTCCCAACGGTCTGAACGACGAGCCGCAGTACCAGCTCACCGTGGATGACGAGAAGGCCAGTGCCCTGGGCATCACCTTGTCGACCATCAACCAGACCCTGTCCATCGCTTTGGGCGGTAGCTACGTCAACGACTTCATCGACCGCGGTCGGGTGAAGAAGGTCTATGTGCAGGGCGAAGCGGCAGCGCGGATGACCCCCGAAGACCTGAACAAGTGGTACGTGCGCAACGACTCCGGGACCATGGTGCCGCTGTCGGCCATCGCCACCGGTGAGTGGATCTACGGTTCGCCCAAACTGTCGCGCTACAACGGCGTGGCGGCGATGGAGATCCTGGGTACGCCGGCACCGGGCTACAGCTCGGGTGACGCCATGGCCGAGGTCGAGGCGCTGGCGAAGAAACTGCCTGATGGCATCGGCTACTCGTTCACCGGCCTGTCGTACGAAGAACGTCTGTCCGGCTCGCAAGCCCCAGCGCTCTACGCGATCTCGCTGCTGTTCGTGTTCCTCTGTCTGGCAGCCCTGTACGAAAGCTGGTCGATCCCGATCGCGGTGCTCCTGGTGGTGCCGCTGGGTGTGATCGGTGCGCTGATCGCCACCAGCATGCGCGGCTTGTCCAACGACGTGTTCTTCCAGGTGGGCCTGTTGGTCACGGTGGGATTGGCGGCGAAGAACGCCATTCTGATCGTCGAGTTCGCCAAGGAACTGCACGAACAGGGCAAGAGCCTGGTCGATGCAGCAGCCGAGGCGTGCCGCATGCGTCTGCGGCCGATCATCATGACGTCGCTGGCGTTCATCCTCGGCGTTGTCCCGCTGGCGATTTCCAGCGGCGCAGGTTCGGGCAGCCAACATGCCATCGGTACCGGGGTGATCGGCGGTATGATCACCGCCACCGTCCTGGCAATCTTCTGGGTGCCGATGTTCTACGTGGCCGTGTCGTCGATGTTCAAGAGCAAATACGACAAGGAACACGAGCAGGACAAGGGCAACGACAAAGCCATTACACACGAAGAGGCTGGCCAATGAGCAAGTCACTGATATCCATCGCTGTCGCCGCCTTCGTGCTCGGCGGCTGCTCGATGATCCCCGAGTACCAGCAGCCTGCCCTGCCAGTGGCCGAGCAGTTTCCCCAAGGCGAGGCCTACGCGCCCGCCGATGCGGCCGAAGTGGCTGCGGCCGAGCAAGGCTGGCGGCAGTTCTTCACCGACCCGGCGCTCGAGCGCCTGGTGCAGGTGGCGCTGGAGAACAACCGCGACCTGCGCGTGGCGGCCCTGAACATCGAGGCCTACCGGGCGCAGTACCGCATCCAGCGCGCCGATCTGTTCCCGGCGATCAACGCCGACGGTACTGGTACGCGTCAGCGCACACCGGCCGACCTGTCACAGCTTGGCGAGTCGGGCATCTCCAGCCAGTACGGGGTCACCCTAGGCGTCAGCGCCTATGAACTGGACCTGTGGGGCCGCATCCGCAGCCTCAACGAACAGGCGCTGCAGACCTACCTGTCTAGCGAAGAGGCACGTCGTTCCACCCAGATCAGCCTGGTGGCCAACGTGGCCAATGCCTACCTGACCTGGCAGGCCGACCAGGCGCTGCTGAAACTGACCCAGGACACCCTGGGCGCGTTCGAGCAAAGCCTCAAGCTGACCAGCCGCAGCACCGAAGTGGGAGTATCCTCGGCCCTGGACCTGAGCCAGGCGCGCACCGCGGTGGAAACCGCTCGCGTCAGCCTGGCCCGCTACCACCGCCAGGTGGCCCAGGACCGCAACAGCCTGACCATGCTGCTGGGCACGCGTATTCCAGTGGACCTGCCCGAAGCCCGTGGCCTGGATGCCGACCTGCTCAGCGAAGTGCCCGCAGGCATGCCGTCGCAGCTGCTGACCCGGCGCCCGGACATCCTAGAAGCCGAGCACGCCTTGCTGGCCGCCAACGCCAACATCGGCGCGGCTCGCGCAGCGTTCTTCCCCAGCATCAGCCTGACCGCCAACGCCGGCACTTCGAGCCGCCAGTTGTCCGGCCTGTTCGACGCCGGTTCCGGCAGCTGGTTGTTCTCGCCCAGCATCAGCCTGCCGATCTTCAACGCCGGTGCGCTGCGTGCAAGCCTGGACTACTCGAAGATCCAGAAGGACATCAACATCGCCAACTACGAGAAGGTCATTCAAACAGCCTTCCAGGAAGTGTCCGACGGCCTCGCCGCACGCAAGACCTACAACGAGCAGTTGCAGGCCCAGCGTGACTCGGTACAGGCCAACCAGGATTACTACCGTCTGGCAGAGCGTCGCTATCGGATCGGTATCGACAGCAACCTGACCTTCCTCGATGCCCAGCGCTCGCTGTTCAGTGCCCAGCAATCGCTGATCACCGACCGGCTTTCGCAGCTGACCAGCGAGGTCAATCTGTACAAGGCCCTGGGTGGCGGCTGGTACGAGCGTACGGGCCAGGCCCAGTTGGCACAGCCAGCGCAGGCGCCGAAAAGCTGAAGCGCAACGTTGCAAGAAAAAACCACCGCCTGCGGTGGTTTTTTATGCAGGTCAGGCGGTGACATCGGCACGAACAGGGTAGCTCCTGAAGAAAATGTCACACGGAACTGGCCGAAAGTTCAATCTTGAGCAATAGTGGTCTGATGACCAGATAACTGACTTGTTATTAACCAGTTAGTTAGTGTTCGGTTATCGCACGTATTCCCGTGCGGTCGGTTGAATCGGGCGTCACCCCAACGCACCATCCGCGCAACACTCAGAAACATGCATGACCTGCTCGTACAAGCGTGCGTCAATCATAAAATCAATAACAATAGGTTTACCCCATGCGCCAGCACTTCCGTCGTTCACCCCGTCTGTTGCCCAACCTGATTGCGCTGACCGTTGCCACGGCCGCCCTGCCCTCCTTTGCGGCCGAGTCCGGCTTCCTGGAGGACGCCAAGGTAGGGCTGAACCTGCGCAACTTCTACTTCAACCGCAATCACACCAACCCGGCCTTCCCGCAGAGCAAGTCCGAGGAATGGACCCAAAGCTTCATTCTCGATGCCAAATCCGGCTATACCCAAGGCATGGTCGGCTTCGGTGTGGACGTGCTGGGCATGTACTCGGTCAAGCTCGACGGCGGCCGTGGTACCTATGGCACGCAGTTGTTGCCTGTGCATGACGGCAATGACCCGGCCGACGATTTCGGTCGGTTGGGTGTGGCCGCCAAGGCCAAGATATCCAAGACCGTGCTCAAGGTCGGTGAATGGATGCCGGTGCTGCCTATCCTACGCTCGGATGACGGGCGCTCGCTGCCGCAGACTTTCCAGGGCGGACAGGTCACCTCCCAGGAAATCGACGGCCTGACGCTATACGGCGGCCAGTTCCGCAAGAACAGCCCGCGCAACGACGCCAGCATGGAGGACATGTTCCTGCAGGGCCGCGCCGGCATCACTTCCGACCGCTTCAATTTCGTCGGTGGCGAGTACACCTTCAACGGCAAGAACACCCTGGTCGGCCTGTGGAATGCCGAGCTCAAGGACATCTACCAGCAGCAGTACCTGCAGATTCTCCACAGCCAGCCCTTGGGCGACTGGACCCTGGGTGCCAACCTGGGCTTCTTCCATGGCAAGGAGGACGGCAGCGCACGGGCCGGTGACCTGGACAACAAGACCTGGTCGGCGCTGCTGTCGGCCAAGTACGGCAGCAACACCTTCTATGTCGGTCTGCAGAAAGTCACCGGCGACAATGGCTGGATGCGCGTCAACGGCACCAGTGGCGGCACCCTGGCCAACGACAGCTACAACTCCAGCTACGAGAACGCCAAGGAGAAATCCTGGCAGTTGCGCCATGACTTCAACTTCGCCGGCGTGGGCGTACCGGGGCTGACCCTGATGAACCGCTACATCAGCGGCGACAATGTGCACACCGCCACCGTCACCGACGGCAAGGAATGGGGCCGCGAAACCGAACTGGCCTACACCGTGCAGTCGGGCACCTTCAAGAGCCTGAACATGCGCTGGCGCAACTCGACCATGCGCCGCGACTACAGCACCAGCGAGTTCGACGAAAACCGGGTGATCGTCAGCTATCCGCTGAGCATTCTGTAACCCTCGCGCCGGTGACGGGCATGTCGCCCGCACCGGCCCGCTCGGGCGTCACTGGCGGGATTCGACGCCCAGCTCATCCCATACCGATTCGGCCAGGTGAAACGTCGCGTTGGCCGCCGGAATGCCACAATAGATGGCGCTCTGCATCAAGACTTCCTTGATCTCTTCACGGGTGACACCGTTGCTTGCCGCCGCACGCAAGTGCAGCTTGAGCTCGTCGTTGCGATTCATGCCGATCAGCATGGCGATGGTGACCAGGCTGCGGGTGTGCCGCGGCAGGCCCGGACGGGTCCAGATATCACCCCACGCATGGCGGGTGATCATCTCCTGGAACTCGGTATTGAACTCGGTCAGGTTGTTCAGGCTGCGTTCCACATGGGCATCGCCCAACACCGCTCGCCTGACTTTCAGGCCTTCTTCGTAGCGTTCTTTTTCGTCCATGGACGTGCTCCTTCAGCGCAACAGAAATTCGACGACGCGGGCACTGAAAGGCGCACCGACTTCAACGTTGGACAAATGCGCCGCGGCAAACTCGGCGTACTGCGCACCGGCCACCTGCTCGACGATGAATTGCGCGTCGGCGGGCGTGGTCACAGCGTCCTCGGTGCCTGCGATCACCAACAGCGGTACCTGGATGGCACCCAACTGTTCGCGGAAATCGGCGTCGCGCACGGCCGCGCAGTTGGCGGCGTAGCCTTGGGGCGAAGTGGCCGCGAGCATGTCGGTGATGCGCCGGGTTTCGCCCGGGCTGGCTTCGGCGAACGCCGGGGTGAACCAGCGCGCGATGGAGGCGTCGCGCAGCGACTGCATGGCCGCCTCGCCCTGCCCAAGGACCATTTCGATCCGAGGGTTCCAGACGTCCTGGGTACCGATTTTCGCCGCCGTGTTGCAGATCACCAGCTTGTGCAGGCGCTCGCCAGCGTTGATCCCCAGCCATTGGCCGATCAAGCCGCCCATGGACAGGCCGCAGAAGTGCACCTTGTCCAGTCGCAGGGCATCGAGCAGCGCGAGCACGTCGCCACCCAGCTGCTCGATGGTGTAGGTGCCCGGGGTCACCAGGGATCGGCCATGGCCGCGGGTGTCGTAGCGCAGCACCTGAAAATGCTCGGTGAAGGCGGCCATCTGGCTGTCCCACATGTGCCGGTCGGTGCCCAGCGAGTTGGACAGCACCAGTACCGGCTTGTCCTCGGGGCCTTGCAGACTGTAATCGAGTTCGCCGTCGGCGAGTTGTACCTGTGCCACGCTCATCTCCTCACGCATTCAAAAGATCGTGTTCGGCCACCGCCCGTTCGACCCAGACCTGGGCCTGGCCCAGGTAGTGCGAAGGGTCCAGCAGACGGTCCAGTTCATTGGCGTCCAAGTGCTCGGTGACCTGCGGCTCGTCGCCGAGCACCGCGCGCAGGTGCCGGCCCTGGGCGACGGCCTGCTTGCAGCACTGTTCCAGCACATGATGGGCGCGGTCACGACCGATCCGCTGGGCCAGCACGATGCTCACAGCTTCGGCCAGCACCAGGCCGTGAGTCAGTTTCAGGTTCGCCAGCATGCGCCCATCGTCGACCTGCATGCCGTCGGCGATGGCCAGCGCCTGCTGCAGCGCGCCGGACACCAGGCAGCAGATCTCCGGCAGCGTTTCCCATTCGGCGTGCCACAGCCCCAGGCTGCGCTCGTGTTCCTGCGGCATCGCGCTGAACAGCGTGGCCAGCAGACCCGGCACCCGGGTGGCAGCGCCAATGAGCACCGCCGCACCGACCGGATTGCGCTTGTGCGGCATGGTCGAGGAACCGCCCTTTCCCGGTGCCGAAGGTTCGAAGACTTCCGCCGCCTCGGTCTGCATCAGCAGGCTGATATCACGCCCCAGCTTGCCCAGACTGCCGGCCAACAGGCCCAGCACCGAGGCCAGCTCCACCAGTCGGTCGCGTTGAGTATGCCAAGGCTGCTCGGGCAGGTTCAGGTGCAGTTCCTCGGCCAGTGCCTGGGCCACCGGCATGGCTCGATCGCCGAGGGCGGCCAAGGTGCCCGATGCGCCGCCGAATTGCAGGCAGGCCAGCCGCGGCCTGAGCTCGCGCAGGCGCTGTCGGCTGCGGGTCAGGGCGCCGAGCCAGCCAGCGATCTTCATGCCCAGGGTGACGGGTGTGGCGTGTTGCAGCCAGGTTCGTCCGGGCATCACCGTGGCCGCATGGCGGCGAGCCTGCTGGCTCAGGGCGTCGGTCAGCAGGCGCAGGTCGGATTCGATCAGCTCAACTGCCGCCAGCAGCTGCAGGACCAGCCCGGTGTCCATGACATCCTGGCTGGTCGCCCCCAGATGCACGTAGCGCTCGGCCTCGGCGTCGGTGGCGGAAATGACCTTGCCGAGCATCTTGACCAAGGGAATGGCCGAGTTGCCAGCACTGGCAATGGCCTGCGCCAAGGCCTGGAAGTCGTATAGCTGGGCCTTGCACGCGGCCTCTATGGGAGCGACTGCCGCGCTGGGGATCACACCGACCCGCGCCTGGGCGCGAGCCAGCGCAGCTTCGAAATCGAGCATGCCCTGCACCCGGCCATGGTCGCAGAAGATCTGGCGCATGGCCGGGGCGGTGAAGTAGACATCGAACAACTGATTGTTCGGCGGTTGGTTCATGGAGCTCCCCTGCAAGGGCGCGCCAGCGATGGCGCGCCCCTGGGTTTAATGGTCGGTATGCAGGTACTTGGGCTGCTTGGGCAGCCGCAGGCTGAACAGGAAGGCGATGGCCATCATCACCGTGACGTACCAGTAGAACGCGTTTTCGTTGCCCATGTTCTTCAGGTTCAAGGCGACGAACTCCGCTGAACCGCCGAACACCGCGTTGGCTACCGCGTAGGCCAGGCCGACGCCCAGGGCGCGCACCTGCGGCGGGAACATCTCGGCTTTGACCAGGCCACTGATCGAGGTGTAGAAGCTGACGATGGCCAGGGCCAGGGTGATCAGCACGAACGCCAGGAACGGGCTGGTGACGGTCTTCAATGCCATGAGGATCGGCAAGGTGCACAAGGTACCGAGCCCGGCGAACCAGAGCATGGAGGTGCGTCGGCCGATGCGGTCGGCGAGCATGCCGAACAGCGGCTGCATGCACATGTACAGGAACAGCGCGCCGGTCATGATCAGGCTGGCGGTCTTGGCATGCATGCCTGCGGTATTGACCAGGTACTTCTGCATGTAGGTGGTGAAAGTGTAGAAAATCAGCGAGCCGCCGGCGGTGTAGCCCAATACGGTGATGAAGGCTGCGCTGTGATTCTTGAACAGCCCGGCGATGCTGCCGGCGTCCTTGTCGTTGCGCGTTTCGGCGGTGCTGGTTTCCTTCAGCGTACGGCGCAACAACAGCGAGATGATCGCGGCGACGGCACCGACGAAAAACGGAATGCGCCAGCCCCAGGCCCGCAGTTCCTGCTCGTCGAGAAACTGCTGAAGGATGACCACGGTCAGCACAGCCAGCAGTTGCCCGCCGATCAACGTCACGTATTGGAACGACGCGAAGAAACCACGCTGGCCACGCAGGGCGACTTCGGACATGTAGGTCGCCGTGGTGCCGTATTCACCGCCCACCGACAGACCCTGGAACAGCCGGGCCAGCAACAGGATGATCGGTGCCCAGACACCGATGGTGGCGTAGGTCGGCAGGCAGGCGATCACCAGCGAGCCAGCGCACATCATCAGCACCGAGATCATCATGGAGTTCTTGCGGCCATGCTTGTCGGCCACGCGGCCGAACAACCAGCCACCGATCGGCCGCATCAGAAAGCCTGCGGCGAACACCCCGGCGGTGTTGACCAGTTGCACGGTTGGATCGTCGGAAGGAAAGAAGGCTGGGGCGAAATAAATGGCGCAGAAGGCGTAGACATAGAAGTCGAACCACTCCACCAGGTTGCCCGATGAAGCGCCGACGATCGCGAATATGCGCTTCTTGCGCTCCTCACCGGTGTAATGAACTGTTGTCATGTTTTAGTTCTCATTGAGGTCGGTAAAGGCTAGACATAACCTGTTACAACCTCAGGCACAAGGTGATTGGCGGTCTGGGAGGTTGAGGGTTGGCTTTAGGGCCTCTTCGCGGGCAGAGCCCGCTCCCACAGGAGCCTGCTCCCACAAGAACATTTGATCTATGTGGGAGAGGGCTTTTCTGTGGGAGCGGGGCGGGCGGCGAGCCCTCTGCCCGCGAAGAGGCCAGTGAAGCCCCCTCAAACCCGCTCGATCGCCAACGCCAGACCCTGCCCTACCCCCACACACATCGTCGCCAGCCCGCGCTTGCCGCCACTTTTTTCCAACTGATGCAGCGCGGTCAACACCAGCCGCGCCCCGCTCATGCCCAATGGGTGCCCCAAGGCAATCGCCCCGCCGTTGGGATTGACCTGCGCCGCGTCGTCCGCCAGCCCCAGCTCGCGCAGCACGGCCAGGCCCTGGCTGGCGAACGCTTCGTTAAGCTCGATCACGTCGAAGTCTTCGACCGTCAGGTTCAGGCGTTCCAGCAGCTTGCGCACTGCCGGTACCGGACCGACGCCCATCACCCGTGGCGCCACCCCGGCACTGGCCATGCCCAGCACCCGGCCACGGGCCGTCAGGCCATGCTTCTGCACTGCCTCGGCACTGGCGAGAATCATGGCGGCGGCGCCGTCGTTGACACCCGAAGCATTGCCTGCGGTCACGCTCTTGTCGGCGCCGTTGACCGGCTTGAGCCTGGCCAGGGTTTCCAGGGTGGTATCGGCACGTGGATGCTCGTCCTGCTCGACCACGGTGTCGCCCTTCTTGCCGGGAATGCGCACCGGTACGATTTCCTCGGCGAAGAACCCCGCCGCCTGGGCGGCAGCGGTGCGCTGCTGGCTGCGCACGGCGAAGGCGTCCTGGTCCTCACGGGAAACCCGGTAATCGTCCGCCACGTTGTCAGCGGTCTGCGGCATCGCATCCACGCCATAGTGGGCCTTCATCAGCGGGTTGATGAAGCGCCAACCGATGGTGGTGTCTTCCAGCTTCATGTTGCGGGAAAAACCGGCGTCGGCCTTGCCCATGACGAAGGGTGCGCGTGACATCGATTCAACGCCACCGGCAATCGCCAGCTCCATCTCGCCACTGGCAATAGCGCGGAACGCCGTGCCCACCGCATCCATGCCCGAAGCACACAAGCGGTTGAGGGTCACGCCCGGCACGCCCTCGGGCAGGCCGGCCAGCAGCAGCGCCATGCGTGCGACGTTGCGGTTGTCTTCGCCCGCCTGATTGGCGCAGCCCATGAACACTTCGTCGACCTGCGCCCAATCCACCGTCGGGTTACGCTCGAGCAACGCCTTGATCGGCACGGCGGCGAGGTCGTCGGCACGCACGTTGGCCAGGCTGCCGCCAAAGCGACCGATGGGCGTACGTACCGCATCGCAAATGAATACGTCACGCATCATGCTTCTCCCGGCGCCTGGCCATGGGCGGCCGCGGTGCGTGCTTCCAGGGCGCGCAACGCCTCCAGTTCGGTGGTGTCGGGCTCGGCCGTGGTCTGCACGTCGTCGGCGAAGCGGACCTTCCAGCCGGTGGCAGCACTGATCTGCTCGCGGGTCACACCGGGGTGGATGGAGGTGACCACGAACTCGTTGGTGCCGGCTTCCGGTTCCATGATGCACAGGTCAGTGATGATCCCCACCGGGCCTTGCCCCGGCAGGCCCAGGCGCTTGCGCGAGTCGCCGCCGTCACCGTGGCCCACCGACGTGAGGAAATCGAGCTTCTCGACGAAGCTGCGGTGCGACTGCTTGAGGATGATCAACACGCTCTTGGCTGAACCTGCGATTTCAGGCGCTCCGCCAGCGCCCGGCAGGCGTACCTTGGGCTGATGATAGTCGCCCACCACGGTGGTGTTGATGTTGCCGAAACGGTCGACCTGGGCAGCGCCGAGGAAGCCGACGTCGATACGTCCACCCTGCAGCCAGTAGCGGAAGATCTCACCCGTCGGCACCACCGTGTCGGCGGTTTCCGCCAGTTCGCCGTCGCCGATGGACAGCGGCAAGACGCTGGGCTTGGCGCCGATCGGACCGGACTCGTAGATCAGCACCACGTCGGGCGAAGACGTCAGGCGCGCCAGGTTGGCAGCCTTGGACGGCAGGCCGATGCCGACGAAGCACACCGCGCCGTTGCGCAGGCGCCGCGCAGCCGCGACGGTCATCATCTCGTTGGTGGAGTAAGTCATGGGGTCACCTGCGCTGCGCTGGCCAGTTTCGCCTGGTATTCGCTGAAGTTCTGGGTGCCATGGATGTAGGTGTCGATCCAGGCGGTAAAGGTCTGCCGGTCTCGCGCAACGGAATCCCAGGCTTGGTAAAACACGTTGTCGCGCTGGGTGTAGCCGTGGGCGTAGGACGGATGTGCCCCACCCGGTACGTGGCAGACCGCAGTCAGTGCCCAGGTCGGCAGTACGCAGGCGTTCATGGGGGCCTGCAGGTCGTCGACGATTTCTTCCACCGTGACGATGCAACGCTTGGCGCCCAGGGCAGCTTCTTTCTGCACGCCCAGAATGCCCCACAGCAGCACGTTGCCCTTGCGGTCGGCTTTCTGCGCATGGATCACTGTGACGTCTGGACGGACCGAAGGCACAGCGGCCAGCACTTCCCCAGTGAACGGGCAGGTGACCGTTTTGATCAACGGGTTGACCTTGGGCAAGTCGGAGCCTGCGTAGGCCCGCAACACCGCGAACGGCAGGCCCGAGGCGCCGGCCACATAGGCATTGGCCAGGTCGGCATGGCTGTGTTCTTCGATCTCCAGCGCTTGCGGCCACTGCTTCTCGACGGCGTCGCGCAGTCGATGCAGCGAACCGACACCGGGGTTGCCGCCCCACGAGAAGATCAACTTGCGAGCGCAACCGGCGCCGATCAACTGATCGTAGATCAGGTCGGGGGTCATGCGCACCAGCGTCAGGTCTTTCTTGCCTTGACGAATGATCTCGTGACCTGCAGCGGTTGGAATCAGGTGGGTGAAGCCTTCGAGCGCGATGGTGTCGCCATCGTTGACGAATTGCTTCACCGCGTCGGTGAGCGACAGAATTGCAGCCATGTGGGCAGGACTCCTCGGTACTGTGAGCCATCTTGTTTGAATGAAGCTGGCATACAGGTTAGGGCGCCAGCCTCACACGAACAATCCGATTATCGACTATCTGTTCGATTATCGAACAGTACAGCGGCGTGTTTCAGGTAGCGTCGGCGTGGCTGACCCGGTTCTTGATCAACAAGGCCACGGTGGCCAGCACGGCGGGGACGACCAGCGCCGTCAGCACCTGTTCGAAATTCCAACCCAGGCCAAGCAGTGTCGCGCCCATCCAGGCACCCAGAATTGCACCGAAACGGCCGATGCCCAGCATCCACGACACACCGGTGGCGCGCCCCTGCGTCGGGTAGAACCGCGCGGCCAGCGACGGCATCGCCGACTGCGCGCCGTTGACGCACATCCCGGCGATCAGCACCAGCGTCGCCAGCACGGTGATGTTGCCCAGGCTTTGCCCTACCGCGTAGGCGAATACGCCAGCCAGCAGGTAGAACGTGGCGATGACCTTGTGCGGGTTGAACCGGTCCATCGCCCAACCCACGCCTACGGCACTCAGTACACCGCCGAACTGGAACAGCGCGCCGATGAAGGCGGCCTGCTCGAGGCTCGCGCCGCTGTCGCGCATCAGCGTCGGCAGCCAGCTGGTCAACAGGTAGACGATCACCAGACCCATGAAGTAGGTCAGCCACAGCAGCAAGGTCCCGGCACGGTAGGTGCCCGAAAAGATCACCGCCAGGACGTTGCTCGCTTTGACGGTTTTCTGTTCGGGAACGCTGAAACGCTCGGCCCGCGCCACTTGCTCAGGGTCTATCGGTGCAAGGGTACGACGGATTTTTTCCACGCTTTTGTTGCGTACCACCAGGTACCGCGCCGACTCGGGCAGCCAGACCATAAGCACCACCGCCAGCAGCAGCGGCAGCACACCGCCGAGCAACAGCAGGCTGTGCCAGCCGAAGGCAGGAATCAGCTTGGCGGACATGAACCCACCACCGGCCATGCCCAGGTTGAAACCGCAGAACATGCTGGTCACCAACAGCGAACGAAAGCGTTCGGGGGTGTATTCGGACAACAGCGTGGTGGCGTTGGGCATACCCGCGCCCAGCCCCAAGCCGGTGAGAAAGCGCAGGACCAGCAGTTGATCGACGTTGCTGCTGTAGGCCGATGCCAGGCTGAACCCGCCAAACACCAGCACCGCCCCAACCAGCACCAGCTTGCGCCCGAAGCGGTCGGCCAAGGGCCCGGAGCCCAGCGCGCCGAACACCATGCCAATCAGCGCGGCGCTCATCACCGGCCCGAGGCTGGCCCGGTCGATGCCCCACTCCTGCGACAGCGCGGGCGCGATGAAACCCATGGCGGCGGTGTCCAGGCCATCGAGAAAGACGATCAGGAAACACAGGATGACCACGCGCCATTGGTAGCGCGACAGCGGTCGGTCGTTGATCAGGGTCTGCACATCCAGGCACACCCCTGCAGCGTTGGCAGGTCTGTTCATTATTGTTCTTGTCATTGTAGTTATTCGGGAAAGACGGGCACATCGACACATGCCTGAGCAGTCGATGCGATGGACATTAGTCAGCGCGCCCCGGCCCGGTCAATCGCGCACCTGCAGATGTGTGCGGTCACCGCACACTGCAATGCCCACCCTGGCCACGATGGTTCAAGCGAACAGTTGCGCACTCAAGTCGCGGCTGGCAGCCAGCATGATCGGCAGGAAGCGTTGCTCCAGTTCCGCCCGCGTCACTCGACCGGCGTGGGTACTGACGTTGAGCGCCGCCAGCACCTGCCCCGACGCGTCGTACACCGGCACGGCAATCGAACGCAGGCCCTGCTCCAGCTCCTGATCGACGATGCACCAGCCCTGCTGGCGAACCCGCTCCAGGCATTCGAGCAATGTCACCTTGCTGGTCAAGGTACGGCTGGTCTTGGGAGCAAGGTCGGTGTGCTGCAGGTATTCGTGCAACGAGGCGTCGTCGAGCGCGGCGAGCAATATGCGGCCCATGGAGGTGCAATACGCCGGCAGCCGGCCGCCCACCGACAGGTCCACGGAGATCAGCCGCTGGGTCGTGGCCGAGCGCGCGATGTAGAGAATGTCGTCGCCTTCGAGCGTGGCCATGTTGCAGGCTTCGTGCAGCTGCTCGCTCATGCGATCCAGATACGGCTGTGCAGACACCGCCAGGGGTGTCGACGACAGGTAGGCATGGCCAAGGGTCAGGACCTTGGGCAACAGCGAGTAGGTGCGCCCATCGGTGGTGGCGTAGCCCAACTTGATCAGGGTATGCAGGCAACGTCGCACGGCGGCCCGAGGGATTTCGGTGCGGTGGCTGATCTGCGCGATGGTCAGGTGTCGCTTGCGCTCCTGGAATGCCTGCACCACCGCCAGCCCGCGGGCCAGCGAGGTCATGAAGTCGGGATCGCCGGTAAACGCCTGGATGCGCTTGGCCGGCGATGCGACGATCGGCGGAGCCAGAGAGCTGAACGCCGTTCGCTGAGGCGCTGTCGAGCCTGCCGGTGGAGTGTGTTCGTTCATCGTACTGCCCTCTGGATTCTTCGGAACCGATCGAGGGCGATTATCGAACCAGCGGGCGATAATCGCAAACCTGTGCAGCGGGCGTTTCGTGGCCGGTGCTGAAACTTATCCCTGTTTGCGTTTTCCTAGTGTGTATCGAGTCGAGCTACACACATTCGATGACAGACCCAGGTGCCCCGTTGACACTGCGACTCGCTACAATGCGTTCGCCAACTGGCACGGCGCTGGAGAAACCTTGTCAGCCGGTTTCAACTTTCCATTTATCAGAGTAATGAATGTGACGAAAGACGAACTGCGCGCGCAACTGGAGCGCCAGGAACAACGTTACAAGGAAGTCTACGGCGGCGAGATCACCACCTACGCTGCTCAGCCGGAACCCGAACGCAAACCTTGGCGCAAACGCGCCAGCATTGTCGATCTGGCATTCCAGGAAGAGATCCAGAAGATCGAAAAAGACCTGCAACAGCCTAACGCCTGATATTGACGTGGCACGACGCACCGCGCCGGCCCTGCCACGTCAATTGCCATCAAAAATGCGTCATGTGGCGATAGATTTCATACGCCCGTTTGAATTATCCAGGGTTGTATGCGGGACGTTGCCTGCTACCGATAGCCCGAATTTTCGGGGCCAAGGTGCCTGCTGCATTGGCGTCAGCCCTCGCCACTGCCTGCTGAATGCCGGAAAAGCGGACCCACCGGTCAGCGCCTGGGGGGTCATAACGCCTCGATTTCTGGCATAATCGCGCCCCCTCAATGGCCCGGTCACAAAACCTTCATGATCGAATTATTCAGCGCACTGGATGCGTGGGTGTTGGTCAGCCTGTTCTTAGCGCTGGCGTTTGTTCTCACCTTCGAATTCATCAACGGCTTTCATGACACCGCCAACGCGGTGGCCACAGTCATCTACACCAAGGCAATGCCGCCGCACCTGGCCGTATTCCTGTCCGGTATCTTCAACTTCCTCGGCGTGCTGCTGGGCGGCGTTGGCGTGGCCTACGCGATCGTCCACCTGCTGCCGGTGGAGTTGCTGATCAACGTCAACACCGGACATGGCCTGGCCATGGTGTTCTCGCTGCTGGCCGCGGCCATTACCTGGAATCTGGGCACCTGGTATTTCGGCATTCCGGCCTCGAGCTCGCACACCCTGATCGGCTCGATCCTGGGCGTGGGTCTGGCCAATGCCTTGATCAACGACATCCCCCTGGGCGACGGCGTCAACTGGCAGAAGGCAATCGACATCGGCGCCTCGCTGGTGTTCTCGCCCATCGCCGGCTTCGTGGCGGCGGCCCTGGTGCTGATCGGCCTGAAATGGTGGCGTCCGGCGTCCAAGATGCACAAGACCCCAGAGCAGCGGCGCAAGCTGGACGACAAGAAGCACCCACCGTTCTGGAATCGCCTGGTGCTGGTGTTGTCGGCCATGGCCGTGAGTTTCGTGCACGGTTCCAACGATGGCCAGAAGGGCATCGGCCTGATCATGCTGGTATTGATCGGTATCGTCCCGCAGCAGTTCGTACTTGACCTGAACTCGACCACCTACCAGATCGAGCGGACCCGCGACGCGACCCAGCACTTGAGCCAGTTCTACCAGCGCAACCAGGCCACCCTGGGTGAGTTCCTGGCGCTGGGCAAAGCCCAGCAGGGCGATCTGCCAGAGAAGTTCAGCTGCAATCCGCAGCAGACCGAACCTACCATCGCAGCGCTGTTGAGCACGCTTGAAGGTGTCTCCGACTACCATTCGCTGGCGGCCGAGCGTCGCATCGAAGTGCGTCGCTACCTGCTCTGCCTGGATGACACGGCGAAGAAGGTCGGCAAGTTGCCAGCACTGGAGCCGCGTGAGAAATCCGACCTCGAGAAGCTGCGCAAGGACCTCACCGCAACCACCGAATACTCGCCGTTCTGGGTCATCCTGGCCGTGGCGCTGGCCTTGGGTACCGGCACCATGGTCGGCTGGAAACGCGTGGTGCTGACGATCGGCGAGAAGATCGGCAAGCAGGGCATGACCTACGCCCAGGGCATGTCGGCGCAGATCGTCACAGCGTGCGCCATCGGCGCAGCCAACGTGTTCAGCCTGCCGGTGTCGACTACCCACATCCTGTCCTCGGGCGTCGCTGGCACCATGGTGGCCAACAAGAGCGGGCTGCAGGGCGGCACGGTGCGCACCATCATGCTGGCATGGGTGTTGACCCTGCCAGCCTCCATGGGTCTGGCGGCTGGACTGTTCTGGTTGGCGAGCCGACTGGTCGGGTAGGTAATGAGCGACAGTTGCAAAAAGGCGCCCGCGGGCGCCTTTTTGCATGGGTGGGAAAACGCTGGACGCTACTTGCGCTTGCTGCCGCCCAGCAAAGACCCCATCAAGCCGCGGACCAACTGGCGACCGAACTGGTTGGCCGCCTGGCGCATCGCTGACTTCAATGCCTGCCCCGCCGCGCCACTGAGAAACTCGCCGGCCTTGTCGGCCAGGCTTGGCGCGGGCGGCTGTGCAGGGTCCGCGGCGGGCGCCAGCTTGCGCGCGGTCAGCAGTTCATAGGCGGACTCGCGGTCCACCGGCTGATCGTAGCGCCCGGCCAGTGCAGAGTTGCGGACCACGGCGGCACGCTCGGCGTCCGTCAGCGGGCCGATACGCGACTGCGGCGGCGCGATCGAGACGCGCCGGACCATCGCCGGGGTGCCTTTCTCCTCCAGCGTTCCGACCAAGGCCTCGCCGGTGCCCAGCTCGGTCAGCACCGCCAGGGTGTCGAACGCGGGGTTGGGGCGGAAACCTTCGGCAACCGCCTTGAGCGCTTTCTGCTCTCGGGCGGTGAACGCCCGCAGACCGTGCTGGATGCGCAGGCCCAGTTGGGCCAGCACCGCATCGGGCAGGTCGCTGGGGGACTGGGTGACGAAGTACACGCCGACGCCCTTGGAGCGAATCAACCGCACCACTTGCTCCAGGCGATCCTGCAGGGCTTTGGGGGTGCCGTTGAACAACAAGTGGGCTTCGTCGAAAAACAGCGCCAGCAACGGCTTGTCGGCGTCGCCGCGTTCGGGCAATTGCTCGAACAGCTCAGCCAGCAGCCACAGCAGGAAGGTGGCGTAGACTTTCGGCGCCTCGTGCACCAGGCGGCTGGCGTCGAGCAGATGGATGCGGCCGCGGCCATCGGCGTCGGGGTGCAGAATGTCTTCCAGGCGCAGGGCCGGCTCGCCGAACAGCGCTTCGGCGCCCTGCTGCTCCAGCGTGGCAAGGCGGCGCAACAGGGCCTGGCTCGAGCCCGTGGTCATCAGCGCGCTGTCGTCACCGAGCAGCTCTGGGTTGTCCCGGAGGTGGTTGAGCAGCGCCTTGAGATCCTTGAGGTCGAGCAGCAGCAAGCCTTCGCGGTCGGCTACCTTGAAGGCGGCGTACAGCGCGGATTGCTGGCTGTCGGTGAGTTCCAGCAGGCTGCCCAGCAGCAGCGGTCCCATTTCGCTCAGCGTGGTACGCAACGGATGGCCGGATTGCCCATGGATGTCCCAGAGTGTGACCGGACAGGCCTGAGCGCGGTAATCCAGCCATGGCATCTGCGCAATCCGCTCGGCGATCTTGCCCTGCGGATTGCCGCTGGCGCCGAGGCCGCACAGATCGCCTTTGATATCGGCGGCAAACACCGCCACTCCGGCCTCGCTGAAAGCCTCGGCCAAGCGCTGCAGGGTGACCGTCTTGCCGGTTCCAGTGGCACCGGCGATCAAACCGTGGCGGTTGGCCAGGCGCAGGTCCAGACCCACTGGCTCGCCGCTCAGGTCGGCACCGAACAATACGTGTCGGGCATCCGTCATGTTGCACCTCTGCTGTTATTCAATGAAGCCTGACCCAGCGTAATGCCAAACCGGCCGGTGTGCAGGAAAAAATCCTGAGTGAATCAGTGCCGGCCTCTTCGCGGGCAGAGCCCGCTCCCACAGGGCAAGGGAGGCGTTCCCTGTGGGAGCGGGCCGGGCGGCAAGCCCTCTGCCCGCGAATAGGCTTGCTGCCACAAGAATGGTAGGTGTTCCCTGTGGGAGCGGGGCTCTGCCCGCGAAGAGGCCCGTGAGTGCACGCATGACCCACTGATCTCCCCGCGAACCCAAGTCGCTGACGAATCGCGCCGACGCGGCTATCATCTCGCCCACGACGGCCCGATGCCGGCCCATACGGACTCTTCCATGCAGCGCACTCGCCTTTCCCCTCCTTCGAACCTCGCGACGACTCGGCTACCATGAGTCGTATGCTGTGGCTGGTTCTGATCATCGCCGTCGCCGTGCTCATCCCCATCGTCATGGGCGGCAGCGAAATGCTCCAGCGCCTGCGTGGGTTCTCGCTGCTCCTGCTGCTGGGCATGTTCGGCATGATCTGCGTCGGCTGGGTGGTGAATGCCATGCGCCTGCGCTTGCTGCTGGCCGAGCAGGCGGCACGCATCGGTCGGCTGAAGACGGTTGCCGTAGTGATGGCGGCCGAGTTTGCCTATTGCGCGACCCCAGGCGGCAGCGGCGCACCACTGACCCTGCTGGCCTTGCTGGGACGCCAGGGCATCGGCGCGGCCAAGACCAGCGCCGTGTTCGCCATGGACCAGCTCAACGACCTGATGTTCTTCTTCTTCGCCCTGCTGTGCATTCTGGTCTACGCGCTGTTTCACAACCTCAGCCAGGCACTGGAAAGCATGCTGCTGGCCAGCGGGGTTCTGATGACGGCCGCGTTGATCGCCTGTGCGGTACTGGCGCGCTATCACCGCCCGGTGATCAAGATCAACGGCCGGCTCCTGCAATTGCTGCGCATCAAGCCCGCCACACGACGGCGCTGGGCGCGCAAACTGCTGCATTTTCTCGACGCTTTCGCTGACAACTTCCGCCTGCCCCGCCGCGTGCTTGCCCAGGTGTTTGCCTTGACCTGCGTGCACTGGACGCTGCGCTACAGCGTGCTGTATTTCACTTTGCAGGGGCTGGGCAGCGAGGTGGACTGGGCGTGGAGCTTTCTGATTCAGATGCTGGCCCTGAGCGCCGGCCAGTTCAGCCTGTTGCCCGGCGGCGCGGGCGCCGCCGAGCTGGCCTCGGCCGCCCTGTTGGCGCCCATGGTAGGCAAGTCGACCGCTGCCGCCGCCATTCTGATCTGGCGGCTGGTCACCTACTACTTCTACCTGATCGCCGGCGGCCCGGTGTTCGTCGCCCTGTTGGGCAAACCCTTGCTCAACAAGCTGCTGCGGGCCCGCCAGGCTTGACCGCAGCGGGCGTGTCGACGTCGCTGGCAGGCTCGCCCTGCTGCTGTTCCCGCAGCTGCTGCGCCCACAACGCCTCGGCACCCGGAAAATCGGTGCCGTGCTCCTCGCTCAGCGCCTCGGGATCGAAGCGGCTCGCACAGCCCGCACCGAGCACCGGCAACGGCTTGGCACTGGCCTTGTCGCCCGGCTCGTCCATGCTCAGCTGAAGACTACGGTCTTGTTGCCGTGCACCATCACGCGGTCTTCGAGGTGATAGCGCAGACCACGGGCCAGAACCATTTTCTCGACATCGCGACCGAAGCGCACCATGTCGTCGATGCTGTCGCTGTGGCTGACGCGAACCACGTCCTGCTCGATGATCGGGCCGGCGTCCAGCTCCTCGGTGACGTAGTGACAGGTGGCACCGATCAGTTTCACGCCGCGCAGCGAGGCCTGGTGGTAAGGCTTGGCGCCGACGAAAGACGGCAGGAAGCTGTGGTGGATGTTGATGATCTTGCCGGCATAGGCCTGGCACAACTGCGGTGGCAGAATCTGCATGTAACGCGCCAGCACCACGACATCGGCCTGGTGCTGATCGACCAGGCGCGAGACTTCGGCGAACGCCGGCAGTTTGTCCTGAGGGTCGACCGGCACGTGGTAGAAGGGAATGCCATGCCATTCGACCATGCTGCGCAGGTCGTCGTGGTTGGACACCACGCAGGCGATGTCGCAGTCCAGCTCGTTGCTGTGCCAGCGGTGCAGCAGGTCAGCCAGGCAGTGGGATTCGCGGCTGGCCATGAGCACCACGCGCTTCTTCTGCGCGGTGTCGGTGACCCGCCATTCCATGGCGAACTCTTCGGCGATGGGCGCGAAGGCTTCGCGGAAGGCGTCGATGTCGAACGGCAGGGTGTCGGCACGAATTTCGTGGCGCATGAAGAACCAGCCGTTCTGGTCATCGGAGTGGTGGTTCGATTCGCTGATCCAGCCGTTGTGGGACGCCAGGAAATGGCTGACTTTGGCAACGATGCCAACGCGGTCCGGGCAAGCGGTCACCAGCCGAAAAGTGCGCATGTATTCAAACTCCAGAAACTTCGCAAAGGGCGCCATTCTAGCGGCTGACGGCCGAATCTGCAGTATTGATTGCAGCCTTTCAAGCGTGTCGCACACCCGCCCCGCTCCACCGAACGGGTCGGCCGGCACACTGTCGATGGAGTCACAGGTATTAAATAGATCTGCCCGGTAATGACATGAAAAATCATTCACCTCGAGTTTGCAGGCACTGTCGGTATCAACGCAGTGTTTCCGTTAAATGTTTACTTGGCCTCGGTGGATGCTTATTATCACGACACTGTTCCCACTGACACTTGCATTACCGAGGTATGACCATGTCCCTGATCAACGAATATCGCGCAACCGAAGAGGCTATCAAAGAGCTTCAGGCACGCTTGAAGAACCTGTCCGAAGACGACAAATTGCAAACCGAACTGGAATTCGAAGGCAAACTGCGCACCCTGATGGGCGAATACCAGAAATCACTGCGCGACATCATTGCCCTGCTGGATCCGGAAGCCAAGTTGAACAAGGCACCGCGCCCTGCCACAGGCAAAGTTACCGGCACCAAGCGCGCGCGCAAGGTCAAACAATACAAGAACCCGCACAACGGTGAAGTCATCGAGACCAAGGGTGGCAACCACAAGACCCTGAAAGAGTGGAAAGCCAAATGGGGTGGTGACGTGGTCGAAAGCTGGGCCAGTTTCCTCGGCTGATCGTCACGTCGTGTAGATCACAGCCTGTAGATAAAACAACGCCAGTCCTGTGACTGGCGTTTTTTATGGCCGTGACTTCAATTCAAATCGGCTGTAGGCCCAGGCGCGCCGCCAGTGCCTGCGCGTAGGTCTGCCAGTGACTCAGCACCTGGGTCTGCGCCGGATCGGCCTTGGCCATGCAGTCGGCCAGCGCGGCGTTGAAACCTTGCAGAGTATTGGGCGCGCCCAATAGTGGATCACTCAAGCGCTGTTGGCAGAATTGCAACCAACGCTGTGTTTCAAGAGGATTCAGGGTATGCGGAAAGTTGCGCGCCCTGTAACGGAACAACAATTCAGGCAGGCGCTCGTCATCGAATACCCACTGAGCTGTCGCCAACTGTTCTGGATCCAATGTGCGAATCCGTTCGCACAATAACCGGTCGCGGTCACCGATGAACCCGTCATACAACTGTTGTTCCGGATCGACACTCTCGGAAAACGCCTGCGCTTGATACAACGGTGACAATTTGTAATGCCATTGCGGTTGGGCATCGCACAAACGCATTGCCCGAGCTTGATAAAGCGGCTTGTCCAGATTCAGGCGTTGCCAATCTTCGTCGCGCAGTACGCCGAGCGGGGCTATTACCGGGCAGCGATTGATGTGCAGAAGTTTCAAAGGCAATGGCGCCTCGCCCTCCGCGAGATCCTCGCGGCGTTTGTACAGACGCTCTTGCAATACCTCGATACTTTGCTCGATCAACGGCTGCGGATCATGAGCCAGGTCGTAGACAATCAAGGCATTGCGATTCTTTGGATGCCAAGCCAATGGCAACACCACTGCGGCATAGCGTCGCGCTGCGCCGAATTGCCCGGAAACATGTACCAGCGGCTGCAACAGCTGGATATTTTCCTGCACTCGTTGTTTGCCACGCAATTGGAACAGCCAGTCGTAGAGCCGGGGTTGGCGCTGACGGATCAAGCGTGCCAGGGCAATGGTGGCACGAACGTCGGACAAGGCGTCATGCGCCTGGCCATGGTCGATGCCGTTGGCGGCCGTGAGCAACTCCAGGCGCATGCTCGCCCGTCCGTCTACCTGCGGCCAGTGGATGCCCTCGGGGCGCAGCGCATAGGCAGCGCGGACCACGTCGATCAAATCCCAACGGCTGTTGCCACCTTGCCACTCGCGCCCGTAAGGGTCGAAGAAGTTGCGATAGAGGCTGTAGCGGGTCATTTCATCGTCGAAGCGCAAGGTGTTGTAGCCGGCCCCGCAGGTACCGGACATCGCCAGCTGGGCGTGGACCCGGGTCATGAAGTCGGCCTCGCTCAGGCCGCGATCGGCCAGGCGCTGCGGAGTGATGCCGGTGATCATGCAGGCTGCCGGGTGCGGGAGAATGTCGTCACTGGGCTGGCAGTACAGATTGACCGGCGCCGCGATCTCGTTGAGGTCTGCATCGGTGCGGATGCCGGCGACCTGCAAGGGCCGATCGCAGCGCGGATTGATACCGGTGGTTTCGTAGTCGTACCAGAAAATGCTGGAAGTCACTGAGGTGTCCTGTGCGCAGTTGCGCGACAGTGTAGAGCCCTGCCCCGCATGAGGCCACGGTTGTCGGGCGGCCTCAGCCCCGGCGCCGAAACACCGCCACGCTGAGGCGATCCATCCAGCCGAAAATGCGTTGCTGAACCCGCCCCCAGAACGGCCGACGGCGCCAATCGGCCAGGCTGACTTCATGGCTGGCGGCGAAGTCGGTGATGAAGCTGCGCTGCACCGCCTCGGTCAGGCTGGGGTCCAGCGCTTCGAGGTTGGCTTCCAGATTGAAGCGCAGGTTCCAATGGTCGAAGTTGCACGAACCGACACTGACCCAGTCGTCGATCAAGACCATTTTCAAGTGCAGGAAACAGGGCTGGTATTCATAGATCTTGACCCCCGCCTTGAGCAACTTCGGGTAATAGTTGTGCCCTGCGTAACGCACCGACGGGTGATCGGTGCGCGGGCCGGTGAGCAACAGCCTGACGTCGATGCCGCGGCTGGCGGCGCGACGCAGCGAGCGGCGGACCTTCCACGTCGGCAGAAAATACGGTGTCGCCAGCCAGATGCGGCGCTGTCCGCTGTTCAGTGCGCGCACCAGTGACTGCAGAATGTCGCGATGTTGCCGGGCATCGGCGTAGGCGACCCGACCCAGCCCCTGGCCGCCGTCGGGCATGGGCGGTACGCGCGCCAGGCCGAAATGGGTAGGCGGACGCCAGGCGGTGCGCCGCAGGTTGGCGCGCCATTGGCGGTCGAACAGCATCTGCCAGTCAGCGACCAAGGTGCCGGTCATGGCCACCATTACCTCATGCCATTCGCTGACACTTTCATTCGGCTGCCAGAACTCGTCGGTGACACCGGTGCCGCCGACCATCGCCCATTGCTGGTCCACCAGCAACAGTTTGCGGTGGTCGCGGTAGAGGTTGCGCACGCCCCGGCGCCAACTGATCGGGTTGTAGAAACGCAGCTCCACCCCGACGTCGGTCAACTGCGCGCGCAGTTCTGCGGTGAAGGCCAGCGAGCCGTAGTGGTCGAACAGGCAGCGTACATGCACGCCCCGTGCGGCCGCCGCGTGCAGTGCCTGGACCACGGCCTGGGCACAGGCGCCGGCCTCCACCAGGTACAGTTCCAGATCGATCGCGTGCTCGGCCTGGCCGATGCGCTCGAGCATGCGCGGGAAGAACTGCGGCCCGTCGATCAGCAACTCGAATTCGCTGCTCTCGCGCCACGGAAACACCGGCCCGCCCATGTCAGCGCCCCTGCATGACAGATAGGGTCGCTTGCAAGCCGTTCGATTCACGCATGGGCAGTCCTGTAACCAGGTGGATGGAGACATCGGTGGCGGGTGCAGGCAGACCAGGTTCGGGCCGGTTCATCCGTCGCTCCCGGGAATCAATCGGCAGCCTTGCCGGGGCCCAACCCAGGCCGCCGTATTGCTGCGCCCCAGGCCGCTGGCCATAACCCGCCGCTGGCCAGCGTCCTCGCTCAGGCTGCTGAGCGGCAGATACTGCTTGATGTAGCTCTGACAGTAGTCGGCACTGTTTTGCAGCACATAGCGGCACGAACAGTATTCCTTCGCTGAAAAGGCGCTGAGAATGTCGGGAAAGGCCAGCAACTGCGTGCGTTCGTGCCACAGCCAAGTGGCCGCCGCCAGCGACAGCAGCAGGCCGAGCGCCGCCCAGGCGCGCTTGCCAGTGCTCATTGGCCACCCGGTGCGGCGAAGGCGGCCACGATCCGCTGCAACAGCGCATCGTGGCTGAAGCTGCCATCGCGGTCGTCGGCATAGCGCACCACCACCAGGCGTTGCTCGGGCAGCACGTACAGCGCCTGTCCCCAATGCCCCAGTGCCGCCATGGTGCTGCGCGGAGCATGCGGCCAGGCCATATTGCTGTTGAGCCACCAGTGCGCGCCTGCTGCGGGCTCTCCCGCAAAGTGCTCACTCGGGGCGAACGGCGTGCGGTTGAAGGCCACCCACGCCTGCGGCAGCAATTGCCGGCCACGCCATTGACCATCGCGCTGCATCAGCAGGCCCACCCGGGCCAGATCGCGCGCGGTCAGGTAGGCATAGGACGAGGCGACGAATGTGCCGCTGGCATCGGTTTCCCACACCGCCTGGTCGATACCCAGAGGCGTGAACAACGCCTGCCAGGGATAGTCCGGGTACTCGTGCAGGCCGACCATGTTGCGCAGCGCTGCGGCGAGCAGGTTGCTGTCGCCACTGGAGTAGCGGAAATGTTCGCCGGGCACGTAGGCACGCCGGTGGCTCGCCGCATAGCTGGCCATGTCGTGATGACCACGGGTGTAGAGCATCGCCACCACCGAGGAATTGAGCGGTGCATATTCGTAGTCTTCCTGCCAGTCCAGCCCCGACGCCCAGTGGAACAGGTCCTGCACGCGTATATCGCGGTGCTGGGCAAGGGGCTGGAAATAGTCGGCGGCGGCATCCTGCAGGGCAAAACGCCCTTCGCCATAGGCCACGCCCATTACCGTGGCCAGCAGGCTCTTGCTGATCGACCAGGTGGCATGCACCCGGTCGGCAGCACCGGGGCCGGCGTAGCGCTCGTAGACGATCTCGCCGTCGCGGACCACCAGCAGCGCATCGGTGCGCACGCCTTCGCGCACGGCGTCATCGCGGGCGACGAACGCGTATTGCTCCAGGGCGGCAATGGCCGGCGACGCCGGTGCCGGTGCCTGGCTCCATCGCTCGGATGGCCAATTCTGCGCACACACCGGTAACGCGCACAGCAGAGAGATCGACAGGATAAGCAGACGCGGCATGCGGGGAAGGCTCGTGATCGAGGTTGGAGCGAGTGTGCAGTGCGGGTATGACAGCCGTTCGCTGCAAGAGTTGTGTGGCGTATGGCGGTCGAGGGCTGTCACGCAAGCATCACCAAAGCTTCATGGTGATGACACCGGGTCTTCCTAGGCTGGCCATGCCTAGCAAAATCGACCTGCCGCACTCACCGGCCGGCTTTTGGAGACTTGCAATGACTCAGATCGCACGCTCTGGCGACACCCGTACCGAACGCCGTCTGCACGCCGAACGACTTGTCGGCCCGCAAGCTCTGCACGAGGCCCAGGCCCTGCGCTTCGCCGTGTTCAGCACCGAGCTCAACGCCAAACTCAAGAGCGCCGAGCAAGGTCTGGATATCGACGACTACGATGCCCATTGCCAGCACATCGGGGTGCGCGACCTGGCCACCGGGCGACTGGTAGCAACCACACGCCTGCTCGACCACCGCGCTGCCGACCGGCTGGGGCGCTTCTACAGCGAAGAAGAATTCAGCCTGCACGGCCTGCGCCACCTGCAAGGCTCGATCCTGGAAATCGGGCGCACCTGCGTGGCCCCCGCCTACCGCAACGGCGGCACCATCGCGGTGCTCTGGGGCGAGCTGGCGGAGGTGCTGAACGAAGGTGGCTACGATTACCTGATGGGCTGCGCCAGCATCCCGATGCAGGATGGCGGCATCCAGGCCCAGGCGATCATGCAGCGTCTGCGCGAGCGCTACCTGTGCACCGAGCACTTGCGCGCCGAGCCGAAGATGCCGCTGCCCAGCCTGGACATTCCAGGCAACGTCATTGCCGAACTGCCGCCGCTGCTCAAGGCCTACATGCGCCTGGGCGCGAAGATCTGTGGCGAGCCATGCTGGGACCCGGATTTCCAGGTTGCCGACGTGTTCATCCTGCTCAAGCGCGACGATCTCTGCCCGCGCTACGCTCGCCACTTCAAGGCGGCTGTGTGATGCCGCGCTGGCGCGTGTACGCGCGCATCCTGCGCCTGCTCTGGGTGATCGGCCTGGGCCTGGCGCTGGCCGCGATGTTCAGCCTGCTGGAGCGGCTGCGCCTGCCCGACTGCATGGGCCGCCGTCAGCGCTGGTCGCGCTGGTTCATGGTGCGCCTGAGCAATGCGCTGCCGTTCGAGGTGACCGTGCAGGGCGAGTTGCCGCACAAGCCCATGCTGTGGGTCGGCAACCATGTCTCCTGGACGGACATTCCCCTGCTCGGCATGCTGGCGCCGCTTTCGTTCCTGTCCAAGGCCGAAGTGCGTACCTGGCCAGTGGCCGGCTGGTTGGCGCTCAAGGCCGGCACGCTGTTCATTCGTCGCGGCGCGGGCGACAGCCAGTTGATCCGGCGGCAGATGACCCAGCACTTGCGCAACGATCTGGACCTGATGATCTTCCCCGAGGGCACCACCACCGATGGACACAGCCTGCGTACGTTCCATGGGCGGCTGATGTCCAGCGCCATAGACGCCGGGGTGCCGGTGCAGCCGATCGCGATCCGCTATCAGCGTGACGGCGAGCTGGATCCGATCGCGCCGTTTGTGGGCGATGATGATCTGCTGTCGCACTTGCTGCGCATCTTTGCTCAGCCCCGCGGGCAGGTGTTGATCCAGGTGCTGACACCGATCGCCAGCCTGGGCAAGGAACGCGCGGCGCTGGCCTATGAGGCTCAGGAGGTAGTGCGCTTCGCGTTGTTCGGGGAGGTTGAGGAGCTGCGGCAGGCGGCGTGAGTCTGGTGTTCCGAGTTGCGTCATTCGCGGGCAGAGGGCTCGCCGCCCGCGAATACGTCAGTACAGTCACCGCTTCTCCCGCGCGAACGCCTGCACCACCGGATAGAACGCGCGGAAATCTTCGGTCAGTGGCGCGTACAGGGCTCGTACTTCCTCGAACCCCCCAGCCAGCCCTTCGGGCTTGGACAACCGTCGTGAAATCCCCTGCAGCACCCGCTCGATGATCTGGAAATCCCGGTACGACCCCAACCAATCCTCGGCGATCATGTGCGGCGCCATGGCCGCCAGCCGCCCCGGCAGCTCGGCTTCGGCTGCCAGCACCCGATAGACATGGTCGGTGAACGCCGTCAGCGGCTGCCGGGAATAGTCCGCCCAGTGCAGCGCCAGGCAATGATCGAAAAACACATCGACGATGATCCCGGCATAGCGGCGCCGTTCGGCCGGGAAGCGGCCGATGGCGCGCAGCACCAGCGGGTGACTGTCGGTGAATGCATCGATCTGCCGATGCAGGCGAATGCCGGCCTCCATGGGTGCGCTGAAGCGCCCTGCCAGCGGGCCTTTGACGAAATCGCCATAGAGGCTGCCGAGCAGTTGCTCAGGTGCAGGACCGCCGAGATGAAGGTGTGCCAGGTAGTTCATGCCGCGCAGCTTAGCACCATTGCGACTGTATCGTTATAACCCGATATAGCCGAATGAGCCGTCGTTAGCACACATTCATATTTGTATATCGCGAAATACAGATATATATTTCGCCTCGTCCCGATATAAGCCGAGTACGTCATGTCCCTCGATCTCGACGAAATAATAAAAGCCCTCTCCCACCCCGTGCGCAGGGAAATCCTGGCGTGGCTCAAGGATCCCCAGGGGCAGTTTCCCGATCAGCACCACAGCACCGAAAACGGTGTATGTGCCGGGCAGATCGACCAACGCTGCGGCCTCTCGCAGTCAACCGTCTCGGCGCATCTGGCCACCCTGCAACGGGCAGGCCTGATCAGCAGCAAGAAGGTTGGCCAGTGGCACTTCTTCAAACGCAACGAGGACGTCATCCAGGCGTTTCTCGCGCAAATGAGCGCACAGCTCTGACAAGGATTTTTTCATGCCTTTATCCCTGCTGATCCTGGCGCTGAGCTCCTTCGCCATCGGCACCACCGAGTTCGTCATCATGGGCCTGTTGCCCGATGTGGCAGGCGACCTCGGCGTCAGCATTCCCAGCGCCGGCTGGCTGGTGACCGGCTACGCCCTGGGCGTGGCCATCGGCGCGCCGTTCATGGCCCTGGCCACCGCGCGCCTGCCGCGCAAGGCCGCGCTGGTGGTGCTGATGGGCATCTTCATCGTCGGCAACCTGCTCTGCGCCATCGCCAGCGACTACAACGTGCTGATGTTCGCTCGGGTGGTTACTGCGTTGTCCCACGGTGCCTTTTTCGGCATCGGCTCGGTGGTGGCTGCAGGGCTGGTGGCACCCAACAAGCGTGCCTCGGCGGTGGCCTTGATGTTCACCGGCCTGACCCTGGCCAACGTGCTGGGCGTGCCATTGGGTACTGCGCTGGGCCAGGCGGCGGGCTGGCGCTCGACGTTCTGGGTGGTCACCCTGATCGGCGTGATCGCGCTGATCGGTCTGCTGCGCTTTCTGCCAGGCAATCGCGAAGAAGCCAAGCTGGACATGGTCGCCGAACTGTCGGCGCTCAAGGGCGCCGGCATCTGGCTGTCGCTGAGCATGACAGCGCTGTTCGCCGCGTCCATGTTCACCCTGTTCACCTACATCGCGCCGCTGCTGGGTGATGTCACCGGCATATCACCGCGCGGGGTCACCTACACCCTGCTGCTGATCGGCCTGGGCCTGACCGTGGGCAATATCATCGGCGGCAAGCTGGCCGATCGACGCCTGGGTGCCACCCTGATCGGGGTCTTCGCGGCCATGGCCGTGGTGTCCACCGCGCTGAGCTGGACCGCAGTGGCCGTCATCCCGACCGAAATCACGTTATTCCTCTGGGCCGCCGCGGCATTCGCCGCCGTGCCTGCGCTGCAGATCAACGTGGTGACCTTCGGCAAGTCGGCGCCCAACCTGGTGTCGACCCTGAACATCAGTGCCTTCAACGTCGGTAACGCCCTGGGCGCCTGGATCGGCGGCGCCGTCATCGCCGGTGGCCTGGGCCTGACCAGCGTGCCGCTGGCCGCCGCCGCACTGGCCGTGCTTGCCCTGATCATCACCCTGATCACTTTTCGCCAGACCCGGACGCCGGACCTGGCACCCGTCACTCACTGATAGAGGCTGTTCTTCATGACCACACTTTTCGACCCGATCAAGCTCGGCGCACTGGAACTGCCGAACCGCATCATCATGGCACCGCTGACCCGTTGCCGCGCCGACGAGGGCCGCGTGCCCAACCAGATGATGGCCGACTACTACGTGCAACGCGCCAGCGCCGGGCTGATCCTCAGCGAAGCGACCTCGGTGACGCCCATGGGCGTCGGCTACCCGGACACCCCTGGCATCTGGTCCAACGACCAGGTTCGCGGCTGGGCCAACGTCACCCAGGCCGTGCACGCCGCCGGTGGCCGGATCATGCTGCAGCTGTGGCACGTGGGCCGGATCTCGCATTCGCAATACCTGAACGGCGAGCTGCCGGTGGCCCCCAGCGCAATCGCCGCCGACGGCCACGTCAGCCTGGTGCGTCCGATCACCGGTTTCGAAACCCCACGGGCACTGGAAACCGCTGAAATCGCCGACATCGTCGAGGCCTATCGAGTGGGCGCGGAAAACGCGAAGGCTGCGGGCTTCGATGGCGTGGAAATCCATGGCGCCAACGGTTACCTGCTCGACCAGTTCCTGCAGAGCAGCACCAACCAGCGCACCGACGCCTATGGCGGCTCCCTGGAAAACCGTGCACGGCTGCTGCTGGAAGTGACCGATGCGGCCATCGACGTCTGGGGCGCCGACCGTGTCGGCATGCACCTCTCGCCACGTGCCGACCTGCACGACATGGGCGACGGCAACCGTGCCGAAACCTTCACCTATGTTGCCCGCGAACTGGGCAAGCGCGGCATCGCGTTCATCTGTGCCCGCGAGAAGGAAGGCGAGGACAGCCTGGCCGCGCAACTGCGTGATGCGTTTGGCGGTCCGTACATCGTCAACGAGCGTTTCGACAAGGCGTCGGCCAACGCTGCCCTGGCCAATGGCATCGCCGACGCCGTGGCCTTCGGCGTGCCGTACATCGCCAACCCCGACCTGCCGGAGCGCCTGCAGGCCGACGCGCCATTGAACGAGCCACACCCCGAAACGTTCTACGCCAAGGGCGCCGCCGGCTACCTGGACTACCCGCGCATGTAAGCGGCAGGCCGGGCCGCCGCCAGGCGTGCCCGGCCGTTCAGCGCCGCAGCTGGCTGATCTGCTGCTGCAGGTTCTGCACCTGACTCTGCAGCGTGTTCAAGCTGCGCGTGGCCTGTCCGCGGAACGCATCGAACTCACTGATGCTGGGGCCACTGGTGGCCGCCGGTCGATTGTCCTGCTCGCTCTTGAGCACGATGAGATCCTGCTCCAGGCGTTCGAGCTGCGCGCCCGGATTGCTCTTCTTCAACGCGGCTAGCTCGCCGTCCACGCTGTCCAGACGTGCCTGCAACTTGCCGGTGTCCGGCTGTGCCTGCTTCAACGTCGCAAGCTCGGTCGCCAGCGCCTTCAACTGCGTCTGCAATTGCTCGTTGAGCGTCTGCTGCGCAGCCACCTGAGACGCGGCCTGTTCCAGACGGGTCTGCAAGGTGCTCTGCTGGCCGGCCACGCCACTCTGTTGCTGAGTCTGTTGCGCCAGCTGGTCCTGCAACTGCTTGATTTCGGCGCGCAGCGCTTCGCTACCCGATACGGCAGTGGACTGGGTGTTGGCCACTTTGCCGCTGATGTCCTGCAAGCGCCCCGCCGCTTCTTCGCTGATGCGCGCAAAACTCTCCTGAGTCGCTACCAGTTGCTGCTCCATCAGGTTGATCTGCTGGAAACTCCACCAGCCCAGGCCGCCCAGGGCGATGAACAATGCGCCGATCAGCGCCCACAGCGCACCCGTGCTGGGCGCCTTGACGCGCACCACCGGCGTGTTACGCGAGTACAACGCGTCGCGATCGCGCCCGCCGCCCACTGGGGCAAACTCGTGGTCGTCGCGGGTATCACCACGCAAACTGGGCAGGTTGTCGTCGAAGTCGTCGGGAGCATCTTTGCGCATGTGAGAAACCTTTGTGTCACGGGGTAATGGCCAGGACCGCGAGTATACCCTTGCAACGGCGGGCACTGGCCGACCACCCGGGCGATTGGCTCAACCGCCGGGCGTGCCCTGGGCACGCCACCAGCCACAGAATTCATCCAGCGATGCCCACACGGACGTGCGTGGCTCGTAGCCCAGGTAATGCCGGGCGCGATTGATATCCAGGGTGAAATGCTCGTGCAAGGCCTGGACTTCAAAACGCGACAAGCGCGGTCGGGGTTGGCCGGGCCACAGCAGGCACGCCGACTCGCACACCGCAGCACTGACGTGGGCCAGGCCGAAGTCGCGGTAGCGCCGCACCTGGGGCAACTCCAGCTGACGCATCACGTAGTTGATCACGTCCCATAACGGAATCGGCGCGCCATTGCTGATGTTGTAGACCTGATTGAGTGCGGTATCGCCCGCCGTCAGAGCGCCCAGCAGTGCCTGGTTGAGGTTCTGCACGCTGGTGAAATCGACCTTGTTCAAACCATCGCCGATGATCCGCAGGCGATGCTTGCGCTGCATCTCGATCAACCGCGCGAACTGCTGCCCGTCGCCCGCACCGGTCACCCGATGTGCTCGCAGCACAACGGTTTCCAGGCCGAACTCGGCAGCGCCGAGCACCTTGCGCTCGGCCAGCCATTTGCTCCGCGCGGCATGCCCGCGCAGACGTCCCGGTACCTGCTCTTCCTTGACCGCCAGGTGGCTGCGACCGTCGAAACAGACCGCGGCCGAAGACAGATATACCAGCCGCTGCACGTGCTCCTTGAGACAGGCCTCGACGACGTTCTCGGTAACCTCGACATTGGCCTGCTGGAACATCTGGGCGCGGCCCCAGGTACCTGCGGCACCGGCGCAATGGACCACGGCGTCGACGCCGATGCACAGGCGCTTGGCCAGATCGGGGTCGAGCAGGTCGCCCTGCATGAACTGTGCGCCGCGTCGTACCAGATGCTCGACCCCTTCGGCCCGGCGACCGTTGATGCGCACTTCAAGCCCCTGCTCCAACGCCAGGCGCGTGAAGCGCCCGCCGATGAAGCCGCTTGCGCCGGTAACCAGAATCTTCATGAATTGCTCCGCTGTGCATCGTTCAATGTGTTACCGCAGCACGACCTCGGGAAGGTCCTGCAGCGTTCTTCGAGGTCACTCGCTGCCCGGCACCCTGGCTGTAGGCGACCGGGCCGCTAGCGGTAGACGCACGCAGGGCTCACAGCGGCACCAACCAGCTTGCGGCGCCCTCGCGCAGATGCCGGGTGAGGCGCTCGAGCAATTGCCCACCGTTGCGCCAGTGATGCCAGTACAACGGTACGTCCACCGGATGCCCGGTGACGATCTCGATCAGGCTACCATCGGCCAGTGCATCCTCGACCTGCAGCTCGGGGACCATGCCCCAGCCCATCCCGGCCTTGGCCAACCGGTTGAACCCTTCCGACGACGGGCACAGGTGATGGAGAAAACCTTCCGCCAGCCCCAGCGACGCCAGAAAACGATGTTGCAGATAATCGTCGGGGCCGAACACCAGCGCGGGCGTGCGGGGCAGATGGGCCGGTTCGAAGCCTGCGGGAAAATGCCGAGCCATGAACTCGGGGCTGGCCAGCGCGCGATAGCGCATGGCGCCCAGCAACAGGCTGCGTGCCCCGGCCAGGGGCCGCTCGCTGGCACACAGGCAGGCGGCCACTTCACCGGCGCGCATACGCTTGAGCCCGACGTCCTGATCCTCCACCACGTGGTCCAGCAGCAATTGCTCGCGAATGCAGAAATCCGCGACCGCGCCGGCCCACCAAGTGCCCAGGCTGTCCGCGTTCAAGGCAATCCGCAGGCGCTCGGGCATGCCCTGTTCATCCAGCGCCGGCACCTGCCCCTGCAGGTCACGCTCGAGCAAGCGTACCTGCTGCACATGGTTGAGCAGGCGGCGGCCGATATCGGTGGGTGCCGGCGGCGTGACCCGAATCAGCACGGGCTGGCCCACCCGCGCCTCGAGCAGCTTGATCCGCTGCGACACGGCCGACTGCGACAGGCCCAGCACCTGCGCGGCGCGCTCGAAGCCCGTTTGCTCCACCACAGCGGCCAGCGCGGCGAGCAGCTTGTAATCGAACATCAGATTTCCTAATGAGTGATCAGCACTATTGCTTTTTCTTATACCGCGCCACCCCTCACAATGGCCAGCATCAAATGGGAGATACAGCGATGTGGCAGAGTTACTTGAACGGTTTGCTGGTCGCGTTCGGCCTGATCATGGCGATCGGCACGCAGAACGCTTTCGTTCTGGCGCAGAGCCTGCGCCGTGAGCATCACCTGCCCGTGGCGCTGCTGTGCGTGGTATGCGATGCGCTGCTGGTGGCTGCGGGTGTGTTCGGCCTGGCCACGGTACTGGCGCACAATCCGACCTTGCTGGCGGTGGCACGCTGGGGCGGTGCGTTGTTTCTGCTCTGGTACGGCGTCAAGGCCCTGCGCCGTGCCTGCTCGCGGCAAAGCCTGGAACAGGCCGGCACCGCCGGATTGCGCTCGCGCAGGGCGGTGCTGCTCAGCGCGCTGGCGGTGACCCTGCTCAACCCCCACGTGTATCTGGACACGGTCCTGCTGATCGGCTCGCTCGGCGCCCAGCAAAGCGTGCCTGCCGCCTATGTCGCCGGCGCCACCAGCGCATCACTGCTGTGGTTCTTCGGCCTGGCCCTGGCTGCGGCGTGGCTGGCGCCCTGGCTGGCGCGGCCCAACACCTGGCGCCTGCTCGATCTGATGGTGGCGGTGATGATGTTCGCCGTAGCCGCGCAACTGGTATTCGCCTGAAACCGTCAGTCTGGCCACGCAAAGGCTCTGGAACCTCTATTCCACACAGTTGTTGCGTGGTTAAGCCACTATGCCGATGCTATGATCCGGCACTGCGTCGCAAAGAGTAAAAACTCGCCGACGTTTTCCAGGCCGCCCGTGATCGGCCTTGCGCAAACCGCAACAGACCTGATTAGGAGAATCACCATGGCTTTCGAATTGCCGCCGCTGCCCTACGCCCACGATGCCCTGCAGCCGCACATCTCCAAGGAAACCCTGGAGTATCACCACGACAAGCACCACAACACCTATGTCGTGAACCTGAACAACCTGGTGCCTGGCACCGAGTTCGAAGGCAAGACCCTCGAAGAGATCGTCAAGTCGTCTTCCGGTGGCATCTTCAACAACGCCGCCCAGGTCTGGAACCACACCTTCTATTGGAACTGCCTGGCGCCAAACGCCGGCGGCCAGCCTACCGGTGCCCTGGCCGAAGCCATCAACACCGCGTTCGGCTCGTTCGACACCTTCAAGGAAGAATTCACCAAGACGTCGGTCGGCACCTTCGGTTCCGGCTGGGGCTGGCTGGTGAAGAAAGCCGACGGTTCCCTGGCCCTGGCCAGCACCATTGGTGCCGGCAACCCGCTGACCAACGGCGATACCCCGCTGCTGACCTGCGACGTCTGGGAACACGCCTATTACATCGACTACCGCAACGTCCGCCCCAAGTACGTCGAGGCGTTCTGGAACCTGGTGAACTGGGACTTCGTTGCCCAGCAGTACGAAGGCCAGGCGTTCACCGCCTGACCTGCTGCACTGTTGAAAAGCCCGGCCTTCGTGCCGGGCTTTTTTGTGCCTGCCTGCATACGCCGAAGGCACGCTTCGTTTACCTTGTTGCTACATGGCCGCTCAAGAATACGTCCGGGTCGGCCGACACACTGGCGCGTCCTCCGGTATTCAAGACCATCGGTACGGCTCGCGCACATTTGTGGCTTTACGGCTTACGGTAAGTTGCCAATACTCATGGCATCTTGATGCCAAGCGTTCGAAACAAGGAATTGCCATTGAAGCTGGAAGTCAGGAACAGCTTGTCCGTCAAGTTGCTTCGCGTGGTACTGATGTCGGCACTGGTCGTGGGCATGGTGCTCAGTTGTGCGCAAATCGTCTTCGATGGCTACAAGACCCGCCAGGCCATCTCCGCCGACGCCGAGCGGATCCTCGCCATGTTCCGCGATCCGTCGACCCAGGCGGTCTATAGCCTGGACCGGGAAATGGGCATGCAGGTCATCGAAGGGTTGTTCCAGGACGATGCCGTGCGCCAGGCTTCCATCGGCCATCCCGACGAACCCATGCTCGCCGAACGTTCGCGTCCGCTACAGAGCCTGACCAGCCGCTGGCTGACCGATCGCATCCTCGGCCAGGAGCGCAGCTTCAGTACACGCCTGATCGGCCGCGGGCCCTACAGCGAATACTACGGCGACCTGCACATCACCCTGGACACCGCCACCTATGGCGAGGATTTCATCGTCAGCTCGGTGATCATCTTCATCTCCGGCACCTTGCGCGCGCTCGCCCTGGGCCTGTTGCTGTACCTGATCTATCACTGGCTGCTGACCAAGCCGTTGTCGCGGATCATCAAACACTTGCTGCAGATCAACCCCGACCGCCCCGGCGAGTACCAATTGCCGTTGCCGCGCGGCCATGAACACAACGAGCTGGGCCTATGGGTGAATACCGCCAATCAACTCCTGGCCTCCATCGAGCGCAACACCCAACTGCGCCACGAAGCCGAAGACAGCATGCTGCACATGGCCCAGCATGACTTCCTGACCGGCCTGGCCAATCGCGTGCAATTGCAGCAGCAACTTGACAAGGTGCTGCTCGACGCCCATCGCCTGCAGCGGCGGGTGGCGGTGCTGTGCGTCGGCCTCGACGACTTCAAGGGCATCAACGAACAGTTTGGCTACCAGACCGGTGACCAGTTGCTGCGCGCGCTGGCCGATCGCCTGCGGGCCCACAGTGGTAGGTTCGGCACCCTGGCCCGCCTGGGCGGCGATCAGTTCGCACTGGTCCAGGCCGACATCGAACAACCTTACGAAGCGGCAGAACTGGCCCAGCGCATTCTCGACGACCTCGATGCCGCCTTCCCGCTCGACCCGCACTCCATTCGCCTGCGCGCAACCATCGGCATCACCTTGTTTCCCGAAGACGGCGACAGCACCGAAAACCTGCTGCAGAAAGCCGAGCAGACCATGACCCTGGCCAAGGTCCGCTCGCGCAACCGCTACCAGTTCTACATTGCCAGCGTCGACACCGAGATGCGCCGGCGCCGCGAGCTGGAAAAAGACCTGCGCGAGGCACTGGCACGCAATCAACTGCATCTGGTGTACCAGCCACAGATCAGCTACCGCGACCACCGGATCGTCGGCGTCGAGGCACTGCTGAGGTGGCAGCATCCCGAGCACGGCCTGGTGCCACCCGATCAGTTCATTCCGCTGGCCGAGCAGAACCGCAGCATCATTGCCATCGGCGAGTGGGTGCTGAACGAGGCCTGCAGCCAACTGCGCGAGTGGCACGATCAGGGTTTCAGCGGCTTGCGCATGGCGGTCAATCTGTCGACCGTGCAGTTGCATCACAACGAACTGCCGCGGGTGGTCAGCAACATCCTGCAAATGTACCGCCTGCCGCCGCGCAGCCTCGAACTGGAAGTCACCGAAACCGGCCTGATGGAGGACATCAGCACCGCCGCGCAGCACCTGCTGAGTCTGCGACGCTCGGGTGCGCTGATCGCCATCGACGACTTCGGCACGGGCTATTCTTCACTCAGCTACCTGAAGTCACTGCCACTGGACAAGATCAAGATCGACAAGAGTTTCGTCCAGGACGTGCTCAACGACGAGGACGACGCGACCATCGTCCGGGCGATCATCCAACTGGGCAAGAGCCTGAACATGCAGGTGATCGCCGAAGGCGTGGAAACGCTGGAGCAGGAAGCGTACATCGTCGCCCAGGGCTGTCACGAAGGTCAGGGCTACCTCTACAGCAAACCCCTGGCCGCTCGCGAACTGACCGCCCTGCTCAAGCAATCCGAGCGCAGCCGTACCAGCCTGGCGCGGACACCGTCGCAAACCTAGCGGCAGACATGCCAGCCTGACGGTTTTTTCACATTAACCCTTTACAGAAAATGCAAATCTTTCGCATTATGGCGCAGTTTTGCGCGCCACAGGCGCGCCCGCTCGCCACTCTTGACGCAGGATTTCGCCATGATTCGTACGCCCCTGGCCACCGCCAGTCTGCTGGCCATCGCCATCGCTCTTGCCGGCTGCGACAGCAAGGACAAGCAAACCACCACCGCTGCCCAGGCCCCAGCCCCGGCTGCATCCGCCCCGGCGGCCCCGGCTGCGGTGCCCACGGCCTCCGGGACTCTGGACGAGGCGGCCGCCAAGGCCGTGGTTGCCCATTACGCCGACATCGTGCACGCCACCTTCGAAGACGCGCTGAGCACTGCCCAGACGCTGCAGAAAGCCGTGGACGCCTTCCTTGCCGCACCCAGCGACGCCACCCTGAAGGCCGCACGCGACGCCTGGGTAGCCTCGCGCCCTGCCTACCTGCAGACCGAAACCTTTCGCTTCGGCAACACCCTGATCGACGATTGGGAAGGCCAGGTCAATGCCTGGCCGCTGGACGAAGGCCTGATCGACTACACCGACAAGAGCTACGAACACGCCCTGGGCAACCCGGGCGCGACTGCCAACATCATCGCCAACAAGGAAATCCAGGTCGGTGAAGACAAGGTCGACGTCAGCGAAATCACTCCCGAGAAGCTTGCCAGCCTGAACGAGCTGGGCGGTTCGGAGGCCAACGTCGCCACCGGCTACCACGCCATCGAATTCCTGCTCTGGGGTCAGGACCTCAACGGTACCGGCCCTGGCGCCGGCAACCGCCCCGCCTCCGACTACCTGGACGGCGCGGGCGCCACCGGCGGCCACAACGATCGCCGTCGCGCCTACCTCAAGGCCGTCACCGATCTGCTGGTCAGCGACCTCGAAGAGATGCTCGCCAACTGGAAGCCCAACGTGGCCGACAACTACCGCGCCACGCTGGTCGGCGAACCGGTCGACAGCGGCCTGCGCAAAATGCTTTTCGGCATGGGCAGCCTGTCGCTCGGCGAACTGGCCGGCGAACGCATGAAGGTCGCGCTCGAAGCCAACTCGCCGGAAGACGAGCACGACTGCTTCAGCGACAACACGCACAATTCCGCCTTCTACAATGCCAAGGGCATCCGCAACGTGTACCTGGGCGAGTACACCCGTACCGACGGCACCAAGCTGACCGGCGCCAGCCTGTCCTCACTGGTGGCCAAGGCCGACCCGGCTGCCGATACCGCGCTCAAGGCCGATCTGGCCGACACCGAAGCGAAGATGCAGGCCATCGTCGACCGCGCCAACAAGGGCGAGCACTTCGACCAGTTGATCAGCGCCGACAACGCCGCCGGCCAGCAGGTGGTACGCGATGCAATCGCCGCCCTGGTCAAGCAGACCGGCGCAATCGAACAAGCCGCCGGTAAACTGGGCATCACCGATCTGAACCCGGATACCGCCGATCACGAGTTCTGATTCAACCGGGGGCTGCACTGGAGAAGGCTACGCCGACGCCAGTTGCAGCCCCCATGCGTCGGCCGAACATCCGCTTCCTTCACCACAGCTTTCCATTCATGCGCCCATCCCTGCCCCGTGTCGTCTTCCTGCTCCTGGCCTGCGGCCTGGTCGGGTGTGACGACGCCCCGCGTTTCACCCAGGCAGAGCCGGGCGAAGCACAGAGCGCGGGGCAGGCCACCGTGCGCAAATTCGATGTCAACGCCTATTCCATGCCCTCGGCCAATCTTTCGCCGGTCCGACGCCTGGATTTCAGCGTGGGCAACAGCTTCTTCCGCAGCCCCTGGGTCATCGCGCCGTCTACCACCACCGCGCGTGACGGCCTGGGGCCGCTGTTCAATACCAATGCCTGCCAGAACTGCCACATCAAGGATGGCCGCGGCCATCCGCCCGAAGACAACGCGCTCAGCGCCGTCTCCATGCTGGTCCGCTTGTCGCTGCCCAACAGCCCGCATTACCTGCGCGAGATCGAACGCCTGGGCGTGGTGCCCGAGCCGGTCTACGGCACACAGCTGCAGGATATGGCCATCCCTGGCCACGTGCCCGAAGGCAAGGTGAGGGTCACCTATCAAAGCGTGCCGGTGCGCTTCAAGGACGGCACTCTGGTCGAGCTGCGCCAGCCGCAGTTGCAGATCAGCCAATTGGGCTACGGCCCACTGCATCCCGACACACGCTTCTCGGCGCGGGTCGCACCACCGATGATCGGCCTGGGCCTGCTCGAAGCAATCAGCGAAGCGGATATCCTGGCGAATGTCCGCAACCAGGCCGATAGCGCCGGGCCGATCAAGGGTCGGCCCAACCAGGTATGGGACGACAGCCAAGGCCGCAGCGTGCCTGGCCGCTTCGGCTGGAAAGCCGGACAGCCCAATCTGAACCAGCAGAATGTCCATGCCTTTTCCGGCGACATGGGGCTGACCACCACGCTGCGACCCTTCGATGACTGTACGGCGGCGCAAACCGATTGTCGCCAGGCGGTCAACGGCAATGGCCCGGGCGGGGAACCCGAAGTCAGTGATAACATTCTGCGTCTGGTGTTGTTCTACACCCGCAACCTGGGTGTGCCTGCGCGCCGCGACGTCGACTCGCCGCAGGTCCTGGCCGGCAAGAATCTGTTCTATCAGGCCGGCTGCCAGGGTTGCCACGTGGCGCAATACACCACGGCCAGCGACGCGGCGGAGCCCGAGCTGCGCAGCCAGACGATTCGCCCCTACACCGACCTGCTGCTGCACGACATGGGCCCCGGCCTGGCCGACGGGCGCAGCGAGTTCAAAGCCGGCGCACAGGACTGGCGCACGCCGCCGCTGTGGGGCATCGGCCTGAGCGAAACGGTCAGCGGGCATAGCCAGTTTCTCCACGACGGTCGCGCGCGCAACCTGCTCGAAGCCGTGCTGTGGCACGGCGGTGAAGCCGAAGCGGCCAGGCAACAGGTATTGCAATTCGACGCCCAGCAGCGCGCTGCGCTGCTGGCGTTCTTGAACTCTCTCTAGATGAACACACGTTTCAGGAGCCTACATGTTCCGTCCCAAGCTGCTCTTCACCGGCCTCGCCGCCCTGGCACTGGGTGCCTGCTCGCCGCAAGACCGGCAAGCCGTTACCAGTGCGGCCATAGCCAAGCAGGTCATCCTGCCGACCTATAGCCGCTGGGTGGAGGCCGATCGGCAACTGGCTGCCAGCGCCCTGGCGTTCTGCCAGGGTACGCAGCCACTGGATGCCGCGCGTGCCGATTTCCTCAAGGCGCAAAGAGCCTGGGCCGAGCTGCAACCGCTGCTGATCGGGCCGCTGGCCGAGGGCAACAAAGCCTGGTCGGTGCAGTTCTGGCCGGACAAGAAGAACCTCGTCGGCCGTCAGGTCGAGCAACTGGCCAACGCCGAGCAACCCATCGACGCACAGGGTTTGGCCAAGGCCAGCGTGGTCGTGCAGGGGCTGTCGGCCTATGAGTACATCCTGTTCGACAGCAAGCCGGAAATTGCCGATGCCGCGCAGAAAGCGCGCTACTGTCCACTGCTCAGCGCCATTGGCGAGAGGCAGAAAGCGCTGGCCGAAGAAATCCTCGCCAGTTGGAACAGTGCCGACGGCATGCTCGCGCAGATGACCAAGTTTCCCAACCAGCGCTACGCCGACTCCCACGAAGCCATCGCCGATGTGCTGCGTGCGCAGGTCACCGCACTCGACACCCTGAAGAAAAAGCTCGGCGCGCCCATGGGCCGCCTCAGCAAGGGTATCGCCCAGCCCTACCAGGCCGAGGCCTGGCGCAGCGCGCAGTCGATGCACAGCGTGCGGGCGAGCCTGGCGGCCGCCCAGACCGTCTGGGTCGGTGTCGACGGCAAGGGCCTGCGCGGCCTGTTGCCCACCGAGCAGAAACCCCTGGCCGACAAGATCGACGCCGCCTACGCCGCGTCCATGAAGCTGCTCGACGGCAATACCCGCAACCTCGGTGAACTGCTCGGCGACGATGCCGGCAAACAGTTCCTCAACACCCTCTACGACAGCCTCAACGTGGTCCACCGTCTGCACGAAGGCGAACTGGCCCGCGCCCTGAACATCCAGCTGGGCTTCAATGCCAACGACGGTGACTGACGATGATTGTACGCTCGGCGCAGAAGCTGACCCACGTACTGCTCAAGGCACTGACCCTGGGCAACTGGACGCTGGCCCGGCATCCGCAGCGCGAACCGCTGCTGTTGTCTGCGCGCGATGATGCCGATGGCGGGCACTACGCCGTGGGTTATCGGCTGGACGGCCGCGAGGTGTTCGCCACGCAGGTAGGCCAACGCTGCCATGACATCGTCACGCACCCGACGCTGCCTGTGGCGCTGTTCGTGGCTCGCCGTCCCGGCACCGAAAGCTACTTGATCGATCTGCACGACGGCGTGTTGCTGCAGACCCTGGCATCCCAGGCAGATCGGCACTTCTATGGCCACGCAGTAGTGCACAAGGATGGCGAGTGGCTGTACGCCACCGAGAACGACACCACCGAGCCAGGCCGTGGCGTTCTGGGGGTCTACCGCTTCGTCGACGGACGCCTGGTGCACAGTGGCGAACTGTCCACCCATGGCATCGGCCCTCATCAGGTATCGTGGATGCCGGACGGCGAAACCCTGGTGGTGGCCAATGGCGGTATTCGGACCGAGGCCGAGAGCCGGATCGAGATGAATCTGGATGCCATGCAGCCGAGCCTGGTGATGATGCAGCGCGATGGCACCCTGCTGAGCAAGGAGTGTCTGGAACAGCCGATGAACAGCGTGCGGCACCTGGCAATCGGCAGCGACGCTACCGTCTTCGCCTGCCAGCAATTCATGGGGCCTGCCCATGAAAGCGCGCCGCTGTTGGCGGTCAAGCGTCCCGGCCAGCCCTTCGAAGCCTTTCCCATTTCGCTGACGCAATTGCAATCCATGGGGCACTACACCGCCAGCGTTGCGGTGCACAGCGAGTTGCGCCTGGTGGCGCTGACGGCGCCGAGGGCCAACCGCTTTTTCATCTGGGACATGGATAGTGGTGCGGTCAGGCATGACGGCACCTTGCCCGACTGCGCAGGCGTGGGGGCTGTGGAGGACGGTTTCGTGGTGACTTCGGGGCAAGGCCGCTGCCGCCATTATGACTGCCGAGCAGCGCAGCTGGTGGGCATGCCGCTGCAATTGCCATCGGGGCTTTGGGACAACCACCTGTACCTGGCTTGAGCCAGTGCAACGTGAGCCAGCGAACTGGCTCGGGAATTCAACCCTGGGTGCGCACGCCTTGGCTCAGGCCCAGCATGAACAGGATGAAATCCTTGTCCGGGGTCACTGCGATGTGCGCCTTCTGCGACCGGGGCAATGGGCAATTGCCCTCACCGTGGGCCGCACTGACAATGGCCGAGCGGGGTTGTTCCCACGCCGCTGCCGCCGCAGTGGCCACCCCCAGGGCTGCCACCAGAAACAAACCTCGTGCCATTTCTAGTTTCATCACGCTAAACCTTTGATGGAGCTGCCGAATGCCGCTTCATAAAGGTAGATCAACTTCTGCCAGTCGGGTGCACTGAACGACGAATGGCGACGCAGCTGCTTCATGTCGTGGGAGGCAGCTTGCTGCGCGGTCATGCGCTGACGGCACTTCTCCAGGTCCAGCAGCGCTATCTCACCGCGTGCATTGCTGCCCTCGCCTGTCACGCGCACGAACACATGCTTGATATAGATGCAGCTGTGCTGCCAGCGGCCGCGGTGCATGCGCGCCAGATTGGTCGCCAGGCTCTGCAGAATCTGCTCGTGGACCGCTTCGCCGTGGCGTTCGCGGCCCCCGCCCTGCAGCCAGTGCTCATACTCCTCGAAACCGTCCAGGGAACGGGTTACCAGCAGTGCGCGCCACTGATTGTTCTCGTCGCGCTGCGTACCGCAAAAGATCATCTTCGGTACATTGACGTCGAGCTGGTAGAGCGCGGTCAACGCATCGCGTTCGCGCAGCACCGTTGGGCGACCGAACGGGTGCAGCCAGCTGCGGTAGATATGCCCGACCTGGCGCTTGACGTAGATCATCTGCCCGTCGGCAGCGAACAGGCGTTGCACGCCGCTTTCACCGCCGCGCCTGACATTGGGCTCTTCCACCCAGGCACCCTGCTGCCGCCAATAGTGATCGAAGTCGGCATCTCCGCTCGCCGTGCCTGCCGTCATACCTTCAACCGCCATCCTGCTTACCCCTTACGTAGAACGTATACTCGCCACATGGCGTACATCGGTAAAAAGTCCAGGCGTTCCTGGATACGGAAGCCGGCCTGGATGAACTCCGCTTCAACGGTTGCCGCCGGCAACACGAAGCGGTTCTGATACCCATCCTGCTCGTTGTGCAGGCGTCGACGATGCTCGGCCCGCTCACGCTTCCAGGCCTTGAAGTTGCCATCGACCCACAACGACAAGACCACACTGTCACGCGTCACTCGATGAAACTGCTTGAGAATCGTCATGCGGTGCTCGGCCTCGCCGATGTGGTGCAGCAACCTCATGCAGAAAATGCTGTCCACCGAATTGTCCGGCAGGGCCACATCGAATGCCGAGGTCTGCAGCGGCTGCACCCGGCCAACGATGTGCGCCGGCTGTGAAGCGCAGGCGGTTTCCACCATGGCCGCAGAGTTGTCCGCACCAATGATCACCCGGTTCTGCTTCTCCGCCAGCAGCGGCCAGAAACGACCGGCACCGCACGGCAGGTCCAGCACCAATCCAGGCTCGCCGACCAGGGCCAGGGCTTTGCGGGCCAGCTGTTCGTCACGTCTGTGCGACATGCGTCGAGCAAAACTGTTGCGGTGTTTGTCGAAATACTTCTGCGCGTGAGCGCGATCGTACTTATCGGAAAATTCCAGCTTCACGGGATCGGACATGGGCACGCCTCCAGGACAGTGGCGCACACCTTATTCATCCAACCGTCATGGCTAGGTCATGTCATTGTGAAAAATTTGTCAGAAGTTTCCGAGCTGATACAGGATATTTCCTACAATAATTGCACCTGGGGTGCGAAGCAAGCATCACCCCAGGGCTTGCTTGCCAAGGCCCAGCTCCACACTGAAGCGACAGCCATGGGGCTCGACGGCCTCCAGATGGACTTGCCAGCCCTGGTCCTCGCAGATCCGCTGGACCAACGACAGACCCAGGCCTAGCCCTTCTCCACGCTTTTCCGGGCCGCGCACGAACGGTTGGAACATGGCCTCGCGCTGGGCCTCGGGAATCCCTACACCGCTGTCTTCCACATGGAAGCCGCTCGCCCCCAGCGTCAGACGAATGAAACCCTGATCGGTGTAGTGCAGGGCATTGCGCAGCAGGTTGCCCATCACGGCGTGGAGAAAAGCACCGTTGTAGGTCTGCGCCAAGGGCGCACCAGCGACGAACTCAAGGGTCAGGCCTTTCTTTTCGATGGCTGGTCGCCATTGGGTCAGCAGCGCTTCGGCTACCTGACCCAGAGTGGCCGGCGTGGCTCTGCCGCTGTCGTCGCGCTGGGCCCGCGCCAGCATCAGGAAGGTCTGCACCAGGTCACGCATGTCTTCGCAGGCTCGGGCAATGCGCAGCACCTGCGCACGGGAACGCTCCGGCAGCGCCGGGTTCTCCAGCAGCAGCTCGCAGGAGCTGGCGAGCACCATCAACGGCGTGCGCAGTTCATGGCTCACGTCGCTGGTAAACAGCCGTTCGCGGGTCAAGGCATCGCGCAGGCGGCCAAGGGTGGCATCGAAGGCCACGGCCAGCTCGCCGACTTCGTCGGCCGTATAGTCCGGTGCCAATGGCGGTGCCAGGCCAAGAATCTGATCACGATGGCGCACCTGGCGGGCCAGGCGCACCACGGGCGCCATGACCTTGCGTGCCAAGACCCAGCCAAGAAAGATCGCCAGGGCCAGGCTGAGCACGAAGCCCACCAGCACCACGGCGAACAGCACTCTTTCGCGCTCTTCGAAATCGCTCTGATCCTGCAACAAGGCGTAACGACGACCGTCGACTACCTCGATCATCGCGTGGTAGGACAGGTCGCCGCGAAAAACTTCGTGGAAGCCGCGTGGCAGATGCCTCACATCGGCAGTGAGCGCGAAGTCGCCCGGACCGTTATCGTAGTAGAACAACTGATCGGGCTCGGGGCGATGGCTCCAGTCGGCCGCGTTGTCCATCAGCAGCAGGCGCTGCAGGTCGCCGCCCAGGCCTGCGGATATCAACCGCTCCTCCACCAGGTGCACGGTAGCCACGATACCGACCGCGAACGCCCCTGCGACCAGCGCACTCATCAACGCAAACGCGATGATGATGCGTTGTGCGAGGCTCTGCTTAAACTCCATCGCGGCCTTCGGCAAGACGGTAACCGACACCGTGCACGGTGTGCAGCAAGGGCTTCTCGAACGGCTTGTCGATCACCTGGCGCAGCTGATGGACGTGGCTGCGCAGGCTGTCGCTGTCGGGGCAGTCATCGCCCCACAGGGCTTCCTCGAGCACTTCGCGGCGCAGCACATGGGGGCTCTTCTGCATCAGCACGGCGAGCAGCTTGAGGCCCACCGGGTTGAGCTTGAGCAGGCGGCCCTCGCGGGTGACCTCGAGGGTGTCGAGGTCGTAGATCAGATCGCCCACCTGCAGCGAGCGACGACCGCCGCCCTGGGCCCGGCGCAGGACCGCTTCGATGCGTGCCGCCAGCTCCGACAAGGCAAACGGCTTGAGCAGGTAGTCGTCGGCACCGGAACGAAAACCCTGCAGGCGATCGTCCAGCTGGTCGCGCGCGGTGAGCATGATCACCGGCGTATCGCGCCGGGCATCTTCGCGCAGGCGCTTGCACAGCGTATAGCCATCGATGCCCGGGAGCATGATGTCGAGCACGATGAGGTCGTAGTGCTCGGTCGCCGCCAGGTGCAATCCGGACAGGCCGTCCTGGGCGCAGTCGACGGTGTAGCCTTTCATACCCAGGTAATCGGCCAGGTTGGCCAGGATGTCGCGGTTGTCTTCAACCAGTAGGATTCGCATGGGCAGGTCTCCGAGTGCTGCTGTCGCCCCGGCGGGGCTCGCGCAGCTTATAGGCTGGGCAGGCATAAAAAAACCCCGGCCATCGCTGGCCGGGGTTTTTCTTACCTGAGGACAGGTAGAGCGCGGGACTCGCTTACATCATGCCGCCCATGCCACCCATGCCGCCCATGTCTGGCATGCCGCCGCCAGCCGAGCCTTCGGCTTTCGGCTTGTCGGCAATGGCCGCTTCGGTGGTCAGGATCAGACCACCGATGGAAGCTGCAGCCTGCAAGGCCGAACGGGTCACCTTGGTAGGATCCAGAATGCCCATTTCGATCATGTCGCCGTAGACGCCAGTTGCAGCGTTGTAACCGTAGTTACCATTGCCGTTCTTGACTTCGTTGACGACAACGCTTGGCTCGTCGCCGGAGTTGGCAGCGATCTGGCGCAGCGGTGCTTCGACTGCGCGACGCAGTACAGCTATACCTACGTTCTGATCAGCGTTGTCGCCGGTCAGGTTGGTCAGCGCTTCCAGAGCACGGATCAGTGCAACGCCACCGCCAGGTACCACGCCTTCTTCGACGGCTGCGCGGGTTGCGTGCAGGGCGTCTTCAACGCGGGCTTTCTTCTCTTTCATTTCAACTTCGGAGCCAGCGCCAACCTTGATCACTGCAACGCCGCCAGACAGCTTGGCCAGGCGTTCCTGCAGTTTTTCACGGTCGTAGTCCGAGGAAGTTTCGGCAACCTGGGCACGGATCTGGTTGATACGGGACTGGATGTCGCCTTCAACGCCAGCACCGTCGACGATGATGGTGTTTTCCTTGGAAATGGTCACGCGCTTGGCGCTGCCCAGGTTTTCCAGGGTGGCACTTTCCAAGCTCAGGCCGATCTCTTCGGAGATAACGGTACCGCCGGTCAGTACGGCGATGTCCTGCAGCATGGACTTGCGACGATCGCCGAAGCCCGGCGCCTTGACGGCAGCGACTTTGACGATACCGCGCATGTTGTTCACGACCAGAGTCGCCAAGGCTTCGCCTTCGACGTCTTCGGAAACGATCAACAGCGGGCGGCCGGCCTTGGCAACAGCTTCCAGCACCGGCAGCATTTCACGGATGTTGGAGATTTTCTTGTCGACCAGCAGGATCAGCGGGCTGTCCAGCTCGGCGACCATGGTCTCAGGCTTGTTGACGAAGTACGGGGACAGGTAGCCACGGTCGAACTGCATGCCTTCTACAACCGACAGCTCGTTTTCCAGGCCACTGCCTTCTTCAACGGTGATCACGCCTTCTTTACCGACTTTTTCCATGGCTTCGGCAATGATGTCGCCGATGGAGCTGTCGGAGTTGGCGGAGATGGTACCGACCTGAGCGATGGCCTTGGTATCGGCGCATGGCTTGGACAGGTTTTTCAGCTCGGCAACAACGGCGATGGTCGCCTTGTCGATGCCGCGCTTGAGGTCCATCGGGTTCATGCCGGCAGCGACGGCCTTGTAGCCTTCGTTGACGATGGCCTGAGCCAGAACGGTAGCGGTCGTGGTGCCGTCGCCTGCGTCATCGTTGGCACGGGAGGCAACGTCTTTGACCAGCTGCGCGCCCATGTTTTCGAAACGGTCTTCGAGCTCGATTTCCTTGGCAACGGAAACGCCGTCCTTGGTGATGGTCGGAGCGCCGAAGCTCTTCTCGATGATCACGTTACGGCCTTTCGGGCCCAGGGTCGCTTTTACCGCGTCTGCCAGGACGTTGACACCAGTCAGCATTTTCTTGCGGGCGGAGTCGCCGAATTTAACTTCTTTAGCAGCCATGATCGATTTCCTTGAATACTGGGTAGTAACGGGAGTTCAGTGGTTTCAGACTTCGACGACGGCGAGGATCTCGCTCTCGCTCATCACCAGCAGGTCTTCACCGTCGACCTTGACGGTGTTGCTGCCCGAGTAAGGGCCGAATACCACCTTGTCACCCACTTTGACGGCCAGCGCACGAACTTCGCCGCTCTCCAGGATCTTGCCGGTGCCCACTGCGACGATTTCGCCACGGTTGGGTTTTTCAGCGGCCGAACCTGGCAGAACGATACCGCCAGCGGTTTTGGACTCTTCTTCGCTGCGACGGATAACGACGCGGTCATGCAGAGGACGAAGCTTCATTGTCGATCTCTCCTAATTATGGTTTTCATCGGCCGGTGTGTACCGGCGGTGTGGATCTTCCGGCGTAACCGGTCGCGTCTTGCACCGCAAGACGCGGGAACATGTGTGGCGCAATCGCCACAAACCTTGCGGTGACCCATACATGAGGTCGGCGCGAGCGATTACAAGGGCCGGGCTGAAAAAATTTGCAGGCGAAGCTGCAAAAGAAACGGCGCCCGAGGGCGCCGTTGACACGTTGCAGCAGGTGTTCAGCGGTCCGGACGCGACGTGTCGCGACCGACCACTTCGCCTTCGATCACCTCGCCTTCGATGACGTGAGCTCGGTAGGCCTGGGCCGGGCCACCCGGGGGCGGCATGTCGTCGGCGAACGCGCGCTGGCGCATGGCTTGCGCCTGGGCACGCTCGCGTACCTTGCGGATCAGGAAGTGCCGGGTGAATGGCAGCAGGCACAGCACAGCCAGCAGATCGCTGATGAAGCCGGGCACGATCAGCAGTACGCCGCCGACGGCGGTGACCAGACCATTGAACATCTGCTCGGCAGGCAGCTCGCCGCGCTGCAGGCTGGCTCGGGTACGCAGGACGGTGGCCAGACCGGCGACGCGCATGACCAGCACACCCAATGCCGAACCGGCGATGATGAGCAGCAGCGCGGGAAAGAACCCGATCGCCGTGCTCACCTTGAAGAAGACGTACAGTTCCAGCACGGGGAACAACAGGAACAGCAATAGAAAAGCGCGCATCAAATGGTTTCCTCTACGGAAGAATGCCTTCCAGTAGACCCTAGATGACGTCAATAAATCGTTAATTCAAGGTGGCGACCCATCAGTCGCTTAGGCCAGTCCCGCGAAACCCGCGCCAGCCGGGCCTCGCAGACTTGTGTCGGCGTATTGCAATGTTACCAGGCGACACCGAAACCGGCGGTGTAGCGGGTACTGTCCAGGTCCGCACCACTGGTGCCGCTGACCAGGTCCTTCTCGGCCTTGAGGTTCAACGACGCCCATTCGGTAACCTTGTAGCGCAGGCCCATTTCGGCATCCAGGCTGTAGTCGGCGACGTTGCCGATCGGCTTGCCGAGTTCGCCGCGGGTGAAGAACTCGACCGTCTTGCCGATCAGGTAGCGGTTGTAGTCCCACTTCATGGCCAGCGAATAGAAGTTGTCCTTGTCGCCGTCGGCATACTGGTAGTCGGTGCGGTTGATCAAGCCACCGAGGGAGAACGCACCCAGTTCGTCGTCCCAGAACTGGTAGCCCGGGCCGGTACCCACGGTGCGCTGACGCTCCAGGTCCTCGATCTTGTCACGCTTGTAATCAACCCGGCCCTGCCAGAACCACTGATCGGTGAGGAAGCGGTCAAGGGAGTATTCGAGATCGAAATTGTCGGTCGTGACGATGCTGTCCTGGGACTCGCGGTTGTACTCGCCAGAGCCGATATGACGCCACTTGCCGTGCCTGGCGGTAGTCTTGAAGGCGACGTTGTAGTCGTCGGTATCGGTTTCGGCACGCTTGTAGTCCAGGCCCAGGTCGACGTTGCCCTTGATCTGCAGATCGGTGACCACCGGCTTGGGCTTGATGATCTGCTGGATGCTGGCCAACTCGACGGTCTTCGGTGCATCACCGTTCTGCAGGATGACTTTGCCGTCTTCGGCGGCCTTGAACGACTTGGTTTTCTCGCCGATGTAGTCATCCTGCTTGACCAGCAGTTCCTGGTCGCTTTCCATGGTCTTGATCTGTTTCCAGTCCAGAGGAATCGAACCACCGTATTCAGTCTTCACCATCAGCTTGCCACCGTCGAACACGGTAATCTTGCCGGAGATACGGTCGCCGTTCTTCAACCAGACTGTATCGGCAAACGTCACGGAAGAGGTGGAAGCCAGGGCAAGGCACAGCAGGGTTCTAGGCAACATAAGCGGATTCTGGGTGCTCTGAAGTGTAGGAAATGCGGCATTATTCGGTAGGACAAGATCCGAGCAAGGACAGACCCCGAGATGACAGACGAGTTCAATTCTCAACTGCAAAATACTCCGGATCAGGCTGCGGCCGTTCGCCGCACTGCGCTGTACACCGTGCTGGCTCAGGTACCGGAGGGCAAAGTGGTGACCTATGGACAGTTGGCCGAACTGGCCATGCTCGGGCGGGCGGCCCGCTGGGTCGGACGTACCCTGAGCCAACTGCCGGACGGTACCCGCCTGCCCTGGCACCGTGTGGTTGCCGCCGGCGGGCGGCTGAGCCTAGCGGCAGGCACGTGCAGCGGGGCCGAACAACGCGCACGCCTGCGTGGCGAAGGCGTGCTGATCATGAAGAATCGCGTGGATATGGCACGCCATGGCTGGCGTCCGGAGCAGGCATGCGGTTAGAGTGCGCGCTTTGTTTCGCAAACTGAGGCAGATTCCAGCCCATGCCCCGTAAAACCTGGCGCGCCGCGCTCGCCGCTTATGCCAGCCCTTCCACCGTTGTGCTTCTGCTGCTCGGTTTCGCTGCCGGCCTGCCGTACATGCTGGTGTTTTCAACCCTGTCGGTGTGGTTGCGTGAAGCGGGCGTCGCCCGTGAAACCATCGGTTACGCCAGCCTGATCGGTCTGGCCTATGCCTTCAAATGGGTATGGTCGCCGCTGCTCGACCAGTGGCGGCTGCCACTGCTCGGCAAGCTGGGCCGGCGTCGTTCCTGGCTGGTTCTGGCTCAGGCTCTGGTGATCCTCGGCCTGGTGGGCATGAGTTTCTGCGACCCGCAGAAGCATCTGTCGTGGTTGATCGCGATTGCTGTGGTGGTCGCGTTCGCCTCGGCCACTCAGGACATCGCGGTAGACGCCTACCGCCTGGAAATCGCCGAAGACCAGCGCCAGGCCGCCCTCGCCGCCAGCTACATGGCCGGCTATCGCGTGGCCGCGTTGCTGGCCACCGCCGGTGCGCTGTACTTCGCCGAAGGCTTCGGTTCCACCGGCTTCGCCTATCTGCACCAGGCCTGGGCCAACACGTACCTGCTGTTCGGTGTGCTGATGGTACCGGCACTGATCACTACCCTGATCATGCGCGAACCCCCGGTAGCCCTGCGCACGCAATTGTCCGCAGCGCGCTACGGCTTCAGCCACCAACTGATGTCGGTGTTCGTGCTGATCGTGTTGCTGGTGTCGGTGCCGGCGATGTTCACCCAGTTGTACAACACCGATTTTGCCAGCGTGCTGTTCGGCAGCCAGAGCCTGATCGACCTGCTGCTCGAAGACCGGGCATTCCTGCGTGCGCTGCTCTACATAATCCTGACTGCGGTGTGCCTGTCTTCGGTCGGTCGCCGCGGGTTGGCTCCCGTGCTCACACCGATCAACGATTTCATCCTGCGCTACCGCTGGCAGGCATTGCTGCTGCTGGGCCTGATCGCGACCTACCGGATGTCCGATACGGTGATGGGTGTCATGGCCAACGTCTTCTACATCGACCAAGGCTTCACCAAGGACCAGATCGCCAGCGTCAGCAAGATCTTCGGCCTGATCATGACCCTGCTCGGCGCCGGCTTCGGCGGCCTGCTGATCGTGCGCTTCGGCATCCTGCCCATTCTGTTCATCGGTGGCATCACGTCGGCGGGGACCAACCTGCTGTTCCTGATGCTGGCCGACATGGGGCCGAATCTGCAGATGCTGGTGCTGACCATCTCGCTGGACAACTTCAGCTCCGGGCTCGCCACTTCGGCCTTCGTCGCCTACCTGTCGAGCCTGACCAACCTCAAGTTCTCGGCGACCCAATACGCCCTGCTGAGCTCGATCATGCTCCTCCTGCCGCGCCTGATCGGGGGCTACTCAGGGGTCATGGTCGAGAAGTTCGGCTACCACAATTTCTTCCTCATCACCGCCCTGCTCGGTGTGCCGACCCTGCTGCTGATCGCCCTGCACTGGAAGCAGGAGAATGCCCGCATCGCGCGCGACGGGCCTGACGAAGAACCCTCCTGACAAAAAAAAGCCCCGGCCATGATGACCGGGGCTTTTTCGTGAAGCGTTGCGAACCTACTTGGCTTCGCCTTCCTGCATCACCCGAATCACACGCTGCGGAAACGGAATGTCGATGCCTTCGGCACGCAGGCGATCGCGGATCTCGCCGTTGAGCATGTTGGTCACGCCGCCGAAGTCGCCAGTGTTCACCCAGATCCGCAAGGACACGGTGATCGAGCTGTCGCCCAGGGCCGCCACGACGGCCTCGGGTGCCGGGGTCTGCAACACGCGTGGGTCCTTGGCCAGGTCCAGCAGGATCTCGCGAGCTTTCTGCAGGTCGGCATCGTAGTCCACACCGATGTCGAAGGTGATCTTGCGCGTGGGCTGACGGTTGGTGTTGGTGATGATGCCGTTAGACAGGTTGCCGTTGGGCAGGATCACCGTGCGGTTATCGCCGGTGCGCAACACGGTATGGAAGATCTGGATGGAGTCGACCGTACCGCTCACACCCTGCGCTTCGATCCAGTCGCCGATGCGAAAGGGACGGAACAGCAGGATCAGCACGCCGCCGGCGAAGTTCGCCAGGCTGCCTTGCAGGGCCAGGCCGATGGCCAGGGTCGCACCACCGATGGCGGCAACGAACGAGGTCGTCTCGATACCGATCATCGAGGCCACGCTGACCATCAAGAGGATCTTCAGGATGATATTGGCGATCGTGCCGATGAAGTTCTGCAGCGCCAGATCGATGTGACGCAGGGCCAGCAGTTTCTGCAGGTTGGCGGTGACTCGGTTGATCAACCACCAACCCACGCACAGCACCACCAAGGCGAGGATCACCTTGCTGCCGTACTGCATGACCATCGGAATCCAGGCCTGCGAGGCCTGGACCAGATGATTGACTTCCGCGTTCAAATCCATGGGGTTCTCCTACCGCCTTCGTTCAAGCTTCGTTCAAGCTTCGTTCAAGAAAAGCGTGCGGTAACCGGCAAAGACCAGCTCGGGCGTACCGGCGCCACGATCTGAAAGGCCACGGCAAGCCCGGCGCCAGAGGCTCCGGCCGCACTGATGCTCCGACGCCGGTCGCCTGGCAAGGTTCAGCCCGGCCCGCCGTTCTTCATCAATCGCGAAAGTTGTTGAACTGCAGCGGCATGCCGAATTCCTTCGCGCGCAGGGCAGCGATTGCCTCCTGCAAGTCATCGCGTTTCTTGCCGGTGATGCGCACCTGCTCACCCTGGATGGCAGCCTGCACCTTGAGCTTGGCGTCCTTGACGTGAGCGACGATCTTCTTCGCCAGTTCCTTCTCGATACCTTCGCGCAGGATCGCTTCCTGCTTCATTTCCTTACCCGAGGCGTAGGCTTCCTTGACCTCGAGGCATTGCACGTCGATCTTGCGCTTGACCAGTGCCAGCTTGAGAATCTCGATCATGGCTTCCAGCTGGTACTCGGCTTCGGCGGTCAGGGTGACCGTCAGCTCCTTGAATGCGAAACTGCCTTTTCCCTTGAGATCGTAACGGCGATCCAGCTCCTTGATGGCGTTGTCGACCGCGTTGGTGACTTCGTGCTTGTCCAACTCGGACACTACGTCGAACGAGGGCATGTGTTTCCTCCAGAATTGATCGGCGGCTCGTTGAAAGAAGGAGCACGCCTGGCTTGACGATTGAAATGCCCGCTCATTATAAGGGAGCCGGCATCGTGAAATGCCACCCCACCGCTTGAATTCAGGCATGGGTCATCACTTTCCACACGAGCCTGATATGCGCAACCTCCCCCCAAGCAATGCGGCCGCCGACGAACCAGCGCTGGTCGTCGCAGAACCGCCGGCAGCCCGATCCTGGCATGTGTTGGGCGCAGGCAGCCTGGGTACGTTGTGGGCGTGCCGCCTGGCCCGCGCGGGCTTGCAGGTGCAACTGTTATTGCGCAATGCCGCGCGCCTGCAGGCCTACCGCGCAGCCGGTGGCTTGCGCTTGATCGAAAGCGGCGAGGCCAGCGTTCACTGCCTGCCGGCCACCGACGTGGCCGCCGAGGGCGCGATCACCCGCCTGTTGCTGACCTGCAAGGCCTACGATGCGCAAGCGGCCATTGCCAGTGTCGCCGCGCGGCTGGCACCCGGCGCCGAAGTGATCCTTCTGCAGAACGGCATGGGCAGTCAGCAGGCGGTGGCCGAAATGCTGCCGCAGGCGCGCTGTATCTATGCCTCGACCACCGAAGGCGCCTACCGTGCCGCCGATTTCCAGGCGGTTTTCGCCGGGCAGGGCTTTACCTGGCTGGGCGATGCCGACCCGGCCTGCCCCACCCACCCTGCAGCCTTGCTGGCCGACCTAAAGCGTGCCGGCATCGCTCATCAGTGGACACCCAGTATCCATTCGCGCCTGTGGCGCAAGCTGGCGCTCAACTGCGCGATCAACCCGCTGACCGTGCTGTACGGCTGTCGCAATGGCGCGTTGGCGGACCATCACGACGAAGTGGCCATCCTTTGCGCCGAGCTGGCACAGCTGCTGGACGCGTGCGGGCAGGTGGACGCGGCCCAGGGGCTGCACGAGGAAGTACGACGGGTTATCCAGGCGACCGCTGCCAATTACTCTTCGATGTACCAGGACGTCTACCAGGGTCGGCGCACCGAAATCGACTATCTGCTGGGCTACGCCTGCAAAGCCGCGCTGGAGCGGCACTGCGAGGTGCCACATCTGCAAGCGCTGCAGGCGCGGCTGGTGCGGGCCTTGAACAAGACCTGAGACCGCGCCCTTCGCGGCCACCGACCGCTCCTACGGAGGGACGCACGATCTCCGTAGGAGCGGTCCGTGGCCGCGAAACAGTCGCGCGGTGAATCAGGCATACCGCAGCGCGCTCTTCGCGGCCACTGGCCGCTCCTACGGAGGGACGCACGATCTGCGTAGGAGCGGTCATCGGCCGCGAAACAGGCGCCGCGGTGTATCAGGCGAACCGCGGGATTTGCAAAACAGGTTTGCTACACTGGCGCTCTGCCCTGCCGTGGAAGCGACCCGCCAATGCCCTTGCGCCAGAGACTCGAAAACCTGCCGGTTGGCCAGAAACTGCTGGCTGCCCTGCTGGTGCTGTTGACCACGGTCCTGCTGGTCGCCAACCTCACGTTCATCAGTGCCGCCTACTGGATTTCCCAGGAAAGCATGGCGCCCCAGGCCTTGCAGACCATCGGCCGACTGCTGGCCAACCCTGGCCTTGCGCAGCGGGCGGTACGCTCGCCGCAGGACGCCGAAGCGCTGCTCGAAGAGCTCAACAGCTATTCCCCGTTGCGCGCCGCCGCCATCTACGACGCCCAGGGCGAGCGCCTGGCCCAGTTGCAGCACGGCGACCGGCTGAAGATGCCGGCCCGCTTCGCCAGCATCGAAGCCTGGCGCTCCACCGAATTCCGCAGCACCCAGTTGGTGCCTCTGCCCAGTGCCGGCCATCTGCTGCTGGTGGCCAGCAGCGAACTGCCCGTGGCGTTCTACACCGGCACGCTGACTGCCAGCCTGGGCATCCTGGTGTTCAGCGTGCTGTTGTGGATGATCATCGCCCGGCAGATCAAGCGCTTGATCACCCAACCCATCTATCGCCTCGAAGAGCTGTCGCGCCAGGTCACCCGCGAAGAAAACTACGCCTTGCGCGCCGGCCGCGGCAACCACGACGAGATCGGCAGCCTGGCGGAAGCGTTCAACACCATGCTTTCACGCATCGAGGCCCGCGAACAGCAACTCAAGCGTGCCCGCGACGAGTCCCAGGCCGCCTACGACCAGGCCCAGGGGCTGGCCGAAGAAACTCGCCACACCAACCGCAAGCTCGAACTCGAAGTCCAGGTGCGCAGCAAGATCGAGAAGAAACTCACCGGCTTTCAGAACTACCTCAACAGCATCATCGACTCCATGCCTTCGGCACTCATTGCCCTCGACGAGCAGCTGTACGTCACCCAATGGAATCAGGAAGCCAGCGCACTTTCCGGAACGCCGCTGGACGAGGCGCTCAATCAACCGATCTTTCTTGCATTCGCCCCGCTCAAACCGTTCCTGCCGCAGCTCAAGACCACGGTCGAACAGCACACGGTGGCCAAGATCGAGCGGGTCACCTGGGTCAAGGACGACACCCCACACCATTACGCGCTGACCTTCTATCCGCTGATGGGCGGTGCCGGCCGCGGCGTGGTGATTCGCATCGACGACATCACTCAGCGCCTGTCCCTGGAAGAGATGATGGTGCAGTCGGAAAAGATGCTCTCGGTGGGGGGGCTGGCCGCCGGCATGGCCCACGAAATCAACAACCCCCTGGGCGCGATCCTGCACAACGTGCAGAACGTCAGGCGCCGCCTTTCGGCCGACCTGCCGAAGAACCTCGAACAGGCCAGCGATGCCGGTGTCGATCTGGCAGCAGTGAACGCCTACCTGCAAGGGCGCGAAATCCCGCAGCTGCTCGACGGCATTCAGCAGGCCGGTGCACGGGCAGCCAAGATCGTCACCCACATGCTCAGCTTCAGCCGCCGCAGCACGCGGGAAATGGCACCGTGCGACCTGCCCGCCCTGATCGACCAGGCGGTGGAGATCGCCGGCAACGACTTCGACCTGGCGATCGGTTTCGACTTCAAGGGACAAAACATCGTGCGCCAGTTCGACCCGGCGCTGGGCCCGGTACCGGGCACTGCCAACGAGCTGGAGCAAGTGCTGCTCAACCTGCTGAAAAACGCGGCGCAGGCCATTCACCAGCGCAACGACGAGCACGAGCCGGGTCGCATCATCCTGCGCACCCGGCTGAGCCCGCCGTGGGCGGAAATCCAGGTCGAGGACAACGGCGTGGGCATGCCCGAAAGCGTGCGCAAGCGTACGTTCGAGCCCTTCTTCACCACCAAGGAGATTGGCCAGGGCACCGGCCTGGGCCTGTCGGTGTCCTACTTCATCATCACCAACAACCACAAGGGCCAGATGGAAGTGCAATCCAGCCCTGGCCAGGGCACCTGCTTCACCCTGCGCCTGCCGTTGGCCGGCAATCCGCTGCCCCTCACCACCACGGAGACATGAGCATGGGCTTTCGCCTGACGAAGATTTACACGCGTACCGGCGACCAGGGCGAAACCGGGCTTGGCGATGGACGTCGGGTGCCCAAGGACCATCCGCGAGTCGAGGCTATTGGCGAAGTGGACACCTTGAACAGCCAGTTGGGCGTGCTGCTGGCGGGATTGACGGAAGATCCGCGCTTGAACGAGGTGTACGAGGTGCTTGCGCCCTGCCAGCATCGGCTGTTCGATCTGGGTGGTGAGTTGGCCATGCCCGCGTACCAGGCACTCGATGCTGGCGAAGTGCAGCGCCTGGAAACGGCCATCGATACCTGGAACGACGAAGTCGGCGCGTTGGAGAATTTCATCCTGCCAGGCGGTTCGATGCTGATCGCCCAGGCCCATGTCTGTCGCAGCCTGGCACGCAGTGCCGAGCGTCGCTGTCAGCAGCTCAATGCCGTGGAGCCTTTGTCAGCGGTGAGCCTGGCGTACATCAATCGGCTTTCGGACCTGCTGTTCGTGGCGGCGCGGATCATCGCTCGACGTCAGGCTATTGCCGAGATTCTTTGGCAGTCTGCCAAGCCGTGAGAGTGGCGCAGGCTGCAGGTCGCCAGTACCGCGTCAGGCAATGGATCTTGAGGGACCGCTGACGCGGCTTGCGCCGCTGCTACAGGGGCCAAGGGCGGCTACAGGGTTGGCCAGAACGCGCGGATGCCTGCAACGCCCTGCGCGCCAATTTCCCAGGCCTTCGGCTGATCCTGCGGACCGAGCCCGCCCAGCAGAAACACCGGCTGGTTGAAGCCCTCGATCAAACCACGCGCCCGATCCCACCCTATCGGCTGGGCATCGGGATGCGTGAGGGTCGGTTGCACCGGCGACAGGGTGATGAAATCCACCCCCATCTGCCGCGCCAGCGCCAGCTCCTCGGCGTCGTGACAAGAGGCCGCCAGCCAACGCTCCTGAGGAAACGGCCGGCCCTTGCTGGCGTACTTGCGCAACTGCGCCGACGTCAGGTGCCAACCGGCCGAAGGGAAATCGCCCAGCCATTCCAGCGGCCCCTTGAGCATCAACTGGGCCTTGCCGGCGCACAACCCCACTGCATCCACCGCCAGGTCGCGGTACTGCGGATCGTAGCCATTGGGTGCACGCAGCTGCAGCAGCTTGATGCCACCGGCAATCGCCTTCTGCATCCCGCGCAACAAGGTCGGGTTATCGAGCCCATCCGGAGTGATGAGATATTCACCGGGCAGGCTCGCTGCCGCGACGATGGGACGATTGGCTGCCGGAAACTCGTAGCCCGGCAACTCGCGGGCCTTGACCCACGCCACGGGTTGACCTTCGACGCCGTGCGGCTGGCCAGTGAACTCGGTCACTTCCCAGACATCCAGCAGCACCTGCTTATCGGCATAGTCGTGATGCACCTTGATCAATGGCCGCGCCTGGCCGACCTCGATCCCCAGTTCTTCGCGCAGCTCCCGCGCCAGCGCCGTCTGCACCGTCTCGCCGGCCTCGACCTTGCCGCCGGGAAACTCCCATAAACCGCCCTGGTGCTGGGCATCGGCACGGCGGGCAATCAAGATACGGTTATCTGCGCCACGGATCACCGCGGCGGCTACATGCACTCGTTTCACGCATTCTCCAGGCCGCACTGAGCTACCAACGCCCAGGTGCACCATGGAGCACACCCGGGCCTGACCGTCAGGTACGGTATTCGGCGTTGATCTTCACATATTCATGGGACAGGTCGGTGGTCCAGATGGTCTCGCTGCAATCGCCGCGGCCCAGCTCGATACGAATGCCGATTTCTGCCTGCGCCATCACCGCCGAACCCTGCTCCTCGGTATAGGTGGCCGCACGCGCGCCACGACTGGCGATGCACACCTCGCCCAGGAACACATCGATCTTGCTGACATCCAGTTCCGGCACGCCTGCACGGCCGACGGCCGCCAGGATGCGCCCCCAGTTCGGATCGGAGGCGAACAATGCGGTCTTGATCAGCGGCGAGTGAGCCACGGTGTAGGCCACATCCAGGCATTCCTGGTGGTTGCTGCCGCCGTTGACCTGGACGGTGACGAACTTGGTTGCCCCTTCACCGTCGCGCACGATGGCCTGGGCCACTTCCATGCACACTTCGAAGACCGCCTGCTTCAGCGCCGCGAACAACGGCCCGCTGGCCTCGCCGACCTCCGGCAATGCCGCCTGCCCGGTAGCCACCAGCATGCAACAGTCGTTGGTCGACGTGTCGCCGTCGATGGTGATGCGGTTGAACGACTTGTTGGCGCCGTCGCGCAGCAGATCCTGCAGTACGTGGGGCGCGACCTTGGCGTCGGTGGCAATGTAGCCAAGCATGGTCGCCATATTTGGCCGGATCATGCCCGCACCTTTGCTGATCCCGGTCACGGTGACCGTCACGCCGTCGTGCTGGAACTGGCGGCTGGCGCCTTTGGGCAGGGTATCGGTGGTCATGATGCCAGTGGCCGCGGCGGCCCAGTTATCCACCGACAGGTCGTCGAGAGCGGCCTGCAGGGCCCCTTCGATCTTCTCCACGGGCAGAGGCTCGCCGATCACTCCGGTGGAAAACGGCAGCACGGCGCTGGCGTCCACCCCGGCCAATTCGGCGAGCCGCGCCGTGGTGCGCTCGGCGGCAGCCAGGCCGGGCTCACCGGTACCGGCGTTGGCATTGCCGGTGTTGGTCAGCAGGTAACGCACAGCGCCGCCCACGCGCTGCCGGGAGACGATGACCGGTGCCGCACAGAACGCATTCAGGGTGAACACGCCAGCGACGCTGGAACCCTCGGCGCAGCGCATGACCACCACGTCCTTGCGGCCGGGGCGTTTGATGCCGGCGCTGGAGATGCCCAGCTCGAAACCGGGAACCGCATGCAGCGTGGGCAGTGGACCAAGACCAACAGCCATGTGAGCACTCCTTTGAAGACTGTACGGCGTAGCGTCGACGCCGCCATTGAATGGACGAACGCCGCGATCGGATCACCGAAATCCACCGCAGGAGCGGTCAGCGGCCGCGAAACAGACGACGCGGTATACCTGCCAGACCGTGTCGTACTTTTCGCGGCCACTGACCGCTCCTACGGGGAGCCGGCGTCAGTCGCGGCGTGCTATTGCTTGAAGCAACGTGCGGCAATCAGTCGATCTTGCCGTGGCAATGCTTGAATTTCTTGCCTGAACCACACCAGCACAGCTCGTTGCGGCCCAGTTTCTGGTCATTGCGCACCGGCTCCGACACTGTGGCGGCAATCACTTCGGCGTCCTCCGCCAAGGCTTCAGGCTGATCCAGGCCTGGCGCAGGAGCGTGTTCGAACTGCATGCGCGCAGCCAGCTCCTCGGCATCGCGACGCAGGCGCGCCTCTTCCTCGACCGGATCTTCGCGGCGCACCTGAACGTGGGAAAGCACACGGATGGTGTCGCGCTTGATCGAATCCAGCAGCTCCTGGAACAGGCTGAACGACTCGCGCTTGTATTCCTGCTTCGGGTTCTTCTGGGCGTAGCCGCGCAGGTGGATACCGTGACGCAGGTGGTCCATGGTCGACAGGTGATCTTTCCACAGGTCGTCGAGCACGCGCAGCAGGATCTGCTTCTCGAAGGTGCGCAACGCATCGGCGCTGGCCTGGTCTTCCTTCTCGGTGTAGGCCGCCAGCAGCTCGGCCATGACTTTCTCGCGCAGCGTTTCTTCGTAGAGCTTGTCGTCGGCGTCCAGCCACTGCTGGATCGGCAGGCTCACACCGAAATCGGTCTGCAGCGCCGCTTCCAGACCGGCCACGTCCCACTGCTCGGGCAGCGACTGTGGCGGAATGTGCTGGGCGAACAGCTGGCCCAGCACTTCCTGGCGGAAGTCGGCAATGGTGTCACCGACGTTGTCGGACGCCAGCAGACTGTTGCGCATGTGGTAGATGACCTTGCGCTGCTCGTTGGCGACATCGTCGAATTCGAGCAATTGCTTGCGGATGTCGAAGTTGCGGCCTTCGACCTTGCGCTGGGCCTTTTCGATGGCGTTGGTCACCATGCGATGTTCGATGGCTTCACCGGACTGCATGCCCAGCGCCTTCATGAAGTTCTTCACCCGGTCGGACGCGAAGATGCGCATCAGGCTGTCTTCCAGCGACAGGTAGAAGCGGCTGGAACCGGCATCACCCTGGCGACCGGCACGGCCACGCAACTGATTGTCGATACGGCGTGATTCGTGACGCTCGGAGGCGATCACATGCAGGCCACCGGATTCGAGCACCTGCTGGTGACGCTTCTGCCAGTCGGCCTTGATCTGGGCAATCTGCTCCGGCGACGGGTCCTCGAGGGAAGCCACTTCGACCTCCCAGTTGCCGCCCAGAAGAATGTCGGTACCACGGCCAGCCATGTTGGTGGCAATGGTCAGCGCACCCGGACGACCGGCCTGCGCGATGATCTCGGCTTCCTTCTCGTGGAACTTGGCGTTGAGCACCTTGTGCTCGATGCCTTCCTGGTTGAGCAGGCGCGACATGTGTTCGGAGGTTTCGATGGTGGCAGTACCCACCAGCACCGGCCGGCCCTGGGCCATGCTTTCCTTGATGTCGGTGACGATGGCGGCGTATTTCTCGTCCGCAGTCAGGTACACCAAGTCGTTGAAGTCCTTGCGCGCGAGCGGCTTGTTCGGCGGAATGACCATCACGTTGAGCTGATAGATCTGGGCGAATTCGAACGCCTCGGTATCGGCCGTACCGGTCATGCCCGACAGTTTGTTGTACAGGCGGAAGTAGTTCTGGAACGTGGTCGAGGCGAGCGTCTGGCTCTCGGCCTGAATGTTCAGGTTTTCCTTGGCCTCGATGGCCTGGTGCAGGCCCTCGGAAAGGCGACGGCCCGGCATGGTACGACCGGTGTGCTCGTCGACCAGCAGGATCTGGCCGTCCTGGACGATGTACTCGACGTTGCGGTTGAACAGCTTGTGCGCACGCAGGCCGGCATACACGTGGGTCAGCAGGCCCAGGTTGTGCGCCGAATAAAGGCTCTCGCCCTCGGCCAGCAGACCGGCGCGGGTGAGCATTTCCTCGATGTACTGGTGGCCGGCTTCGTTGAGTTCGACCTGACGGGTCTTCTCGTCGATGCTGTAGTGGCCTTCCTTGGTGACCTGGCCTTCCACTTCCTCGATGTGCTGCTCGAGTTGCGGAATCAGGCGGTTGATTTCGGTGTACAGCTTGGAGCTATCCTCGGCCTGACCGGAAATGATCAGCGGCGTGCGGGCTTCGTCGATGAGGATGGAGTCGACTTCGTCGATCACGGCGAAATTCAGCTCGCGCTGGAATTTCTCTTCCACGCTGAACGCCATGTTGTCGCGCAAATAGTCGAAACCGAATTCGTTGTTGGTGCCGTAGGTGATGTCGGCAGCGTAGGCCAGACGCTTCTCGTCCGGCGGCGCGAACGGCGTGACCACGCCCACGGTCAGGCCCAGGTACTCGTACAGCGGACGCATCCAGTTGGCGTCGCGACGGGCCAGGTAGTCGTTGACCGTGACCACATGCACGCCCTTGCCGGACAGCGCATTGAGGTAAACGCCCAGGGTCGCCACCAGGGTCTTGCCTTCACCTGTACGCATTTCGGCGATCATGCCTTCGTGCAGGGTGAGGCCGCCGATCAGCTGGACATCGAAGTGCCGCATGCCCATGACGCGCTTGCCGGCTTCGCGGCACACGGCGAAAGCTTCGGGCAGCAGTTGGTCGAGGGTCTCGCCTTTTGCCAGGCGGGCCTTGAACTCTGCGGTCTTGGCGCGCAGCTGCTCGTCCGAAAGGGCCACCATCTGCTCTTCGAAGGCATTGACGGCTTGTACCGTCTTGAGCATGCGTCGTACTTCACGCTCGTTCTTGCTTCCAAAAAGTTTCTTTAACAAAGGCGCAAACATATTGGCAGGATCTTCCACACATAGGGATGGAGGGCGGCCCCGTGAGTCGCCCGTGCAGCCCTCATGGCCGCATGCGAACGAGCATTCTACCCGGAAACGATGGAGAGGAAAGTGGCGCGATGTCCACGATGCTGGCACAGCGTTGTGACGGGGCGGTTTTACAATAAGGGCTTTTTCGCCAACTTCAACCCGCAAGCTGCAGATGTCATCTATTCGAACGTTCACAGGCCCGCCGGTGTACCCACGTAAAACGGTGACGACAAGGGATTCTGTTAACATGCCGACTCTGTAACCTCAGGTGTATCTCCATGGTCTTTCGGCCCCTGCCCGCCCGGGCACCAGCGGTGCTGCTGCGCGAAGCCAAGCCGCTCAAGGCCTTGTTCAGCCATGCCCAGCGCCTTTCGCACCTGCAGCGCCTGCTCGAGAGCCAGCTGCAGCCTGCGGCGCGCGAGCATTGCTACGTTGCCTCGTGGCGCGAAGGCAGCCTGTTGCTGATCGTCACCGACGGCCACTGGGCTACGCGCCTGCGCTATCAGCAAAAGCGACTGCAGCGCGACCTGCAGGCCCTGGAGGAATTCGGCAGCCTGACCCGTATCCTGTTCAAGGTGCAGCCGCCCACGGTGCAGAGCAAGGCCGGAGAGCGCAGCATCGATCTGTCCATCGGCGCGGGCGAGAACATTCAGGCCACCGCCGACGGCATCAGCGATCCGAATCTGCGCGCCGCGCTTGAGCGCCTGGCAGCCCACGCCAAACGCGTGCGCTGAACCCACTGGCAATGCCGTGGGCAACCTGAACGCCACGCAAAAAAAAGCCACCCAATGGGTGGCCTATAAAATGTGTAACCAGAAAAGAGAGGTTGTATCAACCCAACGCAGCTGGCCGCATGTAGGAGATCGGTACCGTACTGGCATCTTCGAACGTGACCACTTCCCACGCATCGTCCTGCTCGAGCAGACGACGCAGAAGCTGGTTGTTCAGTGCGTGGCCCGACTTGTAGCCACGGAATTCGCCAATCAGGCTGTTGCCTAGCTGATAGAGATCGCCGATTGCATCGAGGATCTTGTGCTTGACGAACTCGTCTTCGTAACGAAGACCGTCCTCGTTCATGACGCCTGCCTCGTCCACCACGATAGCGTTCTCGACGCTGCCGCCCAGTGCACGATTGTGCTTGCGCAGGTACTCAAGGTCGCTCATGAAACCGAACGTGCGAGCGCGACTGACTTCCTTCACGAAGGACGTGCTGGAGAAGTCGACACTGGCACTCTGGGTGCGATCCTTGAAGACAGGATGATCGAAATCTATCTCGAAGCTCACCTTGAAACCTTCGAAAGGCAGGAAGGTGGCGCGCTTGTCGCCCTCCGTCACTGTCACTTCACGCAGGATGCGGATGAATTTCTTCGGCGCGTCCTGTTCTTCCAGGCCAGCCGATTGAATCAGGAATACGAACGGTCCGGCGCTGCCATCCATGATCGGCACTTCGGACGCGGAGAGCTCGACGTAGGCGTTATCGATTCCCAGGCCCGCCATGGCCGACAGTAGATGCTCTACGGTATCGACCTTGACATCGCCATTGACCAAAGTGGTGGACATCGTGGTAGCGCCGACATTGTGGGCGCGCGCAGGAATCTGCACGACCGGATCAAGGTCGACACGGCAGAACACGATGCCGGTATCCACGGGCGCAGGCTTCAAGGTCAGGTAGACCTTCTCACCGGAGTGCAGACCGACGCCTGTGGCACGGATAATATTCTTCAGGGTGCGTTGTTTAATCATGGCATTGGCCGCTTCAGCGCAAATTGCGAACTGGTATCAACAAAGGCTGGCGATGATAGCAGACCGAACCTTTGCTGAACACCAATCACCCTAATACCCCTGATAAATTGCATCAATCGGCCTGACGACGCAGGAAGGCCGGGATGTCCAGATAATCCAGGTCATCCTGTGGGTTCAGCTTGGCCGCTGCAGCAGCACCGGCGTGAGCCTGGTTGCGCATCACGGTCGGACGATCCAGGTCGCGGTAGTTCACCGACGGTGCGTCCTGGCGAGCCGGCTGCTGCGACGGTGGCGGCGTCTGCGCTGCGGTCTGCATGGTGTTGTCGATGACCTTCACAGGTTTCTCGATCTTCGCGCCCAGGCCGGTGGCCACGACGGTCACGTGCAGCTCGTCGCGCATGTCCGGGTCGATGACGGTACCCACCTTGACCATCGCGTGGTCGGAGGCGAACGCTTCGATGATGCTACCCACGTCGGAGTATTCACCCAGCGACAGGTCGGGACCTGCGGTGATGTTGACCAGAATGCCGCGAGCGCCCTGCAGGTTGACGTCCTCGAGCAGCGGGTTGCGAATGGCCGCTTCGGTGGCCTCGCGCGCGCGGTTCGGGCCGCTGGCGCAGCCGGTCCCCATCATCGCCATGCCCATTTCGCTCATCACGGTACGCACGTCGGCGAAGTCGACGTTGATCATGCCCGGACGCTTGATGATGTCCGAGATACCGCGAACGGCACCGGCCAGCACGTCGTCGGCCTTGGCGAACGCCGACAGCAGGCTGGCGTCCTTGCCCAGGATGGTCAGCAGCTTCTCGTTGGGAATAGTGATCAACGAGTCGACGCTTTCGGACAGCATGCGAATGCCTTCGTCGGCGATCTGCATGCGCTTGCGGCCTTCGAACGGGAACGGACGGGTCACGACCGCAACGGTCAGGATGCCCATTTCCTTGGCCACTTCGGCGATGATCGGCGCAGCACCGGTACCGGTACCGCCGCCCATGCCGGTGGTGATGAAGACCATGTTGGTGCCTTGCAGCACTTCGGCGATGCGCTCGCGGTCTTCCATCGCGGCCTGACGGCCGACTTCAGGGTTGGCGCCAGCGCCCAGGCCCTTGGTCACACCGGTACCCAGCTGCAGGATGGTGCGCGCGCCGATGTTCTTGAGTGCCTGAGCATCGGTGTTGGCGCAGATGAATTCAACGCCTTCGATGTTGCTCTTGACCATGTGGTTGACGGCGTTGCCGCCGCCGCCGCCGACACCGATAACTTTGATTACCGGGCTTTGCGGGATGTTGTCTACGAGTTCGAACATGTGCCCTCTCCTTTCTCTATTTGTGTGCGCCTACCGCTACTGCCGTTTTGAATCAGAAATTGCCTTGCACCCAACGCTTCAGCCGTTCCAGCACCGGAGCCTTGGTGTCATCGCTGTAATTGCCGCTGTTGCTGATACCTGACAGGTTCAAGCCATCGGACTGTTTCTGCAGGCCATACATCAGCAGGCCCACGCCGGTGGAATAGATCGGGTTGCTGATGACGTCGCTCAGCCCCCGCACGCTATGCGGTACGCCCAGGCGCACCGGCATGTGGAAGATTTCTTCGGCCAGCTCGACCGCGCCTTCCATTTTTGCCGTACCACCGGTCAGCACGATGCCGGCCGGGATGAGGTCTTCGTAGCCGCTGCGACGCAGCTCGGCCTGAATCAGGGTGAACAGCTCGTCGTAGCGTGGCTCGACGACTTCGGCCAGCGCCTGGCGCGACAGCTCGCGCGGAGGACGGTCGCCGACACTGGGTACCTTGATGGTTTCGCCGGCGCCGGCCAGCTTGGCCAGGGCGCAGGCGTAACGGATCTTGATTTCTTCGGCGTACTGCGTCGGTGTGCGCAGGGCCATGGCGATGTCGTTGGTGACCTGATCGCCCGCGATGGGAATGACCGCGGTGTGGCGAATGGCGCCTTCGGTGAAGATGGCGATATCGGTGGTGCCGCCGCCGATGTCGACCAGGCAGACACCCAGCTCTTTCTCGTCATCGGTCAGCACCGAATAGGCCGAGGCCAGCTGCTCGAGAATGATGTCGTCGATTTCCAGGCCGCAGCGGCGCACGCACTTCTCGATGTTCTGCGCAGCGTTGACGGCGCAGGTGACCACATGGACCTTGGCTTCCAGACGCACGCCGGACATGCCCAGAGGCTCGCGCACGCCTTCCTGGTTGTCGATCACGTAGTCCTGCGGCAGGGTGTGCAATACGCGCTGGTCGGCGGGAATCGCCACGGCCTGGGCCGCGTCCAGAACCCGCTCCAGGTCAGCGGTGCTGACCTCGCGGTCGCGAATGGCCACGATACCATGGGAGTTCAGGCTGCGGATGTGGTTACCGGCGACGCCGACGAACGCCGAGTGAATGCGGCAACCGGCCATCAGCTGGGCTTCCTCGACCGCGCGCTGGATCGACGCCACGGTCGACTCGATGTTCACCACCACGCCCTTCTTCAGGCCGCGCGAGGGGTGGGTACCGATCCCGACGATGTCCAGCGTACCGTCGGCTGCCACCTCGCCCACCAGCGCCACCACCTTGGAGGTGCCGATGTCCAGCCCGACGATCATTTTGCCGCTTTGAACGTTTGCCATGGTCCTGCCTCTTGTCAATTCTTCGCGACGGCGGGCTTGTCCGCAGTCGGGGCGCTCGGTTCACGCCAGCCCACGGCCAGGCCGTTGGCATAGCGCAGGTCGATACGCGCGATATTCGTGATCTGGTCTTTGAGTGTCTTGTCGTAAATGGCGATAAAGCGGCGCATTTTTTCCAGCAAGTGGTCACGTCCCAGCAACAGCTCGATGCCCGGGCCGGCGCTTCCTGCGCCTGTGGTGAGAAACCAGCTGCCGCGTTCGGTCAGTTCCAGTCGGGCAACCGAATAGCCCAGTGGACGCAACATCTGACTCAGCACCTGGTATTGCTGCATCACCTGCTGTTGGGCCCGTACCGGGCCGAACAACTGCGGCAAGTGTTCGTAGTTGCCCAGTTCGCGAGGCGCGAACGCCTGGCCCTGGTTGTTGAGCAGCGATTCGTTGCCCCAGCGCGCGACCGGCAGTTGCTCCTCCAGGCGGATCACCACCTGGTCAGGCCACACCCGACGCACTTCGGCGTGGGCGATCCAGGGCATGGTTTCCAGCTCGGTGCGCATGCGGGTCAGGTCGATGCTGAAGAACGTCATGCCAACATAAGGCTGGATGCGCTCCTGCACCGACTGCTGGTTGATGTAGGCCAGGTCGCCCTGTACAGACACCTTGGTGATCGGGCGATCGGCGTAGGGCATCAGGTACTGGGCACCTTCGTAGGTGCCAAAGCCCAGACCCACCAACAGCACCGGCCACATCAGCTTCCTGAAGATGCTGAAATTGGCCTTGGGCAGGCGCACCGACAGTGGCTCCTTGGCCACCATACGGCTGGCGCCACGCGGCACCGGCTTGTTGCGGCCGATGGCGGGTGACTGATGGCGAATCATTGGGCCGTGCATGGTCTTAACCTCGCGCCTTGCAACTGGCAGCCAGAATCGCCAGCACCAACTGCTGGAAATCCAGGCCAGCCGCGTTCGCCGCCATGGGCACCAGGCTGTGATCGGTCATGCCTGGAGCGGTGTTGACTTCCAGCAGCCAGAAACGGCCCTGCTGGTCCTGCATCACATCCACACGCCCCCAACCCTGGATGCCGATGGCATCGCAGGCGCGGGCGCAGAGTTCGGTGAGTTCCTGTTCCTTGGCGGGAGCAAGGCCGCAGGGGATGCGGTACTGGGTATCGTTGGCGACGTACTTGGCGTCGTAGTCGTAGAACGTGTGGGGCGTGCCCAGCGCAATCGCAGGCAGCATCTGGCCACGCAGCGTCGCGACGGTGAACTCGGGGCCGTGGACCCATTGTTCGACCAGCACTTGCGAATCGTAGGTGCTGGCGGCTTTCCAGGCGACGACCAGTTCGTCGACGCTGTTCACCTTGGCCATCCCGATGCTTGAACCTTCATGGGCGGGTTTGACGATCAAAGGGAAGCCCAGTTCCCCAGCGGCAAAAATACAATCCTGCTCGCTGGCCAGCACGGCGTGCGACGGGGTCGGCAGGCCGAGGCTCTGCCACACCTGCTTGGTGCGCAATTTGTCCATCGCCAAGGCGCTGGCAAGGATGCCGCTGCCGGTGTAGGGGATGCCCAGGCACTCGAGCAACCCTTGCATGCTGCCGTCTTCGCCGCCGCGGCCATGGAGGATGATGAACGCACGGTCGATCTTCTCCGCCTGCAGGCGGGCCAGCAGATCGTCGCCAACGTCGATGCCGAACGCGTCCACCCCGGCGCTCTGCAAGGCCTGCAGGCACGCGGCGCCCGATTTCAGCGACACCTCGCGCTCGGCGCTCTTGCCGCCGTAGAGCACGGCCACGCGACCGAAGTCACTGGGCATGATCTGCGAGCGCAGGGTGTTGGAATCCAGAATGTTCATTGCGATTTCTCCGAGGCCTGCGCGAACAGCGGGCTTTTGAGCAACTGCGGGGCAAGCCCGCCGATGTCACCGGCACCCTGGCACAGCAGGATGTCGCCTGCGCGCAGCAGCGGCTTGACCAGTGGCGCCAGCTCGACGCCGCGTTCGATGTAGATAGGGTCCAACTGGCCGCGCTGGCGGATGCTGTGGCACAGCTGACGGCTGTCGGCGCCGGGGATGGGTTCTTCGCCGGCCGGGTAGACCTCCATCAGCAGCAGCACATTGGCGTCGGCAAGCACCTGTACGAAATCGTCGTACAGGTCACGCGTGCGGCTGAAACGGTGCGGCTGATATACCATCACCAGACGTTTATCGGGCCAGCCACCGCGCACGGCGCTGATCACTGCCGCCACTTCGCGAGGGTGATGACCGTAGTCGTCGACCAGCATCACGCTGCCGCCTTCGACCGGCAATTCGCCATACACCTGGAAACGTCGACCCACGCCCTGGAAGCCGGAGAGGCCCTGGACGATGGCGCTGTCGCTGATGCCTTCATCGGTGGCAATGGCAATCGTCGCCAGGGCGTTGAGCACGTTGTGGTTGCCCGGCATGTTGACCGACACGTTGAGCGGCTCGCGGTCGCGGCGCAGCACCGTGAAGTGGGTCAGCATGCCCTGCTGGCGCACGTTGATGGCACGCACGTCGGCCTCTTCGCTGATGCCGTAGGTCAAGGTCGGCCGCGCGATCTGCGGGAGGATCTCGCGCACGACCGGGTCATCCAGGCACACCACGGCCAATCCGTAGAACGGCAGGTTGTGCAGGAACTCGACGAAGGTCTTCTTCAGAACGTTGAAGTCGTTGCCGTAGGTCGCCATGTGATCGGCGTCGATGTTGGTGACGACGGCCACCAGCGGCTGCAGGTGCAGGAAGCTGGCGTCCGACTCGTCGGCCTCGGCGATCAGGTAGCGGCTGGTGCCCAACTGGGCATTGGTGCCGGCCGCGTTGAGCCGGCCGCCGATGACGAATGTCGGGTCCAGGCCACCGGCCGCGAACACCGAGGCGATCAGGCTGGTGGTGGTGGTCTTGCCATGGGTGCCGGCCACGGCAATGCCATGCCGGTAGCGCATCAGCTCGGCCAGCATCTCGGCACGCGGCACCACTGGAATCCGCCGCTCCAGCGCGGTGGCGACTTCCGGGTTGCTGGTGTTGACCGCACTCGACACCACCAGCACGTCGGCGCTGGCGGCGTTCTCGGCACGGTGGCCGATGAAAATCTGCGCGCCGAACGACGTCAGTCGCTCGGTCACCGGCGAAGCCTTGAGGTCGGAACCGGACACATCGTAGCCCAGGTTCAACAGCACCTCGGCGATGCCGCACATGCCCACACCACCGATACCGACGAAGTGGATACGACGGATACGGCGCATTTCCGGTTGCGGAATGGCTCTCTGGTTCTCAACCATGGGCCACCTCCAGGCAGACGTCGACCACATTGCGCGTGGCATCGGGTTTGGCCAGGCGGCGGGCAGTGCTCGCCATGCTCAGGAGTTTTTCGGGTTGCATCAAAACCTCTTTCAGGCGCTCGGCAAGCTGTGCCGCGCCGGTTGTCGCTTGTGGCATCAGGAAGGCAGCGCCTTCGCGAGCCAGATAATCGGCATTGCGAGTCTGGTGGTCGTCGATCGCGTGGGGCAACGGCACCAGCAACGACGGCAGGCCGGCGGCCGCCAATTCGCTGATGGTCAACGCACCCGCGCGACACACCACCAGGTCGGCCCAGCCATACGCCTGGGCCATGTCCTTGATGAACGGCGCGACCTGCGCCTCGACACCGGCGGTGCGATAACGCTCGGCGGTGATTTCATCGTGTTGCTTGCCGGCCTGGTGGAACACCTCGGGGCGGTAGTGCGCAGGCACCTGAGCCAGGGCTTCGGGCAGCAGCTTGTTCAGCGGCTCGGCGCCCAGGCTGCCACCCAGTACCAGCAGACGCGGTTGGCGACCGATGAGTGCCTGACGCGGGGTTTCCATGAACAGCTCGGTACGCACCGGGTTGCCGGTGGTACGACGCTTGGCCGAGGCGGCGAAGGTGTCGGGGAAAGCTTCGCAGACCCGACTGGCGAAAGGCACCAATAGGCGATTGGCGGTACCGGCCACGGCATTCTGCTCGTGCACGATCACCGGCACGCCGGCCAGCCGCGCGGCGACGCCACCGGGCCCGGTCAGGTAACCACCGAAGCCGACCACGCACACCGGCTGCAGCCGGGCGATGATGCGGCGCGCCTGGAACACGGCCTTGCAAATGGCGAACGGCGCCTTGAGCAGAGCCAGCCGGCTCTTGCCGCGCACACCGCTGACATCGATCAGGTGCAGTGGCAGGCCATTGGCAGGCACCAGCTCGTTCTCGATCCCGCGCGGCGTGCCCAGCCAGTGCACGCTGAAACCGCGCGCCTGGAATTCCCGTGCGCAGGCCAGCGCCGGGAACACATGACCCCCGGTACCGCCCGCCATGATCAGCACATTGCCTTTACCGGCCATGGGGCGTCTCCTCGGCGAAATCGCTCTCGCTGAATTCCACCTCTTCGCTGCCCAGGTGCGAACGGCTTTCCCATTCGATGCGCAGCAGCAGCCCCAGACAGGCGCAGCAGATCACCAGCGAACTGCCGCCGTAGCTGAGAAACGGCAAGGTCAGACCCTTGGTCGGCAGCAGGCCGACGTTCACGCCAATGTTGATCAGGAACTGGCCGATCCACAGGAACGACAGCCCATAGGCCACGTACGCGGCGAAATACTGTTTGGCCCGCTCGGCCCAGTAACCGATGTACATGCCGCGGATACAGACGAACACGAACAAGGCCACGGTGCACAGTGAACCGATCACCCCCAGCTCCTCGGCCAGTACCGAGAACACGAAGTCGGTGTGCGCTTCGGGCAGGTAGAACTGCTTCTGCACGCTGTTGCCCAGGCCAACGCCGAACCACTGGCCACGGCCAAAGGCGATCAGTGCCTGGGTCAATTGATAGCCCGAGCCGAACTGGTCGCTCCACGGGTCGGTGAAGGTGATCAGCCGCGCCATGCGGTACGGCTGCGCCTGGACCAGCACGAACACCGCACCGACCGCCAGAGCCACCATCAAGGCGAAGCGGAACAGGCCCACCCCACCGAGGAACAGCATCGCCGCCGCTGCGCCCATCATCACCACCGTGGCGCCGAAGTCCGGCTCCATCAGCAGCAGCCCGGCCATCGGCAACAGCACGAAGAACGGCTTGAAGAAGCCCATCCAGCTGTCGCGGACTTCCTGCTGGCGACGCACCAGATAGCCGGCCAGGAAGATCACCACGAACACCTTGGCGATTTCCGAAGGCTGCACGTTGAACATGCCGAAGCCGATCCAGCGCATCGAACCGTTCACTTCGCGGCCAATGCCTGGCAACAGCACCATCACCAGCAAGCCGAAGGCGGCGATCAGCAGCGTACCGCCCAGGCGCTGCCAGGTGGCGATGGGCACCATCATGGTGACGATGCAGGTACCGATACCGATCACCAGGTAGACCAGGTGCCGGATCATCATCGACAGCGAATTGCCCGAGTTGACCGCAGCTACTTCCGAAGAGGCCGAGGTGATCATCACCAGGCCCAGGCCGAGCAATGCCAGGCAGCCCGCGAGCATGGCGAAGTCGATGTCGATCCCGCGGCCACTGATCAGCGGCGAGGGAAATGGCTTGATGACACCAAAGATCATGACAAGCCCTCCACTGCCTGGGCGAACCGCCGCCCGCGTTCTTCGTAATTCTTGAACATGTCCAGACTCGCGCAGGCCGGTGACAGCAACACGGCATCGCCGGGCTGCGCCAGTTCGGCACACTGCTGAACCGCTTCCTCGATCGAGGCAACGGTAACTTGTGGAACGCCCGGCCCGGCCACGGCGGCGATGCGCGGGGCATCGCGGCCCAACAGCACCAGTGCCCGGCAGTGACGCTGGATGGGCTTGCCCAGCGCGGTGAAATCGGCGCCCTTGCCGTCGCCACCGGCGATCAGCACCAACTGGCCGTCGATATCGGCGCCCAGGCCTTCGATGGCGGCAATGGCAGCGCCGACGTTGGTGGCCTTGGAGTCGTCGTACCAGGCCACGCCATCGCGCTCGCGCAGCCACTGGCAACGGTGCGTCAGCCCGGTGAATTCACGCAGGCTGGCCAGCATGGCGTCGAACGGCAGACCTGCCGCGTGTCCCAGAGCGAGCGCGGCCAGGGCATTGGCCTGGTTGTGCGCGCCACGCACCTTGAGCGCGCTGACCGGCATCAGGTTCTCGAACTCGTAGGCCAGGTACTTCTGCCCGTCTTCCTCGCGCAGGCCGAAGGCCTTGAAGTCCGGCTTGTTCAAGCCGAAGGTCCAGCACGGCATGCCTTCGCCGATCAGCGGCCGGCTCAGGGCGTCCTGACGATTGAAGACGAACTTGCGCGCGCCACGGAAAATCCGGTGCTTGGCCAGGTGATAGGACGGCAGGCCGCTGTAGCGATCCATGTGGTCTTCACTGACGTTGAGCACTGTGGCCACTTCGGCATTGAGCTGATGGGTGGTTTCCAGCTGAAAGCTCGACAACTCCAGCACGTACAACTCGACGTCGTCAGCGAGCAGATCGAGCGCCGGCTCGCCGAGGTTGCCGCCCACGGCCACGCGCTTGCCAGCCGCAACCGCCATCTCGCCAACCAGGGTGGTCACGGTGCTCTTGGCATTGGAGCCGGTGATCGCCACGATCGGCGCCTTGGCATGCCGGGCGAACAGGTCGATGTCGCCGGACAGGTGCACGCCGCGCGCCGCCGCCTGTTGCAGGGCGGGGGTCGCCAGCGCCAGGCCGGGGCTCACGTAGAGCTCGTCGGCGCGGCACAGGAACTCCACGTCCAGCTCGCCGCAACGCACTTCCACCTGGGGATAGTCACGCTGTAGCGTCGCCAGTTCCGGCGGCGCTGCTCGCGTGTCGGCCACGGCAAACGCCACGCCCTGGCGCGCCAGGAAGCGCACCAGCGACATGCCGCTCTTGCCGAGGCCGACAACGATGCGGAAGTGGGAAGAAGCGATCAGAGACACTCGTTCTACCTCAGCTTCAGGGTGGCAAGGCCGATCAACACCAGAATCACGGTGATGATCCAGAAACGCACGATGACCCGAGGTTCGGGCCAGCCCTTGAGTTCGAAATGGTGATGGATCGGTGCCATGCGGAATACGCGGCGACCGGTCAGCTTGAACGAGGCGACCTGGATCACCACCGACAGCGTCTCGACGACGAAGATGCCGCCCATGATGAACAGGACGATCTCCTGACGCACGATCACCGCGATGGTGCCCAGCGCGGCGCCCAGCGCCAGCGCGCCGACGTCGCCCATGAACACCTGGGCCGGATAGGTGTTGAACCACAGGAAGCCCAGCCCGGCGCCGATCAGCGCGCCGCAGAAGACGATCAACTCACCCGCGCCCGGCACATAGGGAATCAGCAGGTATTCGGCGAACTTAATGTTGCCCGACAGATAGCAGAAAATCCCCAGCGCGCCGCCCACCATCACCGTCGGCAGAATCGCCAGGCCGTCGAGGCCATCGGTGAGGTTGACCGCATTGCTGGAGCCGACGATGACGAAGTAGGTCAGCACGATGAAGCCGGCACCCAATGGGATACTGGCGTCCTTGAGCATCGGGATGATCAGGGTGGTTTCCACCGGGCTGTTCGCGGTCATGAACAGGAACACCGCCGCACCCAGGCCGAACACCGATTGCCAGAAGTATTTCCAGCGGCTGGGCAGGCCGCGCGAGTTTTTCTCGATCACCTTGCGATAGTCGTCCACCCAGCCGATGCCACCGAACAACAGGGTGACGACCAGTACGACCCAGACGTAGCGATTGGACAGGTCGGCCCATAGCAGCGTGCTGATGGCGATGGCCGACAGAATGAGGGCGCCGCCCATGGTCGGCGTGCCGGATTTGGACAGGTGCGATTGTGGGCCATCGTTGCGCACCGCTTGGCCAATCTGACGAATCTGCAGGGTGCGGATCATCCAGGGGCCCAACCAGAGGGCCAGCGACAGCGCGGTCAGTACGCCCAGAATCCCGCGAAGGGTCAGGTACTGAAAGACCGCGAAGCCTTTGTAGAACTGTTGCAGAAATTCCGCCAGCAGCAGCAGCATCAGTGTTTCTCCCCGCCAGGACCGCACAGTGCCGCCACGATGTTTTCCATCGCCGCGCTGCGTGATCCCTTGATCAAAATAGTGGTAGTGGAACCCTGCTCGGCGCCCAGCGCCGCAATCAGGTCTGCCTGGTTGGCGAAGTGTCGGCCCTGAGCACCGAACGCAGCGACTGCGTGGCTCATCAATGGGCCCACCGCGTACAGCGCGTCGATTCTGCCGACCGCGTATTCACCGACCTGGCGATGGCCCGCTTCGGCCCAGGCGCCCAGTTCGCCGATATCGCCGAGAACCAGGACGGTACGCCCGGAAAAGCCGGCGAGTATATCGATTGCCGCACACATCGAGGTGGGGTTGGCGTTGTAGGTGTCGTCGATCACCCGCGCACCGTTGACCGCGAGCTGCGCCACGGTGCGGCCCTTGACCGGCTGCACCGCGTTGAGGCCTGCCTGGATGCCGGCCAGCGTCACACCCAGGGCATGGGCCGCGGCAGCGGCTGCCAGGGCATTGAGCACGTTGTGGGTACCGAGCAGGTTGAGCTGGACTGGCACCTCGCCGTCAGGGCCATGCAGGGTGAAGGACGGGCAGCCGCGCGCATCGCTGTGACGGGCGCTGGAATGAAAGTCAGCCTTGGCGTTGTCCAGCGAGAAGGTCAGCACGGCATGCTGGCCGGCACGCGCCTGCCAGATTGCAAAAGCCTTGTCGTCGAGATTGAGAACGGCCGTACCGCCCTCGCCCAGGCCTTCGAGAATCTCGCCCTTGGCTTCGACGATCTTTTCCGGGCCGCCGAATTCGCCGACGTGAGCGGTGCCCGCATTGGTGATCAGTGCTACCTGTGGACGCGTGAGGCCCACGGTGTAGGCGATTTCGCCCAGGCGCGACGCGCCCAGCTCGATCACCGCTGCCGTGTGCTGTGGCGCCAGCTCGAGCAGCGTCAGCGGCGCGCCCAGGTCATTGTTCAGGTTGCCACGGGTGGCCAGCACCGCACCTTGTGTACGCAGGATGCTGGCGAGCATTTCCTTGACCGTGGTCTTGCCGCTGGAGCCGGTGATGGCTGCCACCGGATGGCTGAACGCAGCGCGGTTCAGCGCACCGAGCTGACCCAGCGCCAGGCGCGTATCGGCCACCACCAGCTGGGGCAGCGTCGTGCCAGCAACTTCGCGTTGCACCAACGCGGCTACTGCTCCCTTGGCAGCCACCTCGTCGAGATAGTCATGGCCATCGAAGCGAGGACCGGCCAGCGCGACGAACAGATCGCCGGCAACGATGGCACGGCTGTCTATGCTGACGCCGTCGAAGCGCGCATCACCGCCACGCACGCGGCCTTGCAAGGCGTCGGCCAACTGGCTGAGGGTCATGGCGTCAAGCATCGACGGTCCCCCATGCGGCCAGGGCCTGTTCGGCCTGCTGCAGGTCGGAGAACGGCTGACGCTCACCATTGATCTCTTGATAGTCTTCGTGCCCCTTGCCGGCCAACACGATCACGTCATCGACCGAGGCAGCGCCTATCAGCTGGGCGATGGCCGCGCCACGGCCAGCCACGAACGTTGCGTTGGCGGCACTGGAGAAGCCGGCGCGAATGTCGTCGAAGATGCGCAGCGGATCTTCGCTGCGAGGGTTGTCGTCGGTCACCAGCACACGGTCGGCGAGACGCTCGGCCACCTCGGCCATCAATGGACGCTTGCCGCTGTCGCGATCACCGCCGCAGCCGAACAGGCACAGCAACCGGCCCTTGGCATGGGGGCGCAAGGCTTGCAGCACCTGGTCCAGAGCATCGGGCGTATGGGCATAGTCGACCACTACCAGCGGCTTGCTTGCGCCACCCAGGCGCTGCATGCGGCCAACAGGGCCTTCGACGTTGCGTATGACCTTGAGGATGTCGTCGAGCGGATAGGCCATGCCCATCAGCACCCCTACCGCCGCCAGTACGTTGCTCAAGTTGAAGCGCCCGAGCAGGCGGCTGCTCAGGCTGTATTCCCCGTGCGCGGTGACCAGGGTGGCGCGCACGCCGTGGTCGTCGAAGCGGGTGTCGCGGCAGAACAGCGTCGCGGCGCTGTCGGCGAGGCTGTAGGTGATCAAGCGTGAGTCCTGTTCCTGCTCGGCCAACTGCCGACCGAATTCGTCGTCCAGATTGAGCACGCGGCACTTGAGCCCCGGCCAGGCGAACAGCCGCGCCTTGGCCGCTGCATAGGCCTGCATGCTGCCGTGGTAGTCCAGATGGTCGCGAGACAGGTTGCTCAGCACCGCGATGTCGAAATCCAGCGCGGCCACGCGGCCTTGATCGAGCGCGTGCGACGACACTTCCATGGCCACGGCATGGGCACCGCCCTTTTTCAGGTCATACAAGGTGGACTGCACGGCGATCGGGTCGGGGGTCGTCAGTCGGCCGCTCTGCAGGGCGCCGTAGAAACCGGTGCCCAAGGTGCCGATCAGGCCGCAGTGCTCGCCCAGCGCATCGAGTGCCTGGGCGACCAGTTGGGTGATGCTGGTCTTGCCGTTGGTACCGGTCACGCCGACCAGATTGACCAGCCGACTCGGCTCGCCGTAGAAACGCCCGGCAATGCTCGACAGCTGCGCGATCAAGCCTTTCACGGGAATCAGTGGTACATCGGTGAGCGGCAGCACGGTGCTGCCATCCACTTCGTATGCCACGGCGGCGGCACCCAGCTTGAGGGCGTCGGCGATGTGCGCACGGCCATCGACTTTGCTTCCAGGCACGGCCAGGAACAGGTCGCCGGGGCGAACGTTGCGGCTGTCCAGGGTCAACTCGCGAATCAGCGGATCGCGGCTGGCTTCGGGAAAAAGCTTGCTCAGGGGCATGGTCATCAGCCGCGCCCTCCTTTTATCAATGGAGTCGCCGGTGCGGCGTTCACCTGCTGCTGTGGCACGGGCGGTGGCAGGTTGTCGGGCTGCACGTTCATCAGGCGCAACGTGCCGGACATCACCTTGCTGAACACTGGCGCGCTGACCAGACCACCGTAGTAGCCACCCTTGCTGGGTTCGTCGATCACCACCACGATGGCGTAGCGCGGGTCGCTCATCGGGCCGAACCCTGCGAACAGCGAGCGATAGGCGTTCTCGGTATACCCACGCGAGCCGATGGTGGCCTTGCGCGCGGTACCCGACTTGCCTGCCACGTGATACGAAGGCACCCGTGCGCGATAAACGCCGCGGGTGTCTTCGATGACTTGCTGAAGCATGCCCTGCACGGTCTTGGCGACCTTCTCGGGGATGACCTGCGCCGCGGTCGGCGGCTGGTCGCTCTTGAGAATGGTCAGCGGCACGATTCGGCCGTTGTTGGCGATCGCCGCATAGGCGTGCACCAGCTGCAGCGCCGTCACCGACAGGCCGTAGCCGTAGGACAGCGTCGCGGTCTCGGCCTTGCGCCATTCGCGATGGTTGGGCAGGTTGCCGACGCGCTCGCCCGGGAAGCCCAGGCCGGTGTACTGGCCCAGGCCGACCGCCGACATCACCCGGTAGATGCTTTCACCGCCGATGTCGAAGGCGACCTTGCTCATGCCCACGTTACTGGAGTTGATCAGGATGCCGGTCAGGTCGAGCACCGGGCCTTCGGTCTTGGTCACGTCCTTGATGGTGTAGCGGCCGATCTGCAAGGTACCGGGGTAGACGTCCACCTTGTCGGTGGGTTTCCAGCGGCCGGTTTCAAGCGCCGCACTCATCGAGATCGGCTTCATGGTCGAGCCCGGCTCGAACACGTCGATGATCGCCCGGTTGCGCATCGCCGCCGGCAACATGGTGCGGCGATTGTTGGGGTTGTAGGTAGGCTGGTTGACCATGGCCAGCACTTCGCCGGTCTTCACGTCCATGATGACCATGCTGCCGGCCTTGGCTTCGTTCTCGTTGATGGCGTTGCGCAGTTCGCGGCTGGCCAGGTATTGCAGGCGCAGGTCAATGGACAATGCCAAGGTCTTTCCGGCCTTGGCATTCTTGGTCACCTGGACGTCCTTGATCAGCCGGCCGCGCCGGTCCTTGATGACCTGACGCTTGCCGGGCACGCCGGCCAGCCACTCGTCATAGGCCAGCTCGACGCCTTCACGGCCGTGATCGTCGAGGTCGGTGAAACCGACCATGTGCGCAGTGACATCGCCGGCCGGATAGAACCGGCGGAATTCCTCGATGCCGTAGACACCCGGGGTTTTCAGGTCGAGCACCGAGGCGCCTTGTTCAGGCGTCAGGCCACGTACCAGGTAGATGAATTCCTTGCTCGCCTGCGCCTCGAGACGGGCGGCCAAAGCCTTGGGCTCCTGCCCAAGCGCGCGCGCCAGTTCGGGCCACTTGTCCTTGGACAGCTGCATTTCCTTGGGATTGGCCCACAGGGTGGTCACCGGCGTGCTCACGGCCAGAGGCTCGCCGTTGCGGTCGGTGATCAAACCACGGTGCGCAGGAATGGGGATGTGGCGCATGCTGCGCGCATCGCCCTGACCGATCAGGAAGTCACGGTTGATGACCTGCAGGTAGACGATCTGCGCAACGATACCGGCGACCAGCAGCAACAGCAGGCCGACCATCAGGCGGAACCGCCACGGGAACAAGGCCCCGTCGAGCTTCATCATGGCGACACCATGCGAATTTCAGCGGCATCCGGGATGCGCATTTTCAGTTGTTCGGCGGCCAGGGTTTCGATACGGCTGTGCGCGGTCCAGGTGCTTTGCTCCAGGATCAGGCGCCCCCACTCGGCCTGCGCCTTGTCGCGATCGCTGAGCTCGCCGTACAGCGTATTGAGCAACTGCCGATTGATGTGCGCACTGTAGGAAACGCCGATGGCCGAAACCAGCACGGCGATGAACAGCAGCAGCATGAGAAAACTGCCGCCTGGCAGCGGCTTGTTGAGGAGCTTGCTCATCGCAGCTTCTCCGCGACACGCATGACGGCGCTGCGCGAACGCGGGTTGGCCCTGAGCTCGGTTTCGGAGGCGAATTGCGCCTTGCCGTGCAGCTTGGCTTTGGGTACGAAGGCTTCGAAACGCACCGGCAGGTTGCGCGGCAGGTTGTCGGCTTCGCCCTTGGTCAGTTTGCGCATGAACAGTTTGACGATGCGGTCTTCCAGGGAATGAAAGCTGATCACTACCAGACGGCCGCCGATTTCCAGTGCATCGAGGGCAGCCTCGAGGCCTGCCTCGAGGTCGGCCAGTTCATTGTTGACGTGAATGCGCAGGCCCTGGAAGGCGCGGGTTGCCGGGTTCTTGCCCTTCTCCCACGCCGGGTTGGCAACCTTGAGCACCTCGGCCAGGTCGGCGGTGCGCTCGAACGGCTGCACTTCGCGACGCTGCACCACCGCACGTGCCATGCGCCGGGCGAAGCGCTCCTCGCCGTATTCCTTGAAGACGCGGGCGATTTCTTCCTCGGCAGCGGTTGCGATGAACTGGGCCGCGCTCATGCCGCGCGAAGGGTCCATGCGCATGTCCAGCGGGCCGTCATGCAGGAAGCTGAAGCCGCGCTCGGCATCGTCGAGCTGTGGCGATGAAACCCCCAGGTCGAGCAGGATGCCGCTGACCTTGCCATGCATGCCGCGCTCGCGCACTTCGGCGCCAAGTTCGGCAAAGCTGCGCTGTACAATGACAAAGCGGCCGTCTTCGGCCGCCAGCGCTTGCCCGGTGGCAATCGCTTGAGGGTCCTTGTCGAACCCCAACAGGCGGCCGTCGGGCCCCAGGTGGCGCAGGATCAGGCGGCTATGGCCGCCACGGCCGAAGGTGCCGTCCAGATAGCAACCATCGTCGCGCACGGCCAGAGCCTCGACGGCCTCGTCGAGCAGCACGGTGATGTGGTTGAAGCCGCTATCAATAGTCACAAGATCAAATCACGCAATTCTTCGGGCATGGCGCCCGGTTGTTGTATAGCTGCAAGGTCTGCCGCACTGACGGCATTCCACGCACCCTCGTCCCACAATTGAAACTTGTTCAGCTGGCCGACCAGCATCGCGTGCTTCTCCAGCCGGGCGTACTCGCGCAGGCGTGGAGGCACCAGGAAACGTCCGCTGCCGTCGAGCTCGAGGTCGACGGCATTGCCGATCAGCAGGCGCTGCAGGCGCCGGTTGCTTTCCACCAGCGATGGCAGGGCGCGAAGCTTGGCCTCGATGAGTTCCCATTCATCCAGCGGGTAGACACACAGGCAGGGGTCGATGGTATCGACCGTGATGATCAGCTGGCCGGCGCATTTGGAATCCAACTCGTCACGATACCGACTCGGCATTGCGAGCCGTCCCTTGGCATCGAGGTTGATCGGATTTGCTCCACGAAACACGTCGCGCTTCCCCTGAACTCAGACTTTTACACTCGAAAAACCCACTTTTCGCCACTTCCCGCCACTCGCGCACACTATAGGAACCCCCCCACCACACCGTCAAGGCGCGTCTGTAGGGAAAAGCCTTATAGATCGGAGATTTAGAACGCAAAATGAAGGGAAGACGGTATTTGAGACGCGTCGGGGAGGAACAAAGCCGTTTGAGTTCAAGCATCTGCGTCTTGAACTTAAAGTAGAGTCTCAAGACTAAGATTTTTTCGACATTACCAAAGGGGGTTTGGTAGCCGTTTTTTTCTGCGAAACAGCGCAAGGGACAACGAAGCGACGCGAAGGAAATAGGTGGAGAGTCGATCTGTAAGCCGGGTTTTGTCGAGGACAGTCATTCCTCTACGATGGCCATCGCTGGACACCTCTAGCAACCTACCCGGTTCCAACGCGGGCCGCGCCATATGGAACCCTATTTGATCTTGCTCCGAGTGGGGTTTACCTAGCCACGAACTGTTGCCAGACGTGCGGTGCGCTCTTACCGCACCTTTTCACCCTTACCGGCGCTTGCGCGCTTAGGCGGTTATTTTCTGTGGCACTTTCCGTAGGCTCGCGCCTCCCAGGCATTACCTGGCACTCTGCCCTATGGAGCCCGGACTTTCCTCCCCCCGCTCTGCCCAGCAACCTGGGTTGCGGAACAAAAACAGGCAGCGACTGTCCGATCGACTCTCCGGCGCGCAGGTTAACGACATGCACCGGCCAGGACAAGCTTTTATCGCTCCGATCGACCTGGAGCCGAACCAATCTCACGCCTTCTGCTTTTCCAGGGCCACCTGGTAGAGCAGATTCTTGCGCACGCCGGTGATCTCGGCCGCCACCGCGGCAGCGCGCTTGAGCGGCATCTCTGCCAGCAGCAGGTCCAGAATGCGCATGACTTCGGTGCTGACGGCCTCGTCGCTGACCGGCGCAGTCCATCCCGCCACCAGTACCACGCACTCGCCGCGCTGCTGATTGCTGTCGGCTTCCACGAATGCACGCAACTCGGACAGCGGCAGGCCTTTGAGGGTTTCAAAGGTTTTCGTCAATTCGCGCGCCAGCAGTGCAGAACGTTCACCGCCGAAGACTTTCTCCATGTCCTGCAGGCATTCGAGTATGCGATGCGGCGCCTCGTAGAAGATCAAGGTGCGCGGTTCTTCCCTGACCTGCTCCAGGCGCGCACAGCGACCGGCGGTCTTGGCCGGCAGGAAACCTTCGAAGATGAAACGGTCCGACGGCAGGCCAGCCGCCGACAGCGCCGCGATCAAGGCACAGGGACCGGGGACCGGCACTACCTGCACGCCCGCCGCACGCGCCTGACGCACCAGGTGATAACCGGGGTCGGAGATCAGCGGTGTACCCGCATCGGAAATCAGCGCGATGTCATCACCCGCCAGCAGCCGCTGGATGAAACGGCTGCCTTCGTCCCGCTCGTTGTGCTCGTGGCAGGCCGCCAGCGGCGTATTCAAACCGAAGTGCTGCATCAGACGCACCGAATGGCGGGTATCCTCGGCCGCGATCAACGCTACTTCGCCCAGGATCTTCAACGCGCGCGCGCTCATGTCGTCCAGATTGCCGATGGGCGTAGCCACTACATAAAGTGTGCCTAGGGTGGAATTAGAAGCGCTTGAAGCAGTCACAGCACACACCTTGTCGTTCGGCCAAACCCGCATTGTACAGGCTCCAGGCCAGCCAGTGCTCGCCCAGCGATCCGGCACGGCCGACGTGAAACATTTGCTTGTCCTATATAAGGACAGGCTTGCCATCCTCGTCGCACCCCGGCCGATGCTTGGGTACACTTGCCCGTCTATTGATCGAGTAAATCAGGAAGATATCCATGACAGCCTGCCTGCGGCTTCTATCTGCCCTATGCCTCGCCGCCTTGCTGGCCGCGTGCGCCAGTTCGCCTTCATCCAATCTCGGTGAGCTGCCGCGCACGCCGGACGCGACCGTCGAGCAGCTGCTCGAACGCGCCACCGCCAGCAAGTCGCCGGAAGAAGCGGCAGCCTTGCGCTTGAGCGCGGCAGACCAGGCCGCTCGCCAGGGCGATCCAACCCGCGCCGCGCAGATCCTGCAGCAAGTGCGAATCGAACTGCTCAAGCCAGGCCTGCAGATATTGGCCAGCACCCTGGGCGCAGAGCTCGCACTGACCCGCAACGATGCCAAGGCCGCGCTTGCCGCCCTCGATCATCCGAGCCTGCAGCGCCTGGGCGAGCTGCCCGCAGACCAGCAGGTACGCGCGCATCTGGTGCGCGCCCGGGCCCTGGAAGCCGACGGGCAGATCCTGGCTGCGGCGCGCGAGCGCGTATTCGTGGCACCCCTGCTCAGTGGCGAGGTCGCCGGCCAGAATCACGAAGCCATCTGGGCACTGGTGGGTTCGCTGCCGGTGGAGCAGTTGCAAAACCAGGGCACCGACGACTTCGCCGGCTGGCTGAGCCTGGCCCTGGCCGTCAAATCGGCAGGCACCCTGGAACAGCAGCAGGCCGCCATCGATACCTGGGTGGCCCAGCACGCGGCTCACCCTGCCGCCAGACAGCTGCCTACCCCCTTGGTCAAACTCAAGGCCCTGGCCAGCCAGCCGCTGACCCGAATCGCCCTGCTGCTGCCACAGGAAGGCCAGTTGGCAGGCGTGGCCCGCGCCTTGCGCGAAGGCTTCATGGCGGCGTACTACCAAGCCCAGCAAGCCGGGCAGAAGCCGCCGGTCATCGACGTGATCGACAGCTCGCGCCTCAGCTCGCTCGACGACTTCTACCGCCAGGCGCAGGCGCAAGGCGTGCAACTGGTAATCGGCCCGCTGGAGAAACCTCTGGTCAAGCAACTGGCGGCACGCACCCAGCTGCCCCTGCCAACCCTGGCATTGAACTACAGCGACAACAACCAGCTCGGTCCACCCCAGCTGTTCCAATTCGGCCTGGCCGCCGAAGACGAAGCGCGCGAAGTGTCCCGTCGCGCACGTGCCGACGGCTTGCACAGCGCTGCGGCAATGATCCCCAAGGGTGAGTGGGGCGACCGTGTGCTCAATGCCTTCCGCCAGGACTGGGAAGCCAACGGCGGCACGCTGGTTGCAGCCGAACGCGTCGACCAGCCGGTCCAACTGGCCCAACAGATCGCCGACATGCTCAACGTGCGCAACGCCGGCAGCGGCCTGCAGAGCAGCACCGGGACACAGGGATCGCGTCGCCAGGACATCGACTTCATCTTCCTCGCCGCCACACCGCAGCAGGCCCAGCAGATCAAGCCGACCTTGAACTTCCAGTACGCCGGCGACCTGCCGGTCTATGCCACTTCGCACGTGTTCAGCGCCAGCGGCGATCAGGCCCAGTACAACGACATGACCGGCATCCGCTTCTGCGAGACGCCGTGGTTGCTCGACACCAGCAATCCGTTGCGCCAGCAGGTTACCCGCCAGTGGCCGCAGGCCAACGGCAGCATGGGCCGACTGTATGCCATGGGCGTTGACGCCTACACCCTGGCCGCACGCCTGGGCCAGCTCAAGGCCCTGCCCGACAGCCGCATCGAAGGCCTGTCCGGCAACCTTGGCATGAGCGCCAGCCAACGCATCGAGCGCCAATTGCCGTGGGCGCAGTTCGCCGGTGGCCAGGTCCAGCGCCTGCCCAACACCACGCCGTAATGTCGCTGAGCCCCCGCCAGCAGGCGGGTCGCGAGGCCGAGCAGCAAGCCCTGGAGCACTTGTGCGCACAGGGCTTGACGCTGCTGGCGCAGAACTGGCTGTGCAAACGAGGCGAGCTTGATCTGGTCATGCTAGATGGCGATACAGTAGTATTCGTCGAGGTCCGCTATCGCCTGCATGCACAATGGGGTGGAGCGTTGGCCAGTATCGACGCCCGCAAACGCCAAAAGCTGGTGCTGGCCGCGCAATATTTCCTCATCAAGGAAGCGCGCTGGGCCCAGCATCCATGCCGTTTCGACGTGATCGCCCTGGAAGGCACCGGCACTCGGGCCACGCGCCTGAACTGGATCCGCAATGCCTTCGACAGCTGACACTCGACACCCTTGCCACCGGTTTTTGCTCTTTGCTTTGCGGGCTGCACATTCTTGTGCCGGGAACCACCGCCGCGTTGCGGTCTTGCCCGACCAGCCGCCCTACTTAAGGTCACCTTGATGGACATGCAATCCCGAATTCGCCAGCTTTTCCAGGCCAGTATCGATACCAAGCAACAGGCGATGGAAGTCCTTGCACCGTACATCGAACAAGCCAGCCAGGTCATGGTGGGTGCCTTGCTCAGCGATGGCAAGATGCTTTCCTGCGGCAATGGCGGCTCGGCCGGCGATGCCCAGCACTTCTCGTCCGAACTGCTCAACCGCTTCGAACGCGAACGCCCCAGCCTGCCTGCCATCGCCCTGACCACCGACAGCTCGACGATTACCTCGATCGCCAACGACTACAGCTTCAACGAGGTATTCTCCAAGCAGATCCGCGCGCTGGGCCAGCCGGGCGACGTGTTGCTGGCCATCTCCACCAGCGGCAACTCGGCCAACATCATCCAGGCGATCCAGGCCGCCCACGACCGCGACATGGTCGTGGTGGCTCTGACCGGCCGCGACGGGGGCGGCATGGCCTCCCTGTTGTTGCCCGAAGACGTCGAGATCCGCGTGCCAGCCAACGTCACGGCACGCATCCAGGAAGTTCACCTGCTGGCGATCCACTGTCTCTGCGACTTGATCGACAGCCAACTGTTCGGGAGTGAAGAATGAAGCGTAACCGCCTTGCCCTAGTGGCCCTGAGCCTGGCCTTGAGCGTCACCGGCTGCAGCTCGGTCCTGACCGCCACCCGCGACAACCCGATCGACGATGATCGCGGTACCCGCACCCTGGGCAGCAAGATCGACGATTCGCTGATCGAAACCAAGGTATCGGTGAACATTGCCAAGGCCAACATCGACCTGGACAAGAACTCCCATGTCGTCGTGACCAGCTACAACGGTGTGGTCCTGCTCGCCGGGCAGACGCCGCGCGCCGACCTCAAGGCCCTGGCCGAGCAGGCCGCCAGCGAAGTGCAGCGAGTCAAGAAGGTCCACAACGAGATCCAGGTGCTGGCGCCTTCCTCGTTGCTGGCGCGCAACAACGACGCCTGGCTGACCACCAAGATCAAGACCCAGATGCTGGCCGACAGCGCCATCCCCGGTTCGCGCATCAAAGTCGTGACCGAGAACGGCATCGTTTACCTGTTGGGCCTGCTGACCCAGGCCGAGGCCACCCGCGCCACCAACCTGGTGCAAGGCGTCTCCGGTGTGCAGAAGATCGTCAAGCTGTTCGAGTACATCGACTGACCACAGCCGTTCACCACCATGAAAAAAGGCGATCCTTGCGGATCGCCTTTTTTCATTTCACCACTTTCAGACTCGGCCGCCCGGTTGGGCGCGGCGGCGGGTTGCCTGGCGGTGGAACGTCGTCATCGGATTCGACGATGTCTTCGAACTCGGCTTCTTCCTCGTCCAGCTCGGGCGACTCCAGGTCGAAGACCATGCCTTGGCCATTCTCCCGGGCGTAGATACCGAGGATGGCACCCGAAGGCACGAACAGCGTGTGCGACACACCACCGAAGCGACCGTCGAAGCTGACCGCCTCGTTGTCCATGTGCAGGTTGCGCACAGCGCTGGGTGACACGTTCAGCACGATCTGGCCATCGCTGGCGAAACCTTGCGGCACCTGGACCGAGGGATACTCGGCATTGACCAGCATGTGCGGGGTGCAGTCATTGTCAACGATCCACTCGTATAGCGCGCGGATCAAATAGGGACGACTGGAGTTCATCAACGGCTCCTCAAAACCTAGCGCATTTCACGTTCAGCCGCGGACAGGCTGGCCTTGAAGGCCTCCCGCGCGAACTGACGTTCCATATAGTCGAGCAGCGGCTTGGCAGGCCGCGGCAGTTCGATACCCATGATCGGCAAGCGCCAGAGTATCGGCAGTAGACAGCAGTCGACCAGACTTTGCTCATCGCTGAGAAAGCAGGGCTTGTCGGCGAACAAGGCCGAAACACCGGTCAGGCTTTCGCGCAATTCCTTGCGCGCCTGCACGCGGGCGGCTTCCTTGCTGCGCGGGTCCAGAATCAGGTCCGCCAGGCCGCACCAGTCGCGCTGGATACGATGGATCAGCAACCGGCTGTTGGCACGTGCCACCGGGTACACCGGCAGCAGTGGCGGATGCGGATAGCGTTCGTCGAGGTATTCCATCACCACGGTCGATTCGAACAGGGCCAGATCGCGATCGACCAGTGTCGGCGTGCTGCCGTAGGGGTTCACTTCGATCAGCCTGGGTGGCAGGCGACCGCCCTCCACGTTGATGATCTCTGCGCTGACGCCTTTCTCGGCGAGAACAATACGCACCCGATGAGAATAGTGGTCGGCGGGGTCGGAGTAACAGGCCAACCGATTGGTCACGCCCATGGCGGTCCTCCTCGCGAATGTATGAATGCAAAAACGAGCGCCACCGGCAGGGGGCGCAAGCAAGCCGCGCAGTTTACCGCACTTTCAACGCACGTCCTTCCAGTATTCGCGTTTCAGCAAGTAAGCAAGGATGATGAGTAGCGCCAGGTACAGCAGCACGTACATACCGATCTGCCGGCTCTGTGCCTTTGCCGGATCGGCCGAGTACGCCAGGAAGGCCACCAGATTCCGTACCTTGGCGTCGAATTGCTGCGCATCGAGGCTGCCGGTACCGGGTATCACCCGCAGCTGCGTACACGGCTGGCCCGTGGGTTCGGGGCAGTCGAGCACCTGGCGGCCCTGCAGGCTTTCCAGCACGTTGGGCATGCCTACGTTGGGGTAGACGACATTGTTCACACCCCAGGGGCGCTGGGGGTCGGCGTGAAAGCCGAGCAGGTAGGCGTGCAGCCAGTCCGTGCCGCGCACACGAGCCACCAGGGTCAGGTCGGGCACCTCGGCGCCGAACCAGGCCTTGGCATCGGCCGGCTGCAGGCGCGTCTGCATGTGATCGGCAATGGCTGCGCCGGCTGGGGCCAAGGTCTGCAGCATTTGCTCATAGGGTATGCCCAGGTCGTCGGCCACTGTCTGGTAACGCTGAAACCTGGCCCCGTGGCAGCCCATGCAATAGCCGACGAAGGTGCTTGCACCGTCTCGCAAGGCCGCCTTGTCGGTCACCTCGATCGCCACCGGGCGCACCAGCGGCGCCACCGGGTCCGCCCAGGCCCGCGGCAGGGCCAGCAACAGCAAGACGGCAATCATGAATTTCATCGGCGAGGGATCCGATCGGGTACCGGCCGGGTGATCTCCCGTCGCGTGTACAGCGGCATGGCCAGGAAATAGCCGAAGTACAGCACCACGCCCCCCCGCGCTATCCAGGTGGTGATGACCGTGGCCGGTTGCATGCCGACGTAGCCCAGCGTCACGAACGCCACGCAGAACAGCGCCAGCGCCGCGCGACTGAACCAGCCTTTGTAGCGCATCGACTTGACCGGGCTGCGGTCCAGCCATGGCAGCACGAACAGGATGGCAATCGCGAAAGCCATGGCCAGCACCCCCATGAGCTTGTCGGGAACGGCGCGCAAGATGGCGTAGAACGGGGTGAAGTACCAGACCGGCGCGATATGTTCGGGCGTCTTGAGCACGTTTGCAGGCTCGAAGTTGGCCGGCTCCAGGAAATAGCCGCCCATCTGCGGAAAGAAGAACACCACCGCGCTGAACACAAAGAGAAAGATCGCCACCCCGAGCAGGTCCTTGACCGTGTAGTACGGATGGAAGGCAATGCCATCCAGCGGCTTGCCATCGGCATCCCGAAGCTGCTTGATATCGATGCCGTCGGGGTTGTTCGAGCCTACTTCGTGCAACGCGAGAATGTGCAGCACCACCAGCCCCACGATCAGCAGCGGTAATGCCACCACGTGCAACGCGAAGAAACGGTTCAAGGTGATACCCGAAACCAGATAGTCACCGCGGATCCACTGAGCCAGGTCAGCGCCCACGATCGGAATCGCTCCGAACAGGGAAATGATCACCTGCGCGCCCCAATACGACATCTGCCCCCACGGCAGCAGGTAGCCCATGAACGCTTCCGCCATCAGCAGCAGGTAGAGCGACATGCCGAAGACCCACACCAGCTCGCGCGGCTTTTGATAGGAGCCATACAGCAGCCCGCGGAACATGTGCAGGTAGATCACGATGAAAAATGCCGACGCACCGGTCGAATGCAGGTAGCGCAGGAGCCAGCCATATTCGACGTCGCGCATGATGTATTCGATGGAGGCGAAGGCGCCTTCGGCGGTGGCTGTGTAGTTCATGGTCAACCAGATGCCGGTAAGCAACTGGTTGAGCAGCATCAACAGCGCGAGCGAGCCGAAGATATAGAAAAAATTCAGGTTCTTGGGGACGTAGTAATGGCTCAGATGATCACGCCATACCCTGCCCACCGGCAGACGCGCCTCGATCCACTGCAGCAGGCCACGCATCAGGCGCCCTCCCCGTCGACACCCAGCACCAGTACCTCGGCACTTTCGTAGTGATGCGCGGGCACGGCCAGGTTCAACGGCGCGGGCTGTGCCTTGAAGACCCGTCCGGCAAGATCGTAGTGCGAGCCGTGACACGGGCAGAAATACCCGCCCTGCCAGTCCGGCCCGAGGTCGGCGGCGGCGACCTCGGGACGAAAGGTCGGCGAACACCCCAGGTGCGTACAGATACCCACCACCACCAGCACTTCGGGCTTGATGGCTCGCAGGGCTGGGTCGACATAGCCTGGCTGATCGGAATCGCGCGACTGGGGATCGGCCAGATGCTCGGTGTTCTGGGCCAGGCGTTCGAGGATCTGCGGCGTGCGTCGGCAGATGAAAACGGGTTGGCCGCGCCACTGGACAACCATCTGCTGCCCCGGTTCGATCTTGGCGATATTCACCTTCACCGGCGCGGCTGCTGCGCGGGCTTTCGCGCTGGGCTGCCATGACGCCACGAAGGGCACTGCTGCAGCCACTGCGCCGGCAGCGCCTACCAGCGTCGTGGTGCCGACCAGAAAGCGTCGGCGACCCTGGTCGATGTCACACGCGCCGCCCTGCTCATCTGCCATCATTTACCTTAGCCTGCTGCAACAGGCGTGTGCATTGTCTTGCGCGCAGTGTACCAGCGCCTCCCAAGGATTGACGGGCGAAAAAAAACCCGGCTCGCGAGAACCGGGTTTTTTCTGGAACGAAGACGCGAATTAACGCTTCGAGTACTGCGGACGCTTACGCGCTTTACGCAGACCGACTTTCTTACGTTCAACTTCACGAGCATCGCGAGTCACGAAGCCTGCTTTACGCAGGGCCGGACGCAGTGCTTCGTCGTAGTCCATCAGTGCACGAGTGATACCGTGACGGATCGCACCGGCCTGACCGCTGACACCACCACCGATAACGGTGACGTAGATGTCGAACTTCTCGGTATTCTCGGTCAGCTCCAGCGGTTGACGAACTACCATGCGGGCAGTTTCGCGACCGAAGAAGGTTTCCAGAGTGCGATTGTTGATGGAGATCTTACCGGTGCCCGGACGCAGGAAAACGCGAGCGGTTGCGGTCTTGCGACGGCCAGTGCCGTAATTTTGAGTCGCCGACATAATGAACTATTCCGTTAAAACTTCAGTTCTTGGGGCTGCTGAGCAGTATGAGGGTGAGCAGCGCCCGCATAGACTTTCAGCTTACGGTACATGTCGCGACCCAGCGGGTTCTTGGGCAGCATGCCCTTGACCGCGGTCTCGAGCACGCGCTCAGGCGCCTTGGCGATCAGCTTTTCAAAGTTGATCGACTTGATACCGCCCGGGAAACCGGAGTGGGAGTAGTAGATCTTGTCAGTGGTCTTGGCACCAGTGACACGCACCTGCTCGGCGTTGATGACGACGATATAGTCGCCGGTGTCAACGTGAGGAGTGTACTCAGGCTTGTGCTTGCCACGCAGACGGCTCGCGATTTCTGTAGCCAGACGACCCAGGGTCTGACCAGCAGCATCAACGACGAACCAGTCGCGCTTTACTGTTTCCGGTTTAGCAGTAAAAGTTTTCATTCTTTATAGCCTCAGGGGCCGCCCAGCAAAAAGAGACGGCGGATCTTACTGAATAGTGCTTACTTTGACAAGTCAAAGGCAGCCGGGCACGGGACACTTTTGGGGGGCTCGGGTCTTCGCGTCGCATACACGGCAAAATTCTTCCGGGAGGCGGGGCATCACTTCCACTTCGCAGAGAGGGGCCGAATTATCCAGATTGCGAAAAAAATATCAACCTGCTTTTATGATTCCTTTGCCAAGAGGAGTCACCGATGCACTATCGCCAGCTGGGACGTACCGATCTGAACGTGAGCGCGCTGTGCCTGGGCACCATGACCTGGGGCGAGCAGAACACCGAGGAGCAAGGCTTCGCGCAGATAGAAAGGGCCAAGGCGGCCGGCATCAATTTCATCGACACCGCAGAAATGTACCCGGTGCCCCCGCGCCCGGAAACCTATGCCGCCACCGAGCGGGTGATCGGCAACTGGTTCAAGCGCCAGGGCGACCGCGCCGACTGGATCCTGGCCAGCAAGATCGCAGGCCCCGGCAATGGCATCAGCCACATCCGCGATGGCCAGCTGAAGTTCAACCGCGCGCATATCGTTGCGGCGCTGGACGCCAGCCTGCAGCGGTTGCAGACCGACTGGATCGATCTCTATCAGTTGCACTGGCCGGAGCGCAGCACCAATTTCTTCGGCAAGCTGGGCTACCAGCACACCCAGGATCAGCTCGATACCCCGCTGCAGGAAACCCTGCAGGTGCTCGACGAGCAGGTCAAGGCCGGCAAGATCAGGCATGTCGGGCTGTCCAACGAAACCCCCTGGGGCGCGATGAAGTTCCTGGGCCTGGCCGACAGCGGCAACCTGCCCCGCCCGGTGTCCATCCAGAACCCCTACAACCTGCTCAACCGCACATTCGAAGTAGGCCTGGCCGAAGTGGCGATCCGCGAGCAGTGCGGGCTGCTGGCCTACTCGCCCCTGGCGTTCGGCATGCTCTCGGGCAAGTTCGAGAACGGCGCGCGGCCGGCTGGCAGTCGTCTGGCGCTGTTCAGCCGCTTTACCCGCTATGCCAATGAGCAGGCGGTCGCTGCCACCAGCCGCTACGTAGAGCTGGCCCGCGAACATGGTTTGGACCCGGCGCAGATGGCTCTGGCCTTCGTCACCGCGCAGCCGTTCGTGACCAGCAACATCATTGGCGCGACCTCGCTGGAGCAATTGGACAGCAACCTGGCGAGCATTGATTTGGTGCTGTCCGAAGACGTGCTGGCGGGTATCGAGGCGATCCATAAGGCGCAGCCGAATCCGGCGCCCTGATTTCTGATCGTTGCCGTTCGTGATGACCTCTTCGCGGCCACTGGCCGCTCCTACCGGATCGTATGGATCTTTCGCAGGAGCGGTCAGCGGCCGCGAAGCAATCAACCTCCCCATTCTCGACCTCGCTTGAACCCAACGACGCTTCGGCCATATCCTGACCGCTTTCACCCCACAAGAATAAAATCATGATCTTCACGCCCCATACGCCCGCGCTGCGGCGCGTCTGCATTCTGGCCACCGACCAGGTCATGGCCTCGACCCTGATGCAGGCCAAGGACTTCTTCCACATGGCCAGCCTGCGTTATGGCAAGCAGATGGGCCTGGAACGCCACGCCCTCTTCGAGACACGCCTGGTCAGCCCGGATGCGCTACCGGTGCGCAGTTTCAGTGACGTCATGCTGCCCGTGGACGGTGGCCTCGAAGATGCCGACCTGATCATCCTGCCTGCCTGCTGGGGCGACTTCGACAGCGCTGCCGCGCGCTACCCCCAGGTGCTGCCCTGGCTATGCGCTCAACACGCGCGCGGCGCTGTGCTGTGCGGTGAGGCGAGCGGCGTGTTCTGGCTGGCCGCCAGTGGCTTGCTGGACGGCAAGGAGGCAACCACCTACTGGCGTTTCTTCGAGGAATTCAGACAGCGCTTTCCAAGCGTTCGGCTCAATCAGGACAAGCACCTGACCGACGCCGACAACCTGTTCTGCGCCGGCGGACCGGTATCGGCCTGTGACCTGTACATTCACCTGATCGAGCGGTTCTGTGGCGCCCACGTGGCTCAGGCGGTCTCGCGCGATACCCTGTACGAGGTGCAGCGCAGCTATACACCTGGACGCATCGGCTTCGGCGGGCAGAAGCTGCATCGCGACGTGCCGATCCTGCATATACAGCAATGGCTGGAAGAGCATTTCGCCGAGAAATTCCGCTTCGAAGATGTCGCACGCGAACGCGGCATGAGCATTCGCAACTTCATGCGTCGCTTCCATGCCGCCACCGGTGACAAGCCGCTGCACTACCTGCAGCGATTGCGCATCGAAACCGCCAAGGGGCTGTTGTCGGGTACCCGCAAGAGCGTCAAGACCATCAGCTACGAGGTGGGCTACGACGATGCCAGTTTCTTCGCCAGGCTGTTCCGCCAGCACACCGAACTGTCGCCCAACGGCTATCGCCAGCAGTTCATGCAGGAGGCCTGAACGACAGCGCCGTGCCCTTCGCGGCCGCTGACCGCTCCTACCGGGAATTGTTGGAGCGGTCAGCGGCCGCGAAGGGCGCAACATCGGACCGCTCCCACACAAGTCCGTGCCAAGCAGGAATTTTGTAGGAGCGGTCAGCGGCCGCGAACCAGGCGCCGCGGTATGTCAGGGCTTGTGCGCGCGCGACAGGAACTCGTGGGACTGCATCTCCAACAGTCGGCTCAAGGTGCGCTGGAACTCGAAGTTCAAACGCCCGCCGGTGTACAGGTCCTTGAGTTCCACTTCGGCCGAGATGATCAGCTTCACGTTGCGATCGTAGAACTCGTCGACCATGTTGATGAAGCGGCGAGCGATATCGTCGGTGGTCACGCTCATCTGCTCGACACCGCTGAGCAGCACGGCGTTGAAGATCTTGCCCAACTCGATGTAGTCGTTCTGGCTACGCGGGCCATCGCACAGCTCGCGGAATTCGAACCAGGCCACGTCATCGCAGGTGCGCAGCGCACGGATCTCGCGGTTCTCGATCATCAAGGGATCGTTCTCGACCACCTTGGTGCTGTTGTGCGTCAGCGCCTTGAAGCTTTCGCGCATGCTGGCCTGAGCGGCCTCATCGAGCGGCGAATGGAACAGCTCGGCCTGTTCCAGGTGGCGCAGGCGATAGTCGACGCCGCTGTCGACGTTGACGATCTCGGTATGCTCCTTGATCAGCGCGATCGCCGGCAGGAAACGCGCTCGCTGCAGGCCATCCTTGTACAAGCCATCGGGCACGATGTTGGAAGTCGCCACCAGCGTCACGCCGTTCTTGAACAGCTCTTCCATCAGGGTGCCGAGAATCATTGCATCGGTGATGTCGGAAACGAAGAATTCATCGAAGCAGATCACCCGCGCCTCGTCGGAGAAGCGCTTGGCGATGACCGTCAGCGGGTTTTTCACGTCCTTGAGGGTTTTCAGTTCCTCGTGCACGCGCTTCATGAAACGGTGAAAGTGCGTGCGCACCTTCTGCTCGAACGGCAAGGCATCGAAGAAGGTGTCGACCAGGTAGGTCTTGCCACGGCCAACGCCGCCCCAGAAGTAAATCCCCTTGACCAGCTTGGGTTCCTTCTTGCCGAACAGCTTGCCGAACACGCCTGGCTTGCTGGTGCCGGCAGCGACCAGGTCGTCGTACAGACGCTGCAGGTGGCGGACGGCATTTTCCTGGGCGGCGTCGTGGAAGAATTCGGGACGTTTGAGATCGGCTTGGTATCGTTCTAGGGGCGTCATATTCGTTAGCAAGGCAACAAAAACGGGCCGTCACTGTAGCGACGGCCCAGGATAATGGCAATGAGCTTTGCGACAGGGTGTCGCATCACTCCCCTTGAGGCTGCAGCGCCTGGCGCAATGCCTGGACGGCGGTATCGCGCGCTTCTGCCGTGGTGAACGACGGGCCGTCGGCCACGCAGGTGTCGTCCAGCCACAGCGTGAAGCTTTCGGCATCGCTGCGGATGTCCAGTTCATTACCCTGTTGCAGTTGCTTGCTGACCTGACCGGCTGCCTTGCCGTCGGGGAAGCTGCGCGACAGCAGCAGTTGTTCGCCGCCGGCATCGAGCAGGCGGAAGCGGAAGCTGCCATCGTCGTCACGAAAGCTGACGAAACGTGCGGTCTTGGCGGCTTTTTTCTTGCCAGCCGTGGTCACCTGGACCTGCTCGCGGAAAGAGCGCAGCCCCACTGCTTCGCGCAGCTCACCCAGGAACGGCGTGGCGACGGCACGCGCTTTCGCAGCGCCCGCCAGGAGAATGTCTTCCAGTTCGGCCGGGCGTTCGATGAAGTGGTGATAGCGTTCGCGCGCTTCGCCCAGCTCGGCATCGAGCAGGCTGAACAGACGCGCCTTGGCTTCGCCCCAGCCCAGCCCTTCACGCAGCGCGGCATGGAACTCGGCGCTCTGCTCGGGCGTGGCGAACGCCTGAAACAGGGTAAACAGGTGCGAGTTGTCCGGATCCTTCGCCTCGCCTGGGGCGCGCGAGTCGGTGACGATGCGCGAGATCGCATCCTTCATGTCCCTGGCGCTGGTGAACAACGGAATGGTGTTGTCGTAGCTCTTGGACATCTTGCGCCCGTCCAGGCCCGGCAAGGTGGCGACGCTTTCCTCGATCAAGGCCTGGGGCATGACGAAGAACTCGCGGCCCTTGCCGAACAAATGGTTGAAGCGCTGGCCGATGTCGCGAGCCATTTCCACGTGCTGGATCTGGTCGCGACCGACCGGCACCTTGTGCGCGTTGAACATCAGGATGTCGGCGGCCATCAGTACCGGATAGCTGTACAAACCCATGGAAATGCCGGCATCCGGGTCTTCCCCGGCGGCGACGTTGTGGTCGACCGAGGCCTTGTAGGCGTGGGCACGGTTGAGCAGTCCCTTGGCAGCAACGCAGGTCAACAACCAGGTCAGCTCGGGGATTTCCGGAATATCGGACTGCCGGTAGAAGGTCACTCGTTCCACGTCCAGGCCCGATGCCAGCCAGGTGGCGGCGATTTCCAGACGCGAACGCTGAATGCGCAGCGGGTCATCGCATTTGATCAGGGCGTGGTAGTCGGCCAGGAAATAGAACGAGTCGGCGTCACTCTGCCGACTGGCAACGATCGCCGGGCGAATGGCCCCGGCGTAGTTGCCCAGGTGAGGCGTGCCAGTGGTGGTGATACCGGTCAGGATACGAGTGGTCATGGGTCGGTTCTTGTTCAGGGGCCGTGGACAGGCATCAGTTCGAAAGGCGCGGCAGCAGCAGATCCTTGAGGTCGGTCAGCTTGCCGTGGAAAAAGTGCCCGCATTCTGCCACTTTCAGCAGCTCATGGGGACGATCGAGGTTGTCGGACCAGTCGTAGACCAGCTGCGGATCGACCACTTCGTCGGCGTCCGGCTGGATCACGGTCAACGTGGCCTGTTGCGGCAGGCTTTCAGTCATCCGCATCACCGCAGGAGCGACCATGAACAGATGCTTCACCGCCTCGCCCTGGGCTTCCAGACGACCTGCCAGGGTGGCTGCAACGAAACCGCCAAATGAAAAGCCCAGAATCGTCAGCGGCAGCTCGGGGTGTTTCGCTCGCAGCCAGGCAGCCACGGCCTGGGCATCGTCGACCTCCCCCGTGCCCATGTCATGGCTGCCTGCGCTGGCGCCCACGCCTCGGTAGTTGAAGCGCAGGGTCGACAGGCCGACGTCGCGCGCGGTGCGTTGCAAGGTGGACACCACCTTGTTGAGCATGGTCCCGCCCTGTACCGGATTGGGGTGGCAGATCAACGCGATGCCGGTGGCATCGGCGGTGTCGAGGTACAACGCTTCGAGTGAGCCCGAGGGGCCGTCGATGAAAACTGCGGTTTCGCGGATGAGCAAGTGATGAACTCCGTGACCTCAAGAAGGGTCGACTCGTCTAGCTGGAAAGATTGCGTCCTGCGAATTTGCGCAAGCGCGCGGTATACAGCGCAGGTCCGAGCCGTTAACGTAAAGCAAAGCCGTTTATAGAGGAAGGACTCGTGGAACTCTCGCTCTTAGTTTGGTTGTTGCCGACCCTGGCCCTGGTGGTCGGTGTGGTCATCGGTTTTGCCGTCGCACGCCTGGCGCCTCGCGCCGTACCCAATGGCACGCAGCGTCAGCTCGATGACATCCAGGAACGTTTCGACACCTATCAGAACGAAGTGGTCACCCACTTCAACAGCACCGCGATCCTGGTCAAGAAACTGACCCAGAGCTATCAGGAAGTGCAGGATCACCTGGCCGAAGGCGCCGACCGTCTGGCCCTGGACGAGCTGACCCGTCAGCGCCTGCTGGCCGCCCTGCACTCGGACGCCCCGCAGCCTCACCGCGAGCGCCTCACGCCACCACGCGACGCCGAGCCGCCTCGCGACTACGCACCCAAGGCAGCGAACTCGCCTGGCATGTTGGACGAGCAGTATGGGTTGAAGCGCAAGTAGGTTTCACTGGCGCCGATCGAGAAGCGGGCCCTGTTTTCAGGTCCCGCTTTTTTTATGCCCGCTGCAGGGCCTCGTGCTCCTACAGGCTCAGGTACACCTCGTCGCAAGGCGCCTTGATCTCCCTACGCAGAATGCCGATCACCTCGCGTCCGGCAGCTTCATCGGCCTTCTGCCGTTCCACGCCATCGAAGCGCTGCTCCACGGTTTTCAGATGCGCCGTGGTGTATTGATCGCGGGGCGAGCGAAGCTCTCGGTAGTGAAAATGCGCGTACCACAACGGCGTTCCCGTGGTGTCGGCAATCAGGTATTCCTCGAGGAAACCCGACGAGCGCTTGAGCTTGCTGCGCCCGCCCACGCGGCTGATGCGCACGGCCTGCTCGCGGTAGAGGTAGTCGACCCGCGCAGCCGTGGGCGCCTGGCGCTTGATCATGTGGATACGAATCAGCCTGCCGTCCTTGACGAGTTGCCCGGCCTTGTCGCGGAACAACTGGGCGCGGCCATGGGCCGACGCGTGCTGGCTGGTGGCCTGGTCTACCGCATTGTGCCGGGTGAGCTGCTGTTCGACGGCGTCGGCGCTGTCGTCAAGCTGGCGAGCGTAGAGGGTGAGTTGATCTTCGACCTCGCCTGGCAGGTAGTCTTTTTCGGCCTGTTTCCAGGCTTGCTTAAGCGCACTGTCGGCGCCCTGCAGCAACCGGTTGCCGCGACGAACCGCGGCATTGACCGACGTCGCCACTGCACGTGGCCGGGGCGCAGGCGCCACATCAAGCTGACGCCAGTTGCCTTCGGCCAGGTCCTTGCCGAAGGAGGCGACGACCTTTTTCTCGATCGGGTCGATGACATCGATGATGTCGCTGTCCGAGGGTTTGAGCTTGGGCCGTCGCTGGCCGACCACCAGGCCTCGACGGTGGGTCATGTACAGGTTTTTGTGGCGCACCTGCTGGCGCTGCTTGCGGGTCATCCTGAGCTGCTCGCGAACCAGTGGCACCAGCGACGCCTGCGCATCGTCGCGCAGCTCGGCGATCAGCGCGGCCAGGCGGTCGAACGCCGGACGATGCAACTGCTCTCCCAGCAGCTCGCCATGCAGGGTCAGTGCCTGCTGGGCCGCTTCATACTGCAAGTCCAGGCTGTTGAGCACTTCGACGCGGTCATTGAGGTTGTAGCTGGCGCTCTCCTCGAGGGCTGCATGGGTTTGCGCGGCCAACCGCACGGGCCCGGCCACCGACTCCATGATCCGCTCGGCTTCCTGCAACGCAGGGATCTTGCGGATGCAGGTCAGTGCCAGACCGTCGACCAGCAGACCGATCCAGCGCTGTATCGACAACTCCTGTATCCAGTCCACCTTGAGCTTTTTCAGGGCGGCCTCGCCTTCGAGGGGCATACGCTGAAGCTGGCGTTTCCAATCGGCCAGCTCCTTGCTCAGCTGTATCTGTTTATCCATCACCTCGGTGCTGTCGGCCACGAAGTCGAAGAACGCGGCGGACTGCGCGGTATCGAGATCCGAGGCGTCGAGTGTCGCCGGCAGCCGGTCGGCCTGGTCCCGATACGCGATGCTCTTGTAGCGCAGATTGACGATCTCCTCCTGGGCCAGTTCACACAGTTGGAACAGCGCCCCGGCCTGCTCCTTCGAACGATCGGCATAGGGGTCCAGTTCACTGAGTTTCTTGCTGGCACGCAGCACCGTGCGCAAGGCCCCGAGGTAGCTTTCGGTGGCCTCGCTCAGGGCCTCGCGCAGACCGGTCAGACGTTCGCTGTCCCCGGCCTGCATGGCACGTCCAAGCTTGCCGAGCACCCGGTCGACACGTTGGTGCAAGCCTGCACGCTGCTGGTTGAAAGCCACGACTTCAGCGTTGTAGGACACCATCAGCGCCTGGTTGCTGGCACGCAAGGCCGCGATGCGACGCTTGGGCCCGCCGCCGCGCAAACGCAGGCGCAGGTCCAGGCGCCAGCGCCCCACTTCGTCTCGCGCCAGCCAGGGCCCCGGGCGCTGTGGGCGTTTGCCGTCGACGATGCGCAACTGGTCTTCGTCGGCAGCCACCTCATAGAAGTGGCCGTCCAGGGCCAGCAACCAACGCTCGCCGTCCAACTGCAGGCCTTGATAGCGACCGTGCGCCAACGGCGGCGTCATGCTTGGCCCCGGTGTGGTGCGATAGGCTGCCAGAGCCTTGATCTGATCAGTGCCGAGCCGATGTTGCGCACTCGTCCAGGAAAAGCTCAGCGTGCCTTCGGAGTGGGCGATGGCATCGCGCGGTGCCGCCCAGGTACTGCGGACCGGCGCAGTGTTCTGCCGGCCTGCCGCAGGCTGGCCGAAACCTCGACCGGTCGGCGTCTGCCCAGCGTCATGGGCCAGCAGGACCAAGGCGATGTTGAACAGCAGGTCGAACATCTGATCATCGACCGCGGCAGAATCCCCCGCAGCCTGCGCAATCAGCGTGACGTTCGTCGCGGCCATCGCCTGCACCAGCCAGCCCGCCGTGGCCAGCGGTCCGGGGAGGACCGGCAACAAGGCGTTGAACAGCGTCCAGCCGAGCGCCTGAAACCCGATCCAGCGACTTTCCTCGCTGGACACCGATCGACGGTCCGCGACGTTGATCAAGGCCTGTACGTTGCTGCGGTACAGGTGCTCGAGCAACGGTGGGGCGATGTCTGTGAGTTGCAGCGCTGCGGGGGCCGGCGTGCTGATCGGGGCGAAATCCGAACCCTGCGCGAAACGCAGCAGATGCGGCTCGCGAAAGCCGCCGCTGGCATAGCGCGCACGAGCGCCCTCGCCCAACCAGTCCAGTACGCTGCGCTGCAGATCGCCCGGTTCGCTGATCGCGGCCATGAGCGCGGCAGCGCTGGTGTATTGGCTCAAGCAAGGTTTGAACAAGGGTCGGTAGAGCACCTGCACTCCGCTGCCGTCCAATGCACCGAATACATACATGTTGCACACGGCATCGACGTTCATGCCCGGTGCCGGCAGGAAACCCAGGCTGCGAAGGCCGATACGATGCCCGTCGACATCCAGGTCACCCAAGCCATTCATGACCTGTTCGACATACAGCCATCCCCGTTCGGTAAAGCCGTGCTCACCGCGGATGGTGTTCTCCAACGCCAGCAACGGCAACTGATAGGCCAGTTGCCGGGTGAACAGCTCTTGGCGACGTGGGGCCTGCACGGGGTCTTCGAGCAGTTGCCGATTCAGCAGCTTCAGGTAACGCCCGCCTACATCGGCGCGGGTTACCAGGGCTTCGATGGTGGCGGTATCGACCCAGTCCGGCAGCAACGCACCCGCGCGCGGCTTGATCAGCAGGTGCCCGCGGGGGCGGCCCGACAGGTTGAACAGAGCCAGTTCGGCGAGGCTGATCTGTTGATCTTCCAGGGCCATGTCGCCGGCATTGACCAGACTCAATTGCGCATTGGGCACGGTGAGAATGTGCACTTGAACGTCGTCGAGGTCGGCCAGCGGCTGGCCGGGATGGTCGGCTTCTATCTGTTCGACCAGGGTCGTCCGGGCAAAGGATTCAAGCGTGGGTATGGCATCGAGGAACGATGCGCCTTTCTGCTCATCGCGCACCATCGCCAACGCCGCCAGGTACAGGGAGAACGCGCGACGCTGGGTCAGACTGGCAGCTCGGAGCCACTGCGGCAGTGCACTGTGAAGCGCCTGGAGCCGGGCGCGTTCCTGGGCTGTGTCGAGGTCGAACAGGCTGGTGATGCTTTCGCAGCCCTCCGTCAGCGCTCGAGTGCCCAGGCGTTGTTGCTGGCAATAGACGCCCAGGGTCTGCAAGGCATTGAGTTGCTGCTCGAGAATCGCCTGCGCCTGAGCTTCGAAGATATCGCCGTCAGGTGTATACAGGGCCAATTCCAAGGCCGAGCCGGTGAATTCGCGGCCCATGTGACCCGCGAAGGCATCCGCCAGCGCCTGCAGGTTGGCAAAGCCCTCCAAGCCGTTGACGGGGGTGTAGAGCAGCACGACCTCGCGCCCCTGCAAGCCGAGGCGACGGCGGATGACCAGCGCGTGGGTCAGCTCGGCTTCCCGCTGCAGGCCGGCACCCGTCGCATGCACGCGGATCAGGCTGGCCTGAATCGGGTCACCTTCATGCCTGGCGCGCAGGCTGGCGGTGGGCATCGCCGCCAGCAACGAGGCCGCCGCCAGTTGCTCGCTGTCCAGGCGTCCGGCAGCTTTGTCCCGCTCGATACTGGCCTTCAGACGCGACTGCAGCGCCAAGGCCAGCCAGTGCCAGCGATCGCTGCCGTCTGCCTGGACCTGGTCCCAGTAATCGCACAGTGCCTGGCTGTAGGCGGTAATGATCTGCGGGCCCCACTCGTTGACGATGCCCTGCACCTGCACCAACGCCACCGGCAGGGCCGACGGAGGCGAGCCCAGCGGCTCATGTGCGAGCAGGTGATAGCCTTGAATCAGCCGGAGCTGCTGGGTATGGATGTAACGGTCGATCAGCACATCGATCAGCGCCAGCCGACGGTAGCGCTGGGCCTCATGCACAGCCGGGGCATCGGGCCTGGCCTGGGTGGCCAGCGGTTCGAGCAGCTGCAGGCGGTCGACGTCCAGTGCCAGGTCGGGGTACCGCGCCGAGAGCTCGCTGGCGAGGATATTGCTGGCGACCTGGCGCAGGGTGGGCCGAGAGCAGAAATGTTTGCTCACGCTGCTGGCCAGTGGCGCAGCCTTGGCCACTTCGCCACTCAGGGAAAGGAGTTCAAGCATGGGTCGGTCCTTCGAGACAAATGAGCGCCTAGCAGGCGCTACCTTTGGCCTCGAAGGGTGGTAGACAGATAAGGCAGGTCAAATGGCGGAATTGAGCTGCAGAAGCGGGCGCTGCCCGCTCCTGCAGGTTCAGTACCCCAAGAGGCTTAGATCGCCCCGCGGCTGCGCAGCAGATCGAGCACCTGCTTGACGCCTTCATCGACCGACGAGGCCTGGGTGTCGATCACCAGATCGGCATTCAGCGGCACGTCATACGGGAAGGACTCGCCGGGGATGTTGTCCTGGTCGGCGGCGTACAGGCCCTGTGGATCGCGTTCGCGGCAGACCAGAGGCGAGGCCTGGACGTAGACGGTCACCAGCCGATCGGCACCGATCAGGTCGCGTGCCTGCTCGCGGCCGGCGGCGTCCGGCGCAACGAAGGCGGCCAGAGTCACCAGGCCTGCTTCGTTGAACTGCCGCGCCACGTGAGCGGCACGGCGCCAGTTCTCGGTGCGCCCGGCGCGGTCCTGTGGCAGCCCCTTGTTCAGGTCATGTCGCAGGTTCTGCCCATCGAGCACGAATACCGCACGGCCCATGTCGAACAGTCTGCGTTCCACGGCGTAGGCCAAGGTGCTCTTGCCCGCACCCGAAAGACCGCTGAACAGCACGGTCGCCGGTTGCTGGCCGAAGCGCTGGGCGCGCTCGTCGGTGGTCACATGGGCGGAGCGACCATGAACCTTGCCACCCTGGCTGACGGCGGCCGGCGCGATGATCATGCCGGCGCCGACGGTGCCGTTGGTGAGGCGGTCGATGATGATGAACGCACCGGTGGTGCGGTTGCTGTCGTAACCGTCCAGAGCGATGGCGCTGTCCAGCGACACTTTGACCTTGCCGATCTCGTTGAGCTGCAGCGCGCTGCCCGGCCCTTCGGCCAGGGTGTTCACGTCGACCTTGTGGACGATGCTGGCGATCGAGCCCGGCACGTAGCTGGTGGCCCGCTTGATGTCGTATTTCTTGCCGGGCAGCATCGGCTCTTCGGCCATCCACACCAGCATGGCCTCGAAGCTGTCGGAGACGGTCGGCACATTGGCGGCATGCACCAGCAGATCGCCGCGAGAGATGTCGATCTCGTCTTCCATGGTCAGGGTGACCGCCTGGCCAGGGCCGGCGTGTTCCAGCTCACCTTCGAAGGTGACGATGGACTTCACCCGGCTGCTTTTGCCCGACGGCAGGACGACCACTTCATCGCCCTTGTGCACGATACCGCTGGCCAGGGTACCGGCGAAGCCGCGGAAGTTCAGGTTCGGCCGGTTGACGTACTGCACCGGGAAGCGCAGGTCGTCGAAGTTGCGATCGGCCGCGACTTCCACGGTTTCGAGGATTTCCATCAGCGTCTGGCCGGTATACCACGGCGACTGCTCGCTGCGGTTGACCACGTTGTCGCCCTTGAGCGCCGACATCGGCACGAAGGCCAATGTGGTTGGCTGCAGGCTGATGGCCTCGGCGAACTTCAGGTAGTCGGCCTTGATCTGCTCGAACACGCCCTCATCGAAGCCCTTTAGGTCCATCTTGTTGATGGCCACGACGATGTGCTTGATGCCCAGCAGGGACGCGATGTAGCTGTGTCGACGGGTCTGGGTCTGCACACCGTAGCGGGCATCGACCAGGATGATCGCCAGGTCGCAGGTGGACGCGCCGGTGGCCATGTTGCGCGTGTACTGCTCGTGGCCCGGGGTGTCGGCAATGATGAACTTGCGCTTGGCCGTGGAAAAGTAACGGTAGGCGACATCGATGGTGATGCCCTGCTCGCGCTCGGCCTGCAGGCCGTCGACCAGCAACGCCAGGTCGACTTCTTCACCCGTGGTGCCGGATTTCTTCGAGTCGCGGGTGATAGCTTCCAGATGATCTTCGTAGATCATCTTGGAGTCGTGCAGCAGGCGCCCGATCAGGGTGCTCTTACCGTCGTCGACGTTGCCGCAGGTAAGGAAGCGCAGCAGTTCCTTGCGTTCGTGCTGAGCAAGGTAGGCGAGGATGTCCTCGCTGATCAATTCGGATTGGTGCGACATGTTCTGACCCTGCTCTAGAAATAGCCCTGACGTTTCTTGTCTTCCATGGAACCGGCGCCATCATGATCGATGACACGGCCCTGGCGCTCGGACGTTCGCGTCAGGAGCATTTCCTGAATGATGTCGGTGAGGCTCTGCGCCTCGGACTCCACCGCGCCCGTCAACGGGTAGCAGCCAAGGGTACGGAAACGCACTTTCTTCTTGACGATGCTGGCCTTCTCTTCCTCGCTGAGGTGCTCGAGAATGCGCTCGTCGTCGATCATGATCAGCGTGCCGTTCTTCTCGATCACTTCGCGTTCGGCGGCGAAGTACAGCGGCACGATCGGGATGCCTTCCAGGTAGATGTACTGCCAGATGTCGAGCTCGGTCCAGTTCGACAAGGGGAATACGCGGATCGATTCGCCCTTGTTGACCTTGCCGTTGTAGACGTTCCACAACTCCGGACGCTGGTTCTTCGGGTCCCAGCGATGCTTGCTGTCACGGAACGAGTAGACCCGCTCCTTGGCCCGCGACTTCTCTTCGTCACGGCGCGCACCGCCGAAGGCGGCGTCGAAGCCATACTTGTCCAGCGCCTGCTTGAGGCCCTGGGTCTTCATGATGTCGGTGTGCTTGGAACTGCCGTGGGTGAAGGGGTTGATGCCCTGCGCCACACCTTCGGGATTGACGTGTACCAGCAGGTCCAGGCCCAGCTCCTCGACCATGCGGTCGCGGAACTTGTACATCTCCTGGAACTTCCACTGGGTGTCGACGTGCATCACCGGGAACGGCAGCTTGCCGGGGAAGAAGGCCTTGCGCGCCAGATGCAGCATCACGGCCGAGTCCTTGCCGATGGAATACAACATCACCGGGTTATCGAACTCAGCGGCCACCTCACGAATGATGTGGATGCTTTCCGCCTCCAGCTGTTTCAGATGCGTCAGTTTGTCGACCATGGCTACTCACGGAATACAGTCTTTATGGACGGCCTGCGGGCCGTGTTCGAGCCGGGCACTTTAACACGGCGTCCGGTTTGGTCATCGGGGGTGGTTAGATCGAAGGGGTATATCAATATACCTCGTGGTTTGGAGGGTTTCGTGTTTGGCGGGCACAGGCTCGCCGGCCGCCTCGATCTCACAGGCACTGCTCCCACGAGATCACTCGGATCACTGTGGGAGCGAGCTCTGCCCGCGAATCAGGCACCACCGTCCAACGATCAGACAGGATTGGGGCAGTCGATGAACACATGCTCGAGCGCGAAGCGCCGCGCCAGGTACTCACCCAGCGCCTGCACACCGTAGCGTTCGGTGGCGTGATGGCCGGCGGCGATGAAGCTGATGTCGTTCTCGCGGGCACTGTGAACGGTCTGTTCGGAAGCCTCGCCGCTGATGAACAGGTCCACACCGGCCGCGATCGCCCGGTCGATGTAACCCTGGCCGCCGCCGGTGCACCAGCCGACGCGGCGAATCTTTTCGCTGCCTTCGATCAGCAACGGTTCGCGGCCCAGCACTTCCTGCACGCGACGGGCGAAGTCGCGCGGATGCATGGGCTCGGGCAATGAACCGATCAGCCCCACGACCCGGCTGTCCGCCGGATCCAGCGGCCCTTCCACGGTGATTTCCAACTTCCGCGCCAGCTGCACGTTGTTGCCCACTTCGGCGTGCAGATCCAGCGGCAGGTGGTAGGCCAGCAAGCTGATATCGTGTTTGAGCAAGGTCTTCAGCCGCCGCTGTTTCATGCCGACCACGCAGGGGTTTTCGCCCTTCCAGAAATAACCATGGTGCACCAGCACCAGATCGGCCCTGGCATCCACCGCGGCATCGAGCAACGCCTGGCTAGCCGTCACGCCACTGACGATGCGCATGACCTGCGGGCGACCTTCCACCTGCAAACCATTGGGGCAGTAATCCTGGATCTTCGTGCTGCTCAGGTAACGGTCGGCTTCTTCGACCAACGTGTTCAGTGCCACAGCCATGAAAGTCTCCACAAAGGCAGTTCAGCGCGGCGCGAGCGCCCGTATAATGCCGGCCATTATGGCGCCCCTGCGCGCCGAAGAAACAGCCCCCCGCTACCCTTCAGGATCGTTCCCATGTTCAAGGCCTTGCGCTTCTTCGGTTGGCCACTGTTGACCGGCATATTGATCGCCCTGCTGGTGATCCTGCGCTTTCCGCAATGGGTCGGCCTGCCCAGCCAGGACGTCAACCTGCAGCAGGCGCCGCAAAGCGCCAGCGTCATCCAGGGTCCGGTGTCCTACGCCGACGCCGTAGCCATTGCAGCACCGGCCGTGGCCAACCTGTACACCACCAAGGCGGTCAACAAAGGTGCCCACCCGCTGTTCGAAGATCCACAGTTCCGGCGTTTCTTCGGCGACAACCTGCCCAAGCAGCGGCGCTGGGAGTCGAGTCTGGGCTCGGCGGTGATCATGAGCCCCGAAGGCTACCTGCTCACCAACAACCATGTGACAGCTGGCGCCGACCAGATCGTGGTGGCCCTGAAAGACGGCCGGGAGACCCTGGCCCGGGTAATCGGCAGCGATCCGGAGACCGACCTGGCGGTGCTCAAGATCGATCTGAAGAACGTTCCAGCAATCACCATCGGCCGCTCCGACGGCATCCGTATCGGCGACGTCGCGCTGGCCATCGGTAACCCGTTCGGCGTCGGCCAGACCGTGACCATGGGCATCATCAGTGCCACCGGCCGCAACCAGCTGGGCCTCAATACCTACGAAGACTTCATCCAGACCGATGCGGCGATCAACCCCGGCAACTCCGGCGGCGCGCTGGTGGATGCCAACGGCAACCTGACCGGTATCAACACGGCCATCTTCTCCAAGTCCGGCGGCTCGCAAGGCATCGGCTTCGCAATCCCGACCAAGCTGGCGCTGGAGGTGATGAAGTCGATCATCGAACATGGCCAGGTGATCCGCGGCTGGTTGGGCATCGAAGTACAACCGATGACCGAGGAGCTGGCCGAGTCGTTCGGCATCAAGGATCGGCCAGGCATCGTCGTCGCCGGAGTGTTTCAGGGCGGCCCGGCCCACAAGGCCGGCCTGCAGTTGGGCGATGTCATCCTGAGCATCAATGGCGAGCCGGCCGGCGATGGTCGCCGCTCGATGAACCAAGTCGCCCGCACCAAGCCCGGCGACCGGATCGCCATCCAGGTGATGCGCAAGGGCAAGGAACTCACCCTCAACGCCGAAGTGGGCCTGCGCCCCCCACCAGCGCCGGCGGCGGTGAAGAAGGAGGAGAAGTAGGGATGCAGTGAAAAACGGATGGCGGTTGGCTATCGCATGCAAGCTCGGTCACGTCATTTCTATCAGATGTAACACACCTATACACGCTCGAAGTTTTTATTCGCGCAGAAGTATCGAACGTCATACTCATGATTATTACGCTCACCTGATAATTATCTTGGCCGCCCGGCGTTTAGCGAAAAGCCCACTGCGGTCTGAAAATACAAGATCACTCCTGTTTTGCTTGTAAAAAGATAGTTACCCAGGAACATGCAATCGTAGCTAGCCTGTTTTCTTGCCACACACACGGAGAAAATGGATCATGACTAACATAACGCCTACGACCACACCTCTGGCGCTGCCAGGAAATCTGTTACAGAACGCAGAGTTCGAACAAGGTTTCACCCACTGGATCACGGACGACAAAGGGGACCCCGCCAACTGCACCTCTTCACCGCCTGGCGCGATTCTGGTCAATCAGGCCAGCATCAGGCAGGGAGTGACCATAGAAGCGAGAGCCAAACAGTACACGTTCAGAATGATTGCCTTGGCGTTAAATAGCTCATCAAAGGCTACCCAAGCAGTGGCTGAAGTCGGCCGTGTCGTCATCAAGGAAAACGATATAGAGGTGGCAAGCTTCTACCTGAGGACAGGCGCGTTCGTATACGAGCTCGAACATGTAACCCAACCGGCGACGACTCATCTGGAAGTCGTAATCAGCTCTGAAGCAAGCACCCCTGTACAGTTCTGGAGTCCCAGCCTCGTCGATGACTTTCCCAATCCCGACGAACTCATCAAGGATAGCCACTTCGAGCGTCCGAATACGGACTGGAGAGGAGGGGGCGAGTGGCAGCACGGCGGCGTGCAACTGGCCAACGGCCAACGCGTCAGCCAGTTGGTCACTCGCATCGAACCTGGCAGTCATTACGTGATTACCTATACGGTGATGCCCTTCATCAATCCTATAGGCGAGGAGGAAAACTTCGCCTTCGGCGCGATATCGGGCAGTGGTGGGGTCCCCAACACAGATATCACGTCCAGTGAGTCGATAGCGCCAATACCCTTCACGGCTACTCAGAACACCTTGTCAATCACACTTACGGGGCCTCGTATCCGTTTCGGGTCATTCTCCTTGAAAAAACGCTAGGCGATGAACACACTGCCGGCAGCACTCAGGTCTTGTGCGAAGCATTAGCCGGCTGACAACTTATCCTGCTGTCCCGCGCCCTATACCGGCAGTCTAACCGACCAGGGAAGTCTGCCGGTCAAGCGGCTTGTTCAGCCCAGCCGCTTTTATCTTCTTGCTCACAGGGCATCCAGCAACGCCTGGTTCTGTTCCGAAGTACCGATGCTGATGCGCAGGAATTGCGCGATGCGTTCCTGCTTGAAATGGCGCACGATCACGCCCTTTTCGCGCAAGCGGGCGGCAATGGCTGCAGCGTCCTGTTCGGGGTGGCGGGCGAAGATGAAGTTGGCTGCCGAGGGCAGTACCTCGAATCCATGTTCATTCAGCCCTTGCACCAGTTTTTCGCGACTGGCGATCACCTTGGCGCAGGTGTCTTCGAAGTAGGCCTTGTCGGCAAACGCTGCGGCGGCGCCGGCGACCGCCACTCGGTCGATCGGATAGGAGTTGAAGCTGTTCTTGATGCGCTCCAACGCTTCGATCAGGTCCGGGTGGCCGACCGCGAGCCCTACCCGCAGGCCGGCCAGCGAACGGGATTTGGAGACAGTCTGGGTGACGAGCAGGTTCGGATAGCGATCGACCAGGGTGATCGCGGTTTCACCGCCGAAATCGACGTAGGCTTCATCCACCACCACCACCGAGTCCGGGCTGGCCTGAACAATCTGCTCGACCGCGTCGAGCGGCAACAGGCAGCCAGTGGGTGCGTTCGGGTTGGGGAAGATGATCCCGGCGTTGGGCCTGGCGTAGTCTTGTGGCCGGATCTGGAATTGCTCGTCCAGCGGCACCGCCTCGAAGGCAATACCGTACAAGCCGCAATAGACCGGATAGAAGCTGTAGCTGATGTCCGGGAACAACAGCGGCTGGTCATGCTGGAACAGGCCGTGGAAGATGTGCGCCAGCACTTCGTCCGAGCCGTTGCCAAGGAACACCTGGTTGGTTTGCACCCCGTAATAGTCCGCCACGGCTTGCTTGAGCAGGTCGCTGTTGGGATCCGGGTACAAACGCAGGGCGTCACCCAGCTCGGCGCGCATGGCCTCGATCGCCTTGGGCGATGGGCCGTAGGGGTTCTCGTTGGTGTTGAGCTTGACCAGGTTGGCAACCTTGGGCTGCTCGCCGGGCACATAGGGCACCAGGTTCTTGACGAAGGGACTCCAGAATCTGCTCATGCTCATTCCCCTTTTGCCAGATCGGGTTGGATACGGTATTCGGCGCTGCGGGCGTGTGCGCTCAGGGACTCGCCGCGAGCCAGCACGGAAGCGGTCTTGCCCAGCTCGGAAGCGCCCTGCTCCGAGCAGAAGATGATCGACGAACGCTTCTGGAAATCGTAGACACCCAAAGGCGACGAAAAACGCGCGGTGCCCGAAGTCGGCAGCACGTGGTTGGGGCCGGCGCAGTAGTCGCCCAGCGCTTCGCTGGTGTGACGCCCCATGAAGATGGCACCCGCATGGCGGATCTGCGGCAGCCAGGCCTGCGGGTCTTCGACCGACAACTCCAGGTGTTCCGGGGCAATTCGGTTGGCCACCTCGATCGCCTGCTGCATGTCCCGGACCTTGATCAGCGCGCCCCGGCCATTGATCGAGGTACTGATGATCTCGGCGCGTTCCATGGTCGGTAGCAACTTGTCGATACTGGCCGCGACCTTGTCGAGGAACTCGGCATCGGGGCTGACCAGAATGGCCTGGGCGTCTTCGTCATGTTCGGCCTGGGAGAACAAGTCCATGGCGATCCAGTCCGGATCGGTGCCGCCGTCGCAGACCACCAGAATTTCCGAGGGGCCAGCGATCATGTCGATACCGACCTGGCCGAACACATGGCGCTTGGCAGTCGCCACGTAGATATTGCCGGGGCCCACGACCTTGTCCACGCGCGGCACGCTTTCGGTGCCATAGGCCAGGGCCGCAACGGCCTGGGCGCCGCCGATAGTGAACACTCGGTCGACGCCGGCAATGCAGGCCGCTGCCAACACCAGCTCGTTGACCTCGCCTCGGGGCGTGGGCACGACCATGACCACCTCGGTAACGCCCGCCACTTTTGCCGGAATGGCGTTCATCAATACCGATGACGGGTAGGAGGCCTTGCCGCCGGGCACGTACAGGCCGGCGCGGTCCAGTGGTGTGACCTTCTGGCCGAGCACCGTGCCGTCGGCTTCGGTGTAGCTCCAGGAATCCTGCTTCTGCTTCTCATGGTAGAGACGCACCCGCTCGGCGGCGGTTTCCAGAGCGTTGCGCTGCACATCGGTAATGCGTGTGAGGGCCAGTTCGAGACGCTCGCGCGGCAGGATCAGGTCGGCCATCGAGGCGACCTGCAGGCCATCGAAGCGCTCGGTGAATTCGACCAGCGCGGCGTCGCCCCGCTCGCGCACGGCCTTGATGATGTCCAGCACGCGCTGATTGACCGAGTCATCTGACACACTTTCCCAGCTCAACAGATGGTCCAGATGGCGGGCGAAGTCCGGATCAGTGGCATCGAGTCGGCGAATAGCAGTGGAAACGGTCATGGCGGGCCTCAAATAATGGCAATTGCTCAAGCGCCGATAGATTACCAATCGATCCACATGGGCACTTGAGTTATTTGGCTATGATGCGGATAGACGGGTGCAGGTTGCAGACCTGCGCAGGTGCATCAGTCGCGGTGTCGCGACTCCACTGCCTTGCGCAGGGTGTCGATCAACGCCTGGATGCGGGCGTGCTGCATCTTCATGGAGGCTTTGTTCACCACCAGCCGGGAGCTGATGTGGGCGATCAGTTCCTGGGGCTCCAGGCCGTTGGCACGCAGGGTATTGCCGGTGTCGACCACGTCGATGATCTTGTCGGCCAGGCCCACCAGTGGCGCCAGTTCCATGGAACCGTAGAGCTTGATGATATCGACCTGGCGGCCCTGCTCGGCATAGTAGCGCTTGGCAACGTTGACGAACTTGGTGGCCACACGCAGCCGACCGGTTGGCTCGGCCGCGCCGATGGCGCCGGCCGTCATGAGCTTGCACTGGGCGATCTGCAGATCGAGGGGCTCGTACAGGCCCTGGCCGCTGTATTCGAGCAGGACGTCCTTGCCGGCGACACCCAGGTCGGCGGCACCATGCTCGACGTAGGTCGGCACGTCGGTGGCGCGCACGATCAGCAGGCGTACATCGTCCTGGGTCGTGGGAATGATCAGCTTGCGGCTCTTGTCCGGGTTCTCGGTGGGCACGATGCCCGCCTCGGCCAGGAGCGGCAATGTATCGTCAAGAATGCGGCCTTTGGACAGCGCAATGGTCAACATGGGAAACGTCAGTCCTTACAGGAAAGTTTCTGGCAACGACCGGGCGCATCCCTGCGCCCTGCACGCACATCAGCCCGGTACGCGACGGATCTTGGCGCCCAGCATCTGCAGTTTTTCTTCGATGCACTCGTAGCCACGGTCGATGTGGTAGATGCGGTCGATCAAGGTGTCGCCTTCGGCGGTAAGCGCCGAAATCACCAGGCTCGCCGACGCCCGCAGGTCGGTCGCCATGACCGGTGCGCCCTTGAGCTTCTCGGTGCCGGTGACGATGGCCGTGTTGCCCTCGACCTGAATCTGCGCGCCCATGCGATGCATCTCGTAGACGTGCATGAAACGGTTTTCGAAGATCGTCTCGATGACCGCGCCAGTGCCTTCGGCAATGGCATTGAGCGAAATGAACTGCGCCTGCATGTCGGTGGGGAACGCCGGGTACGGCGCGGTCCGCACGTTGACCGCCTTGGGCCGCTTGCCATGCATGTTCAGTTCGATCCAGTCGGCGCCGGTGGTGATCTCGGCGCCCGCCTCGCGAAGCTTTTCCAGCACGGCTTCGAGAATGGTCGGATCGGTGTCCTTGACCTTGACCCGGCCGCCTGTGCAGGCGGCGGCCACCAGGTAGGTACCGGTCTCGATGCGATCGGGCATGACCTTGTAGGTCGCCGAGTGCAGGCGCTTCACACCATCGATGGTGATGGTGTCGGTGCCGGCGCCTTGGACGTTGCCGCCCATGGCATTGATGAAGTTGGCCAGATCGACCACTTCCGGCTCGCGCGCGGCGTTCTGCAGGACGCTGCGGCCATTGGCCAAGGCTGCGGCCATCATGATGTTCTCGGTACCGGTCACACTGACCGTGTCGAAGAAGAAGTTGGCGCCGCGCAGGCCACCTTCCGGCGCCTTGGCCTTGATGTAGCCGGCTTCCACGTCGATGACCGCACCCATGGCTTCGAGGCCGCGGATGTGCAGGTCGACCGGACGCGAGCCGATCGCGCAACCACCGGGCAGCGCCACTTCCGCTTCGCCGAAGCGAGCGACCATCGGGCCCAGCACCAGGATCGAGGCGCGCATGGTCTTGACCAGCTCGTACGGTGCAACCAGTGTCTTGATGGTGCGCGGATCGATCTCGACCGCCAGCTTCTCGTCGATCACCGGCTCGATGCCCATGCGACCGAACAGCTCGATCATGGTGGTGATGTCGTGCAGGTGCGGCAGGTTGGCAACCGTTACCGGCCCATCGGCCAGCAGGGTGGCAGCCAGAATCGGCAGAGCGGAGTTTTTCGCTCCGGAAATGCGAATTTCGCCATCAAGGCGAACGCCGCCAGTAATAATCAGTTTGTCCATTGGAGTCTCGACGCGGAATGGCTCAGGAACGCTCAGCCCAGGCTGCGCTGCTGAAGAATTTCATGGTGATCGCATGGATGCTGCCATCGGCGATCCATGGGTTCAAATGAGCATAGATCTGTTGCTGGCGCTTGACCGGGCTAAGCGCGGTCAGCTCGTCACTGATCACGTTCAGCTGGAAATTGCAGCCTTCGCCCTCGACTTCCACCTGCACTCCCGGCAGCTTGGATTCAAGGAAACCCTTCACTTCTACAGCCTGCATGCTCAACCTCGATCGGCGCCCTGTGCGCGCGGGTCGGCCATCATACAAAAAAGCCCCCCGACTGCGAACCCCGTATCGACGGGATCAGGCCAGAGGACCTCGATGAGGGCCGCTCAAATCTGTGAAAAGAATTCGCTCATGCCGGTGACCTGAGCGATCTGACGCATATCGTGGGGCAGTGCCTGGACCCGCACGGTCTTGCCGGCCGCCTCGGCATCGCGCATGAAGCCCAGCAGCAGGGACAAGCCGACGCTGCTGGATTTCTCGACCGCAGTGCAGTCAATGACCAGCGCCGTGGCCGGGCTGGACTGGATCAATGCCTGCCCCTGCTTGCGCAGGGCGGCGCCGGAGCGGTAGTCCAGCACGCCGGCCAGACTGAGCTGATCGCCGGCCAGTTCGACGCGAGCCTGATCCATCACTGGGCGCTCGTCGGGGCAGCTTTGTCGGTGACTTCCTTGGCCTTGGCGACTTCGCCCGCCCAACCGTCGATGGTCTTGTCCAGGTCGTTGCCGTTGCGCTGCATGCTGTCGGCGAACTGGTCGCGGAACAGCTTGCCGATGTTGATGCCATTGATGATGACGTTACGCACCTTCCACTCGTTGTTCAGGTTTTCCAGGGTGTAGGAAACCGGATACACCGCTCCGCCAGTGCCCTTGACCTGCATGTCGACGCTGGTACGAGTGCCACTTTCATCCTTGGCCGGGCCAACGGTGATGCCCTGGTTGTTGTATTCGAGCAACGCGTTGCCATAGAACTGCATCAGGCTGCGCTTGAAATTTTCCTGGAAACGCGTTTTCTGCGCCGGTGTTGCCCGGTTCGCGTACTTCACGGTCATGATGCTGCGCGATATGCCTTCGGCATCGACGACTGGACCGACGATGGAATTCAACGCGTCGTAGAAAGCCTGAGGGTTGCTGCGGTAGGTTTCACGGTTCTTTTCCAGATCCGACAGCAGCCGGTCGGTGACGCCCTGTACCACCTGATGTGCGGATACCGCAGGGGCTGCGTTGGCCCACATCGGTAGCAGAGCCACCAGAACCAGCAGGCTGCGTCGCATGATCGAAAACATGGATAACTCCTTATTTGGCATCTTTGCTGACTGTGTTGAGCAGGAACTTGCCGATCAGGTCTTCGAGCACCAGGGACGACTGGGTGTCGTGGATGGTACCGCCGTCGGTGAGCAAAGCTTCCTCGCCACCCACGCTGATACCAATGTACTTCTCGCCCAGCAGGCCCGCGGTCAGGATGGAAGCAGTGGAGTCAGTGGGCAGATTGTCCACTTTCTTGTCCAGCTGCAGGGTCACCCGGCCAGTGAAGGTGTCGCGATCCAGATCGATAGCCGTGACCTTGCCGATGGTCACACCGGCCATGGTCACCTTCGCTCTGACAGTCAAACCGGCGATATTGTCGAAATAGGCATAAAGTTTGTAGCTCTCGGTGTTCGCGCTGGTGGACAGACCACTGACACGCAAGGCCAACAGCAGCAAAGCCAGGATGCCGGCCAGAAGGAACAGGCCGACTCCGACTTCCATTGATCGGTTTTGCATCAGAAATCTCCAAACATCAGGGCGGTCAGAATAAAGTCCAGGCCCAGGACGGCCAGCGACGCGTAGACCACGGTCTTGGTGGTAGCGCGGCTGATGCCCTCGGACGTGGGTTCACAGTCATAACCCTGGAACACGGCGATCCAGGTGACGACGAAAGCGAATACCAGGCTCTTGATCACACCGTTGAGCACGTCATCGGTGAAGCTCACGCTGTTCTGCATGTTGGCCCAGAACGATCCTTCATAGACGCCCAGCCAATCGACGGCGACCCAGGATCCACCCCAGATACCGACGACGCTGAAAATCATCGCCAGCAACGGCAGGGAAATGAAACCGGCCCACAGCCTTGGCGCAACGATGTACTTGAGCGGGTCGACGCCGATCATCTCCAGGCTCGACAACTGCTCGGTCGACTTCATGTTGCCGATCTCGGCCGTCAATGCAGAACCTGCACGACCGGCGAACAATAGAGCGGTGACCACAGGTCCGAGTTCACGCAGCAATGTCAGCGCGACCATTTGCCCGACCGCCTGCTCCGACCCGTACTTGGCCAGAATGCTGAAGCCCTGCAGCGCCAGCACCATGCCGATGAACACGCCGGACACGACGATGATCAGCAGGGACATGACGCCCACCGAATACAATTGCTTGATCAGCAGCTGGAAGCCGCCACCGATGCCGCCGCGGCCCACCAGCGCGTGGCCGAGGAACAGCCCGGAACGCCCCAGGATGCCGACCATGTCGATGGCCGAGCGGCCAAACAGGCGCACGCGTTCCATGATTGATTTCTTGCGCATCAACGCTTCCCCAGCAGATCGGCGCGGTAGTCGGGCGCGGAAAAATGAAAAGGCACGGGGCCGTCGGGATCGCCCTTCATGAATTGGCGGACGCGCGGATTGTCCGACCCCATCAAGGCTTCTGGCGTGCCATGACCAAGCACCTGGCCATCACCCACGACATAGATGTAGTCGGCGATGCTCGCGGTTTCCGCCAGGTCGTGGGACACCACGATGCTGGTGATACCCAGGGCGTCGTTGAGCAGGCGGATCAGCCGCACCAGTACGCCCATGGCGATCGGGTCCTGACCGACGAACGGCTCGTCGTACATCAATATCTGCGGGTCCATGGCGATGGCGCGGGCCAGCGCGACCCGGCGCTTCATGCCCCCGGACAGTTCGTCCGGCATCAGTTCGATGGCACCGCGCAGGCCAACGGCCTGCAACTTCATCAGAACGATGTCGCGGATCATGTCTTCGGGCAGGTCGGTGTGCACGCGCAGCGGGAAGGCCACGTTTTCGAACACGTCCAGGTCGGTGAACAGCGCGCCGCTCTGGAACAGCACGCCCATGTGCTTGCGCGCATCGAACAGATCGCTGCGCGAGAGTTTGGGCAGGTTCTGGCCATTGACCCACACTTCGCCGCCGCTGGGCCGCAGTTGCGCGCCCATCAAACGCAGGAGCGTGGTCTTGCCGCTACCTGAAGGCCCCATGATACCGGTGACCTTGCCGCGAGGAATGCGGATATCGACGTCGTTGAAAATGCTCCGCGCACCGCGCTTGAAGGAAACCCCTTTCAGCTCGACCGCGTAGGCGCTATCGGCACTCATTTAAACTCCTTGCAGTGCAACCTTACCCTCGGACGCTCATCTTCTGACCGAAGACACTTGGCGCGGACAGGCCGAACAAGCGGCGAACTATAGCATTGCAGACACGTGCCGCCCAAGATTGATCCATTGGCGAAACGTACCATCGATTTACCGGGGCCGCGAAATAGGCAGGTGAGTCGCACGTCCATTCCCGCTATAATCGCCGCCTTTTCACCGGGCCTACCGATTTTCGCCATGAGCCAGACCAGCGACCTGATCCAATCCGCGCACCGCACCATACGTCTCGAAATCGAAGCGGTAGAGGGCCTGCTTGCCCACATCGACGCCGATTTCGTGCGCGCCTGCGAATTGATCCTCGAAAGCAACGGCCGCGTGATCGTGCTGGGCATGGGCAAGTCCGGCCATATCGGCAACAAGATCGCCGCGACCCTGGCCAGCACCGGCACCCCGGCGTTCTTCGTGCATCCTGCCGAGGCCAGCCATGGCGACATGGGCATGATCACTCGCCAGGACATCATCCTGGCCCTGTCCAACTCCGGTTCGACAGCGGAGATCGTCACTTTGCTGCCTTTGATAAAACGCATGGGCATTCCGCTGATCAGCATGACCGGCAACCCCGACTCACCCCTGGCCCAGGCTGCCGAGGTCAATCTCGACGCGCGCGTCGCCCAGGAGGCCTGCCCGCTGAACCTGGCGCCGACCTCCTCCACCACCGCTACCCTGGTGCTGGGCGATGCGCTGGCCATTGCCCTGCTCGAGGCGCGCGGCTTCACGGCCGAAGACTTCGCCTTCTCCCATCCCGGCGGAGCGCTGGGCCGACGCCTGCTGCTCAAGGTTGAGCACGTGATGCACACCGGCACTGCGCTGCCACAGGTGGCGCGCGGTACGCTGCTGCGCGATGCCCTGATGGAAATGACCCGCAAGGGCCTGGGCATGACCGCCATCCTGGAAGCCGATGGCCGCCTCGCCGGGATCTTCACCGACGGCGATCTGCGGCGCACATTGGATCGCACCATCGATGTCCACAGCACTCGAATCGAAGACGTCATGACTTCCCACGGCAAGACGGCTCGCGCCGACATGCTGGCTGCCGAGGCGCTGAAGATCATGGAAGACAACAAGATCAACTCACTGATCGTGGTTGACGATCAAGACTGTCCGGTAGGCGCCTTCAACCTTGGCGATCTGCTGCGCGCGGGAGTCATGTAATGACCGAGAATGGTGCAATGCCCGAGACTGGCAGCAACGACCTCCTGCAGCGAGGCAAGGCCATCAAGCTGGCCGTATTCGACGTTGACGGCGTACTGACCGATGGCCGCCTGTATTTCCTGGAAGACGGCAGCGAGTTCAAAAGCTTCAGCACGCTGGATGGTCAGGGCATCAAGATGCTCATCAACAGTGGCGTGACCACGGCCATCATCACCGGTCGCAAGAGCCCGGTGGTGGAGCGGCGTGCCAAAAACCTGGGCATCGCCCACCTCTTTCAGGGCCGTGAAGACAAACTCGTGGTGCTCGACGGACTGCTCGCCGAACTCGGCCTGAGCTATGAACATGTGGCTTACCTGGGCGACGACCTGCCTGACCTGCCGGTGATTCGCCGGGTGGGCCTGGGCATGGCAGTGGCCAATGCCAATGCCTTCGTGCGCCAGCATGCCGACGGTGTGACCCAGGCCAGTGGCGGCTTCGGGGCGGCACGCGAGTTCTGCGAGCTGATCCTCGATGCCCAGGGCAATCTCGAAGCGGCCCGCGCCGCCTACCTGTAGGGCCTGACATGCTGAACAAGAAAATCCGCAATATCGTCATCCTGGGTGTGCTGGGGCTGCTGTTCGCCGCCATCGGCTACTGGGACATCAGCCCGGAGCGCTTCCTCGACCAGCCCACGGCAGCCGTCGACGAAAGCCAGATCGATTACTACGCTATCAACGCGAAGGCTCGGCAATACCTGCCCGATGGCGGCGTGCAGTACGACATGACCGCCGACAAGGTCGAGCACGTGAAGACGTCGCAGGTCACTTTGCTGACCAAGCCCGACATGCAGCTGTACCGCGGAACCGTCTATCCATGGCACGTGACCAGCGACCGTGGCGAAGTCAATCCCGATGGCAGCGAAGTCGAGCTGATCGATTCGGTGCGCATCGCGCGTACCGATCAGAAAAGCCGCGCTACGCTGATCACCAGCTCGCGCATGACCGTTTTCCCACAGAAGCAATATGCGCAGACCGACCAAGACGTTAGAATCGACGGCGCCGGTGGCGTGTCGACGGCCAAGGGCATGAAAGCGTATCTGAATGACAGCAAGATCAACTTGCTGTCCAACGTAAGAGGACAGTATGAGGCTCGTTAAAACCCTCCCCTTTTTGCTCAGCCTGAGCGCAGCACTGGGAAGCGCGAGCGCCTGGGCACTGCCCACTGACCGCGATCAGCCCATTCATATCCAGTCCGACGATGCCCAGCTCGACGACAAACAGGGTGTGGCGACCTACAAGGGCAATGTGATCATTACCCAGGGGTCGATGAAGATCACCGGCAATACCGTGACCATCACCCGCAATGCCACGGGCGACGTGGACGTGTTCACTGCTGTCGGCAACCTGGCCTACTACGAGCAGAAACCCGCCGCCGACAAGCCCATCGTTCAGGCCTACGGCATGACCATCCAGTACTTCGCGGCGCAGAACCGCATCGTGCTGATCGACAAGGCCAAGGTCATCAACGACGGCAACACGTCCGAAGGCGAGAAGATCGTCTACGACACCGTGCGCCAGGTGGTCAACGCCGGCCGTGCCACGGGCAGCAAGGTCACCACGCCTCGTCCGCGCATCGACATGGTGATCCAGCCGAAGAAGAAATCCGACGCACCGCAGAAGGCCCAGTAATGGCAGTTCTGAAAGCGCAGCACCTGGCCAAAAGCTACAAGAGCCGGCAAGTCGTACGCGACGTCAGCCTGTCCATCGAAAGCGGGCAGATCGTCGGCCTGCTGGGCCCCAACGGGGCCGGCAAGACCACCTGTTTCTACATGATCGTCGGCCTGGTGCAGGCCGATCAGGGCCGCGTGCTCATCGACGACCTGGACGTCAGTCACCAGCCGATGCATGGCCGCGCCCGCTCCGGCATCGGTTACCTGCCGCAGGAGGCCTCGATCTTCCGCAAGCTGTCGGTGGCCGACAACATCATGGCCATTCTGGAAACCCGCAAGGAACTCGATGCCACGGCTCGGCTTGCAGAACTCGAAGGCCTGCTGCAGGAATTCCACATCACGCACATCCGCGACAACCTGGGCATGAGCCTTTCGGGGGGTGAACGTCGCCGCGTGGAGATCGCCCGCGCCCTGGCCACCGCACCCAAGTTCATCCTGCTCGACGAACCCTTCGCCGGTGTCGATCCGATTTCGGTCGGCGACATCAAGCAGATCATCCACCACCTCAAGACTAAGGGCATCGGCGTATTGATCACCGACCACAACGTCCGCGAGACCCTGGATATCTGCGAAACGGCCTACATCGTCAACGACGGCCAGCTGATTGCCGAAGGCGATGCCCAGACCATTCTGGCCAACGATCTGGTGCGCGAAGTCTACCTGGGCCACGAGTTCCGCTTGTAAGGCCCGAGGGCGCCAGCGCCCTCCCACGGGCATTAATTTTCATGGCGCCCTAGGCAAACACTCAGGTTTCAGGCATATAATTTGCTTACGACATAAGCCGGGTGCTTCGGTACCCGTAGTAGAAGGCGCTTCGCGCCGGCGACCAAGGTGTTAAGTTCCTGCCATGAAACCATCGCTCGTCCTACGTATGGGCCAGCAACTGACGATGACACCGCAGTTGCAACAGGCCATCCGCCTTCTCCAGCTATCGACCCTGGACCTCCAACAGGAGATTCAGGAAGCGCTGGAATCCAATCCCATGCTCGAACGCCAGGAAGAAGGCGACGACTTCGACAACAGCGACCCGCTGGCCGACAAGGTCGAGCAGACACCGCCCCAGGAAATCCAGGAGCCGAGCTTCCAGGAATCCGCGCCTACGGTCGACAACCTCGAGGAAGGCGACTGGAACGAGCGCATCCCCAGCGAACTGCCTGTGGACACCGCCTGGGAAGACATCTACCAGACCAGCGCCAGCAGCCTGCCGAGCAACGATGACGACGAGTGGGACTTCACCACGCGCACATCGGTCGGCGAGAGCCTGCAGACGCATCTGTTGTGGCAGCTGAACCTGGCGCCCATGTCCGACACCGATCGGCTGATCGCCGTGACCATCATCGACTGCATCAACAACCAGGGTTACCTGGACGAGACGCTGCAGGAAATCTGCGAGTCTTTCGATCCCGAACTGGACATCGAGCTGGATGAGATCGAAGCGGTGCTGCACCGCATCCAGCAGTTCGAGCCCGCTGGCATTGGCGCCCGCAACCTGAGCGAATGCCTGATGCTGCAGCTGCGCCAGCTGCCGCCCAAGACCCGTTGGCTGGCCGAAGCCCAGCGCCTGGTCAGCGACTTCATCGACATGCTCGGCTCGCGCGACTACAGCCAGTTGATGCGCCGCATGAAGCTCAAGGAAGACGAGCTGCGCCAGGTCATCGAGCTGGTGCAGAGCCTCAATCCGCGGCCCGGCTCGCAGATCGAATCCAGCGAGCCGGAATACGTCGTGCCCGATGTCATCGTGCGCAAGGACAGCGACCGCTGGCTGGTCGAGCTCAATCAGGAGTCCGTGCCACGCCTGCGAGTCAATCCGCAGTACGCCGGTTTCGTGCGGCGCGCCGATACCAGCGCCGACAACACCTTCATGCGCAACCAGCTGCAGGAAGCGCGCTGGTTCATCAAGAGCCTGCAGAGCCGTAACGAGACCCTGATGAAGGTGGCGACGCAGATCGTCGAGCACCAGCGCGGCTTCCTCGACTATGGCGACGAGGCCATGAAGCCTCTGGTGCTGCACGACATCGCCGAGGCGGTGGGCATGCACGAATCGACCATTTCACGGGTGACCACGCAGAAATACATGCATACACCCCGTGGCATATACGAGCTGAAATACTTTTTCTCGAGCCATGTCAGTACCTCGGAAGGTGGCGAATGCTCCTCCACGGCGATCCGCGCGATCATCAAGAAACTGGTCGCGGCCGAAAATCAGAAAAAGCCGTTGAGTGACAGCAAGATCGCTGGTTTACTGGAGGCACAAGGCATCCAGGTAGCCCGCCGAACGGTCGCCAAGTATCGCGAATCCCTCGGGATTGCGCCGTCCAGCGAACGCAAGCGGTTGATGTAGCCCTGCGATGTGCCACAGCGTTCCAGTGGCAGGCACCCAAGCCTGCTTCTTTATGCAATGGCAATAAGGAGAAGCGGTATGCAAGTCAACATCAGTGGACACCAACTGGATGTGACCGAACCCCTGCGAACCTACATCGGGGAAAAACTCGAGCGGCTCGAACGTCATTTCGACAAGATCACCAACGTTCAGGTGATCATGGAGGTCGAGAAGCTCAAACAGAAAATCGAAGCCACCCTGCGCATACCCGGTGGTGAGGTGGTTGCCAACGCCGAACATGACGACATGTACGCGGCCATCGACCTGCTTACCGACAAGCTGGATCGCCAACTCAAAAAGCATAAGGAAAAACAGCAAAGTCTGCTGCAAGGCGCGACTGCTCGCTGACACTCCCCACTCATGATCCGACTAGAAACCATCCTGACCCCCGGCCGTTCATGCGTGAACGTGCCGGGCGGCAGCAAGAAGAAAGCACTCGAAAACATCGCCGAGCTGATCGGTCGCGAAGTGCCCACGCTGGATACCCAAACGGTATTCGAAGCGCTCGTTGCCCGTGAAAAACTGGGCTCGACTGGATTCGGCAACGGCATTGCCATCCCGCATTGTCGCCTGAAGGGCTGCGATACACCCGTCAGCGCCCTCATCCACCTCAGCGCCCCGATCGACTACGACGCCATCGACGGTGCTCCCGTGGATCTGCTGTTCGTGCTTCTGGTACCCGAAGCGGCCACCGATGCCCACCTGGAGTTGCTCCGCCAGATCGCCAGCATGCTCGATCGCAAGGAAGTGCGTGAGAAACTGCGTTCGGCGCCCAGCAATCAAGCCTTGTACCAAGTGGTACTGGACGAACAGAGCGGTCATTAACCATGCGTTTGATCATCGTCAGTGGCCGCTCAGGCTCAGGCAAGAGCACTGCCCTGGATGTTCTCGAAGACAACGGTTTCTATTGCATCGACAACCTGCCGGCCGGGTTGCTGCCCGAACTGGCAGAGCGTGCCCTGATCCACACCGAGCTGGCACAGCCGCAGGTAGCGGTGTCGATCGATGCGCGCAACCTGCCCAGCCATTTATCACGTTTTCCCCAACTGCTGGCCGAAGTACGGGCCAAGCACATCAATTGCGATGTGCTGTACCTGGACGCCGACGAAGAAACGCTGCTCAAGCGTTTTTCCGAAACCCGTCGCCGCCACCCGCTGAGCAACGAGAGCCGCTCGCTGGCCGAGGCCATTCGCGTCGAAAGCGACCTGCTCGGGCCCATCGTCGATCTGGCCGACCTCAAGATCAACACGACCAACCTGAACCTCTACCAGCTGCGCGATGCCATCAAGGTCCGGCTGCTGAACAAGCCAGAGCCTGGTACGGCCTTTCTGGTGGAGTCATTCGGATTCAAGCGCGGCATGCCCATAGACGCCGACCTTGTGTTCGACGTGCGCTGCCTGCCCAACCCCTACTGGAAGCCGGAGCTGCGAGAACAGTCCGGGCTCGACGCCCCGGTCGCCGAATACCTGGCGGCCCAGCCGGACGTCGAAGAGATGTATCAGGACATCTCCTCCTACCTGCTCAAATGGCTGCCGCGCTTCGCTGCCAGCAGCCGTGCCTATGTCACCATCGCCATCGGCTGTACAGGCGGGCATCATCGCTCGGTATACTTGACCGAGCGCCTGGGCCGATTGCTGCAGCAGTCGCTCAAGAACGTCCAGGTTCGCCATCGCGACCTCAGCTGAAAGGATCCCCCGCGCAATGCCCGCCCTCCAAGTAGAAATCATCAACAAGCTCGGCCTGCACGCCCGCGCCGCAGCGAAATTTGTCGGCGTGGCGGGACGCTTTCCCTGCCAGGTACGTGTTGGCCGTACGCCGGAAGCTTTGGTCGACGGCAAGAGCATCATGGGTGTAATGATGTTGGCTGCCGGAAAAGGCACCACCATTCACCTGCACACCGAAGGCGAGCAGGATCAGCAGGCGCTCGATGCCATCGTCAAACTGATCAACGACAAGTTCGACGAAGGCGAGTAAAGCCAGCCAGCGGCCGAGAAGCAGAACCCGGTAGCGGCAGTCGAGTACTGCGCTACGTCAGGTTCTGGGTTCAGGGGTCAAGACAGCGCAGTGTCCATGACCATCATCAGGCAGAACCCTACACACAGGCCCAGGCTCGCCAACTTGTGATGACCATTGCTGCGTGACTCGGGAATGATCTCATGGGTCACTACCAGCAGCATCGCGCCGGCCGCGAAGGCCAGGCCCAGGGGCAGTAACAGCTCGCCCATACGCACCAGCCAGGCACAGAGCACGGCGAATACCGGCTCGACCAGCCCAGACGCGGCGCCAATCAGGAAAGCTTTGTAGCGCGCCATTCCGGCACCTGCCAGTACCAGCGCAATCACCAGACCCTCGGGGACGTCCTGCAGGGCAATGCCCATCGCCAGGCTGTCGGCATCGTGCATGCCGCCGCCAGCCGACACGCCGATGGCCATGCCCTCGGGGATGTTGTGAGCGACGATGGCGATCACGAAGATCCAGATACGTGCAGGGATCACAGGCTGCTGCGTGCTGCCCACCAGATAGTCCGGTGTGACTCCGGAAACCCTCCGGTCCACCAGATACAGGCAGAACGCTCCAGACATGATGCCCAGGCTCATCAGGCCACCAGCGCCCCAGCGTGAGAAACCGATGGCCGCTGCCGCATCCAGGCCGGGAATGATCAGCGAGAACGCAGTGGCTGCCAGCATCACGCCCGCGCCGAAACCCAGCAATGTATCGGCCACCGCAACGGGCATGCTGCGAATGACCAATACCGGGACCGCGCCCAGAGCCGTGCCCAAGGCACAGATGGCACCGCCTTGGAGCGCACGCAGGATGCGCGGCTCGAGGTCGAGCCAGGCTAGCAGCTCGCCTACCAGCAGGGCCGCGCCTGCCAATAACAGCAACGTGCCCAGCGCCAGGCGAAAGCGGCGAACACTGACCAGCGCGAAGGCCTGCGATCCCATGGCGCGGGGCTCAGTTCACGGCGGCTTGGTAGCGCTTCTCGACATTGGCCCAATCGACCACGTTGTAGAACGCATTGATGTATTCAGGCCGACGGTTCTGGTACTTGAGGTAGTAGGCGTGCTCCCAGACGTCCAGGCCCAGAATCGGCGTGTTGCCATTCATCAATGGGCTGTCCTGGTTGCCGCTGCTCTCCACCACCAGCTTCTTTTCCGGGGTGACGCTGAGCCAGGCCCAGCCACTGCCGAAGCGGCTCAGCGCGGCTTTGGTGAACGCTTCCTTGAAGGCATCGAACCCACCCAGCTCGGTTTCGATGGCCTGAGCCACGCTGCCCTGCGGCTGACCGCCACCGTTGGGCGACATGACTTCCCAGAACAGGCTGTGGTTGGCATGGCCGCCGCCGTGGTTGGTGACGGCGCCGCGCAGGTTTTCCGGCAGCTGCTTGACCGAGGCGACCAGCTTTTCAACGGGCCACTCGGCGTATTCGGTGCCCTCGATGGCGGCATTGACGTTGGTAATGTAGGTCTGGTGGTGCTTGGTGTGGTGGATTTCCATGGTCGCAGCATCGATGTGCGGCTCCAGGGCATCGTAGGCATACGACAAGGCAGGCAGGGTATAAGGCATTTTCAGTGAACTCCGTAGGGAAGGTTATCGGGTTGCGTGACGACTGGCGCAACGTCGGTTTCGGCGGCGCTACACAGCAACCGGTGGGTACGGGGGTATTCGCCATGCTGGCGAGTGAAGCCGAGCAACTCGGCGTAGGTCTTGCTGGCGTGGCGCAGGGCCGCCTCGCGCAGCGCAGGCGGCAGCCGAGGATCCTCGGTCGCACGCAGCAGGCGTTCATGAATGGCGCACAGGTACTCTGCGCTTTCTTCGGGTTGATGCAACTGCAGGTGCAGGTCGGCAAGGTTGTGGTGGGAGATGACACAGGCGGCCACTGCTTCGTCGACATCCGCCCAGCGCTCGAACAGCACCTGGGCCCATGCCAGGGCCTGCAGGTAATGCTCGCGCGCCTCGATCAGCTCGCCCCGGACAAAGCTGGCATTGGCCGTCTCCGTGATTCGTTTCCAGTGCTGCATGGCGGATGTCTCCCAGCGGTTGCCCAGCGGTCAGATACCGCCAGCGGTGAGCTTTTCCGGGTCGAGCACGTCGCCGAGCTGTTCGCGACGCAAGTCCATGTGTTCCAGCGCCACATCAATCATCGGCCGACCTTCCCTGTAGGCTAGCTCGGCAATCTGGACAGCTTGCCGATATCCGATGATCGGGTTGGCCGCGGCCACCTCGATCGGGTGGCGGGCCAGCGCCCTTCAACCTGGCCTCGTTCAACTTGCCGAGCATGATCGACACTCATCAGCGATAATGAGTTTTATTATTGATTGATATTGAGAATCAAAACAAGCATCGCTGCACAGATTGCCCGACCTGAAGGGCCGGGCAACGGGATCAGCTACCGGCGACCGTCATGCGCTCGATCAGCACCGAGCCGGTGCGGATGTTGCTGCGCAGTTCCAGATCGTTGCCCACGGCGACGATCTGCTTGAACATGTCACGCATGTTGCCGGCGATGGTCACTTCCTGGACCGGAAACTGGATCTCGCCATTCTCGACCCAGAACCCGGCCGCACCGCGCGAGTAGTCGCCGGTCACCATGTTCAGGCCATGGCCCATCAGTTCGGTCACCAGCAAGCCGCGGCCCATGCGGCGCAGCAGCGCTTTCTGGTCTTCGTCGCCATGGGTTACGAACAGGTTGTGCACGCCACCGGAGTTGGCCGTACTGGGCAAGCCGAGTTTGCGGCCCGAATAGGTACTCAACACATAGGACACCAGCTCGCCATTCTCTACGAACGGCTTGGCGTAGGTTGCCAGGCCGTCGCCGTCGAATGCCGCGCTGCCCATGGCGCGCATCAGGTGCGGACGCTCGTCCAGGGTCAGCCACTCGGGGAACAGCCGCTGGCCCATCGCCCCTTCCAGGAACGAGGATTTGCGGTACAGGTTGCCACCGGAGATCGCCGCGAGGAAATTTCCGAACAGCCCCCCGGCCAGTTCGGCCGAAAACAATACCGGCACCTCGCACGTCGGCACCGGCCGTGCACCGAGACGGGCGGCAGCGCGTTGCGCGGCGCGCTGACCGATGGAAGCGGCATCGGCCAGCAACTCGCCCTGGCGACTTACGTCGTACCAGTAGTCGCGCTGCATCTGCCCGTTGGCTTCGGCGATCATCACGCAGCTCAAGCTGTGTCGCGTCGATGCATAGCCACCGATGAAGCCGTGGCTGTTGCCATACACGCGGCAGCCCTGGTGAGTGTTGAGCGTGGTGCCGTCGGCATTCTTGATCAAGGGCTCGGCGTCGAAGGCTGCGGCTTCGCAGGCCAGGGCTTTCTCGATGGCCTGCTCGGGCGTGATGTCCCAGGCGTGGTAAAGGTCGAAATCGGGCTGCTCGCGGGCCATCAGAGCGGCGTCGGCCAGGCCCGAGCTTTCATCCTCGGAGGTGTGCTTGGCGATCGCCAGGGCTGCAGCGACGGTTTCACGAATGGCCTGCGGACCGCTCGCCGAGGTGCTGGCCGAGCCCTTCCGCTGGCCGACGTACAGGGTGATGCCGAAACCCTGGTCGCGGTTGAATTCGACGGTCTCGACTTCGCGCTGGCGCACCGATGTGGACAAGCCCTGCTCCAGCGACACGGCCACCTCACAGGCGCTGGCCCCCTGACGCTTGGCTTCATCGATGATCTGCTGCACTTGCTCCTGCAGGACTGGCAATGCCTGCGGGCCGACGCTCTGGGGTGCGTTCATGGTGTTCTCCAATCAAATTCGGGTTCGGGGCGGGCCGATCTACGGCCGGGCCAGACAAGCGGCCCCCGACTGGTTATCATGGCGGCGTTTATTTGCGGACTGCCCCCATGGTTGATTCTTACGACGACTCCCTCGACGAGGGAAAAAGCAAAACTCAGGTCAAACGCGAGCTGCATGCGCTGACCGATCTGGGCGAGCGGCTTATCACGCTCAAGCCGGACATGCTCGATCGCCTGCCCTTGACCGATGGCCTGCGCCGGGCGCTGGCCGATGCTTCCAAGCACACTGCCAACATCGCGCGCAAACGCCACATCCAGTTCATCGGCAAACTGATGCGCGATCAGGACATCGACGCCATTTTGGTGCTGCTCGACCAGGTGGACGCTTCCACCCGGCAATACAACGAACGCTTCCACAACCTGGAGCGCTGGCGTGATCGGCTGGTAGCCGGCCCGGACCAAGTGCTGGAAGCGTTTTTCGCCGAGTACCCGGAAACCGATCGTCAGCATCTGCGCAACCTGGTTCGCCAGGCCCAGCACGAGACGGCGCACAACAAACCGCCTGCCACCACGCGCAAGATCTTCAAGTACATCCGCGAGCTGGACGAAACTCAACGCGGCTTGCGCTGATACGCCTGAAGGCAGGCCGCCCGGCCTGCCTGTCATCCGCTTCAGGCGCCGGTACCGCCCACGGTGATCGCGTCGATCTTCAAGGTCGGCTGGCCCACGCCCACGGGCAGCGACTGCCCATCCTTGCCGCAGGTACCTACGCCACTGTCGAGCGACAGGTCGTTGCCGACCATGGAAACCCTGCTCATTGCCTCCGGACCGTTCCCGATCAGCGTAGCGCCCTTGACCGGCGTGGTGATCTTGCCGTCTTCGATAAGGTAGGCTTCGCTGGTCGAGAAGACGAACTTGCCGCTGGTGATATCCACCTGCCCGCCACCCAGGTTGGCGCAATAGATGCCCTTCTTCACCGAGGCGATGATTTCGGCCGGGTCGCTTTCGCCCGCCAGCATGTAGGTATTGGTCATCCGCGGCATGGGCAGGTGCGCATAGGATTCGCGACGACCGTTGCCTGTGGCGGCCACGCCCATCAGACGCGCATTGAGCTTGTCCTGCATGTAGCCCTTGAGCACGCCGTTTTCGATCAGGGTGGTGCACTGCGTAGGCGTGCCTTCGTCATCGACGCTCAGTGAACCGCGACGCCCGGCCAGGGTGCCATCGTCGACGATGGTGCACAGGCTGGAGGCGACCTTCTCGCCCACGCGGCCGCTGTAGGCCGAGCTGCCCTTGCGGTTGAAATCGCCTTCCAGGCCGTGCCCGACCGCTTCGTGCAGGAGCACGCCGGACCAGCCCGCACCCATCACCACCGGCATGGTACCGGCCGGCGCCGCCACCGCCTCGACGTTGACCAGCGCCTGGCGCAGCGCTTCGCGGGCGTAGCCCATGGCACGGTCTTCGGCCAGGAAGTAACGGTAATCGGTGCGGCCACCGCCACCGTGGCCGCCGCGCTCGCGACGCCCATTGTGCTCGACGATCACACTGACATTGAAGCGCACCAGTGGACGCACGTCGGCGGCCAGGCTGCCATCGGCTGCAGCGACGAGAATTCTTTCCCAGACACCGGCCATGCTGACGGTGACTTGCTGGATACGCGGGTCCAGCGCGCGGGTGGCGGCGTCGACACGCTTGAGCAGGTCGACTTTCTCGGCGCGGGTCAGGACCTCCAGTGGGTTGTCGGGACCGTACAACTGGCTGACCACAGGACTGCTGAACGCCTGCACGCGGCCGTTCTGGCCAGCGCGGGAAATCGAGCGGGCCGCACGCGCGGCCTGCACCAGAGCGTCCTGAGTGATGGCGTTGCTGTAGGCGAACCCGGTCTTCTCACCGGACTGAGCGCGCACGCCCACGCCCTGATCGAGGTTGAAGCTGCCTTCCTTGACGATGCCGTCTTCCAGCGCCCAGGACTCGGAAATCTGACCCTGGAAATACAGGTCGGCGGCGTCTATACCGGGGCCGGCCAACTCGCCCAACACCGACTGCAGGCTGTCCAGCGTGAGGCCGCCGGGTGCCAGCAGGTGTTCGCTGACGGTGGATAACATCTGGCTCATATTTACTCCGCGCTGTTCGCAGGACGCTTGGCGTACTGCGTGGGAAAGTGTTCGCAGGACGCTCGACGTACTGCGTAGAAAAAGCTCGCAGGACGCTTGACGTACTGCGTAGAAAAAGCTCACAGGACGCTTCGCGTACTGCGTGGGAAAGTGCTCGCAGGACGCGTGGCGTCCTGCGCAAATGACTGCGCGCGGGTGGCCGGAAGCGGCCCGCGCAATTCGGATGTCGGTGACGGATGCTCAATACATGCGTCCGCCCGGACACTTTTTCAATACCGGAGCCCCGCCGACAGTCCGATACCGGGCGACGGCCACCGCGCCCTCAGCCGCCGAAGGGCTTGACCAGGGTCATCTGCGGATCCTTCCAGGAACCCTCGATGCGGTACTGCACACTGGCGAAGCGCGCCACGCGGTCGCCCAGCAGCTTGTTCACCACAAACAAGGCGCCACCCACCACCGGCGCGCCGACCAGAACCGCCGCCAGCGGCAGGCTGTTGGTGATCGGCAGGGCAACCTGCACCTTGGCGTTGACGCCGTCGCGGACCATGTCCAGGGTACCGTCCAGATCGATGTCGGTGGTGGGACCGCGCAGGGTGATCGGGGTACGCGTCACATAGACGCCTTCGCTGGCCACCAGCAGGCCTTTGACTCGATCGTAGCTCAAACCCTTGCCCAGCACATCGGAGAAATCCAGGCGCAGGCGACGGCCGATGGCATTGAAGTTGAGCAGGCCGAACACGCGCAGAGCCTGGGCGCCGCCCTCGACCTCGACGAACTGACCATCACGCAAAGTAGCGTCCAGGTTGCCGGAAAAACGCTTGAGCCCGACCCAGGCCGGCGAACCCGGCCAGCGACCATCGGCATCGAGGTGGAACGACTCGCTGGTCACGGTCGGGGCAAATTTCCACGCCTGCAGCACATCGGCCAGGTTCTTGCCTTGCAAGCGCCCGCGGAACCACGTGCTGGAGGCTCCCGGCGCGCCTTCCCATGTGCCCGCGCCGTGCAGCATCAAGCCCTTGAGACCCAGGTCGAGATCGTTGAGGGCGACACCCTTGGACGTTGGGCGCAGCTTCAGCGACCAGCTGCCGATCAACTCTTCGCCCTGCAACAGCTGGCGGATCCTGACATTCACCGCGGGTATCTTGCGTGGGTCGACATTGGCCAAAGGGTCTGGTGCTTCCACCGGGTTGTCGGCCTTGACCGCGTTCGGATCGACCGGCGGCAGGCGCACGGTATCGAGGTCGACGTTGATCGGGGTCGCCTTGCCATCGGGCACATCGACCTTGCCGGTGATCTGTTGGCTGGCCAGGGCAAGATGCCAGGCGCTGGGGCTGCGGTTGAGTTGCACATGCGCCTGGTCGAGTTGCTGACCGAAGCCATTGAGCGTGCCGACCTGCAGGTCGACCGCATTGATCAACTGGCTGGCAGTGCCACCCGGATCGCCACCGGTGTATTGCTCGGCCTGCTGCTGCCAGGGCTCCAGATCCAGGGTCGGCAACGCGCCACGGACTCGCAGCCCCTGGGTTGTGGGCATCTGCGGCGTACCAGAGCCGACCAGCAACTCGCCCCGACCATTGGCCAGGTCGGCGGGCGGAGCTGCATAGGCAAAACTGGCCAGATCGGCATAGGTGACGTCGAAGCGGCGTTCCCGGCCCTGCAGGTTCATCACGAATACGGTCGGGCGCGCCACAGGGCGTGTTTTGCCAAAGGGCGCCGGCAGGTCGATGTCGACACCCTTGAGGTCGGAGTCGACGCGAAGCTGGCTGTCGGCACCCAGCATGAGCTGCAGCTGGTAGGCAATATCACCGGAGGCCGGCACGGCCTGCTTGACCTGCAACCAGTCGGCCAGGCGCTTCACCGGGATCTGGCTGTGGGCGACGATGCGGGTCAACGGCGCGCCTGGCTTGCCTTCGGCAGAAATCTGCGCCTTCACCGGCTGATCGAACGCCTGGGCAGTGATGCCCTCGCCGCTCAACCCCTTGTCGAAGTCGAAACGAAACGCCCCGCCCAGCTGGCTGAGCGCGAGCTCCGGAGACTTGATCTTCAGGCGGGCCGCGTGGGTGCTGAAATCCACCACGACTTTGGGCTCATGGCCCTTGACCAGCGGAATGTCGAGGTCGAGCCTGCCCTTGAGCGGGCCTTCACCCTGCCAGCCGGCAAAAATGTCGGCGGTGCCGATGGGCGCGGTCTGCAGAATTTTCAAACCGTCGGCCAGGCCCCCGTCGAAGCTGCCTTTGACATACAGGTGGCTTTCCTCGCCAAAGGGTACATGGGGCACAGTGACGGAAACGTCGCTGACCTTGGTGTCGAGGATCTGCCCGCGGTCGGCCAGGATGCGCACGTCACCGTCCTGGATATAGACATTGCCAGCGACCTTGCGCGCCTCCGGCCAACCGGGCTGGAACGCCAGGGTCACGTCGTGGACCTTGAAGAACAGCGTGATACTGCGCGAATGCGCCTCGGCCGCGCTGGCCAGCGAACCCTGGTACTGGAAGTAGCCTTGGTCGACCGCGCCGCGCTTGATCGCCGTACGCAGCCACTGGTCGACCGCTGGGCTGAGTACCCTGGGCAAGTATTTGCTGGTGTAGGCACCGTCACCATCGACCAGGCCGACGCGCAGGTCCATGTAGGGCTCGGCCTCATGGTGCAATGGCAGACGAATGAGAAAGTCCGCTGCAATGTTTCCTTCTTCGCCCAGCACCTTGATGGCCGGTGCGATCAGGGTGAACGCGTGTTCATCGAGCTTGAAATTCAGGCGAGCGTTGGCCTTGAGGTAATGCCAGGGCTTTTCGAAGATCGGGCTCAGGTGCAGCATGAACTTTTCACTGTCCAGGCGCAGCTCGCCCTGGCCGATATCGCCGATCAGGCTACCGCTGACATTGTCCGCCGCCGGGGCGCCGGAATAGGCGTCGAAGCCGACGTTCTCGAGGTTGGCCGCGTAGCTCAGGCGCTCGACCCCGGTGGCCTTGGGGCGGATGTCGAGCGAGACGTTGCGCAGCACACCGGTGAGGTTCAGGCCGTTGGCGATGGCTGCCACCTGCTTGGGCAGGGGCACCAGCGCGTCCAGCAACGGCGTGATCGGTGTCAGGTCGAGACGATCGGCCTGGATGCGCCACTGCTCCTCGGCCGCGGACGTCGCGGCGCGCTGCTGCAGCGCCACGTGGGTCTGCCAGGGCTTGCCATCCAGGGTCATGGCCAAGGTGCCCAGGTTCAGGTCGAAGCCTTCGGCGCTGCGTTGCGCCCAGGCCTGCAGCTTGAGATCGGCGATGGCGTAGGGCTTGTGCTCGGCGCGGGCACCTTTGAACGTCGGCACATCGAGCTTGACCACGGCTCGCTGGACGTTGGCATCCGCCCAGTCCAGCCAGAACTCGCCGCCCGCCTTGAACTGTTCGAGTTTCCAGGCCTGGGTGTGGCGGCTCGGCAACCATTGCGCCCAGTCGCTTTGCGGCAGGTTCAGATAGACCTGGGCACGGCCCTGGCGCCACCGTTCGGCACGCACCTGTGCCTCCACGTTCAGCGCCAGCGGCTGGCCATCAGGCAAATGCAGGCGCAGATCCAGACGCTGGCGCTCTTCGCTGGTGCGCAGGCTCAGACCCACATAGGTCAAGGTCAGCGGGTCGTGCTCGAACGGTTGCAGGGTCAGTTGGCTGTCAAGCACCGACAGCCGCTCGACCTGTTGCATCTGCTGCAGCGTGCGCTGCATGTCGAAGGCCTGGTCCTGCTGCTGCGGCAGCCCCTTGAGCGACCACTTGCCGGCAGCATCCTCGACGGCGCTGAGCTGTACGCCGCCCAGTTCGAGATGGGCAATGCGCACCGACCGCGCCAACAGGCTGCCCCACAGGTCCGGCACCACCCTGACTCGATCCAGACGCAGCGCATTGCTGCCCTCGCCCACTTGCACATCGTGAACCAGCAGTATCGGTGCCAGACGGCTCCAGCGCCCTTCCAGGCTGCCGATGCGCACCGGCATGCCCAGCGCTTCGCTGGCACGTGCCTCGATCTGCGCGTCGTATTCGGCCACCAGGGGCACCAGCTGCCGGCCCAGGCTGACGTACAGCGCCAGCAACACCAGCAGCACCGCACACAGCGTCAGCGCCCAACGCGTCAGGCCAGCGAGCACGGCATTCAAGCGGACCATGCAGGCATGCTCCCGCCACAGGCCGCGTCAGCCTGAAAGCCCGAAGCTTGAAGACAGAAAGCCTGAAGACTGGAAAATCGTTTCACTGGCCGTTTCAGAGCAGCACCACATCATATTGTTCCTGGGAATACATGGACTCGACCTGGAAGCGAATGGTTCGTCCGATGAAGGCTTCCAGTTCAGCCACATTGCCTGATTCTTCATCGAGCAGCCGGTCGACCACTTTTTGATTGGCCAGCACGCGGTAGCCCACGGCCTGATAGGCCCGAGCCTCGCGCAGGATCTCGCGGAAGATCTCGTAGCACACCGTTTCCGGGGTTTTCAGCTTGCCGCGGCCCTGGCAGCAGATGCAGGGCTCGCACAGGACCTGTTCAAGGCTTTCGCGAGTGCGCTTGCGGGTCATCTGCACCAGGCCCAGCTCGGTGATGCCGATGATGTTGGTCTTGGCGTGATCGCGTTCGAGCTGCTTCTCCAGGGTGCGCAGAACCTGGCGCTGGTGTTCTTCATCTTCCATGTCGATGAAGTCGATGATGATGATTCCGCCGATGTTGCGCAGACGCAGCTGCCGGGCAATGGCGGTGGCCGCTTCCAGGTTGGTCTTGAAGATGGTCTCTTCGAGATTGCGGTGGCCAACGAAGGCCCCGGTGTTGACGTCGATGGTGGTCATCGCCTCGGCCGGATCGACCACCAGATAGCCGCCGGACTTGAGTGGCACCTTGCGGTCCAGCGCCCGCTGGATCTCGTCTTCCACACCGTACAGATCGAAAATGGGCCGCTCGCCCGGGTAGTGCTCCAAGCGGTCGGCAATTTCGGGCATCAATTCGGCCACGAACTGCGTGGTCTTCTGGAAGGTCTCCCGCGAGTCGATGCGGATCTTCTCGATCTTCGGGTTGACCAGATCGCGCAGGGTCCGCAGCGCCAGGTCCAGGTCCTCGTAGATCTCGGTCGGCGCCCCGACGGTCCGGATCTGCGCGTTGATCTGGTCCCACAGCCGGCGCAGGTAGCGGATGTCCATGAGGATTTCCTCGGCGCCCGCCCCTTCGGCGGCGGTGCGCAGGATGAACCCGCCGACCTCCTGGATACCCTCTTTCTCGACGCAGTCGGCCACCACCTTCTTCAGGCGTTCACGCTCGCCCTCATCCTCGATCTTCAGGGAGATGCCGACGTGCCGGGTGCGCGGCATATACACCAGGTAGCGAGACGGAATCGACAGCTGGGTCGTCAGGCGAGCGCCTTTGGAGCCGATCGGGTCTTTGGTGACCTGCACCACCAGGCTTTGCCCTTCATGCACGAGGGCGCTGATGGTTTCCAGGGTCGAGCCTTCACGCAGGGAGATTTCCGACGCATGGATGAACGCGGCGCGGTCCAGGCCGATATCGATGAAGGCGGCCTGCATGCCGGGCAGCACGCGCACCACCTTGCCCTTGTAGATATTGCCGACGATCCCGCGACGCTGGGTGCGCTCGACGTGGACCTCTTGCAGGACACCGTTTTCCACCACGGCCACGCGCGATTCCATCGGCGTGATGTTGATCAGAATCTCTTCGCTCATGGCTGGGTCTCGTTCCTGGTGTCTTTTGTTGTAATGGCGATGGCGCTGCCGGCCGGGCCCTCTCAGGACACTTGCCAGCAGGCGATGCCATTGCGTTGCAGCAGCGCCGCGGTTTCGTACAAACCCAGGCCGACGACGGCAGAATAACTGCCTTCGAGCTTTTCTACGAATATTGCGCCCAGCCCCTGGATGCCATAGCCGCCCGCCTTGTCCGCCGGTTCGCCGGAGGCCCAGTAGGCACGGGCCTCGGCTTCGTCGATCGGGCGGAACGTGACCCGTGCCGAGGCCGTGCCGATGTCCATCTGCGTGCCATCGAACAGCGCCGCAGTGGTGATCACTTCATGGGTGCTGCCGGATAACAGAGCCAGCATTGCCAAGGCATCGGCTTGGTCGCGCGGCTTGCCGAGAATGCGTCCGTGCGCGATCACTGCCGTGTCCGCGCCCAGCACGTGAGCGGCCCCCGGCTGCGAACGCGACTGCCAGCCGGCGCGGGCTTTTTCTTCGGCCATGCGCTGCACGTATGCACGGCTTTCTTCGCCGGGCCTGGGCGTTTCGTCGATGGCAGCAGTGATCACGGTGAAGGGTACGCCGATCTGCGTCAGCAGTTCACGACGCCTGGGCGAGCTGGAAGCCAGGTACAGGGTAGACATGCAAGGCGTCTCCGCGTCGGGCCGCGCGGGCCCGTCAGTTGATGCCCAGGCGCTTGCGCAAGCCACGCAGCAGATAGCTGACCCACGGCCAGAGCAAGGCGCTCATCAGGGCGGGCAACAGCAGGGCCAGAGTGGGTTGGCGGTTGCCGGTCAGCGCGCTCAGCCACAGCTGAACCAGCTGCGCCAGACCGAAGACCACGAGGATGACCAGGCTCTGCTGCCACATTGGAAAGATGCGCATGCGCTGGGCCAGGGACAGGATGAGAAAAGTGATGAGGCTAAGGATGAGTGCGTTCTGCCCAAGCAGGGTGCCGAACAGCACGTCTTGCGCCAGGCCGAGGATCCAGGCAGTGGTCATGCCCACCTTGTGCGGCACCGAGAGCGTCCAGTAGGCCAGCAGCAGGGCCAGCCACAGCGGCCGCAACACTTCCATGAACTGCGGCATGGGCGACACGCACAGCAACAGGCCGACGACGAAGGTCAGCCAGATCACCCAGCCATTGCGCGAGCGCGTACCAACCATTATTGCCTCTCCCGTGTGGTGGCCGGCGCAGAGCGCGAAGGTGTCGCCGGCGGGGTGCGCTCAGGGGTGGCGGCCGGGGCCGAGCTGGCACGCGCCGGGGCGGTGGCTGCCGGCGTCGTGGTGTGGGCAGGCGCTGCCGGTGCCGCAGCGGGCGCAGCAGTGGCTGGCGCGGAGGTTGCTGCAGGGACCGGCGTCGCCGGGGTACCGTCCTGTGGCGCGGCACCCTGGCGGTCGGCCGCCTCTTGCGCCTGCGCCGCTTCGGTAGCCCGCTGCTCCGGCGAGCGACTGTCGCTGAACACCAGCAGCAGATAGCGGCTGCGGTTCAGGGCGGCGGTCGGCACGGCGCGGACGATGGCGAAGGGTTGACCGGAGTCGTGGATGACTTCCTTGACCGTGGCCACCGGGTAACCCGCCGGGAATCGCTGGCCCAGGCCAGAGCTGACCAGCAGGTCGCCTTCCTTGATGTCGGCAGTGTCGGCCACGTGGCGCAGCTCGAGCCGCTCGGGATTGCCCGTGCCGCTGGCGATGGCGCGCAGCCCGTTGCGGTTGACCTGCACTGGAATGCTGTGGGTGGTGTCGGTGAGCAGCAGCACACGCGAGGTGTAGGGCATCAATTCGACCACCTGCCCCATAAGGCCACGCGCGTCGAGCACCGGCTGGCCGAGTACCACGCCATCGCGCTCGCCCTTGTTGATCAGGATGCGATGGGTGAACGGGTTCGGGTCCATGCCGATCAGCTCGGCAACCTCGACCTTTTCGTTCACCAGCGCCGAAGAATTGAGCAACTCGCGCAGGCGCACGTTCTGCTCGGTCAGCGCCGCCAGCTTCTGCAGGCGCCCCTGCAGCAACAGGCCTTCGGTCTTGAGTTTCTCGTTTTCGGCCAGCAGCTCGGTGCGGCTGCCGAACTGGCTGGCAACGCCTTCGTACAGGCGCTGCGGCAGGTCGGTGACCCAATAGGCACGCATCAGCACCAGCGACATTTCGCTGCGCACGGGTTTGAGCAGGGTGAAGCGCGCGTCGACGACCATCAGCGCGACCGACAGCACGACCAGCACCAACAGGCGCACGCCCAGTGAGGGGCCCTTGGTGAAAAGCGGTTTAATAGGCCGCTCCTCCCAGGCAAATGTTCATGTGGTCATTCATGTGACGGCAAACCGGCCCGGATCGAAAGTACAGGACGCATACAGGTAGCATCGAAGACGCTACCTGTAAACGACCCCAGGAATCTTTCCCGCGAAGTTATTCGCTGGAGAGCAGATCCATGGTGTGCTTGTCCATCATTTCCAGGGCGCGACCGCCACCCCGAGCCACGCACGTCAGCGGGTCTTCGGCGACGATCACCGGCAGGCCGGTTTCCTGGGCCAGCAGCTTGTCGAGGTCGCGCAGCAGCGCGCCACCGCCAGTCAGCACCAGGCCGCGCTCGGCGATGTCCGACGCAAGCTCGGGAGGCGACTGTTCCAGCGCGCTCTTGACGGCCTGCACGATGGTCGCGAGCGACTCCTGCAGGGCTTCGAGCACTTCGTTGGAATTCAAGGTGAAGGCGCGTGGAACGCCTTCGGCCAGGTTGCGGCCACGCACGTCGACTTCACGCACTTCGCCGCCTGGGTAAGCGGTGCCGATTTCCTGCTTGATGCGTTCGGCGGTGGATTCGCCGATCAGGCTGCCGTAGTTGCGACGCACGTAGGTGACGATGGCTTCGTCGAAGCGGTCGCCGCCCACACGCACGGATTCGGCATAGACCACGCCATTGAGCGAGATCAGGGCGATTTCGGTGGTACCACCGCCGATGTCGACGACCATCGAACCGCGGGCTTCCTCGACCGGCAGGCCGGCGCCGATGGCGGCCGCCATGGGCTCTTCGATCAGGAACACTTCGCGGGCACCGGCGCCCAGCGCCGATTCACGGATGGCACGGCGTTCCACCTGGGTGGATTTGCAAGGCACGCAGATCAGCACGCGCGGGCTGGGCTGCAGGAAGCTGTTCTCGTGCACCTTGTTGATGAAATATTGCAGCATCTTTTCGCAGACGCTGAAGTCGGCGATCACGCCGTCCTTCATCGGGCGAATGGCGGCGATGTTGCCGGGAGTACGGCCGAGCATGCGCTTGGCTTCGGTACCGACCGCAACGACACTTTTCTGATTACCGTGGGTCCGAATGGCCACAACTGATGGCTCATTCAGGACAATACCGCGCTCACGCACGTAAATAAGGGTGTTGGCAGTGCCCAGGTCAATGGAAAGATCGCTGGAAAACATGCCACGCAGTTTCTTGAACATGGGAAAAGGACCCTAGGCAACGCGTGGGTAAAAAAGTGCGGCAAACTCTAACAACGGCGGGGATTTTGGGCAAGGCGCCAATATGTTAAATTGGCTGTTTTTCCGGGCACGCCTGCACTCGATCGCGGCCATATGACCACAGAAGTGCGATAGTGTTCCCCAAAACCACGGCTTTGCCGTATTTCATTTTCCACTGGAGATCCCCATGGCGCTTGAACGCTGCGACGTGGAAAAAATCGCTCACCTGGCCCGCCTGGGCCTGAATGAAGCCGATATGCCACGCACCATCGAAGCACTGAACAGCATTCTGGGCCTCGTCGACCAGATGCAAGCGGTCGACACCAGCGGCATCGAACCCCTGGCCCACCCACTGGAAGCCAGCCAGCGGCTGCGCGCCGACCAGGTGACCGAACGCAACCAGCGCGACGCCTACCAGGCCATTGCACCGGCGGTCGAGAACGGCCTGTATCTGGTTCCGAAAGTCATCGAGTAAAGGGAAAGAGCCTGCCATGCATCAACTGACACTGGCCGAGATCGCCCGCGGACTCGCCGACAAGAAATTTTCCGCCGAAGAGCTGACCCGGACCCTGCTGGCGCGTATCGCTGAGCTGGACCCGCAGCTCAACAGCTTCATCACCGTCACCCCCGAGCACGCCATCGCCCAGGCGCAGGCCGCCGATGCGCGCCGCGCCAATGGCGAAGGCGGTGCCCTGCTGGGTGCACCGCTGGCCCACAAGGACCTGTTCTGCACCCAGGGCATCCGCACCAGTTGCGGGTCGAGGATGCTCGACAACTTCCAGGCGCCCTATGACGCCACCGTGGTGGCCAGGCTCAATGCAGCGGGCGCGGTGACCTTGGGCAAGCTGAACATGGACGAATTCGCCATGGGTTCGGCCAACGAGAACAGCCACTACGGCCCGGTGAAAAACCCCTGGAACCTGGCCCACGTGCCCGGCGGCTCCTCGGGTGGCTCGGCGGCAGCCGTGGCGGCGCGCTTGTTGCCGGTGGCAACGGGCACCGACACCGGCGGTTCGATCCGTCAACCGGCGGCCTTCACCAACCTCACCGGCATCAAGCCGACCTACGGCCGCGTGTCTCGCTGGGGCATGATCGCCTACGCTTCCAGCCTCGACCAGGCCGGGGTGCTGGCGCGCAACGCCGAGGACTGTGCCCTGTTGCTGCAAGGCATGGCGGGCTTCGACCCGCAGGACTCCACCAGCATCGATGAGCCCGTGCCCGACTACAGCGCAACCCTGGGCGGCTCGCTGCAAGGCCTGCGCATCGGCGTACCGAAGGAATACTTCGGTGCCGGCCTCGATCCGCGCATCGCCGACCTGATTCACGCCAGCATCGAGCAACTGCAGAAGCTGGGTGCAACCATCAAGGACATCAGCCTGCCGAACATGCAGCAGGCAATTGCCGCCTACTATGTGATCGCGCCGGCCGAGGCCTCTTCGAACCTGTCGCGCTTCGACGGCGTACGCTTCGGCTATCGCTGCGAACACCCCAAGGATCTCACCGACCTGTACAAGCGTTCGCGCGCCGAAGGCTTCGGCCCGGAAGTACAGCGCCGCATCATGGTCGGGGCCTATGCACTTTCGGCGGGCTACTACGACGCCTATTACCTGCAGGCGCAGAAGATCCGCCGCTTGATCAAGAACGATTTCATGGCCGCCTTCGAAGACGTCGACATGATCCTCAGCCCGACCACGCCGAACCCGGCCTGGAAGCTGGGCGCCAAGAATGCCGACCCGGTTGCTGCCTACCTCGAAGACATCTACACGATCACCGCCAACCTGGCCGGCCTGCCGGGCCTGTCTATGCCGGCCGGTTTCGTCGATGGCCTGCCGGTCGGCGTGCAGCTGCTGGCCCCCTATTTCCAGGAAGGCCGCCTGCTCAATGCGGCGCACCAGTACCAGCAAGTCACCGACTGGCACACTCGCGCGCCTGAAGGCTTCTAAGGAGAAACATCATGCAATGGGAAGTCGTGATCGGGCTGGAGATTCATACCCAGCTCGCCACCCAGTCGAAGATTTTCTCCGGCAGCTCCACCACCTTCGGCTCCGAGCCGAACACCCAGGCCAGCCTGGTCGACCTGGGCATGCCCGGCGTACTCCCGGTGCTGAACCAGGAAGCCGTGCGCATGGCCGTGATGTTCGGCCTGGCAATCGACGCCGAAATCGGCCAGCACAACGTGTTCGCGCGCAAGAACTACTTCTATCCCGACCTGCCCAAGGGCTATCAGATCAGCCAGATGGAGCTGCCGATCGTCGGCAAGGGCCACCTGGACATCACCTTGGAAGACGGCACGGTCAAGCGTATCGGCGTGACACGCGCGCACCTGGAAGAAGACGCCGGCAAGAGCCTGCACGAGGACTTCAGCGGCAGCACCGGCATCGACCTCAACCGTGCCGGCACACCGCTGCTGGAAATCGTTTCCGAGCCCGACATGCGCAGTGCCAAGGAAGCCGTGGCGTACGTCAAGGCCATGCATTCGCTGGTCCGTTACCTGGGCATCTGTGACGGCAACATGGCCGAAGGCTCGTTGCGCTGTGACTGCAACGTGTCGATCCGGCCCAAGGGCCAGGTCGAGTTCGGCACCCGCTGCGAGATCAAGAACGTCAACTCGTTCCGCTTCATCGAGCGCGCCATCAACAGCGAGATCGCACGCCAGATCGAACTGATCGAAGACGGCGGCAAGGTCATCCAGCAGACCCGCCTGTACGACCCGAACAAGGACGAGACACGCGCCATGCGCAGCAAGGAGGAAGCCAACGACTACCGTTACTTCCCCGACCCCGATCTGCTGCCGGTGGTGATCGAGGATTCGTTCCTGGAAACCACCCGGGCCACCCTGCCCGAGTTGCCGCCCGCCAAGCGCGAGCGCTTCAAGAACGAGTTCGGCCTGTCTGCCTACGATGCCAGCGTCCTCGCTTCGAGCCGTGAGCAGGCGGACTTCTTCGAGCAGGTGGTGGCCAGCTGCGCCGATGCCAAGCTTGCCGCCAACTGGGTCATGGTCGAGCTGGGCAGCCTGTTGAACAAGCAGGGTGTGGAAATCGAGGATTCGCCGGTCAGCGCCGCACAACTGGGTGGCATGCTGCAGCGCATCAAGGACAACACCATCTCCGGCAAGATCGCCAAGATGGTTTTCGAAGCCATGGCCAACGGTGAAGGCGATGCCGACCAGATCATCGAGGCGCGTGGCCTGAAACAGGTCACCGACAGCGGGGCAATCGAGAAGGTGCTCGACGAAGTGCTGGCTGCCAATGCCGAGCAGGTCGAACAGTACCGCGCGGCAGACGAAGCCAAGCGCGGCAAGATGTTCGGCTTCTTCGTCGGCCAGGCAATGAAAGCCTCGAAGGGCAAGGCCAATCCGCAGCAGGTCAACGAGCTGCTCAAGAGCAAGCTGGCCGGTTGATGCGCCGACGCCTTTTCTGTAGCAGCGGCGCGAGCCGCGTCCGGCGCAGTTGTAGCAGCGGCGCGAGCCGCGTCCGGCTTCAACGCGGTGAAGCAAACGGACCGCGTATACCGCCGACGCGGTTTGCGCCGCTGCTACAGGCGCTGCGTGTGTGCTGTGTCGGTGCAATTGCCGTGCTGGCGGGCTGCGCCGGCCAGAACGACCTCATCGACCCGCGCGGCTACAACCGCGAGGGGGTCGCTTCCTACTACGGCGCACGCCATCACGGTGCTCGCACCGCCAGTGGCGAACGCTTCGATCAACACGGTCTCACCGCTGCCCACCGCCAGCTTCCATTCGGTACCCGGGTAGTGGTGACCAATCTGTCCAACAAGCGCAATGTAGTGGTGCGGATCAACGATCGCGGCCCACATTCGCGCGGGCGCCTGATCGATGTGTCAAAAGGCGCTGCCGAAGAATTGGGCATGCTGCGCAGCGGCACGGCCCGAGTGCGCGTGCAGACCTTGCAAGACTGACCTGGAGCGACCCTTATCCCCGATCTTGCCACCCTGCCCGGCCCGACCTTGCTGCAACTGTTCGCAGGGCTGCTGCTGCTGATTGCCGGCGCCGAGTGCCTGGTGCGCGGCGCCGTGCGCCTGGCGGCCGCGCTCAAGATCAGGCCGCTGGTAGTGGGCCTGGGCGTGGTTGCGCTGGGCAGCAGTGTGCCGCAGCTGGCCGTCAGCCTGCAGGCGACGTTCGTCGGTACGCCGGACATCGCCGTCGGCAGCCTGGTGGGCAGCAATATCTTCAGTTTGCTGGTGACCCTGGGGCTGTCCGCGCTGATCATTCCGCTACGGGTTTCGCGGCAACTGCTGCGGCTCGATATTCCTCTGTTGATCGCAGCCAGTGCGCTGGTGTTCGGGCTGGCCCTGAACGAGCAGTTGGGGCGCCTGGAAGGCGGCGTCCTGCTTCTGGCCCTGGTCGGCTATCTGGGCGTGCTGTGGCGCCAGTCTCGGCATCCGGGCCGGGTGGCGACAGCCCAGGGCACAGCGCCCTGGCTCAAGTGCCTGGGCATGATGCTCGGCGGCTTGCTGCTGCTGGGCGCGGGCAGCCACTGGCTGCTGGAAGCGGCGCTGGAGCTGGCCACCGATTTCGGCTTGTCGGACCGGGTGATCGGGTTGACCATCGTGGCCGTCGGCACCTCACTGCCGGAACTGGCGACGTCGTTGGTCGCCGCCTTTCGCGGTCACCGCGAGATCGCAGTGGGCAACGTCATCGGCAGCAACCTGTTCAACCTGCTCGGTGTGCTCGGCCTGACCGCAGTGCTGGCACCTGCGCCCCTGAGCGTGTCACCCAACGCGCTGGACTTCGACCTGCCGGTGATGCTCGGCGTCACCCTGCTGTGCCTGCCGCTGTTCTATTCCGGATACCGGGTCACGCGGATCGAAGGGCTGGTGCTGCTGGGGTTGTACGTCGCGTATGGCCTGCACGTGGTGGCGTTCACCACGGGCATGCCATTGGCGGCCAGGCTGGAAGAGCTGATGCTGTTCTATGTGCTGCCGTTGCTGGCGGCGGTGGTGCTGTGGGGCACCCTGCGCGCCTGGCGCCGACAGCACTGAGCCAGGCGGCCTCCTACCCTGCCCGACGCTTCTTGACCATCCAGGCCACGGCCAGCACCCCAAGCCACAGGGGAATCAACAGCACCGAAATGCGGATTCCCGGCGTCATGTACATGATCACCAGAATGCCCGCCAGGAACAGCAGGCATACCCAGTTGGTGATCGGGTAGCCCCAGCTGGGGAAGAACGTCGCCTGACCGTTGGCGCGCATGGCCTTGCGAAACTTCAGGTGAGTGATGCTGATGATGCCCCAGTTGATGACCAGTGCGGACACGGCCAACGCCATCAACAAGCCGAAGGCCTCGCCCGGCATCAGGTAGTTGATGACCACGCTCAACCCGGTCGCCATGGCGGAAATACCCAGCGCTTTCATGGGCACGCCACGGCGGTTGACCTTGAGCAGGGTCTTGGGCGCATCGCCCTGCACCGCCAGGCCGAACAGCATGCGGCTGTTGCAATAGACGCAGCTGTTGTACACCGACAGCGCCGCGGTCAGCACTACCACGTTGAGCACGGTTGCCACTACGTTGCTGTCCAGCGCATGGAAGATCATCACGAACGGGCTGCCACCTTCGACCACTTTCTGCCACGGATACAGCGACAACAAGATGGTCAAGGCGCCCACGTAGAACAGCAGGATCCGGTAGATCACCTGGTTGGTGGCCTTGGGGATGCTGCGCTTGGGATCATCGGCTTCGGCGGCGGTGATGCCGACCAGCTCCAGGCCACCGAAGGAAAACATGATGACCGCCATGGCCAGGGTCAATCCACCGATGCCGTTGGGGAAGAAGCCGCCGTATTGCCACAGGTTGGCGATGCTGGCGTCCGGCCCACCGCTGCCGGTGGCCAGCATCCAGGCGCCGAAGCCGATCATGCTGACGATGGCGGCCACCTTGATCAGCGAAAACCAGAACTCCATCTCGCCATAGATCTTCACCTGGAACATGTTGATCGCGTTGATCAGCACGAAGAACACCGCGGCCGAGGCCCAGGTCGGCACGTCCGGCCACCAGTACTTGATGTAGATGCCCACGGCGGTCAACTCGGCCATGCCTACCAGCACATACAGCACCCAATAGTTCCAACCGGACATGAAGCCGGCCAGGCCGCTCCAGTAGCGGTTGGCGAAATGGCTGAAGGTACCGGTGACCGGCTCTTCAACGACCATTTCGCCCAGCTGGCGCATGATGAAGAAGGCAATCAGGCCGCCGATGGCGTAACCCAGGATGACCGACGGGCCGGCCATGCCGATGGTCTGGGCGATGCCCAGGAACAGGCCGGTGCCGATCGCCCCGCCCAGGGCAATGAGCTGGATATGCCTGTTTTTCAGACCCCGATGCAGACCTTCGGGGGTGGATTGATCATCCATTGCGGTTCCTTAGCGGGTGAATGCTTGCGGGTGTGCAAGCAGCGTCTAGATCCAGCCGCCCCACTGCAACAGGAATATTCCGATATTGGTGGTGATGGCTGCCGCCAGGGTGGTGATGACGATGATGGCGGCGGCGAGCGAATAGTTGCCGCCGCTGGCCCGCACCATGACATAACCGACCGAGGCCGAAGGAGCGCCAATATACAGGAACAGAATGCCCAGTTCCGCCCCGCGAAAGCCCAACAGCCAGGCACCGAAGGTACCGACGATCGGCAGCAGGATCATTTTCACCGCGCTGGCACTCAGCGCCACCGAACCACTGCTGCGCAATGCGGCCAGCGACAGGGTCCCGCCGATGCAGATCAGCGCCAGCGGCAGGCTCATTTGCGCGACGTAGTCAGCGGAGGTCAGGATCCAGTTGGGAATGGGCACCTGCAACCAGGCGAAGGGCACGGCCAATACCACGCTGATGATCAACGGGTTGACCAGGATGCTTTTGCAGATGCTGAGCGGATCGGACTTGATGTTCGGGCTGTAGATCGCCAGCACCACTACCGACAGCGAGTTGTAGAGCACGATCACCAAACCGGCGAGGATCGAGCCCAGGGAGATGCCGTAGTCGCCATACATGCTGCCCGCCAGGGCCAGGCCGATGACACCGTTGTTGCCGCGAAAGGCGCCCTGGGTGAACACCCCACGGTCGACTTGCGGGCATCGCTTGGTGGCGATCCACCAGGCGATGGCGAAGCTGCCCACCGTGGCCACCACGAAATACACCAGCAGGCCCGGCTTGAGTGCAGAGCGCAGGTCGGCATGGTAGATGCCCAGAAACAGCAGCGACGGCATGCAGACGTTGAACACCAGGGCCGAGGCGGTCTTGATGAAGTTGTCGTTGATCCACTCGATCCGCTTCAGCCCGTAGCCGAGAAACAGCATGGCGAACACCGGAGCGGTCACGTTCAGGGTCTGCAGAAATAGGGCGAGCATGCCGGGGAACCTGTTGCCTGGAGTCAGGCGACAATGATAGCGAGGATGTGGGGGTCAGGCGGGGAAATTCTGGAAAGGTATGGCAGGCAGGGCCGCTTCGCGGGCAGAGGGCTGGCCCCCCGCCCCGCTCCCACAGAGATCCTCGGTGTATGCAGGATTCCCGTAGGAGCGGTCAGCGGCCGCGAAAGCCGCACTGCAGTTTCGAGACTTACTGCGGACCCATCTTGTCCATCAGGGCAGCGAGCATTTCGTACTCTTCGCCGGTCAGGTCGGTCAGCGGGGTGCGCACCGGGCCTGCGTCGTAGCCGGCAATCTTCGCGCCTGCCTTGACGATGCTGACTGCGTAGCCGGATTTACGATTGCGAATGTCCAGGTAAGGCAGGAAGAAGTCGTCGATCAACTTGCCCACGGTGACATGATCTTCAGCGGCGATTGCGCGGTAGAAGTCCATGGCGGTCTTCGGGATGAAGTTGAACACGGCGGACGAATACACCGGCACACCCAGAGCCTTGTAGGCCGCTGCATAGACTTCGGCGGTCGGCAGGCCACCCAGGTAGCTGAAGCGGTCGCCCAGGCGACGGCGGATCGACACCATCAGTTCGATGTCGCCCAGGCCGTCCTTGTAGCCGATCAGGTTCGGGCAGCTTTCGGCCAGGCGTTCCAGCAATGGCGCGTTCAAACGGCAGACATTGCGGTTGTAGACGATGACGCCGATGTTGACCGATTTGCACACGGCCTCGACGTGGGCGGCTACGCCGTCCTGGCTCGCTTCGGTCAGGTAGTGCGGCAGCAGCAGCAGACCCTTCGCGCCCAGGCGCTCGGCTTCCTGTGCATACTCGATGGCCTGGCGAGTGGAACCACCGACGCCGGCGAGGATAGGCACGCTGGTGGCGCAGGTGTCGACGGCAGTCTTGATCACTTGCGAGTATTCGCTGGCAGCCAGGGAGAAGAACTCACCGGTGCCGCCGGCGGCGAACAGGGCGCTGGCGCCGTAGGGGGCAAGCCATTCCAGGCGCTTGATGTAGCCTTCGCGATGGAAGTCGCCCTGGGCAGTGAAGTCGGTTACTGGAAAAGACAGCAGGCCGTGATTGAGGATGGACTTTAGTTCTTGTGGATTCATTGTTTGAACACCCTGAGTCGCATGGAAAATTGAACAACCAAGCAGCCATGGCTGGCTGATGTCGTACGTCATCGTACAACTACTTATGCAGTTCCTCAATAGGTTGAACGAAGTATTTTCAGATTGTCCCTGATGGGCTTCACCGAACGCCGAGACGACACACGGGATCCCTGTAGCAGCGGCGCAAGCCGCGTCCGGCCTCGCTGCGGTCTGCCAGATACACCTCGCCAGCCGCCGACGCGGCTTGCGCCGCTGCTACAAGGGTTGCGGTGTTTCTGTAGCAGCGGCGCGAGCCGCGTCCGGCCTCGCTGCGGTCTGCCAGATCACCGCGCCGACCGCCGACGCGGCTCGCGCCGCTGCTACAAGGATTGCGGTGTTCTGTAGCAGCGGCGCAAGCCGCGTCCGGTGGCACCGCGCTCTGCCAGATACACCGCGCCAGCCGCCGACGCGGCTTGCGCCGCTGCTACAAGGGTTGCGGTGTTCTGTAGCAGCGGCGCAAGCCGCGTCCGGTGGCACCGCGTTCTGCCAGATACACCGCGGCAACCGCCGACGCGGCATGCGCCGCTGCTACAGGGACTGCGGTGTTTCTGTAGCAGCGGCGCGAGCCGCGTCCGGCCTCGCTGCGGTCTGCCAGATCACCGCGCCGACCGCCGACGCGGCGTTCAGCCCCTGCCCGCTTCGGCTTCCTGGTGCGCCTGGCGCAAGCGCTCGCGGCTGTTGGTCAGATGCAGGCGCATGGCTGCGCGCGCGGCATCGGAATCCTGGCGGGCGATGGCGTCGTAGATTTCCTCGTGCTCGCGACTGAGCCGAGTCATGTAGTGCTGCTGGTCGTCATGTGCCAGACGTGCCGAATTCAGGCGGGTACGGGGAATGATGCTGGTGCCCAGGTGCGTCATGATGTCGGTGAAATAGCGGTTGCCGGTGGACAAGGCAATCTGCAGATGGAACTGGAAATCGGACGCCACTGCATCGCTGGCATGGGCCGCGCTTTCGTTCAGCGCATCGAGGGCCGCGCGCATCGCCGCCAGTTGCTCGGGCGAGCGACGGCTGGCGGCCAGCCCGGCGGATTCCACTTCCAGGCTGATGCGCAACTCGAGCACGGCCAGCACATCGCGCAAGGTCACGATGGTCGCCGGATCGATGCGAAAACCACTCGGGCTGGGCGTATCCAGCACGAAGGTACCGATGCCGTGGCGGGTTTCGACCTGACCTGCCGCCTGCAGCCGGGAAATGGCTTCACGCACCACGGTCCGGCTGACGCCCTGCTCTTCCATGATGGCCGACTCGGTAGGCAGCTTGTCGCCACGCTTGAGGTCACCATCGAGGATGCGCTGGGTCAGCACGGCCACCAGTTCCTGGGCCAGGCTGCGCGGTTTGCGACGGGCGCGTGGGGCGGCGCTCTGAGTATCCATAGTGAAAGTCATTCTCGAAACGGTCGGTGATTGAAGCAATCATAGCCTAAAGCGGGTTGTACGATCATGGCATGAGCCGCCGCAGGGCCCGGCGGGCGGGCGAATGCCGCCTACCCGGCGGCGCAGGGCGCCAGCCAGAGCGCTCCACGCGAATTTACCGACGCACGGGGCGTTTCTGCAATTTGCGTTGCAGGGTACGCCGGTGCATCCCCAGTGCTCGCGCCGTGGCAGAAATGTTACCGGCGTGCTCGGTGAGTACCCGCTGGATGTGCTCCCATTGCAGGCGGTCGACCGACATCGGATTTTCCGGCACCAGCGTGTCGAGGTCAGCGTGTTCGGCCGACAGCGCCGCCAGTACGTCATCGGCGTCGGCGGGCTTGCACAGGTAGTTGCAGGCGCCACGCTTGATCGCCTCCACCGCAGTGGCGATGCTCGAATAGCCGGTGAGAATCACCACGCGCATTTCCGGATCCAGCTCCAGCAGCTTGGGCAGCAGCACCAGGCCCGAATCGCCTTCCATCTTCAGGTCCAGCGCGGCGTAGTCGGGTACATCGTCCTGGGCCAGCTTCAAGCCTTCCTCGGCGCTGCCTGCGGTGCTTACGCGAAAGCCTCGGCGGGTCATGGCACGGGCCATCACACGGGTAAACGTGGCGTCGTCGTCCACCAGCAACAGGTGCGGCAGCTCTTCGCCTTCGACTTGGTTTTCGTCAGTCATCGATCATCTCCTGGGACGCCACGGGGCAGGCGCAGCTCGGTGAGCGTGCCGCCCTCTTCATGACTATAGAGTTTTACCGAGCCGCCGGCGCGAGTCACGCTGGCCTTGCTCAAGAACAGGCCAAGGCCGAAGCCCTTGCCCTTGGTAGTGAAGAACGGTTTGCCGATCTGCTCGGCAATGGCCAGGGGAACACCCGCGCCGTGGTCGCGGATCACGATGAAGATGTCTTCACTGTCCCAGTCCAGCTTGACCTCGAGGTTGTCGGGGCAGGCATCGGCGGCGTTGTTGAGCAGGTTGAGCAGCGCCTGGGTGAGGTCCGGAGGCGGCGACAGGTGCGGCACCTCGCCTTGGCCCAGGCGGTGGAAACGGTAGCTGGACTCGGGGCGCATCAGGTGCCAGCGATTGAGGGCTTCGTCGAGCCAGGCGGTGACCGGCTGATCGACCACGGCCATGCGTCGGTTGGCTTCGGCAGCCCGCACCAGTTGCTGGAGGGTTTCCTTGCACAACTTGACCTGATCCTGCAGCACCTGCAGGTCTTCCTGCAGTTCAGGCTGGGGATGGTCCTGGCGCATTTCCTTGAGCAGCACGCTCATGGTGGCCAACGGCGTACCCAGCTCATGGGCTGCGCCCGCAGCCTCGGTGGCCACCGCCAGCAGTTGCTGGTCACGCAGGCCCTCTTCGCGGCGCTGGGCACGCAGCTGTTCCTGGCGCCGCAGCTCTTCGGCCATCTTGGCGGCGAAGAAGGTAATCACCGAAGCGGCCAGGGCGAAGCTCAGCCACATGCCGTAGATCTGCAGGTTTTCACGGCCGATCGGCAGCGTGTCGAGGGGGTAGAAGTGCGCCAGCATGAAGGTGTAGCAGGCCAGCGCGATGCCTGAGAGCACCAGGGAGTAGACCCACGGCAGGGTCACGGCGGCAATGGTCAGGGGCACCAGGTAGTAGGACACGAACGGGTTGGCGCCGCCGCCCGAATAGTAGAGCAGGACACTGTGGATCAGCAGGTCGCAGGCCAGTTGCAGGGCGTACTCGAGCTCGGTGACCGGCAACGAGAAGCGCAGGCGCAGGACGGTCAGCGCGCAGAGTATGGCGGACACCGCCAGGGTGGTGCTCAGCGCCAGCCAGGGCAACGGCAGCAGGTGCGTCAGGTAGGCGAAACCAACCGAGCCGGCCTGAGCGGCCAGTACCAGGGTGCGGATGAAGGTCAGGCGCCAGAGGTTCTGGCGTGAAGCGGAAAGAGGCATAGGATGGGCGAGCATTTGCTCTCCAGTGAGCGCTGCAGGCGGATCGGTGCAAGTATAACCAACTCGACACGCCGACAGCGGAAACTGCGGCAAATGACCGCGCGAAACGCATGAACCAGGCATCGTTCAGGAACCGCATCCGGCCTGGCCAGTCTTACCCAGCACCTACAACAAGGAGTTTTCCATGCCCGTCATCACCCGCAGCGCCGCTTTGGTCCTTGGCGCGAGCCTGCTGGCCAGCCTTCCCGCGCTGGCCGACGAAGCCCGCTACAACCAGATTTCCCTGCGCGCCGAGGTCAGCCAGGAAGTGCCCCGCGACCTGATGCTCGTGACCCTCTACAGCGAAGAGCAGAACGCCGACCCGGCCAAGCTCGCCGCCGGAATTACCGACACCTTGAACAAAGCCCTCGCCCAGGCGCGCGAAGTCAAGGGCGTGATCGTGCGCCAGGGCAGCCGCAACAGCTACCCGATCTATGACGACAAAGGCCAGGCCATCACCGGCTGGCGCGAGCGCGCGGAAGTGCGCCTGGAAAGCGCCGATTTCCCCGCGCTGTCCAAACTCACCGGCGAACTGCTGCAGAGCCTGAAAATGGGCGCCATGGACTTCTCGATCGCCGACAAGACCCGCAAGCAGAGCGAAGACGCCCTGCTCAAGGAAGCCGTCGCTGCGTTCAAGGCCCGTGCTCAACTGGCCACCGACGCCTTGGGTGGCAAGAGCTACAAGGTGGTCAATCTCAACCTCAACAGCGCGGGCTATCCGCGGCCCTACGCGTCCGCCCCGATGATGATGAAAGCCGCCCGTTCCGACGCTGCCCCGGTAACCCCGGACGTGGAAGCCGGCACCAGCGAGGTCAGCATCAACGCTGATGGCGTCATCGAAGTCGTGATGCCTTGATGCGCTGCCGCCCTTGATCGGGCGGCCCTATCCCCTATTGCCATTCATCTGCCGAGGCCCCCATGCACATCCCCGCCTTCAAGCCACTGCTCCTGACCGCTGCCCTGTGTGCCGGGATGCCCATGGCCCAGGCCGCGAGCACCCTGGTGTACTGCTCCGAAGCCAGCCCCGCCGGCTTCGACCCCAGCCAATACACCAGCGGCACCGATTTCGACGCTTCAGCGGAAACCGTCTTCAATCGCCTGACCCAGTTCAAGCGCGGCGGCACCGAAGTCGAGCCTGGCCTGGCCACCTCCTGGGACGTATCGGCCGACGGTTTGAGCTACACCTTTCACTTGCGCGAAGGGGTCAAGTTCCACAGCACCGACTACTTCACGCCCAGCCGCGATTTCAACGCCGACGACGTGCTGTTCACCTTCCAGCGCCTGCTCGATCCCGAGCACCCCTTTCGCAAGGCCTACCCTTCGGAATCGCCCTACTTCACCGACATGGGCCTGAACACCAACATCAAGTCGGTCAGCAAACAGGACGAGCACACCGTCGTCTTCACCCTCGCCACGGTCGATGCCGCGTTCGTGCAGAACCTGGCCATGAGCTTCGCCTCGGTGCAATCCGCCGAATATGCCGCGCAGCTGCTCAAGCAGGGCAAGGCTGCCGACATCAATCAGAAACCGATCGGCACCGGCCCGTTCGTCTTCAAGCGCTATCAGAAGGATTCGCAGATCCGCTACGTTGCCAACAAGGCGTACTGGAAGCCTGAAGACGTCAAGCTCGACAACCTGATCTTCGCGATCAACACCGATGCTGCCGTGCGCCTGCAGAAACTCAAGGCCGGCGAATGCCAGGTCAGCGGCTATCCGCGTCCCGCCGACATCGAGGTGATGAAACAGGATCCCAACCTGCGTGTGCTCAGCCAGCCCGGCTTCAACCTGGGCTTCCTTGCCTACAACGTGACCCATCCGCCGCTCGATCAACTCAAGGTGCGTCAGGCACTGGACATGGCGATCGACAAGCCCGCCATCATCAAGGCGGTGTACCAGAGCGCCGGCCAACTGGCACAGAACGCCCTGCCCCCCGCGCAATGGTCTTACGACACGGGCATCAAGGACGCGCCCCACGACATCACCAAGGCCCGCGCGCTGCTCAAGGAAGCCGGGATCAAGGAAGGCACGACCATCGACCTGTGGGCCATGACGGTGCAGCGCGCTTCCAACCCCAACGCGCGCATGTCGGCGCAGATGATCCAGAGCGATTGGGCCAAGGTCGGCATCAAGGCCAACATCGTCAGCTACGAATGGGGCGAGTACATCAAGCGCGCCAAGAACGGCGAGCACGACACCATGATCTACGGCTGGACCGGCGACAACGGCGACCCCGACAACTGGCTCGGCGTGCTCTACAGCTGTGCGGCGGTCAAGGGCAGCAACTACGCCAAATGGTGCGACCCGGCCTACGACAAGCTGATCCAGCAGGCCAAGCTGAGCAGCGATCGCGACGAGCGTGTGAAGCTGTACCAGCAGGCGCAGCGTATCCTCAAGCAACAGGTGCCGATCACGCCCATCGCCAACTCCACGGTGTTCCAGCCCATGCGCAAGGAAGTTCAGGACTTCCGCATCAGCCCCTTCGGCCTGACCCCTTTCTACGGTGTCAGCCTCTCGCAGTGATACCTAACGCCCCATTGCAGTGCGCCAGCGTGGTGCAGTGGGGTCGATAAGCGTGCGTTCTGCTGCAAAACGTTATTGATCGTGCGTTCAACTATCGAAAAAATTATATCGATGCGACATTCGTGTACGCCCGTCCCACCGTTTCAACCCCGATTCGATGCAAACAGTTGATTTGGGTATGCCGCCTGCATAAGTATCGGCCGGGTCGGCCCACAAGGTCGCCCTCATTCTTAAAATGACAACAACTGAGGCCACCATGCTCAAAACCGCGGTCATTCCGTTCATCGTCGGGGCCGGCCTGCTTGCCAGCGCCCCTTTCGCCCATGCTGCGAGCAACCTTGTATTCTGCTCCGAAGGCAGTCCGGCGGGTTTTGACCCGGCGCTGTATACCAGTGGCACGGATTTCGACGCTTCTGCAGAAACCGTCTTCAACCGTCTGAGCCAGTTCGAGCGTGGCGGCACTGCGGTCATTCCTGGCCTGGCCACGAGCTGGGACATCTCCGAAGACGCACTGACCTACACCTTCCACCTGCGCGAAGGGGTCAAGTTCCACACCACCGACTACTTCAAGCCGTCCCGCGAATTCAACGCCGACGACGTGCTGTTCACGTTCAACCGCATGATCGACAAGAACATGCCGTTCCGCAAAGCCTATCCGACCGAGTTCCCGTACTTCACCGACATGGGCATGGACGAGAACATCACCAACATCGAGAAGCTCGACGACCACACCGTTCGCTTCACCCTGAAGACCGTCGACGCCGCCTTCATCCAGAACATGGCGATGAGCTTCGCTTCGATCCAGTCCGCCGAATACGCCGCCCAACTGCTCAAGCAGGGCAAGGCCGCCGACATCAACCAGAAGCCGATCGGCACCGGCCCGTTCGTGTTCAACCGCTACCAGAAAGACGCGCAGATTCGCTACAAGGGCAACAAGGACTACTGGAACCCGGATGACGTGAAGATCGACAACCTGATCTTCGCCATCACCACCGATGCATCGGTGCGCATGCAGAAACTCAAGAAGAACGAATGCCAGGTCAGCGTGTACCCACGCCCGGCCGACCTCAAGCCGCTCAAGGAAGACAACAAGCTGCAGATGCCTGACCAGGCCGGCTTCAACCTGGGCTACATCGCCTACAACGTCACCCATGAACCGCTCGGCAACCTCAAGGTCCGCCAGGCGCTGGACATGGCCGTGAACAAGAAAAGCATCATCGAAGCCGTGTACCAGGGCGCTGGCCAGCTGGCAGTGAACGCCATGCCGCCGACCCAGTGGTCCTACGACGAAAGCATCAAGGACGCCGGCTACAACGTGGAAGAGGCCAAGAAGCTGCTCAAGGAGGCCGGCGTCAAGGAAGGTACCGAGATCACCCTGTGGGCGATGCCGGTGCAGCGTCCCTACAACCCCAATGCCAAGTTGATGGCCGAGATGCTGCAATCGGACTGGGCCAAGGTGGGTATCAAGGCCAAGATCGTCAGTTACGAATGGGGTGAGTACCTCAAGCGAGCCAAGGCCGGCGAGACCGATGCCATGCTGATCGGCTGGAGCGGTGACAACGGTGACCCGGACAACTGGCTCGGCACCCTGTACGGCTGCGACGCGGTGAACGGCAACAACTTCTCGAAGTGGTGCGACAAGGACTACGACCAGTTGATCAAGACCGCCAAGGCCACGCCTGACCAGGCCAAGCGCACCGAACTGTACAAGCAGGCCCAGGTGCGCCTCAAGGAACAGGTGCCGATCACCCCGATCGCGCACTCCACGGTCTACCAGCCCATGAGCGCCAAGGTCACCGACTTCAAGATCAGCCCCTTTGGCTTGAACTCGTTCTATGGCGTAGGCCTGAAGGACTGACAAAGGCGTCTCCCCCATGCAGGCGAGCGATGGACCGGCAGGTCCGTCGCTCACTTTGCCTGCACAAACGCCAGGATCTTTCCCACAGCACTACCGGAATACGCCGACATACACCTTAGTCAAATGGAACTAGCTTTCCTTGGCGACGGCCGTCCTATTCCTGCCAGGGGACTGGCGACCCACGATCGGAAAACAACAAGACAGGGACTATCATGCGACATACAAAGCTTTGCTCCGCCATGCTCGCTCTGGGCCTGCTCGGCCAGGTCGGCCTCAGCCAGGCCGCGAACAGCCTGGTGTACTGCTCCGAAGGCAGCCCCGCAGGTTTCGACATCGCCCAGTACACCAGCGGCACCGACAACGATGCTTCGCAACCGATCTACAACCGCCTGACCGAATTCGAAAAAGGCGGGACCAGTGTCATTCCCGCACTGGCCACCAAATGGGACATCTCGGAAGACGGCCTGACCTACACCTTCCACCTACGCGAAGGGGTCAAGTTCCACAGTAACGAGGCGTTCAAGCCGACCCGCGACTTCAACGCCGACGACGTGCTGTTCACCTTCAACCGCATGCTCGACCCCAACCAGCCGTTCCGCAAGGCCTACCCCACCGAGTTTCCCTACTTCGTCAGCATGAGCCTGGACAAGAACATCGCCAAGGTCGAAAAAGCTGACGACCACACCGTGGTGTTCACCCTCAACGCCGTGGATGCCGCGTTCGTGCAGAACATCGCCATGAACTTTGCCTCCATCCTGTCCGCCGAGTACGCCGACCAGCTGCTCAAGAGCGGCAACATGCGCGACATCAACCAGAAGCCGATCGGCACCGGCCCGTTCGCCTTCCAGCGTTACCAGAAGGACTCGCAGATCCGCTACAAGGCCAACCCGCAGTACTGGGACATGAGCCAGGTAAAGGTCGACCAGCTGATTTTCGCCATCAACACCGATGCTTCGGTGCGCATGCAGAAGCTCAAGAAGAACGAATGCCAGGTGACGGCCTACCCACGCCCCGCCGACCTCGCGGGCCTCAAGGCAGACCCCAAGCTCAAGGTCATGGAGCAGGCCGGCTACAACCTGGGCTACATCACCTACAACGTACGCCACAAGCCGTTCGACCAGCTGGAAGTGCGCCAGGCGATGGACATGGCGGTGAACAAGGACGCCATCCTCAAGGCCGTCTACCAGGGTGCCGGGCAGAAAGCAGTCAATGCCATGCCGCCGACCCAGTGGTCCTACGACGAGAGCATCAAGGACGCACCTTTCGACCCGGAGAAAGCCAAGCAGATGCTGCAGGCCGCCGGGGTCAAGGAAGGCACCGAGATCACCCTCTGGGCCATGCCCGTGCAGCGTCCGTACAACCCCAACGCCAAGCTGATGGCTGAAATGCTGCAGGCCGACTGGGGCAAGATCGGCCTCAAGGTCAAGATCGTCAGCTACGAATGGGGCGAGTACCTGGACCGCACCAAACGCGGCGAACACGACGTTTCGCTGATTGGCTGGACTGGCGACAACGGTGACCCGGACAACTGGTTGGGCACGCTGTACAGCTGCGATGCGATTGGCAGCAACAACTACTCGATGTGGTGCAACCAGGACTACGACAAGCTGGTGCAGCAGGCCAAGCGCGTGACCGATCGCGACGAGCGCAGCGTGCTCTATCGCCAGGCGCAGCAGTTGCTCAAGCAGCAGGTGCCGATCACCCCGATCGCCCACTCCACCGTCAACCAGCCGGTCAGCGCCAAGGTCGACGGCTTCAAGGTCAGCCCGTTCGGGCGTAACGATTTCGGCGGCGTAAGCGTCCGCGACTAGATAAGCCCAGCCCTCCCAAACCCATGGTCGTGCCATGGGTTTGGGGAGCTTTTGGCAAAAAAGAGCAAGCAAACGTTTGCAACTGTCACCACCCGCCATGGATTGGGCACAAGCCGCCTCGATAAAGCGGCAATAAAACCAAAAAATGTAAGGAGCTTCAGTTGAAAATCACCAAGAGAGCAGTACTCACGTTGTCCTTGAGCGGTTTCACGCCCCTGGCCCTGGCCGAAGAAGTCAGCCAGGCTTTCGTCCCTCTCAGCGTCAAGACCAGCAGCGCCCAGGATGAAGCCCAGGGCTTCATCGAGGACTCGAGCCTGACCGGCTCGACGCGCAACTGGTTCGCCAAGGAAAAAGGCAAGCGCGGCCTGACCTGGGGCATCAACAAAGGCAACGGCGCCACCGAACGCACCGGCAGCCGCGACACCTGGGTACAGGGCACCATCGTCAACTACACCTCGGGCTTTACCCAAGGCACGGTAGGTTTCAGTACCGAAGTGGCGGCCTACAACACCGTGGCTCTGGAGCAAGGCAAAGGCCGCGTGGCTGGCGGCGGCAACCGCACCCTGACCGACCACGACGGCGAAGTGGTCGACCAGTGGACCAAGGCAGGCCTGGCCAACCTCAAGGCACGGGTTTCAAACACGGTGGTGACCGCCGGGCGGCAATCGCTGAACACACCGGTGCTGGCCTTCATCGGCAACCGTGCCCTGCCCTCCAGCTTCGAGGGTGTCAGCGTGCACAGCGCCGAGTTCGACAACCTCGATTTCGACCTCGGTACGTTCAGCCGGGTGTCGCCGCGCACCGAGCAGGGCCTGAGCAAATTCAGGACCGAGTACGGCAACGGCACCACTACCGATCAGGTCAACATCTTCGGCCTCAACTACCAGCCGCTGAAAAGCCTGACCACCAGCCTGTACGCGTCCAACGTCAAGGATCTCTGGAACCAGTACTATTTCGGCGCAGCCCATGAATTGGGGGATGCCTCGGTACTGAGCCTGAGCACCGGGTTCAACTATTACAAGACCAAGGATGCGGGCAGCGCCAAGATGGGTGCCATCGACAACGACACCTACAGCCTGTCGTTGACCGCGACGCACAAGGCGCACAGCCTGACCCTGGCCTTCCAGGAAGTGAACGGCGACGAATACTTCGACTATTTGCACGAGACCAACGCCATCTTCCTGGCCAACTCGCTGTTCTCCGACTACAACGGCCCGAACGAAAAATCGTTCCAGGTCGGCTACGGGCTGGACATGGCCAGCTATGGCGTACCGGGGCTCAAGTTCAGCGTCTACACCGCGCGCGGCTGGGGCATCGATGGCACGCGCTACAAGGGTGGCGGCTATGACGGCATTCAGGCTCAGGACGGCGAAAGCCATTACGAGTACGGCTTCGGCACCTCATACGCCGTGCAGGGCGGGCCATTGAAGGCCAGCACCATTCGCGCGACCTACAGTGCCCACCGCGCCAGCGCCAATCAGGTCGATGGCAGCCTCAACGAGCTGCGCATCGTCACTACCATTCCGTTCCAGATTTTTTGATCGGCGAGCGCTGCCCGTGGTTCGCCGAATCACGGGCAGCGACTACGCTTACGTGCGATTGCGAGGGCAACGATGAAAACGCTATCACTCAAGGCTGCCGTAGCCGCCGCCCTGCTCGGCATGAGCCTGGGCGCCAGTGCCAAACCGCTGGTGGTCTGCACCGAAGCCAGTCCCGAAGGTTTCGATATCGTTCAGTACACCGGTGCGGTGACGGCCGACGCCTCAGCCGAAACGGTGTTCAACCGCCTCGTCGACTTCACGCCGGGCAGCACCGATATCCAGCCCGGCCTGGCACGAAGCTGGGACATCAGCGAAGACGGCAAGACCTACACTTTCCACCTGCGCGAGGGCGTGAAGTTCCATACCACGGACTACTTCAAGCCGACCCGCAACCTCACTGCCGACGACGTGCTGTGGAGCTTCATGCGCCAGTTCGATGCCAACCACCCCTGGCATGACAAGTCGACCATGGGCTATCCGTACTTCGAATCAATGGGCATGGGTGAGTTGATCCAGAGCATCGACAAGCTTGATGAGCTGACCGTGCGTTTCGTGCTCAAGCGCCCAGAGGCGCCCTTCCTGCGCAACATGGCAATGGGCTTCACCTCGATCTATTCCGCCGAATATGCCGACCAGTTGCTCAAGGCCGGCAAGACCGCCGAGCTGAACAGCAAGCCGATCGGCACCGGCCCCTTCGTGTTCGTGCGCTACAGCAAGGACGCTCAGGTTCGCTACAAGGCCAACCCCGACTATTACAACGGCAAGCCACCGGCCGACCCGCTGATCTTCGCCATCACCGTGGACAACAACGTGCGGGCGCAGAAGCTGCGCGCCAATGAATGCCAGGTCGCGGTGTACCCCAAGCCGGACGACGTGCCGGGCATCAAGGCCGACCCGCAGCTCAAGATCGCGGAAATGGACGCCCTGATGACCAGCTACGTGGCCATCAACACCACCCACAAGTACCTGAGCGACGTGCGCGTGCGCCAGGCCATCCAGATGGCCTTCGACAAGCAGACCTTCGTCCGTACGCTGTTCGGCGAAGGCAACGCAACGCCGGGCGTGGGCCCCTACCCGACCACCTTGCTGGGCTACAATCATTCCCTGAAGGACTTGCCCTACGATCCGGCCAAGGCCCGGGCGCTGCTCAAGGAAGCCGGCGTTCCGGAAGGTACGTCGTTCACCATTTTTGCGCGCAATGGCAGCAGCCCGACCAACCCCAATTCCAGCCTGGCGGCGCAGCTGCTCCAGGCGGACCTGGCCAAGGTAGGCATCAAGCTGGATATTCGCGTGCTGGAGTGGGGCGAGTTGATCAAGCGCCTGAAACTGGGCGAACATGACCTGGCTTTCTACGGTTGGGCCGGCGACAACGGCGATCCGGACAACTTTCTCAGCCCGAACCTGACGTGTGAAGCGGCGAAGAACGGCGAAAACGCCGCTCGCTGGTGCAACCCGGAGTTCGATGCATTGGTGAACAAGGCCCGCGAAGCCACTGAACCGGCAGCGCGCGCGGCGTTCTACGAACAGGCACAGGTCATTTTTCTCAAAGAGCAACCCTGGTTGAGCCTGGCGTATCCACGCCTGTTCTCGGCCATGCGCAAGAACGTCGAAGGCTTCCACATAAGCCCGATGACCAATAATAACTTCGCCACCACCCAGGTGAAGTAGAAAAAGACGCCCCGCTTCGGCGCCCATCCGGGCGGACGCGGGGCATGCCTAACCGGCTGATGAGGTACTACGCACGATGTTTAGTTTTATTGCCCGACGTGTGGGATTGCTGATCCCCACTTTCTTCGGCATCACGCTATTGACCTTCGCGTTGATACGCCTGATTCCCGGTGACCCTGTCGAAGTGATGATGGGCGAGCGTCGGGTCGACCCCGAAATGCACGCACAGGCGATGGAACGCCTGGGTCTGAACAAGCCCCTGTATGCCCAGTACCTGGACTACATCGGCAACCTTGCCCAGGGCAACCTGGGCGAGTCGCTGCGGACCCGTGAAAGCGTGTGGACCGAGTTCACCGCACTGTTTCCGGCCACCCTGGAGCTGTCCATTGCCGCGCTGATCTTCGCCGGCATTCTGGGCCTGCTCGCCGGGGTAATCGCTGCACTCAAGCGAGGCTCGCTGTTCGATCACGGGGTCATGGGCATCTCCCTGGCCGGCTATTCCATGCCGATTTTCTGGTGGGGCCTGATCCTGATCATGTTCTTCTCGGTGACCCTGGGCTGGACGCCGGTCTCCGGGCGCATCGACCTGTTGTACGACATCGAGCCGAAAACCGGCTTCATGCTCATCGACACGCTGTTCAGCGAAGACGAAGGCGCCTGGTGGGATGCGCTGCATCACCTGATTCTGCCGGCCATCGTATTGGGCACCATCCCGCTTGCGGTGATCGCGCGCATGACCCGTTCCTCGATGCTCGAAGTCCTGCGCGAGGACTACGTGCGCACCGCGCGCGCCAAGGGCTTGTCGCCGGCCCGCGTGGTCTTCGTGCACGGCCTGCGCAACGCGCTGATTCCGGTGCTGACGGTGTTCGGCCTGCAGGTCGGCACGCTGCTGGCCGGTGCGGTACTGACCGAAACCATTTTCTCCTGGCCGGGCATCGGCAAGTGGCTGATCGAGGCCATCGGCGCCCGTGACTACCCCGTCGTGCAGAACGGCATCCTGTTGATCGCCTGCCTGGTGATCCTGGTCAACTTCGTCGTGGATATCCTCTACGGCCTGGCCAACCCACGCATCCGTCATCAGCGCTGAGACCCTATCCATGACTACGAAAATCGAAACGGTAGCGGTGGATCAGAGCCTGCTCTATCCCTCCCCGTACAAAGAATTCTGGCAGGCTTTTGCCAAGAACAAGGGCGCCGTGGCCGGCCTGGTGTTCATGCTGATCATCGTCTTCTGCGCGCTGTTCGCGCCCTGGGTGGCACCGCACAACCCCAGCGAGCAGTACCGCGACTTTCTCCTGACCCCGCCGGTATGGCTGGAAGGCGGCCAGTGGCAGTTCATCCTGGGCACCGACGAACTGGGCCGCGACCTGCTTTCGCGCCTGATCCAGGGTTCGCGGCTGTCGCTGCTGATCGGCCTTTCGTCGGTGGTGATGTCACTGATCCCGGGCATCCTCATGGGTCTGCTGGCCGGCTTTTTCCCACGCATCCTCGGGCCGTCGATCATGCGCCTGATGGACGTCATGCTGGCGCTGCCGTCGCTGCTGCTGGCAGTGGCCATCGTCGCCATTCTCGGCCCTGGCCTGATCAACACCGTGATCGCCATTGCCGTGGTGTCGCTGCCATCCTACGTGCGCCTGACCCGCGCTGCGGTGATGGGTGAACTGAACCGCGACTACGTCACTGCCGCGCGGCTGGCCGGGGCAACGCTGCCACGCCTGATGTTCATTACCGTGCTGCCCAACTGCATGGCGCCGCTGATCGTGCAGGCCACTTTGAGTTTCTCCTCGGCGATTCTCGACGCCGCTGCGCTGGGCTTCCTGGGCCTGGGCGTGCAACCGCCGACGCCGGAATGGGGCACCATGCTGGCCTCGGCGCGGGACTACATCGAACGCGCCTGGTGGGTGGTGAGCCTGCCGGGTCTGACCATTCTGCTCAGCGTGCTGGCAATCAACCTGATGGGCGACGGGCTGCGCGATGCGCTGGACCCCAAACTCAAGAACGCCGCCTGAGGAGCCGACCATGTCACTTTTGAATATCAACAACCTGAACGTGCGCTTTGGCGACGCCAAGGCTGTGCCGGTCGTCGACGGGCTGGACCTCAGCGTGGACAAGGGCGAAGTGCTCGCCATCGTCGGCGAGTCGGGTTCGGGCAAGTCGGTGACCATGATGGCCCTGATGGGCCTGATCGACGCGCCCGGTATCGTCACGGCCGACTCGCTGCTGTTCGACGGCCACGACATGCTAAAGCTCAACGCACGGCAACGGCGCAAGGTGGTCGGCAAGGACCTGGCGATGATTTTCCAGGATCCGATGACCGCCCTGAACCCAAGCTACACCGTGGGCTTCCAGATCGAGGAGGTCTTGCGCCAGCATCTGGGCATGTCCGGCAAGGCCGCGCGCCAGCGGGCCCTGGAACTGCTCAAGAAGGTGGAAATTCCTGCGGCGGAAAGCCGTCTGGATGCCTACCCCCATCAACTGTCCGGTGGCATGAGCCAGCGCGTGGCAATCGCCATGGCGATTGCCGGCGAACCCAAGCTGCTGATCGCCGACGAACCCACCACTGCCCTGGACGTGACCATTCAGGCGCAGATCATGGAATTGCTGCTCAACCTGCAACAAGAGCAGAACATGGGCCTGATCCTGATCACCCATGACCTGGCCGTGGTGGCCGAAACCGCCCAGCGCGTGTGCGTGATGTACGCCGGCCAGGCGGTGGAGGTGGGCCATGTGCCGCAACTGTTCGATATCCCTGCGCACCCCTACAGCGAAGCGCTGCTGATGGCCATCCCCGAGCACAGCGAGGGCGCCGAACGCCTGGCCACCCTGCCCGGCATCGTCCCGGGCCGCTACGACCGTCCGCAGGGCTGCCTGCTTTCGCCACGCTGCCCCTACGTGCGTGAAAACTGCCGTACCGAACGCCCTGCCCTGGATCAGAAAACCCAGAGCCTGGCGCGCTGTTTCTACCCACTCAATCAGGAGGTGGCGTAATGAGCGTCGTACTGACCGCCCGCGACCTTACTCGCCACTACAACGTCTCGGCCGGGCTGTTCAAGCCTGATGCCGTGGTGCGCGCCCTCAATGGCGTGTCCTTCGAGCTCGAAGCCGGCAAGACCCTTGCCGTGGTCGGTGAATCGGGCTGCGGCAAGTCGACCCTGGCTCGCGCGCTGACCTTGATCGAAGAGCCTTCGTCCGGGTCGCTGCAGATCGCCGGCCAGGAAGTCTCAGGTGCCACCAAGGCCGAGCGCAAGCAATTGCGCAAGGACGTGCAGATGGTCTTCCAGAGCCCTTATGCCTCGCTCAATCCGCGGCAGAAGATCGGCGATCAGCTGGGTGAGCCATTGCTCATCAACACCTCGCTGAGCAAGGCCGAGCGACGCGAGAAGGTCCAGGCCATGATGCAACAGGTCGGCCTGCGGCCCGAGCACTACCAGCGCTACCCGCACATGTTCTCCGGTGGTCAGCGCCAGCGTATTGCCCTGGCTCGTGCCATGATGCTGCAGCCAAAGGTGCTGGTCGCCGATGAGCCGACCTCGGCACTCGACGTGTCGATCCAGGCGCAGGTGCTGAACCTGTTCATGGACCTGCAGCAGGAGTTCAACACTGCGTACGTGTTCATCTCACACAACCTGGCGGTGGTGCGTCACGTGGCCGATCAGGTGCTGGTGATGTACCTGGGCCGGCCAGCGGAAATGGGGCCCAAGGAGGACATCTACACCCGGCCTCTGCACCCGTACACCCAGGCCCTGCTGTCGGCAACGCCGACCATCAAGCCCGATCCGCTCAAGCCCAAGATCAAGATCGTCGGCGAATTGCCCAACCCGTTGAATCCCCCGTCGGGCTGTGCATTCCACAAGCGTTGCCCGTACGCCACCGAACGCTGCAGCACGGAAATACCGGCGTTCCGGCCGGTGGATACGCGGCAAGTGGCGTGTCATTACGCCGAACAGTTCCTGTAACGCTTCAAGGCCTCTTCGCTCACTGTCGAAGAGGCCTTTACCCTCCCCCTCCTCCCAGTGCATCCGCAGACGAATGTCTCTATGATGCCGAACATGATCAAAGACCCCTTCGCCCGCCTCAACCTCGATCGCGAGGTCATCACCGTCAGCCAGCTCAATGGCCGCGCCCGCGTATTGCTCGAAGACGTCTTCAGCAACATCTGGGTCGAAGGTGAAATCTCCAACCTGGCGCGTCCGGCGTCCGGCCACGTCTATTTCACCCTGAAGGACAGTGGTGCGCAGGTACGCTGCGCCTTGTTCAGGCAGAACGCCCAACGCGTGCGCCAGGTCCTCAAGGACGGCGCAGCGGTAAAGGTGCGTGGCAAGGTCTCGCTGTTCGAAGGCCGTGGTGACTATCAATTGATCCTCGATACCGTGGAGCCTGCCGGCGACGGCGCGCTGCGCATGGCGTTCGATGCGCTCAAGGTCAAGCTCGATGCCGAAGGCCTGTTCAGCAGCGAGCGCAAGGTTGCGCTGCCGGCTCACCCGCAACGCATCGGGATCGTCAGCTCGCCGACCGGTGCGGTGATCCGCGACATCATCAGTGTATTCCGTCGCCGCGCCCCGCAGATCCAGCTGACCCTGATCCCGACCGCCGTGCAAGGCCGCGAAGCCACCGCTCAGATCGTCCGCGCCCTGCGCCTGGCCGATGCGCGCGGGTTCGACGCGATCATCCTCGCCCGTGGCGGCGGTTCGCTGGAGGACCTCTGGTGCTTCAACGAAGAAGCCGTGGCGCGCGCCGTCGATGCCTGTGTGACGCCGATCGTCAGTGCCGTAGGCCACGAGACCGACGTGTCCATCAGCGACTTCGTGGCCGACGTACGTGCCCCTACTCCTTCGGCAGCTGCCGAACTGCTGGCCCCGGATGCCGGCGACCTGCAGCGCCGACTCGACAGCCTGCAGCGGCGCCTGGTGTTGCGCATGCACAATCGCCTGGCCCACGAACGCCTGCGTGTGGAAGGGCTGACCCGCCGCCTGCGCCATCCCGGCGAACGTCTGCGCCAACAGGCACAGCGCCTGGACGACCTGGACATGCGCATGCGCCGCGCCTTCGAACGGCAGATGACTGCGCGCGCGCACCGCCTGGCACAGTTGCAGACGCGGCTTGCCGGGCAGCACCCGGACCGAGTCCTGCGGCTGCTCAAACAGCGCCTGGATGGCCTGGCCGAGCGTCTGCCGCGGGCCATGCGCGACACCCTCAAGGCGCGTCGTCTGTTGCTGCAGAGCCAGGTGCAGACCCTGCACGTGGTCAGCCCATTGGCGACCCTCGGACGCGGCTACAGCATCTTGCTCGATGAGCGGGGCCAGGCCATCCGCAGCGCCGAGCAGACCCAGCGCGGTCAATGCCTGATCGCAAGGCTGGGCGAAGGCGAGCTTGCAGTGCGCGTCGAGGACAATCACCTCACGCCCGTTACCCTTTCCCTACTGGACTGATCCATGCCGCGTTTTCTCGTTGTCGCCCTGCTGATATGCCTGTCTTCGTTCGCCCAGGCGGACAGCTACATCACCCGGCTGTTGAACAAACCGGTGCCCGGCGGCGTGGCGGTGGTCGATCTGGGCAGCGCCAGCCAGGCACCAAAGGCCACCTACGATGGCAGGCAGGTGCTGGTGGTCAACGAGCAAGGCACCTGGCGGGCCATCGTAGGTATTCCATTGACGGTCAAGCCGGGCCCGGCGCAGCTGAGTGTGGCCGGGCGCACCGTCGCTTTTCAGGTGGGCAGCAAACAGTACCCGGAACAGCGCATCACTTTGAAGAATACACGGCAGGTCAACCCCAACCCGGCCGACATCAAACGCATCGACGGCGAACTGGCCGAGCAGCTGCGCGCCTATCGCAGCTTCAGCGCTGGCACGCCGAGCAACCTGCTGCTGGACAAGCCTGTCAGCGGACCGCTGTCGAGCAAGTTCGGCGTGCGGCGTTTCTTCAACGGCGAGGAGCGCAATCCGCACTCGGGCCTGGATTTCGCGGTGCCGGCCGGCACGCCGATCAAGACCCCTGCCAATGGCAAGGTGATTCTGGTGGGTGATTACTTCTTCAATGGCAACACCGTGTTCGTCGACCATGGGCAGGGCTTCATCAGCATGTTCTGTCACATGTCCAAGATCGACGTGAAGGTCGGGCAAAGCCTGGCACGCGGTGCAGTGGTCGGCCGGGTCGGCTCCACCGGCCGCGCGACCGGACCGCACATGCACTGGAATATCAGCCTCAACGATGCGCGGGTCGATCCGGCGATCTTCATCAACGCCTTTCAGCCTTGACCCACCGGAAATCCTCTCAGCACTGCTTGACCTGTGGGAGCGGGCTCTGCCCGCGAAGGCCGCACCGTCGACCCAGCGCATTGCGCCGCCCCTTAAAGCCACGCAATCTCTGGCACCCCTTTCCAAATATTCAGCAATAAAATATCGCCTGCCCCAAGATACCCAACTCTCCTACCATTTTTCTCAATACCCTTGCCATTTTTCACCCCACTGGTTAGGGTTGGGGTCATGAACACTGCACACACCCTCATCCAGCTCCGCCAACACCGCAGCCTCTGCCTGGTCAGTGCACGACTGCCTGGCTGAAACGCGTCGCCTCGCCTCTTCACCATTCGAATGACCGGCAGGCCCTTTCCCCAGGCTGCTCACCAAGGATTTTCACCATGTCCATGCTCAAAGATCCGTCGCAGAAGTACCGTGCGTTCCCGACGATCGACCTGCCCGACCGCACCTGGCCGTCGAAAGCCATCACCGCGGCCCCTATCTGGTGCAGCTCCGACCTGCGCGACGGCAATCAGTCGCTGATCGAGCCCATGGACGCAGCCAAGAAGCTGCGCTTCTGGAAAACCCTGGTCGCCGTTGGCGTGAAGGAAATCGAAGCCTCCTTCCCTTCCGCGTCGCAGACCGATTTCGACTTCGTGCGCACCCTGATCGAAGACGGCCATATCCCGGACGACACGACCATTCAGGTGTTGACCCAAGCCCGCGAAGACCTCATTGCGCGCACCTTCGAATCGCTCAAGGGCGCCAAGAAGGCCATCGTTCACCTGTACAACGCCACGTCGCCGTCCTTCCGCAAGATCGTGTTCAACCAGGACAAGCAGGGCGTCAAGGACATCGCGGTAAATGCCGCCAAGCTGTTCGTCAAATACGCAGCCCAGCAGCCTGAAACCCAGTGGACCTTCCAGTACTCCCCGGAAACTTTCAGCGCCACCGAGCTCGTGTTCGCCAAGGAAGTCTGCGATGCGGTGATCGAGGTGTGGAATCCCACCCCGCAGAACAAGGTCATCCTCAACCTGCCGGCCACCGTGGAGGTGTCCACGCCCAACATCTATGCCGACCAGATCGAATGGTTCGGCCGCCATATCAACCGTCGCGACAGCGTGCTGTTGAGCCTGCACACGCACAACGACCGTGGCACCGGCGTGGCTGCGACCGAGCTGGGTCTGATGGCCGGCGCGGATCGCGTCGAAGGCTGCCTGTTCGGCAACGGCGAACGTACCGGTAACGTCGACCTGGTGACCCTCGGCTTGAACCTGTACACCCAGGGCGTCGATCCCGAGCTGGATTTTTCCGATATCGACGGCATCCGCAAGGTGGTCGAAGAGTGCAACCAGTTGCCGGTGCACCCTCGTCATCCGTATGTGGGCGATCTGGTTCACACCGCGTTTTCCGGCTCGCACCAGGATGCCATCCGCAAGGGGTTTACCCAGCAGAAGGAAGGCACGTTGTGGGAGGTGCCATACCTGCCAATCGACCCGGCCGACATCGGTCGCAGCTACGAAGCAGTCATCCGCGTGAACAGTCAGTCGGGCAAGGGTGGCATCACCTACCTGCTGGAACAGGAATACGGCATCAGCCTGCCGCGCCGCATGCAGATCGAGTTCAGCCAGGTGGTACAGGGTGAAACCGACCGCCTGGGCCTCGAGATGACCGCCCAGCAGATCTACGCCTTGTTGCGTAAGGAGTATCTGCAGGCCAACACGCCTTACGCGCTGATCAGTCATCGGTTGCAGGAAGAAAACGGCAACAGTGCCGTGGACGTCGAAGTGCACAGTGACGGAGAAACCCAACACTGGCGTGGCAAGGGTAACGGCGCGCTGGAAGCGCTGGTCGCCTCCATGCCAATCGCCGTCGAGATCATGGACTACAACGAACACGCCATCGGCGCAGGCACCAACGCCAAGGCCGCAGCCTACATCGAGCTGCGGGTGGCCGGTGGCCGTCCCGTGCATGGCGTGGGTGTGGACGAAAACATCACCACAGCCAGCTTCAAGGCCCTGTTCAGCGCGCTGAACCGGTCGCTGAGCCAGCAGGAAGCGAAAGCTGCCTGATATGGGTAGTCGCACAAGAACCGGCCCTTCAGGGCCGGTTTTTTTATGCCTGCGCTACCGCGTAGGAGCGGTCATCGGCCGCGAAAAATACACCGCAGTGTGTCAGGCATAACGCCATGAACCCTTCGCGGCCACAGACCGCTCCTACGAACTATCGAATCATCGGCCGCGAAAAACGCACCGCGGCGTGTCAGGCATGAGCGTTCCTAGCGCAGCTCGTATTCGTCAGCGTCCAGATGGGCCGGGAACCTGCCGCGGTAGGCGCGCAACGCTTCGGTACTTAGGCTTGCGTGGAAGACCCCGTCGGCCTCGCCAGCGCTCAGCAGATTCTCGCCCTGAAAGTCCAGCACCTGGCTGTCGCCTGTGTAGGCAAAGCCCTTGCCATCGGTGCCCACGCGGTTCACTGCGGCTACGTAACACAGGTTCTCGATTGCCCGGGCTGGCAGCAGGCGATTCCAGTGCATGCGTCGCGCGCCCGGCCAGTTGGCGGTGTACAGCAGCAGGTCAGTGCCTTGGGCATCGCGGCTCCACACTGGAAAACGCAGGTCGTAGCAGATCAACGGACGCACGCGCCAGCCCTTCACGGAAAACACCGCCTGGTGCTCCCCAGCACTGTAGTGCTCGTGCTCTGCAGCCATGCGAAACAGATGGCGCTTGTCGTAATGCAGCATCTGGCCGTCCGGGCACGCCCACAACAGGCGGTTGCGATAGCTGCCGTCTGCAGCCTGGACGATCACGCTGCCGGTCACTACCGCGTCGAGCTTGTCGGCCCACGCCAACAGCCAGCCGTGAGTCACCCCATTCTCCGGCTCGCACTGGCTTTCGGACTCCATCGAGAACCCTGTGGTGAACATCTCCGGCAGGACCACCAGATCTGCACCCCGCGCGTGCTCGAGCAAGGCATCGAAGTGCTCGAGATTGGCTTCGCGGTCGTGCCAGGCCAGCTGGGTCTGCACCAATGCGAGCTTGAGTTCCGGGGCATGCTCGACAACAGTCGCTTCACTCATATTCGGCATAATGTGCTCGCTGCCTCGCGCAGCGTCTCCTCACGTTTGGCGAAACACAACCGGATCAGGCGCTGATCCGCTACCGGGGTGCAATAGAACACCGACACCGGAATGCTCGCTACCCCATGCTCGCGCGTCAACCACAGCGCCATGTCGACATCGCTCAAGTCGGGCCGGATCGCCGAATAGTCGACCAGTTGGAAGTAGGTACCGGGCGTGGGTGTCAACGTGAAGCGGGAATCCGCCAGCAGGTCGCAGAGCAGATCACGCTTGCCTTGATAGAACGCCGGCAGCTCATCCACATGTCCAGGGTGTGCGGCCATGTAGTCGGCCAACGCGTACTGCAGCGGCGTGACCCCGCAGAAGCTGACGTACTGGTGCACCTTGCGCAGTTCCCGGCTCAGGGCCGGCGGTGCGATCACATAGCCGGTTTTCCAGCCCGTGACGTGGTAGGTCTTGCCGAACGAGCTGACCACGAACGCGCGCTCATACAAGCGTTCATGAGCGAGCACGCTGGCGTGAGCGACGCCGTCGAACACCAGATGCTCATAGACCTCGTCGCTGAGTATGTAGATGTCGCGGTCGGCGATCAGTGCCGCCAATCGGTCCAGTTCCGCGGCACTGATCAAGGCACCGCTGGGATTATGCGGCGTGTTGATGATGATCATGCGTGTGCGCGCGGTAATGGCATCGCTCAACCGCTGCCAGTCGATCGTGAAGTTCTCGGCATCCAGCTGCACGTGCACGCAGGTGCCGCCAGCCAGCTCGACCGAGGGTTCGTAGCTGTCGTAGCAGGGATCGAACACGATGACTTCATCGCCGTGGCGAATGACCGCCTGGATCGCGCAGAAAATTGCCTGGGTGGCGCCCGGTGTGATGGTGATCTCGGTTTCGGCGCTCACAGTGCGCCGGTACAGACGCTCGACCTTGGTCGCCACCTGTTCGCGCAGGGCCGGTAGGCCGGTCATGGGCGAGTATTGGTTGTGGCCTGCCAGCACATGTCGACCGACCGCCTCGAGCAAGGCAGGCGGACCGTCGAAATCCGGGAAACCCTGGGACAGGTTCAAGGCGCCGGTTTGTGCGGCAAGTTGCGACATGGTGGTGAAGATGGTGGTGCCGACATTCGGCAGCTTGCTGCTGATCATGAGCTGCTCCCTGGAAAACCGTTCTCCAGTGTAGCAGGCAGACCGCATCCACCGCTGACGCGGCTTGCGCCGCTGCTACGGGGGGCGTGGTGTGTCTGATGGACCGCATCCACCGCCGACGCGGCTTGCGCCGCTGCTACGGGTTGCACATTTCCCTGTAGCAGCGGCGCGAGCCGCGTCCGGCGTCACCACGGTGTATCAACGCTTGTCGCGGCGCTTCTTGTCGGCCTTCTTGTGGTGCGACATCAGGCGGCGCTTCTTGTTGACCTGGCGATCGGTGAGGGTGTTCTTGTTGCCCTCGTACGGGTTCTCGCCACCCTTGAACTCGATACGGATCGGCGTACCGACCAGCTTGAGCACCCGGCGATAGGTGTTTTCCAGATAGCGCACATACGACTTGGGTACCCGCTCCACCTGGTTGCCGTGGATCACGATCAACGGCGGGTTGGCACCACCCAAGTGCGCGTAACGCAACTTGATGCGGCGGCTGTTGACCATCGGCGGCTGGTGCTCTTGCACCGCATCCTCGAGGATCTGCGTCAGGCGGCTGGTGGGCCAACGCGTGATCGCCGATTTGAACGATGCTTGCACCGATGCATACAGGTTACCCACGCCGGTGCCGTGCAGCGCCGAAATGAAGTGGATGTCGGCAAAGTCGACGAAGAACAACCGCCGCTCCAGCTCGACCTTCACATAGTCGCGCTCGCTGGGCTGCATGCCATCCCACTTGTTCAGCGCGATGACGATGGCACGACCGGTTTCCAGGGCGAAGCCCAGCAGGTTCAAGTCGTGGTCGACCACACCTTCGCGCGCGTCCATGACGAAGATCACCACGTTGGCGTCCTTGATCGCCTGCAGCGTCTTGACCACCGAGAACTTTTCGACTTCCTCGTGGATCTTGCCGCGCTTGCGCACACCGGCCGTGTCGATCAGCGTGTATTTCTCTTCGTTGCGCTCGAAGGGAATGTAGATGCTGTCCCGGGTAGTGCCCGGCTGGTCATAGACGATGACCCGGTCTTCACCGAGCATGCGGTTGACCAGGGTCGACTTGCCGACGTTGGGCCGACCGATGATGGCGATCTTGATGCCATCCTTCTCGCTCGGGCCCGGGATACGCACGGCCTCCTCGCCTTCGGCCACATCGGCTTCAAGGTCGACTTCGTCATCGTCGCGCGGAAACTCGCCCAAGGCGGCTTCGAGCAACGTGTTGAGGCCGCGGCCCTGGGCACCGGCCACGGGAATCGCGTCGCCCATGCCCAACGGGGCAAATTCGGCCTTGGCCATTTCCGGGTCGACGTTGTCGACCTTGTTGGCCACCAGCAGCGAGCGCTTGTTACGCTTGCGCAGGTGTTCGGCAATCATCTGGTCCGCGGCGGTGAAACCGGCGCGCGCGTCGACCAGGAACATCACGACATCGGCTTCTTCGATGGCCAGCAGCGACTGCTCGGCCATCTTTTCGTCCATGCCGTGCTCGTCACCGGAAATACCACCGGTGTCGACCAGAATGTAGGAACGCCCTTGCCAGCGCGCCTCACCGTATTGGCGATCACGGGTAAGACCAGACAGGTCGCCGACAATGGCGTCACGGCTCTTGGTCAGGCGGTTGAACATGGTGGATTTACCGACGTTGGGTCGGCCCACCAGGGCGATTACGGGAACCATGCGGCTCTCCACTGCGTTGATTCAGAAAATACAAAGGCCGCTGCAGGCAGCGGCCGGAGTTCGAGGCGCTTCAAAGGAAGCGGCTTGCCGACACCCGCGGGTGTCAGCAAGCATAGTCAATCACTGCTTGACGGTCAGGGCTTCCAGCTTGCCACTGTTGCCGAAAATATAAAGCATGTCACCGACGACCAGCGGGCGAGCCCGCACGCCATCGCTGTCGACCCGGGTGCGGCTGACGAAACGACCGTCTACCTGGCTCAACAGATGGACATAACCTTCCAGGTCGCCCACTGCGATGTAGCTGGAGAACACTTCGGGCGCCGACAACTGACGACGGGCCAGCTGGTCGTTGCTCCACAGGGCGGTGGTGGAACGCTCGTCGACGCCCTCCACGGTTCCCGAGGCCAGGCTGGTGTAGACGTTGCCGAATCCCTGCGCGACACCTGCGTAGCTGGATGCATCGCGCTGCCACAGCACGCGCCCGCTTTCCAGGTCCAGGCCGGCCATGCGGCCCTGATAGGTGGTCACATACAACGTGCCACCGGACAGCAGCAGGCCGCCGTCGATATCGACCACCCGATCCAGCTCGGAGCGGCCCTGGGGCACGGCAACCCGCGCTTCCCAGACCGGCACGCCGTTGGAAACGTCCAACGCCACGACCTTGCCGGTCGACAGCCCGGCAATCGCCAGCTGGTTGGTCACCAGCGGCGCGCCCGTACCGCGCAGGGTCAGCACCGCCGGGGTGCTGTCGTACAGCCAGCGCTGGTCGCCAGTGCTGGCATCCAGGCCGATCAGGCGATCATCCTGGGTCTGCACTACAACGACGTTGCCATTGTTGGCCGGTGGCGCCAGCACTTCACTGTTCACCCGCGCCTTCCAGCGCTGTTCGCCGGTATCGGCGTCCAGAGCGATCACATCACCACGCAGAGTCCCCAGGGTCACCATGCCGTAGCTCACACCGACGGCACCGGAAACCGGCTGGTCCAGATCCTTCTTCCACAACACGTCACCGGTCATGCGGTTCATCGCGACCACTTCACCGGTTACATCGGCGGCGTAGATACGGTCGTTCTCGACGGCCGGCACGAGCATGTTGTAGGTCTTGCCCTGGCCATCGCCGATACCGCGGCTCCAGACCTTCTGCAAGGACACTTCTTCCTTGAAGTCGGTCAGCTCGGCCGGTGGCAGTTCCTTCTTGCTGTTGCTGCTGCAACCCACGGCCATCAAGGCCAGGGCCAGCAATGCTGCATGTTTCCAACGGATCACGTCACGCATCCCCTTTGGCCAGGTCGTCGAGCTTGATTTGAAGGCCACCCACCGCCGCTTCATCGGACAGCGCAGCCTTGGCTTTTTGATACGCGGCATAGGCGTCGTCGCTGCGGCCCAGTTGCACCAGCAGGTCGCCCTTGAGCTCTTCGCGGGCCGCCAGGAAGGCTTTGTCGGTGTCGCCGTCGAGCAGCTTCAAGGCGTCTTCGGCCTTGTTCTGCGCGGCCATGACCTGTGCCAGGCGCTGACGCGCAACCTCACCCAAGGTGGTGTCGGCTGGCTTGTCGACCACCGTCTTGAGCTCGGCTGCAGCGTCATCGAGCTTGCCGGCATCGACGGCAGCCTTGGCCAGGAACAGGCTGGCGTACTGCGCGTAGGCAGTACCGCCGAACTCGTTCTTGAGCTTGCCGGCCAGATCCGCCACCTGGGCGGTATCGGGCTTGCCGGTCGGGGTCAGGCTGGCTTCCAGCAACTGCTGGTACAGGTTGGAAGCGCTCTGCGACTGGTTGCTCTGGTATCGGGTCCAGGCTTGCCAGCCGAACACGATGACCAGGGCCAGCAGGCCACCGGTCACCAAGGGCTTGCCGTTACGCTGCCACCAGTCCTTGAGTTCGCCCATTTGTTCGTCTTCGGTACTCGACACCCCAATGCTCCTATTCGCGCAAATGCTTGATGCTTGCTTGATTCAGCCCTGCACAACGCAGGTCGCCAGATGGTCGGCCAATGCCGACCAGGCAATGTTCTGTTGTTCGCCCTGGCCGCGCAGGGGTTTGAAACCTACCACTTGTTGGGCCAGTTCGTCGTCCCCCAGGATCAAGGCATGCAACGCACCGCTCTTGTCGGCTTTCTTGAACTGACTCTTGAAGCTGCCGGCACCGGCATTGACCATCAAGCGCAGCCCAGGCACTTCGTCGCGCAGCCGCTCGGCCAGGGTCAGACCTGCCAGCTCGGCCTGCTCGCCAAATGCACACAGATACACATCGACCTGTCGGGAAATCGACTCGGGCACCTGCTCCAGGGTTTCGAGCAGCAGGATCAGGCGCTCGATGCCCATGGCAAAGCCCACGCCCGGTGTCGGCTTGCCGCCCATCTGTTCGACCAGGCCATCATAGCGGCCACCGGCACACACGGTGCCCTGGGCGCCCAGCTTGTCGGTGACCCATTCGAAGACGGTCTTGCTGTAGTAGTCCAGGCCACGCACCAGCTTGGGGTTGATCACGTAGGGAATGCCGGCGGCGTCCAGACGCGCCTTCAGACCTTCGAAATGCACGCGCGACTCGTCGTCGAGATAATCGGCCAGCTTCGGTGCGTTGACCAGCACCGCCTGGGTTTCCGGGTGCTTGGTATCGAGCACGCGCAGCGGGTTGGTCTTCAGACGGCGCTGACTGTCTTCGTCGATCTGGTCCAGGTGCGCGGTGAGAAACTCCACCAGCGCCTCGCGATAGCGACCGCGGGCTTCGCTGGTGCCCAGGCTGTTGAGTTCAAGGGTGACCGCGTCACGGATCCCCAGCAGCTTCCACAGCCGCCAGGTCAGCACGATCAGCTCGGCATCGATGTCAGGGCCGTCGAGGTTGAACACCTCCAGGCCAATCTGGTGAAACTGGCGATAGCGCCCTTTCTGCGGCCGCTCATGACGAAACATCGGCCCCATGTACCAGAGCTTCTGCACCTGGCCACCGCCGCTCAAGCCATGTTCGAGCACTGCGCGAACACAGGCTGCAGTGCCTTCGGGGCGCAGCGTGAGGGAATCGCCGTTGCGATCCTCGAAGGTGTACATCTCTTTCTCGACGATATCGGTGACTTCGCCGATGGAGCGCTTGAACAGGTCGGTGAACTCGACGATGGGCATGCGGATCTGGCGGTAGCCGTAGCCGTCCAGCAAACCGGCCACGGTGCCTTCGAAGTAGCGCCACAGCGGCGTCTGCTCGGGCAGGATGTCGTTCATGCCACGAATGGCTTGCAGAGTCTTGCTCACAAAATATCCTTAGAAATCCCGGTTAGCCGCGAATGATCAACGCCGCGTCGGCTTCGACCTTTTCGGCTGCCTTCTGCCGGATCAGCCTTTCGAGCTCATCCACCAGATTGTCGTTGGTCAGTTTCTGTGACGGCTTGCCGTCGATGTAGATCAGGTTTGGCGTACCGCCAGTCAGACCGACATGGGCCTCCTTGGCCTCGCCCGGTCCGTTGACCACGCAACCGATGACCGCGACGTCCAGCGGCACCAGCAGGTCTTCGAGACGCCCTTCCAGTTCGTTCATGGTCTTGACCACGTCGAAGTTCTGTCGCGAACAGCTGGGGCAGGCAATGAAGTTGATGCCACGCGAACGCAGGCGCAACGACTTCAGGATGTCGTAACCAACCTTGACCTCCTCCACCGGATCGGCTGCCAGCGAAATGCGAATGGTGTCGCCGATACCGTCCGCCAGCAGCATGCCCAGACCGACCGCCGACTTGACCGTGCCGGAGCGCAGGCCACCGGCCTCGGTGATGCCCAGGTGCAAGGGCTGGATGATCTGCTTGGCGAGCAGGCGATAGGCATCGACGGCCATGAACACGTCGGACGCTTTCACGCTGACCTTGAAATCGTGGAAGTCCAGGCGCACCAGATGCTCGACGTGACGCAGCGCCGAGTCGACCAGCGCTTCGGGCGTCGGCTCGCCGTACTTCTTCTGCAGATCCTTTTCCAGCGAGCCTGCGTTGACACCGATACGGATCGGGATGCCGCGGTCGCGAGCGGCATCGACCACGGCGCGCACGCGGTCTTCGCGACCGATGTTGCCGGGGTTGATGCGCAGGCAGTCCACGCCCAGTTCGGCCACACGCAAGGCGATCTTGTAGTCGAAGTGGATGTCTGCCACCAGCGGCACGCTGACGCGCTGCTTGATGCGACCGAACGCCTCGGCGGCGTCCATGTCGGGCACCGACACGCGCACGATGTCGGCACCGGCATCGACCAGACGCTGGATCTGCCCCACGGTGGCATCGACGTCATTGGTATCGGTATTGGTCATGCTTTGCACGGCAATGGGCGCATCGCCCCCCACCGGTACCGAGCCAACCCATATTTTGCGCGATTCGCGGCGCTTGATCGGAGATTCACCGTGCATGTTATTGCCCCAGCTTCATGCGAGCAGTATTGCCCTTGGTAAAGGGCGCGACATCCACCGCTTGACCGTTGTAAGTCACCTGGGCGGCATTGGCCACGCCCAGGCGTATGGCGAACGGCGGCTTGCCGCCGACCTGAAGATTCTCGCCGGAACGCTTGAGACCGCTGTACAGGACCTTGCCGGTGGCATCACTGACCTGAGTCCAGCAATCGGCGACGAAATTGATCCCGACCTGGCCTTGCCCGGCCACTGGAGCTTCAATGGGCGCAGGGACGGCAGCCGGTTCGGCAGCACTGCTAGTCGGGGCGCTGCTCGGGCTCGGCGCGGCAACGATCGCTGGTGTCTGCGCCGCAACCGGCGGCTGCGCCGCGGTGGCGGCAGGCGTACCGGTGGTGGCCGGGTCGACCGGGGCCTGGCCCTGGTTCAGGCTCAAGGCCGTCGGCTCGCCCTCGCGCGCAGCCACGACCGCCTGGTCTTCAGGCTCGTCGAGCGGATGGATCTGGGTGGTGCCATCGGCGCTTTCGACTTCGACGTGCTCCAGCGCGACGTTGGTCGCATCGGTGCCCCGCGCGGTGGTCTTGTCCTGCCACCAGAGGAAACCGCCACCCACCAGCGCCAGTACCAGCATCAGGCTGACGATGCGCAGCAGGTTGTGGGCCAGGCGCGATGGTTCTTCGATGCGACCCAGGCCATGCACGTTGCTGCCCTGTGCATTGGTGCCCGTGTACTGGTCGAACGCCTGCACCAGCACCGCCTGATCCAGGCCCAGCAACTTGGCATAGGCGCGGATGTAGCCACGGGAAAAGGTGTGCCCGGGCAGCTTGTCGAACGCGCCCGCTTCCAGGTTGGCCAGCGAGGTGGGCGTGAGATTGAGCCGGGCGGCCACCTCAGGCAACGACCACTCTTTGCTTTCGCGGGCCTGACGCAAGGTATCGCCGGGGTTTACACGAGAGCCTGCTGCTACTTCGGGATGCGCCGCTTTCATCTTTGCTCCGACAGGTATTGCTGATATTCCGGCGTACCGGGATAAAGCCGTTTGAGTTGCAGGCCATAACTGGCGGCCTTGTTCTTGTCTTCGTAGACTTTCGCCAGACGCGTGCCAAGCAGCAGGCTGCGCGCGGTGTGCTCGCTCAACTGGGTGAACCGGTCGAAATACTCCTTGGCCGGCACATAATGCATGTCCTGGTATGACATCTCGGCCATTTCCAGCAATGCACGGGGCTGCTGCCGGTTGAGCCGCAGGGCCTTCTCCAGGTTCTGCTGTGCCACCTCGCGCTGCCCAAGGGCCACGGCGGTCATGCCCAGGTTCTCGAAGACCCGTGAACGCTCCGGGTAAAGCGTATCGGCGGCGGCCTTCTCGAACAGTTCATAGGCTTCCTTGTAGCGTTTCTGCTCGTACAGGAAACTGCCGTAGTTGTTCAGGATACGGGCATCGCTGCGAGCGTTCAAAGCCTTGCGAAAATGCTGCTCGGCGAGCTCCGGTTCCATCTCCGCCTGGAACACCAAGGCCAGTGCGGCATTGGCGTCGGCGTCGGAGCTGTTCAGCTCCAGGGCCTTCTTCAAGGGAATCTTCGCCCGTTCGGTACTGCCTTCCTGCAGGTAGCCCAGGCCCAGTTGCACATAGGCCTGACGTGCCTCGTCCCGCCCCTTGCTGGTGTCCATCGGGTTGACCTTGCCCGTGGTGACGCAGCCGGTCAGCAAGGCGAATACGATCAGCAGCGCAGCGCGCAGGGTCATGGGGTTCCTCTCGTTCAGTTCCGATTCGCGGCAGTTTGCGGCATATCGGCCTCAGCGCCTAATTGGCGTACGGCGATGTAGCGTTCACTGCGGCGCGTGCGGTCCATGACCTGACCCACCAGCTGGCCACAGGCCGCGTCGATGTCCTCGCCGCGGGTGGTGCGTACGGTGACGTTGAAGCCAGCCTGATGCAGGTGATCCTGGAAACGACGGATCGCATTGTTGCTCGGGCGCTCGTAGCCGGAATGCGGGAACGGGTTGAACGGAATGAGGTTGACCTTGCAGGGCACGTTCTTGAGCAACTCGACCATTTCCACAGCATGCTCGAGCTGGTCGTTGACGTCCTTGAGCAGGGTGTACTCGATAGTCAGCACGCGCTTCTCGCCCAGCTGCGACATGTAGCGCTGGCACGACTCGAGCAGCATCTTGAGCGGGTACTTCTTGTTGATCGGCACCAACTGGTTGCGCAACGCGTCGTTGGGCGCGTGCAGCGACAGGGCCAGGGAGACGTCGATGTGATCGGCGAGCACGTCGATCATGGGCACGACACCCGAGGTCGACAGGGTGACCCGGCGTTTGGAGATGCCATAGCCCAGGTCATCCATCATCAGGCGCATGGCCGCGATGACGTTGTCGAAGTTCAGCAGCGGCTCGCCCATGCCCATCATCACCACGTTGGTGATGGCACGGTCGACGGTCGCCGGGACGCTGCCGAAGGATTTGTTGGCAATCCACACCTGGCCAATGACTTCGGCGGCGGTGAGGTTGCTGTTGAAGCCTTGTTTGCCGGTGGAGCAGAAACTGCAATCCAGCGCACAGCCCGCCTGGGACGACACACACAAGGTGCCACGCTTGCCCTGGGGGATGTACACGGTCTCGACGCAGCTGCCGGACGCCACGCGCACCACCCACTTGCGGGTGCCGTCGGTGGAGATGTCCTCGCTGACCACTTCGGGGCCGCGGATCTCGGCACAGGCCTTGAGCTTTTCGCGCAGGGCCTTGCCGACGTTGGTCATGGCATCGAAATCGTCCACGCCAAAATGGTGAATCCACTTCATGACCTGACCGGCACGAAAGCGCTTCTCCCCGATCGAGTCGAAGAACTGTTCCATTTCCGGTTGAGTCAGACCCAACAGGTTCGTCTTGCCAGTCATATCAGTCATGGGTTCACCTTCACTCGTTGGCCGTGGCTTAGCGAGTGGTTACTTCGGTAGTAGCGAAGAAGTATGCGATTTCGCGGGCAGCAGCAGCTTCGGAGTCCGAACCGTGGACGGCGTTGGCGTCGATGGATTCGGCGAAGTCGGCACGGATGGTACCGGCAGCAGCTTCTTTAGGGTTGGTAGCACCCATCAGTTCGCGGTTCAGAGCGATGGCGTTTTCACCTTCCAGAACCTGGACGACGACCGGGCCGGAAGTCATGAAGGCAACCAGCTCACCGAAGAAGCCACGAGCGCTGTGTTCGGCGTAGAAGCCTTCGGCTTCGGCTTTGGACAGTTGCTTGAGTTTCGAGGCAACGACGTGCAGGCCGGCTTTTTCGAAACGAGTGGTGATCTCGCCGATGACGTTCTTGGCGACAGCGTCGGGCTTGATGATGGAGAAAGTACGTTGAACAGCCATGTGAAACTCCAGAAACAGTGATTGAAGCGAAAAATTAAACCCGCGAATTATACGCGGGTTCCGGGGTATTGCCTAACCTGCAAATCGATCAGTCCTTTTCGGCAGCCCAGAGGGTCTGCACCGCCTCGAGCACCTTCTCGCCGACGCGACCGGAGGCGTCGTCGAAATCGGGCAGCGCCTTGATCATCTGCTGCAGGCGGGTGAAGCCGATCGAATACGGATCGAGTTCCGGATGCCGTTCTTCCAGCTCCTCGGCGATCCGCTGTACATCATTCCAACCATAGCTCATGACGATTCCTCGGTCAGTGCGGCGCTTCGGCGGCGTGATTGAGCGAGTACTTGGGAATCTCGACGGTGATGTCCTGGGTGCCGACCTTGGCCTGGCAGCTCAGGCGCGACGTCGGCTCAAGGCCCCAGGCGCGATCGAGGAAATCCTCTTCCAGCTCGTCGGCCTCTTCCAGCGTGTCGAAACCGGCACGGATCACGCAATGGCAGGTGGTGCAGGCGCACACGCCGCCACAGGCACTCTCGATCTCGATGTGATGATCGTGGGCAACGTCGAGCAGCGACCGGCCAGTTTCAGCTTCGACCACCATGCCGTCCGGGCAATGCTCGGCGTGGGGCAGAAAAGTCACCTTCGGCATCAGTTATTCCTCAATTTCATTCAGGTTGCGCCCTGACAGGGCGTCTTTCACGGCATTGTTCATACGACGCGCGGCGAAGGCATCGGTCACCTGCGACAGCAGCTTGGTCTGCTGTTCGATGGCCGGACCGTCGTCGCCCTTCACCCGCGCGCGCAACTCGTCCATCTGCAGGCCGATCACCATGCGCTCTTCGTCGTCGAGCAGACGCTCGCCATCGGCGTCCAGCGCGGCCTGTACCGCTTCGAGCAGACGCTCGCCGTCGACCTGGTGCTCGCGCAGCTGGCGAGCAACCTTGTCGTCACCGGCATACTGGAAGGAATCGGTGAGCATCCTGGCGACCTCGCCGTCGGTCAGGCCATAGGAGGGCTTGACCTGAATGCTCGCTTCCACGCCAGAGCCCAGCTCGCGCGCGGACACACTGAGCAGGCCATCGGCATCGACCTGAAAGGTCACGCGGATCTTCGCCGCGCCGGCCACCATGGCAGGAATGCCACGCAGCTCGAAACGGGCCAGCGACCGGCAGTCGCTGATCAGCTCGCGCTCACCCTGCAGAACGTGCACGAGCAAGGCCGACTGGCCGTCCTTGTAGGTGGTGAAATCCTGGGCACGCGCAACGGGAATGGTGGTGTTGCGCGGAATCACCTTCTCCATCAGCCCGCCCATGGTTTCCAACCCCAGGGACAGCGGGATGACGTCCAGCAGCAACAGCTCGCCGCCGTCGCGCTTGTTGCCGGCCAGGGTATCGGCCTGGATGGCCGCACCGATGGCCACCACCTGATCGGGGTCGATGTCGGTCAACGGCTGGCGCCCGAACAGCTCGCCTACCGCTTCACGTACCCGCGGCACGCGGGTAGAGCCACCGACCATGACCACGGCAAGGATCTCGTCGATCTCGATGCTGGCGTCACGCACGGCACGTCGGCAGGCCTTGAGGCTGCGCGCGATCATGGGTTCGATCAGCGCCTGGAAGGCGTCGCGCGTGAGCTCCGCACTCCAGGTGCCGTATTCGATGGTGGCGCTGTACGACTGGCTCAGAGCTTCCTTGGCAGCGCACGCCGCCTGCAGCAGCTGGCGCTGGGCACCGGGGTCGAGGTTGGCGGATACGCCCGCCTGCTCGACGATCCAGCCTGCGATGGCATGATCGAAATCGTCGCCACCCAGTGCACTGTCGCCGCCGGTAGCCAGCACTTCGAAGACCCCGCCGGTCAGGCGCAGGATGGAGATATCGAAAGTGCCACCGCCCAGGTCGTAGATCGCCACCAGCCCTTCGGCGTGCTGATCCAGGCCATAGGCGACGGCAGCGGCCGTCGGCTCGTTGAGCAGGCGCAGCACGTTCAGCCCGGCCAGGCGCGCGGCGTCCTTGGTGGCTTGACGCTGGGCGTCATCGAAATAGGCGGGAACGGTGATCACCGCCCCGACCAGGTCGCCGCCCAAGACGTCTTCGGCGCGCTGGCGCAGGGCCTTGAGAATATCGGCAGACACTTCCACCGGGCTTTTCGGCCCTTGGACGGTCTGGATGAATGGCATGTGCGACTCGCCACCGACGAAGCGGTAGGGCAATTGCTCGCCCAGCTGCTTGACGTCGGCCAGGCCACGGCCCATCAGGCGTTTGACCGAGAGCACGGTGTTGAAAGGGTCGCTGGCGGCGGCAGCCTTGGCAGCCGCTCCGACCTCGACACGATCGGCGTGATAGCGAACGGCAGACGGCAGGATGACCTGCCCGTCTGCGTCTGCCAGGGGTTCGGATAGACCGCTGCGCAGCGCAGCGACCAGCGAATTGGTAGTGCCCAGGTCGATCCCCACGGCCAGACGACGCTGGTGTGGTTGAGGACTCTGGCCAGGTTCGGCGATCTGCAGTAGGGCCATGCTTATCAGGTCAGGAATTCAGGCGTGCGGCCGTAGCGACACTGGGTTAATCGTCGAGGCGCTCTTCGAGCTGGCGCACTTCATAGGAAAGCTTGTCGAGAAACTGCATGCGCCGCATCAGGCGTTCGGCCTGTTCGCGTTGCGCCGCGTCATTCCAACAGGCAGCGAAGCTGTCTTCGAGTTCAGCCTGCGCGGCCTTGACCCGCCGCTTGAAGGCGGCCACACCGGGCAAGTCGGCGCTGTCCTGCAGGTCTTCGAGCTCTTCGCGCCACTGCATCTGCTGCAGAAGAAAGTCGGGGTCATGGACCGTGACTTCCTGCGGTACTTCCCGCCCACCGATGGACAGCAGGTAACGCGCACGCTTGGGCGCAGCCTTCAGGGTCTGGTAGGCGTCGTTCAAACCCGCGGACTTTTCCAGCGCCTGGCGTTGCTCGCGCTCGGAAGCGTCGGCAAAGCGATCGGGGTGGACTTCACGGGCCAACTCGCGGTAGCGGGTAGCCAGCTGGTCGAGATCCAGGCGAAAGCCGGGCTTGAGGTCGAACAGGGCGAAATGACAAGGAGTACCCACGGTCAGCCTCAGATATTGAAGCTTTCGCCGCAGCCACATTCGCCGCGTACGTTGGGGTTGTTGAACTTGAAGCCTTCGTTCAACCCTTCCTTGACGAAATCGAGCTCGGTACCGTCCAGGTAGACCAGGCTCTTGGGATCGATGATCACCTTGACGCCATGGTTCTCGAAGACCTTGTCTTCGCTGCCGGCTTCATCGACGAACTCCAGCACGTAGGCCAACCCCGAGCAACCGGTGGTGCGTACGCCCAAACGAATGCCGTCACCCTTGCCACGCCCTGCCAGGGAGCGGCGAACGTGGTTGGCGGCGGCTTCTGTCATGCTGATGGCCATCGTGACTCCTTACCTGCAAACGGTTGCGCGCGAGCGGTCACCCGCACCGCGCTGTATCGAACCTGCGACTGTGTCCAGCTTCGCTCTGACTCAGAGCAGACCTTTCTTCTGCTTGTAGTCGCGTACGGCCGCCTTGATGGCGTCCTCGGCGAGCACCGAGCAGTGGATCTTCACCGGCGGCAACGCCAGTTCTTCGGCCAGCTGGGTGTTCTTGATGGTTTCGGCTTCGTCCAGGGTCTTGCCCTTCATCCACTCGGTGGCGAGGGAGCTGGAAGCGATGGCCGAACCGCAGCCGTAGGTCTTGAACTTGGCATCTTCGATGATGCCCTGCTCGTTGACGCGGATCTGCAGACGCATCACATCGCCGCACGCCGGAGCGCCGACCATGCCAGTGCCGACATCGGCATCTTCGGCGTCCATCTTGCCCACGTTACGTGGGTTTTCGTAGTGGTCGATGACCTTTTCACTGTAAGCCATGATATTGATCCTTACTGAAACTCATCAGGTAAGCCGCTCTTGCCGGCAGCTACTTAGTGCGCCGCCCACTCGATCTTCGAGATATCGACACCGTCTTTGTACATGTCCCACAGCGGCGACAACGCGCGCAGCTTGGTGACGGCCTCGCAGACTTTCTGCGCGGCGTAATCGACTTCTTCCTCGGTGGTGAAGCGACCGAAGGTGAAACGAATGGAGCTGTGCGCCAGCTCGTCGTTGCGGCCCAGGGCGCGCAGCACGTACGAGGGCTCGAGCGAGGCCGAGGTGCACGCGGAACCGGAAGACACTGCCAGGTCCTTGAGGGCCATGATCAGCGACTCGCCTTCGACATAGTTGAAGGACAGGTTCAGGTTGTGCGGTACGCGGGCAGTCAGGCTGCCGTTGACGTACAGCTCTTCCAGGTTTTCGACCTGCTGGTAGAACCGGTCGCTGAGGGCCTTGATGCGTGCGTTCTCGTCCGCCATGGTTTCCTTGGCGATACGGAAGGCTTCGCCCATGCCGACGATCTGGTGCGTGGCCAGGGTGCCCGAACGCATGCCGCGCTCGTGACCACCGCCGTGCATGGCAGCTTCCAGACGAACTCGCGGCTTGCGGCTGACGTACAGCGCGCCGATACCTTTGGGGCCATAGGTCTTGTGCGCCGAGAACGACATCAGGTCGACCTTGAGCGCGGCCAGGTCGATGTCGACCTTGCCGGTGGACTGCGCAGCATCGACATGGAACAGCACGCCGCGCGAACGGGTCAGTTCGCCGATGGCCGCGATGTCGTTGATCACGCCGATCTCGTTGTTCACGTGGATGACCGAAACCAGGATGGTGTCGTCGCGCATCACCGCTTCGATCATGGCCGGGGTGACCAGGCCATCGGTGCCGGGCTCCAGATAGGTGACGTCGAAGCCTTCACGCTCGAGCTGGCGGGTGGTATCCAGCACCGCCTTGTGCTCGATCTTGGTGGTGATGATGTGCTTGCCCTTGGTCTGGTAGAAGTGCGCCACACCTTTGATCGCGAGGTTGTCGGACTCGGTGGCACCGCTGGTCCAGACGATTTCGCGCGGGTCGGCACCGACCAGGTCGGCCACTTGGCGACGGGCGTTTTCGACGGCTTCTTCGGCCTTCCAGCCGAACACGTGCGAACGGGAAGCCGGGTTACCGAAGTTCCCGTCCATCTGCAGGCATTCGATCATCTTCTGTGCAACGCGTGGATCCACTGGCGTGGTCGCGGAGTAATCGAGGTAAATCGGCAACTTCATTGGTATCTCCTATCAGGCGGCTAACCTGGCTTTCTCATTCGACGGCAGACGTTTCGATCTTGTCCAGGCGTTGCGTGCGGCCGTTGCTGTTGCAACGGCGCAGGTCCTGGCGCTGGGCGACTTCTTGCACTTCACGGCGAGTGACAAGGTCGGACAGACTGATGCCGCTCAAAAATTCATGGATCTGCTGGCTGAGGTCGCACCACAGGTGATGGGTCAGGCAGGTGTCTCCGGCGTGGCAATCACCCAGGCCCTGGCACTTGGTGGCGTCGACCGATTCGTTGACCGCGTCGATGACCTGTGCAACCTGGATGCCTTCCATTTCGCGGGAAAGCTGGTAACCACCGCCCGGGCCGCGCACGCTGGACACCAGGTTGCCCCGGCGCAGCTTGGCGAACAGTTGCTCCAGGTAGGACAGCGAAATGCCCTGGCGCTCGGAGATGTCGGCCAATGAGACCGGCCCACGCTGCGCGTGCAATGCCAGGTCAAGCATGGCAGTGACGGCGTATCGGCCTTTAGTTGTCAGTCGCATGGCTATTACCACGGGTTCTCGGAATAGGTTCGATCATCCTATTTCCGAGTAAATTTGTCAACTATAAGTCCTACTGAATTACTAGGACTTGAGTGCAAAAACGGCGGCGCAATGATAGCAGACTAATGATGCAGGAGGGAGCACCCGCTGCGCGCTATGCCCCGCGGGAGCGGCCATCGGCCGCGAAACGGGCGCCGCGGTGGATCTGATGGGTCAGGGGTTGGTCTTGCGCTCCGCGCCCTGCACGCATTCGAAATCCTCGTCACGCAGGGGCGGCAGGTCCTTGGCACGGTAGTCGCTGCCCAACTGGTTGAGCGCGCCGCACATGCCCTCGAGGCGCCCATCCACTGCATGCAGGTGATCGAGCAGTTGGCCGATGGCCCTGGCCACCGGGTCCGGCATATCTTCCCCACCGACACCGTAGGCATCGAAGCCGATCTTCTCGGCCATGGCCTTGCGCCGCGCATCGAGCTGGTCGTCGCTCTTGACGATGATCTTGCCCGGGATCCCCACCACGGTCGCGCCGGGTGGCACCTCCTTGGTCACCACCGCGTTGGAGCCGACCTTGGCCCCGGCGCCCACGGTGAACGGCCCGAGCACCTTGGCGCCCGCCCCTACCACCACGCCGTCGGCCAGGGTTGGATGGCGCTTGCCCTTGTTCCAGCTGGTACCGCCCAGGGTCACGCCCTGATAGATCGTCACATCGTCGCCGATCTCGGCCGTTTCGCCGATCACGATGCCCATGCCGTGGTCGATGAAAAACCGCCGGCCCACCGTGGCGCCCGGATGAATTTCGATCCCGGTCATCCAGCGACCGAAATTCGACACCACCCGCGCCAGCCATTTCAGATCTCGCTTCCACAAGGCATGGGCCGCCCGATGCAGCCAGATGGCGTGCATGCCGGGGTAGCAGGTCAATACCTCGAACGCATTGCGCGCAGCCGGATCGCGATGAAAAACACTCTGGATATCTTCCCGCAGACGTTCGAACATTTACTGATCCTTGCGCTTATGCGGCTCGCCCCGAGCGACCTTCTGGGTCTCGGTGAGAATGCCGCGCAAAATACTCATTTCCGACTTGTTCACGGCGCTGCGGCCAAACAGCCGACGCAGGCGCGCCATCAAATGCCGCGGTTTTTCCGGGTCGAGAAAGGCGATATCGACCAGCGTGTCCTGCAGATGGCCATAGAAGCGCTCCATCTCGTCGCTGGTCGCCAGCTCTTCGGCCTTCTCCATGGCAGCCGCCGGCCGCTTGCCCGCCAGCCAGGCCATGCGCACCTCATAGCCGAGCACCTGCACAGCAGCCGCCAGGTTCAGCGAGCTGAAATCGGGGTTGGACGGGATGTGCACATGGAAATGACAGCGTTGCAGCTCGTCGTTGGTCAAGCCCGCATGCTCGCGGCCGAACACCAGCGCGATCTGCTTGCCCTGCCCCGCTTCGTCGATGACTTTTTCGCCGCATTCACGGGGATCCACCAAGGGCCAGGGCAGGCTGCGGTCGCGGGCGCTGGTACCCAACACCACCGTGCAGCCCACCAGTGCCTCTTCCAGCGTGGCGACCACCTGGGCGTTTTCCAGCACGTCGCTGGCACCCGAGGCGCGCGCCTCGGCTTCGGGCGACGGAAAATCGCGGGGCTCGACCAGCACCAGCCGCGACAGGCCCATGTTCTTCATGGCGCGCGCCGCTCCACCGATGTTGCCGGGATGGCTGGTATTGACCAGGACGACTCGGATGTTATCCAGCACGGCTAGGGCTCTGTGTCGGGGAAAGGGCGGCAAATATTACAGAAGGCCTATAACTAAGGCTATGTCCCTCTTCTTGTCCACGACTTTTCTGCTAGAATGCGCGGCTTTCTTTAACGACCTAGGTGAAACGTCCATGCAGCCCATGCTGAATATCGCGCTGCGCGCCGCCCGCAGCGCCAGTGAATTGATCTTCCGCTCCATCGAGCGCCTGGATACCATCAAGGTCGACGAGAAAGATGCCAAGGACTACGTGTCCGAAGTCGATCGCGCCGCCGAACAGAAAATCATCGACGCCCTGCGCAAGGCCTATCCAACCCACGGCATCCGTGGCGAAGAAACCGGCTTCCACGCCGGCAGCGGCGAAGGCGAAGACTACCTGTGGATCATCGACCCACTGGACGGCACCACCAACTTCCTGCGCGGCGTCCCGCATTTCGCCGTCAGCATCGCCTGCAAATACCGCGGTCGCCTGGAGCACGCGGTGGTTCTGGACCCGGTGCGCCAGGAAGAATTCACCGCCAGCCGTGGCCGTGGCGCCCAACTCAACGGTCGCCGCCTGCGTGTCAGCGGTCGCACCAGCCTGGACGGCGCCTTGCTGGGCACCGGCTTTCCGTTCCGTGACAACCAGATGGACAACCTCGACAACTACCTGGGCATGTTCCGCAGCCTGGTGGGCCAGACCGCCGGCATCCGCCGCGCCGGCTCCGCCAGCCTGGATCTGGCCTACGTCGCCGCGGGCCGCTTCGACGCATTCTGGGAGTCGGGTCTGTCGGAATGGGACATGGCTGCGGGCGTGCTGCTGATTCAGGAAGCAGGCGGCCTGGTGAGCGATTTCACCGGCGGCCACAACTTCCTCGAAAACGGCCACATCGTGGCCGGCAACACCAAGTGCTTCAAGGCGGTGCTGACCGCCATCCAGCCGCACCTGCCGGCTTCGCTCAAGCGCTGAGCGCCGACGCGACAAGCGCCGCGACGAAAAAAGCACCCTGATGGGTGCTTTTTTCATGCCCGAGATTCACGCCAACACGGACTATTCTTCGCAGGCAAAGGCCAGTATTCGACCCAGCATCTCGTCGCAGCCAGCCAGTTGCGCGATGCTGACGAACTCATCGGGCTTGTGCCCCTGCGCCATGCTGCCGGGCCCGCACACCACCGTCGCTATGCCTGCCTGATCGAACAGCCCGCCTTCGGTACCGAACGCCACCGTGGAAAACGCCCGCGAACCGCTGAACCGTGCGATCAAGCCAGCGGCCTCGCTGGCATGGCTCACGTCCAGGCCCGGATAGCTGGACAACTCGCTGAAGCGAATGGCGCTCTGGCCACCGACCGCCTGCATGGCCGGCAGCAACGTGTGCTCGGCGTAACCTTGCAGGGCATGGGTGAGTTGCCGCGGATCATCGGCGGGCAGCGAGCGCACCTCGAAATCGAAACGGCAATGCTGGGGTACGATGTTGAGCGCCGTACCGCCCGCGATCACCCCCACCTGCACCGTGGAAAACGGCGGATCGAAGCGCTCGTTGCGTGCATCCGGGGTTTGCAGCGCATCGCCCAACCGGCCCAGTTCGGCAATCAACCGCGCGGCGTACTCGATGGCATTGACCCCGCTGGGCGCATGGGCCGAGTGACAAGCCAGCCCCTCTACCTCGCAACGCATCGCCAGCTTGCCCTTGTGGCCGAGCACGGGCGCCAGCTCGGTCGGTTCGCCGATCACGCACAACATCGGCTGCACCGGCCGGTGACGCAACGCTTCGAGCAGCGAGCGCACACCCAGGCAGCCGACTTCCTCATCGTAGGACAAGGCGATGTGCAGCGGCCTGCGCAGGGGTGCCTCGACCCATGCCGGTACCTGCGCCAGTACGCAGGCGATGTAGCCTTTCATGTCGGCGGTGCCGCGGCCGTACAGGCGCCCATCCGCTTCGCTCAGCTGAAACGGCGGATGGGTCCAAGCCTGGCCGTCTACCGGCACCACATCGGTATGGCCCGACAGGACGATGCCCGGCACATGGTCAGGGCCGATGCTGGCGAACAGATTGGCCTTGCTACGAGCCTCGTTGTAGATCAGCTCGCTGCTCACGCCGTACTCTGCCAGGTAGCCCTGAACGAATTCGATCAGCGCCAGGTTCGACTCGCGACTGGTGGTGTCGAAGGCCACCAACTGCGCCAGCAGATCACGGCTGGCGCTCATCGGGCGTCTCCCGGCACGCCGTAACCCGGCGCCACCGCCGGATTCAAAGCGCGGTCGATATAGTCCTGCATCTGCGGTCGATAGGCCTGCCACAGCTGCTGCAACTCACCCAAAGGATCATGCTCGGCCCAGTCCACTCGCAGGTCGACGACGGGCCACGGCAGCTCACCTACTACTTTCAGCGCCGCAGAGTGCACCGGCCCGGCTTCGCCACCGGCGGCCAGCCCGGCCAGCATGGCATGCAGCAAGCGCTCGGCCAGGTGCCCGGAGGCCTCTTGGAACGCCTCGACCACAGCGTCGACCACCGCAGTGGCGGCCAGCATGTTGCCTGCCGCTACGCATTGCTCACCGCTGCGCGCATGGTGAATGCCCAAGGTCTGGCTACCACTGACATGGGCGCTGCGCCCCTGCGCATCGAGGGCGATGATCTGCCGGTACTCACCGAAACCGTCGCGCCCCAGCACCTGCTGCAACGCCTCGGCAGGCGACACCTGCTGTTCGAGCAGCACAAGCGTCTGCGGGCCGAGGGCTGGCAGGGTGATGTTCTGTGACGACACCGCCCCCACACCGGCCAGCAGCCACGGGCAGCGGGCGCCCACAGCGATGCTCGAAGAACTGATGGCGATGCCCAACTGGCCGGTTTCGGCGCAGCGTGCCGCAATGGAAAAGGTCATGGCAGGGAACTCCTCATTCCGGGATGACGGCGATCACGTCGATTTCCATCAACCACTGCGGTTGGCCGAGGGCCGACACCACCAGGCCCGTGGAAATCGGGAAGACTCCTTTGAGCCAGCGGCCGACGACGTGATAGACCGGCTCGCGATAGCGCGGATCGATGATGTAGGTAGTGGTCTTGACGATATGCGACAGGTCGCTGCCCGCCTCTTCCAGCAACTGCTTGACGTTTTTCATGGCCTGCTCGGCCTGCGCGGCCGGGTCACCGAGCCCCACGAGGTTGCCGTCGAAATCGGTGCCCACCTGGCCACGCACATAGACGGTATTGCCGGCCCGGACAGCTTGGCACAGGTCATTGTCCAGGCTCTGGTTGGGGTAGGTGTCCTTGGTGTTGAACATCCGAATGCGGGTATGGGTAACCATGAACGAAACTCCTTGGCGTAGGCGTCGAGGTGACGCCACACAGTAGTGATCAACAGCTGCGATCAAGCGTGGGCGCGCAACGCGGCGGGCAAGTCCGCGGCCGACCTGGATTCGTCGTAGGCGCGGTATTTGCGCTGGGTGGCGATCTGGTCGGCGACATGCCGGGCGTCGTGCCATACGCCCCAGATAAACGCCGAACCGCGCCGCGACAACCATGGCAGACCGACGAAATAGATGCCTTGTTCGCTGCTCACGCCGCGCTGGTGACGCGGCTTGCCGTTGGCGTGGAAGGCGTCCACCTGCAGCCAGCTGTAGTCTTGCGAATAACCGGTGGCCCAGATGATCGTGGCCACGCCCGCCTCGGCCAGGTCCAGCGCCTGCAGCGGCTGGGCGATGCACGCCGCGTCGGCTACGCGCTCGCGGGCAGTGGGTTCCAGGGGCAAGTCCAGGCCGTTGCGCTCGGCATAGGCATCGGCCGCATCGAGCAGGGCCAGATAGTTCTCGTCACCCCGGTCGAGGTTGTCGTTCAGGTCCTGGGCAAAGGTGACGGTGCCATCGGCAAAGCGCTCGGTCAGGCCGACCAGCACCATCCCGGCTTGCGCCAAGCGACGAAAGTCCACGGTATGCCCGCCGCGGGCGCCACTGACGGCAATGGTGACGTGCTCGCGGCCCGCTTGCACGGTTTCGCTGTCCCACAGCCCGAGCACACCCAGCCACCAGCAGAAATCCCGTCCGCGGTAAGCGCGCGGTGGCCGATCGTGCGGACCGACCGACAGGTAGACCTTGCGTCCTGCGCGCAGCAGCTCCTCGGCGATCTGCACCCCGGATGACCCCGCACCGACCACCAGCACCGCGCCTGCGGGCAATTGCTCGGGGTTGAAATAGTGCGCCGAATGGATCTGGTGAAGCGTTGAATCAGTGGGCGCGATGGCCGGGATGACCGGTTTCTGGAACGGCCCGGTGGCCGACACCAGATGCTTGACCGAATAGGTGCCCGCGCTGGTTTCCACGGTGAAGCCGGCGCGACCGACGTTGCGCGTCACTCGCTTGACCTCCACACCGGTCTTGATCGGCGCGTCGAATGTGCGGGCATAGGCTTCGAAATAATCGGCCACCTGCTCCTTGCCGGCGAAGCCATCCGGGTCCATGTCGAATTCCAGGCCGGGGAACCGATCGTGCCAGGCCGGGCCGTTGGCCACCAATGAGTCCCAACGGCCCGAGCGCCAGGCTTCGGCGATGCGAGCCCGCTCCAGTACCAGGTGAGGGATGCCCAGACGGCTCAGGTGCTCGCTCATGGCCACCCCGGCCTGTCCAGCACCCACTACCAGGGTGTCTATTTCGGTAATTTGTTGGTTCATCTTGGCATCCTTCGGCAGGCCGTCAGGGCTTGCCGCTGTCTTCATGAAAATTCGAAAGCCGGGCACACGGCGTCCTGCGGCACCCGCGAGGCTGTGCAGAGCGCTCAGTGGATGTCGGGTGCTCAGTCCACCAGCGAGGGATCCGCCTGAATCATCAGGTGCTTCATTTCTTCGAAATGGCGCTGGGAAAAATCGCTGATCTTCTCCCAGTCCCGCGCAGTCTTTTCCGCCACGTCGTCAGCCAGCACCTTGAGCGGCTGACCGGTCGACCAGGCGGTTACCAGAATCTGGCAGGCACGCTCCAGGGTCCAGATGTCATCGAACGCCTCACCCACCGTGGGCGCAGTGACGATGACACCATGGTTGCCCATCAGCAGCCGGCTCTTGTCCTCCAGCAGGCTGGCCAGGCGCGCACCCTCGGCGCTGGTATCGGCCATGCCGCCATAGAGCTCATCCACCGCGACGCGGTTGAAATAGCGCGCCGTGTTCTGGTCGACCGGCACGATCCTGGGCTGCGCCAGGCAGGCCACGGCGGTGGTGTAGACCGGGTGCAGATGCAGCACCACACGGGCATCGGGCAGGCGCTGGTGAACCTGGCCGTGGATCGACCAGGCAGTGGCATCCACGTCCGGGCGCTGCGCGGCTTCCGCATCGTCGGCATCGAGCAGCAACAGATCACTGGCCCGCAGGCGGGAAAAATGCACCCATTTGGGGTTGAGCAGAAACTGCTTGCCGTCGGCGCTGATGGCCGCACTGAAATGGTTGGCGACCGCCTCATGCATGCCCAGGTGGGCGATGATACGGAACGTCGCCGCCAGGTCGACGCGCGTCTGTTCTTCGAAACTCAGGGCCATGTCGCTGGGCACTCCGTTGGCACGTACCCGCGACGATCCGCGGGTACTGATGGCTGATCTTGACGTGCGCTATCAGGGCTTGGGCATCAATGTGGCGATGTCATCGGCGGTCGGCGCCTGGAACTTGTACTTGGCCAGCAGGGCGGCGTACTCCGGGGTCTTGCTGTACTTTTCCAGGCCTTCGACGAGCGCGTTTCTGACGGCATCGTTGCCCTTCTTCACGCCGAAGCCGTTGAGCACCGGGTAGATCAGGGTCTGCGAGGAAATCACTACGCGATTGCCCAGCTTGTCGACCACACCACGGGCGACCGCCGCATCGGTGATCTGCGCCTCGACTGCGTGCGCCAGCATGGCCTGGGTTGCCTGTGGATCGGTGCCGTACTCGCTGATGGCAATCGGCTGCAGGCCATTCTTCACGCAATATTCGGCAGACAGCTTCTGCAACTGCTGCAGCCAGGACGTGGCACCCATGGAGCCGATCTTGTGGCCGCAGAACTCTTCGGGCGTCTTGGGCTGATAGTCACTGCCCTTCACTGCAAGTATCGACTCGCCACTTTTCAGGTAAGGGACCATGTCGATCACCTTCAGGCGGTCGGCGGTGATGTACATCGACGAGTTGGTGATATCGAACCGTCCGGCCTGCAGTCCGCTGATCAGGTTGGGAAAGCGCGTGTCGATGTTTTCCGCAGTCATGCCCATGACCTTGGCCAGACCGTCGAGAAATTCGATATCGAAGCCGGCGGGTTTGTTCTTCTCCATGTACTCGTAGGGGAAGAACGTCATATCGGAACCGGCGACGATCTTGCCGGGCTGCTGGAACGCCGAAGCGCTCAACGAGCTGGCAGCCAGGACGGCGCCGAACACGGCCATGGCAACGGGGCGGACGATCAGGCTTGGCAATTTCATGGGGTATTCCTCGCAGTCAATGGAGTCAGACAGTCGTCAGGTCGGTACCGGCCTGCTGGACGAAAAACGATGCACCCTTGGGTTTCTGGGGCAGGCGAACGTGGTGATCGGTGCTGCGCACCAGGCCGCTCTCGCGCCCGGCCACCAGAAGCCCGGCGTGCTCGCTGGGCAGCGGGTTGTCGGCCAGCGGCAAAGCGTCCTCGGCGGCGTAGACGCTGATGAACAGGGTTCGCGGATCTTCGGTGTGGTTGGGGCTTGAGGCATGCAGCAGACGGGTGTGCATGAAGCACACCGAACCGGGCGGACCGAAGCAGGCCACCGGCGCCTGGCAGTGCTCATCGACCACGGCATCGGCCACCGCACCGGTAAAACGCTCGTCGTGCCAGTGCGACCACAGCGGGCCTGTGTGGCTGCCGGGGATGACCTTGAGCGGGCCGTTCTGCGGGGTCACTTCGCTGACCATCAACAGCGCCGTCACCAGGTCATCGTTGCTGTGCGGGGTGAACAGGAAATCCTGGTGCCATTTCACCTGGGTGGCGGTGTGCGGCAGCTTGGAGTTGATCTTGCTGTGGTGGAAGCGCGTGCCGGTACCGCCGATGAGTTGCCCGGCAATCTCGGCCATGCGCGAGGCGAAGGCGGCCTGACGATACGCCGGCGAAATCTCGGTGGGCGAGGCCACGCGGCGCAGCGAAGGATGGTCCGCGCGGTGATCGCTTTCCACATCGAAGCGAGGGCGCCCATCCAGTGTTTCACCCCAGGCCAGGGACTGGCTGCGGCTGTCCTGAACCCACTGGTCGAAGTCCTGTTGCAGCGCGGCGACTTCAGGCGCAGCCAGCACGTCCTCCACGACCAGAAAGCCATCTTGATGAAACCGGTCTATCTGCCATTGCTCGATCATGTTTGCTACTCGCACCAGTTAGGTTGGATTCAAGCCAACGAGACATCTTTGAGGAACGCTTCCACCCGCGGGTTGTGCCCGCTACGCAGCGCCTGCGGGCTGTCATCGCAGACCACGCGGCCCTTCTCCATGAAGACGATGCGATCGGACACCTTGAAGGCGAAATTCATTTCGTGGGTCACGATGATCATGGTGATGCCTTCGCTGGCCAGCGCTTCGATGACCTGCAACACCTCGTTGACCTTCTCAGGGTCGAGCGCCGAGGTGGGTTCGTCGAACAGCATGATCTGTGGGCGCATCATCAGTGCGCGAGCAATCGCCACGCGTTGCTGTTGGCCACCGGACAACTGATGCGGGTACTTCCAGGCATGGTCGAGCATGCCGACCTTGTGCAGCAGGGCGTAGGCCTGCTGCCGGAGATCGGCCAGCGGCGCCAGGCGGTGATAACGCGGGGCCATGAGCAGGTTGTTGAGCACGGTCATGTGCGGGAACAGGTTGAAGCTCTGGAACACCATGCCGATGTTCAGGCGATGCTCGGCGTGTTCTACATAGCGCTGCGGCTGTGCGCCCTGTCGGTCCAGGTGAATGAACGGCTGGCCGTTGATCTTGATCTCACCGTTGTCGATCTGCTCCAGCCCGTTGAGCAGGCGAATCAGCGTGGTCTTGCCCGAGCCCGAAGGGCCGATGACCGAAACCACTTCACCCGGCTGGATCTGCAAGCTCACCGCGCCCAGTACTTCGACGTCGTTGTAGGCCTTGTGCAGCTTGGTCGCCTGCAGCGCGGGGCCAGTCGAATCGCTGTTGGGCCGCGCCACAGCAGCCTTGTGCTCGGTGGCCAGCCGTAGCACTTCGGCATCGGGCAGGCGCGCGGCCTTGGTCTGGGTCACGTCCAGATAGCGCTCCAGGCGTTTGAGCAGAAAGTCGAACACGGTCACGATCAGCACGTAGAAGAACGCCACTCCGGCCATGGTTTCCATGACCAGGAAGTTCTGCGAGTACAGGCGCTGACCCACCATGAGGATCTCGGTCAACGAGATCACCGACACCAGCGAGCTGAGCTTGACGATGGAGATGAACTCATTGGTGAGCGAAGGCAGCGCCACCCGCAATGCCTGGGGAATGACGATGCGCCATTGCGTGCCCGCAAACCGCAGGCCCAGGGCCCGGGCGGCCTCGCTCTGGCCCTTGGCGATGGACAGCAAGCCACCACGATGGATCTCTGCGACGTAGGCGGTTTCACTGAGCACCAGCGCGATCAGGCCAGCCCAGAACGGGTTGGCCAGTACGGCCGATGTGGACGGCATCGCCTGCGGCAGGTTGTAGACGAATATCAGCAGCACCAACAGCGGCAGACTGCGAAACAGCCAGATATAACCGCGCGCTGGCAGATTGATCAATGGACGGGTGGACTGCTTCGCCAGGGCCAGAACAAAGCCCAGCACGATACTGATGACCCAGGTCAATACACTGAGTTGAATCACGGTCCAGGCCGCCATCCAGAACTCGGTATCGCTGAGCAGACCAAACATGTATTTCCAGTCAAACGTCATCGTCGGCTCGCTCGGCAAGGTCAATAGTGATGGGTGACTTCCTGTCGGATCTGAACTTCGAACGTTGCCCGTTCTGCCCGTCTTGAAACCATCATGATTGATGCCAGGTCGTGCCGAAATTAGTAAATTCGAGCCCCTTGCATAGGAAAAACCTAAGCAGGAGCGGCTCGGGTAGTTCGCTACAGAAGACTTCGTGCGCTACGCAGTGAAACAACCACGACCTTCGAAAAGTCCGTGCACGGTATTGGCGCGGTAAACTTCCAGTCCGTGCGAACATGGGGCGTTTCGCTGCGCAAAGGCAAAACTGCCGTATTTGCTGGATGTGCCGGAATGTCGCAGCCAGGAGCGCCCTGGTGAAGCAGGCTGCCGCGCCGTGCCACGGGAACATCCCGCAATGCTGGCGATATGGCCAGGCCAGTACTGGCATGGTCTTCGCACAGCCTTGGCAAAGATAGGTAAAACCTATTCAGCCAGCGCATCGCGGAACAGCGCTGCACAGGAGTCGAACGTGATGCACTTTACCCTGCGGCAACTTAAATACTTCGTGGCTGCCGTAGAACAGGACAGCATTGCCGAAGCGTCCAGACAACTGCATATATCCCAGCCGTCCATCTCGGTTGCCATCAAGAATCTGGAAGAAGCCTTCAACCAACCCTTGTTCGTTCGCCATCATGCCCAGGGTGTTTCACTTACCGCTGGGGGCGGCAGGATCTATGAGAAGGCCAAGGAGTTGTTGCGCCTGTCCCAGGAATTGGAACAGGACTCACGCGCCGAGAATGGCAATGTTTCCGGCACTATTGCCATTGGCTGTTTCGAATCGGCAGCGCCTTTGTACATGCCCAAGTTGGTGGCTGGATTCAAAAGCCTGTACCCGGAAGTTTCCATTCAGTTGTATGACGGCGAACAACATGAATTGATGCATGGCCTGCACCGGGGTCGCTTCGACCTGGCTTTTCTCTACGATCTGGAGCTGGGCACGACCATACACAAACAGGCCCTCAACGCACCGCACAAGCCCTACGCGCTGCTGCCTGTCGAGCATCCCTTGGCACAACAGCCGTCCGTGACCTTGCAGGCCCTGAGCCAGGAGCCGATGATCCTGCTCGACGCCGTCCCCAGTCGCAGCTACTTCATGGATATCTTCACCGAAAAGGGCTATGCGCCAGTGGTCGCCTACAGCTCCCCTTCCATTGAAATGGTGCGCTGCATGGTAGGGCAAGGTCTGGGGTTTTCGGTGCTGGTGACGCGGCCGTGTACGCAGATGACATACGACGGCAAGCTGCTGGCTCATCTGGAGATCGAAGACGATATGCCTGCCTCGACCTTGGTGATGGCGCACCTGCGCAACAACCAGCCAAGTCGGGCGACCCGGCTGTTCATGGAATACTGTTCAAGTGTGGAGCTGACGCCACCTGGGGCGGCGGCGCCTGCGATCGAGGCAGAGCGAGAGGCTTACTGCCCGAATTGATTTTCGCCCAGGATCAACTGACCCTGCTTGTTCACAGGGATCTGCGAACCGGGATCACGATCCATGCGCACCTGGCCAACCTTGCCATCGAGCTGGTACTTCACGTTGTAGCCAACGACCTTGTCGCTGATGTCATTGACGGTGTTGCAGCGCGTCTGGGTGGTGGTGTAGGTGTCACGGCCTTGCATGCCTTCCTGCACCTTGTTGCCTGCATAGCCACCGCCGACGGCACCGGCCACGGTCGCGATCTTCTTGCCATTGCCACCGCCGACCTGGTTGCCGAGCAAACCACCTGCCACTGCACCAAGGACGCTGCCAACGATCTGATGCTGGTCCTGAACGGCCTTCTGCCGAGTCACGGTGACGTCCTTGCACACTTCGCGAGGCGTCTTGATCTGCTGCTTGATCGGCTCTGCGGCCAATACGTCAGCGTACTCGGGGCCCTTGTTCACGAGGCTGTAGGTTGCAACGGCACCTCCGGCTGTAACACCGACTGCACCGAGCACTGCACCAATCAGCAACGATTTATTCACTTTGAACCTCCTGACTACAATCATGGCACGAAGCCACGTTTCCATGCCTTGGAGCATAAAAAAAGGCGCGAGTTCAATACTCGCGCCTTTCGGGTTTTGCCGCCGGGACAGTCGAACGTCTTATGGACGGTCGTCGACCTGGTCCTTGGCCACTGGAGGAATCAGATCCTCGCTGCTCAGGTTCAGCCAGATCAGTACCACGTTGGCGATGTAGATCGACGAGTAGGTACCGGCCATCACCCCGATGAACAGCGCCAGCGAGAAGCCCCACAGGTTGTCGCCACCGAAGAACATCAGTGCGGCGATGGCCAGCAAGGTCGACACCGAGGTCGCCACAGTTCGCAGCAGCGTCTGCGTGGTGGACACGTTGATGTTCTCGATCAAGGACGCCTTGCGCATCACCCGGAAGTTCTCGCGAACCCGGTCGAATACCACGATGGTGTCGTTGAGCGAGTAACCGATGATGGCCAGTACCGCCGCCAGCACTGTCAGGTCGAAGGTGATCTGGAAGAACGACAGCAGGCCGACGGTGACGATCACGTCGTGGATCAACGAGAGGATCGCGCCGACTGCGAACTTCCACTGGAAGCGGAACGCCAGATAGATGAGCACGCCGCCCAGCGCCAGCAGCATGCCGAGGCCGCCCTGGTCGCGCAGTTCTTCACCCACCTGCGGACCGACGAATTCGACGCGCTTGACCGTGGCAGGGTTGTCGCCCCCGACCGTCTGCAGCGCCGCCGCGACCTGGTTGCCCAATTGCGGGTCTTCACCCGGCATGCGCACCAGCAGGTCGGTGGTAGCACCGAAGTTCTGCACCACGGCATCGTGATAACCGGCTTTCACCAGCTCTTCACGCACCAGGCCCAGGTCGGCCGGCTTTTCGTAGGTCAGCTCGATGAGCGTACCGCCGGTGAAGTCCAGCCCGTAGTTCATGCCCTTGTGAAACATGCTGAACAACGCCAGCACGGTAAGGAGCACGGTGATGGCGAACGCAATATTGCGAACGCCCATGAAGTTGATGGTACGTAACATGGCAGCCCCTTAAATCCACAACTTCTTGAAGTCCCGACCGCCGTAGATCAGGTTGACCATTGCGCGGGTCACCATGATGGCCGTGAACATCGAGGTAAAGATCCCGAGGGACATGGTGACGGCGAAGCCCTTGACCGGGCCGGTGCCCATGGCGAAGAGAATGCCGCCGACCAGCAGCGTCGTCAGGTTGGCATCGATGATCGCGGTGTAGGCGCGGTCGAAACCTTCGTGAATGGCGCGCTGGATGCTCATGCCATTGGCGATTTCCTCACGTATGCGCGAGAAGATCAGCACGTTGGCGTCCACCGCCATGCCCATCGTCAGCACGATACCGGCAATGCCCGGCAGCGTCAGGGTTGCCCCCAGCAGCGACATCAGCGCCAGCAGCATGACCATGTTCAAGGCCAGTGCCACGGTGGCGATCACACCGAAGAAGCGGTAGATGGCAATGATGAACAGCGAGACGAACAGCATGCCCCACAACGATGCATCGACACCCTTGGTGATGTTGTCGGCACCCAGGCTCGGGCCAATGGTACGTTCTTCGGCGAAGTACATCGGTGCCGCCAGACCACCGGCACGCAACAGCAGCGCCAGTTCGGATGACTCACCCTGGCCGTTGAGGCCGGTAATGCGGAACTGGCTGCCCAGCGGCGACTGGATGGTCGCCAGGCTGATGATCTTCTTCTCTTCGGTGAAGGTCTGTACCGCAACGTCCTTCTCGACACCATTGACCGTCTGCTTGACGTAGCGCGTAGTCGGGCGCTGCTCGATGAAGATCACCGCCATGCTGCGGCCAACGTTGCTGCGCGTGGCGCGGCTCATGAGGTCGCCGCCGTGACCATCGAGCTTGATGTTCACCTGTGGCTGGCCGTGTTCGTCGAAGCTGGCCTGGGCATCGGTAACCTGGTCACCGGTGATGATCAGGCCACGTTCGACTGCCGCGGGAGCACGGTTGCCCTCGCGGAACTCGAAGGTTTCGGTAGTCGCCTTGGAATCATCCGGACCGGCACCGAGACGGAACTCGAGGTTGGCGGTCTTGCCGAGGATACGCTTGGCTTCGGCAGTGTCCTGCACGCCCGGCAACTCGACCACGATGCGGTTGGCACCCTGGCGCTGGACCAGTGGCTCGGCCACACCCAGCTCGTTGACCCGGTTACGCACCGTGGTCAGGTTCTGCTTGATGGAGTACTCGCGGATCTCCGCGACCTTGGCCTGGGTCATGGCCAGGCGCAGCACCGACAACTCGCTGCGCTCGCTGGCAGTCAGGTCGAAATCGGTGAAACTCTTGCGGATCAGGGCTTGTGCCTGGTCGCGGGTAGCGGTGTCGATGAAGCCCAGCTGAATGGCGCCGTCCTGCTGCGGCAGGCTGCGGTAACGCACGCGCTCCTTGCGCAGCAGCGTCTTGACTTCGCCTTCGTAGACTTTCATGCGGGCGTCGAGCGCCTTGTCCATGTCGACTTCGAGCAGGAAGTGCACGCCACCGGACAGGTCGAGGCCCAGCTTCATCGGGCTTGCACCCAGGCTGCGCAACCACGGCGGCGTGGTCGGGGCCAGGTTCAGGGCCACTACGTAGTCATCGCCCAGCGCCTTGCGCACGACATCCTTGGCCGGCAACTGGTCTTCGGCCTTGGTCAGGCGCAGCAGACCGCCCTTGCCGTTTTCGGCCAGGCTTGCGGATTTGACCTGGATGCCGGCGGCATTGAGTGCCGTGCCGACGCGATCCAGATCTGCCTGATTGACCTGCAGCGAAGTGCTCGCGCCGCTGACCTGGATGGCCGCGTCATCAGGATAGAGATTAGGTGCGGAATAGATAAAACCGATCGCCAGCACCGCCAGGATCAGTACATATTTCCACAGAGGGTATTTGTTCAGCATCACGCCGCCCGTTCAAGACGCGGGGCGCCTTGCGCGCCCCGACATGGGTAAAAGTCTGCAGCTTAGATCGCTTTGAGCGTGCCTTTGGGCAGGGTCGCGGCGATGGCGCCCTTCTGGATTTTCAGCTCGACGGTGTCGGACACTTCGATGACCACGAAGTCGTCGGTGACCTTGTTGATCTTGCCGGCGATGCCGCCACTGGTGACCACTTCGTCACCTTTCTGCAGGTTGCCCAGCAGGTTTTTCTGTTCCTTGGCACGTTTGGCCTGCGGACGCCAGATCATCATGTAGAAGATGACCAGGAAACCGACCAGGAAAATCCACTCGAAGCCAGAGCCGGCAGGGCCAGCAGCCGGTGCAGCGGCGTCCGCGAAAGCGGCGGGGATCAAAAAGCTCATTCAACGCTCCAGTTACTTAGAAGTTATTGACTTAAAGTCTTTATAAAACGGTCAGTCCAAGGGCGGCACGGGCAGCCCGCGCTTGGCATAGAAGGCATCGACAAAGGCGGCCAATGTACCCTGTTGAATAGCCTCGCGCAAACCAGCCATCAGCAGCTGGTAATGACGCAAATTGTGGATGGTATTCAACATGCTACCGAGCATTTCGCCACACTTGTCCAGGTGATGCAGATAAGCGCGCGAGAAGTTGCGGCAGGTATAGCAATCGCAGGTAGGGTCCAGCGGCGAATCATCGTGGCGATGGAACGCGTTGCGGATCTTCAGCACGCCCGTGTCGATGAACAGATGCCCGTTGCGCGCATTGCGCGTCGGCATCACGCAGTCGAACATGTCGACGCCGCGGCGCACACCCTCGACCAAGTCTTCGGGTTTGCCTACCCCCATAAGGTAACGAGGTTTGTCAGCCGGCATCAGGCCCGGCAGGTAGTCGAGCACCTTGATCATTTCATGCTTGGGCTCGCCCACCGACAGGCCGCCGATGGCCAGGCCATCGAAACCGATCTTGTCCAGGCCTTCGAGCGAACGCATGCGCAGGTTCTCGTGCATGCCGCCCTGAACGATGCCGAACAGCGCCGCGGTGCTTTCGCCATGCGCGTCCTTGGACCGTTGCGCCCAGCGCAGCGACAGCTCCATGGAGGTGCGCGCGGTGTGCTCGTCGGCCGGGTAAGGCGTGCACTCGTCGAAAATCATCACCACGTCCGAGCCCAGGTCGCGCTGGACCTGCATCGATTCTTCCGGCCCCATGAACACCTTGGAACCGTCCACCGGGGAAGCGAAGTACACGCCCTCCTCCTTGATCTTGCGCATGGCGCCCAGGCTGAACACCTGGAAACCACCGGAGTCGGTCAGAATCGGCCCTTTCCACTGCATGAAGTCGTGCAGGTCGCCGTGCGCCTTGATCACCGCAGTGCCCGGGCGCAACCACAGGTGGAAGGTGTTGCCCAGAATCATCTGCGCACCGATCGCCTCGATGTCGCGCGGCAACATGCCCTTGACCGTGCCATAGGTGCCCACCGGCATGAACGCCGGGGTTTCCACCACGCCACGGGGGAAGGTCAGGCGGCCACGACGGGCCTTGCCATCGGTGGCCAGCAGTTCGAACGACATACGACAGGTGCGACTCATGCTTGATCCCCTGGCGCGGCTTCGCTGGGACCGCGAGGCGCCGGATTGCGGGTGATGAACATGGCATCACCATAACTGAAGAAGCGGTACTCGTTGGCCACCGCTGCCGCATAGGCCGCCATGGCTTCGGGATAACCCGCGAACGCCGAGACCAGCATCAGCAGCGTGGACTCCGGCAAATGGAAATTGGTGACCAGGGCATCGACCACATGGAACGGTCGCCCCGGAAAGATGAAGATGTCGGTATCGCCACTGAACGGCTTCAACACGCCGTCACGCGCCGCGCTTTCCAGCGAGCGCACGCTGGTGGTGCCTACCGCCACCACGCGACCACCGCGGGCCTTGCACGCCTGCACCGCGTCGACCACGTCCTGACTGACCTCCAGCCACTCTTTATGCATGTGGTGGTCTTCAAGCTTCTCGACCCGCACCGGCTGGAAGGTACCGGCGCCGACATGCAGCGTCACGAAGGCGGTCTGGACCCCTATCGCCTCGATCTGCGCCAGCAGCGCCTTGTCGAAATGCAGCCCCGCCGTCGGCGCCGCCACCGCGCCAGCCTTCTCGGCGTACACGGTCTGATAGCGCTCGCGATCGGCGCTCTCGTCAGGCCGGTCGATGTAGGGCGGCAACGGCATGTGCCCGACCCGATCGAGCAGTGGCAACACCTCTTCATTGAAGCGCAGCTCGAACAGCGCATCATGCCGCGCGACCATCTCGGCCTCGCCGCCGCCGTCGAGCAAGATCTTCGAACCCGGCTTGGGCGACTTGCTGGAGCGCACGTGGGCCAGCACGCGATGGCTGTCCAGCACGCGCTCGACCAGAATCTCCAGCTTGCCCCCCGATGCCTTCTGGCCAAACACCCGCGCCGGAATCACTCGGGTATTGTTGAACACCATCAGGTCGCCCCGCCTGAGAAAACCGGGCAGATCGGTGAATTGACGATGATCCAGCGCACCGGACGGCCCGTCGAGGACCAACAGGCGGCTGCCATGGCGCTCCGCCAACGGATGGCGAGCGATCAGGGAATCAGGAAGCTCGAAAGAGAAATCGGCGACACGCATGATAGGGTTCGGCTGTATAGGGCTGAAAATTCTAGCAAAAATCTGCAAAATTGACCATGAAAGCTGATTGACCAGTGGTCGCGCCCTCTCTATACTTCGCCGCCTGTAAGCCCTGATGGCGGAATTGGTAGACGCGGCGGATTCAAAATCCGTTTTCGAAAGGAGTGGGAGTTCGAGTCTCCCTCGGGGCACCAAATCAGAAAAAAGACCTTCGCGAAGGTCTTTTTTTTCGTCTGCGATTTCTCCCACTCCCGTTGCAGGGGCGGCAAGTGGCCGCGAAGGCGCCAGCCCAATCGCTACCACTTCCGCACCCATCCGTCGCCCGACAGGCCCCGCCCCGACCACTGTTGTCCCCACCTTCTCTTGAACTGTACCTCCCGCCGCTCGCTTGATGCGCCTACCCTGTGAACTCAATCCACAGGAGCGTTCGTCATGCCGGATGCAGCCAACCTCTACCTGTTCGTTATCGCCGCGATGCTTCTGTTGGTCGTTCCCGGACCGAACATGGCCTTCGTCACCAGCCACGCGCTGGCACACGGTTGGCGGGCCGGGGTGGCGGCGGCGTTGGGGATTTCGCTGGCAGACCTGCTGCTGACGCTGTTGGTCAGCGCCGGCATGGGCGCTGTCGTCATGAGTTGGGCGCCTGCCTTCGACTTGTTGCGGCTGGCCGGTGCGTGCTATCTGTTGTGGCTGGCCTGGCAAGCGCTGACGGCGCCGACTGGCGAAAGCGCTGCACCCCGCCCTCTGGGTTCGATCCGCAAGATCTTCATTCGCGCCACGCTCAACAGCTTGCTGAACCCCAAAGGCCTGCTGTTCTTCATGGTGTTTCTGCCGCAATTCGTCACTGTCGGCAACGCCAGTGTGACGGTTCAACTGGTCATGCTGGGTGTGCTGCTTCTGCTGATCTCCCTGGTTTTTCACAGTGTGCTGGCACTGTGTGCCGGAACGCTGCGCGGACGATTGAACAGCATGCCTCGTCGCTGGGCCAATTATGGCTTTGCGAGCGTGATGACAGCACTGGCAGCACGACTTCTATTTCTTGAGCGGCCGATATGACCACTCTCCCGAAGCACCTCCGGACAGGTATCCATCCCGCCTCGTTGGCCCTGTAAACTTCTCCCTCATGCCCCCCGCGAACAAGGAGTTCCGCCCTTCACATGAGTAATGCCTACCGTACATTCTTCGCAACCCCGGGCGTCGTGGCTCTGTTACTGGCGGGTTCCATGGCCCGGCTCCCACAGACCATGATCGGGCTGGGCCTCATCACCATGCTCGTGCATGAAACCGGGCGCTATTGGGTTGCAGGCGCAGTGGCGGGCACTTATACCCTGACCAGCGCCATACTCGGGCCGATGATTTCGAAACTGGTGGATCAGCGCGGCCAGCGCAAGGTGCTGGCGCCCGTCGCGGCGTTCAGTATCGGTATGCTTCTGGCCCTGATCGCCGCCGTGCATTGGCATGCGCCGCTGTCGGTGCTGTTCGTGCTGGCCGCCCTGGCGGGCGTACTCCCCAGTTTCGGCGCAATGATCCGCGCACGCTGGGCCTACCTGTTTCGCGGAAAACCACAACTGCACGCCGCGTACTCCCTGGATACAGTGCTGGTGGAGTTCACCTTCATCGTCGGTCCACCGCTATCCATCGCCTTGAGCAGCGGTCTGTTTCCACAAGCCGGCCCGCTGGTAGCCGCCGTGTTGTTGGCCGTGGGCGTGGTTGCCTTTCTGCGCCAGCATGAAACCGAGCCGCCGCCGGTGCCGGCGGTCAAGGGTCCATCCACGTCTCCGCTGCGCATTCCTGCCTTGCGGATCATCGTGGTGGCGATGCTGGCGCTGGGGTTGCTCGGCGGCTCGGTCGATGTGGCGGTAGTGGCGTTTGCCAAGGAACAAGGCTGGCCAGCCGCCGCCAGCTTTATTCTGGCGGGGTTCGCTGCAGGGTCGATGGTTGCCGGGATCACGTTCGGGACAGTGAGAAGTGGGCTGGCATACGAAACTCAGCTGCTGATCGGCGCGGTATTCACTGCCGTGGCGACGACGTTGCCGATTTTCGCGCCCAATGTGTATTGGCTCACCGGATTGCTGTTCATCACCGGCATGTCGTTCGCACCGACGCTGATCGTGGTAATGAACATCGGCACGAAAATCCTGCCGCCCGGCAAGATCACCGAAGGGCTGACCTGGCTGAGCACAGGGGTCAGTGTCGGCATCGCGATGGGTGGGGCAGTCGCCGGTATGGTCATCGACCACTTCGGTACCCGTGCCGGATTCGCCGTTGCCATCGGTGCCGGGCTGTTAATGCTGACCGCCGTGCTCACAGGGCTGCGTACGCTGCAGGCAACTTCGGCGAGCGAGGTTATCGTGCCTGGCTGACACGCACCTGTCACATCCCCACGCTTACATAGCCCTTTCACTTTCCAAGGGCTATGCCATGACCATGTTCGATCTCAAGCGCCGTCGCCTCGTCCAAGCCGTGGGGGCAGGCTTTCTGTTGCCTGGGCTGGCGCCGGCGGTGATCGCCTCGGTCAAGGACCGGCCACAACTGACTGACGGCGTGCAGTCCGGCGACCTGATGGGCGACAGGGCCATGGTCTGGAGCCGCTGCGACCGCCCGGCACGCATGGTGGTGGAATGGGATACGCGGAGCATGTTCACCAACCCGCGCCGCCTGGTATCGCCACTGGCCGACGCGGGCAGCGATTTCACCGCGCGGGTCGAACTCAGCGGCCTGCCGGTGGACCAGGCGATCTTCTATCGCGTGCAGTTCGAAGACGCGCAGACCGGCGTCAGCAGCGAGCCGTGGTTCGGCCATCTGCGCAGCGAGCCTTCGCAGCGTCGCGACATCCGCTTCGTGTGGAGCGGCGACACAGTGGGCCAGGGTTTCGGCATCAACCCCGACATCGGCGGCATGCGCATCTATGAAGCCATGCGTCTGCGCTTGCCGGATTTCTTCATCCACAGCGGCGATACCATCTACGCCGACGGGCCGGTGCCCGCCACGGTGACCACCGAGAATGGCCGCGTATGGCGCAACATCACCACCGAAGCCAAGAGCAAGGTGGCGGAAACTCTGGACGAGTACCGCGGCAACTACCGCTACAACCTGATGGATGAAAACGTGCGGCGCTTCAATGCCGAGGTGCCGCAGATCTGGCAATGGGACGACCACGAGGTGACCAATAACTGGTCGCCCAGCAAGCAACTCGACGCGCGCTACCAGAACCGCGACATCCGTCATCTGGTTGGCAACGCGCGTCAGGCATGGCTCGAGTACGCGCCCATGCGCCTGCAGCGCGCCGACAACGGCGGGCGTATCTACCGCAAGCTCAGCTATGGGCCGATGCTGGACATATTCGTCCTGGACATGCGCAGCTACCGCAGTGGCAACGACGACAACCTGGCGGCCAAGCCCGAAGCCCGCACGGCGTTTCTTGGACAGGCGCAACTGGACTGGCTGAAGTCCGGGCTCAAAGGGTCGCAGGCCCAATGGAAAGTCATTGCCGCCGATATGCCCATCGGCTTGGGTGTCCCGGATGGAGAAATGAGCCCGGGGGTCGGGCGCTGGGAGGCGATCGCCAATGGCGATGATGGGGCCGCCAAGGGGCGCGAGCTGGAGATCGCCGAGCTGCTCGGCTTCGTGCGCCAGCAGAACGTGGTCAATACGGTCTGGCTGACTGCCGACGTGCACTACTGCGCCGCGCATCACTACCACCCCGACCGCGCCGCCTTCCAGGACTTCGAACCATTCTGGGAATTCGTCGCCGGGCCACTGAACGCCGGCAGCTTCGGCCCCAACCCGTTGGACGCCACCTTTGGCCCACAGGTGGTGTTCCAGAAAGCACCACCGGCCCAGAACACCTCACCGTTCGCAGGTTTCCAGTTTTTCGGTGAAGTACAGATCGAGGGCCAGAGCGGAGAAATGACCGTGCAACTGCGTGATCTGGATGGCGTGGTGGTGTTCGAGAAGAAGCTGCAGCCGGTTTGACGCCCATTGCACAGCACCCATCCGGACAAATAGCCGCGGCGGGGGCGGTGCAATGGCTCAACTGCCAAGGCCCGGCAGTACCAGGCACGCGGCCAACCCTATGAGGGCGGTGCCGATCACCCGATCGACAACGTGTTGTTTCTCCAGCATCCGCCGACGCAGCGGCCCGGACGAGAAGAACAGCGCCACGATGCTGAACCACACCCAGTGCGAGAACGACATGAACAAGCCATAGGCAAAGTTCGTCATTATCGAACTGCCCGCCTGTACGACCTGACTGTAAGTGGCTACCACGAACAGCATGGTCTTGGGATTGAGGGCATTGGTGAAGAAGCCTGTCCGAAATGCGCTGCACAATGACGGCGCCCCGCCTCCCACGTTGGCCAATGCCAACTTGGAGGTGTTGAGCAACGAGCGCACGCCCAGGTAGATGAGATAACCGGCACCCAGCCATTTCATGCCCATGAACAACAGTGGCGACTGAGTGATGATCACGGCGATGCCGAACACGGTGTAGAACACATGCACCTGTACACCGCAAGCAATGCCCAAAGCCGCGATCAAACCACTCTGACGCCCGTAGGCATAGCTGTTGCGGGTGACCATGGCAAAGTCCGGGCCCGGGCTGATGACGGCCAGTACGGTAATCAGGGCGACTGCCAATAATTCGTTCATGATCACGTCCCGTCAACGTTTCTTGAAAGTGACGACCAGGACATCCCGGTGGGCAGGTCGATCGGGGTGTATGGGGATGACGGCGCTGACGCCGTGTCGAACCTGCTCATCGTTGAGCAGGGCGGCTTCCAGTTCATGGATCATCGAGTGCCTTGCCAGCAGCCGCAGGTCATTGTCGTAGATGGACGTCTCGCCCTCCATCACGTTGACTCGATTGACCAGCAGCATGAACACGAAGTCGACGCCATCGCGGTGCACACCTTCAGGTGTCGGGGACGCCGCTCCGCGGGATGCATCGATACGGAACTGATGCGCTTCGATATGCCAGGCACTTTGCCCAGCGAGGACGCCGAGAAAGGCGCAGCACAGGTCCATCACTGCCGAAAACACCTTGCCTGAGCAGACCTCGGTCGTGAACGGCGCGTAATGCCGGACGATGCCGCCGTTGAGGCCGTTGTGCTCGACGTTCTGGTAATGCGGTCGATGAGCGCAAGCCTGCCAGTGGCGACTGCCTTGCTCGATGGAGAGGGTCGCATGGCGACGCAGGCGATAGGTGCCGCCATCCCCCATGAATGTATCCTGCTGCAGATGATCCCAGCTTTGCCGAAACTGTTCCCAGTCCTGGATGAAGCCAGGCACGACGGTGTCCAGCAAGTGAGCGACCGTGGGAGGCTGCAGAAAGGCGAAGCCACTGTGAGCCACGCTTTCACATACATCGTTGATTGACGGCTCGAAAAGCCTCAGTCCAATGGCGCTGCTCGGCATTGCACGCTTATGCATATCTTCCATGGATTCTCTCCATTTTATTGGTAAGGCTGCCAAAATGCCCGGCAACGAGCGCAATCATGGAGTTTTGCGCAGGCAGGAAAAAACGATTTATAGTCGTCGAAACCTGTGAGATTTCGTCGTTCGTATGAGCCTTCCGCCCCTCGCCTCTTTCCGCTTTTTCAACGCCGCTGCGCAGAACCAAAGCTTCATGAAGGCGGCCGAGCAACTGCACGTGACGCACGGCGCGGTCAGCCGCCAGATTCGCTCGCTGGAAGACGCGTTGGGGGTGGAGCTGTTCGATCGGCGCAATCGTGCGGTCTTTCTCAACCACGCAGGACGGCTGCTGCACGACGTCACGCAGCCGATGTTCGAGCAGTTGGAGCAGGCGGTCCGCCAGGTGCAGCAAAAAGCGCGCGAAGACACGCTGGTAGTGTCCTGCGAACCGACGATTGCGATGAAATGGCTGATTCCCCGCCTGCCTGCCTTCCATCAGGCGCACCCGCAGATCCAGATTCAATTGCTGGCGGCGGGTGGGCCGATCGACTTTTCTCGATGCGGCGCTGACCTGGCCATTCGACGCGACGATTTTCGCTGGGACGATTCAGTCGAAAGTGCTGCGTTGTGTCCTGAATGGGTCGGTCCGGTTTGCGCGCCCGCCTTGGCGGAATCGGTGAGGCGATTGAGTGGTGTGCACGTGCTGCGCAGCAGCACACGACCGGCTGCCTGGGAGCAGTGGCTGCGACTGGCGAAGAAAGTGCCCGGGGAAGTGGCAACCGTCGAGTACGAGCATTTCTACCTGTGCCTGCAGGCCGCTACTGCTGCGTTGGGCGTGAGCGTGGCGTCACTGTTGATGGTTCAAGAGGAACTGGCATCCGGGCAATTGGTAGCGCCCTTCGGCTTCACTCGCGATGGTTCGAAGTACGTGGTGCTGTACCCGCGATTGCCGGAAGAAAGCACGAAGTGCGCCGTCTTCAGACAGTGGCTGAACGAGCAGGCAGAGGCATCGGTTGCCCAGACACTTTCCGACGGACGCTGATCCGGTTTCACCCCACCCTGCACGAATTAAAGGTTACCTCAACGACCTTGGGCTACGCTTTGTCTTATAACGCCCACCGTGGCTGGTTGGGCGTTGCGCTGTGCAATCAGCCTGGCGACAACAACCGCGCTAGCAAGCGTGCGAGGGCGAACATGAGCAATTTCGACAAAAACAGTAGCACCACAAACCCCAAGAGCTTGACCGAAAAACTTCTCAAACTCCTTCCATCGACGGCTGTAAAAGGCTATCTGCAGGGTGCCAGCTCATTCGACAAGGGGCGCCCGGACTACCCGAAGGAACTCGACAACTGGCTGCGCGAGATCATGCAGATCAAGCCGCACAGCAAATGGGACCCACCCCATACAACTGTACTCGACCTGGGCTCGGGGACTGGCAAGTTCATTCCGCGGTTGGTCGATATCGGCGCCGAGGTGTTCGCGGTGGAACCGGTTTCCGCCATGCGCGAGAAGCTGGAACTCAACTGGGGCGACAAGCCCTACGTGAAGATACTCGAGGGTGCCGCCGAAGAGATCCCGTTGAAAAACGAATCGGTGGACGCGGTGATCTGCGCGCATTCCTTCCACTGGTTTGCCAAACCCGAGGCCATGAAGGAAATCCACCGGGTGCTCAAGCGCGGCGGACGCCTGGGAATGATCTGGAACCTGCGCGATACCCGCGAGGACTGGGTACGTCAGGTGGCGGACGTGGTCAGCGCGGTGGCCGGTGACAGCCCGCGGTTCTACACCCAACAGTGGCGTGAAATGTTCCCGCACAAGGGCTTCGCCCACCCGCTGGTGGAAAAGCACTTCAGCCATTCGCACACCGGCACGCCGGAAGACGTGATTCTCAACCGGGTGCGCTCCATCAGCTTCATCGCCACCCTCCCCCCTGAACAGCAAGAGCCGATTTACCAGAGAGTCCGCGAAATCATTGCCACCCACCCCCAGCTCAAGGACAAGCAGGAAGTAACCGTGCCCTATGACACCGTGGCCTTTCATACTGTGAAGATTCTCTAGACCACCGTTGGCGCCCGGCGTGATCAATGCACCGGCGTAAGCCCGCTTTCCTGAATGGCGAGACGGGCTGCCGGTGTGCTCAGGTACTGCAGCAATGCGGCGGCCTCTTCAGGGTGGGCGCTGGTACGCGTGACACCGCCCGAATACAAAGTCATCTTCTGCACCGCATCGGGAATCAGGCCGACTATATCGATGCCCGGTACCGCCTTGAGCTCGCTCAATTGCTGGAAACCCAGTTGCACATCGCCCCGAGCAACCACGGCACCCACAGGTTCGCTGTCTACCAGGCTGCTTTTGTCGCGAAGCTGTTCGGCCAGTTTCATCCGCGGAAACAGCAGGTGCGACAGGTACAGGCCGCTGGTGCTGTTGGAGTAGGCCAGCGAGCGGGCGTCTATCAGCGTCTTGCGAAAAGCGTCGACACTGCCGATGTCTGGCTTGGCCTCACCTTGGCGTACGGCCATGGCAATGAAGGACTTGCCGACATCCACGCGAGGTTCGCGCTGCACTTCACCCAATTGAATGAGTTTGTTCAACGCGGCATCTTCGGTGAGTACCAGGTCGGCACGCTCGCCGCGCTCCAGCCGACTGGAGATGGCCATGGGGTTGTCGCCGATGGCAGGCGAAGGCAGCACGGTGACCTTGATGCCGGTGGCTTTTTCGTATTCGACGACGATGGTCTGCATGGCACTGACCACGCCGCCGGACCCGAGCAGGGACAACTGCACCGGTGGTGGCGCCTTCTGCGCGTGGGCAGCGCTGGAGCCGAGCAATACACAAGCCAGCAGAGCGCTGGTGAGCCGTTTGGTCATGACGATATGATCCCGAAAGTGAAGATGAAGCCTGGCCGATGACTGGCCAGAGGCACAGCGGACGAGTGCGGTGATGGTCGACCGCCTCGCGAAGAAGGATAAGTTTACGCGCAATCGGCCAAAAGCCAGGATCAGGTTGCCATTTAAAAAGGTGATGTTCGGCAATTGCAACGTCGAGAAACAATTTCAGCCCTGGCCGCGCAAACGTGCGATGCAAGCAATCACGACACTTTGGCAGGATCTGTGGGGTAACTGTCATTTACCCTTTTACCGTTCAGCTCGATGATGCGTGCTCCAGACTGGAGTGACCGTATGTCCAAGGCCTTGCCCCCCGAATTGCAGATTTTCGACCGCCCGTTGCAGGTTGTCATCCTGCTCTACCCCGGTATCGAGATTCTCGACTTCGCCGGGCCGTACGAAGTGTTCAGCGTTGCCACCCGCGTTGCGCTGCGCGACGGTTTGAGCATTCACGCGCCATTCGTGGTCAGCACGGTTGCGGCCAGTCGCGACCTGCTCACCGCCCGCTACGAGCTGCGAGTGCAGCCCGACGCCCAGTTCGATGAAGAGGTGCACAGCGATGTGCTGATCGTGCCGGGGGGCGTGATCGATCAACCTGTAAATGACCCGAATACCCTCGCGTGGGTGCGGCGGATGGCGGCGACGACCGGGTTGCTCACTTCGGTATGCAGTGGCGCGTTGATCCTGGCCAAGGCTGGCCTGCTGGAGGGGCAGAGCGTCACCACCCATTGGGCCGACATCCAGGAGCTGCGCGACAGCAACCCGGACCTCGATGTGCGGGAGAATGTGCCCTATGTCGATGCTGGCAGCCTGGTCACCAGCGCCGGGATTTCCGCCGGCATCGACATGAGCCTGCATCTGGTGGCACGCCTGCTCGGTGCCGATGCGGCGCGCCTGACCGCTCGGCAGATGCAGTACGAGTGGCACGATATGCCACGGTAGAGCGTCAGCTCTTGTCGTTGCGAAACATCTGGCGAATGCCACGCACGGCCTGCCGAATGCGATCCTGGTTTTCGATCAGCGCAAAACGTACGTGGTCGTCGCCATAGTCACCGAAGCCGATGCCGGGCGAGACGCAGACCTTGGCTTCGGCCAGCAGCTTCTTGGCAAACTCGAGCGAGCCCATGTGCGCGTAGGCCTCCGGAATCTTGGCCCAGACATACATCGACGCCTTGGGGTTCTCGACCATCCAGCCCAGTTCGTGCAAGCCTTTGACCAGCACGTTGCGGCGCTGGCGGTACTGCTCGGCGATGTCCTTCACACACTGTTGATCGCCTTCGAGCGCGGCGATGGCTGCGACCTGCAACGGCGTGAACGTGCCGTAATCGTGGTAGCTCTTGATGCGTGCCAACGCATTGACCAGCTCGGGATTGCCGACCATGAAGCCGATCCGCCAGCCAGCCATGTTGTAGCTCTTGGACAGGGTGAAGAATTCGACGGCGATGTCCTTGGCGCCCGGCACTTGCATGATCGACGGCGCTTTCCAGCCGTCGTAGACGATATCGGCATAGGCCAGGTCATGCACCACCAAGACGTCGTAGCGCTTGGCGAGGGCCACCACCCGCTCGAAGAAATCCAGTTCCACACACTGGGCGGTCGGGTTGGAGGGAAAGCCCAAAATCATCATCTTCGGCTTGGGAATGGATTCGCGGATCGCCCTCTCCAGCTCGTTGAAGAAGTCCACGCCCGGCACCAGCGGCACCGAGCGCACCTGGGCGCCGGCGATCACCGCACCGTAGATATGAATCGGGTAGCTGGGGTTGGGCACCAGCACGGTATCACCCTGATCGAGCGTAGCCAGCATCAGGTGCGCCAGACCCTCTTTCGAGCCAATGGTGACGATGGCTTCGTCTTCAGGGTCGATATCGACCGCATAGCGGTCCTTGTACCAGCGCGAAATGGCCCGGCGCAGCCGCGGGATGCCGCGGGAAGTGGAGTAGCCGTGAGTATCTTCGCGCTGGGCAACGGTCACCAGCTTGTCGACGATATGGGGTGGCGTGGCGCCGTCGGGGTTGCCCATGCTCAGGTCGATGATGTCTTCGCCGCGCCGACGCGCAGCCATCTTCAACTCGGCGGTGATATTGAACACATAGGGGGGGAGACGATCGATGCGCGCAAAGCGGCGCGGGCGAACAGGTTCGGCCATGACTTCCTCGGATACGTAAGCGCCCGGAACCGTCCGAGCGACGTTGGCCACTGCGGTGGCCAGCCCGAAAGATAACGGGGCCGATGCGGGGATGTAAAGCGCAATATGCGGTGCGGACCCAACCTTTGCCCCAAAAAAAGCCCCGGAACTGTTCGGTCCGGGGCGTTTTTATCGCTGCAGCAGGGTCAATGCGCGTAGGTCAGCAACAGCTCGCCCGGCGCCTTGAAATCCAGGGACATCATTACGCTCAACGCGGTGATGGTGAAGATCGAGAACACGAACAGCTTGCGCGCCCAGACCTTGTCATCGACCGCCTTGTAACCTGTCCAGGCCATGTACAACCAGTACATGCCCATGGCTGCGGCAACTGCGAGGTAGCTCATGCCGGCATAGCCACCCAGGGTCAGCATCAGCGTCGCCAGGAGGAAAGCCAGGATGTAGATCAGGATATGCTTCTTCGCCACCACGATACCCCGCTTGACCGGGAGCACCGGAATCGAAGCCGCCAGGTAATCGTTGAAGCGGAAGATTGCGATCGCATACGAATGGGGCATCTGCCACAGGCTGAACATCACCAGCAACGTCAGTGCCGCCAGATCGAAGCTGTTGCTCACTGCCACGTAACCGATCACCGGAGGCATGGCACCGGACAGGCTGCCGACCAGAGTGCCGTGCACCGATTTGCGCTTCAGATAAAGGCTGTAGAAGCCCACGTAGATGACGAAGCCGATCAAGCCGCACAGGGCCGCCAGCGGGTTGGCCAATGCGTACAGCATGACCATCCCGGCAACCCCCAGCAGCGTGGCGAAGATCAGTGCGACCTTCACCGAAATCTGCCCCTGAACCAACGCGCGATTCTTGGTGCGCTCCATCTTCACGTCGATGTCACGGTCGATGCAGTTGTTGAATGCACAGCCCGACGCCACTACCAGCGATGTACCGATCACCGTGGCCAGAAACAGCCCGATGTCGACATGCCCTTGAGAGGCCAGGAAGAACCCACCTGCCACGGAAAGCACGTTACCGAAAATGATCCCCGGTTTGGTGATTTGGATAAAGTGCTTTACGGACATGTCCGGGTTCCTTACTTCGCCATCATGAAGTGATGGATGCTGAACATGATCCACAGCGACAGGCCTACCAGGAACGCGATGATCAACGCAGAGAACACGAAGGCAATCACGTTCCAGCGCTGTTCGGACGTGCGGTCCAGGTGCAGGAAGTAGACCAGGTGAACCAGCACCTGAATCACCGCGAAGATCATCACGATCCACAGGGTGGCTTCCTTGGACATGCTCGGAAACATCACCAGGCCGAACGGAATCGCGGTCAGGATGACCGACAGCACGAAACCGATCATGTACGACTTGTAGCTACCGTGGCTGCTACCGGCCGAAGTGGTATGAGGGTTTGCCATTTACAGAGCTCCCATCAGATAGACGACGGTGAACACGCAGATCCAGACCACGTCCAGGAAGTGCCAGAACAGGCTGAGGCAGCTCATGCGCGTGTTGTTGGTTGCGGTCAGGCCTTTGGATTTGACCTGGGCGATCAGCACCGCCATCCAGATCAAGCCGCTGGTCACGTGCAGGCCGTGGGTACCGACCAGGGTGAAGAAACCGGTCAGGAAGCCGCTGCGCTGCGGGCCGAAGCCCTCTTCGATCAACTTGTGGAACTCGTAGATTTCCATCGCGATGAAGCCTGCGCCCAGCAGGAAAGTGACGAACAGCCACTTCATCACACCGCTTTTGTCGTTGCTGTGCAGCGCCAGCATGGCGAAGCCATAGGTAATGGAGCTGAACAGCAGCAGTGCGGTTTCGGCTGCCACGAAGGGCAGCTCGAAGATGTCGTGGCCCGAGGGGCCACCGGCAACGTTGTTAACCAGTACTGCGTAGGCGGCGAAGATCGACGCGAACAGGATGCAGTCGGTCATCAGGTAGATCCAGAAACCGAAGACAGTCATGCCCCCGGAATCGTGATGATCGTGATCGTCATGACCGTGCTCGTGCTCGTGAGCCACTTCCGCGTTTAGGGTTGCGTTAGACATTGTTTAAGCCTTCTCCACCGTGGAGTTCAGACGAGAATCAACTCGTGCGGCGTTTGCCAGGCGAGCCATGCGTTCACCTTCGATACGAGCGACTTCTTCAGCCGGTACGTAGTAGTCGATGTCATCGTCATAGCTGCGCACGATCAAGGTGATGACCATGCCGGCCAGACCGATCGCAGCCGCCCACCAGATGTGCCAGATGGCAGCGAAACCCAGAATCAAACCGAAGAACGACATCAGCACGCCCATACCGGTGTTGCGCGGCATGTGGATCTGCTTGTAGTCCGCAGCGTTGGCAGTGGCTTCACCACGTTCCTTCATGCCCCAGTAAGCGTCCAGGTCGGAAACCACTGGTTGCTCGGCGAAGTTGTAGAACGGTGGTGGCGACGAAGTCGACCACTCCAGGGTACGGCCATCCCATGGGTCGCCCGAGACGTCCTGGTTCAGATGACGGTCGCGGATCGAGACATAGAGTTGCAGCAGCATGAAGCCGATACCGGCGGCCACGAACAGCGCGCCGACGAAAGCCACGTACAGCCACGGCGTCCAGTCTGGGTTGTCGGTGTGGTTCAGGCGACGGGTCATGCCCATGAAGCCCAGCACGTACAGCGGCATGAACGCCAGGTAGAAACCTACCAGCCAGCACCAGAAGGAGTACTTGCCCAGGCGCTCGTTGAGCTTGAAGCCGAAGGCTTTCGGGAACCAGAAAGTGAAGCCGGCCAGGTAACCGAATACCGCACCGCCGATGATCACGTTGTGGAAGTGAGCGATCAGGAACAGGCTGTTGTGCAACACGAAGTCAGCACCGGGCACTGCCAGCAGAACGCCGGTCATGCCGCCGATGCTGAAGGTCACGATGAAACCGATGGTCCACAGCATCGGAGTGGTGAACTCGATGCGGCCGCGGTACATGGTGAACAGCCAGGTGAAGATCTTCACACCCGTCGGGATCGCGATCACCATCGTCATGATGCCGAAGAAGGCGTTGACGTTGGCACCCGAACCCATGGTGAAGAAGTGGTGCAGCCAGACGATGAACGACAGCACGGTGATGGCGATGGTTGCCCATACCAGCGACACGTAACCGAACAGGCGCTTGCGGCAGAACGTCGAAGTGACTTCCGAGAACACACCGAATGCCGGCAGGATAAGGATGTACACCTCGGGGTGACCCCAGGCCCAGAACAGGTTGACGTACATCATCGGGTTCCCACCAAGCTCGTTGGTGAAGAAGTGGAAGCCCAGATAACGGTCAAGCGTCAGCATGAACAGTACAGCGGTGAGGATCGGGAACGATGCAGCGATCAGTACAGCGGTGCACAGGCAGTTCCAGGTGAACACCGGCATTTTCATCAGGGTCATGCCGGGCGCACGCATCTTCAGGATGGTGACGATGAAGTTGACGCCCGTCAGCAATGTACCCAGACCGGATATCTGCAATGCCCAGATGTAGTAGTCGACACCGACTCCGGGACTGTATTGGATGCCCGCCAGCGGTGGATACGCCACCCAGCCCGTCTTGCCGAACTCGCCGACCCCCAGGGAGATGTTGACCAGCAGCGCGCCGACCACGAACAGCCAGAAGCTGACCGAGTTCAGGAACGGAAAGGCTACGTCGCGTGCGCCGATCTGCAGCGGCACGACGATGTTCATCAGACCGATCATGAATGGCATGGCCATGAAGATGATCATGATCACACCGTGAGCGGTGAAGATCTGGTCATAGTGCTCGGGCGGCAGGAAGCCGGTCGAGCCAGCAGTGGCCACTGCCTGTTGCGAGCGCATCATGATGGCGTCGGCAAAGCCCCGCAACAGCATGACCAGGGCAACGGCGATGTACATGACGCCGATTTTCTTGTGGTCGACCGACGTGAACCACTCGGTCCACAGGTACGTCCACTTCTTGTGATAGGTGATCAGACCGAACACCACCGCCCCGAGCAGCGCAACGACGGCAAGTGTCACCATCACTATCGGCTCGTGGAAGGGCACCGCTTCCAGACTAAGTTTACCGAACATCTTTTACTCCTCTGCCCCAGCAGCTGAATTCTTGCCCATGTCCATCCCTTCGTTCGAGGCCTGTTTCCCCTCGTGGCTGACGCCTTTGCCTGGGTTCATCCCTTCATACTTGTCGATGATGGTCTGGAACAGGTTCGGAACGTACGAGGAATACAGCTCGACCGGGTTTTTCTCGCTAGGTTTGGCCAGCGCTTCGTAGGTAGCTGCATCGAGCTGCTTAGGCGCGCTCTTCACTTCACTGACCCATGCATCGAAATCGGCCTGGGTCGTAGCGACTGCTTTGAACTTCATGCCGGTGAAGCCTGCACCACTGTAGTTCGCGGAAATGCCGTCGAACTCGCCATTTTCATTGGCGATCAGGTGCAGCTGCGTCTGCATGCCGGCCATCGCGTAGATCTGGCCGCCAAGCTGCGGAATGAAGAACGAGTTCATGACCGAGTCGGAAGTGATGCGGAAGTTGACCGGTACATTCGCCGGGAAGACGATCTTGTTGACCGTGGCGATGCCTTGTTCCGGATAGATGAACAGCCACTTCCAGTCCAGCGCCACGACCTGGATGGTCACCGGCTTGTGCTCGGATTCCAGCGGACGGTAGGGGTCCAGGTGATGAGTCGACACATAGGTCACGTAACCCAGCGCGATGATGATCAGCAGCGGGATGCCCCATACCACCAGTTCGATCTTGGTGGAGTGCGCCCATTCAGGCGTGTAGGTCGCTTCCTTGTTCGAGGCACGGTACTTCCAGGCGAACGCGAGCGCCATGACGATGACCGGGATCACCACCAGCAACATCAGCCCGGTGGCGATGTAGATCAGGTTGCGTTCGTCGATGCCCACCTGCCCTTTCGAGTCGATCAGGGTCCACTTGCACCCGCCGAGAAAAAGCATGCCTAAAAAGGGCAGTATGCCAAACAGTCTGGGGTAACGCTTTTTACTCATCTCACGACCTCTAGAGCAGCTTGCTTCAATGCAATTGTGTTTTGGTAGCCAACACTTCGACCTGCCAAGCGCCAGCATTTATATCGGGATTGAATACGGACATGCCAGGCTCGCAGTTGCTGCGGGATGACAAGACCGGTCTGGAGCGGTGCAGCTGTCATGACGTGCGCAGCCGAAGGGCTGCATACTCCTTCCCTTGAGTGCACGGACCACGCAAGGGTTCAGCCAGGCAGTGCCAACGGTACGAAAAGTGCCTGTCATTGGTGCATGCGACCACCTGACCTGCCCTTTTTGAGGCACTGACCCACTGAAATTTCCGCGATTGTAGTGAGCCTATTACCCATTGACTACGACTAATCCGGCAACAGGTATTTCCAAATTATGCAACAATCCGACGCACTTTCAAAGCCTTGCGACACGATGTCGCACCCCGGCCAACCCTCGCAAAGGCCCGTAATTACGAGGCTTTTGCAAACTCAAGGGCGACACGTTGCCACATTCGCGCCTTTACCCCATCAACGGGTAATTGGATTCCGGCACGAATAATGACCGGGCGTGCGTGCTGGAATACTCAGCGGCGAGTGCGATTGCGATAGATGCCCAGTGGTACAAGAATAGCCGTCATCACGAAAGCTACCAGCGCCCATTGCGCCAGCGACAGGCCCAGCACCGGTGGATAGGGCGTGGAGCAGAACCCCTGCACCTGGAACACACTGGGCATCAGATTGGCCAGGGGCAGACCGTCGACGATGGGTTGCAACGTGTCGAGGCCGCAGCTGACCGCTGGATTGGCCAGCACCCACGCATGGCGCCCGGCGGCTGCGATACCACCCAGCGCACTGAGCACCACCAGCCCTTCGCACAGGGTCACGCCGGTACGGCCGCGCATGGCCGCGCCGATGAACGCGAACAGGGCAATGAACAACAGGGCGTAACGTTGCAGGATGCACAGCGGGCATGGCGCCTCGCCCAGCACGATCTGCATGTACAGCGCGCCGCCGATCAGGGCCAGGCAGATCACTCCCAGCAGCACCAGGAAACGGCGTTCGCGGTTCAGGCGCAAGTTGACTTCGTTCATTGCAGCTTTCCCTTCACAGGCCAAAACGGGCGGGTTTTCGATGGGCGCCAGTCTACACGCTGACTCGCGCGGACGACTGTAGGAAAAATCCGGAAATACGATGTAACCGGAGATTTCCGCCAACCTCGCTACAGTTATGCCTTGTCGATTAAACCGACGTTAAGACCCTGCTCGCAGCCTGTCGACGATCGCGTTAAAGCCTGCGCACGCCGAGTCGATACATAGGCAACGCACTCGATGGGTCGACTGTTCACGGCCCTGCATCGGTTTCATCAAGAAGGTTCACATGGCATCCCAGAACGCCCGCGCAGATTCCCTTTCGCTGTTGCTGTTCACCTTGCGCAGCGGCAAGTTGATGGCCATCAACCTGCTCAAGGTCAGCGAGATCATCCCCTGCCCTGCCCTGACCCGGCTTCCCGAAGCGCACCCGCACGTCAAGGGCGTGGCAACCCTGCGTGGCCAGGCGTTGTCCGTCATCGACCTGAGCCGAGCGATCGGTGAACAGCCATTGCTCGACCCTTCCGGCGGTTGCCTGATCGTCACCGACGTCAGCCGCTCCAAGCAGGGCCTGCACGTACAGGCTGTCAGCCGCATCGTCCATTGCCTGAGCACCGATATTCGTCCGCCGCCCTACGGCTCGGGTACCAAGTCGTTCATCACCGGCGTTACCCAGGTGGACGGTGCCTTGGTGCAGGTGCTGGATATCGAGAAAGTCATCCACGGTATCGCCCCGGCGCGACTGCAGGGCGACCCTCAACGCTTGAGCGATGCCGACGCGCGCTGCCTTGCCAACGCCAGGATCCTGGTCGTGGACGACAGCCATGTGGCGCTGCAGCAGTCGCTCATCACCCTGCGCACACTGGGCATCGAATGCCGCACGGCGCGCAGCGCCCGCGAGGCGATCGATTGCCTGCTGGAGCTGCAGGGTACCGATGCGCAGATCAATGTGTTGGTATCGGATATCGAGATGTCGGAAATGGACGGCTATGCGCTGACCCGCACGCTGCGCGATACACCGGACTTCAAGGACCTCTACGTCCTGCTGCACACCTCGCTGGACAGCACGATGAACAGCGAGAAGGCGCGCCTGGCCGGTGCCAACGCGGTGCTGACCAAGTTTTCCTCTCCGGAACTCACCGGCTGCCTGATCACCGCGGCCCGCTTCGTCACGGAGCAGGCACGCTGAAACAGCCGGGGCCTGGCGCAGGCGTCCAGGTACGCAGATGAACATCAGTTGGGCATAATGGCTGCCTATTCACAAGGCGCAGGAACCACGACCATGAAAACCTACCTGACCCTGTTGCTCGCACTCGGCGGCTTCACCACCCACGCGATGGCATCGACCGACCAGGCGTGGGCGGAACACGACAAGCGCGTCGCCAGCACCTGCCTGAAAGCCACCACGTTGAAACAGGCCCGAGTGGCCAGCGCTCCCGCCGAGTTCGAAGACCGCGTGGGCTATACCGCAGTGCTCATTCAAGGCCGCTACCCGCAGGCGCACATGAAGAACCAGCCTGGCGCAGAACTCTGCCTGTACCAAAAACAGAGCCGCAAGGCGTTCGTGACCCCGTGGGATTCGGTACAGGGCAAGTAGCGTCACAGCAAAATGAATGCGTAGAGAATACTGATGAACGGCACGTTGCCAGCTTTCTCGTCGAGGGCCTCCAGGGCCGCGAACTTGAGCATGAACGAGGCGACTACCAGCACCCTTACCCACGGCACGCGGGTCGACAGCAACACCAGCATGCCCAGGGCGAGGGCCAGTTGAAATGCACAGCATTTGATCGCCGCCGGCAGCGTGCTGACGTACAGCAACGCCAGCATCACGGGAATCAGACTCGCCAGCAGCAATCCTTTGCCATACTTCACACAGTCCATAACGATCACTGGCCTTCCTTCATTTATCGACTTGTTGTAAGGAAGAAAGTCTCTGGTGATCAACTGGGCGGCGCTATAGGTCTATTCAGCGCAACTCGTAGGAAAAACCCGATAGATACTGTTGGTGTATTTCCAGCGAAGCCGAACGATTTTTTCCCTTCCGAATCAGGAGCGCGCGGCAGGCGTAGCCTGCGCACGACCAATCACGCCGGGGCTTGGGCTTGGCAAGGCGACGCGACTAAGGTCAAACTGCCAGCTCTTCCCCCTGCCGGTGTCCGATACGCATGCGCATAGCCATCCGACCGCTGTTACTGGCAGGCTTGCTGCTTGTCGTCGTGTCAGGCGCGGCCTGGCTGCTGCTCGATCGCACTGCAGCGAACAAGCCAGTGCCGGCAATGCCCATCCCGGTGCGTGTAGTCGCCGTGGTGCAGGCCGATGTGCCGCGTTATCTCACCGGTATCGGCTCGGTGCTTTCGCTGCACAGCGTGACCGTGCGCGCGCAGGTCGATGGGGTTCTGGCGCAGGTCGCCGTGAAGGAAGGCCAATGGGTGAACAAGGGTGATGCGCTGGCCAGCATCGACGATCGAGCCATTCGCGCCAGCCTTGCTCAGGCACGGGCGCAAGCCAGCCAGAGCCACGCGCAGTTGCAGGTGGCAGGGGTCAATCTGCGCCGCTACAAGGACCTGAGTCGCGACAATGGTATTTCGCGCCAGTTGCTCGACGAACAGCAGGCCCTGTTCGACCAGCTCACCGCGACCTTGCAAGGCAATCAGGCCGCCATCGCTGCCGCTCAGGTGCAGTTGTCCTACACCCAGATTCACTCTCCGGTGACCGGTCGGGTCGGTATCCGCCGAGTGGATCCGGGCAACTTCCTGCGTGTCAGCGATGCCGAAGGCTTGTTCACAGTGACCCAGATCGACCCCATCGCAGTGGAATTCTCGCTCCCCCAGCAGGAGCTGGCGACGTTGCAGTCCTTGCTCGACCGGCCGCAGCCGGCAGTGGTGCGCGCCTACCTCGATGGCGATACCGAAACGGGCAAGCTGGTGGGTGAGGGTCACCTGACGCTGCTCGACAATCAGATTGCCGCAAGCACCGGAACCATCCGCGCCAAGGCCGAGTTTCACAACGACCGACACACCCTGTGGCCAGGCCAACTGGTCAGTGTCGGCTTGCAGGTCGGCGTCGAACGCAACGCTCTGGTGGTGCCGTTGCCCGTAGTGCAGCGCGGTATCGAGGGCCATTATGTGTACCGCGTGACAGACGCCAAAGTCGAGCAGGTGCCGGTGCAGGTGCGCTACCAGACGTCGACCCAAAGCTTGATAGACGGCGTTGCTGCGGGCGACGTGCTGGTCAGTGACGGGCAATCGCGGTTGAGGCCGGGAGCCCGCGTACAGGTGCTCGAGCCAACGGTGGACAACGCAGCGACCTTGCGATGAGCACCGGGCGCTCGATCAGCGCCTGGTGCATCGACCATCCGGTGGCAACCGTGCTGCTGACCCTGGCGCTGGTGTTGCTCGGTGGCCTGGCCTTCACCCGGCTGGCGATCGCGCCACTGCCCGAAGCGGACTTCCCGACCATCCAGGTCAACGCGCAACTGCCCGGCGCCAGTCCACAGACCATGGCGTCTTCGGTGGCCACGCCGCTGGAGGTGCAGTTCAGCGCCATTCCCGGCATGACCCAGATGACTTCCAGCAGCGCCCTGGGCTCGACCAACCTGATCCTGCAGTTCAGCCTGAGCAAAAGCATCGACACCGCCGCCCAGGAGGTCCAGGCGGCGATCAACACGGCAGCCGGACGCTTGCCGCAGGACATGCCCAATCTGCCGACCTGGCGCAAGGTCAATCCGGGAGACAGCCCGGTGCTGATCCTCAGCGTGAGTTCGGCGCAGATGCCCACCCACGTGTTGAGCGACTACACCGAAACCCTGCTGGCCAGGCAACTGAGCCAGATCGAGGGCGTTGGCCAGGTCTACATCACCGGCCAGCAACGCCCGGCGATCCGTGTGCAGGCAGCCCCAGAGCGCCTCGCAGCGCTGGAGCTGACGCTTGCCGACCTACGCGGTGCCATCCAACAGACCAGCCTGAACCTGGCCAAGGGTGCTCTGTACGGTGACACCAGCGTGTCCACACTGGCCACCAACGACCAGCTCTTCGAGGCTCATGAGTACGCGCAGCTGGTGGTGGCCTACCGTAATGGCGCACCGGTACAACTCAAGGACGTCGCGACCGTGATCAAGGGTGCGGAGAACGCCTATGTGCAATCCTGGTCGGGTGATCAGCCAGGCTTGAACCTGACGATCTTCCGCCAGCCCGGTGCGAACATCGTCGACACGGTCGACCGCATACTGGCCGCCATGCCACGCCTGCAGGAGATGCTGCCGGCAAGCGTGGATGTCACCGTACTCAACGACCGCACCCAGACCATCCGTGCATCACTGCACGAAGTGGAGCTGACGCTGCTGATCGCCGTGCTGCTGGTGGTGGCCGTCATGGCCCTGTTCCTGCGCCAGTTGTCGGCCACGCTGATCGTGTCCAGCGTGCTGGGCGTTTCGCTGATCGCAACGTTCGCCGCCATGTACCTGATGGGTTTCAGCCTGAACAACCTGACCCTGGTGGCCATCGTCATCAGTGTCGGTTTCGTGGTCGACGATGCGATCGTGGTGGTGGAGAACATCCATCGCCATCTGGAGGCTGGCGATGGCATGCGTGAAGCGGCGATCAAGGGCGCCAGCGAGATCAGCTTCACGGTAGTGTCGATCAGCTTTTCGCTGATTGCTGCATTCATTCCACTGCTGTTCATGGGCGGCGTGGTCGGGCGCCTGTTCAAGGAATTCGCGCTGACGGCAACCTCTACCATCCTCATTTCGGTGGTGGTTTCCCTGACCCTGGCACCGACGCTATGCGCGCTGTTCATGCGCCGCCCCGCACACGCCGCGCGCGAGGGCTTCAGTGAGCGCCTGCTGGCCTGGTACGACAAAGGTCTGATCCGCGCACTGGCTCACCAGCGCGTCACCCTGGCCGTGTTCGGCTTGACCGTTGCCTTGTCGGTGGCGGGCTACGTGCTCATCCCCAAGGGGTTTTTCCCGGTGCAGGACACCGGCTTCGTTCTTGGCACGACCGAAGCGGCCGCCGACATTTCCTACAAAGACATGCAGGAAAAACACCTTGCCCTGGCCCGTATCGTCGGTGCAGATCCGGCGGTCAGGGCCTATTCCCACGCCGTGGGCGTAACCGGCAGCAACCAGACCATCGCCACCGGGCGATTCTGGATCGGCCTCAAGGAACAGAGCGAACGCGACGTGTCGGCCAGCGCATTCATCGACCGCTTGCGGCCCCAGCTCGCCCAGGTGCCTGGCGTGGTGCTTTACCTGCGCGCCGGACAGGACATCAACCTGAGCGCCGGGCCAAGCCGCAGCCAGTACCAGTACGTGCTCAAGAGCAACGACGGGCCGAGCCTGAACCTGTGGACCGAACGCCTGACCGAACGACTGCGTGCCAACCCGGCCTTTCGCGACCTGTCCAACGACCTGCAGCTGGGTGGCAGCGTGACCCACATCAGCATCGATCGGGTGGCAGCTTCGCGTTTCGGCCTGACCACCAGCGACATCGACCAGGCGCTGTACGATGCATTCGGTCAGCGCCAGATCAACGAATTCCAGACCGAGACCAACCAGTACAAGGTCATTCTGGAACTCAAGGCCGATCAGCGCGGCAAGGCGCAGAGTCTGCAGTACTTCTACCTGCGCTCGCCCCTGACCAACGAAATGGTGCCGCTGTCGGCCGTGGCCAAGGTCGAGGCACCCACTCAGGGCCCGCTGTCGATCAGCCACGATGGCCTGTTTCCGGCGGCCAACCTGTCGTTCAATCTGGCGCCCGGCGTGGCCTTGGGCGAGGCCGTCGGTTTGCTCGAACGCACGCAAGCCGAATTGGCCATGCCCGCGTCTATCTCCGGCAGCTTCCAGGGCGCTGCCCAGGCTTTCCAGAGTTCGCTGGCCAGCCAGCCCTGGCTGATTCTGGCCGCACTGGTGGCGGTCTACATCATTCTCGGCGTGCTGTACGAAAGCTTCGTTCACCCGCTGACCATCATCTCGACCCTGCCATCGGCTGGGCTGGGTGCCTTGTTGCTGCTATGGCTATGGGGACAGGATTTTTCCATCATGGGCTTGATCGGCCTGGTCTTGCTGATCGGGATCGTCAAGAAGAACGGCATTCTGATGATCGACTTCGCCCTGCATGCGCAGCGCAGCGAAGGGCTGGACGCCCGTGAAGCGATTCACAAAGCCTGCCTGACGCGCTTCCGCCCGATCATCATGACCACACTGGCCGCACTGCTGGGCGCACTACCCCTGATGTTCGGCTATGGCGCCGGTGCCGAACTGCGCCAGCCACTGGGCATCGCCGTGGTGGGGGGACTGCTGATCAGCCAAATGCTGACGCTGTTCACCACCCCTGTGATCTATCTGCAACTGGAGCGGCTGTTCCATCGCACCGACGGTTCCAGAACGCCGGCATTGCCGGCCAGCCACTGAACGTCGACCAACAAAAAACGCCCGATGCGGGCGTTTTCTTTACAGCGACAGCGTGACTGCTCAGCTGCTGGCGCGAGCGATGTTGCGCAGGGCTTTGACCTGATCATGGTTGCGCTGCACACCGGCAAGCTGACGCTCGACAATGGTGAAGATGTTGGCCGGGAGCGCCTCGGTCAAGGCTTCCTTGTAAGCTTTCAAAGCCACATCTTCGCCGCGCTCGGCTTCGTTCAGCACCGCTTCTTCATCCTTGCCGGTGAAGATCGATTTGACGTCGACCCAGCGACGATGCAGGTCACCGCTCACGCTGGTGGAGTCTTCCGGAGTGCCGCCCAGTGCAATGACCTCGGCCTGCAGTTCACCGGCCGCTTCGGCGCATTCCTGGGAATGCTTGGTGAACAACGCCTTGAGTTCCGGGTTCTTGATGTCTTCGGCACAGGTCTTGAAGCCTTCCTCGCCGTCCTTGCAGGTCTCGATAAGCTTGTTCAGGATGGAAACAACCGTCTTGGCAGAATCATTCATCTTTTTGAATTCCTGTGGAAATCGGAAACCGCGTTGGGATGCTGTCCATACAGCAGCCTTCGTGCCAGCTTTCAAAGCAAACAAAAATCATCTATATCAAAGAGTTAACGTAGCCTGCGATTTCCCGAAGCTGTCTTTATGCATGATCGGCGGCTTTGTGACCGTGCAGAATGCATGTAACCTCGCGCAACGTCGTTTTTGCAGACCCACACCCTTGTGAATATTCAGTCATGAACCCCGAAAAACTTGAATCGCTGGTGACCTTCGTAATGCCCTTCGGCAAGTACAAGGGCCGAGTAATCGCCGACCTGCCGGGGCATTACCTGAACTGGTTCGCCCGAGAAGGTTTTCCTAAAGGTGAACTGGGTGGGCTGCTGGCGCTGATGCAGGAAATCGATCACAACGGCTTGTCCGACCTGCTCGATCCGCTGCGGGTCAAGCATGGCAAGCCGCGCATCGCCGATGGGCGCTGAACCGTCTGGCAACTTTCTTTCAGGCAAAAAAAAGTGCGCCGACCGAGCGCACTGAAAGACAACCGTGAAGCGCCTAACGAAGTCGAATCAGTCGAGCAGAGCCAGCGCCTGCGCGCTGCACTCCTGAATGCGTGCCCAATCGCGGTTTTCAATCCACTGGCTGTCGAGCATCCACGAGCCGCCCACGCACATCACATTGGATTGAGCCATGTAGCTGTTGATGTTGCCCGGGCCGACGCCGCCAGTCGGGCAGAAGCGCACTTCCGGGAAGGGCCCGCCGAGCGCCTTGATGGCAGCCACGCCACCGCTCACCTCGGCCGGGAACAGCTTGAAGCGGCGATAGCCCAGCGCGTAACCCATCATCAGTTCGGACGGGCTGCTGATGCCCGGCAGCAACGGCAACGAGCTTTCCACACCGGCCTCGAGCATGTCCTGGGTCACGCCGGGGGTGACGGTGAACTGCGAGCCGGCCTGCTCGGTTGCGGCGAGCATTTCGCGGGTCAGCACCGTGCCAGCGCCGACCAGCAGCTCCGGGCGTTGCTCGCGCAGCACCTGGATCGCCCTGAGCCCGAGTGCCGAGCGCAGGGTCACTTCCAGTACGGTCAGCCCCCCGGCTGCCAAGGCATCGGCCAGAGGCAGAATGTCTTCTTCACGGGCAATGGTGATGACCGGCAGAATTCGCGCACGCGCCGCCAGGGCGTCGATCCGGGCAACCTTGTCGACCATGCGTTGCTGCTGTTCGGTGGTGATCATAGCGGCGGTTCCTTGATTCATTGACACCAGTAGATATCCAGCGCGGAGTGCAGGAAGGCGCGGATAGGCATCTGCGCCACGTCGTCGCCGGCCAGTGCAGTGCGCAGCGTGGTCAACTTGCTTTCGCCCTGCACCGACAGCACCTTGAAACGGGCCGAGGCCAGCAACGCACGGCTCATGCTCAGGCGTTGATGCGGCACGCTCGGCGCCAGCATGGGCCAGCAGCGGCGCTCGCTGTCCAGCGCCAGAGCCTGTTCAAGGTTGGGGCTATCGGGAAACAACGAAGCGGTGTGCCCGTCATCGCCCATGCCCAGTACCAGCACGTCGATCGGCGGCAATTGACCGAGCAGGTCATCGGCGACTGCGGCGGCCTCCTCCTGGCTGGACGTGGTGTGGTACAGGCTGACGAAACGTGCCTGCTCGACCGCGCCTACCAGCAGGTGGCGCTTGAGCAGGCCGGCATTGCTGTCGGCGTCCTCGATGGGCACCCAACGCTCGTCGGCCAGGGAGATCACTACCCGTGACCAGTCCAGGCTCTGACGCGCCAGGCACTCCAGGAAAGCCACCGGGCTGCGCCCGCCGGAAACCACCAGGGTTGCCACGTTCTGGCGCTCGATCGCTTCGCGCAGTTGCTCGGCGACCTTGCCGGCCAGGGCTTCGGCCAGCAACGGTGCGCTCACGCAATCGTGAACCTTGACCCCCTCGGGGAACTGCAAATCAGATATCGCCATACCAGGATCTCCCATCGCGTGTGATCAGGGCAATCGAGCTCATCGGCCCCCATGAACCTGCCGCGTACGGCTTGGGAGCATCGCCGGATTTCTTCCAGCCGGCGATGAGCTGATCGCACCATGTCCACGCATATTCGATTTCATCTTTACGGACAAACAGGTTCTGATTGCCCTGCATCACCTCCAACAGCAATCGCTCGTACGCATCTGGAATGCGCGCACTGCGATAGGTGTCGGAGAAATTCAGTTGCAGCGGCCCGCTGCGCAGTTGCATACCCTTGTCCAGGCCTTGCTCCTTGGTCATCACGCGCAGCGATATACCTTCGTCCGGTTGCAGGCGGATGATCAGCTTGTTGCTGATCTGCAGGCGCTGCTCGGGCGCGAAGATATAGTGCGGCGGTTCCTTGAAGTGGATGACGATCTGCGACAGCTTCTGTGGCATGCGCTTGCCGGTGCGCAGGTAGAACGGCACGCCGGCCCAGCGCCAGTTGCGGATATCGGCACGCAGCGCGACGAAGGTCTCGGTATCGCTCTGGGTGTTGGAGTTTTCTTCTTCCAGATAACCCGGCACCGGACGGCCTTCGCTGTAGCCCGCGATGTACTGGCCACGCACGACCTGCTGGGTCAAGCCGTCGGCGGTGAATGGCGCGAGCGCCTTGAGCACCTTGACCTTCTCATCGCGAATGCTGTCGGCGGACAGGTCGGCCGGTGGGTCCATGGCGATCAGGCAGAGCAGCTGCAGCAGGTGATTCTGGATCATGTCGCGCAGCTGGCCGGCCTGGTCGAAGTAGCCCCAGCGCCCTTCGATACCCACTTTTTCCGCGACGGTGATCTCAACGTGGGAAATGTAGTTCTGGTTCCACTGGGTTTCGAACAGGCTGTTGGCGAAGCGCAGGGCAATGAGGTTCTGCACCGTCTCCTTGCCCAGGTAGTGGTCGATTCGGTAGACCCGATTTTCCGGGAAGTACTGCGCGACGGCATCGTTGACCCGGCGCGAGGATTCCAGGTCGTGGCCGATAGGCTTTTCCAGCACGGCGCGGGTACGCGCGGTCAGGCCGACCTTGTGCAGGTTTTCGCAGATGGCGCCGTAGACCGCCGCCGGTGTGGCGAAGTAGGCGATCAATTGTTCGGCGTCACCGACTTTCTCGGCCAGTGCGACGTAGGTGTCGGCATCCAGAAAGTCCACGTGCACATAGCTCAGCCGCGCCAGAAAACGCTGCACCGCGTCGGGCTCGAGCTGGGCGTCGGAAACGAACTTGCGCAACCCTGCCTCGATGACACCCAGGTGATGGGCTTCATCGCCGGGCTCGCGGGCCAGGGCGAGAATGCGTGTATCGGCGTGCAGCAACTGCGCGCGATCGAGTTGATATAGAGCCGGAAACAGCTTGCGCAATGCCAGGTCGCCCAGGGCGCCAAAAAGAGCAAAGGTGCATGATCCTGCGGTCATTGAGGGCATGATGTTTGTTCTTCTATCAAGTTGACGTAGAAATACCCTTTTTCAGGGGACGATTCAAGGCAGAATGTAGTAATAACCACAACATTTACCCATTCAGACAGATACGGGTGGTGGCGCACTGCGCCCCCCAGTAGGATAAGCCACCCGTGAAGACAGCCTGGCCAGACATGCTCGCTGGCGCTGAAGTAGACCCAAGGACATACCATGGACCGTGTGCGAAATCTTCTGGAACAGATCCAGAGCCGCCTCGATGAGCTGAACAAGGCCGAGCGCAAGGTGGCCGAGGTCATTCTGCTCAATCCGCAGCAGGCGACCCGCTTCAGTATTGCCGCTCTGGCGCAGGCCGCCAAGGTCAGCGAGCCGACGGTGAACCGCTTCTGTCGTTCCTTCGGCGTCAGCGGCTACCCCGAGCTCAAGCTGCAACTGGCGCAAAGCCTGGCCAGTGGCGCAGCCTACGTCAGTCGCGCGGTAGAAGCCGACGACGACCCGGCGGCCTATACCCAGAAGATTTTCGGCAGTGCCATCGCTTCGTTGGACAGCGCCTGCCAGCAACTCGATCCGGCGCTGGTCAGCCGCGCCGTGGACATGTTGATCCAGGCACGCCAGATCCACTTCTTCGGCCTCGGCGCGTCGGCGCCGGTGGCGCTCGATGCCCAACACAAGTTCTTTCGCTTCAACCTGGCGGTGTCGGCCCATGCCGATGTCCTCATGCAGCGAATGTTGGCGTCGGTTGCCCATACCGGCGAGCTGTTCGTGATCATCTCCTACACCGGGCGCACGCGCGAACTGGTGGAAGTCGCCCGCCTGGCACGGGAAAACGGTGCATCGGTGCTGGGGCTCACGGCAGCAGGCTCGCCCTTGGCCAAGGCCAGCAGCGTAAGCCTGAACATACCCCTGCCTGAAGACACGGATATCTACATGCCGATGACATCGCGCATCGTGCAATTGACTGTGCTTGATGTGTTGGCCACGGGCATGACGCTACGGCGCGGCGTGGATTTCCAGCCGCACCTGAGGAAGATCAAGGAAAGCCTGAACGTGAGTCGCTACCCGGCTGGGGATGGCCTGGACTGAATGCAGGCAAAGGACATGGATCTGCAGGCGCGGTCAGTGGCCGCAAAAAAACGCTGCGGTGGATCAGATTCACCGCAGCGAGCCTTTCGCGGCCGATGACCGCTCCTACGGTCAAACCGCAGGTAAATGGGATGAATAAGCCCCTGATCCCACGTAGGAGCGGTCAGCGGCCGCGAAAAGAACACCGCGGTGTGCCAGTTTCACCGCGGGGCAGCATTCGCGGCCGATGACCGCTCCTACGGTGAGCCCGTTACTGGCTCGAAAAAAAGGGCGACCTGAGTCGCCCGGAAAGCGCACACCACAAATCAGAACTTGGACTGGATCTTCAACCCGGCCACCAGTGCGTCATCCACCTGGTTCACGCCGCCAGGATGCTTGATGTACTGCACGTTGGGCCGCACCGTCAGCCAGTTGGTCACGTGGAAGCCGTAGTAGATCTCGGCGTTGTACTCGGTGTCCTGGATCGGCAGGTATGACGGATTGTCGTAGTCTTCGATGTTGTTCAGATCATTAACCAGGCGGCGATTCTTGCGCACGTCGTCGTTGACGTGGATGCGCGCGATGCCCACACCGATGTCGTCCTTGGGCCGGGCGTCGAAGGGCCCCATGTAGGTCAGGCCGATCTGCTGGTAGTTGTCGACGAAGTTGGTGTCCTTGTCGTGCACGGTGGCGTTGGCGAAGATGCTCAGGCCACGCGCGGCGCTGCCGTTGTGACTGGTCAACTGTTGCTGGGCGACGATCCAGGCGCCGTGCTTGCTGCTGTGGGACTTGTAGCTGGCGCCGGAGACCGCAGCCGCCTGGCCATTGCCATCTTCATACACATCGTCGGCCTTGGCCGTGCTGTAGTAGTAGCCCAGGCGATACTCGCCCGGCAGGTCGTTGAGCTTGGGCGTCCATACCAGTTCAACCGGCAGGATCATGCCCTTGGTGCCGCTGCCGCTGAGCTTGAAGCCGTTACCGGTTTCCAGGTACGAGGGGTTCTGCTCGAACACGCCCACCTGCGCATACACTTCCGGGGTGATGTTGTACTTGATACGCAACGCCCACTGGCTGACCGGCCAGTTGTACCAGATGTTGCCCACCCAGTTGCCGACCTGCGAACCGCAGAACGCCAGGTTCTGGAAGTCGCACGGGAAGCTGTTGAAGTCTTCGCCAGGGCCGAAGCGGCCGATCTTGACGTTGAGCTTGTCGTCGAAATAACCCTGCTTGTACCACATCTGGGTAAGCCGCCAGGTCTGGCCCCTGCCCCAGACTTCCTGGGATGAACTCAGGGTGCCCGCACGCGGGTCGCCGATCCGGTCATTGGAGATGTTGCGGCCGCTACGCTCGGTGATGGCCAGCTTGAACTCCGCATCCTTCCACCCCAGAATCTTTTCCAGGTCCATCTTCACGCCCAGGGCGAACTGGTCGCTGTAGCGTGCGGTGGTGTCGTCGTTGTAGCCACCGTCGAGATTGCTGCCAACTTCCCCTACGTATTCCAGCGAAAAATCGTAGCCCTTTTCCAGCAACTCCGTACGGGCCCCACCCCAGTCACCGGTCATCCACGGCGACTCTTCGGTAAAAGCCCCAGCGGCATGCACGCTGCCGGCCAGACTCAAGGCGCCGAGCATCGACAACTGGCCGATCAGTCTGGGTTTAGTGATAAGTCTGCTGTTCATCCCTCTTCCTCTTTTATTGTTATTGACGTGTTGTACAGTCTTGCCAATGGCAGGCGACAGGCCGCCCGCCGATATCGCTATTCAGCGTCCTTTGAACTGGGTCACGTTGCCCAAGGGTGCAGCTTCCTGCGCGGTTCGCGTGGCGCCGAGGCGCGCACCGCTGGCCGCATCGAAAATCAGGACCTTGCTCGGGTCCAGCAGCAGGTTCAAGGTGGCGCCTATGGCCGGCGCAGCATCCGGCGCCATGCGGCAGCACACCTTGGTCTGGTTCACGGTGACGAACACCAGCGTGTCCGGCCCGGTCGGCTCGGTGATCTGCACTTCGGCACGCAGGGTGGGCAAACCCGTGACCTGCTCGCTGGCCAGGGCGATCTGCTCGGGGCGGATACCAAGGATGATCTCGCGATCCTCCAGCCCCGCGTCGGCGATGCCCAGCGGCAGTTCGCAACGCGCCTGGCCGCTGTCGAGCAGCGCCATCAGGCGACCGTCCTGGCGGGTCAGGCGCAGCGGAATGAAGTTCATCGGCGGCGAGCCGATGAAGCTGGCCACGAACAGGTTGGCCGGATCGTTGTAGATCTGCTGCGGCGTGCCGAACTGCTGGATGATGCCGTCCTTCATCACCGCCACCTTGTCACCCAGGGTCATGGCCTCGATCTGGTCGTGGGTCACGTAGACCGTGGTGGTCTTCAGGCGCTGATGCATCAACTTGATCTCGGTGCGCATCTCCACCCGCAGCTTGGCGTCGAGGTTGGACAGCGGCTCGTCGAACAGGTAGATCTTGGGCCGCCGCGCCAGTGCGCGCCCCATCGCCACACGCTGCTGCTGGCCACCGGAGAGCTGGCCGGGCTTGCGTTCGAGCAGATGCTCGATCTGCAACAGCTTGGCCACTCGCGCTACTTCTTCGTCGATCGAAGCCTGGGGCATCTTGCGGATCTTCAGGCCGAAGCAGATGTTCTCGCGCACCGTCATGGTCGGATACAGCGCGTAGCTCTGGAACACCATGGCAATGTCCCGGTCCTTGGGGCTCATGCCGCTGATGTCTTCGCCGTCGACCAGGATCGCCCCGCCGGAGATGTTCTCCAGGCCTGCAATGCAGTTCATCAGGGTCGACTTGCCACAGCCCGACGGCCCCACCAGGATCAGGAATTCCCCTGAGTCGATCGAAAGCTCGATGTTCTTCAGCGTGTCCGGCAAGCCGCTGCCGTAGGTCTTGATTACGTTGCGCAGTTCCAGCGTTGCCATGTTGCTACCCCTTGACCGCGCCGGCCGTGAGCCCGCGCAGGAAATACTTGCCAGCGAAGATGTAGACCAACAGCGTCGGCAGGCCGGCGATCATTGCCGCTGCCATGTCCACGTTGTATTCCTTGACCCCGGTACTGGTGTTGACCAGGTTGTTCAATGCCACGGTGATCGGCTGTGCATCGCCGCTGGCGAACACCACGCCGAACAGGAAGTCGTTCCAGATCTGGGTGAACTGCCAGATCAGGCAGACCATGACGATCGGGATCGACATGGGCAGCAGGATCTTGCCGAAGATGGTGAAGAACCCGGCACCATCCAGGCGTGCGGCCTTGACCAGTGCGTCCGGCACGCTTACGTAATAGTTGCGGAAGAACAGCGTGGTGAATGCCAGCCCATACACCACGTGCACCAGCACCAGCCCGGTGGTGGTGTTGGCCAGGCCGAACTTGCCCAGGGTGAATGACGCCGGCAACAGCACGGTCTGGAACGGCAGGAAGCAGCCGAACAGCAGCAGGCCGAAGAACAGTTGCGAGCCGCGAAACTTCCACATCGACAGCACATAGCCGTTCATGGCACCGATGAAGGTGGAGATCAGCACGGCAGGAACGGTGATCATCACCGAGTTCCAGAAGTACCCACCCACCGAACCCCAGGCCTTGACCCAGCCGATGGCAGTGAACACTTCCGGCAGGCTCAGCAGGTTGCCGGTGCGGATGTCGTCGGGTGTCTTGAAGCTGGTCAGCAGCATCACCACCAGCGGCACCAGGTAGATGGCCGCGGCCAGCAGCAGCACGGCGTAGATCGCCACGCGACTGAAGGTCAGGGCCGGTTTGCCGGTCATAGGGTTCATTGACGTTTGCCCCGCAGTTCGGAGTACAGGTAGGGCACCAGGATGGCCAGGATCGCGCCGAGCATCAGCATGGCGCTGGCCGACCCCTGCCCCATCTGGCCCCGGCTGAAGGTGAAGGCGTACATGAACATCGCGGGAAGGTCCGACGAGTAGCCCGGCCCTCCCGCCGTCATCGCAGCTACCAGGTCGAAGCTCTTGATGGCGATGTGCGCAAGAATCATGAAGGCGCTGAAAAACACCGGACGCAGGCTCGGCAGGACGATGCGCAGGTAGATGGTGGGCAGGCTGGCGCCGTCCACCTGGGCGGCACGAATGATCGACTGGTCGACGCCACGCAGGCCGGCCAGGAACAGCGCCATGACGAAGCCCGAGGCCTGCCACACAGCCGCGATCACCAGGCAGTAGACCACCCGGTCCTGGTCAACCAGCCAGTCCAGGCGAAAGCCTTCCCAGCCCCAGTCGCGCAGCAGTTTGTCCAGGCCCATGCCCGGGTTGAGCAGCCACTTCCAGGCGGTACCGGTGACGATCATCGACAGCGCCATGGGATACAGGTAAATGGTGCGCAGGAAGCCTTCGCGGCGAATGCGCTGGTCCAGCAGCACTGCCAGGAATACCCCCAGCACCAGGCTGATGAAAATGAACAGGCCACCGAAGACCGCGAGGTTCTTGCTCGCGACCCACCAGCGATCGTTGTCCATCAGCCGCGCGTACTGCGCAAGGCCCGCCCACTTGTAGTTGGGCATGAAGCTTGAAGTGGTGAAGGACAGCACCAGGGTCCACAGGATGTAGCCGTAGAAGCCGACCAGCACGATCAGCATGCTCGGTGCCAGCACCAGCTTGGGCAGCCAGCGCTGCAGGGCGTCCAGGGGCGAAGCCCTGCGCATGACAGCAGTTGAGCTCATGTTGAGATGTCCGCTTCGTTGGATAGTGTGTAGCAGCGGCGCAAGCCGCGTCCGGCAGCGCCGCGAATGCATGATGCAACGGCGGCGATCGGGACCCGGCTTGCGCCGGTGCTACAGGGCTGGGTGTGTCAGCCTGATGTTCACTTGGCCGAACTGATGGCCTTGGCCAGCTGCGAGGCGGCCTTCTGCGGATCAGCCTGGGGATTGTTGATGTAGTTGGTCACCACATCGAAGATCGCGCCCTGCACCGCCAGCGTCGTCGCCATGTTGTGCGCCATGCTCGGCTGCAGGCCGCCGGTCTTGTCGTCGGCCAGGAAGTCCTTGGCCGCCGTCTGGGCGCAGGCGTCGAAGCCCAGCTTGTCCATCTCGGCGAGCATGTCGGTACGTACCGGGATCGAACCCTTGTTCATGCTGAAGACTTTCTGGAAGTCGGTGCCCAGTGCAACCTTGGCCAGGTCTTGCTGCGCGGCCATGTCGTCCTTGTTCTTGAGTTCGAACACGGCCAGCGAGTCGATGTTGTAGGTGAAGGCTTTCTCGGTGCCGGGGAAGGCCACGCACTGGTAATCCTTGCCGGCCACCTTGCCTGCCGCGGTCCACTCGGACTTGGCCCAGTCGCCCATCATCTGCATGCCGGCCTTGCCATTGATGACGTCGGCAGCCGCGATGTTCCAGTCACGCCCGGCACGGTTGGGGTCCATGTAAGTTGCGACCTTCTTCAGCTCGGTGAACGCCTTGACCATCTGTTCACCCGTCAGGGTGCTCTCATCGAGGTCGACGAAGGCTTTCTTGTAGCCGTCTGCGCCCATGACCGACAACACCACGTCTTCGAACACGGTGCTGTCCTGCCATGGCTGACCACCATGGGCCAGCGCGATGAAGCCCTTGGCCTTGAGCTTGTCGCCGGCGGCATAGAATTCTTCGAGGGTGGTCGGCGCCTTTTCGATGCCAGCTTTCTTGAACACCTCGGGGTTGATCCACAGCCAGTTCACCCGGTGGATGTTCACGGGAACGGCCACATACTCGCCGTCGTACTTGACGGTGTCAGACACCTTCTTGACCAACAGGCTGTCCCACTTCTCATCCACGGCAACCTGCTTCAGGGCTTCGGTGCTGAGCAGCCCGGTGCTGCCCCATTCCTGGATGTCGGGGCCTTTGATCTGGGCAACGCCAGGGGGATTGCCAGCCATGGCGCGGCTCTTGAGCACGGTCATTGCGGTGGAACCGCCGCCACCGGCCACGGCGCCGTCTTTCCAGGTGAAACCGTCTTTCTCCACCTGCGCCCTGAGCACGTCGACTGCTGCTTTTTCACCGCCGGACGTCCACCAATGCACTACTTCGACCGAACCTTTGGAGTCGGCAGCCAGGGCACTGAGCGGGAACACGGAGGCAAGGGAAACGACGATGGCGAGGCGGGAGAGCGAGTTCATGGGACATCCTTTTTTGTTGTTATGCAGATGCAAGTCTGATGCTTGCGTTGCATGAGAGTGTAAACATCGCCACAGGGGCGCAGGTAACGAAGGGATGGGGAAATGTCACCGACTGGTGACATTCGATCGGCTGGCGTGAGCACGCATGAACGTCTCACACCGCCTTGCGTGGCAACACCAACGTCACGCGCAACCCGCCAGCCGGAAGATTCTGCAAGGTCACCTCGCCGCCATGGCTGTGGGCGATATTGCGTGCGATGCCCAGGCCCAGGCCGTAGCCCTGCTGAGTGCCGGCCAGACGAAAGTGCGGCTCGAAGACTTTCTGCAGCCGTTGCTCCGGCACCCCAGGGCCTTCGTCGTCGACGTACAACACGAAGGCCTCGGCGTCGTCATGGATGGACAAGTGCGCGCGGTCGCCGTACTTGAGTGCGTTGTCGATCAGATTGCCGATGCAGCGCTTGATCGCCAGCGGCTTGCCGGTATAAGCCCGGCGCGCCTTGCCTTCCAGGGTCACTCGGCCGTTGCCGTGCGGCGCCAGATAGGGCTCTACCAGGCAGTCGAGTACCTGATCGAGATCGACCCGTTCGATGTTTTCGTGGATGTCGGTGTCTTTGACGCATTGCAGCGCGCCCTTGACCAGCAATTCCAGCTCGTCCAGGTCACGGCCGAACTTGGCTTCCAGGGCTGGATCGTCGAGCAGTTCGACGCGCAGCCGCAGGCGCGTGATGGGCGTGCGCAAGTCGTGGGAAATCGCACTGAACAGCTGGCTGCGCTCGGTCAGGTAGCGGCTGATGCGCTCGCGCATGGCATTCAGCGCACGGGCCACTTCCACCACCTCACTGCCACCGCCGTCCATGGGCGGTTCGTTGCTCACCTCGCCCAACGACAGCTCGCGTGCGGCGCGGGCCAGGCGTTTCAGGGGCCGGCTTTGCCAGTGCACGAGCACGCCGATGAACAGCAGCAGGAACCCACTGGTCAGGGCGATGAACCAGATCTGCTGGGCAGGCAGGCCCTCTTCCTCGAGCGTGGTATAGGGTTCGGGCAACAGCGAAGCGATGTACAGCCATTCGGTGGGTCCCAGGCGAATCTGGGTGACCAGCACCGGCGGGTTGACCGGTTCCAGGGTCAAGGCGTAGTGCGCCCAGGAGCGCGGCAGCTCGTCGAGCTTCAGGCCGCTATTGAAGATGCGCAGGTCGTCGGGGCTGACGAAGGCCACCGAGATATCCACGTCGACGCCCAGCTGGGTGCGGAGCACTGCAGAAACCGCATCGATCACTGCAGTCTTGCGCGCGGTCGATTCGAGCAGCTGCATACCCAGTGGCTTGTCGTTGAGCGAAACGAAAAAGCGCGTACCGCCCATGCTGCGCAGCTGATCCAGGACCAGCGGCCGATAGGCCAGTGGCAAGGAGCGGAAATAGCTGACGCTGGCCGCCATCGAGTGGGCCAGGCTGCGGGCGCTGGTCACCAACCCTTCGAGCTGGGTGGCACGCAGCTGCGACAGCCAGATGACGCTGGACAAGCCCTGCGCCAGCAGCACCGCCAGCAGTGTCAGCAACAGCATGCGACCCAGCAGTGAGCGCGGCTTAAACAGGCGCAACGTGGGCCGCCAGCAAGTAGCCGCTACCACGTACCGTGCGGATCAGCCGCGAGGGCTTGTCATTGTCGCGCAGGCGTTGGCGCAGGCGGCTGACCGCCATGTCGACGATACGATCCAGCGGCATCGGCTCGCGCCCGCGAGTGGCGTTGCCGATGGTATCGCGGTCGAGGATCTGCTGCGGATGGTCGAGGAACAGCTTGAGCAAGGCGAAGTCGGCACCGGACAGGAACACCTCTTCCCCGTCGGTGTGAAACAGGCGGTGGCTGACGGTATCCAGCCGCCAGTCGTCGAAGCCGAGTACCTCGCCACTGCGCTCGCTGGCGAACTGGCTGCGTCGCAGCAACGCCTTGATGCGCGCCTGCAGCTCGCGCGGGCTGAACGGCTTGCCCAGATAGTCATCGGCTCCCAGCTCGAGGCCGATCACGCGGTCGGCTTCGTCTGAGCTGGCGGTCAGCATGATGATCGGCACCTGGGCCATGCGCGGATGCTGGCGGATCCAGCGGCACAGACTGAAGCCATCTTCGTCGGGCAGCATGACGTCGAGAATCACCAAGTCGGTGCCGACCTCGGCGCCAAGCGCTTCGCGAAAGCCCGCGCCATCGGCCGTGGTGCGCACGGCGAAACCGGCGCGGCTAAGGTAGGTGTCCAGCAGTTCGCGGATGTCCTGATCGTCATCGACCAGCAGGATCGATTTGCCGACAGTGCTCACGTGGGCGTCCTTGTTGTCATTGCCGGGTCGATACGCCCGGCTTTTTTCAAGGGCTGATTAAACGCTCAAGCCTGCGCCTGTTGCAAGGCCACGCCTGCGCCCAACAGCCCGGAGAACTCGGCCGTGACCACCCACACCGGGATGCCCTTGAAGTAATCGCTCATGCAGCCCTTGTCGGCGAAGCTCTCGGCGAAACCGCTTTGCATGAAGATGTCGAGAAAGCGCGGGATCACGCCACCGACGATGTACACGCCGCCCCGGCCGCCCACGGTCAGCACGTTGTTGCCCGCCACCCTGCCCAGGAAGCGGCAGAATTGCTCCAGGGTTTCCCGAGCGACGGGGTCGCCGGCAAGCCCGGCGTCGGTAACTTCCGCAGGCGAGGTGCAGGAAGGCGTGTGGCCGTCTACTTCGCACACAGTTTGATACAACCGTAACAACCCACCACCGCTGAGAATCGTCTCGGCGCTGACGTGACCGATCTGCGCTTCGATGTGCGCGCGCAGTTGGGCTTCGCGCGCGCTGCCGACGGGCAGGTCGACATGGCCGCCCTCTCCCGGCAATGCCATCCAGCCGTTGCGCAGGGCGATCAACGTGCCCACGCCCAGCCCCGTGCCTGGGCCGATGACCACTGCCGGACGTGCAGGATCCGCTTCGCCCTCGCAGACCAGCTGGTATTCATCGGGCTGTAGACGGGTCATGCCCAACGCCATGGCGGTGAAGTCATTGATCAGCAGCAGGTGCCCGATCTGCAGGCTTGCGCAGAATGCCTTGCGGCTCAGGCGCCAATGGCTGTTGGTGAAGCGGAACTCGTCACCGTCCACCGGGCCCGCTACTGCCAGGCACGCGGCGCCGATGTCGCCCTTCTGCAGCTTGAGGTCGGCCATGTACACACCGATGGCGTGCTCGGGGCTGGTGTAGTCTGCCGTGGGGAAGACCCGAACCGAATGCAGTGCATCGTTTTCCCAGAGGGCGAAACGTGCGTTGGTACCGCCGATGTCGCCGATAAGGGCGAGTGTCATCGCAAAATCTCCAACCCCGAAGTGAAGGCACTGGCGCCTTGCTCGGCCGAGCTGAAGGCTTGGCGCATGAACCCGAACAGTTCACGCCCGCACCCTACGCCATTGGCCAAGGTGCCGACCGCCGGGGTGCGGCTGGCCAGCGTCTGGGCATCGACGCGTACCTGCAAGGTACCTTCGACACCGTCGACCCGGATGATATCGCCATCGCGCACCAAGGCCAACGGGCCACCGCTGGCCGCCTCGGGACTGACGTGAATCGCGGCGGGAATCTTGCCGGACGCGCCGGACATGCGCCCGTCGGTGACCAGCGCGACCTTGAAGCCGCGATCCTGCAGCACGCCGAGAAAAGGCGTCATCTTGTGCAGTTCCGGCATGCCGTTGGAGCGCGGCCCCTGGAAGCGCATGACCGCGACGAAATCCTTTTCCAGTTCGCCGGCCTTGAACGCATCGGCCAGCTCCTGCTGGTCCTGGAACACGCGGCACGGCGCCTCCACTACCTGGTTCGCCAACGCCACGGCAGACACTTTCATGACGCCCCGACCCAGATTGCCTTCCATCACGCGCAATCCACCCTCGGCCGAGAAAGGCCGTGCCACGGGGCGCAGAATGGTTTCGTCGAGGCTCGCCTCGGGACCCTCGCGCCAGACCAGCCGACCCTCTTGCAGAAACGGTTCGCGGGTGTAGCGGCTCAGGCCATGACCGGCCACCGTGTTCACGTCCTCGTGCAACAGGCCCGCTGCGAGCAACTCGCGAATCAGGAAAGCCATGCCGCCAGCTGCCTGGAAATGGTTGATGTCAGCCTTGCCGTTTGGATAGACATTGGACAGGGTGGGCACCACTTCGGACAAATCGGCCATGTCCTGCCAGGTCAGGATGATGCCCGCAGCCATGGCGATCGCCGGCATGTGCAGGGTGTGGTTGGTCGAACCGCCCGTCGCGTGCAGGGCGACGATCGAATTCACCAGCGACTTTTCATCGACGATGCGGCCGATGGGCGTGAACTCGCCGTTGGCCTTGGTCAGGCGTGTCACCTGATGGGCTGCCTCGTGAGTCAGCGCATCGCGCAGCGGTGTGTTGGGATTGACGAACGAGGCCCCCGGCAGGTGCAACCCCAGCACTTCCATGAGCAACTGGTTGGTGTTGGCCGTGCCGTAGAACGTGCAGGTGCCCGGACTGTGGTAGGACTTCATCTCCGATTCGAGCAATTCTTCACGGCTCGCCTTGCCCTCGGCATAACGCTGGCGAACATCGGCCTTCTCCTTGTTGGAGATGCCCGACGGCATCGGCCCGCCGGGGACGAAGACCATCGGCAGATGGCCAAAGCGCAGCGCGCCCATCATCAGGCCCGGGACGATCTTGTCGCAGATGCCGAGCATCAGGGCGCCATCGAACATGTTGTGGGACAAGGCCACGGCCGTGGACAGCGCGATGGTTTCACGACTGGCCAGGCTCAGTTCCATGCCGGCCTCACCCTGGGTCACGCCATCGCACATGGCCGGCACGCCACCGGCGAACTGGCCGACCGAGCCGATCTCGCGCAACGCCTGCTTGAGCTGCTCCGGGTAGGTTTCGTAGGGCTGGTGCGCCGAGAGCATGTCGTTATATGACGAAACGATTGCGATGTTGGTCGCATTCATCATGCGCAGTTGGTGCTTGTCTTCGGTGCCGCACCCCGCTACTCCGTGGGCAAAGTTCGCACACTGCAGCTTGCCGCGCATGGGCCCGTCGCTGGCGGCGCTGTCGATCAGTTGCAGGTAGTGCTTGCGGGTAGCTTGGCTACGCGCAATCAGCCGTTGGGTGACCTCAAGGACGCGGGGATGCATGTGAAGAACTCCAGGCTTTGGGGGCGACCTCTGCAACACTCTGTCCGAACTACGACCCATGTCAGGGCTCAAAGCCCTGCAGGCAAGAATCGATATGAAGGAAGGGTTGTACCGGTCACTCGTTGTAGATAGAACAAAATATTGCCACTAAAAAGGCTTGTTTTCTATTTCTATGCGAATAATCTTGTAATTCCAACAACAAAACAGATTACGTGACCTGCTTGCCCGGACCTGATCCAAGGGGAATCACCCAATCTGATCACAGGAATCACTCATGACCATTCGCATAGCAATCAACGGTTTTGGCCGCATCGGCCGCAATGTCCTGCGGGCACTCTATACCCAAGGCTACCGCCAGGACCTGCAGGTCGTCGCCATCAACGACCTGGGTGACAGCGCGATCAACGCCCACCTGCTCAAGTACGACACGGTGCATGGCACCTTCGACGGCACGGTCGAGCACGACAAGGAAGGCCTCACGGTGAATGGCGACCGCATCTCGGTCAGTGCCATCCGCAACCCGGCGGAACTGCCGTGGAAGGCCGAGAACATCGACGTGGTGTTCGAGTGCACCGGCCTGTTCACCGACCGTGAAAAAGCTGCCGCGCACCTGACGGCCGGCGCGCGCAAGGTGATCATCTCGGCACCGGCCAAGGGCGCCGATGCCACCGTGGTGTATGGCGTCAACCACGACGTGCTGCGTCAGTCCCACGAAGTGATCTCCAACGCTTCTTGCACCACCAACTGCCTGGCCCCGGTGGCCCAGGTGCTGCACCGCGAGCTGGGCATCGAGCAGGGCCTGATGACCACCATCCACGCCTACACCAACGACCAGAACCTGATCGACGTGTACCACAGCGACCCCTACCGCGCCCGCTCGGCGACCCAATCGATGATCCCCAGCAAGACCGGCGCTGCCGAAGCCGTTGGCCTGGTGCTGCCGGAGCTGGCCGGCAAGTTGACCGGTATGGCGGTGCGCGTGCCGGTGATCAACGTCTCGCTGGTCGACCTGACCTTGAACCTCTCGCGCGAAGCCAGCCGCGACGAGATCAATGCGCTGATGCATGCCGCGGCCGAGCAGTCCAAGGTGCTGGGCTACAACACCCTGCCGCTGGTTTCCACCGACTTCAACCACAATCCGCTGTCGTCGATCTTCGATGCCAACCACACCAAGGTCAACGGCAAGCTGGTCAAGGTCATGGCTTGGTACGACAACGAGTGGGGCTTCTCGAACCGCATGCTGGACAACTGCCTGGCGCTGATCAACGCCAAGTAAGGCCCCATAGCGGCTGGATACGGTGGATGCCGTTTCCAGCCGCGATACCTCTTGCAAAGATCGCGACTTGACCAGGCGCACAGATGAGAAGCATTATCATCTTCTGCTTTCCGTCCGGGCAATTCCGTGAGTCAATCACGCTTCAATTCCGTTTTCCTCTCCCAACGCTTGAGTCTGCTGCGCACCCTTCAGCGCATGGTACGCAACCCCAGCACCGCCGAAGACCTGCTTCAGGAAACCTACCTGAGGGTGAATCGTGCCCTGGGTGAGCGACGCATCGAGCACCTCGAACCCTTCGTGTTTCAGACAGCACGCAATCTGGCCCTGGATTATCTGCGCTCACGGCGGGTGCACGAGCGAACCATGGTCGAAGATGTGCCCCTCGACGTGCTACAAAGCATTGCAGCAGTGGCCAGCAGTCCGGACGAGGTCGCCCATGCTGAGCGGCTTCTGGCCAGGCTGACCGTGAGCCTGGCTCGACTGACGCCGCGCCAGCAGCGGATTTTCATCCTGAGCCGAGTGCATGGCAGCAGTTATGTGGAAATTGCCCATGAGCTGCACGTCTCGGCAAGCACCGTGCAAAAGGAATTGAAATTGATCATGGCGATCTGCATCGGTGTCGCCCAGCGCCTGGAGGAGCATCCGTGAATCGGCAGCATCTACCAGAGCGAGCGCCACCGACGCCTGCCATGGAGCAAGCCATCGATTGGTTGATTGCCCAGCCTTGCACCGACCCCACCGAGCAAAGGGCATTCGAGGCCTGGCTGCTGGCCGACCCCGAACATGCCGCGGCATTCGAGCAGGCCCGCGCGGTATGGCACGGCGCGCCGATTCACCAGGCCGCCGTCGCCCTGCAAACGCGGCGCCGACTGCCGGCCTGGCGTCGGCATTGGAAACCACTGGCTACCGCCGCAATGCTGGTGGTAGGCGTATTGAATTTCACCCACCTGCCGCTGCGCGTACAGGCCGCTCATCTGACCCAGGTCGGCGAACGGCAACACCTGCAACTGGAAGACGGTTCCAAGGTACTGCTCAACACCGATTCGGCCTTCTCCAGCCGCATCGACACCCGGCAACGCAGCGCACGCCTGTACGAAGGCGAAGCTTTTTTCGAGGTGCCTCCCAGCCGCCGACAACCCCTGAAGGTGCAAGCAGGCCCGGTGCGTGCCGATGTGCTCGACAGTGCCTTCGCCGTGAGCTACCACGATGGCCAGGCACAAGTGCGGGTGCAGCGCGGCAACGTCGACCTCAGCGCCAGCCACGACGAGACGGTGCGCCTGAACGCCGGCGACAGCATACGCATCGGCCCCAGGGGATTCGGCACGCGTGAGCGGCTCGATCCACAGAAGGATCTGGCCTGGGTCCACGGCCGTTTGATCTTCGAGAATTGCCCAATGGGCGAGGTGCTTGCCGAACTTCGGCGCTATTACCCGGGGTGGATCATCAGCACCGACAAGAAGCTCGAACAGGTGGCAGTAACCGGCAATTACCGCCTGGACAACCCGCTCGAAGTGGTTCGCTCGTTGGCTCAGGTGACGTCGGCACAGGTGCGGGAGTTTCCGGCGCTGGTCATCCTGAACTGACGAATACGTCAGTGTCATGAACCAAGACACTGCATAATTATTTTTACGCTGTAGCGCTTCCCCATCCGTCTAGTCATAGCCAATGCAACTGATTCGCATTCGGATCGGTAACACTATAACGACACGCGACAGGGAGCGCTTTCGATGTCCAAAGGTTTCACTCGTCCTCAGTTTCACCACTCGGTGCTCACCGCTGCCCTGCTGGTGGCCGCCGTGCCTGCCGTAGGCAGCGCTGCGGAGCTGACACCGAACAGCGCCCGCTTCAGCGTCAATCACGCCTTCAGCATCGCTCGGCAGCCTCTGGCGTCGGCCTTGAACGGCTTCAGCACCACGACGGGCTGGCAAGTCGGACTGCCCGCCGAGCTTGCCCAGAACGTCATTTCACCCGGTGCGCGCGGTAACCTGACGCCGGAACAGGCACTGGATCGGCTGCTCGCAGGGACACCCTTGCGCTACCGGAAAATCAGCGCCAACAATGTCGTGCTCGAGCGCAGCTCGCCGGGCGCCGTGATCGCCCTGCAACAGATGACCGTCAGCGCCACACGCCAGGAACAAAGCGCCGACAGCGTCCCGAGTACCGTCAGCGTCCAGGGCCGCACGCAGCTGGACCGTGACAACGTCAACACCCTTCAGGACCTGGTGCGTTACGAACCGGGCGTCTCCGCAGGCGGCACCGGTTTGCGCAGCGGCCTTACCGGCTACAACATTCGTGGTATCGACGGCGACCGTGTGCTCACCCAGGTCGATGGCGTCGAGGTGCCGGACAGCTTCTTCAACGGCCCCTATGCGCAAACCGAGCGCAATTACGTCGACCCGGAAATCGTCAAGCGGGTGGAAATCCTGCGCGGGCCGGCGTCGTCGCTCTACGGCAGCAGTGCCATCGGTGGGGTGGTCAGCTACTACACCCTGGACCCGGAAGACATCATCAAACCCGGCAAGGATGTCGGCGCACGCCTGAAGACCGGTTACAGTTCGGCAGACGAAAGCTGGCTGAACTCGGCTACCGTGGCCGGCCGTTCGGGTGACGTCGATGCCCTCTTGCATCTGAGCCAGCGCAGTGGCCACGAGACCGAATCCTACGGCGACCATACCAGCACAGGGCTGAGCCGCACCGCAGCCGACCCCAAGGACGTACGTTCCACCAATGTCCTGGCCAAGCTGGGCTGGAACTACGCCGACGATGCTCGATTCGGGCTCACCTACGAAAAGTACAAGGACGACCGCGATGTCGATCTGAAAAGTGCCTATGGCGGCCCCTATGCAAATGGCAGGCCGCTGAATTTCTATCAATCGCGCGGTGGCAATGACACCATCACCCGCGAGCGCTTCGGCTTGAATCACGACTTTGGCCTGGACAGCGTCGTGGCCGATCACATCAAGTGGAGCTTGAACTACCAGATCGCCAAGACCGACCAGCACACCGAAGAGCACTATGTCGTCCCGCGCGCGCGCGATGTGTTGCGAGCGCGTGACACTTTTTACAAAGAGCGCCAGTGGGTGTTCGACCTGCAACTGGACAAGGCCTTCGAGTTGGGACAAACCGATCACCTGCTGACCTACGGCACCAACATACGCCAGCAGAAGGTTACCGGCTCACGCAGCGGCTACGGGACCTGCTTGACCGTGATGGGCAGTTGCCGAGCCATCGGCGCCGACAGCGCGGCCGATCGTCTGGTCAAATCCAGCGACTTCCCCGACCCGACCATCAACACCTACAGCCTGTTCGCTCAGGACGAGATTCGCTGGAACCAGTGGACCTTGCGACCCAGCGCCCGCTATGACTACACCCAGCTCAAGCCCCGCCTGACCGATGAGTTCCTGCGCACGGTCAACCCCATTGGCGAGTACACCGTGACCGACAGCGATCGGAACTGGCACCGGTTGTCACCCACGCTGGGCGTAACTTACGACTTCGATGACCACTACACCTGGTATGGGCAGTACGCCGAAGGCTTCCGCACACCTTCGGCCAAGGCGCTTTATGGACGCTTCGAAAACCTTGGCGCAGGCTATACGGTCCAGCCCAATCCGGATCTGGAACCGGAAAAAAGCAGAAGTTATGAAACCGGCCTACGCGGCAACTTCGAGGCAGGCACCTTCGATATCGCGGTGTTCTACAACCAGTACCGCGATTTCATCAACGAGGATGCGGTCAGCCCCGGGGCGACGTCCGCCGTGTTCCAAAGCAACAATATCAAGCATGCCACCATCAAGGGCGTCGAGCTCAAGGGCCGCTTGAACCTGGACAGCTTCGGTGCGCCGCAAGGTCTCTACAGCCAAGCCTCCATCGCATACGCCCGTGGCGAGAACGAAGACAACGGCCAACCGATCAACAGCGTCAATCCGCTCAAGGGTGTATTCGGCCTGGGCTACGAGCAGCAGCAGTATGGTGGCCTGCTCAGTTGGACACTGGTCAAGCGGCAGAACCGAGTGGACAGCAGCGCGTTCAAGTCGCCGGACGGCAGCGGTGTGTTCAAAACGCCTGGCTTCGGCATCCTCGACCTGGCCGGTTACTACAAGGTCACCGACGACGTCACGGTCAACGCCGGCCTGTACAACCTCACCGACAAGAAATACTGGCTATGGGACGACGTGCGCAGTTATGACGGCGTGGGCGAAGCGGCGGTGACAGCACCCGCCAACCTCGATCGCCTCACTGCTCCCGGTCGTAATTTCGCGATCAATCTGGTTTGGGACATCTGATAATGGCACTGTAGGGGCAGATAACCGCTGCCCCTGTGGTGGGATTTTTTTACGGTCCGCTGTGAGTTGATTCGTCTCGTCTAAACAGCACCGCATTTTTCAAGGAACTCGCAATGACCGTCACCGAGCACATTCAGGACCACGCCCCACTGCGCTCCGCTCGCTTGCGCGCGATCAGCCAGGCGTTGCACGACAGCCTGGAAAACACCGTGGCCCGCTACGCGCCATTCGATACGCCGCAAAGCTATGCGCGCTTTCTGCAGATGCAGTACCTGTTCCAATCCGAGTTGCAACACCTGTACAACGACCCGGCCCTGATCGCCTTGTTTCCCGATCTGCCCGAGCGCTGCCGCGCAGAGGCGGCCAAGGCCGATCTGATCGATCTGGGCGTGGCCATTCCGCAACCTGTTCCGGGCGCCCTCAGCGAGCCCAGTCAGGCCACGGCGCTCACCTGGATTCGCGTCTCCGAAGGGTCTAAACTCGGCGCCGCCATCCTGATCAAACGGGCTAACGCCTTGGGTTACACCGCCAGTTTCGGTGCTCGCCATTTGGCCGAACCCGAGGGCGGGCGCGGCAAGGGCTGGAAAGCCTTCAACGCGATCTTCGACGCCCTGCCGTTCAGCGCGGCTGAAGAAGCGCAAGCTGATCAGGCGGCCAACGATGCTTTTGCGCGCTTGCAGGTGCTGCTGCAACACACCTACGCCGACCACAAGGAAACGGCGCCGGCCTGACCCCCACTGTATGGAACTCATGGACAACCCTCGCCCGCTCCCCTCAAAGCTGGCCCGCGTGCTTTACGGCCTGCTGGCCTATACCAGCCTGATCATCGGGTTGATCGCCATCGTGGTGCCGGGGTTGCCCACCACCGAGTTCATCCTGCTGGCCGCGTGGGCGGCGACCAAAAGCTCACCGCGGCTGAGCGCCTGGCTGGAGAACCACAAGCTGTTCGGCCCGATGTTGCGGAACTGGCGCAATGGCAAGGTCATAACCCGTCGAACCAAGGTCAGCGCAACCGTCAGCATGGTCCTCTGTTCAGTGCTCATGTGGTTTACCCTCAAGCAGCACTGGCCGGTGTACGCGGCGATCTCCGGCATGGTGCTGGTCAACCTGTGGATCTGGTCGCGGCCCGAACGCATCAACCCCCAGCGCTGAGCACGCCCGCGTAGGTGCTACAGCTTTGCGCGATGGCAAGGCATACTGCGTCCCTCCGCTGTCCGGAATGCTCGAGACCCCATGCGTATCCACGTCAGCTTCATCGACCGTGTCGGCATCACCCAGGAAGTGCTGGCCCTGTTGGGGGCGCGCAACCTCAACCTCGACGCAGTCGAGATGGTCCCGCCCAACGTCTATATCGACGCACCGACCCTCAGCCCGCTGGTGCTGGAAGAACTGCACGATGCGCTGTTCCGGGTGCGGGGTGTGGAGGACGTGCGCGTGGTCGATATTCTTCCAGGACAACGCCGGCACCTGCAGCTTGAAGCCTTGCTGGCCGCCATGGGCGATCCAGTGCTGGCACTGGACAGTGCCGGCAATGTGCTGTTGGCCAACCCGGCTTTGGTCGAGCTGTACGGCCGCGAGCCCGCCGGACAGTCGGTGGCGGACCTGTTCGCCGATCCTGCCTTGCTCGGCGCCTTGCTCGAACAAGGGTTCCGTCTGCCACTGCGCGAGGTCAACCTGAATGGCCAGACGCTGTTGCTCGATGCCACACCCATCACCGACGCCGGTGCCCTGCTGACGCTATACCCGCCCAACCGCATGGGTGAGCGACTGGCCGCCCTGCACCACGACCACGCCGAAGGGTTCGATTCGCTGCTGGGCGACTCTGCACCGATCCGTGCGCTCAAGGCCCGGGCGCAACGTGTTGCGGCGCTGGATGCGCCGCTGTTGATACAAGGCGAGACGGGCACGGGCAAGGAGCTGGTGGCGCGGGCCTGCCATGCCGTCAGCGCGCGCCACGGCGCGCCGTTCCTGGCGCTCAACTGCGCCGCCCTGCCGGAAAACCTCGCCGAGAGCGAGCTGTTCGGCTATGCCCCCGGTGCATTCACCGGCGCCCAGCGCGGTGGCAAGCCGGGGCTGATGGAACTGGCCCACCAAGGCACGGTGTTTCTCGACGAAATCGGCGAAATGTCACCGTACCTGCAGGCCAAGCTGCTGCGGTTCCTCAACGATGGCAGCTTTCGCCGGGTAGGCGGCGACCGCGAGGTCAAGGTCAACGTGCGCATCCTCAGCGCCACCCACCGCAACCTGGAGCAGATGGTGGCCGAAGGCGCCTTCCGCGAAGATCTGTTCTACCGCTTGAACGTGCTCAACCTGAACGTGCCACCCCTGCGCGAGCGCGGCGAAGATATCCTGCTGTTGGCTCGTTATTTCATGCAGCAGGCCTGCACGCAGATTCAGCGACCGATGTGCCGACTGACGACGAGCACCTATCCTGCCCTGCTGGGCAACCGCTGGCCGGGCAACGTTCGGCAGTTGCAGAACGTGATCTTTCGCGCAGCCGCCGTCTGCGAAAGCAACACAGTCGACATCGGCGATCTGGACATCGCCGGCACCAGCGTGAGTCGACGCAACGACGGCGACGTCGTCAGCCTGGAGCAGGCCGTTGGCGCTTACGAAAAAGCACTTCTGGAAAAGCTGTACCCCAGTTATCCATCCAGCAGGCAGCTGGCCAGCCGTCTACTGACATCCCACACGGCCATCGCCAACCGATTGCGCAAGTATGGAATCGGTGGCGCGAACTGATACCACAGCCGAACCGGACTGTATCGATTTAAATACAGCGTACGTAATTCGATACGACGTCTGTAGCAGCGGCGCAAGCCGCGTCCGGGCTCGTCTGGGTCCATGCAATAGACCGCGTCTACCGCCGACGCGGCTTGCGCCGCTGCTACAAGGGAGGCGGAGTATTTGCTGGTCCACGTGTTGCGTAGCGTTTTCGTTACAGCCGTTGCCGATCCTTGATGGGGGTAATTTGCCTGGAGCCCTTGCAGCCTGTGACTTTGGGAAATCTGGCAACCATCTTGCTAAGTAACCCTCATTGCTGAACCCCAAATCATTGCGGAGTTTCCATGAGCGAGTTGCGTTTCACCGTCGAACACGAATGGCTGCGCCTCGAAGCCGACGGTAGCGTCACGGTCGGTATCACCCCATTTGCCCAGAATGCTTTGGGCGACGTGGTTTTCGTGCAGTTGCCCGAACTGGCCCGCCATGCGCGCGATGCCGAGGTTTCGGTGCTGGAATCGGTGAAGGCCGCCAGCAGCATCAACATGCCGCTGGATGGCGAGATCGTCGAAGTCAACGCGGCACTCGATGCGGCTCCGGAACTGGTCAACCAGGACCCACTGGCCCAGGGCTGGTTCTTCCGGTTCATTCCCGACGACCTCGAACAGGTTCGCGCCTTGCTCGACCAGACCGCCTACGACAACCTGATCGCCGCCCAAGGCTGAGGACCCACCATGACTCGCGCCATTGCATTGCACACCGACAATGAATTCATCGCTCGCCACATCGGCCCAGGCCCGGCCGACGAGCAGGCCATGCTCGATTTTCTGGGTTTCGACAGCCTCGATGCCCTGAGCGCCAGCGTCATCCCCGAAAGCATCAAGGGCACCAGCGTGCTCGGTCTCTCTGCCGGGCAGAGCGAAGCCGATGCCCTGGCCGCGATCAAGGCCATCGCCCAGCAGAACCAACTGTTCAAGAACTACATCGGCCAGGGCTACTACAACACCCACACGCCGGCGCCGATCCTGCGCAACCTGTTGGAGAACCCCGCCTGGTACACGGCCTACACGCCGTATCAGCCGGAGATTTCCCAAGGCCGTCTGGAGGCGCTGCTCAACTTCCAGACCCTGATCAGCGACCTGACCGGACTGCCCATCGCCAATGCCTCGCTGCTCGATGAAGCGACCGCCGCCGCCGAGGCCATGACCTTCTGCAAACGGCTGAGCAAGAACAAGAACAGCCAGCGCTTCTTCGCCTCCAGCCATTGCCATCCACAGACCCTGGCCGTGCTGATCACCCGCGCCGAGCCGCTGGGTATCGAAGTGGTCATCGGCGACGAGCATGAGCTTGCCGACACCGACGGCTTTTTCGGCGCCCTGCTGCAGTATCCCGCCAGCAACGGCGACATTTTCGACTACCGTGAACTGGTCGAGCGCTTTCATGCCGACAATGCCCTGGTAGCCGTGGCGGCTGACCTGCTCGCCCTGACGCTGCTCAGCCCTCCTGGCGAATTCGGTGCCGACGTCGCCATCGGCAGCGCCCAGCGTTTCGGCGTGCCACTGGGTTTTGGTGGCCCACACGCGGCGTACTTTTCCACCCGTGACAGCTTCAAGCGCGACATGCCTGGGCGTTTGGTCGGCGTGTCGGTGGATCGCCATGGCAAGAGTGCGCTGCGCCTGGCCATGCAGACCCGCGAACAGCACATCCGTCGCGAGAAGGCCACCAGCAACATCTGCACGGCCCAGGTGCTGCTGGCCAACATCGCCAGCATGTACGCGGTCTACCATGGCCCGGCCGGCCTGATCCAGATCGCGCGACGCACCCACCAGCTCACCGCCATTCTGGCACGTGGCCTGACCCAATTGGACGTGCGCGTGGAGCAGCAACACTTCTTCGACACCCTGACCCTGGCCACTGGCAGCGCGACCGAGCGCCTGCACGAGCAGGCCCGGGCTGCGGGCATCAACCTGCGCGAAGTCGACGCGCAGCGCGTGGGCATCTCGCTGGACGAAACCACCCGCCAGGCCGACGTGGAAGCCTTGTGGCAGCTGTTCCACAACGCAAGCACGCAGGTAGTATTCCGGACCCTGGCCGATGAGGTCGGCGATCAACTGCCCGAGCCGCTGCTGCGCCAGTCGGCGATCCTGCAGCATCCGGTGTTCAATCGCTATCACTCGGAAACCGAGCTGATGCGCTACCTGCGCCGCCTGGCCGACAAGGACCTGGCCCTGGATCGCACCATGATCCCACTGGGCTCCTGCACCATGAAGCTCAATGCCGCCAGCGAAATGATCCCGGTGACCTGGGCTGAGTTCGGTCAGTTGCACCCCTTCGCGCCGGCTGCGCAGAGCCAGGGCTACCAGCTGCTCACCGACGAATTGGAGAGCATGCTGTGCGCTGCCACCGGCTACGATTCCGTGTCACTGCAACCCAACGCCGGCTCCCAGGGTGAATACGCCGGCCTGCTGGCCATTCGTGCCTACCATCAGAGCCGTGGCGAAGCGCACCGCGACATCTGCCTGATTCCATCCTCGGCGCACGGCACCAATCCGGCGACCGCGCACATGGCCGGGATGCGCGTGGTGGTCACCGCCTGCGATGCACGCGGCAACGTCGACATCGAAGACCTGCGCGCCAAGGCCATCGAGCACGGTGACAAGCTCGCCGCACTGATGATCACCTACCCGTCCACCCACGGCGTGTTCGAGGAGGGCATCCGCGAGATCTGCGCGATCATTCATGACCACGGTGGCCAGGTGTACATCGATGGCGCCAACATGAACGCCATGGTCGGCCTGTGCGCTCCAGGCAAGTTCGGCGGCGACGTGTCCCACCTGAACCTGCACAAGACGTTCTGCATTCCCCATGGCGGTGGCGGCCCAGGTGTCGGGCCGATTGGCGTGAAAGCGCACCTCGCGCCGTTCCTGCCCGGCCATGCCGCGCTGGAGCGCAAACAGGGTGCGGTCTGCGCGGCGCCGTTCGGCAGCGCCAGCATCCTACCGATCACCTGGATGTACATTCGCATGATGGGCGGCGACGGTCTCAAGCGTGCGTCCCAGGTGGCCATCCTCAACGCCAACTACATTGCCCGGCGCCTGGAACAGCACTACCCGATCCTCTATGCCGGCAGCAACGGACTGGTGGCCCACGAGTGCATCCTCGACGTACGCCCGCTCAAGGACAGCAGCGGCATCAGCGTCGACGACGTCGCCAAGCGCCTGATCGACTTCGGCTTCCATGCCCCGACCATGTCGTTCCCGGTGGCAGGTACCTTGATGATCGAACCGACCGAAAGCGAGTCGCTGGAAGAACTCGATCGGTTCTGCAACGCCATGATCCAGATCCGCGAAGAGATTCGCGCCGTCGAGGAAGGCCGTCTGGATCGCGAAGACAACCCGCTGAAAAACGCGCCGCACACCGCCGCCGAACTGGTCGGTGAGTGGAGCCACGCCTACAGCCGCGAACAGGCTGTCTACCCGCTGCCGACGCTGCAGGAAAACAAGTACTGGCCACCTGTAGGTAGGGTCGACAACGTTTTCGGCGATCGCAACCTGGTGTGCGCCTGCCCTTCCATCGAAGCCTATCAGCAAGCGTGACGACTGCGGCGCGCGGCGTTGATCGCTGCGCGCCCTGCCTCGCAAGGAACAAACAATGTCCGATGCCACTTTGCAAAAAACACCCCTGCACGCGCTGCACCTGGAACTGGGCGCGCGCATGGTGCCGTTCGCCGGTTACGACATGCCGGTGCAGTATCCGCTGGGCGTGATGAAGGAGCACCGCCACACCCGTGCCCAGGCCGGGTTGTTCGACGTGTCGCACATGGGCCAGATTCGCCTGACCGGCGCCGATGCCGCCAAGGCACTGGAGACGCTGGTGCCGGTGGACATCATCGACCTGCCCGTGGGCATGCAGCGCTATGCCATGTTCACCAATGAACAAGGCGGCATTCTCGACGATCTGATGGTGGCGAACCTGGGCAACGACACCTTGCTGCTGGTGGTCAACGCCGCCTGCAAGGATCAGGACCTTGCCCATCTGCAACGCCATCTGCACGGTCACTGCGAAATCGAGGCGTTGTTCGACGCACGTGCGCTTTTGGCACTGCAGGGGCCAGCAGCGGTAACGGTGCTGGCACGCCTGGCGCCGGAAGTCGCAGACATGACCTTCATGCAGTTCGCCAACGTGAAGCTGCTGGGCGTTGAGTGCTACGTGAGTCGCTCGGGCTACACCGGCGAAGACGGCTTCGAGATTTCCGTGCCCAGCGGCGAGGCAGAAGCGCTTGCGCGTGCCCTGCTGGCCGAGCCTGAAGTGGAACCGATCGGCCTGGGTGCACGCGATTCGCTGCGCCTGGAAGCGGGCCTGTGCCTGTATGGCCATGACATGGACAGCGAGACATCGCCGATTGCGGCCAGTTTGCTGTGGGCCATCTCCAAGGCGCGCCGTGCCGAGGGTGCGCGCGCCGGTGGCTTCCCAGGTGCTGACATCATCTTTGCCCAGCAAAGCGAAGGCGTTGCACGCAAGCGCGTCGGCCTGCTGCCGCAGGATCGCACTCCAGTGCGCGAAGGTGCGTCGATCATCAACGCTCAAGGAGTGGAAGTCGGCCGCGTGTGCAGCGGCGGGTTCGGCCCGACACTGGACGCGCCGGTTGCCATGGGCTACGTCGACGCCAGCGCCGCTGCCTTGGATAACGAACTGCAGGCCATCGTGCGTGGCAAGCCTGTGCCCTTGAAAGTTGCCAAGATGCCCTTCGTTGCTCAACGCTATTATCGTGGGTGAATGAAAGACCGGATATCCCTGCGAGTGCGCAAACAGTCGCTGCTGGTAGATAAAAACTATGACGCGTCTATAAAGCGTCATGGTTCCACCGCACTTCGGCCTATGATTGCCACCGCTTGAATCCATTGGCGTCAAGGGAATACAGCGTCGTGCACGATCGTGGAGCAACGCGGCGGATACGGCCTGAAATGCGGCAAAAAAAGCTCGAAATGCGCAGGTTGCGAGGGCTTGTTTTTCTCGCTGAAGTTAGCGTAAAGTTTCTCCACTGTGTTTGCATGGGTCGCTTGGATCGTGACCTGGGCAGTAGCTCTGATCATTGCTACAACCCGTTCGACGTCTCTTACTTTCCTGCAAATCAGCCCAGTGATCTTTCATGTGAAAGACGCTGTTAATAATTCTAGGTTTCAAGGAAATTAAGCTATGTCGAATCGTCAAAGCGGTACCGTCAAGTGGTTCAACGACGAAAAAGGTTTTGGTTTCATCACCCCTGAGAGCGGCCCGGACCTGTTCGTACACTTCCGCGCCATTCAGGGCAACGGCTTCAAAAGCCTGAAGGAAGGCCAGAAGGTCACCTTCGTTGCCGTGCAGGGCCAGAAAGGCCTGCAGGCTGACGAGGTTCAAGCCGAGGCTTGATTCGAGCGTCGCCGAAAAGCCCCAGCGCTGATAGCCTGGGGCTTTTTTGTGGCCGCTCGGCCGACGTGACCGGCCAATTCTGCCCAAGGATCTTCGATGGCGCCCATTGCAGCGCACAACCTGCAGCCGATACCGGCGAGCCTGGCTCGGCGCCTGGCCGCAGCGACCTACGACCTGATCCTGTGTCTGGCGCTGCTGATGGCTGCCGCCGCGCTGTACAAGCTGGCCCAGATGGGTTGGTACGGTGAGGCCCGTCTGCGCGTCCTTTCCGAGGCGGGTGCGCTGGATCGCGATCCATGGCTGTCGCTGCTGCTGACGAGCCTGTCGTTCGCCTTCTTCGCTCGTTTCTGGACCCATGGCGGACAGACCCTGGGTATGCAGGCCTGGGGCATTCGCGTGCAGAACGTCGACGGCAGCACCGTCAGCCTCGGCCAGGCGCTGCTGCGCTTCGTGCTGGCACTGCTGTCCTGGCTGTGCCTGGGGCTCGGTTGGTGGTGGATGCTGATGGAGCGCCGCCAGCGCACCTGGCACGACCTGGGTTCACGTAGCCAGGTCGTGCGGGTTACCAAAGAAAAAACCGGCCACTGAGGGCCGGTTCGAAGTTGATCGCCAGGCGCTAGCCGGCGCGTCGCAGCAGCCAGAGTCCCGCCACCGCGCAGATCGCCGCAGGCAACACCACCGCCAGTAGCGGCGGAAAGCCGAACACCAGGCTCGAAGGCCCGAGCAGGTCCTGGGCAATGCGGAACACGAAGCCCACCAGCACACCGGTGAACACGCGCTGGCCCAGGGTGACCGAGCGCAATGGACCGAAGATGAAGGAGATGGCCATCAACACCAATGCCGCCGTTACCAGCGGCTGCAGCACCTTGACCCAGAACGCCAGCCAGTACTGACCGTTGTTGAGGCCCTGGTCGGCCAGGTAGTGGATGTACCCCCACAGCCCGGAGATGGACAACGCTTCGGGTGCGACGATGACGGTGCTGAGCAACTGAGGTGTCAGGGAAACATCCCAGCGCTCCTCGGGAGCCTTGACCACTTCACTGCGATCGGCGTGAAACAGCGTGGTGGTGACCTCGCTCAACTGCCAGTGATCGCCGTCGTATTGCGCCTTGCGGGCAAAGCTGGCGCTGAGCATGTGGCGCTGATCATCGAAACGGTAGCGCGTCACCCCGTACAGCAGGCCGCGTGGCTGCACCGTGTTGATGTGGATGAACTCGTCACCCTGGCGGTGCCACATGCCGTGCTTGCCGCTTTGCGCATCGCCACTGCCCAGGGCCAGCGAGCGCTCGGCCTGAGCCTTGTTCTCTGCCGGCGGGGCGACGTATTCGCCCACCAGTACGCCGACCACCATCAGCACCAGCATCGGCTTCATCACGGCCCAGACGATGCGCCCCACCGAGACGCCCGCCGCACGCATGATGGTCAACTCGCTGCTGCTGGCCAGGCTGCCGAGGCCGATCAGGCAGCCGATCAGGGCCGCCATCGGCAGCATGTCGTAGACCCGCCGCGGCGCGGTCAGGGCAACGTACTTGCCGGCATCGAGCAAGGTGTAGCTGTAGCTGATGTCGCCCATTTCGTCGATGAAGGCGAACAGCGAAGCCAGCCCGAGAATGATGCCCAGCACCGCGAGGATGGCGACCGCCACGCTCTTGCCGATGTAGCGATCAAGCTTGACCATGGGTCACCCCCTTGGCGCGACGGCTGGCACGGGCCAGCTTCATCGGTTCCCAGTACATCAGCAGCAGGCCGATGGCCAGGAACAGCACGTGCACCCACCACATGCCCAGCGCTGCAGGCAGGCGGCCTTTTTCCATGGCGCTACGCGCGGCGATGAGCAGAGTCAGGTAGGCCATGTACAGGAGGATCGCCGGCAGCAGTTTGAGGAAGCGTCCCTGGCGCGGGTTGACCCGTGACAACGGGACCGCCATCAAGGTCACGATGAATACCAGCACCGGCAGTGACAGGCGCCACTGCAGCTCGGCGCGCGGCCGTGGATCGGTGCTGCCCCACAGCTCGCCGGTGGGGATGGCTTCGCGGTCGGTGATGTCGCTGCTCACGTCGGGCTTGGGCAGAAGCACGCCATAGGTGTCGTACTGGATGGCGCGGTAGTTGGCCTCGCCCGGATTGCCGTCGTAGCGGAAGCCGTTTTCCAGGATCAGGTAGCGGTTGCCGTCGGCGCGCACTTCCTGGCGGCCCTTTTCAGCCACCAGCACGGAGATCCCGCGGTCCTTGGCCTTGTCCTGGGACATGCGCTTCTCGGAAATGAACACGCCGCTGAGATCGACGCGGTTTTCCGAGAGGCTCTGGGTGTAGGTGACCCGCGTGCCATCGCGCAACGCCTGGAAGCGACCGGGCACCAGGGTGTCGAATTCGGTCATGGCGTCCTGCTGGTTGATGATCGTGGCGACCTGGGCAACGCCCTGCGGAGCCAGGCTCAGGCTCAACCACGCCACCAGCAGGGCGACCAGCGTCGCCGGAGCCAGGGTGATGGCCAACAGGCGCTGCTGGCTCATGCCGGTGGCGGAAAGCACGGTCATCTCGCTTTCCAGGTACAGCCGCCCATACGCCAGCAGGATGCCCAGGAACAGGCCCAGCGGCAGGATCAGTTGCAGGAAGCCCGGCAGGCGGAAGCCCATGATCATGAACAGCACGCCGGGGTCCAGGATGCCGGACGCCGCCTGGGCCAGATACTTGATGAAGCGCCCGCTCATGATGATCACCAGGAGCACGGCACTCACGGCGCTCATTGTGATCATGACCTCACGGGACAGATAACGGAAAACGATCAAACCAGACACTCCAGGGTCGTCGCGCGCAGGCAGCCCGACAGGGGAACGTAGCAGCCAGGACAGGGGCCGGCCCGCGTGAGCGGGCCAGGTAAAAAGTCGCCGCATTATCCTGTGAAAGGCTGTGCCTGTCACTTAACAGCGGCATCGGGTGGACAATTACCGCCATGCAAAGGTTGCGAGCGGGCTGGGGCTGGGGTCAAACTGGCTGCTTTCGCGCGAACCGTCTTGCGCAAGCATCGACCTAGAATCAGGGGTTCTGGATATGGAATTGGTTGTAAAGAGCGTTGCTGCCGAATCAGTTAAAACCGCGACCCTGGTCGTCGCCATTGGCGAAGAACGCGCCCTGGGCGCCATTGCCAGCAAGATCGACGGCCTGAGCGGCGGCTTGATCAGCGCTGCACTCAAGCGCGGCGACATCGCCGGGCGTGCGGGCCAGACCCTGTTGCTGCCGGGCGTGCCAGCGCTCAAGGCCGAGCGCCTGCTGCTGGTGGGCAGCGGCAAGGACGACGAACTGGCCGACCGCCCGTGGCGCAAACTGGCCAGCGCTGCCTACGGCGTACTGAAGAACCTGGGCGGCAGCGATGCCGTGTTTGCCTTCGACGAACTGACCGTCAAGGGCCGCGATGCCTATGGCAGAACGCGCCTGTTGGCAGAAACCCTGCTCGATGGCGAGTACGTGTTCGATCGCTTCAAAAGCAAGAAGGCCGATCCACGTGCCTTGCAGAAGATCACCCTGCTGACCCAGAAATCCAGCCAGGCCGACGTCGAACGCGCCGTTGCCCACGCCAAGGCGATTGCCAGTGGCATGAGCTTCACCAAGGATCTGGGCAACCTGCCACCCAACCTGTGCCACCCCAGCTTCCTGGCCGAAGCCGCGAAGAGCCTGAGCAAGGCGCACAAGAACCTCAAGGTCGAGATTCACGACGAGAAGAAGCTCAAGGAACTGGGCATGGGTGCGTTCCTGGCCGTCGCCCAGGGCAGTGCGCAGCCACCGCGGTTGATCGTGCTCAACTATCAAGGCGCGAAGAAATCCGAGCAGCCGTACGTGCTGGTCGGCAAGGGCATCACCTTCGACACCGGCGGCATCAGCATCAAGCCAGCCGCCGGCATGGACGAGATGAAGTACGACATGTGCGGTGCTGCCAGCGTGTTCGGCACCCTGCGCGCCGTGCTGGAGCTGGAGCTGCCGATCAACCTGGTGTGCCTGATGGCCTGCGCCGAGAACATGCCCAGTGATCGCGCGACGCGCCCTGGCGACATCGTCGAAACCATGAGCGGGCAGACCGTGGAAATTCTCAACACCGACGCCGAAGGCCGTCTGGTGCTGTGCGACGCGCTGACCTACGCAGAGCGCTTCAACCCGCGCGCGGTGATCGACATCGCAACCTTGACCGGTGCTTGCGTTGTGGCTCTGGGTGGCCATACCACGGGCCTGATGAGCAATAACGAGGCCTTGGTCGGCCAACTGCTGGAAGCCGGCAAGCAGGCCGACGACCGCTGCTGGCAGCTGCCGCTGTTCGAGGAGTACCAGGAGCAACTGGACAGCCCGTTCGCCGACATCGCCAACATCGGCGGGCCGAAGGGCGGCGCCATCACCGCGGGCTGCTTCTTGTCCCGTTTCACCAAGGCCTACGAGTGGGCGCACCTGGACATTGCCGGCACGGCATGGGTCAGTGGCGGCAAGGACAAGGGCGCCACCGGTCGTCCGGTGCCTCTGCTCACCCAGTACCTGCTGGACCGCGCCGGGGTGTAATGCCTCAAGTCCGCGTCGGTCTTTTCGCGGGCAGAGCCCCGCTCCCACACAAGCATGCTTCCTGTGGGAGGGGGCTCTGCCCGCGAAGAGGGCGACTCGGTCTCAAGCACCAGGAACACACCATGCCCCAAGTCGACTTCTACGTTCTGCCCACTCCCCTGCCCGCGGCTCGCCTGGATTTCGCCTGCAAGTTGGCCGAGAAAGCCTGGCGGTTGGGTCACCGGGTGTACGTTCATTGCACCGACGCTGCCCAGCGCGAGGCACTGGACGCACGCCTGTGGAGTTTCAAGGGTGAAAGCTTCGTGCCCCACAGCCTTGAAGAGGATGGCCCTCACGCGCCCGTCACATTGGGCATCGCAGCCCAGGCGGCAGGCCATGACGATCTCCTGATCAATCTGGCCTTGAACGTTCCAGGCTTTGCCAGCCAGTTCGCGCGCGTCGCCGAAATCGTCGTCGAAGACCCTGCTATTCGTCAGGCCGCCCGGGAGAGTTTTCGTTTCTACCGTGAACAAGGCTATTCTCTGCAAGACCACCGCTTATCGCGACTTTGAGCCCAAGATGGACAACAACACCAAGCCTTTGCCCAAATCCGTACACCTGCTGGACGACCTCGAGTCGATTCGCAAGCTGCTCGGCGACGACACTCTGCAACCACCGTTGCTGACCGACGCCGTGGTTCGCAGCGAGCCCGAGGTGCCGTTGCTGTTCGAACTGCACGACGAACCCGTGGCCACTGCACCGGCGGCCCTGCCGTCGGAACCGGCAGCGGCACCCAGCCCGGCGCAGAATCGCCAGGATACCTTGCTGCACCTGGACGCCGAACTGCGCGCCGCGGCCCAGTTGATCATGCAGGATGTGATCGACGACTTCGCGCCTCACATCGAAACCGAAATCAAGCGCCGCCTCGAAGCGCGCATGGAAAGGTTGCTCAACCAGGGCTGATACCCTCCCCCGCGCCTTCGTGGCCACGGACCGCTCGCCTACCACCGTAGGAGCGGTCATCGGCCGCGAAACAGGCGCTACGGTGTGTCAGACATACCTGGTCGCGCCTTTCGCGGCCACCGACCGCTCCTACAGGGTGCGCGTCCCTCCCATAGCCGCCATATCCCCGCTATACTTCCCGGCTTTCTTTGAATAAATGCCTTATAGGGTCCCGCCGCGCATGGATAAGACCTACCAGCCGCACGCTATCGAAACTTCCTGGTACCAGACCTGGGAGGCCGAGAACTATTTCGCCCCGCAAGGTGCCGGCGACTCCTACACCATCATGATTCCGCCGCCGAACGTGACTGGCAGCCTGCACATGGGCCATGGCTTCAACAACGCCATCATGGACGCGCTGATCCGTTTTCGTCGCATGCAGGGCCGCAACACCCTGTGGCAGCCTGGCACCGACCACGCTGGCATCGCTACGCAGATGCTGGTCGAGCGTCAGATCGAAGCCCAGGGGCTGAATCGCCATGATCTGGGCCGGGAAAAATTCCTGGAAAAGATCTGGGAATGGAAAGACCAGTCCGGTGGCAACATCAGCCGCCAGATTCGCCGCCTCGGCTCATCGGTCGATTGGAGCCGCGAACGCTTCACCATGGATGACGGCCTGTCCGAAGCGGTCAAGGAAGCGTTCGTGCGCCTGCACGAAGACGGCCTGATCTACCGCGGCAAGCGCCTGGTCAACTGGGACACCAAGCTGCACACGGCGATCTCCGACCTGGAAGTGGAAAACCACGACGAAAAGGGTTTCCTCTGGAACCTCAAGTACCCGCTGGCAGACGGCGCCAGAACTGCCGAGGGCAATGACTTCCTGATCGTCGCCACCACGCGTCCGGAAACCATGCTCGGTGACGCCGCCGTCGCGGTGAACCCGAACGACGAGCGCTACCAGGCCTTGATCGGCAAGTTCGTCGAACTGCCATTGGTGGGCCGTCGCATTCCGATCATCGCGGATGACTATTGCGACCCTGAGTTCGGTACCGGTTGCGTGAAAATCACCCCGGCCCACGATTTCAACGACTACGAAGTCGGCAAGCGCCACAACCTGCCGCTGCTCAACATCTTCGACAAGAATGCCCAGGTGCTGGCCAGTGCCCAGGTGTTCAACCTCGACGGGACCCTGAACGACAGCGTGGACGGCACCTTGCCCGGCGAATACGCCGGCCTGGACCGCTTCGAGGCACGCAAGCAGATCGTCGCCGCGTTCGACGCCGCCGGCCTGCTGGTCAGTGTCGACGACCACGCTTTGAAAGTGCCGAAGGGTGATCGCTCCGGTACGGTCATCGAGCCTTGGCTGACGGACCAGTGGTACGTGTCCACCAAACCTTTGGCGGAGCCAGCCATCGCTGCCGTGGAAGACGGACGCATCCAGTTCGTACCCAAGCAGTACGAAAACATGTATTTCTCCTGGATGCGTGACATCCAGGACTGGTGCATCAGCCGCCAGCTCTGGTGGGGCCATCGCATTCCAGCCTGGTACGACGAGTCCGGCAAGGTCTATGTCGGCCGCAGCGAAGCCGAAGTGCGCAGCAAGCACGGCTTGGGCGCCGACGTGACGCTCAACCAGGACAACGACGTACTGGATACCTGGTTCAGCTCGGGCCTGTGGACCTTCTCCACCCTGGGCTGGCCGGAACAGACCGAATTCCTGAAGAAATTCCACAGCACCGACGTGCTGGTCACCGGTTTCGACATCATCTTCTTCTGGGTCGCCCGGATGATCATGTTGACCATGCACCTGGTCAAGGACGAAAACGGTACGCCGCAGGTGCCGTTCAAGACCGTCTACGTACATGGCCTGGTGCGTGACGGCCAAGGCCAGAAGATGTCCAAGTCCAAGGGCAACGTGCTTGACCCGCTGGACATCATCGACGGTATCGAGCTCGAAGCCCTGGTGGAAAAACGCACCAGCGGCCTGATGCAGCCCAAACTGGCGAAGAAGATCGAAAAGCAGACCCGCGACGAGTTCGAAGGCGGCATTGCCAGCTACGGCACCGACGCCTTGCGCTTCACCTTCTGTTCGCTGGCGTCCACCGGTCGCGACATCAAGTTCGACATGGGCCGCGTCGAAGGCTATCGCAACTTCTGCAACAAGATCTGGAACGCGGCGCGCTACGTGCTCGACAAGGGCGAGGATTGCGGCCAGAACGGCGAAGCCTACGAGCTGTCGCTGGCCGATCGCTGGATCATCTCGCAACTGCAGCGCACCGAAGCCGAAGTGACCCGGCACCTCGACCAGTTCCGTTTCGACCTGGCCGCCCAGGCGCTCTACGAGTTCATCTGGAACCAGTATTGCGACTGGTACCTGGAGCTGTCCAAGCCTGTGCTGTGGGACGAAAACGCTCCGATCGAGCGTCAGCGCGGTACTCGCCGCACCTTGGTGCGCGTGCTTGAAGTGGCCCTGCGCCTGGCGCATCCGTTCATGCCGTTCATCACCGAAGAAATCTGGCAGCGCCTGGCGCCGCTCGCCGGTGTGCAGGGCAAGACGATCATGCTGCAGCCTTGGCCGGTGGCCAACGAAAGCCGCATCGATACGGCGGCCGAAGACGACATCGAGTGGCTCAAGGGCCTGATGCTGGGCGTGCGCAACATTCGTGGAGAGATGAACATCGGTCCAGGCAAGCCGCTGGCCCTGTTCCTCAAGAACACCGGCAGCCAGGACCAGCGTCGCCTGCAGGAGAACGATGCCTTGCTGCGCAAGCTTGCCAAGCTGGAATCCATCACTGTGCTTGCCGATGGCCAGGAGGCGCCTCTCAGTGCCACCGCGCTGGTCGGCGAGATGGAAGTGCTGGTGCCCATGGCAGGCCTGATCGACAAGGACGCCGAACTGGCGCGTCTGGACAAGGAGATCCAGCGTCTGAATGGTGAAGTGGCACGCGTGGGCGGCAAGTTGTCCAATGCGGCCTTCGTCGACAAGGCGCCTCCCGCCGTCATCGACAAAGAGCGCGCCAAACTGGCCGAAGCCGAACAGGCATTGACCAAGCTGGCCGAACAGCACGCGCGGATCGCCAGCCTGTAATTCGTCTTGCGGGCCTCATCACGGGCGCTGCTCGCCCCCACAGAGATCTATGCAACCCAGTAGATCCCTGTGGGAGCGGGCTCTGCCCGCGAAGAGGCCGGCAGCCTCACCGGTAACCTCCCCATGTCCACCCCGCAAAAACCCACCCTGCACCCGCGCAATCGCCACCAGGGCCGCTACGATTTCCCGCAACTGATCAAGGCCCACCCGGACCTCGCCCGGTTCGTCATTCTCAACCCGTATGGCAAGCAAAGCATCGACTTCGCCGACCCGGCAGCGGTGAAGGTATTCAATCGGGCCCTGCTCGGAGCGTTGTACGGCATTCGGCACTGGGATATTCCGGCGGGTTACCTCTGCCCGCCCATCCCCGGGCGCGCCGATTATCTGCATCGCCTGGCGGACCTGCTGGCCGAAAGCAACGGAGCAGAGATTCCCAGAGGCACTGCGGTCAAGGCACTGGATGTAGGTGTGGGCGCCAACTGCATCTATCCATTGCTGGGGCACAGTGACTATCGCTGGCAGTTCGTGGGGTCCGACATAGACCCGGTGGCGTTGGCTTCGGCCAATACCATCGTCCAGGCGAACAAGCTGGGCAAGGCCATCACTCTGCGCCTGCAGGGCCAGCCACGGCAGATTCTGCAGGGACTGATAGGCGCCGAGGAACGGTTCGCCGTGACCCTGTGCAACCCACCGTTCCATGCTTCGCTGGAGGATGCCACGCGTGGTAGCCAGCGCAAATGGCGTGCACTGGGCAAGGCCGATCCCAAGCGCAAGCTGCCGGTGCTGAACTTCGGTGGGCAGAACAACGAGCTGTGGTGTGAAGGGGGCGAGATTCGCTTCGTGACCCAGTTGATCAACGAAAGCGTGGCGCTGGGCAAGCAGGTGTTGTGGTTTTCTACGCTGGTGTCCAAGGCTTCCAACCTTGCGGCCATCCAGGCGACCCTGGGCAAGGTCCAGGCGGCGCAGGTACGCGTGGTGAAAATGGGTCAGGGCCAGAAGCAAAGCCGCTTCGTCGCCTGGACCTTCCTGCCCGAACAGGCGCGTAACAGCTGGTTTACCTCACTACAAACATCGTAGGAGCGGCCATCGGCCGCGAAACAGGCGCTGCGGTGTATCAGGCGTACCGCGGCGCGCCCTTCGCGGGCAGAGCCCGCTCCCACAGGGTTGGGTACATTCCGCGGGCACAAAAAAACCGCGCCCGGGTTGACCCGCGGCACGGTTCGTCGAGCCGTTACAATTACTTGTTGACGGAATCGGTCAGCACTTTGGCTGGGACGAACTTGACGACTTTCTTGGCAGCGATTTCGATGGCAGCGCCGGTCGAAGGGTTACGGCCGGTACGGGCAGGACGCTCGGTGATCTTCAGCTTGCCGATACCAGGCAAGGTGATCTCGTTGCCATTTTCCAATTGATCGGCAACGATCTGGCCCAGCTGCTCGATAGCGTTGCGCGCGGTGGTTTTCGGCGCGTCGATAGCTTCAGCGATATCGGCGATCAGTTGGTCTTTGGTTAATGCCATGGTGGTGTACCTTCCCTATCAAATTCAATTGGATTGCAAAGTGCAGCGTAAGTCGGAGCCGGGCGTGCGACGTCCGCCGGGGCTCACGTTTCGGTCATGCCAATCGCCATTGTAGATACCCAGAATGGCGTTTGGTTCGACTCGAAAGCCGCTCTCTGCGGGGCTTCACGGCCTTGTGGGCCGCAAGACCGGGCAAAACTAGCACAGAGCCAGACAAATATCCGCCACAAGCGGTCCTTTTATTCAGCTTTATCATGGGTTTGGCCGAAAAGTAGACGATTTCGTCGTTTCAGCGCACGCGCCCGTCACCAGCAAGCCGTAAAACCCCTATCTACGTTACACTTCGCCCCTTTGCCGCACGGCCCGCCACGTCCACCGTGCCCGTCAAACAGACCAGCCGAGAAGCCCATGCCGATCCGTCACTGCATCGTCCATTTGATCGACAAGAAACCCGACGGCACACCCGCCGTGCTTCACGCGCGCGACAGCGAGCTGGCCGAGTCCAGCGCCATCGAACATCTGCTTGCCGACCTCAATGAAAGCTACAACGCCAAGCAGGGCAAGGCCTGGGGCTTCTTCCATGCCGAGTCCGGCGCGCACCCTTTCAGCGGCTGGCTCAAGGACTACCTGGACGAGGGTCGCGACTTCACCCAGTTCAGCCGCACGGCCGTCGAGCACCTGCAGAAACTGATGGAAGAATCGAATCTGTCCACAGGCGGGCATGTGCTGTTCGCGCACTACCAACAGGGCATGACCGATTACCTGGCCATTGCGCTGCTGCACCACAGCGAAGGCGTGGCGGTGACCTCCGAGCTCGACGTCACACCGTCGCGGCACCTGGACCTGGGGCAGTTGCATCTGGCGGCCCGCATCAACCTGTCGGAGTGGCAGAACAACAAGCAGTCGCGGCAGTACATCTCGTTCATCAAGGGCAAGAACGGCAAGAAGGTCTCAGAATATTTCCGCGACTTCATCGGCTGCCAGGAGGGCGTCGACGGTCCGGGAGAAACGCGGACATTGCTCAAGGCCTTCAGTGACTTCGTCGAAAGCGAAGACCTGCCCGAAGAGTCCGCACGGGAGAAAACCCAGACCTTGGTGGACTACGCCACCAGTCAGAGCAAGATGGGCGAGCCGGTGACGTTGAAGGAGTTGTCGGGCTTGATCGATGAAGAGCGCCCGCAGGCCTTCTATGACCATATCCGCAACAAGGATTACGGTTTGTCGCCCGAGATCCCGGCGGACAAGCGCACCCTCAACCAGTTTCGCCGCTTCACCGGGCGCGCCGAGGGGCTGTCGATCAGTTTCGAAGCCCATTTGCTGGGTTCCAAGATCGAATACGATGAAGAGGCCGGCACCTTGATCATCAAGGGCCTGCCCTCCCAACTGACCGATCAACTCAAACGCCGCAAGGACTGACCTGACCCTACAGCGGTGCGCCTGCACCCCGTAGGAGCGGTCACCGGCCGCGAAGCAGGCGCCGCGGTGTAACGCGCTGAACGTAAGGCCGTTACTGCTTCGCGAGGGCAAAACCGACGCGTGGGAAATGCACATGCACCACGCCGGCGCGCTCGTCTTCGCGCCTGATGATCAATTCCTCGGCCCCGGCAAACAACAACTCTCCCCGCACGGGATCGACGCCATAGTCCACTGCCGCCACGCTTACCTGATCACCAGCCTTGAACCCATTGGGGTCTTCGAACGTTTCCGTAGGCAAGGCGGCTGGAGTAGCAGCCTTGGCTATCGCCAGCGCCTCATCGGCACTCAGGTCACTGTAGGTGCCGTGGCCAAAGCCCAGCACGCGGCCCAGCCAGGCATGAATGGCGGGATAGATATCCACCAGCGGTGCAGTGACCGGCGTGCCCTTGAGAAACCACAACAGGTGGGCCATGGAGAAATCTGCCAGAGTAGGTTCGCCAAACAGGTAGTCGCCTTCTGCGTCCTGCAGTTGCTGTTCCAGGCGCGTCATGAACGTCGGCCACTGGTGCTTGGCCTGCTCGACCGACAAACGAGTGGCCGTACCACCCTGGAACAGCGCCATGCGATCGGCGATGAACGCCTTGGCAGCGTCTTCCGGCAGGCGCGCCAGACGGGCACTGATGGACTCGGGTTGAAATACCAGGCTGACCGCATGCTGGAACAGCACAGAATCGGCCCAGGCGGCGAAGGTGGCGACAGTCAGTTCCTGGCCTTGGGGCAACAGCGACGGGAAGGCTTTTTCCTGGTCCAGACGGCGAGCGATCAGGGCCGTGTCGCAATACACATCGGCGCCCACCTGCAACACCGGGGTCTTGCGGTAGCCACCGGTCAACGCCGTCAGATCGGGTTTGGGCATGATCGGCGAGATCAGTACCGAGCGCCATGCGAGCCCTTTGAAGCCGAGCATCAGGCGGGCCTTTTCGGCGAACGGCGAGGTCGGATAGTGATGCAGGATCAAGTCGGACATATCGGCTCCAGCAGGGTGGGAAAGCTCACAGCTTACTCGCCCGCGCGCAGAGCACATACCCCTGTAGCAGCGGCGCAAGCCGCGTCGGCGGTGTATGCGGTGTGCCTGAATGAACGCGCTGCCACCGGACGCGGCTCGCGCCGCTGCTACAGGGATTGCGTGCTCTGTAGCAGCGGCGCAAGCCGCGTCGGCGGTATTCGCGCTGTGCCTGAATGAACACGATACGGCTGGACGCGGCTCGCGCCGCTGCTACAGGGATTGCGTGCTCTGTAGCAGCGGCGCAAGCCGCGTCGGCGGTGTATGCGCTGTGCCTGAATGAGCGCGCTGTCACCGGACGCGGCTCGCGCCGCTGCTACACGGATTGCGTGCTCTGTAGCAGCGGCGCAAGTCGCGTCGGCGGTGTATGCGCTGTGCCTGAATGGACGCGGTGCCACCGGACGCGGCTCGCGCCGCTGCTACAGGGATTGCGTGCTCTGTAGCAGCGGCGCAAGCCGCGTCGGCGGTGTATGCGCTGTGCCTGAATGAACACGATACGGCCGGACGCGGCTCGCGCCGCTGCTACAGGGATTGCGTGCTCTGTAGCAGCGGCGCAAGCCGCGTCGGCGGTGTATGCGCTGTGCCTGAATGAACGCGGTGCCACCGGACGCGGCTCGCGCCGCTGCTACAGGGATTGCGTGCTCTGTAGCAGCGGCGCAAGCCGCGTCGGCGGTGTATGCGCTGTGCCTGAATGGACGCGGTGCCACCGGACGCGGCTCGCGCCGCTGCTACAGGGGGCGGAAAGACGCTACCAGATGCTCCTTGGCAACTTTGCGCAGGCGCTTGATCAGCCGCTCGTGGCGCAGCGCTTCACCTTTGCTGGGCCAGGTTTCGTAGTACACCAATGCCACTGCCGGGCTTGAGAGAAAAAAACGCGCGCCCTTGCCACTCTGGTGCTTGGCGAAACGGCGCTGCGGGTCGTCGCTGATGCCGCAGTAGAGCGAGCCATTCGCCGCGCGGACCAGGTAGACATACCAGGGCTTGGGTGGCGTGATGTCGGTCATTGATTCAGCAACGCCTGTAGGCAAACCCGCGGCATCATTCCACCTTCGTCGCCACCGCACGCACATGCAGCGTACGCCCGGCCCCCATGCCTGCCGCCGTGGCGGCGATGCCAATCACGGCAAACACCCAGCCCACTGCGCTCCAGCCGCCCGTCATGTCGTGCACCAACCCTACCGCGAAGGGCCCCATCGACGCGATGGTGTAGCCCACACCTTGAGCCATGCTCGACAGGTTGGCTGCCACATGGGCGTCTCGTGAACGCAGCACGATCAAGGTCAGCGCCAAGGCGAACACACCGCCCTGCCCCAGCCCGAGCACGATCGCCCAGCCCCATATCCCGCTCAATGGTGCGTAAAGCAGGCCGAACAAACCGGCCAGACTCATCGCCATCACCGCGACAATCGGCAAGCGCTGATCACGACCGCGGGTGGCCAGCCAAGGCACAGTGAGTGCGCTGGGCAACTGCACGATGATCGAGAACGACATGACCAGTCCTGCCTCGGCGGCAGACAAGCCCCGGCCGATCAGGATCGACGGCAGCCAGCCAAAGACGATGTAGGCCAGCGACGACTGCAAGCCCATGAACAGCGTGACCTGCCAGGCCAAGGGATCGCGGAACAAGCCACTGACACGATAGCGGACACGCTGGACGCCGTGCTTTTGCCGCGCCTGGGGCAGCCAGAACACGGCCGCCAGCAATGCAGGCACCATCCAGAACGCCAGACCGATGCGCCAGCTGTCATCGAAATACTGGCTGAGGGGAACGCTGGAACCGGCGGCCAGCGCTGCCCCCAGGCACAGCGCCATGGTGTAGACGCCGGTCATCGTCCCGGCCTGTCGGGCGAAGTCGCGCTTGACGATGCCAGGCAGCAACACGCCGATGATCCCGATGCTGCCGCCGGCCACCAGGCTGCCGATGAACAATCCCCACACCCCTAATTGGCTGCGCAGGGCAATGCCGGCGGCCAGCACGAGCAACACACCCAAGACCACCCGTTCGCTGTCGAAACGCCGTGCCAGCAGAGGCGCCAAGGGTGCGAACAGACCCAGGCACAGAACCGGAAGCGTGGTCAGCAGGCCGGCCGTCGAGCCGCTCAGGCCGAGACTGGCCGAGACCTGCGCGAGCAAAGGCGCCATGCTCGACAAGGCCGGACGCAGGTTCAGCGCCACCAGCACCAGGCCAAGGATCAGCAACCAGGGTTTATGCAACGGCGTCACGACGTCGCTGCTCGAAGCGGTACAGTTGGCAGTAGGCATAAGGGTCCAGAAACGAAAGTGCGGACCATTGCCAGAACGCGAACGCCTGATGGTCTCTTGATACGGCTTTGAACGAGGAAGCGTAGAGCGTATTGCCAGCAATGGCAAATGCCCAGCCAGCAGTGTGCCATCGAAACCACAGCGCACCCTTCGCGGCCACGGACCGCTCCTACACCGTTCCCGCATTCCCCGTAGGAGCGGTCATCGGCCGCGAAGCAGGCGCCGCGGTGTATCCGGCGAACCGCAGCGCACCCTCCGCGGCCACGGACCGCTCCTACACCGTTCCCACATTCCCCGTAGGAGCGGTCATCGGCCGCGAAGCAGGCGCCGCGGTGTATCCGGCGAACCGCAGCGCACCCTCCGCGGCTACGGACCGCTCCTACACCGTTCCCACATTCCCCGTAGGAGCGGTCATCGGCCGCGAAGCAGGCGCCGCGGTGTGTCAGGCCAGTAACGAAAAAACCCGGGCACAGGCCCGGGTTTTTCGTGTGCCGCAAACGGCAATCAGTGCAGGATCTGGCTCAGGAACATCCGGGTCCGGTCGCTCTGCGGGTTGTCGAAGAAGTCGTTCGGCGCGGCCTGTTCGACGATCTCGCCCTTGTCCATGAAGATCACCCGGTTCGCCACGGTGCGCGCGAAGCCCATTTCGTGGGTCACGCAGAGCATGGTCATACCGTCTTCAGCCAGGCCGATCATGGTGTCGAGTACTTCCTTGACCATTTCCGGATCGAGCGCCGAAGTCGGTTCGTCGAACAGCATGATCTTGGGCTTCATGCACAACGCCCGCGCAATGGCCACGCGCTGTTGCTGGCCACCGGACAGCTGGCCGGGGAACTTGTGCGCCTGCTCCGGGATGCGCACGCGCTCCAGGTAATGCATGGCGATTTCCTCGGCCTGGCGCTTGGGCATCTTGCGCACCCACATCGGCGCCAGCGTGCAGTTCTGCAAGATGGTCAGATGAGGAAACAGGTTGAAGTGCTGGAACACCATGCCCACTTCGCGCCGTACCGTCTCGATCTGCTTGAGATCGTTGGTCAGCTCCACGCCGTCGACGATGATGGTGCCCTTCTGATGCTCTTCCAGGCGGTTCAGGCAACGGATGGTGGTCGACTTGCCCGAGCCCGAGGGCCCGCACAGGACGATGCGCTCGCCCTGGGCCACGTTCAGGTTGATGTCCTTGAGCACGTGGAACTGGCCGTACCACTTGTTCACGCCTTGCATCTGGATGATGCCCGGTGCGCCCGCCGGTTTCTTGATCGCTTCACTCATGATTAAGCTCCTAACGCTTGTGGCCAGTGTCCAGCTTGCGCTCCAGATGCATGGAGTAGCGGGACATACCGAAACAGAAGATCCAGAACACCAGGGCCGCGAACACGTAGCCCTCCGTTGCCATGCCCAGCCATGCCGGGTCGGCTGCCGCCTGCTTGACGCTGTTGAGCAGGTCGAACAGGCCGATGATGATCACCAGGCTGGTGTCCTTGAACAATGCAATGAAGGTGTTGACGATGCCCGGGATGACCATCTTCAAGGCCTGCGGCAGGATCACCAGGCCCATGCTGCGCCAGTAGCCCAGCGCCATGGCCGAGGCCGCCTCGTACTGCCCCTTGGGAATCGCCTGCATGCCACCGCGCACCACTTCGGCTACATAGGCGGACTGGAACAGGATGACCCCGATGAGCGCCCGCAGCAACTTGTCGAAGTTCATGCCCTCGGGCAGGAACAGCGGCAGCATGACCGAAGACATGAACAGCACGGTGATCAACGGCACGCCGCGCCAGAACTCGATGAAGGTCACGCAGACCACCTTCACCGCCGGCATCTTCGAACGCCGGCCCAACGCCAGCAGGATCCCCAGCGGCAAGGCGCCAGCGATGCCCACGGTAGCGATCACCAGGGTCAGCATCAGGCCACCCCACTGGCTGGTTGCCACGGTCGGCATGCCGAACGCGCCGCCGTGCAGCAGGAAGTAGGCGATGACCGGGTACAGCACCAGGAAGCCGATGCCATAGACCGCCTTGCGCTTGAACCTCGACATGAACAGCGGCGCCACCCCCAGCACTGCCAGCCACACGGTCAGATCGACGCGCCAGCGCAGTTCGGGCGGGTAATAGCCATACATGAACTGACCGAAACGCTGCTGGATGAACACCCAGCAGGCGCCTTCCTTGGTGCAGTCGGCACGGGTGGTGCCGACCCAGTTCGCGTCGAAGATCGACCAGCTCAACAGCGGCGGCACGATCAGCCAGATCAGGTACAGCGACAGCAGGGTCAGCAGCGTGTTGAGCCAGCTGGAAAACAGGTTCCGGCGCATCCACGCGACAGGTCCGAAGACTTTGCTCGGTGGTGGCTGGTCGGGTTTGAAAATATGGGTCGTCATGCGCTCATCCTCACCGTTCGATCAGCGCAATGCGCTTGTTGTACCAGTTCATCAGCAGGGAAATGCTGATACTGATCGCCAGGTACACGCTCATGGTGATGGCAATGACTTCGATCGCCTGCCCCGTCTGGTTGAGCACGGTACCGGCGAACAGCGAAACCATTTCCGGGTAACCGATACCGGCGGCCAGGGAAGAGTTCTTCGCCAGGTTCAGGTATTGGCTGGTCAGTGGCGGAATGATCACGCGCAGGGCCTGCGGGATGATCACCTTGCGCAGGGTCGGACCGTTGCGCAGCCCCAGCGAGTGGGCCGCTTCGGTCTGGCCGTGGCTGACCGACTTGATGCCCGAGCGCACGATCTCGGCAATGAACGCCGCGGTGTACACGGTCAGGGCCAGGGTCAAGGCCAACAGTTCCGGGATCAATACCCAGCCACCGACGAAGTTGAAGCCCTTGAGCTCGGGTTTTTCCCAATGCACCGGCGTGCCGAAGATCAGCGCGCACAGGGCCGGCAATACGATGATGATCGCCAGGCCCACCCAGAACTTGTGGAACGGCTGGCCGGTGGCCTCGAAGCGCTTGGTGGCCCACTTGGACATCAGTACGACGCCCACGATGGCTACCACCACGCTGATAGCGAATGGCCAAAAGCCTGGCGCGGCCAGCGCGGCCGGCATGTTCAAGCCACGGCTGCTGACGTAGAAGCTGTCCATGAAACCATGTGCCGCGCGCGGACCCGGCAGGGTCAGGAACACCGCGAAATACCAGAACAGGATCTGCAGCAGCGGCGGGATGTTGCGGAACACCTCGATGTAGACGGTCGCCAGCTTGTTGATCATGAAGTTGGGCGACAGTCGCGCCACGCCGATCACGAAGCCCAGCACGGTCGCCAGGATGATGCCGATGATCGACACCAGCAAGGTATTGAGCAGGCCGATCAGGAACACGCGCGCGTAGCTGTCCGATTCGGTGTAGTCGATCAGGTGTTGGGCAATGCCGAAGCCGGCACTGCGTTCAAGGAAGTCGAAGCCGGAAGTGATGCCCCGGTGTTGCAGGTTGGTCTGTGTGTTGTCGAACAGAAACCAGCCCATACCGACCACCGCCACAATGGTGATGATCTGGAAAAGCCACGCACGCACACGTGGATCAGTCAGGGATAACCCCTGCTTGGGTGCGCCGATTTGATTTTGCATGGAAAGCCCCAGGAGAGATGGAGAACAGCGCCCGACGGCAACGTGCCGTCAGGCGCCGGGCCGATCAGCGCACCGGAGGTGCGTACTGGATACCGCCAGCGTTCCAGAGAGCGTTCTGGCCACGATCGATCTTCAGCGGGGTGTTCGCGCCCAGGTTGCGCTCGAACATCTCGCCGTAGTTGCCGACCTGCTTGACGATCTGCACGACCCAATCCTTCGGCAGTTTCAGATCCTTGCCGTATTCGCCATCGGCGCCCAGCAGGCGTGCCACGTCAGGGTTCTTGGTAGCCTTGGCTTCGGCTTCGACGTTCTTCGAAGTCACGCCTGCCTCTTCAGCGTTGAGCTGGGCGAACAGGGTCCACTTGACGATCGCCAGCCAGTCTTCATCACCGCGGCGTACCACTGGGCCCAGCGGCTCCTTGGAGATGGTTTCCGGCAGGACGACGTAATCGTTCGGCGCGGCCAGCTTGCTGCGCTGGGCGAACAGCTGCGACTTGTCGGAGGTCAATACGTCGCAACGGCCGCCTTCCAGGGACTTGGCGCTTTCGTCGGAGGTGTCGAAGGTAATCGGGGTGTACTTCAGGCCATTGCCACGGAAGTAGTCGGACACGTTCAGCTCGGTGGTGGTACCGGCCTGGATGCAGATGGTGGCGCCGTCCAGTTCCTTGGCACTTTTCACGCCCAGCTTGTTGTTCACCAGGAAGCCGATGCCGTCGTAGTAGGTGACGCCGGCGAAGACCATGCCCATGCCCGCATCGCGGGAGCTGGTCCAGGTGGTGTTGCGCGACAGAATGTCGATTTCACCGGACTGCAGCGCAGTGAAGCGCTCCTTGGCATTGAGTTGGCTGAACTTGACCTTGGTAGCATCACCGAACACGGCAGCGGCGACAGCGCGGCAGACGTCGGCGTCGATACCGACGATCTTGCCCGAAGCATCAGGAACGGAGAAACCAGGCAGGCCGTCGGAGACGCCGCACTGTACGAAACCTTTCTTCTGGATGGCGTCCAGAGTGGCACCCGCCTGAGCGAAGCTGCTTACGCCCAGAACGGTCGCAGCGGTCAGTACAGCCAGGGTGGATTTCAACATCTTCATTCAAAACCTCCAGTTGCTCTTGTTGTGTCCGAGCTTGAATTGCGCTGCACCTAAATGAGGCGCTGTCGACCCGTGTCGGCTTGTTGTTGGGTCAAAGCATCAATCGCAATACAAGTGATGAACCCGACCGACCGGATGGCCCGACCGGGATATGCAACGCTTGCCCCCGCTCCCCGCAAGGTTCGACGCAGTGGTCTGCGGCGTCTCTGGTGATCATCGGCAAATTTTTCCGCATCGTCGTTGACTGCTCTGCGTCAGTCCATAACGGTTCTATAGTGTTACCGCCGATGACGATGCTGGTATTACGCCAGTTACATAGCAAGCGTCGTACCATAGTGAATCGCATCAGCGTTTAAATGCACGTCAATAGAAAAACTTGTAGCCTTGCGACATCTTCTTCAGAGATCGCACCATCGCGCCTCGTCGCACTGCACTCAAACAGAGCGGGCGCCCCACAACGGAGCAACCATGACCGACCCCTTGATCATCGAACCCGACAACAGCGTCGACGCCTGTGTCATCTGGCTGCATGGCCTGGGCGCTGACCGATATGACTTCCTGCCCGTGGCGGAAGCCTTGCAGCAACGATTGCAGGGAACACGTTTCGTACTGCCGCAGGCACCCACTCGCGCAGTGACGATCAATGGCGGCTACGCCATGCCCAGCTGGTACAACATCATTGCCATGAGTCCTGCACGGGCCATCGACCAAGGCCAGCTGGAGGCGTCTGCGCAGATGCTTTGCGGGCTGATCGAGGAGCAGCAGGCCAGCGGCATCCCGCCGGAAAGGATCTTCATCGCAGGCTTTTCCCAGGGTGGCGCGGTGGCACTACATACGGCCTATATCACTTGGCAGGGTCCGCTTGGGGGAGTGCTGGCGCTGTCGACCTACGCTCCGACTTTCGACGAGCAGATCGAACTGGCCGCCAGCCAGCAGCGCACGCCGGCGCTGTGCCTGCACGGGCAGAATGACGAAGTGGTGATCAACGCCATGGGCCGCAGCGCCTATGAATACCTCAAACGCTGGGGCGTGGACGCAGCGTGGCAGGAATACCCCATGGGTCACCAAGTGTTACCGCAAGAGATCGCCGACATCGGCGACTGGCTGGCCGAACGGTTGCACTGACACCTTGCACATCCGCAGGCGCGACCTGTGGCCGCGAAGCAGGCGCCGCGGTGTGTCCGGCGAACCGTAGCGCACCCTTCGCGGCCGCGGGCCGCTCCTACGTAGGTTCGCGGTCGACTCGTAGGAGCGGTCATCGGCCGCGAAGCAGGCGCCGCGGTGTGCCCGGCGAACCGCAGCGCACCCTTCGCGGCCGCGGGCCGCTCCTACATAGGTTCGCGGTCGTCTCGTAGGCGCGGTCATCGGCCGCGAAGCAGGCGCCGCGCAGTACCGGCCACACAGCGGTCACCGTACGCCCCCACCACTCTTCTATCGTCGCGCTCGATTCTTGCATTACACTGCCTGACGTTCATTCCTCAACCAATCGATGAGAAGCCTGTGCTCAAAGCACTCAAGAAGATGTTCGGCAAAAGCGAGGCGCAACCCCTTGCAGCCGACACTGGCGCCACCCGCGTCCTACCCGTCGACACCCACGCATCGACCCAGCCGGCCGCCGTTGCGCCAGCCCCCAGCGTCAGCCCCGAACCCGAAGCACCCGCACCGACCGTGATCGCCGATGAAAAGCCTGTGCGGGTCCGTCAGCCCAAACCTGTCGCGCCTGCCTGGAGCCGTACCGATTTTCAGGTGGAAGCGCAGGAAGGCAAGACACGCTTCCACGACTTCGCGCTCACCGACGAGCTGATGCACGCCATCCACGACCTGGGTTTTCCGTACTGCACACCGATCCAGGCCCAGGTGCTGGGCTACACGCTCGAGGGCCGCGACGCCATCGGCCGCGCCCAGACCGGCACCGGCAAGACCGCTGCCTTCCTCGTGTCGATCATCTCCCAACTGCAGCAGACCCCTCCGCCCAAGGAGCGCTTCATGGGCGAGCCGCGAGCGCTGATCATCGCGCCGACCCGTGAGTTGGTGGTGCAGATTGCCAAGGACGCCGCGGACCTGACCAAGTACACCGGCCTGAACGTGATGACGTTCGTCGGCGGCATGGACTTCGACAAGCAGCTCAAGCAGCTCGAAGCACGCCATTGCGACATCCTGGTTGCCACCCCCGGCCGCCTGCTGGACTTCAACCAGCGCGGCGAAGTGCACCTGGACATGGTCGAGGTGATGGTGCTCGATGAGGCCGACCGCATGCTCGACATGGGCTTCATACCCCAGGTGCGCCAGATCATCCGCCAGACGCCACCCAAACAGGAACGCCAGACCCTGCTGTTCTCCGCCACTTTCACCGCAGACGTGATGAACCTCGCCCAGCAGTGGACCACCGACCCGGCCATCGTCGAGATCGAGCCGGAAAACGTGGCCAGCGAAAGCGTCGAGCAGCATGTGTATGCAGTGGCTGGCAGCGACAAATACAAACTGCTCTACAACCTGGTCACCAGCAACGACTGGGAGCGCGTCATCGTGTTTGCCAACCGCAAGGACGAAGTCCGCCGCATCGAAGAGCGCCTGGTGCGCGATGGCGTGAATGCCGCGCAACTGTCTGGTGATGTGCCGCAGCACAAGCGCATCAAAACCCTGGAAGGGTTCCGCGAAGGCAAGATTCGCGTGCTGGTGGCCACCGATGTGGCGGGCCGCGGCATCCACATCGACGGCATCAGCCATGTAATCAATTTCACCTTGCCCGAAGTACCGGACGACTACGTTCACCGCATCGGGCGTACTGGCCGGGCCGGCAGCAGCGGTGTCTCGATCAGCTTCGCCGGCGAAGACGACTCCTATCAGCTCCCTTCGATCGAGGCGTTGCTGGGTCGCAAGATCAACTTCGAAATGCCGTCCGCCGAGCTGCTGAAACCCGTCGAACGCAAGCACCCTTGACCGCTGCAGGAGCGGTCCGCGACCGCGAAAGCCGCACCGCGATTTAGCGGCCTAACCGCGCCGCCCTCTTTGCGGCCGATGGCCGCTCCTACGGATGTACTCAAGCCCCCTGTAGGAGCGGTCCGTGGCCGCGAAAGCCGCACCGCGTTCCAACCTGCCTCAGCGCATGAGCGGACAATCACTCCCAGCGCTGCGCTGCTGCCTCGTCGCTCTCGCGTCCCTGCACCCAGCGCGGGCCATCTTCGGTGTTCTCCTTTTTCCAGAACGGCGCCCGGGTCTTGAGATAGTCCATGACGAAGTCGCACGCCTGGAACGCCGCCTGACGATGGGCGCTGGCCACGCCGACGAACACGATCGGCTCGCCCGGCGCCAACGCGCCCACCCGGTGCAGTATCGCAAGCTTGAGCAACGGCCAGCGCTGCGCCGCCTCGAAGATGATCTTGTCCAAGGCTTTTTCGGTCATGCCCGGATAATGCTCCAGCAACATCCCGCGCACTTCCAGCCCGTCGTTGAAATCGCGCACGTAGCCGACAAAGCTCACCACGGCGCCCACGCCGGTGTTGGCCTGGTGCAGGGCATTGAGTTCAGCGCCGGGGTCGAACGGCTCATGTTGCACGCGAACACTCATCTCAACCTCCGGTCACGGTGGGAAAGAATGCCACTTCATCGCCATCGAACAAAGGTTCGGCCAGCCCGCACATCTCCTGGTTGCGCGCACACATGAGGCCTTTCTCCGCGAGTACCTCGCGGTCGCCGCGCAGGATGAGAAATTCGCGCAACGCGTCGACGCTGGCGAATTCACCCGTTACCACTTCCTCGCCCGTGCCCAGCAGCTCGCGATAGCGGGCGAAATACAACACGGTGTAGTTCATGAAGCGTCCGCCTTGAAATGCCCGCTCTTGCCGCCCTGTTTCTCCAGCAGGCGCACCTGTTCGATGACCATGCCGCGGTCGACCGCCTTGCACATGTCGTAAATGGTCAGGGCCGCCACGCTGGCCGCCGTCAGCGCTTCCATCTCGACCCCGGTCTGCCCGGCCAGCTTGCAGCGAGCGGTGATCAGCACGGCGTCCGCGCCGTCGGCGGCCAGTTCGACCTTGACGCTGGTGAGCATCAGCGGGTGACAGAGCGGAATCAGGTCGCTGGTTTTCTTCGCTGCCTGAATGCCGGCGATGCGCGCCACGGCGAAGACATCGCCCTTGGGATGCTCACCCTCGACGATCATCTGCAGGGTCTGCGGCAGCATGCGGATACGCGCCTGGGCCACCGCTTCGCGGGAACTCATGGCCTTGTCGGTGACGTCGACCATGTTGGCGCGACCTTGGGAATCGAGATGAGTCAGCACTGCCTTGCTCCTGTTCCAGAAGCGACGATTGTAGCCCCGGAACAGCTGCGTTGCACAAAACCTCGAGCGTCGCGTTGTAGGACGGATCCCACAAAGTTTGGGAACCGTCCGACTTTTTGACCGCCCTGCGCCCGGCACAATTCTCCCTCGCGCTGCCAACCGACCCGAAGAACCTCAGCCCAAGGTCGGTTCGACCAGCAGCGCGCACCTGCTGCTCACATCGAAATCAAGGAGTCGTACCCAATGAAATCTTCAGTCCTCGCGCTGCCACTGGCCCTGCTGTTCACCGGCAGTGCCATGGCCGACCAGCGTATCGATCACACCGTGACCGTGACCGCTACCGTGCCCACCGACAAATTCATCGTAGAGCCACTGGGTGGCAACTGGATGAACGAGCCACAGAACATGAGCTTCAAGCCGGTGGACGGCAGCCTGGAGCCGATCCGCAAGCAACTGACCATGAAAAGCACCAGCGGGGCCATCAAGGCCAAACTGCTCAACAGCCCGACCATGACCAGCGGGTCCAACTCCATTGGTCTGAACGTCAAGGTGGGCAACCAGGCCTTGAGCACCAGCTCTGAAATCGTCGCCAACGTAGCCGATGCCGCTGCCGGCACCGTGGTCGACTTTCTGGTGACCGCCGGCGCCAAGCCATCTGCCGGTTACGTTCCGGGTGCCTACCAGGGCACCGTCAACCTGGTCTTCGAAACGCCTGATCCGGTCTGACCTCGTTTCAAACCCCGTGTTCTGAACGTTGCCCCGCCGGGCACCCGTGTGCCCGGCAGGGCGACCTCTGCCTGTGTGACAACCATGACTAGAATCACCCCAACGGTGTTCACCAGCCCTTTGGCGCTGGGCCTGCTGTCCTTGGTGGCACTGTCCCCGACCACCGTGACAGGCAACACGAACATCGCCACTACGGCCCTGTCGAGCCAGGCCCAGGGGTTGCCACGAGAGTTCAACGAGCATTTCTACGACGTGCCGCTGGCCGTGCACGTCGATCTGGATGGACGCGGCCTGGGTGAAGCGCTGATCACCCTGGACCGCCAGGAGCGCGTGCAACTGATCGAGTTCACCGCGGACGAAGAAGGCCGTGCGCCCGATCCGCTGCGCCAGCGATGGGCCGACTACCTGGCCGACCCCGTGCCGCTGGGCAACTGCACGCAGAGCTGCCGCGACGACCTGGTGGCTTTGCACTACAGCCTGTACGACTCGCGCCTGTCCATTCTTACCCGTACGGTGGAACGCACTGCGCAAGACCAACGCTATCACGCCCTGCCCGAGCACGGCAGTCACGGCATGATTCTGCGCAATCAGCTGAACATTTCCGCCGGACGCTTCGAACAAGTCGGGCGCTACGCGCTGCAGGGCCAAGGCAGCCTCGGTGACTGGACCACCCTGGCCCAACTGCAGGCCGATCGCAGTGACGACGACCGCTACGGTACCCGCCATCGTGTCGACCAGCTCTACGCCGAGCGCGTGGATCAGGGCCACTTCTATCGCCTCGGCTATTTCATGCCCGATGCCCAGGGCCTGACCCGCCAGCCGCGCCTGCTGGGCGACACGCCCCTGACCGCCCTGGGTGTCATGTACGGCAGCAGCGACAGCCTGGCCGTGGACAACGCCACCCCCAGCGCCACCCCCATCTATGTCACTCCGAACCGCCCGGGCGTGGTGGAGATCTACCGCAATGGCGTGCTGATCAACAGCCAGCCGGTGCAACCGGGCTTGCAAGCCATCGATACCAAAGTGCTGCCCGGCGGCATTTATGACGTCGAAGTGCGCCTGATCGAGGATGGGCAGACAACCGCCAGCAACGAAGCATTCATCTACAAGCCGTCGAACTGGAGCAACCCCGACCAGCCATGGCGCTACAACCTCTATCTGGGCCAGCGCCGCACCTTGCTCAGCAACTGGGAAGAAGACAGCGATGACAGCCTCAGCAGCGGTGTGCTGCTCAACTACCTGGCGCACTCGCGGGTGGTGCTCGGCAGCTCGTTGCAGCGCGTGGGCGACTACACCCAATACGGGCTTTCCGCCGACTGGGACGCCCTGCAAAGCACCAAGCTGTACGCCAATGTGTATCACACCGATCAACACGGCCAGGGTTACGACCTGCAGGCGCTGTGGAACTACCGTGCCGGCAACCTGGTGCTGAGCCGCAACCAGAGCTGGCAGCGCTACCCACGACTGCGCGGCGAACGCGAGCCGCGACCGGGCCAACAGGTCATCCAGACTTCACTGTCCTGGCAGCACCGAATGGATCGGCGCTTCAGCACCCATACCCGCATCGCCCGCGACGACGGTCTTTACGCCGGCACCTCCGTGGACCTGGGCCTGGTGTACCACGGCAAACTGATGGGCTCGGACGCCAACTGGCGTGCCTCGGTGTTCGACCGTCCCGGCACGCTCGCCACCGACGGCGCCCGCAATCGTGGGGTCAATTTCACCCTGAGCATGAGCCTGGGGCAGGAAGGGCGACGCCTGTCCGCCACCCTGGGTAGCCGCACGGCGCTGGACGGCAGTCGCGATCGCAACGTCTCGGTGACCTACCAGCAAAGCCTGGAGCATCACACCCTGCGCAACGTCGCCGGCACCCTCACCGGCGATCGCTACGGGGCCGCCCTGGCGGCCAATGTGCAGTTCCAGAACAGCATGGTGTACGGCGATGCCTATGTGCAGAACTCGTCCTACGACCACGCCGTCAGTGGCGGCCTGAACCTGGAAAGCACCGTCGCCGTGGGGGCCGGCAAAGCCGCCATCAGTGGTGATTTCCAACCCTACGAAGCCGGCATGATCGTCGACGTCGAATCCGACCTGGACAACCTGCGCGTGCGCGCCGACAGCCTGCAGGGCCCCAGCGCCACACTGCGGCCAGGGCGCAATATCCTGCCGTTGCGCGCCTATCGACCGGGCCAGGTGCTGATGGACTTCGAAGGCCTGGAAGCCCATGCCGCGGTGATCCAGCCGTCGAGCTTCAGTTACCACCTCAACCGTGGCGCAGTGACCTACCAGAAAGTGCGCATCATGCGCACGATGACCGTGCTGGGGCGTCTGCTCGATGCCGGTGGTGCGCCGATCAAGGGTGCCATGGTCATCAATCATGCCAGCCGCAGCCTGAGCGAGGCGGACGGTTTCTTCGCCGTGGAAATGAGCGAATCCACGCCCACCCTGGAGGTGCGCCGCAGTGGCGCACGCCTGTGTTTCCTCAAGCTCGACGAGAAGAACGCCCAGCGTGAAAACGAAGTGTTGATGGTGGGCGATCAACAGTGCAGCCCAGACAACCTCGCGGCAACCGGCACCCATCATGAAGGAGATGCAGGATGAACATGCTTCGCGCCCTGGCAGCCACCTTGCTGCTGGCCCTGCCCTTCACACCCCAGGCTACGGCCAACGAGATAGCCTTCACTGCCCGCATCGACGGCACCCGGTTCGTCAATACGACACCCCGGGCCGACTATTGCGCGCATTTTGGAATGGGCAGTTTCTGCGCGACCTCATGGTCGACCAACCTGCCCATTACCTATCGCAAACGGGTGGATGTGAACTCACCCGATGCGCGCGACAAGGTCTACGTGCGCTTGCCCGCGCGGCGCGCCATTACCCTGCAGAACCAGCTCACTGGCGAAACCGCCACCATGTTCCTGTCCTTCTACCAGTTCAGCCAGCGGGTCAGTTGGGTGCACGAGACGGTCGTCAACGGCGCTCCCAGTGGCTGCGGTGTATTTGGCAGTCTGGGCGGTGGCCCGGGCTATTCGCGGTTTCTCTGGTATGTCATGAACAGCACCAACCCGGCTCCCTGTTTTTCGACCAAGTCTGCCAATCCGAACGTGGAGGACTCGGAATTCACCAACACCGGTATCTCGGTAAGGCCCGAGTTCCCTACGGTGGGCTCACTGGCCCCCGGCGACTGGGAAGGCATTGCCGACTACCGTGTGGGGCTGGGCCAGGACTTCGACTTCGGCAATATCCTGGACGCCAGTACCGATCATTTCCGCGTGCGCATCAGCTTCAAGGTAATGCATGAAATGCGTGTCGACTTTCCGGCCCACGGCACCGAAATCAGGCTTGTTCCCCAAGGCAGCTGGGCCAGTGTGATGAACACCAGCAAGGCGCCGGTGCGGCTGTATCACGACTCACCGCTGCGCCTGTGGGCCGGCAGTGCCTTCAAGGTCTACCTGGCGTGCGAGCACGACACCAATCGAAATCTATGCAGGCTCAAAAACCAGACCACAGATCATTACGTGCCGGTCAACGTCGCCATTTCGCTGCCAGGCGGGTTTGGCTACGCCGGACGACCGGTGGATCGTCTGCCTCTGCTAGACCGTATCGCAAATGCCAAGACCATCGTGCCCACAGGTACCGCCAGCAATGCCCCGGGCACGCTGCATTTCGATGTCAGCAGTGACGATGCTGTCGAGATGCTGCGCTACCCCGGCGCCCGATACAGCGGGTGGGTCACCATCATCTATGACGCCAACCCTTGAGGAGCCTTCCATGAAATACCTCGCGCTACTGCTCGGCCTGACGACGTTCGACGCCTGGGCCGCACCGCAGCTGAACATCGGCAGCCTCTACGAATACTTCGACGGCAACCGCAGCACCTCGCTCAAGCGCATCTACAACAGCGGTGACACGGCAGCGTTCGTCAAGGTCAGCGTGGCCGAGCTGGTCTACGCCGCCGACGGCACCGTGACCGAAGTGCCTCTGGATGGCCTGCCGGCCGAACAGCGCACCCTGATCGCCAGCCCAGCCCGGGTGATCGTGCCGCCCAATGGCATGCAGCAGGTGCGCCTGCTGTACCGGGGCGAACGCCAGGCCGAACGCTACTTTCGCCTGCGTTTCATTCCGGTCCTTCCGGAAACCGGCGACGGCTTCGGCCTCACCAGCGAGCAAGCCCAGCAGTACAATGAGGCGCTGTCGGCCGGGGTGAGCATCCTTGCCGGCTATGGCGCGGTGATGTTCGTCAAGCCGGCGCAGACCACCTACGCCATCGAAGTGCTGCACGAGGCCGAGCGCTTCACGATCCCGAACAAAGGCAACGCCACGGTGGTACTGGATCATTTCAACGACTGCGATCGCAACGGACAGCACTGTGCCCCGCCCACCAAGCATCACATCCGGCCGGGCAAAACGCTGTCGTTCGAAAAGAAAACCGGGCGTTCCTACCGGTTCGTTCTGCAGGAAGGCCCGCGGGAGATCCCTCATGAATTCGAAGGCTAGGCTCACTGTCGGTGCCCAGGCACCGATAGCGAGTCCGTTTGCGCAGGGTTGTTGACCTACAGGTGGCTTTCGGCGTACTCGGCCAGGATCGACCGCGGTACACCCTGCAGGGTGATGTGCACGCCTTGGGGGAAGTCCTTGAAACGCTCCGTCAGATAGGTCAACCCGGAACTGGGGGCCGACAGGTAGGGGGTGTCGATCTGCGCCAGGTTGCCCAGGCAGATCACTTTGGAACCGGCACCGGCACGGGTGATGATGGTTTTCATCTGATGCGGGGTCAGGTTCTGGCACTCGTCGATCAGGATCAGGCTTTGCTGGAAACTGCGGCCTCGAATGTAGTTGAGGGATTTGAACTGCAACGGCACCTTGCTCAGGATGTAGTCGACGCTGCCGTGGGTATTTTCATCCTCCATGTGCAAGGCTTCGAGGTTGTCGGTGATGGCGCCCAGCCAAGGCTCCATCTTTTCCGCCTCGGTACCGGGCAGGAAACCGATTTCCTGGTCGAGCCCCTGCACGCTGCGGGTGGCAATGATGCGCCGGTAGCGCTTGGTCACCATGGTCTGCTCGATGGCCGCGGCAAGGGCCAGGATGGTCTTGCCCGACCCCGCTGCGCCCGAGAGGTTGACCAGATGGATGTCCGGGTCCAGCAGGGCGAACAGGGCCAGCCCCTGGTAGATGTCTCGCGGCTTGAGACCCCAGGCTTCCTGATGCAGCAAGGGCTCCTGGTGCAGGTCGAGGATCATCAGCTCGTCGTCCTTGATGCCCTTGATCCAGCCGACGAAGCCTTGCTCGTCGATGATGAACTCGTTCATGTGCACCGATGGCAGCACTTCGCTCAACTGCACCCGGTGCCAGGTGCGGCCATGGTCCTGGCGCGTCTCGACCTTGCTCACGCGGTCCCAGAACGAGCCGGTCACGTTGTGATAGCCACGCGAAAGCAGCGATACGTCGTCCACCAACTGATCGGTGCTGTAGTCCTCGGCGGCAATCCCGCAGGCGCGCGCCTTGAGGCGCATGTTGATGTCTTTGGTGACCAGAATCACGCTCAGGTCGGGGTGACGTGTGTGCAGGTCGATCAACTGGTTGATGATGATGTTGTCGTTGAGGTTCTGCGGCAGCAGGTTCGAGGGCTCGGGACGCTTGTCCATCAGAATGGACAGAAAGCCCTTGGTGTTGCCGCTGACGCGCATGATCGGCACGCCGGATTCGACCACGGCCGGCGATGCATCGCCCAGGGTCTTGTCGATCAGGCGGATGGCCTGCCGGCATTCGGCAGCGACGGTCTGCTTGCCATCCTTGAGTTTGTCCAGTTCCTCCAGCACGGTCATGGGAATGGCGACACGGTGTTCTTCGAAATTCAGCAGAGCGTTTGGATCGTGGATCAGTACGTTGGTATCGAGCACATAAAGGATTGGCTGATTGGAAGAGGTGCTGCGTCCTTGTTCATCCATACTCGGTCACCTTTTTGGGAGCCTGACAACGCAATACCTGGACGGTGCTGCGCCGCGAAAAGGCCGCCGGATTCCCACATCAAGGAGCAGGACCTGCGCACAGGTGGAGAGTCTGTCGAAGACGCCACCTGTGATGCAGGGTTCGGCGGTCTGTCTTCGTAATACCGCAAAACCCATTAAGGAAAAAAGCACTTTACGGTTTTTTGAAGTTTATTTTTCAGCGGTGCGAATAACGCTTGGCGGGTGGCGCGGACGCCGTTAGAGTCAGAAGTTGACCCGCCCCTCCTCGCTTGCGCAATTTTCCCCAAAAACCTGCCAACCCCCCGTAAATACTGGCGTTTGCCGACTAGGCCTATTGCACATCCGCACAGGCCTGCCAGTTGATACCGGTCTGGGCGGTTTCCCGCATCAGCCAGGGCAGCGCGGTCTGCGCCTTGGCCAGGTTGTCGTGGAACACCACGATTCCGCGTCGCCACAGCAGCATCAGGCTCAGCGCCCGCTCGCCAGCCTGCATGGCCGTCAGGCGGCTGTCATCGTCCATCGAATCGATGTTCCACAGCGCCACTTTCAGCCCCGCTCCGGCAAAGAATGCAGCGCTGTCGGCACGACGCTGGCCATACGGCGGGCGAAACCAGGGCACGTAGCTGTCGGGCAGGTCGGTCTGCAGCAGGGCGATGCTGCGCAGTATCGAGTCCTGCCATTTGTCCCATTGGCCATGGGACACGTATTGCCAACCCAGGGTCGCCACGCACTGCCCGGCATACAGCGCCTGCAGCTGGGCCACCGAGGTCTTTTCGGCACGCGCCTGCAGGCTTTGTCCGGGCACGAAGAAGGTGGCGCTCCAATCCTGCGCTCGCAGGTACCCGGTCAACGCATCGGTGGAGCCATCGACCGGGCTCGGGCCGCCATCGAAGGTCAGCAGGAACGTCCGGTCGGCAAAGCCGTTGCCATCGAACTCCTGCTCCGACAACAGTTGCACCTCGCTGGTGGTCTGCGGTGAAACCGCGGCCAGACGCAACAGTTCGTTTAGATAGGCCTCGCTGAACACCTGGCCCGGCACGGCGAACCCGGAGTAGAAGGATTCGGGATCGATTCCCAGGTCGGCCGCCTGGGCGCGCAGGTCGCCTTCGCTGTCGATGGCATAGCAGAACGAGGCATCCTGTTCGCAGCTTTGCTGGGCGAGGTCGAAATTGGCCCAGAGCCGCTGCCAGAGCCGCTGGCGCAAGTCGTTGATCGCCAGCAGGTTGATCTGACGCAGGCCCAGGCGCGTGTTCAGCTGTGCTTCGTCCTGGCTTTCACTGGCCAGCAACGAGCGTGCAAACAGCAGGATGTGCGCGCGCGACGCCACGTCGAACAGCACTGGCGAATCGATGCGTTCCGGCCAGTGACTGCGGTCGAGAGTCGCCACCGGCGGCGCAGCGACGGCGGCCTGTACGGCGCATACAACGGTGGCCAGCATCCATGATACCCAACGCAACGGCGATCTCCTCGATGACAGGGTGCGCCGGGCACTATACCGCTGTCGCGGCGCAGCGCGCAGCTCTATGCAGCCACGGGCCTTCCCCCACTTCGTTTCTATGATTACAGTAGGCAATCAACGGCGGCTCAGGAATCACCACATGCTTCGCTTGGCCCTCGCCGCACTGACGCTCGTCACGCCCATGGCGTTCGCCGCCGGCACGCTCAGCATCTACAACTGGCCCGACTACATCGCCCCCGACACCCTGCCCAATTTCCAGCGCCAGACCGGCATCGAAACCCAATACAGCTCCTTCGACAGCAACGAAACCCTGGAAAAACGCCTGCGCGAAGCGCCCGGCAAGTACGACGTGATCTTCCCTTCCAACCACTTCATGAACCGCCACATCAGCGCCGGCAACCTCACGCCGCTGGACCGCACTCGCCTGCCGAACTGGAAGTACCTGAACCCCGCGCTGCTGCGCGCCCTGGAAACCAACGACCCCGGCAACCGCTACGGCTTTCCGTACCTGTGGGGCGTCAGCGGCATCGGCTACAACGTCAAGCAGGTAAAGGCGGCGCTCGGCGACGATGCCCCAGTGGATTCCTGGGACCTGGTGTTCAAACCGGAAAACATCGCTCGCCTGCAGAAATGCGGGGTCGCCATCCTCGATATCGGTCCCGAACTGCTGCCCATGGCCCTCAACTACCTGGGCCTGCCTTCGCACAGCCAGAACCCTGCCGACTACGACAAGGCCCGCGCGCTGCTGCTGAGCATCAAGCCCTACGTACGCTATTTCGATTCGGTGGAGTACAGCCATCAACTGGCCGAAGGCAAGCTGTGCGCGGTAGTGGGTTTTTCCGGGGACGTACTGCAGGCGCAGACCCAGGCCAGACAGGCGGGCCAGGGCGTGGAGATCGAGTTCACGTTGCCGCGCGAGGGCTCGACCATGTGGTTCGACATGGTCGCCATCCCCGCCAATGCGCCGAACGAGGATGCTGCGTACACCTTTCTCAACTACCTGCTCGAACCCAAGGTCATGGCCGACATCACCAACAGCGTGCACTACGCCAATGGCAACGAGGGCGCCGATGAATGGGTCAACCCTGCGCTCAAGGGTGATCGGCGGATCTATCCCAGCGCCGAGGTCATGAGCAAGCTGTTCCTGCTGCAACCCATGCCCGCCGATATCGAGCAGCTACGTACCCGGACCTGGAACCAGATCCGTCACTGAGGCCCGGATCGGATCGATCAATGGTGCTCGCGGGTGGCGCGGAATTTCACGTCTGGCCAGCGTTCTTCCATCAGCGCCAGGTTGACCCGGGTCGGGGCCAGATACGTCAGGTGCCCACCGCCATCGAGGGCCAGGTTTTCCGCAGCCTTGTTGCTGAATTCCTCAAGCTTCTTCTTGTCGGCGCACTCGATCCAGCGGGCGGACCATACGGTGATCGGCTCGTAGGCACATTCCACCTTGTATTCCTCTTTGAGCCGGCTGGCGACCACGTCGAACTGCAGCACGCCGACCGCACCCAGGATAATGTCGTTGCTGCGCTCGGGGAAGAACACCTGGGTGGCGCCCTCCTCGGCCAGCTGCTGCAAGCCCTGACGCAACTGCTTGGACTTGAGCGGATCCTTGAGCCGCACTCGACGGAACAGCTCCGGGGCGAAGTGCGGAATGCCGGTGAAACCCAGGCTTTCACCCTCGCTGAAGGTGTCGCCGATCTGGATCGTGCCGTGGTTGTGCAGGCCAATGATGTCGCCGGCGAAGGCTTCTTCCAGCTGCTCGCGCTCGGAGGAGAAGAACGTCAGGGCGTCGCCGATGCGCAGGTCCTTGCCGGTGCGCACGTGGCGCATCTTCATGCCTTTCTCGTAACGGCCCGAGCAAATGCGCATGAAGGCAATACGGTCACGGTGCTTGGGGTCCATGTTTGCCTGGATCTTGAACACGAAGCCGGTGAATTTCTCTTCCACCGGTTCCACGGTCCGCTCGTTCGCCACTCGCGGCAAAGGGCGTGGCGCCCAGTTCACGACGGCGTCGAGCACATGGTCGACACCGAAGTTGCCCAGCGCCGTACCGAAGAACACCGGCGTCAATTGACCGTTCAGAAACTCGTCCTGATTGAACTCATGGCAGGCACCCTGCACCAATTCCAGCTGTTCCACGAAGCGGTCGTATTCGTCGGCCAGGTGCGCGCGCGCCTCGTCGGAGTCCAGCTTCTCGATGATTTTCACATCGGTGCGCTCGTGGCCATGGCCTGGCGTGTAAACGATGATGTAGTCGTCCGCCAGGTGATAGACGCCCTTGAAGTCGCGATAGCAGCCGATCGGCCAGGTGATCGGCGCCGCCTTGATCTTGAGCACCGCCTCGATCTCGTCGAGCAGCTCGATCGGGTCGCGAATGTCACGGTCCAGCTTGTTGATGAAACTGACGATCGGCGTGTCGCGCAGGCGGCAGACATCCATCAGGGCAATGGTCCGCGGTTCGACGCCTTTACCGCCGTCGAGCACCATCAGCGCCGAGTCCACTGCGGTCAGGGTGCGGTAGGTGTCTTCCGAGAAGTCTTCGTGGCCCGGGGTGTCGAGCAGGTTGACCATGTGCTCGCGGTAGGGAAACTGCATCACGGAAGTCGTGATGGAGATCCCGCGCTGTTTCTCCATTTCCATCCAGTCGGAGGTCGCGTGACGGTCGGACTTGCGCGACTTCACCGTACCGGCCACGGCAATCGCCTTGCCCATCAGCAAGAGCTTCTCGGTGATGGTGGTCTTACCCGCATCCGGGTGGGAAATGATGGCGAAAGTGCGGCGCTTCGCGACTTCGGCGGCCTGTTGGGTCATGGGGGATCGCCTGGCGAGGGAATGAAAAAGGGCGCGGATTATAGCCCAGTTCCAAGCGTTGAGGCCACTGTGCGCCACACCGGTTGCGGCCAGGTCTGGGCGCAGGGCTGTGCAATATCTACCACCGCGCAGCGCTGCAGCGCAGGCAACGTATCGCCTCCATCGCAGGGCTCGACACGTCGAAGCCCGCAGCGGTGCCTATTGCCCCTGGAGCTGCCAATGACGACCCCACCACTGCCCTGGTTTCACAGCCGCGCGCTGGCACAACGCTTCATGCGCCACCTTAGCGACTCATCCCACTCACTCCTGACGCCTGAAGGGACTCAATGGTTGCGCCAACTTGCCAAGCCCGAGCGCGATCACCAACCTCAGGCACAAGACGAAATGCGCGTGGACGGGTTGAGCATCATCACCGCGCAAGGAACTGCCGTCGAATTACCCTTGAGCCTGTTGATCAGTACGACGCAGCACGATTGGGTGGCCCACTACCACCCAATCTGCGGCTTGAAGTTGTTCGATGATCGGCGTCGTTTGAAGCGTTACCTGCTGGATCGGTTGGCCAGCCCTGATAACGATCCGGGGCTGAGCTACCTGCTTTCGCAGGCAGAACGTCGGCTGATGCGCCTTGGCGAACTCCACGAGATGCAGGTCACGCTCATGGAAGGGTCGGTGTTCGATACCTTGATGCTGGACATTCAGCATCGTCTGAGTGAGCAGCTACGCGAGTGGCGTCAGTTGTTACTGGATCAACCAAGCTCAGAGGAGCTGGTGAGCAGTGGATCAGAGGCCGCCATGGCCAGTCTGCTCGCCCACTACTGGCGTGAAGGAGCCCCCCGATCAGAGCTACCCGCCGAACGGCTGACCCGCCACTTGCGCACGCAGCTGATCACTGATCTTGCCCGTACGCAATGGGACGGCACGCTGCCAGCCGTTGAGCATGATCAACTCTGGGCTTGGCTGAAGGGCCAAGTCCAGCCATCGCCTCGTACCGGCTTCATCCTCCATGGATCAACTGCCGAGGGCCGCCAGCAGCCGTTGATCAATACCCTGGTACTGGCCAACGAGCGCGCGGCGGCTGCATGCTACCTGTTCAGCGCCACGAGCGGGCTGGTGCGTTACACCGACCGCTCGGCACTCCTGGCAGCACTGACCGATCTGGGGCAGCGTGCCCAATGGCTGCCCTGCGTACCCAACGCACAACAGCCGACGTTCAAGACACTGCCTATCATTGATATTGAGTTGGTAGCCGAGCCCCCCTCCTCTTTCGGTCTGGCGAGCTACACCCGACGTCTGCTGCAAGTACAGCACTCGATATTGTCCAACAGCCCACCTGCTGCATTCATGGGAGACCGCCACACGCTCTGCGAGCAAGCCCTGGGCCTGCATCAGCGCCTGGCGCCAAGCCTGCAGAGGCTCGCCGCGCCGTTCGCTGCCGACCCACGGGACAGCCCAGCCAGCTTGATGCGCCTCACCGGCGCAGCGCAAACCGACCTGCAAAAACCGCAGCGCGTGGTAAATCATCTGACCGAGCTGCAAATCCAGTACGCCGGCTATCTCAAGCGCGGCCCTGACTTGCGTGTGGCCGCACTTCAAGCCCTGGAGCTGCAATTGGCGTGCATTCTGCCAAATGGACCTCCTGCCCGTTCGCTTTACCTCATGGACTTGGAACGGCCCACTGCCGCAACGTCATGGGTCGCCAGTATCTGGGCAAACGAACCACTCGCCGCCGTTGCTGGCAGGCGTTGGCAGGTGTTCACGGTGGTTGCCGAAGGCACACGTCAGGTTCTGAATCAGCTGCCATGCCTGCTGATCGAGCACATCACCAGCCAAGCTCGGCGCAGCCTCTACCGCGAGCTGAAAACTGCACTGAGTCACCGTGAAGCCACCGGGCAGGCCTACCAACGCTCGTTGCGGCGCTGGTTGTTCGGTTTCGAATGGGCGCTACTCAAGCAGAGTCGATCAGCGACCTCGCCGCTGGTCGAAGCGTTTCTGCGCGGTGATTCCGTACAGGCTTGGCAGCACAGAAGCGGTCATCCTGCGCAAGCCAATGCCGATGCAATGATGTTGAGCCAGGCAGCCGATGCCAGCGGAACCATTGTGATCTGGGCTCATGAAACGGGCTTTCAACTCTTCGAGTCTCTGGATGCCGCGCATCGTGACGCCATGCAATGGTCTGAGCAGCCGACCGACCTCGGGCCTGGCCTGAGCAACTGGACAGCCTTTGCGGGCGATGCACTGAATACATTGAACAGCCTGGAAAGCCAGGCCCGACAACGAAGTAAGCTGCAAGCCTTCGACCAACTGCGCAACCAAGCATGGCCCTCCGACTCCTTGCCTGCTCTGCTTCGCGAGGCCATGGCGTTCGACAGCCTGCAACGGCAGATGCAGCGCATGGAAGATATGGCACGTGGCCTGGCCGCCAAAGCTGCCCTGCCTGCCTGGTTGCAGCGGGCGGCAGTCGACGACCAGCAGCACTACCTGCGCGTGCTGGGGTTGAATCTGCTGGCCAGCCCGGCCGAAGACGACTATCTGTTCGGCGTTCCTGATATCAGCAGTTATGCCCGCGGCGTGCTGCAGCACCATCTGGACAAAGACTTCACTGCAAAACGCTTCGACCCCGAAGCGATCTTCATCACCACGGCGCGATACGTGCCTGCCTTGGTACCCTCGGGTGAAATTCCTTCCAGCCTTCCCGCCGCCTCGGTCGTGCGGCGACAAAGCCTGATCGAATACGCCTTGAATCACTTCCGGGACTGGGACGACGCCATCGCCCGCATCGAACTGGGTGAGGGCCATGTGGCGCCCGCCGTGTTGAATGCCGACTACTGCCGCCGATTGGTACGGGAGGTGAATCTAGGCTCGCACTATCAGGCCCTGCTCAAACAGACCTTCGACCCCTCAGACCTCGATTACCCTCGCCGGCTAAATTTGTACGCCCGCCAGCTACCGGCGCAGTTGCTGGAGTGCGCCTGGCGAGCCCGGCTCAAGCACAACCTGCCCATGCAGGCGGTCGAACTGATCACTCGCGTGGTCTGCATGCCGGACCCCATCTTGCGACAGCCGCTGAACGGCCATGTCGTGTTGCTGACCCCGCTGCAATTGATCCCCAAGCCGGGAATGAAACCAGACACGTTGCCCGGCTGCTATCTGTTCAGGGCCGGTGAAGACGGCCCGCTGGTGCTGTACCTGCCCTATGAAGCCACCCATACCCTTCAAGCCTTCGACAGTGGTACGGCCCTGCTTGCCGCCCTTGCCAGCGACACTGCCCTGCAGGCGCGACTGCTCGCGCGCATGCCTGTCAGCCTGCGCCCGCGCTATGCCCATGGCGGCTTCAGCGAGCCGCACCTGGGCCGCGTTGGGGACACCGACTTCACCCTGACGCAGAGCACCTCGACAGGCCCGGAGCTGGCCTGCAACCCTATTGCCGGTAACGCACTGCGGTACCTATTCGTCGAGAACGGCCTTTATCTGCAGGCTCTCGCCGCCACTCAACTGGTTACCACGGAGCAAGTTCGCTGGCAGGCGCTGATCAATGTGATGAGCCTGGTCTGGGAGCAACTGAGCATGTTCCTGCCGGGCAAGGTCGGGCTTGCCGTGGCCGCCTGGCAAGCCGAACTGGCTGTGCTGAACATCGCCCAGAACGTGCAGCACAACAGCTGGGGGCAAACACTGGCGCAGTTGACCTGCGTGCTTGTACAGGGATTGGCGATCAGTCAGGGGATGACGCAGCGTGCACTTCAAGACAACGTACGCGAGCGCTTCTGGCAAACCGTGCGCAGCGCCCCGGAGTACGGCCTGTCACTCGCGCGCTACGAGGCCCCCATCGAAACGCTGCGCACGTTCGTTTTTCAGCCGTCCACGTGCACTTACCTGAACATCCGCGACCAGACGCACTACATCGGCCTCAACGGCAAGGCATATCGCGCTCGCCAGGAACAGGATCGTTGGTACCTGGTCGGGCAGCGCGACGATGAACTAGGCCCTAGGTTGCTGCTGGATACCGAGCAGGCTTGGGTAATCGATCCTGGGCAGAACCTTGCAATCAGTGCTGGCGGCGTACCGAGCAGGCTGGGCAGCCAACTGGTGCGTTGGACGCTGACCCGTGATGAAATCGTCATCCATGCCGTGGGCTGCCGGCAGATCCGCCAATTGCGCCCGCACCGCGCCAGCGTCCTGCACCGGGCCCACCGCGATGCCTTGGGTTATCTGGGCAATGCGTTGGACAGCCTGCGAAGAGCACGGCTGGTCGGTAGCGTGAAAACCCATACCCTGGAAGTGCTCAAGCAGTTCTTCGGCGTCTCTCAGGTCACGGACTCATTGATCGCGCGGGTCCAAGGCGTACTGGAAAAAATGGCCCGGGTCATGGCATCGCACGCCTACTCGCCAGTAACCTCGAGACGCTACGTGATGGCAAGCCGCTTGAGCGCGCAGTCAGCCGTGGGCATTGCCTTCGTGTCCGTACAGGATCCACAAGGTCAGATGTTTCTGACAGATGAATTCTTCGATTTTGAGACGGCACGTCTCCTGCCACTCGATCCGAAATACACCATCGCTGAAACGAACGCCCTGAGCAAGGCGATGGTCCTGCTGCATGAGTTCACCCATATTGCATGCAACACCCGGGACATCCACTATATCGAAGCGGCGATGCCCTATGCCGATCGGTTGCAGCCAGGCGTGAGGCGTGCGTGGCTGGAGCGTCAGCACGACGAATCGTTCTCGCACCTCACCCCCAAGCGTAAGTTGTTCATTGTCCGCGACGACACGACCGGGCAGGTGCGCGACATCCTCAACGAAGACCGCAAGGGGCGCGCCCTGATCCTGCGCCTGGCGGGCTCACCCAATCTGGACGACGCACGCCAGCGGTTTCTGATCGACGCTGACATTCGTTCAAAGATCCTGCTGAAGAATGCCGACTCGGTGACGCTGTTGATCTATCGTCTGGGAAATCGCAAAACCCCCTGACGCGGCTCGCGCCGCTGCTACAAACACCGCGAACCCCTGTAGCAGCGGCGCAAGCCGCGTCAAATGCCTCGGGTAACTCCCCCTCGAACGCCATCTCATGCAAGCCTTATGGTCATAAAAGGTGGCCAAATGCTGCCTCACTGTGGGAACCTCTCGCCGCACGGAGACGTCCACTCCCTGATTCGTTGAGTCGTCAGGGGCTGCAAAATCAGCAAGTTAGCCTGACGAGGCTGCGCTTATGGCTCGCACCGCGCGAGCTGCTATTCGCGTCCTACCTGGGCCGATCGCTCGCCCGAGCGCTCATCGCAGGCCCGGTAGGCGCCGACTGAAAAAAGGAGTCCGCCTGTGGCTAATCGCTATGGCAAAGGGCTGTTAGGGGGCGCTATTATCGTTGCCGTCCTGGCCCTGCTGGTCCACTGGATCGGCATAAGTACCATCGAGCACTACCGCGAAGATCTGATTTTCTACCTGCAAGCGCACCTGATCCTGGTGCTGGTCTCGATGTTTGCCGCACTGCTGGTGGGCATCCCCGCCGGTATCGCGTTGAGTCGACCCAGCATGGTCAAGCGTGCCGAACGCTTCATGCAGATCTTCAACATTGGCAACACCATTCCACCCCTGGCAGTACTCGCCATCGCCCTCGGCATCCTTGGCATCGGCAGTGGTCCTGCAATCTTCGCGCTGTTCCTTGCCTCCCTGTTGCCCATCGTGCGCAACACCTACGAGGGCTTGAAAAACGTTCAGGGCTCGCTCAAGGAAGCCGCCACCGGCATCGGCATGACGCCGCGCCAGGTGCTGTTCAAGGTCGAGTTGCCCAACGCCGTGCCGATCATGGTCGGCGGGGTACGCGTGGCGCTGGCGATCAACGTCGGCACCGCGCCCCTGGCGTTCCTGATCGGCGCCAATAGCCTGGGCAGCCTGATCTTCCCCGGCATCGCCTTGAACAATCAGCCACAACTGTTGCTGGGCGCTGCCTGCACCGCGCTGCTGGCATTGATCCTGGACGGCATCGTGACCCTGGTCAGCCGCCTGTGGTTCGAACGTGGGCTGACTCGCTGAGCGAAGGAATGAATTCAATGAAGAAGTTAAGCATCGTACTGGGCCTGGCCCTGTTGTGCGCCGGCGTCGTGCACGCCGCAGACAGACCGGTGATCCGCCTCGGCGCCCGGGTGTTCACAGAGCAGACCGTACTGGCGGCCATCACCGCGCAGTACCTGGGCAGCAAAGGCTATGACGTACGCGTCACCGGTGGCCTGGGCAGCAACCTGGCGCGCAGCGCCCAGGAAAGCGGTCAGCTGGACATGCTCTGGGAATACACCGGGGTGTCTCTGGTGTCCTACAACCACATCGACGAAAAACTCGACAGCGCCGCCACCTACGCGCGGGTCAAGCAACTGGACGCCCAGAAAGGCCTGGTGTGGCTGACGCCCTCGCGGTTCAGCAACACCTATGCCCTGGCGCTGCCTGAAGAAGTGGCCAAGGCCTATCCTCAGGTCAACACCATCAGCCAGCTGAACCAGGTGCTGATCGACGAGCCGAAGAAAGGCCATATCCTGGCCCTGGACACCGAGTTCGCCAACCGGTCGGACGGCCTGGTGGGACTGACCCAAACCTACGACCTGAAATTCACCCGCCGTGACATTCGCCAGATGGACGCCGGCCTGGTCTACACCGCGCTGCGCAATGGGCAGGTGTTCACCGGTCTGGTCTACACAACCGACGGGCGTCTGAACGCCTTCAAGCTCAAGCTGCTTGAAGACGACCTCGAGTACTTCCCCGACTACACCGCCGCACCGGTGGTCCGTCAGCAGCTGCTCGATGCCCATCCGCAACTGGCTGCGCAGCTCAAGCCCCTGGCCGAAATGCTCGACGATGCCACCATGCGCGAACTCAATGCGCAGGTCGACGTCGAGCACCGCAGCCCGACGGTGGTAGCGGCGGAGTTTCTCAAGGCCCATCCGATCACCGACCAAGCCCAGGAGAAGCCATGAGTTTCCTCGACACCTTCTCCCACCTCGACTGGCCGTTGGTGCTGCAACTGACCTGGCAGCACATCACTCTGGTCGGCATTGCGGTCAGCCTGGCCATCGTCTTCGGCGTGCCGATCGGCATCCTGATGACGCGCTTTCCGGCACTGGCGGGGCCTCTGCAGGCCTGCGCCACGGTGCTGCTGACCATTCCCTCGATCGCCCTGTTCGGGCTGCTGCTGCCGTTCTACTCCAAGTTCGGCCAAGGCCTGGGGCCGCTACCGGCCATCACTGCGGTGTTTCTCTATTCGCTGTTGCCGATCCTGCGCAACACCTACCTGGCACTGACCGGCGTCGAGCCCGGCATCCGTGAAGCCGCCAAAGGTATCGGCATGACCTTCGGCCAGCGCCTGCGCATGGTCGAGCTGCCCATCGCGGTACCGGTCATCCTCGCCGGCGTGCGCACCGCCGTGGTGATGAACATCGGCGTCATGACCATTGCTGCCACCATCGGCGCCGGCGGCCTGGGCGTTCTCATCCTCACCTCCATCAGCCGCAGCGATATGTCGATGCTCATCGTCGGCGCCGTGCTGGTCAGTGTCCTGGCGATCATCGCCGACCTGCTCCTGCAATGGCTGCAACGCGCCCTGACCCCCAAAGGATTATTGAAATGATCGAACTTCAGAACCTGACCAAGACCTTCCACAGCAACGGCAAGGAAGTCAAAGCCGTCGACGCGGTAAGCCTGACCGTCAACGAAGGCGAGATCTGCGTATTCCTCGGGCCGTCGGGCTGTGGCAAGAGCACCACGCTGAAAATGATCAACCGATTGATCATGCCGACCTCCGGCAAAGTCCTGATCAACGGCGAAGACACCACAGGCCTGGACGAGGTCACCCTGCGTCGCAACATCGGCTATGTCATCCAGCAGATCGGCCTGTTCCCCAACATGACCATCGAGGAGAACATCACCGTGGTCCCGCGCCTGCTCGGCTGGGACAAGAAGCGCTGCGCCGAGCGTGCCCGCGAACTCATGAGCATGATCAAGCTGGAGCCCAAGCAATACCTGCACCGCTATCCGCGCGAACTCTCGGGCGGCCAGCAACAGCGCATCGGCGTGATCCGTGCCCTGGCCGCCGAAGCGCCGCTGCTGCTGATGGACGAGCCGTTCGGCGCGGTCGATCCGATCAACCGCGAAATGATCCAGAACGAGTTCTTCGAAATGCAGCGGGCCTTGAACAAGACCGTGATCATGGTCAGCCATGACATCGACGAGGCCATCAAGCTGGGCGACAAGATCGCCATCTTCCGCGCCGGCAAGCTGCTGCAGATCGACCATCCCGACACGCTGCTGGCCCATCCGGTGGACGACTTCGTCAGCAACTTCGTCGGCCAGGACAGCACGCTCAAGCGCCTGCTGCTGGTCAAGGCCGAAGACGCCGCCGACAATGCGCCTTCGGTGAGCCCGGAAACGCCGGTGGCCGATGCGCTGGAATTGATGGACGAACACGACCGCCGCTACGTCGTGGTGACCGATGCGCAGAACAAGGCCATGGGTTATGTTCGCCGACGCGACCTGCATCGCCAGGCCGGCAGCTGCGTCGACTTCCTGCGCGAGTTCAACGCCACGGCTGCCTATGACGAGCACCTGCGCATCCTCTTGTCGCGCATGTACGAGTTCAACCGCTCGTGGCTGCCGGTGCTGGACGCCGAGAACGTATTCCTCGGCGAGGTGACCCAGGAATCGATCGCCGCCTACCTCAGCTCAGGCCGTTCGCGTGGCATGAAAACCAGCATCGTCTCCCCGGCCGAAACCGCCCAGGCCTGACGCGCGCCCTCGCGTAGGAGCGGTCCGCGGCCGCGAAAGCCGTCCCGCGGTCCATCAGACAGACCGCATCGACTGCTTCGCGGCCAATGACCGCTCCTACGAACTGCACACGCACTCACCCGTAGGAGCGGTCCTTCGCCCTACCCCAGATTGAACCGCGCCGTATTCTCGCTCAGCACTCGGCTCCCCTGCCCCAGTCGATCCGCCGCCTGGTTCACCGCCCGCGCGCCATCGAGCAGACGCACCGCCGCCTGGTCCACCTGCTGAATGTTGCTGCTCACCTCATCTGCCGTGGCCGCCTGCTCTTCCACCGCCGTAGCGATCTGCGCCAAGGTATCGGTCACCCCTTGCACCGCCCCGGCAATCTCACCCAGGCGTTCACCCAGGCCCATAACCGACTGCGCATCGACCTGCGCCTGGCCACACGCGGCCTGCATCAGTTCCACGGCCTGCTTGACCGTCGAGCGCAGGCTTTCCACCGTACCGGCAATCTGCCCAGTCGAAGCCTGGGTGCGCTGTGACAGGCTGCGTACCTCGTCGGCCACCACTGCAAACCCGCGCCCCTGCTCGCCCGCCCGCGCCGCCTCGATGGCCGCATTGAGCGCCAGCAGATTGGTCTGTTCGGCAATGCCGCGAATCGCATCCACCACCAACTGAATCTGCTGGCCCTGCTCGCTGACCCGGCCCAGGGCCTGCGCCGTGTCGTTCAAGCGCTGGTTGAGCTGCTGAATACTGGCCGTCGTGCGCTGGCTGTCACGGCTGCTGTCCTCGGCGATCTGCCGGGTCTGCTGGGCGCTGCCCGAAGCCAGTTCGCAACTGCGCGCCACGCCCTGCGAGGTGGCCGCAAGCTCGGTGGCGGCCGCAGCGATCTGACTGATCTGCTGTTGCTGCGCCTCGACCTCGTCGAGCGTGCCGCTGGATTGGCTGTTGAGCGTCACCACCGCCTGGCTCAGTTGCACGGTTTCGTGGTTGACGCCCAGCAGGCTGCCACGCAACTGCACCACGGCAGCATTGAGCGCCGTACTGATCGCCGCCAGCTCATCGCGCCCCTGCACCGCCACCTGCACACTCAGGTCACCGTCGCGCAGCGATTGCGCCAAGGTGGTAATGCCACTGGCGCTGCGGCGGATCGATGCTTGCAGGCACACGAACAGGTACAGCGCCGCCAACAGCAGCAGGGCGAACACCGTCGCGCCCGGAATCAGCTGGCGAACGGCCTGGTCATGATAATGATCCAGGCGCACCTCCAACGACATCAGCGACTCGTGACGCAAGCCGTTCAGGGCGCCGAGCATGCTGTCCACACTGCTTTCGAACTGGGCCGCAGACAGCTTGATGTCGCCGCCGAACAGATTGTCATCCAGACGCTTCAACTCACCGTCCAATGTACCCAGTGCCTGCTGATACTGCTCGTCCCAGCCACGCAGTTGCTGCGGCAGGCGTTGCTGCAGCGTGCCACCGGCTTTCACCAGCTGCTCGCGCGCATCATTGATACGGCTGCGCAGGTCACGCATCTGCAAACGACTCTGCAGGCTGAATTGCCCGGCGACCAGGGAGGACTGGCCAATGCTACCCAGACGCCCCACACGCTCGATCAGATCAGGGGCTTGCTGAGTGGCGATCTGCATCAACAGATAGCTTTCGCGCCACGGATCGACGATCAACCCGCTGGCCATGGCAATCTGTTCGCGCAGCACCTGCACCGACGTCAGCGCCGTCGTGAAACGATCGTATCCATCGGGCCACCAGCCCACCTGGCGCAGGCTTGCCAAGTCGAGACCCTTGGTCGCGGTTTGCACCGTTTGCATTCGCTCCAGAGTGTCGGCAGGGGCCTTCTCGTGTGCCAGCTCAGCGGCCAGTTTATCGAGCGATGCCTGAATCCCCGGTGCGGCCGCCTCCAACGCCGCGATCGCGGCCTGGGCCTGGGGCGTCGGCTGACGCTGGATATCCACCGCCTTCCAGCGCGCGGCACGATTGCGCTGCGCCGAGAGTTGCGCATCCAGGCTGTCGAGCGCCAGTAACTGATGCACGCCGCTGCGCTCGGCATCGATCACCGCCAGCCGGTCGCGAAAATCCTCGCCCAGCAACCACAGGCTGCCGACCAGCGGCAGCATGAACAAGAGAAACAGCAGCTGAAACTTGCGGGCGAAACCATAGCGACCCAGCAACCGGATACCCGGCGACAACAAAGCATGCATGTCCGACAACTCCACGGAGAATGCAGGTACCTACGGAAACGTGGCGCCAGCAAAATGCCACTGCAGCAAGATTCAGACCAACCAACTTTCTCAGCCTTTGCCCGCAGCGTCGAGCACGCCCCATCGGCTGCGGCTTCGCTTTGGTGCATCTGCCCACCTATGCACGCCTCCAATGAGTGCAGCGGTTGTGTAACCGGAAGTGGCAACCGCACCGCAACGCATTACCCAGGGCGCATGCGCAGCGGGGTTCGTCGACATGGCCCGGAACCTGCTACAGGCAAACCGCAAAAGCTGACCAAGCAGTTATGTTTCAGCACACGGCCAACGCTCGATCGGGCTTGCTCGCTACACACACCGTCGCCGCACGATCCACGGCGCCCATCGCCCCAGGGGAGCAACATGCTGGACTCATTTTTCAAGCTGAAAGCGCACAACACCACCGTGCGCACGGAAATCCTCGCCGGGGTCACCACGTTCCTGGCCATGGCCTACATCCTGTTCGTCAACCCCAGCATTCTTGGCGAAACCGGCATGGACAAGGGCGCGCTGTTCGTGGCCACCTGCCTGGCCGCCGCCATCGGCTCGGCGATCATGGGCCTGATCGCCAACTACCCGATTGCCCTGGCACCGGGCATGGGCCTCAATGCGTTCTTCACCTACACCGTGGTCCTGCACCTGGGCCATAGCTGGCAGGTTGCACTGGGTGCGGTCTTCATATCAGCGGTGTGTTTCTTCCTGCTGTCGATCTTCCGCATCCGTGAATGGATCATCAACAGCATTCCCCTGCCGCTGCGGTCGGCCATCGCTGCGGGCATCGGCCTGTTCCTCGCACTCATTGCGCTGCAAAACGCCAAGATCGTGGTTGCCAACCCGGCCACTCTGGTCGGCATGGGTGATCTGTCGAAACCCGAACCGGTACTGGCGATCCTCGGCTTCTTCATCATCGTCGCACTCGAGGCACTCAAGGTCCGTGGCTCGGTGCTGATCGGCATCCTGCTGATCACCGTGGTGTCGATCCTGCTTGGAGTAACCCCGTTCGGGGGTGTGGTATCAATGCCGCCGTCACTGGCGCCGACCTTCCTGCAACTCGATATCAAGGGCGCATTCGATGTGGGCCTGATCAGCGTGATCTTCGCCTTCCTGTTCGTCGATCTGTTCGACAACTCCGGCACCTTGATCGGCGTGGCCAAGCGCGCCGGCCTGATGGGCAAGGATGGCCACATGCCGAAAATGGGCCGCGCCCTGATCGCCGACAGCACCGCAGCGCTGGCTGGCTCGTTGCTCGGCACTTCGACCACCACCAGCTATATCGAATCGGCCGCCGGCGTCAGCGCTGGCGGCCGTACCGGCCTGACCGCCATCGTGGTCGCCGTGCTGTTCCTGCTCGCGCTGTTCTTCGCGCCCCTGGCCGGCAGCGTTCCGGCATTCGCCACCGCGCCCGCCCTGCTGTTCGTAGCCGTGCTGATGGCATCTGGGCTGGCAGAGGTCGACTGGGACGACATCACCGTCGCCGCCCCGGTCCTGGTGACTGCCCTGGCAATGCCGCTCACCTACTCGATCGCCAACGGCATCGCCTTCGGCTTCATTACCTGGACAGCAGTGAAACTGCTGAGTGGCCGGTGGCGCGAACTCAATTCGGCACTGGTCGTGTTGTCGATCATCTTCGTCATCAAGCTGGGCTGGTTCGGTGGCTGATCGCCGCGCCGCGCGCACCCTCGCACGCCGCGCGCAGCCTAAGCGTTTGATCGCACGCATAAATATTTTGCAAAGGGGTGTTGACACAATTTCGTTTCAGGCGAATAATGCGCGCCACTTGGCTACATAGCTCAGTTGGTTAGAGCATAGCATTCATAATGCTGGGGTCCGGGGTTCAAGTCCCTGTGTAGCCACCAAGTACGATCCACAGATGTCTACAGCAGTCTGTGAGTCACCTCAAGAAGCCCGCCTCGTGCGGGCTTTCTTGTTTCTGGCGTCTGGCGGCTGGCAGGCCCGGCGGATTACCAGCGATACGCCACGGTCCCCAGCACCGTGCGCTCATCACCCCAATAGCAGCGACCGGCATTGTTGCAGCCCGACACGTATTCCTTGTCGAACACGTTCTTCGCGTTCACGTCCACCGACCAATGCTTGTCGATGTCATACCCTATCAAGGCGTCAACCAGCGTCACATCGCCCGCCTTCAGCTTGCCGTACAGTGTCGGCGCGGTGTAGGCAAAGGTACTGTCGAAATAGCGCACGCCGCCGCCCAGGCGTAAACCGCTCAGCGCACCTTCCAGGAAGCGATACGTCATCCAGGTTGACGCCTGATTGCGCGGAATGCCCGTCAGTTGACGATCCTCGAACAATGACCCCGGCGCATCCTTGGTAACTCGCGCATCGGTGTAGGTGTACGACGCGACCAAGCTCAGATTACGCGTTACATCACTATTGACCTCAAGCTCGACGCCTTTGGACTCGCTCTTGCCAACTTGCTGGCTGAAACCGTTGCTGCCTGCGACTACGTCGCGAGATTTGGTCAAATCGAAAACCGCAGCGCTGAAGGTGGTATTCCAGCCCGCGGGCTCGAACTTCAGACCCACTTCATACTGTTCGCTGAGGATCGGATCGAGCAGATCGCCGTTGGGCTGCGACGATTGCTGTACAGGCGTGAATGCAGTGGAATAGCTGACGTAGGGAGAGATACCGTTTTCGAACTGGTACATCACGCCCGTCTGCCAGCTGAACCGATGATCCCAACCGTCAAGATCCGTCGCCGCTACCGCTGCGCTGCCTGGACGGGCCGCGCTGGCACGGTTGCGGTATTGGCTCTGTACCCAGTCCTGACGCCCGCCCAGCAGGAAAATCCAATTATCGTACTTGCTTTGCAACTGCCCATACGCACCGTACATGTGCTGATCGAGCTGGGAATTCTGCACGTATTGCGAGGCATTGGGTTGCACCGGCGAGAACACCGGCCTGAATACATTGTAAGTACCGCCCAGGCCTGCGTTCCAATCCTGATTGAACGAGGTACGGTCGTAACTGGCGCCCAGCAATACCGTGTTATCCAGCGCCCCCGAAGTGAAGTGCCCTTCGAATTGGTTGTCCACCGAATATGTGATCGACTTGTTGTCGCGATCATACGCAGTGCTGCTCAATGTACTTCCGAAGCCAGCCTGATTCAGATTGTTCGGCCAGGTTTCATGACGGTTCAAACGTGATTCCATGTAGCGCGAGTTCTGCCGGAACTGCCAGACGTCGTTGATCTGATGGCTGAACTCGTAACCCAGGGTCCAGGTTTCGCGCTCGAAGTCGTCCCAGCTTGGGTTGCCGTTGAACTGGTCCTTGCCGATCTTGCCATTGACGTTGTTGAGCAGCGTTCCCGCAGCCGGATAGCCCAGCAGCAGTTTGGTGCGGTCGCGCTGGTAGCTGGACAGCAGGGTCAGTGCCGTGTCCTGGTTGAAGTTGAAAGTCATCGACGGCGCGATGTAGAGGCGGTCGTCCGGCACCGAGTCGACTTGCGTATCGGCATTGCGGCCCAGCATCACCATTCGTCCCAGGATACGGTTATCGTCCGTCAACGGGCCGGATACATCGATCCCAAGCTGGCGCCTGTTATTGCTGCCATAGGTGAATTTCGCTTCGCCTTGCGCAGTTTCGGTCGGCTTCTTGCTCACCAGATTGACCAATCCGCCGGGCGCATTCTCACCATAGAGAATCGAGCTGGGGCCTCGAAAGATTTCGGTACGTTCCAGGCCATAGGGCTCGGTGGTGGTGTCGTAGCGATTGCCTTGCAGGCGTAGACCATCCTTCAGCAACCCGTAGCCATAGTCCGTGGCGTTGTAACCTCGGATGGAAAACAGATCACCGGCCAGGCCGTCACCGACAGCAAAAGGTGGAGCGAAGATACCCGGTACGTAACCAAGAATGTCGGTCAGGGTCTGCGAGCCCTGGTCTTGAATGCGTTGGCGTGTCACCACCGAAACCGAACGCGGAGTCTCGGACAAAGGTGTGCTGGTTTTGGTACCCGCAGTGCTGTTGCGTACCTGGTAGCCCACTGTCTGCTGGCTTTCCGGTGCTTGTTCGGTAATGACCAGGTCTTGCAATTGCAGCGCTGTGCCCTTACTCACAGGCCTGGCCGGTGCTTCCTCGGCAGAGACCATCGCCTGCCAACCAAATGTGGCAACAACCAAAGCCAAAGAATTCATGCCGAGATTCATCTTGTTATTGCAAGCCATCTACCTTCCCCTCCCCTGAAGATCCCGCGAAAGCCAGCCCATTTTGTAACGGTATATCTCGGGGCGGAAATTAACATAGAGTGATTTGCATTAACATTATTGTTATCGAATAAAAAGCGCCCCAAACAACTTGAGGGGTAGGGGTGCGCTTTTTTTCGCGCACCCACTTTCGCCCATCTCTAAATTGCTACCATGACCGTCATTTCCCACCCGGAGGTCTACATGCGCGCAACCGTGCTGGTGCTGGTCGAAACCATCAACGACTACGTGTCGATTCTCGAAGATCAAGGCTACGAGCTGATCATGGCGCCCTCACCGGCAGCCCGCGCAGAGGCCATCGAGCAACACGCTGATCGCATCGATGCGGTGCTCACACGCGGGCCACTGGGTCTGACGGCAGATGAAATGGCAGCGCTGCCCAAACTGCGCATCATCTGTGTGCTCGGTGCGGGTTACGAGAACGTTGACCTGCCAGCCGCCAAGGCACACGGCCTGACCGTGACCAATGGGGCCGGAGTCAATGCATCGTCGGTGGCAGATCACACCCTGGCGCTGCTGCTGGCACTGATGCGCGACATCCCCGGCGCCGATGCGTCGGTGCGCCGAGGCGAATGGGCCAAGACCATGCGCCCGTCGGTGGCGGGCAAGCGTCTGGGCATCATCGGGCTGGGCGCTGTTGGCTTGGCAATCGCCAAACGGGCCGCGTTGGGCTTCGACATGAGCGTGAAGTACCACAATCGGAGCCCACGCGCCGGTGTGGACTATGGGTACTGTTCCAGCCCGGTGGAGCTGGCTGCAACCAGCGACATTCTGGTGGTTGCCACGCCAGGGGGCGCGCAGACTCGCGCCATCGTCGACGCCGGCGTACTGGAAGCGCTTGGCCCTCAGGGTTATCTGGTGAATATCGCTCGTGGCAGCGTCGTGTCGACGCCCGACCTATTGAACGCCCTGCAGACGCAAGCCATCGCGGGTGCTGCGCTGGACGTCTTCGACGACGAGCCCAACGTACCCGATGCGTTGAAAACGCTGCGTAACGTAGTCCTGACGCCTCACGTGGCCGGCCTGTCGCCGGAAGCCACACAAGACACAGTGAAGATGGTCGAACGCAACCTGAGCGCGTTCTTCGCCGGCGAGCCTGTGCTGACACCGGTCCAGCTCTGAAACGTGTGGGAGCGGAGCGGGCGGCGAGCCCGCTGCTCCCCAGCCTCATACAGTGATCAGATCACCCCACAGGCCATCCGCGCCGCACCACCGCCCAACGGCGCCGGTGAATCGGCGTGGTTGTCACCACCGGCGTGCACCATCAGTGCATGCCCTTCCACTTCGCTGAGCTTTTTCAAACGCGGGGCCAGCACGGGATACGTTGCGGTACCGTCGGCGTTCACGTAGATCGCCGGCAAGTCACCCAAGTGTCCCTTCGCATCGTAAGGTCCCAGGTGCTTGCCGGTCTTCTGTGGATCGAAGTGCCCGCCTGCCGCTTCCGCCGCCGACATCTTGCCGTCTTTCATCGCCGACGCGCAGCTGCCGTTGGCATGCACATGGAATCCATGCACGCCTGCGGGCAGCGACTTCAGCTGCGGAGTGAACTGCAGGCCATAGGCCGTTTCCTCGATCATCACCGTGCCGATCGGCTGGGGTGCGCCCTCGGCGCTCACCAGGTTGATCTGGACTTCCTTGGATGCCGCATTGGCGCTACCGATCGACATCGCTGCCATCAGTGCCAGCCAGCCATAAGACTTCATGGTGCCTCCCTCGCTTCGCGTTTGATTACCGAAAAGGCCACGACCCAAGCCGTTGCCCATCCGATTCAGAACCCGAATGCGGCTCACTCGTTCCTGGCCATCAATCCAGCGCGCGCAAACGATACTGTGGTGGCAACTGATCGAAGCCACTGATGGTCACATCCAGGCTCTTCCAGCGGCCGTCCTTGATGCCATAGATACAGCCATGCACCGACAGCTCCTGGCCACGGTGCCAGGCGTTCTGGACAATACTGGTGTGCCCCACGTTGGCCACCTGCTGAATCACGTTGAGTTCGCACAATCGGTCGACCTGCTCTTCTTCGGTAGGCAGGGTCGCCAGCGTTTTGCGGTGCTCGTAATACAGGTCGCGAATGGTCCGCAGCCAGCCATCGATCAGCCCCAGCTGACGATCCTGCATCGCCGCACGAACACCGCCGCAGCCATAGTGACCGGTGACCAGAATGTGTTTGACCTTGAGCACGTCGACCGCGTACTGAATCACCGACATGCAGTTCAGATCGGTGTGCAGCACCACGTTGGCAACGTTACGGTGGACGAACAGATCGCCCGGCAACATGCCGACGATCTCGTTGGCCGGCACGCGCGCGTCCGAGCACCCGATCCAGAGGAATTCAGGTGTCTGCTGGCGTGCCAGTTTGGCGAAGAACTCCGGATCCTCTTCCTTGATCGCCTCGGCCCACCGCGCGTTGTTGTCGATCAGTTCCTGTAGGTCATGCATGTTCAGCCCTCGAGAATCGTTTGGATTATGACTGGCCATGGCTGCACAAGGTCACGGTCGGCGCGGACAAATCATGCTGAATCTTTCCACTCGTACGGGGGTCAACCCTATCTAGACACACACCAGAGGATTGCCGTAATGACTGATTCCCATCGCCCCTACGATGCCCCACAACCTGCTGCAATCGACGACATGGAAGACCGCATGGGTCAGGTTCGAGAGCTGGATTTCGATGACGCCGACGGTCCCACCGGCAGGATCGGCGACACCATCCCTGCAGATGAGCTGGAGCATCTGGTGCCTGACGAACGCGCCCGCGAAGCAGGACTGACCGGCGCTTCGATGGATGACCACAATCCGACCGACGACGACATGAGCCCCGAAACACTGATCCGTGAGGATGGCGCACGTTCGCCCGATGAGCCAGGCGACAGCGGACCCGCTGATCAGGAACTTAGCCTCGTCGATGAAGACGACATCGGTGGCGGCGATGGCCTGGATGAAGAAGAGCTGGCGCTGATCGACCCACTCGATGGTAAACGCTGAGTCCAGCATGCCTACCGATCACTGCCCGAAGCAATTTCGGGCGGTGACTGCAGCTGCTACTCGAACAAGGTACAGGCCATCACCAGCGCGTCTTCGCGCCCCCCGGCCATTGGATAGTAGTCGCGCCGCTTGCCGATCTCATTGAAACCATAGCGTTCGTACAAGCGATACGCCGACTGGTTACTGGCTCGCAGTTCCAGAAAGCATTCACGCCCGCCCAGCTCGTAGGCACGCGTCATCAGCCGCTCGAGCAACTGCAAGCCCAGTCCACGGCCCTGGTTTTCAGGCTTCACGGTGATGTTCAACAGATGGGCTTCGTCGATGATGACGTTGAGCACGCCATGCCCCACCTGTTGCTGCCCGTCGAACATCAACCAGATCTCGTAGGACTTCAGGCCGTCCAGAAAGATACCCCGCGTCCACGGATGGGAGTAGGCAGCGAATTCGATCTTCAGTACGGCATCCAGATCCGCCTCGGTCATTCGCCGAAAGCTTACGGTATCACTCATCACGGTTTTTCCAACGCGGTATCAAACGGCGCATGGCTTGCCACACGGCCGCCTTGCGCTCGGGTTCATCCATCAACAACTCAAGGCCCGGCAACGCCCAGGCGGCGCCAAGCCCCTCCACCTCCAACTCTCGGTTGTAGTCTTCGGCATTGGCCCGCCCGGCAAAACGAATCGCCGGCAGCCCGACCAGCCACAGGCACGTGCACGGCGCCTGTTCTAGCTGAGCCATGACGAAGCCCTGAACGAAATCGCAGGCTGCATCCGGCCCCTGGTCCAATTGACCGCGCTGCAGCAGCGGCCAGCGGATCGGTTCGCCCAGAATCTGTGGCGCATCGGGCAAACCGGCAGCACGCAGCATGTCCTTGAGCAGGAGATAGGAAGGGTCGCGACTCTGGAACGCCTGCCCCGTGGCCAGTTCCACCAGCACCACGCAGGGCCCGGCGCGCAACACCTGAAGGGCGAAGCGCGGCGGAAGATTCGCTGGCTTGGCGACCGGCGCCTCCACGGCCACCTCGGCCACGGCTGCCACGGCCGGGCGTATGCTGCCCGGCCGTGGCACCTCGATCTTGAGCCGNTCGGCAGCGCTGCCGCCGCCCCTTGATCCACAGCCTGCACTGGCAGCGGCGACGCCTCGACATGCTCCAGCAGGCTGGCACACGATGGCGCTGCGAACGGCAGTTCGGTGCGGGGCAGCCAGTGCACTACCTGCATGGCGTCAAGGTAGGCGCGGCGACGGGACTCGTTGAGCAAAAGGTCAGCCATCTGTGGGTAAGTCGAGGCGGTGGATTCTACCGATGTTCGACACAATGTGCCGCCAAGTTTTGCGCACGCCGTCGCCCGCAGCGCAAATACCCGCCTCGTCATGCAGTACAATCGCGACCCTTTTACTGGCATGAGTCGACCAGCCGATGATCGAACCCAAGCGCGTGCTGCGCGCCCTCGCCGACCACTGGGCCCTCCTGGAGCCGCTGTGCGAGCACTTCGACCAAGGCACCCTGAGCCTCGTCGAACTGCGCCAGCAACTGGCTGCCCAGCGCCTGGAAAGCACTGCCCAAGAGATCACCAGCCTGCTCGACACGTGGATCCGGATGGACATCCTCGTACCTGTCGCAAAAAGCCCCAACCGCTTCGAGCTCAATGCGCAGATCCACGACTTTCTTGCCTACCTGCGCCGCGAGCACCGGCTGGGTCTGTGCCTGGAGATCGAAGCCTACCTGCGCCACCTCGAACGCCTGGCCGGACACATTCAGGATGCATTCGACATCCGCGATGGTAACGACCTGGCGCGGCAACTGCGGCTGCTCGACATGCGCGTGCGTGATGTCCTGAAGAAACTGGCCAATGACGAACAGGCCCTGGTCGCCGTGGCCGAGCGGGCCAAGACCCGCGACCGCCAGGTAGCCCTGCGCCAGCGCTACGCCGAGGTACTGGCGACCTGGGACGAATACGTCGAACCGATGATCCAGCTGGTCAACGCCGATGGCGCATTCGAACAAGGCGTGCGCAAGGTCGAGAACGTCCTGCTGCGCCTGCTGGGTGAACAGCAACGCCTCGGCCACTTGGTCGACGACGACATGCTGCTGCGTACCCACGCGCGCATTCTCGAAATGCAGACCTGCGCTCAACTGACCTTGCGCCACGCCCGCGAGCTGCTGTTGCCACTGCGCGAGGAAGCACGTCGGCACAACGCCGTGACCCGCGGCGCGGCCCTCGCGCTTTCGGCCATTCGCCGCAAGGGCCTGGACGCCGTGCCACAAGCCGCCCTGCCTTTGTTCAGCCGTCCTCAGAGCATCTTTCTGGGCAGCGCCAGCCAGGTCGAGGCGTACGTCTATGCCCTGGCCCGCTTCGAAGCCAAACCGGCGCCCTTTCCCAAGGCGCACAAGAGCGACACGGCAGGCACCCAGCGCGCGCCGCGCACGGTCAAGGAGATGCTCGAGCGCTGCGAGAATGCGCTGCCGATGCCCGATTTGATGCTCTGGCTTCTCGACCAGGAACCCGATGGCGCCACCGACGACCTGCTGTACTGGTTCTCACGCCTCTCGCGTGACAAACGCTTCGCCCGACAGCGCCTCGAACGCGGCGACTACCACACCCGTGAGCATCAGCTGAGCCTGCGCTCCTTCGCCCTGCTTTCCAGCGCCGAGCCCGCCGTCGCGGTCGCCTCGGCACACTCCGCGAGCACCGATCATGCATCTTGACCTGAACGAACTGACTCACCTGGCGCCGATTTTCCGCGAACTGCTCAAAGGCTTTCACATCAGCCGCCGCGATCCGGAGTTGTATTCACAGCTGTCCAATCTCCAGGACCTGTACCGCGGCCTGTTCAAGGCCCTGGGCTACGAGCTGGTCTGCGACACCCGCGGCTTCTACTACTTCGTGCCCGAGCAGGCCGCCGCGCAAGTCAACAAGACCGCCCAGCGCCTTTCCCTGTTCACCTTCATCCTGGTCGAGCACCTGGCTGACCAGGGCCGCGATCCGATCGCCGTACTGGATGGCGGAAGCCTTGGCCGCGACGAGCTGCCAGCGCTTCTGGACAAGTACCGCGACCTGTTCCTGCAGGCCGAAGTACAGACCCAGGAAGAACTGGAAGAGAAGATCCTTCGGCGCATGACCCAACTGGGCTTCACCGCCGAAGACAACGGCATCTACCGCTTCCTGGCGCCGATGCATCGGTTTCTCGACGTGTGCCTTTCAGTGCAGCAGGACCGCGACCTGGCCGCCAGCCTGCACAGCGCTTTGCCCCTGCCGGTGCCGATGCTTGTCGACGACGACGACAGCACCGACGAACAGGCCCTGGCCCGTGCGATAGCCCAGGAACAAGAGGAGTTCGACACATGACTCAGGAACGCTACGGCATCCGCCGCTTCGCCCTGCTCAATACCGCAGGCTACAGCCTCGGACTGTTCCCCCTGGAGCAGCCGTTATCGGTCTACGGCGCCAACAACCTGGGCAAGAGCGCCTCGATCAACGCCCTGCAGTTTCCGATCCTGGCGCGCATGTCCGACATGAGCTTCGGCAAGTACACGCTGGAACAATCGCGACGCTTCTATTTTGCGACCGATACCAGCTACATCCTTTGCGAAGTGGTCCTGGCTCACGGCCCCCACGTGATTGGCGTGGTCGGTCGCGGCCCCGGCGGTGGGTTCGGCCATCAGTTCTTCGCCTACGCGGGTGAACTGGACCTTGCCCACTATCAAAAGGACGGCACCTGCCTGCGTCAGAAGGAGCTGTTCGGCAACCTGGAACGCCAAGGCCTGAAGGCCTACGAACTCAAGCCCGAGGAACTGCGGCGCCTGCTGGTGGGCGGTCATACCAGCGTCCCGCTCGACCTGACCCTGATCCCGTTGCGTTCGACCAGCGAGCAGAGCCTCAAGACCTTTCGCGCGCTGTTCATCAACCTGCTGCACATGCGCGAAATCACCGCGGCGAAACTCAAGCAATTGTTCCTCGACGCGTTCGAGCACAGCCTGCGTTCAGGTAGCGTCGACTACATAGCGGCCTGTGAAGAAGCCTTTCGCGATGTCCGGCGCATGGAGCAGGACTACAACGCACTGGTCGCCGCCGGTCCTCTGGTCGAAGCACTGGCCAACGGCGTCGCCCAGCGTGACACTCTGCGCGGCAAGCTGCACCGCCTTTCACCCCTGCTCGACGCGCTGCTCGGCACCTGGCAGGACTACGCCGGGGCACGCAAGGAAGAGCTGGTCATCCAGTCCGAACACTACCGCAACGAACAGGACGTGTTGCAAGACAATCAACGCGGCAGCACCCAGGAACTGATGCGCCTGGAGCGTGAAATCTCGAGCATCCAGCGCTGGCTCGGTGAGCTGTCGGTACTCAAGAACCGCTTCGCCCTGGTCACCGACGTGCGCATGCTGGAGCAGCAGTTGCTGGCTGCCAAGGATGCCCACGACGAGCTGGCCGGTGCCCTGGCGCAGTCCCGGCAGTTCAGCGCCCAGGATCTGCAGGAGCGCGTCGGCGACATCGAACGCCGCCTCAAGTCCATCCGCCAGCAGCTGGAACATGCCGACAACAACAGCTACGCCCGTCTGCGCGAGGAGTTCTCGCAACAGGATGTCGACCGTCTGATGCGCCTGTTCAACGGCGCCCTGTTCAGCCTGCCCGTGGGGCCACACGGTCTCGTTCTGCAGGACGGCAACGCATGGGTCGATGCAGTGCAGACCGTGCTCGACCGCTTCAAGGGCGATCGCTTCGAACTGCCAGGCATGTCCATCGACCTTTCAACCATCGAGCCGCCTGTGCTGCAGGCGTTGGCCGATCGTGCCGCACTGCGTGAGCAGAGTGCACGTCTGGAAAAGGAGTTGCAGCAGCTCAAGACCCAGCAAGGCGTGGCGGCCGACCTGTCAGCCAGCAAATCTCGATCCGAGACGCTGTATCAGCAGGTCCTGGATGCGCAGAAGGCCTTGGAAGACTACCGCCGTACCCAAACCCTGAGCGTCGAGGAACAGGACAAGCTCGAGCAGCTGGCCCAACTCGAGGCCGCTCAGGATGAACTGGCACGGGCAATTGACGCTTTCACCGAAAGGGTCCGACAACTGTCGGCCAAACTGCAACTGGTGGGCCGGCAAATCGCCGATCTGGAAAGCAAGCAGCGCACCTTGGACGACGCCCTGCGCCGCCGCCACCTGCTACCCGCCGATCTGCCCTTCGGTACGCCCTTCATGGAGCAGGTCGACGACTCGATGGACAACCTGCTGCCCCTGCTCAATGACTATCAGGACAGCTGGCAAGGCCTGCAACGTGTCGATGGACAGATCGAAGCCCTGTACGCCCAGGTGCGCCTCAAGGGCGTGGCCAAGTTCGACAGCGAAGACAACGTCGAGCGACGCCTGCAGCTGCTGATCAACGCCTATGCCCATCGCACCGACGAGGCCCTGACTCTGGGCAAGGCGCGTCGTGCCGCGGTCACTGACATCGCCCGAACCCTGCGCAACATTCGCAGCGACTACGACAGCCTCGAACATCAACTGGCCCTGTTCAACCGCGAGATCAACAAGCGCCAGGTGTCCAACCTGCAAAGCTTCCGCATCGTGTTGGCACCCAACAAGGATGCCCTCAAGCACATCGACCAGATCATCCACAGCGCAGGCCAGTACGAAGAAGGCGAAACCCTGTCCGTGTTCGACCTCAACCAGAGTGTGGAGCAGGACAGCAAGAACGAGGAAGCGAAGGAGTATCTGGCCCGTATGGTCGCGGCGAACCACAATCAACTCGGCCTCAAGGACCTGTTCGAGCTGGCTTTCGAAATCACCAAGGTCAACGGTCAGCCGGTCATCCACACGGACATCGATGGCGCAGCGTCCAATGGCACCACCATGACTATCAAGGCGCTGACCAACATGTACCTGCTGCTGCACCTGATGGATCGCGATCAGGCCGGCCGCATCCGTCTGCCCTACTACCTGGACGAGGCCGCCGACATCGACGAGCGCAATCAGGCGGCCCTGCTCGAAACCAGCCAGCAGTTGGGTTTTACCCCGATTCTGGCGAGCGTAAAGCCGCAGGTATCCGCCCATGTCGCCATCGACCTCGAAGGCGGCAGCAGTAGTGACGGCATCTACATTGATGAAACCGACTGGAAATTCATCCGCCGCCACGACGAGTTGACCAAAGCGGTTGCGGCACTTGAAGCCGAGGTCAGTCAATAGATCAAAGGTTCAGACCAAGCCCCGCCGCTGCGGGGCTTTTTCATGGCCCGCTGTTGGCATTCGACGCTTCAGGGACGCGCGAACAACAAAGGCCGGAAAAGACAAAACCCCTACCTGCTTGCGCAGATAGGGGTTTCGGAATTGAATCTTGACGATGACCTACTCTCACATGG